>NZ_CP089976.1:0-1200000 GCF_022701215.1 Moraxella nasovis | reverse complement strand
AGGTTAAACAGTAGATAAATGATTGTCGTAAATGTATAAATTTCAAAGTTATTTTGGGTATATTCACTGATGGTTTTTGTCTGACTGATGAGCTCTGCAACCCCCACAAGCGATGCCACAGACGCATTTTTAAAGCAGTTGGTCAGCTCTGATGACATGGGCGGCAATATGACACGAAAGGCTTGGGGTAATAGCACATAACGGTAATTTTGGGCGGTGGTAAATCCTAAAGCATAACCTGCGTTGGCTTGACCTTTTGGCAAAGACTCAATGCCTGTGCGAACCTGCTCTGTGATGCGTGCCGCTGTAAACAACCCCAAGCCAATACTGGCTGAGATAACCGCTGTCGCATTAAACGATAAGGAGAACCACCAATCTTTTAAAGCGACTGGCATAAGCGTTGGGAATACATAGAACCAAAAGAACAGCTGAACAAGTAGGGGAATATTCCTAAAAATATTAACATACGTTGCACCAATGGTATTTGCCATCTTATTAGGCAAAGTACGCATAACACCAAGCACGCTACCCACCACAAGAGCAATCACCCAAGCAGAAAAACCCACCACCAATAACCAGCCAAAGCCAACCAATAGCCATTGCCAATAAACTTCGGTACCAATGCCTGTGGATTGCCACAGCACTCCCCAATTCCAAGTGTAATTCATCACAAATCCTTTAGTCTGCTTTATCCAAAAAACCACTCAAAAATTGAGTGGTTTTTAATGGTTTTACCGATATAACCACAGTTATTGTTGTGGTTCAGCTTGGTCATGCGGATGAGCAAGCAAGGTTTTTAGGTTGTCTGACATTGGGAAACTTAGGTTAACATTTTTTGGTGGGATTGGTGCGGTAAACCACTTGCCATAAATGTCATTAATCTCACCTGAAGCATACACACCTTTTAGGGTATCATCTACTACCTTTTTAAATTCTGTATCGCCCTTACGCACCATACAGCCATAAATTTCAAAAGACTGTGGTGTGCCAACGATTTCCCATTTTTCAGGATCTTTAGCCTTGGCTTTCTCGCCTGCTAATAACACATCATCCATCATAAAAGCGTCCGCACGTCCACTTTCAAGCATCAAGAAAGATTCGCCATGGTCTTTGGCAGACACAATGTTAATGCCAAGCTTATTTTCGTCATTATACTGCTTGATATAACGCTCTGATGTCGTGCCAGCAGTGGTTACCAGCGTCTTACCTTTTAGGTCGGCAAAATCTTTGATGTCTGAACCTTTAGCGACAAGCAAGCGAGTACCAATTTCAAAGAAACCCACCGAAAAATCCACCTGCCCTTGACGCTCAGTGTTGTTTGTGGTTGAGCCACATTCTAAATCCACCGTGCCGTTTTGGATAAGCGGAATGCGAGTTTGAGAAGTCACTAAGTTATAACGCACTTTTAAGTCAGGCATGCCAAGCTGCTCTTTGAGTGCTTCTACAACTTTAAGCTGTAAGTCGTGTGCATAGCCAACTGGCTGATTTGGGTTGTCAGCGATATAAGAAAACGGGATAGAAGAATCACGGTGAGCCAGCACAATCGTGCCTGATTCTTTGATTTTATCAAGCGTGCCTTGAGTTGATGTCGCCGTGGTAGCTGTGGCATCTGCTGCAGATTCAGCAGGTTTGTCTTGATTGCCACAAGCACTAATCAATGCAATACTACTTGCTAAGATTGCAACTTTAGATAAGTTTTTCATATTAAAATCCTTTTTTAGTTAGGATGGTAAAATTGCGCAAAAATCATTGTAAGTGGCTTTTTTCTAAAATGCAACTGTTTTTTACTGTTAGGTTATACTTATGATAACAATCAACTTTTTGACTGGATTAAATTTACCAAAGTTTAAGGTATAATAGCTTTATTTAACGTTAATTGGAAAATATTATGTTAGCCAAACGCCTAATCCCCTGCCTTGATGTTGAGAATGGTCGTGTCGTCAAAGGTGTCAATTTTGTGGACATCAAAGACGCAGGCGACCCTGTCGCTGTCGCCACTCGCTATAATGACGATGGGGCAGATGAAATTACCTTTTTGGACATCACCGCCACATCAGACGGACGAGATACGACCTACCACATGGTAGAGCAAATCGCCAAAAACATCTTTATTCCACTCACCGTAGGTGGTGGCGTGCGTAAGATTGACGACATTCGCAACCTACTAAATGCAGGGGCGGATAAAGTCGGCATTAACTCTGCTGCCATCACCAATCCTGATTTGGTCAGCGATGCTGCCGCCCGTTTTGGCAGTCAGTGCATTGTGGCGTCTATTGATGCCAAGCAAGTTGGCAATGGTCGTTGGCAGATTTTTACTCACGGTGGTCGCAAGCCCACAGGCATTGATGCCATTGACTGGGCAGTACAGATGACAGAACGTGGGGCAGGCGAGCTTTTGGTAACGAGCATGGACGGAGACGGCACACGGGCAGGTTATGACTTGGCACTCACTTGTGCCATCAGCGAGCGTGTCGCCATTCCTGTCATCGCATCAGGCGGTGTGGGCAATCTACAACATCTATCAGATGGGGTTTTGCTTGGTAAAGCAGATGCGGTATTGGCAGCAAGCATTTTTCATTTTGGCGATTACACCATCAGACAAGCCAAAGAATTTATGGCAAACCAAGGCATTGCGGTGCGACTATAATGTCGCCCCCAAGTGTCAAACCGCTAAAATCATGCTATAATGATTGGTTTATCACTCAATTTGGCGAGCAAGTATCATGAACTATCAAACACAATATGCCGACATCACAAATATTGACGGTGCATTAGACGATAATAAAGACCTACGCATCGGTATCGCTGTGGGTCGTTTTAATGGCTTTTTGGTAGAAAGCCTAGTAGAAGGGGCGTTGGACGCACTCATTCGCCACGGCGTATCAGGCAAGAATATCACAGTGGTGCGTGTGCCGGGGGCGTTTGAGCTACCCCTAACCGCCAAACGTCTGGCAAGCACAGGCAAATTTGATGCCATCGTGGTGCTTGGTGCGATTATCCGTGGGGCGACACCGCATTTTGACATTGTGGCAAGCGAGTCTGCCAAGGGTTTGACACAGGTTGCTCTTCATCACGACATTCCTGTCATCAACGGCATTTTAACCACCGAAAACATTGAGCAGACCATTGAACGTGCTGGCACCAAAGCAGGCAATAAAGGCTATGAAGCTGGCATGACCGCCATTGAGATGGCAAGTGTGTTAAAGGCGATTTAAGCATTTTAAGCATTAAAATTTAACCGAATTAAGCGTTAAAATTTTAAGTAAATAAATTTTGCTTTATAAAACCGTAGGGGTGGAAAATCTTCCGCCCTAAATAAAATATTTCATAAGAAATATTTGTCCGATTGGGTAATTTCCATCATTCCCATTAAAAGATGATTTTAATGCAGTATTATTTTTTAAGGTAAGTTATGACAAACCAAACGCCCCAAGAAGTTGATTTTAATGCCACAGGTTATAAAACCAGCTACACCGCCATTCGCAAGGCTCGCCGTTTTGCGGTGCAGGGTCTGTATGAATGGCTTTTGACCGATTATCGTTTCGCCAAAGAACGTCGTGATCTGTTGGGTGGGAATGAGCCACACACCATTGTTGCTCGCACCAGAGCTGAGAACGCCATGCACACCGTGCATTTGGGATATTATCATGAGCTAATGAGAAATATCCCAGACCAAGCAGACGAGCTGATTATGGCATTATCTGGCTATCTTGACCGTAATTTTGATAAGCTAGACACCATTGAAAAGGCGATTTTGCTGATTGGGGCGTATGAATTAAAACACAGCCTGCACATTCCCTATAAAGTGGTATTAGATGAAGCCATACAGCTAAACACTCACTTTGGGGCAACAGACGCTCATAAATTCATCAATGCCATATTAGACAGATACGCCAAAGCCGTGCGAGAGCTAGAATACACCGCCAATAAAGCGGATAAAAAAGCCAAAAAAGAAAGTGAATAACACAAGGGGGCGAAATCTTTCGCCCTTTTTTAGACTAAAATTAACACCATGTCCGAATTTTCTCTAATCTACACGCATTTTAAAAATGCCACTTGCTCACACCCAAACACGGTTTTGGGTATTGGCGATGATGGGGCATTAAGCCGTGTGCCAGATGACTGTGAACTGGTCAGCTGTCTAGATACATTGGTGGCAGGTCGGCATTTTGTGCAAAAAACTTGCCCCCATGCCGTAGCTTTCAAGTCTGTCGCCGTGAATTTGTCCGACTTGGCGGCGATGGGAGCTACGCCTTATGCTGTTTTGGTGGGCTTGTCGCTACCCAAACAGATGGCAAATGATGAGTTTTGTCGTCAATTTGCCAATGGTTTGGCAGATATTTGCACACCGTTTGGCGTTGAATTGATTGGGGGCGATACCACAAGCTCGCCTGTTTTGACGGTGTCAGTTACGGCGTTAGGCTTTGTGCCGACAGGACAAGCGATAACAAGAGATGGGGCAAAGGTTAGCGATGTGATTTGCGTGAGTGGCGAAATCGGCTCGGCAAGTGTTGCATTACATCAAATTTTGGACACGCCCAATAAAAACAACCATGATAAAGACGGACACGCCACGCCAAACAGCTTGGATAATTTGTCAAACGAGCTAATGACCGCCTTGCAATACCCCATGCCACGCCTACATCTGGGGCAGGCTTTGCGTGGTTTTGCGTCTGCCATGATTGACATCTCAGACGGCTTGGGGCAAGATTTGGGGCATATTTTGACAGCTTCAAAAGTCGGAGCGATTTTGCATTTAGAAAAAATCCCGGCCAATCCACTGCTGCAAAAATTGCCAAATGCTCAAAAATGGCAACATCAACTCAATGGCGGTGATGATTATGAATTGTGCTTTACCATCTCGCCTGATAAACTGGCGTTATTTGAGCAGCATTATCCTGATTTCACGGTTTATCCGATTGGGGAAATAGTGGCGGATAAGGGGTTAATATTAACTTATCAAGGGCAAACGTTAGATTTTAATATAAAGGGTTGGGAGCATTTTTAATTTTTAAAGATTATCGATTGGAGTTAATAGTGGAGCAAAAAAATGATTATCGTGGGGCAGTTTTTAATGACAAAACCATAATAAACAACACAGATAATAGCACCAATAACAGCTATTATTATATCAAGGATAATAGTGAGCCAAAATTCGAAGCAACGTATGATGCCCAGCCTTTATGGAGAAGTCCCTTTACTCTTGCTACTCTAACTTGGCTGAGTGTGCCTTCATCAATATTAGCGATACTATCAATCATTGCCCTGATTTTTGAAAGTATTTATAAAACTGGTATTGGCTACTATATTTTTATTCCAGTGCTAATTTTTATTCCTTTTTTCTTATTTTTGGCGTGGTTGAAAAATATTGCTGAAAAACAAATCCGTTTACCAACTTGGCTGAAAGGTTATGCAATAAATGGATTTGGCAAAGTAATTGCTGTGGAAAAAATTATTGCCAACCCTTGTCCTATATGTGGTGGAGAAATGATTTATCACAATAGATTGGTTGATTATGATGAAATCTATTACAGTAATGGAACATCAAAAAAAATTAACAAGAAATATAGACCATATCTAACTTGCACAAGAAATTTTGAACATGCCTATGAAATAGATAAAGCAGAACAAAGATTACAAAATAATGGGTACTAAGCTATGAACCACAAACCCGACATCACCAAATCAAACCCTTGTCCGCCCTGTCCGCCCACCGCCACCGCCTTTGAAAAATGCGTGTACTGGCTTGGCATTGGACTTGGGTCAGGTCTGCCCAAAAAAGCCCCCGGTACATGGGGAACGGTGGGCGGTCTGCTTGTTGCTTTGCCGATGTTTGCGTTGGGATTTTGGGGGTTTTTGGCGATTACGATTGTCGGCTTTTTGGTCGGTAGTTATATTTGTGGCAAAACGTCTGCTTTAATGAATACCCATGACGACCCACACATCGTCTTTGATGAATGGGTGGGCGTGTGGATTGCCCTTTTGCCGACAGCGTGGCTGGTACAAGATATAATTTATAATCCAACTTTTAGCCCATTTTGGCAATACATTCACCCAAGTGTGATTTTCTTACTCATCATTCCCTTTGTGCTGTTTCGATTTTTTGATATTGTAAAGCCATTTCCAATCAAGTGGGTGGATAACAATGTCTCTGGCGGATTTGGCATATTGATTGATGATGTCTTGGCAGGACTGATGTCGGTGCTTGTCATCATCTTGGGGTGGGCTTTTGTTTATGTGTCGTTTTATGTTTTGACATGAATATTAGCCACGATTATTGAGCCAATTAGCCACACCGTCAAGGCGTAGCAAGTCTTAATTGCCAACCTGCCACACACAAATACAACACCGTCAACACAAAAAGCCCCTGCTGAAATATCAACAGCTGATGATGAGCCACACCAACATACAAAACCATGCACCACAGCACCATCATAAATAAAATCAGCACTCTAAGCCACAAAGTTTTATCAGGGTGTTTGGTCATTTGGGTGGTGGAGCATAAATCATTATCCACCCCATCATCTGCCCCATAGCTCATTTGGTATAGTGTCTGTGCTGATAGGGGTAGCCGATGATGGGCATTTTCAAGCCATGCACCCACGCCATACACAATAAAGCACACCGCCCACACAGGCACAAATACAAAAAACAAATGCACACCACCCATCACCAACCCTAATGCCAAAATCACACCCATCGCCCATGAGACGACCGCCGTTTTGTTACCTGTCGTCTGCCAAAACGGACGTATGCCCAAATGGGGCAAGATAAAATGCTCACAGGCAATCATCGCCCCCACAGGTGCCATGATGATGTTAAAATACGCCATCAAATCTAGCCATTTCAGAAAAATCAAAGGAAAAGTCGCCACCACCGTGATGACCACCCCCACCCAAATGACTGCACGGCGAAAACCAAAATCGCCAAATACCCCATCAAAAGCAAGACCTGCTCGGTACAGACTGGGTACAGCGGTCGTCAAAGACGCAAACACAACCGCCAGCACGCCTGCCACGCCAAGCATTGGTACAACCACCCCACCAATGTCTAGTTTTCCAACCTGACTGCCGACCAACATGGCACTCACCACCCCAAGCATACCTGCACCAATCCATGCCACAAAATGCCCACCAAAAGTCGCAAATACCGAATAATAGCCATATTGCCACTTTTTGGCAAATCTAAGCGTACTCATGTCGCCCATGCCCAAATGCAAGGGCAAATTTAGCCCCCAAGCAAAGACGGCGATGTGCCAAATGCCAAACGGCTCTTTGTCATGACCGCCATAAGCCACCTGCCCTGTCCAGATGTAATGGCTAAAAATATCAATAAATCGTATGCCTTGTGCTTGTCCAGCCTGCCACAAAAACGGCACACTTGCCACAATACACACCAAAAACACCGTCAAAAGATAAGGCGACACATATTTGGCAAAGCGAGTCAAACCCAAAAATCCTTTTAGAGTAAGCCATACCGCCATCACCCCAAACACCGCTACCCACACCACAAAGCCCACACTGGTCGGATACCACAAGACCTGCCTTGTGGTATCAAATAAGCCCTGCACTGCCTGAGCGGCAATGGTCAGCATACCACCTGCAATCACCGCAAAAATCAGCCCACTTAGTAGATTAAATGTGCGGACAAAACCATCGCCCATCATGCGTGCCAAATATTCATAAAGCGTAAGCCTAGCCTTAACCGCCACAGGGGCACATACCCACGCCCAACTTAGCACCGCCAAGGCATTGCCAATCAGCAGTCCGCCCAATACCGCAGATGGTGAAGCACCCCACGTTGCAAACGCTGCCCCCACGACAAACTCCCCACCTGCCACGTGTTCAGCACCATAACTGGCGGCAAAATGACCACCGCCCATCAGCTTGTCATTCGGCACTCGGCTGTGGGCGTACTCTGGGGTGTTTGGGGTATTGGGGGTATTTGGCATGGTGATAGATAAAAAAGCGTCAATTAACGTGTTGCTTCCAATTAACGTGTTGATTTAAAGCATGAATTGAAAGCATGAATTGAAAACATGACTATTGTAGCACAGCAATCGCCCTATGCTTGATGATTATCATCATCTTAGTGATTGGATAAATTCATCAATTTGTTGTTGGCTATTTAGATGACCACTTTATCGTGATAACGCTTTTGGATTTGATTGGTCAAAATCACCCATCGGGTCTGGGGGTAGGCATTAAACCCATCATTCATCAACAATACCAACAAATAATTTAAAAAATCGAAACAAAAATCTACCAAATCCGCTATGATATGGTAGATTATTTTATGAATGACTCAATCATGATTACTCGTTTTTTATCCATCGCCGCCTTAGTATTTGGTTTGTCAGTTGGTACAGCTTATGCCCAACATAACATCACACTCATCAAACAATACGCCAGTGATAATACCGCTTTCACCCAAGGCTTAGAACGCCTAGACGATGACCGCCTACTCTTGGCGACAGGGCGGTATGGCAAATCTAGCATTGGCGTATTTAACCTGCGTACTGGCAAATACACCATCAAAGCACATCTGCCCAAGCAGTATTTTGGCGAAGGGGCGAGCGTTACGCCGTATGGCATTTGGCAACTGACGTGGAAAGAGCATACCGCTTTTTTAAGAGATGCTCAGGATTTTCACATCATCGCCAAGGCACACTATGACAGCGAAGGTTGGGGTTTGGCATATTACAAAGACCAAGACATCCTTTATATGTCTGATGGCACAGATGTCATACAATTAAGAGATGCCAAAACGTTTAAGCTCATCGGCAATCTGCCCATTCGTTATCAAAACAAGGCTGTTCATCTCATCAATGAGCTAGAATTTGCCAACGGCTTTATTTATGCCAATGTTTGGCAAAGCAATTTCATCATCAAAATTGACCCTGCCACAGGCGATGTGGTGAAGCTTTATGATGCCACACAGCTACTAAATACCACATTCACCAAAGCACAACGCCAACACATGGACGTATTAAACGGCATTGCCCACATCAAGGACAACCGCTTTTATATCACAGGCAAACTTTATCCTAATATTTTTGAAGTGGTGCTTGATTAAAAATAAGACGGTCTAAAAAGTATGCTATAACAAAACCAAAAGACAATTTGAATAAAATTGGTATCTGGCAATTATAAAGACACAAATTAGAAGTCCTTTACCCAAGTTGCCTGTGTAATAATAAATTCAGTAAAAGCGGCATGAAAATCTATGGCACACACTGCTTATCATGAAGTGGTCGCTCCTGCCAATTAGGTAGCCAATGCACGGCATCTAAATGCAAAACAGACAGCCCATAGACCTTTGCCAAATATTTTGCCAAGGTAGACTTACCAGACCCACTAAACCCAATGATGGCAATTTTCATCACACCAATCCTTCATAAAATCAATTTAATCTCATCGGTATTATATGTTAAAATAAAACAACATCAAACAATTAAAAATCTTAGGAAAAAGTATGTCATTAAACGTCATCATCATGGCAGCTGGCAAAGGCACACGCATGAAATCAACCAAACCCAAAGTCTTACAACCTTTGGCAGGTAAGCCATTGTTGGCACACGTTTTGATGACCGCCCAAAAAATCAACAGCCAAAAAAACATCGTCATCTATGGCTTTGAAGGTCAAAAAGTCAAAGATGCCTTCGCCGATGAGCCGATTGAATGGGTAGAACAAACCGAGCAACTTGGCACAGGTCATGCAGTACAGATGGCATTGCCCCACCTACCAAAAGACGGTAAAAGCCTAATACTATCAGGCGATGTGCCTTTGATTGGGGCGGACACACTCCAAAAACTGGTAGATAGCAACGCCCCATTTGCCATGCTCACCATGCAGATGACCAATCCATTTGGACTTGGACGCATTATCCGTAAAGACGGCAAAATCATCGCCATCGTTGAAGAAAAAGACGCAACCGACGCACAAAAACAGCTCACAGAAATCAACAGCGGTATATACTGCGTTGCCAATGAAATTTTGCACAAATACCTAAACAATCTCACCAATAACAACGCCCAAGGCGAATATTATTTGACCGACATTGTGAAGATGGCGGTTGATGATGGCATTGATATTGCCACCGTCTCGCCTGCTTTTGCCTTTGAGATTGAAGGGGTGAACGACCGCATTCAACTTGCCAATCTAGAACGCACTTGGCAACGTCATCAAGCCGAAATTCTGATGAAAAATGGCGTACACATCATAGACCCAAGCCGTTTTGAGTTGCGGGGGGATTTAAAAGTCGGACGAGACGTACAGATTGACATCAACGTGATTTTTGAAGGCGACTGCAAGATTGGCGACAACGTCATCATCGGAGCAGGCTGTATCATCAAAAACAGCGAAATTGCCAGCAATACCATCATTTTGCCATACAGCTTATTTGATCATGCTTCGGTGGGCGAACACAACCAAATTGGACCTTTTGCTCGCTTGCGACCACAGGCAATCACAGCAGATGGCGTGCATATCGGCAATTTTGTTGAACTCAAAAACACGCAAATGGCACAAGGAGCCAAAGCCAATCATTTGGCGTATTTGGGCGATGCGACCATCGGTCAAAAAACCAACATCGGTGCAGGCACGATTACCGCCAATTATGATGGCGTGAATAAATACAAAACTGTGATTGGCGATGAAGTGCGTGTCGGCTCAAATGCGGTGCTCATCGCCCCTGTTGTCATTGGCGATAGAGTAACGGTGGGTGGCGGTAGTGTAATTACCAAAGACTGCCAAGATGACACGCTCGTCATTGCTCGTGGGCGACAAGTGGCGATTGATGATTGGGTGCGACCCAAAAAAAATACCGACTGACATCAAGCCTTATCTTTGATGATGGGTTGATATTGGCATATTAAATGACGGCAAATCACTCAACACTCATCAACACAAATCAACATAACCTTAATAACTAGCCAACGAGTAACTCATGACCACACCACTACATATCCATGTGATAGACCACCCTTTGGTTCGCCACAAATTATCAATCATGCGTCAAGCAGACTGCAACACTTATGAATTTCGCACACTCACCAAAGAGCTAGGCAGGCTGATGGCATACGAAGCAAGCCGTGATTTTGAGACAGAAACCTTCACCATGCAAGGTTGGTGCGGTGAAATAAAAGGCGAACAAATCAAAGGTAAAACCGTAACCTTAGTGCCAATTTTGCGAGCAGGCATCGGTATGCTAGATGGCGTGCTAGATTTATTGCCCACCGCCAAGATTTCGGTGGTAGGTTTACAGCGTGATGAAGAAACCTTAGAGCCTGTGCCGTTTTTTGAAAAATTTGTCAGCGACATTGACCAACGCCCTGCACTCATCTTAGACCCCATGTTGGCGACAGGCGGTAGTATGGTTGCCACCATTGATATGCTCAAAAAACACGGTTGCAAAAACATCAAAGCCCTAGCATTAGTCGCCGCCCCAGAAGGCGTGCGTCTTGTTAATGACGCACACCCAGATGTGAAAATCTACACCGCCGCCCTAGACAGCCATCTCAATGAACATGGCTATATCATTCCGGGGCTTGGCGATGCAGGCGATAAAATTTTTGGTACAAAAGCACACAATACTTAAAACTTCCACTAAAAAAGCCTTGCTCGAACAAGGCTTTTTTATATCAGGATAATTTAGCTGTTATAGCTTGCCACTTCAGCACGCAGTCTGGCAAGATAAGCGTCATCAATCAGATGCATCTCTTCATTGCATAGATCAGCATTGACATCATCGGCTATCATTTTAGCGATGCCGACCATGCTGTCATAACCACGAAGTGCATAAGGGTGTGGCAAAGATAAGAATAACGCCAATCCTGTAAAGTGATCATCTGCCAATGTATTTAAATCAAACGCAAGCACGCCATCATAAGTAATACCCATCGCACTAAACCATAGATCGCCTGTACCATCTGTATTACTGTATCGATGAAACATATTCATCACACCATATTTTAGCCCATAAGTGTGAGCAAGTTCTAGCATTCTTCGACCAGAAATGCCGACACCGCCATCACGGGGGCTAATGATGATAGTGATTGTGCTTTGTGCATTCATTAAAGGATCATTATTTTGCTCAAAAGCACTCTGCTTACTAAGATGTCTGGCTAAGATTGGCGAATCTTGTTCAAACTCTTCTACAGTCTCTACATGCATCACAGATTCTTGTGGGTGGTCTGATACAGGCTGAAATGATGCCACTGCCGCCATATTTGATAACGCATCATCTGATTTCACTTCCACCAGCTCTCTGACTTTATGACGCTCACTGCGTGGTGTAATTGGCACACCGTTCTTATATGGGATGGCATCTTGACTAATGGCTGCTTTATTTTTTGGCATAAATTGCTTTACCAGCACAAAAATACCTAATAATAAAATTAGTACACCAAAGATCCAAAATGAATTTGATTGCATGATTGCTCCGTTTTCTTTGTATTATCCACGATATAGCCCAAGTGTCTTATTCGGCTTTTATCGCACTCACCCGCGTTTATGCAAATAAACCCACCCATCTCATCTTGAGCAAAGCTTGGCATAGTTTACCACGACAACCTGCTTTTCGTCATCTATCTTAAGTAATAAATACAAACATCATTAAGCTGACCTGCTTAATAATATCCATTAACTACCAAAACACAGTCTAAGTGGTTCAATTATCTCAAAAATTATGTATAAAGCTTAAGCCATTACAAAAGTTAAAATGCAAGAAAAACCAAATCAATTAACTGATAAGTCAAGGCATAAATATCGATAATTTAAATATTAGCTTTATTAAAGTTGCCAAAAGCAAAGTTTTATTATCCCTTAAAAAAAGCACCAAGTTAAAAAAAGATATCCTACTGGTTAAAAGATTAAAGCAACTACCACCCATAAAGCAGATATGGACTAGGTATATGGATATAGACGATTAGCTTAAGCCCCAAACAGGCTAGATTTACGCTGTATTATTCGAGCAAGTACAACCTTAAGGTGTCAAATAAAGCTAAATTGTCCTTAATTTGAATAAACTTAAATAATGCACTAAAATTATCGACTCATAAATGGCTTAATAGATGGCTCATTTATCATCATATCAATCAGCTTTTATGTCATTGGCAAACTGCTTTAACGATGTCATCGGTCATCGGTGTCTTACCCCAGCTGGGTGCTTGATTAAAATCTGATTGTAATTTGTTTTGACAATCCACCAAAATGGGTGTGTGATATGCCGCCATGCGTCTTTCAAAAAAATACAAATTCGCCGCTTTGATGTGATCGGTCTGCTTCTGTGATGTCTCAACCGCCACAAATCTTAAAATCGGTGCATAAGCATAAGACCAAGGCTTATAAAACGCAGTCTCTGCGTGCGTGGCTACCACCGCCACGCCATCTGGCAGACGGCTTTTGGTATGCTCAAACCAATCGTATTCACTATAAATCTGAAACCCAAGCATACCTACCCCAGCTGCTGCAGGCACTATCCAGCGTGGTAATTTTTTAAATAATAAACGTAAAGATAACGCAATCCCTGCCGCCATAAAGCCTGATACAATGGTCGCAATCAATTCCCAAAACACAATTTCAATCCTTTTTTAAATTTATTTATCAAATCTCATCTAATCATTAAGCTAAATATAGCATACAGCAACATTATAGCATAATTGTCAATTATCAATAAAAATTATTCTACTATCAACTACTTATAAATAAAAAAATGCAGACAACTTAGTCTGCATTTTTTATTTTAGGAAAATAATTAATGATCAACGGCAGCACCTGCTCCTTTTGGATAGCGTACACTTTCAACCAAGTCTTGAATCTCTTTGGGTGGTGGTGCAGTCATATAAGATACTGCAAAGGCTACCACAAAGTTAATCACAGCACCAATCGGACCAAATCCTAGTGGGTTAATGCCCATAATCCAGCCTGTTGCATCATCAGGGAGTGTCGCCGTACCAGGGATAAAGAACCAACCCTTGAACAAGAAGATATACACACAAGTGACAATCAAACCTGCTAGCATACCTGCTACTGCACCTTTATTATTAATGCGTTTTGAGAAAATACCCATCATCAGTGCAGGGAATAGACTAGAGCCTGCGATACCAAAGGCAAGTGCTACTGTCTGTGCTGCAAATCCTGGTGGATTCATACCAAGCCATGTCGCTACAGCAATCGCCACAATCATCGAGATACGAGCTGCAGTCAACTCACCCTTATCAGAGATAGTAGGCTTTAAGATGGTCTTAATCAAGTCATGCGAAATAGCAGATGAGATAGCAAGCAATAGACCTGCTGCGGTAGATAGTGCCGCTGCGATACCACCTGCTGCAATCAGACCAATAACCCAGCCCGGTAATTGTGCAATCTCAGGGTTGGCAAGCACCATGATGTCGTTATTTACATCTAGCTCATTACCTTGTAGACCTTGCTGAGTGGCATTCGCCAAGAAGGCTTCATCTTTTGACTTGTCGTTATAGTAGTTGATTTTACCATCGCCGTTTTTGTCTTCAAACTTTAACAGACCAGTTTGTTCCCAGTTTTTCATCCATTCTGGACGTACTTCATAATCAATCGGTGCAGAAGTCGTACCATTTGGATAAATGGTTTCCACTAGGTTCATACGAGACATCGTACCTACAGCAGGGGCAGCAGTATATAGCAATGCGATAAATACCAACGTCCAACCTGCTGATGAACGTGCATCAGAGACTTTATTAACCGTAAAGAAACGGATAATAACGTGTGGCAGACCTGCTGTACCAATCATCAAAGACAATGCCAATAAGAACATATTAAGCTTATCAGGTACATCAGCCGTATAAGCTGTAAAACCCAAATCAGTGATTAAACCATCGAGTTTGGTAAGCATGGTTGTACCGTCTGCGGTCGTACCAAACATACCCAAGCCAGGGATTGGGTTACCTGTGATGTTCATTGAGATAAAGATGGCAGGCACGATATAAGCAATCATCAATACCACATATTGAGCAACTTGCGTATAAGTAATACCTTTCATACCGCCCAATACTGCGTAAAACAGCACCACAATCGCTGCGATGATAAGACCTGTGTTCTTATCTACTTCTAAGAAGCGAGAGAATGCCACGCCAGCACCTGTCATCTGACCAATAACGTAGGTGGTACATGCCAAAATCAAGCAAACCACTGCAATCAGGCGGGCACCCTTAGAATAAAAGCGATCACCGATAAAATCAGGAACAGTGAACTTACCAAATTTACGCAAATAAGGGGCAAGCAATAAGGCTAATAAGACAAAACCACCCGTCCAGCCCATTAAATACGCAGAAGCGAAATAACCATTCATGGCAATCATACCTGCCATAGAAATGAATGATGCCGCACTCATCCAGTCAGCACCTGTTGCCATACCGTTCACCACAGGGTGAACACCACCGCCAGCAACATAGAATTCTTTGGTTGAGCCTGCTCTTGCCCAAATTGCAATGCCAAAATATAAGGCAAAGGATAAGCCTACAAAAATTAAGTTAATTACAAATTGACTCATGGCTTAATCCTCCTCTACGCCATATTCTTTATCAAGGCGATTCATACGCCACGCATAAAAGAAAATAAGTGCCACGAAGGTTAAGATAGCCCCTTGCTGACCAAACCACAGTCCAAGGTCTGTACCCATAAAAGTAATCCCCATCAATGCAGGGCGAAGTAGAATGGCGAACCCAAGCGAGCAGATAGCCCACACGATAAGACAGCCAATAATAATACGAACGTTGGCTTTCCAGTAGCCAGAGACGTCCTTATTGTGATGTGTACCATATGACATGGCGACCTCCTTGTAAATTGCAAAAGCAATTTAAAAACACTTCCTTAGTAAGATTCTGTTTAGCTGATGTCTATTTCAATAATCTTAGAACATCTACCACTTAAATCTTATTGAAGAAGCAGACAACAATTAGCTAACCCACATCGTATGCCAAGAATCATCTGGCTTACTCATAGGTCAGAGTCCTATTCAACTTAGCTAGTGTTTGGCATAATAGCATAATTTTTTGGTATTTCAAGTGTTTTTGACACGAAAATTACGAATTTTTTTAACCATTTTGAAACATTTTGGCAACCTTTTATACAGGCCTACTTTTTAGCATAGCGTTTTTGGCGGGATTTATGGTGGGCTAATAACAAGTTTTTCATCTAGTTTTTTACAGCACGCTGCAAGCGTCTAACACAGCTAAACGCCTTTATCCGTGTAGCGAAGCTAAGTAGTATTAGCCAATTCACCAAAAAGCTCAAAATATCACAGCTAAGCTTATCAGGATTTACCCAAAAGCGTGATCTTAAAAACTTAAAAGCATAAAAAAAAGGGGGGGGTTAAATACCAAGAAAACACAAACATATAAGCTAATGAGCTTATCTGACATTCACGCCAAAGCTAGCAATACCAAATGTGCCAATATCAGCAAATGCTCTAAACTAGATGATTGATAAATATATTTACTTGTCATCATGATAAAAAAGAACAAATTAAAAGGTCTTAGCCCTGCAAAAACAGAACTAAGACCTTAAATAAGATGAAACCAAATCACCCTTAATTTAAACTTGCCTTAAGAGCGTGCCTAAGGACTAAATTTTTGGCTCAATAACGGGTGATTTTTACATCTTTGAACGTTATGTACGGCTTATTTTTTGCCACGATTTGCAAAAGCACCGAAACGCTTATTGAAGCTAGCAACACGACCTTCGTTAGACGTTTTACGTTGCTCGCCTGTGTAGAATGGATGTGATGCACTTGAGATATCAAGTGGGAAGTATGGGTATTCTTGACCTTCGTATTCACGAGTTGTCTTTGTGCTTACTGTTGAACGAGTCAAAAAATACACATCGGCATTCGTGTCGTGGAACAGTACTTCTTTATATTCTGGGTGAATGTCTTTACGCATGATAATCAATCCAATAAATCTAAGCACTAATGCATACTGATCATAAAAATTACAGCCTAAACTGGCCACGCCATCACCAACCATTTGGCACGCCGCACCACGTTTTTATCCATTAGCCATCTTAGATGGGAAAAATGAGACGCCATTGTAGCAAAATCCACCAAAAAAATCAAAGTTTTTTTGGTGGATTTTAGGGCGTTCATGCTGACAAACGATTCTTTAGCTCCCACGCTTTTTCATCTGAGTATCAATACAGCCACGCAATTTTTGTCCTGCTTTAAACGTAACAACTCGTCTGGCATTTACAGCCACCTCCTCGCCTGTGCGTGGATTACGCCCCGGTCTGGACTTTTTATCTTTTAGCTCAAAATTACCAAACCCAGACAGCTTGACCTCCTTGCCATCGGCTAAGTTTTGGCTGATTTGCTCAAAAAACTGATCCACCAAAAACCGTGCGTGCTGACGGGGGATTCTTAAGCGAATCGTCAGATGATTAACCATATCTGCTTTCGTCAATGAACTCATACTGCTTCCTTTATTATTTGAAGTTCTTGACTTGCCACACCACGTCTGTGGCCTCGTCAACTCAATGCCTTAGCTGTCTCGTAACTGAGCATTGTGCTTAGTGCTTAGCACCTCAATCACGTCATCCATTGCTTGCTTGATGGTATCATCGCTTAGCGTTTCTTGTGCATTTTGGAATAACATAGCAAACGCTAAGGACTTCTTGCCAGCAGGCAATTTATCGCCTTGATAGACGTCAAATAGCCACACGTCGCTCAGATAACGCCCTGCTGCTGTGTAGACATCTACCGCTAAGTCTTGCCATGTCACGCCATCATCCACCAAGAACGCCAAATCACGGCGAACGCTTGGGAACTTGCTTGGGGCTGTGATTGGGCTGGTTGCGCGATGCAATTGCAATAACGATTCTAAGTCAAATTGAGCCACCCATACAGTTGGCAAATCAAGTGCTTTTGCCACGCTTGGGTGGAGCTGACCGAACCAGCCTAGCTTTTTGCCACAAATGGTAAGATATGCACTTTGCCCAGGGTGTAAAAACGATAAATTAGCTCGCTCAAATGCCACATCTGACTTGCTCAAGTTGGTGGGTAGCAGACGCCCTATATCGCCTTTTAGGTGATAAAAATCCATCGCTTGACTTGGATATGGCCCATCTTCACTGACATCACCCACCGCCACGATAGCGAGACTTGGCGTCTGAACAAGCGTCTTAATATCTTCACCAACGAACGATAAACCTGTCTCAAACAGACGCACACGATTTTGTTGGCGGTTTAAGTTGTATTTTACGACAGGCAACAAACTTGATAGTAGCGTGCGTCTCATCACCGCAAGATCGCTTGAGATCGGATTGGCAAGTGGTAATACCTTACCAAGCTTATCATCATTAAATAAGCTTTCAATCTTTGCATCACTAAAGCTAAAACTCACCGCCTCAAAATAACCGCTGTCTGCAAGCGTTGTCTTTAGCATATGGGTCAAATCCGCTGTATCATCATATCCCATATCCACAGCAAAATTTGGCAAGACCGCATCAATGGCGTCATAGCCATAAATACGTGCTATCTCTTCTATTAAGTCTTCTGGGATTGCAATATCAAAACGATGACTTGGCGGTGTCGCGATGAAATGCTCGCCATCAAATGTCGTCTCAATCTCTAGGCGGTTTAAAATATCAAGCACGTCATCGCTTGGGATATCAATGCCGATAAGCTCTTTAATCTTGCCGATTGGTAGTGTGATAGTCTCACGCACAGGCAGCTCATCTATATGCTCGCACACAGTGATTTGACCTGCCCTGCCACCTGCAATATCAACGATTAACGCTGTGGCACGATCTAGGGCAACACTTGCTAAATTAAAGTCAACGCCACGCTCAAACCGCTGACTGGCATCTGTATGCATACCAAATCGGCGAGCTCGCCCTGCGATGGCAAGCGGATTAAAAAACGCACTTTCTAAGACGATGGCAGTCGTCTCATCACTAACCGCTGTGCGACGTCCACCCATAATCCCCGCCAAGGCAATCGCTCCAATGTCATCTGCAATGACAAGCTCATCACCTGTTAGCGTGATGGTTTGCTCGTTTAATAGCTCTAGCGTCTCGCCTGCTTTTGCTAATCTTACCACGATACGACCAGCAACCTTATTGGCATCAAAAGCGTGTAATGGCTGCCCAAGCTCTAGCAAAACAAAATTTGTCACATCCACCAAAAAGTTATGTGTACGCACGCCAGATGCTATAAGACTGTCAGCGATCCATTTTGGGGTAGCGACATTACGATCAATGTCACAAATTAGCTGGGCTAAATAGCGTGGGCAAGCAGTAGTGGCGTCCACCTGCACCGCCTGAGCCTGATTTAAAACGCAATCTGCTTGGCAAATCTTTGGGCGATTAAGTGGCAAGCGATTCACGACCGCAAGCTCACGAGCTAAGCCTAATGCACTTAGACAGTCGCCACGGTTTGGCGTGATGGCGACATCAAGCACCATAGTATCTAAGCCTAAGTACTCACGCACGTCCACACCGATAGGGGCATCATCAGGCAGCTCAAGCAAGCCATCAATCTCATCTACTAACCCAAGCTCGCTTGCACCGCATAGCATACCCTGCGATTCAACGCCACGCAGTTTACCTTTTTTGATTTTAAAGGGCTTGCCATCAATAGGCGGTAAGACTGCACCAACTGTTGCCACAGCAACTTTAAGTCCAGTTCTCACATTTGGTGCACCACAGACGATTTGTAGTAAGTCGTCTTGACCGACATCAACTTCGGTTACTTTTAGCTTATCAGCATCAGGATGCTGCTCACAAGTTACCACAACACCTGTAACCACGCCACTAAAATCAGGGGCGACTTTTTCCATTCCATCAAGCTCAAGACCTGCCATGGTCAGCTGATGACCGAGCATCTGGCTATCCACCGCAGGATTAACCCATTTTCTTAACCAATTTTCACTAATCTTCATATCTTCGTATCTCTAATTTTTACTTTTGTCAATTAGGCTTTATATATGACAGCTTAAAACGACAAGCTTATAGCGTTGTTTCTTATAACGTTATTTTATCGCTCAATTTAACTTGATGGCTCTTGTTACCAATCAGATTTTGACTAAGCATTTGCCAAATAATGACACCCATTAGCCAAACTGCTTTAAAAACCGCAAATCGTTTTGGAAAAATAATCTTAAGTCATCAATGCCATAATACAACATGGCGAAACGCTCAATACCAAGCCCAAAAGCAAAGCCTGTATATTCATCAGGATTGATGCCACAATTTTGAAGTACTTTGGGGTGTACCATGCCACAGCCCAAAACTTCTAGCCACTTGCCATTATCCGACAAAATATCCACTTCTGCTGATGGCTCAGTGAATGGGAAAAAACTTGGGCGAAACCGCACGGTCATTTTTTTGCCAAAAAATGCGTCCAAAAATTCATGAATAAGCCCTTTTAACTCAGCAAAATTAGACGATTTGCTAATCATCAAGCCTTCCATCTGATGGAACATCGGTGAATGCGTCTGGTCGCTATCACAGCGATAAACACGCCCTGGGCAGATGATTCGCAAAGGTGGCTCGTTTTTCTCCATCGTGCGAATCTGTACGCCACTTGTGTGCGTACGTAGCAGATAATGAGCATCAAAATAAAACGTATCATGCATAGCACGAGCAGGATGATGGCTTGGGATATTTAACGCCTCAAAATTATAATAATCGCTCTCAACCTCAGGACCTGTTGCCACGCTAAAACCTGCCTGCACAAAAAACTGCTTCATACGCTCGGTAATCTTCGTGATGGGGTGAAGTCCGCCTGCTGGCACGCCACGAGCAGGCAAGGTGATGTCAATCTGCTCAGCTGTCAATCTCTCATTTAGTGCTTTTTGGGCAAGCAGCTGACCTTGATGGTCAAAAGCGGTAGTTAAGCGAGTGCGTAATTCGTGCAGGTATCCACCATAGACTTTTTTGTCGTCTACATCAAGCCCACCCATTTGCTTGGATAAAGCAACCAGCTCGCTTTTTTTGCCTTGCAGCTGTACTTTTAATTCTTGTAATTGATTTTCATCTGGTGCTTGGCTGATGAGTGTGCAGGCAGAATCAGCAAACTTGATAAAATCCTGCTCGCAAAGATTGGACAAAGGTTTGTTTAAGGTAGGTATGGTCATCATAAATAAAGCTTTTGGTAATTTTTCTAGGAAAATAAGGAAGTTATTGTAAATAATTCACTTTAAAATGTAAACAGTCGATTCATATTATTAAGTTTCGTATTATTAATTATTAACAAGTCTTGCAAACTTATCACATAAAATACACCATCAATCATTTTATGCAAAACTACAAAACAAACCCATTAACAATCTGTCTACAACAAATCCAAACACCCCACAAACACTTAAAAATACTTGGTTTTTTGCAAAAAATCCTAAGAATTTACAAAAAAAATGTAAATTTTTTGAAATATCTGTTGCTAAGGATTGATTTTTTGTGTATATTTGCGTTGCAATCTTAGCTATTTGTTACCTAAGTGCAAATAAAGCTGTCGCATTCATCACACTTTTGGATAGAAGCCTCTGATGGATGCATGGATTTCAGCCCTAAAAGGAACTCTTATGAAAAAATCACCTCTAGCCATCGCTATCAAAACCACAAGCGTGCTTGCCATCGCAGCACTATCTAGCCAGGCCTTCGCTGCACCTGACCTCTATGGTCAGATTCGTCTGTCTGCCCTAGCTGTAGACAAAACAGACACCATCAATGATGTCGCTACCAAAACATCAGCTCGTCCCGACCTAAGCTCTGGCAACTCTCGTATTGGTATTAAGGGTACAGAAAAGCTTACTGACAATACCGACTTAGAATATAAGCTAGAATATAAAGTTGATGTTGCAGAAAATACTGGGGGTAACTTCTCAGCTCGTCACGGCTATATCGCCCTAAATAACAAGCAATACGGTAGATTATTGGTTGGTCGCACCATTTCACAAGACGATTATCTATCTGTTAGCCCAGCATGGTGGCGTAATGTGGGGATTGGACCTGTTGCAGGACATGATGCAACTTGGGTTAATAACAGCATTTTATACACCACGCCAAAACTAAACAATGGTACTACCACTGCATTTATCCAATACGGCATGGATGAAGGCTCTGGTGCAGCAGGCAAAGGCAGTCGCAGTTTTAGCACCTTTAAGAATAACAAAGAAACCTCATTAGATCGTGATTTTGTCATCGGTGGCGTACAATATGCCAAAGATAAAGTCGCTCTAAATGCTGCCTATACCCACGCAGGTAAAGACCTAAAGTCAATCCGTGGCTCAGCTGAATACAAGGCTAATGATAGATTGACGGTATATGGCTTAGCTCAACTGTCCGACTATAACAGCAATAACGATGAATTGGCTGTATCAGGTGGTGCAAGCTATAAGATAAATGCACCAATAACCGCATGGGCTGAAGCGTATCATACTGATAACTACAAAGGCTATGCAGATGGTAAGGCATCAGGTTTTAACATCGGTGCTCAGTATGACATCAATAAATCACTTCTTGCCTTTGCTAGCGTTGGTTATGCACAAGATAAATACTGGGAATGGGATAAAAAGCCAGAAGAGATTGTAGTTAAGAATAAAATTGAAAAGAAGACAATCGAGACCTTCAACAAAAAAGAAAATACCTCTAAAGGTATTGAGGTCGGTATGGTTTACCGCTTCTAATCAAACCCATCAAAAAAAACAGCCTGCCTTTGCAGGTTGTTTTTTGTTGTATCAACACCCAATCTAAACACATTCCAAGCCCCAATAAAAACCCCAAATAAAAAAACCGCAATAACTGATAGATTATTGCGGTTTTTATTCGTCTTTGATGTGACTAATCTGATAAATAAGACTTAGTACATCAATCAACTGATGTTGACATTATGCCAAAGCAGCTTTTGCTTTTTCGCAGATCGCAGTGAACGCTGCTGCGTCATGCATGGCGATGTCTGCTAGGATACGGCGGTCGATGTCAATGCTTGACTTTTTAAGACCGTTGATTAGACGGCTATAGCTTAGACCGTTTAGTCTAGCACCAGCATTGATACGAGCGATCCACAGACGGCGAAAAGAGCGTTTTTTGTTACGGCGGTCACGATATGCGTATTGACCAGCTTTCATGACTGCTTGCACAGCAACACGATACACACGAGAGCGAGCTCCGTAGTATCCTTTTGCACGAGCTAGAACTTTTTTATGACGGCGATTTGCCTGTACACCACGTTTTACACGAGCCATTTTATTCTCCTAGAGTCTTTAAGTTAATTAGATGTATGGGCACATACGACGGACAGCAGCCACGTCAGATGCGTGAACCATAACGCAGCCACGAAGTTGGCGGATACGCTTAGGAGATTTTTTGGTCAAAATGTGGCGTTTGAACGCTTGTTTACGCTTAAAGCCGTTTGCAGTTTTTTTGAAACGCTTAGCTGCACCACGTTTGGTTTTAAGTTTCATAGTTAGCCTCTTAGTTAAAAAGTTGGTCGCCCAACTTGTTGAACCTTTTTGCCTGCCAAAAGCAGTCGGAAGGTGGGATGGTTATTATAAGTGGTTTTTGTAAATATCACAAGCAAAATGCCAAAACTTTTGTTAAAATTAACGAAATTTTACAACAGAATTTAACAGATACTTATGAACTGGCTAGACGAATTAACATTTAATGAGCATGGCTTAATTCCTGTCATCGCCCAAGATTATGACACAGGGCAGATTATGATGATGGCATGGGCAAACCGTGAAAGTCTAACTTTAACCAAAAAGCTTAACCAAGCGGTGTATTTTAGCCGCTCTCGCAACAAGCTTTGGCATAAAGGCGAGACAAGCGGACACACCCAAATCGTCCATGAGATTTACACCGACTGCGACAGCGATGCGGTGATATACAGCATTACTCAGCTTGGGGGGATTGCTTGCCATACAGGGCGTGCGTCTTGCTTTTATAAACGCCTTGATACAACAAATGGTACATGGCAAGACACCTTAGCTATCATCAAAGACCCAAAAGACATCTATGGCGACTGCCCAAAACCACACATTAATCCAAGCAAAAATCCTACTGGCTTTGAAGTTTTGGCAAAGCTTGACGTCATATTAGCACAGCGAAAACACGCCGATAAAGACAGCTCTTATGTCGCAAGTCTCTACCACAAAGGATTAAACAAAATCCTAGAAAAAGTGGGCGAAGAAGCAGTTGAAGCGATTATCGCTGCCAAACAGCTGCAGCTTATGCAGTCCACGAATACTGACGACACTGCTGCTAAAGCTGACCTTATCTATGAAGTGGCGGACGTTTGGTTTCATAGTCTTGTGGCACTTGCCCACTTTGACATTGACAGCACTGCTATTTTAGATGAGCTGGCACGACGCTTTGGTCTGTCTGGCATTGATGAGAAGAATGCTCGGCAAACAAACTAACGCAGTAGGCTTTTTGTTGGCTGTATGTAGCCACACTAAAGCATGTGACAAAACCTGCGATGGTTAAATCATCGCCAATTTAACAAAAATATCATCAAACTATCAACATTGGCATGATAAAATACCCAAGCACGCCATTTGGTATGTTAAAATAAATAAAATCGTAACTAAACAAAGGGGAGTTTTATGGGCGGATTGTCTATTACACATTGGCTGATTTTATTGGTTGTAGTTGTGGTAATTTTTGGCACAAGTAAACTTAAAAACGCAGGCAAAGACTTAGGCTCTGCGGTCAAAGGTTTTAAAGACGCTGTCAAAGAAGATGAAACACCAAAAGTCATCACCCAAAAAGACGGCGAAACTGTCGTTACTGTCACCAAAATCAAAGAAACCAACACCCATTCACACCAAGGATAGCGGTGCTAAATCTAGGGTTTTTTGAGCTGACGCTTCTTGGGATTATTGCTCTTATCGTGCTAGGTCCTGAGAAGCTGCCTGTGGTTGCTCGTACGCTTGGCAAGTGGTATGGCAATATCCGCAGGCTACAGACACGCCTAAAAGATGAGCTGATGAGCGAGTTTGAGCTTGCCGAAGCGACCAAAGAACTGCAAGCAGAGATTGCCAAGATTCGTCAGTCAGAAAGAGCCATGAAAGCCCAAATGCAAAAGCTACAACGCACACTTGATGAGCAATATCAAGACACAGCACATCAAGACCCACTTCAAAATAAAAGCTATGCAACTGCCGATGATATCGCACAAAAAAACCCAAGACAAGCCCAAAAAATCCAAACAACCCAGACTGCCTTAAATCTACCACTTGCCAACCACTGGTTCTTACTTGGTGAATACGATAAAAATCGCAGACTGCCAGTAGCACCTTTTTTACCAAACTACACAGCCGATACGCTACTACATAACCCCTATAACCATCATGACTAAACCTTTGCTCACACCACCGACAACAGACGATATGCCGATTATGGCTCATTTTGCTGAACTGCGTTCTCGCCTGATTAAGGTTGTGATGGCAGTTATCGGTATTTTTTTAGTGTTGGTTGGTTTTAGTCGCCAGCTATACGACTACATCTCAAACCCTTTGGTTGCCCTGCTGCCTGCTCACGCAAGCCTGATTGCGACCGATGTTGCCAGCGGCTTTGTTACGCCCATTAAGCTTAGCTTTATTGTGGCGATATTTGTGAGTGTGCCGTTTATTTTATGGCAAATTTGGGGCTTTATCGCACCGGGTCTATACCGTCAAGAAAAACGCATTGCCATACCCATTTTGCTCTTTGCCATCTTGCTGTTTTACTTAGGTGTGGCGTTTGCTTATTTTATTGTGCTTGTGCCTGCTTTGAAGTTTTTTGTCATGTTCTCGCCAGATAATGTGCTGCCCATGACAGATATTGAAAGTTACCTAAACTTTGTTATCAAACTGTTTGCCGTATTTGGTGTGATGTTTGAGATTCCTGTCGTAACCTTATTACTGGTGCTTTTAGGCATCGTTACTCCGCAGTCGCTTGCTGAGAAAAGACGCTATATCATCGTTGGGTGCTTTGCGGTGGCTGCTGTGGTAACACCACCTGATGGGGCGAGCATGGTGATGCTGGCTGTACCTATGTGCTTACTTTTTGAATGTGGGCTTATCATGGCAAAAATGCTTGCCAAACACTCTTAGATTGATAAAGACAAGTCTCAAAACATCTTTGATATGCTATAATCTGTCGTCTATTTTTAGCGATGATTTGGCATGAACCCATCTACACCCCACACACCCACCGAAGAACAGTTTGCCGCCTTAGATATGGCAAGGCAAGGCAATTCCTTTAAGGTGGTGGCGTATGCTGGGGCTGGCAAGACCACCACGCTTAAGCTTATCAGTGAAAACCTACAAGGACGTGGGCTGTATCTAGCCTTCAACAAAGCCATCGCAAACGAAGCCCAAGGCAAATTCCCAAAACACGTTCGCTGTCAGACTTTTCATTCGCTTGCGTTTCGTCATGTGCCACGAGACATCACAGCCAAAGTCAGTCTGCCACGCCTAACACCTGCTCGCTTGGCTGATGAATTACGGCTTTCTCCCATTCAAGTTTTACGACAGTTTGATGGCATACCTAAGCCTGTTACACTCACGAAATCTAAGCTCGGTACGATTATTGGTGAATCTATTACGCATTTTTGCAAGACATCATCAGCCTATCCTGCACCACGCCATCTTATATTGCCAAGTTGGCTAAGCGATGCAGACGATGCCGCCTTAAGACAGCAGCTTTATCCTGCACTTGAAGAACGCTGGCTACAGTCAATAGACGCACGCCACCAAGCGGGTATTGGTCATGACATTTATCTTAAATTATGGACCTTATCCAATCCTGCCATTCCTGCTGATTTTATCTTATTTGACGAAGCCCAAGATGCAGACCCCTTAATGATGGGAGCATTAATCAAGCAAGATAGGCAGACCATCTATGTAGGCGACGCCCATCAGCAGATTTATGAATGGCGTGGGGCGGTGAACGCCATGAAACGCTTGCCCTACCCACAGACACTATTGACACAGTCTTTTCGTTTTGGCGAAGCGATTGCAGATGTGGCAAATGTGCTGTTAAAGGCACTACAAGAAACCATTCCCCTAAAAGGCAACCCCAACCGTCAATCTAGCGTAGAAAAACAACTTAGAATCAGCCAAAAAGACGCCATTCTTTGCCGAACGAACGCAGGGGCGATGGCACGATTACTAACAGGTTTAAAGGCAAATCACAAGGTTGCCCTGCAAGCAGACAGCTCACGCATTTTGCGTTTTTGCCAAGGGGCTGAGAGCCTAAAAAACGGCAAATCTGCCTATGGTATTGCCGAACTTGCCTATTTTAACCACTGGGGTGAAGTCCAAGAATTTAGCGAAACAACCGACGGCTCTGACCTAAAAACTTGGGTAAAGCTCATCGAAGAGCATGGTGTTAGCACCATCACCCAAGCCATTAACGCCCTATCCACCCCAAGGTGTGCCGACTATGTCGTCTCCACCGCCCATAAATCCAAAGGCTTAGAGTGGGGGCGTGTGCAGCTTGCTGACGACTTTTTATACGATGTTACCGAACGCAGCGTAAAAATTAGTGCTGAAGAATTGCGGCTGCTGTATGTGGCGTGTACTCGTGGACAAGATACGCTTGATGTCCACGATGTTAATGACTTACTTTATGCCCTGACCACCAAAAAGCTCATCTATGACTGATTTTCACCATCTGTTCACCCGCCCTGTCCGCTTGCTTGCCCCCATGGAAGGCTTAACCGACCCGCTCATGCGGCAAGTTTTAACGCAAATCGCCCATGATTTAGGTACTCCTTATGATTGGTCGGTGAGTGAATTTATCCGAGTGACGCATTATCCGCTACCTGCCCATGTGTTTTATAAATATGTGCCAGAATTACACACCGATGGTAAAACGGCAAGTGGCACACCCATTCATGTACAGCTTTTGGGCAATAACCCTGAGACAATGAGCCAAAGCGCCGTAACGGCGGTGGAGCTTGGGGCAAGAGCCATTGATTTAAACTTTGGTTGCCCTGCAAAAACGGTGAATAACCACAAAGGCGGTTCGGTACTGCTTGATGAGCCAGACACGCTTTATACCATCATCAGTGCTGTGCGAAAAGCTGTGCCAAGCGATGTGCCTGTATCTGCCAAAATTCGCTTGGGCTATACCGACATGGGTAAAATGACCCAGATTGGGCAAGCGGTCAAATCTGCTCACGCAAGCTGGCTTACCATTCATGCTCGCACCAAAACCCAAGGCTATAAACCCCCTGCTTATTGGGATAAAATCGCCCCTTTTACCACTCTTGGATTACCCATCATCGCTAATGGTGAGATTTGGACTGCCAAAGATGCTACTTGTTGTGCCAACCAAGCCAGCACACCCCATCTTATGCTCGGACGTGGGGCGGTTACTCGTCCTGATTTGATTGCTCTTATTAATAATGCCGATAAAACCTTAACTTGGCAACAGCTAATAGCTTATCAACTCGCCTTTTTAAATGATGATACTGACAACCAAAAAGGACTCATTGGACGGTATAAACAGTGGCTTGGTATGCTGACCAAAGGCTATACTGAAGCCGAAGATTTATGGCAAATGGTCAAAAAATTAAAACTAAAAGATGAGATTATAGCCCTGCTATAACCTTTAATGAAGGTTTTTCTTAATATAATTGTATGATAACGAAAGTTGTTATATCATGATTTTACTTTATAACAACATAAGGAAACAATATACAAGTTCTTTTTTTTAAAGCCCGTCAAACCGCCATGAAAATTATCAAATCATCCGCCAGCATGGTCGCACCTTTGTGATTATAAATCCAATCCACGCTTTAAAGCGGTGCAAGGCAGAAAAAACAAATAAACCAAACAAAGCCCACTATTTTAAGTGGGCTTGTCGTATTAATCATTACGCTCTTCAAAAGACTCATGCTCAGCCTGATACAGCACACCAAGCCGTTTTTGAGTTTGTGTATCTAGCAATTGTTTTGCGTCCTTAAAAAAATTATTTTCTTCTTCTTTAAGATGATGGCGAACTTCATCAATTAGCTTTGTTGCTGTTTCAAAGAATCGCTCATCGCCAGTGCGTCCATCGCTTAGCACTTGCATCATCTCATCCATCTCATGATGTTCAGCAATCGCATGACGAGACAGGTCAAGGCCATCATCAAACTTCATGACAGGCACATACAGATGACGCTCTTCGGCAGCGGCATGGGCTTGCAGCTCAATTCTAAGTGGCTCATAACGCTGCTCAGCTTGCTTACGGTCTTTATCCTTTAAACTCATCTCTAAGCTGTCGCACAGTTTTCGTTGCACGTCGTGAGATTTGATTAATGCGGTAAAAATATCGATGTTTTCCATGGCTTATCCTTTTTCAAGTTTGGCTATTTTATTACTTTTAGTGTATCGTATTTTGGCAGATAATTAAGGTTTTTGTACTTGACAAACCCATCGTCTATACCAGTATACTCAAATATATCAGCATGCTAAAAAACCAAACGCACAGCATTTGGCTTATTAAACATTACTTAATTTTAGCACGGTATTTAACTACTGCTGTCGCACCCACGCCAAGATCTTCTATCTGCCAACGCAAACCTTGGTAGTATGATAGTGGTATTGGCTGAATCTGACCATTGACATTCATACGCAAAGGCATGGCGGTGTACAGATTACCATCAGCGGTGGCTTGACCACGCTTAGGCTCAATATCACCCACAAGCTCAGCACCATTAGGAATGCTAACACTGACTGTCATCTTGCGAACACGATGCTCACCTGCATTTGTAAATAATCCACGATACTCTACTGTGTTGCCTTGGGTAACATAAGAGCCTAAATCAATCGGTGTTAAGATTTCTTGACCTTGGGCATCATGTGACACCACAAATGCATTCACCGCAGCAGTGACATTTGCTCCTTCTGGTAGCATAACTTGCTGGCTTGGCGTAATGCTCTTGGTGGTTGTTGAAAGTGTATCTGAGTCAGCTTGTGGTAATACAGCACCTGCCTGAACCGCTATACCTGCAAACATAACGGCAGCAAAAAGCTTGGTATAAAGTTTCATATTAATCCTTACAAATTAAACAAAGTAAACGTTGTAAATCAATTATAATACACTGATTACACTTATTTTGATAGCACAGATTACAATTTATAACATTTTGTAAAACCGTAATCGGTCGCTTCATCAGCCCTGTTTGCTTAATACAATATCAATAATACCCATTTACACAGATGAATAAGCTATAACTTAGTGATTTTGACATAAAAAACACCGTCTTTACTTATAAAAACGGTGTGGTATTTTTAAAATCAATAATTTTTAGTCTAAGCGGCTTTTTTTTTGACTGTATAGCCTAGCTAATGTGGCTTGTCGCCTAAACCCGCTCAATCACTGTGGCGATGCCTTGCCCAAGACCAATACACATGGTAGCAAGTCCGATCTGGGTGTCTTGTTGTTCCATGACGTTGATGAGTGTGGTGGTAATTCTTGCACCTGAACAGCCCAAAGGATGTCCAAGGGCAATCGCACCGCCATTTAGATTAACAATGTCTTGTTTGTCGTACAAATCCAAGCCTTTCATCACCGACAGACTTTGAGCGGCAAAGGCTTCGTTGAGTTCTATGGTTTGAATATCGTCCATACTAAGTCCTGCTCGCTTTAATGCCTTTTGGGTGGCAGGCACAGGACCATAGCCCATGATAGCAGGGTCGCACCCTGCGATTGCCATAGAGCGGATTTTGGCTCGTGGGGTCAAGCCCAAATCTTTAGCTTTTTGGGCGGACATCACAAGCATAGCACACGCACCATCTGACAAAGCAGATGATGTGCCTGCTGTTACTGTGCCGTAAGCAGGGTCAAATACGGGACGCAACGCTTGAAAAGCCCCTAAATTAGCGTCCGAGCGAATGACTTCGTCCACCGTACAAAGCTGCAAATTACCATCTGCATCATGCCCTTCTACACCCACAATTTCATTGTCAAAGCGTCCATTTATCGTTGCTTGCCACGCCCGTTTGTGCGACTGCACGCCAAATTCATCTTGCTCTTGGCGTGTGATATCATTTAATCGCCCAAGCATTTCTGCGGTTAACCCCATCATGTTGGACGCTTTGGCATAATGTTTTGACGCAAGAGGGTTTAAATCCACACCGTGCATCATATTGACGTGCCCCATATGTTCCACACCACCGATGATAAATACATCGCCTTGATGAGTCATGATTTGGGCAGCTGCCGTGTGTAAAGCCTGCATGGATGAGCCACACAGACGGTTTACCGTCTGACCGCCTGCACTTTTGGGAATGCCTGCCAATAGTCCAATGTGGCGAGCGATATTCCAGCCTTGCTCAAGCGTCTGATTAACCGCTCCCCAAATCACATCTTCTATAAGACTTAGGTCAAATTCGTTGCGTTTTAATAATTGACGCACCACTTCGGCAGATAAATTATCGGCTCGCACATTGCGAAACATACCGTTTTTAGATTTACCCATTGCCGAGCGTACGCCATCTATAATCACCACATCAGTAGGGTTTAAAGTTGTCATGGTTTTTTCCTTAAATTTTTAATCAATAAAACGTCTCGCCATTTTGTGCCATTTTACGCAATAAGGCAGGGGCTTCATACGCCTTACCAAGATGAGCATATTTATCGCACAATGCCACAAATTGTTTTACGCCAAACTGGTCAATGTATCGGCACGGTCCACCACGAAACGGTGGAAATCCAAGCCCAAGCAGCATTGCCATATCTGCTTCGCCTGCACTTGCCACAATATTATCTTCAAGGCAGCGTACCGTTTCGGTACAAAACGCCACCATCATACGCTCGACAATTTCACGCTCATCGATGTCTTTTGGTGTATCATTGATCGCATTTAGCAGATCATTAACACTTGGGTCGGTGAGTTTTTTAGGCTTGCCTTTTTTGTCAGTTTCATATTTATAAAAGCCTACGCCGTTTTTTTGTCCCAAGCGATTTGCCTTAAATAAAGTTTCAATACTGCCTTGATAATTAGGTTTCATGCGATCAGGATAGCCTTGTGCCATAACGCTTGCCCCATGCACGCCTGTATCCAAGCCAACCACGTCCATCAGATACGCAGGCCCCATCGGCATGCCAAATTGCTCCATGACTTTATCAATTTTGACAAAATCCGCTCCATCTTTAAGCAGTAACTCAAACGCCCCAAAATACGGAAATAACACCCGATTCACCAAAAACCCAGCACAATCGTTAACCACAATCGGCGTTTTACCCATTTTTTGGGCCAATGCCACAGTGGTTGCTATCGCTTCATCGCTGGATTTTTCGCCACGCACCACTTCTACTAGGGGCATACGGTGTACAGGATTAAAAAAGTGCATACCCACAAAATTTTCTGGGCGTTTTAGCGATTTGGCAAGCTCGGTAATGCTAATGGTAGATGTGTTTGATGCTAAAATACAGTCATCTTTGACCAAATTTTCTACATCACTTAGCACGCTTTTTTTGACGTTTGGGTTTTCTACCACCGCTTCAATGACGATATCTACACCATCAAAGTCGCCATCAGTTAAGGTTGGGCGGATTTTACTAAGCGTCTCACCCATCTTAGCAGGTGTTAATTTGCCACGCTCTACTTGTTTGGATAACAGCTTATTAGCTTCATTCATACCCAAATTAAGCTGGTCAGCTTTAATGTCTTTTAGGGTAATCGGCAGACCTTTCACTGCTGATTGATAAGCGATGCCACCGCCCATAATACCCGCTCCGATAACGGCAGAGTGGGCGATGTCATGGGCATTTTTGGCGTGTTGTTTGGCACGTTTTTTGACCAGTTGGTCGTTTAAAAACACGCCCACTAAGGCAGCCGCTTGCGGTGTTTTGGCAGATAAAGCAAAGTTTTTAGCTTCAATGGCAATGGCTTTATCTCGTGGCAGATTGACATGCTGTTCAATCGCTTCAATGGCAAGTGCTATGGCAGGATAATGCTTAGGGTTAGCCTTTGCAAATATCACCGCTTTAGCAGAGTTAAAGACCATCGTTTGCTCAAGTTTAGGCAATTTAACAGGCTCTAATTTTTCGGCTCGTTTGGCTTGCCAGTCAAGCTCGCCTTTAATACATTTATTCACCAAATCAAGAGCAGATGCTTCTAATTTATCATCACTCACCAGTGCATCTACCAAGCCTGATGCTAAGGCGTTGGCAGGTTTTAAAGGATTTGCTGTGGCAATCAGCTCTAAAGCGTTATCAATGCCGATAATGCGTGGACTACGCACCGAACCACCAAAGCCTGGGAAAATACCAAGTTTGGTTTCAGGAAAACCAATGCTTGCCGATGTCGCCATCACACGGTACTCACAGACGAGCGTCATCTCACAGCCACCGCCCAACGCCGCTCCATTAATGGCACACACTTTGGGAAATGGCAAATCTTCAAAGCGGTTAAAAGTGTTATTAATGTCAAGCAGCCAATCTTCAAGCTCGCTGACATCTTTTTGAAAATACGCCACAAATTCAGTAATATCTGCCCCTGCGATAAAGACTTTTTTGCCTGATGTTACAATTAAGCCTTTGATATTTTTAGCATTTTCTAAGGCAATCACAGCTTGTCTAAATTCATCATTGGTTGATTTGTCAAACTTATTGACGCTCTCATCTTCGGCATTAAAGTGCATTTTGGCGATGCCTGCCGTACCGTCAAGTAGATTTACTTGAATGCGTTTTCCTTGGTAAATCATGGTTGCTCCTTTTTTTTTGGGTTAATACAACTGATTATAAAAGATAGATGCTCTCACTATATCACAAGCAATTTTGGCAAAAAAGATAAAAATTGACTGTGCAGTCAGCTCATTTTAAGCAAAATCAAAATCACTGGTCATAAAAAACCACTCATTGCGAGTGGTTTTAAGATTAGTCCGTTTTAGGCTGTGCTCCATCATCAATTACCGCCTTATCCACAGTAATCTTAGAGACGCCTGTCATGCTTGGCAGTTCGTACATTGTCTCAAGTAAGGCATTCTCAATAATAGAGCGAAGCCCCCTTGCTCCCGTCTTACGCTTCATCGCTTGCTTGGCAATGGCAATAAGTGCATCTTTATCAAAAGATAGCTCCACCCCTTCCATCTCAAACAGATATTCATACTGCTTGGTTAGGGCGTTTTGTGGCTCGGTCAAAATCTGCACCAAAGCCTCTTCATCAAGCTCTTCTAAAGTTGCAATCACAGGCAGACGTCCGATAAACTCAGGAATAATCCCAAACTTAATCAAATCTTCTGGCTCAACTTCACGAAACAGCTCACCCACACTTGTCTCTTCAGGAGCTTTAACGTCAGCATTAAAGCCGATACCTGTTTTTTCGGTACGTTGCTGAATGATTTTATCAAGCCCTGCAAACGCACCACCAACAATGACCAAAATATTACTGGTATCCACTTCAATGGTTTCTTTGCCAGGGTGTTTGCGTCCACCCTGTGGTGGCACGCTGGCAACCGTACCCTCGATAAGTTTTAACAAAGCTTGCTGCACGCCTTCGCCCGATACATCACGAGTGATGGAGACGTTTTCGCTTTTTTTGGTGATTTTATCAATCTCATCAATATAGATAATACCACGCTGAGTCTTCTCAACATCGTAATCAGCAGCCTGTAAGAGCTTACGAATGATATTTTCAACATCTTCGCCCACATAACCTGCTTCAGTTAACGTCGTAGCGTCCGCCATCGCAAACGGCACATTAAGCGAACGAGCCAAAGTCTGTGCCAGTAAAGTCTTACCCGATCCTGTTGGTCCGATTAACAGTACGTTACTCTTAGCTATCTCAGGTGCACCGACTTTCTTATCTAAAGTAGCATGGTTTTTTAGGCGTTTATAGTGGTTATATACCGCAACTGACAACGTTTTTTTGGCAGTGTCTTGACCGATAACATAATCATCTAAGTGAGCACGCAGCTCTTTTGGTGTCGGTAGCTTGACATTTGCCCAATGCTCATTATCATCGTCTTGTTTTATCGCTTTAATCGGTTCAGCTTTGGCGGTATTTGTTGTTCTCTGTTTAGTCAATCCGCCCACCATCTCACCGCATAATTGCACGCATTCATTGCAGATGCTTGCTTGCTCACCTGCGATAAGCTTTTTAACTTCACTTTTGGTTTTGCCACAAAAATCGCAGCGTTCAATTTCATTACTCATAGTCTTTCCACGTATTTATGATAGAGATTTTGGACGCTTATCAAGTACTGTATCCACCAAACCGTATTCCATCGCACGCTTAGCACTCATAAAGTTATCACGGTCAGTATCACGCTCAAGCACCTCAATGGGCTGTCCTGTATGCTCGGCAAGCAGTTGATTTAGCTTGGCTTTTAGCTGAATGATTTCACGAGCGTGAATCTCGATATCAGACGCTTGTCCACGAAAACCACCCAAAGGCTGATGAATCATGATGCGAGAGTTCGCCAAAGCATAACGCTTGCCCTTTTGACCTGCTGACAGCAAGAACGAGCCCATACTCGCTGCTTGCCCCATACAGATGGTTGATACATCGGGCTTGATAAAATTCATGGTGTCATAAATCGCCATGCCTGCGGTTACCACGCCACCTGGTGAATTAATATACACATGAATGTCTTTTTCAGGGTTATCCGCTTCTAAAAACAAAAGCTGAGCGACAATTAAGTTTGCCATATTATCTTCAACCTGCCCTGTCAAAAAAATCACACGCTCACGCAAAAGACGTGAAAAAATATCAAAAGAACGCTCACCACGTCCTGATTGCTCAATCACCATCGGCACTAGGGCAGACTGTGGTGCGGTGTGAAAAGTATCACTGAGTTGATCAAAATACGGATTTTGTTTCAAATTTAACATAAAAAATTTTTCCTTATAAGCTTGTCAAATATCTTTGGGAACTTTCGTCATAAATTTAGCAATAGATACTGCCCATTTTATCATAAAATGCACGCAAATACGGCAAAAAAAAATACCCCAGCAGTCCGCTAGGGTATCTAACTTGGTTAACTGGTTAAGATTAGAACTGAGATTGAGCTTTTTGCGATGCTGCTAACAAATCTTGGTATTTCACCTCTTTATCAGTGACTTTACCTTGCTCAAGCAGATAATCTACCACTTGATCTTCTAAAACTACCGCTTCTACGCCAGCACGTTGCTGTTTATCATTGGTGTAGTACTCGATCACTTCGTTTGGATCTTCATAATTTTCAGCGGCTTCTTTAATGAATGCTGTAACACGGTCTTGATCCACTGTTAGGTTATTTTTCTCGATGATTTGGCTAACCAGCACCCCAAGGCGTACCGAACGTAAGGCTTGATCTTCAAACAACTCATTTGGTAGCATATCTGCACCAAAGTTTGCATTACCGCCAAACTGCTGAGCGAAACGTTGTAGCATTTGCTGACGTTGACGATCAATTTCTTGCTCTAGCATGGCTTTTGGCACGTCAAATTCATTCTTCTCAAGCAGTGCGTCAAAAGCAGCTTGCTTAACTTGGTTACGGGTAGCGTTCTTAATCTCACGCTCCATGTTTTTACGCACGTCTACTTTTAGCTTATCTAGACCGCCTTCTGTCACACCAAACAGCTCAAAAAACTCCTCATTAAGCTCTGGCAATTTAGCTTCTTTAACCTCTTTTACGTTGATTTTAAAATCAGCTTCTTTACCTGCCAAATTTTCAGCTTGGTAATCTTCAGGGAAAGTTACCTTGATGGTTTTTTCTTCGCCTGCTTTCATGCCTTTAATACCATCTTCAAAGCCAGGAATCATCTGACCTGAACCGATAACCAGCGTATAGTCTGTGGCTGCACCACCTTCAAACTTCTCACCATCAATCGAGCCTTCAAAGTCAAATAACACCTGATCACCATCAACAACCTCACCCTCTTTTACTTCAAAAGTTTGGCGTTGTTTTTGTAGGTTTTCAATCATGGTGTCCACATCTTCATCAGACACGCTGGCTACTTGACGCTCAACTTCAATCTCGCTTAAGCCTTGCACTTGCACTTCTGGGAAAGTCTCAACGGTGGCTTGATATACCAAAAATTCATTTTCAAGCTTGACATCATCAATGTTTGGCACGCCAACAGCACGCACTTTTTTCTCGCTTAGTGCTTCAAATACCGTATCACGAATAACATCGTTAATCACCTCTTGCTGAATACCTGCACCATATTGGGCACGAATGTGCGACACAGGCACTTTACCTTTACGAAAACCATCAATCTTAGCGGTCTTAGCTAGACTACGAATACGGCTTTCTACTTTACCTTGGATTTGACCCACAGGAACTTTAACGGTCAGCTGCGCCTCTTTGTCAGAAATGACGTTTAATGTAATGTCTAAATTGCTCATAGTTTCACCTTAAAATTGTTTAAAAATCTGGACAGGCAAACTTCCAAATGCCTGAAAAATAACAAAGACCAATTATTATAGCTTTATTTTGACAAACTTACAACTAAGTGCATTTGATTATTTAAAACAGTGATTTAGCATCATACTCACTCATAACAATCCACACCCAGCCTATTCATCTGTTAGTTACGCAAGTATTGTATCAGCTTGGCAAGTGCCTGCCCTCGGTGGCTGAGGGCATTTTTGGCGGATTTATCCAGTTGGGCAGATGATTTGCCAAGGCTTGGTATATAAAACAGTGGATCATAGCCAAAGCCATTATCGCCTTGTAGCTGTGCTAAAATCTCACCTTGCCACTCTCCTTGGGCAATGATGGGCAAAGGGTCATTGGCATGACGCACCATCACAAGCACACAAACAAATTTGCCAGCAATCGGTACATCTTTTCTATGTGGCAAAAGCTCTTTTAATAATCGCTCGTTATTAGCAGCGTCGCTTTTTTCGCCGCCGATTAAGCTTGCATAGCGTGCCGAATAAATCCCAGGTGCATTGCCAAGTATCGGCACACAAAGTCCGCTGTCGTCCGCGATGGCGGGCAATCCACTGGCGTTACTGGCGTGGCGTGCCTTAATGATGGCATTTTCCACAAAGGATAAACCGTCTTCTATCGCATCACTAATGCCAAGCTTGCCTTGGGGTGTGATGGTGTAGGGTAGATTTGCTTTGGCAAACAAGCTTTCAAATTCAGCAAGTTTGCCTTGGTTATTACTGGCTAGGACAATTTTTTGCATGTTAATCTCACAACTTTATCATTTACTACGTCTTTAACTTCATTTGCTTTCATTTTAGCACAGATACGCACTACCAACTACGCACGATATTTAATACACTTTAATTATTCATATGGTAACTTATAAGTACACCCTCGTCATTAACAAGTTTATTTTTAGCAATAATCTTGCTACAATGAGATTTTATAATTAATAATCATTTTTACTTAAAGGACTCATATGTCAAAAAACATCTACACTGACATTAGCGAACCTGCACCTACTGCACAAGCTACCCCAAGTCCTAACCCACATCACCAAAACCCAACCGCATATCGTTTTGAATTTTTGGGTACAGGTTTGGCGTATTTTAAGATTTGGATTGTCAATCTTGTGCTAACCATCTTAACGCTTGGCATCTACTCACCGTGGGCAAAGGTACGCCGATTACGCTACTTTTATGGTAACACCAAGCTTAATAATCGCACGTTTGATTTTACTGCCAATCCCAAACGCATCTTAGTCGGACGACTCATCGCCATCGGTATTTATCTTGTCGTCAGCACGGTTTGGCGGTTTTCACCTGAGGTGGCAATCGCAGGCTCTGCCTTATTATTCGTCATTTATCCTTGGCTTATGCGTTCGTCGTTACGCTTTATGGCAAGAAACAGCCAATATAATAATGTGCGTTTCGCCTTTAATGGTGGTCTTGGGGCAGCTTATGGACTGTTTATTGCAATACTTTTATTACTTTTATTAAATATTATCAGTTTTGGTTTACTACTTCCTTTAACGTGGTGGATGTTTAAGCGTTATCAATTCAACGAAACGTATTTTGGACAATTAAAATTCAATTTTAATACCAGCATTTGGGACGTGTATAAGGCGTGCATCCTGCCGATGATTATCCTAATCTTGGTGGCATTGGCATTGATAGCTATTGGTTTATTAAGTAAAAACTTAAATGAAGGTGGCTTCTCTATTACACATTGGCTAATTCTCATTGCATACTTATCAATGCTACTTGTGATACCACTTATGCAAGGCTATGTACATAAAGCAATTTGGGGTAAATTAACCTTAGGCAATAACCGCTTTGAGCTTGTTAATTTTAGCCCATTAAAGTTCGCTTTTATTCACTTGACTAACTATTTTGCCATCATATTAACCCTAGGGCTTTTGTATCCGTGGGCAGCTGTGCGTATCCATCGGTATAAGACCGAGACGCTAAGCCTTATCGCTTATGATAACTTTGATGCGATAGCCACACCGAGCGTGGATAATGTCTCACCGCTTGGCGAAGAGATTAGCGATGTGTTTGACTTTGATGTGTCTTGGTGATGATAAATGACAAGTATTCGCTACTTTGATGGGCAAGTAAGTAAGGCACACACTGCTACCATCATGCCTGTGTATTATCAAGATAAGATGGACGGCTTTACCATCACTTATGGCAGTACCGTAAAACGCTACTTTGCCAAAGAATTTGAATACTTGCCATCGGTGAGTCATTCGCCCCATGTCTTGATGATGGCAGACGGGGCCAGAGTGGAGTTTATCGGTGACGTACCCGACTGGCTAAGTCTTAATCATCACGACTTATTTAATAAAATCTCGCAAATGGAAAATCGCTGGGCGTGGATTGGAGTCAGTCTTGCCATCATGTGTGTGTTTGTGTTTGGCGTGTTTAAATTTGGCATACCGCTGGCAGCTCATCACATCGCCCAAAAAATGCCTGCTGATACCTTGATGGCAGTCGGCGACACTGCACAAGAGTATGTCATGGATATGACCAAACCCAGCACCTTACCAAAGGCTCGTCAAGACGAGATTATCGCCTTATATGACAAATTAAACACCGATCTGACAGCCAAAATCATCGTCCGAAATGGTGACAAGCTTGGTGCAAACGCCCTTGCGATACCTAATAACACCATCATTATCACTGATGAACTAATTAGGCTTACCGATGACGATCGCCAAATCCTAGCCGTGCTGGCTCATGAAAAAGGACATCTTGTGCATCGTCACAGCTTAGAGCAGGCGATTAGCAGTCTTGGAGTTGGTGTGCTTGTGGTCGTCATCACAGGTGATACGTCAGATTTGTTGCTCGCACTGCCAACTTTATTAGCAGTTTCTAACTACTCACAAAAAGCGGAGATGGAAGCGGATAAATTTGCCATTGATGAGCTAAAAAAGCTTAATATCTCATCCATTCATCTTGCTAATTTTTTTAGAAAAATGCAGGCAGAACATGGCGATAAAGATGGACACTGGTCAATGTTATCGACACACCCAAAAACAGATGAACGCATTTGGCAAGCTGAGCAGTATCAATGACAAAAACCTCTTGTCAATCGGTTTGGCTGGCAAGAGGTTTAAATTTGGATATCTTAAATTAGGCTTTATATCCGTTAGGGTTATTACTTTGCCAACGCCAAGTATCTACGCACATTCTGCCAATGTCAAACTCTGCCGTCCAGCCAAGTAACGCTTTGGCTTTATCACTACTGGCATAACAAGCAGCGATATCTCCTGCTCGACGTGGGGCAATCACATACGGCACAGCCTGCCCTGTGGTGCGGACAAAGGCACTGACAAGCTCAAGCACAGATGTGCCACGTCCTGTACCTAAGTTGATTGGCTCAAAGCCAAACGGATTATTTTGGCGTTCAATATACCCTAAAGCCGATACATGACCTTTTGCCAAATCCACCACATGAATGTAATCTCGCACGCCTGTGCCGTCAGGGGTGTCATAATCATCGCCAAATACTGATAATTTTGGTAATTTTCCTACCGCCACTTGGCTGATGTACGGCATAAGATTGTTGGGAATGTCGCTTGGGTCTTCGCCAATCGTGCCTGACACATCTGCCCCTATCGGATTAAAATACCGTAAAGATATAATGCTAAAATCCTTATCAGCTTTTGCCAAATCTTCTAAAATATACTCCACCATCAGTTTAGATTGCCCATAAGGATTGGTGGTAGAGCGTGGCATATCTTCGGTAATCGGTAAGGCGGCAGGGTCACCATAGACGGTCGCCGATGATGAAAATACAAAATTTTTGACGTTAAATTGTTGCATAATTTCTAATAAATTAAGCGTGCCTGCCACATTGTTTTGGTAATATGTAACAGGTTTATCAACGCTCTCGCCTACCGCTTTTAGCCCTGCAAAATGAATGACGGCAAAAAAGTTGTGCTCACTAAAGGTTTTGGCAAGCAAGGCTTTATCCAAGACATCACCTTTGATAAAGTCAATTTTTTGGCAAGCAATCTTTGCCACTCGCTCTAGGGCAATAGGGCTAGAATTGGATAAATTGTCATAAACAATCGGTTTAAACCCTGCTTTGATAAGCTCAATTAAGGTGTGCGAGCCAATATAGCCTGCCCCGCCCGTTACTAAGATTTTTTTCATTTTTAAATCCTTTTTTAAAGTGTAGCGACACTCCCTACGATTTACATAGAAGAAAAATCACAACTGTCGTCCAATTCCTATATAATCGCCCTTATACTGTGCCACTTGGCTATCTGTCAAAATATTTTTAGCATCAAAAATTGGAAGATTAACTTTATTTAGCTCATGAATATCAGGCGGTAATAAGCCTGACCAGTTCACAATAAATAATCCGTCTGCCTGTGTTAAATGCGTATACGGCTCATCAATTAACGTAAGTAACGGCTCATCACCATATCGCTTCGACAACTCAAAAGCGGTGTTATTAACATAAACAAACGTGCTAATCTGATACGACCACAACAAATTTAACAGCTCATGGATAGCAGAATTGGTGGTGCGAGATGTGCCAATGCGATAGCCTGCCCCCCAAATAACCACCGTTTTATGCTCAATAAAACCGTTAAAATATCGCCAAAACTTGCGAAAAATCAGCTCTTTTTGGTCGCTGTTAATAGCACGCACAGCACTAAGCAGTTGCGTATTAACTTGGTTTTGGGCAAAGGTTTTAGATAGCAGCTCAATCTCAGTTGGCAGTGCCTTACCGCCAAAGCCCCAACCTGCCGACAGATACGCCCCACCGATACGACTGTCTTTACCCATAATACGCTCAATATCACAGATATTGATGTGCTGGTTGTCGGCAAGTCGTGCCATTTCATTCATAAAACTTAAGCGTGTGGCAAGCATTGCCATAATACTTGTGCGAGCAAATTCAATGGTTTTGATGTCGGCAACTTCACAAGTTTTGGCATTTTTTTGTAAAAACAGTAAAATCTTGCACGCCTGCACACTATCTGCCGTTTTTTCGCCAATGATAAGTAAATCTGCCCCAAAAAACGCACTAAAATTTGCCCCATCTTTCATAAAAATAAACGGCAAATAGTACACCCAAGCGGTCTTTAGCTGTTTGGCAAGCTTGTTTATCTCACCCATTGCCTTTGTGCCACTTACGATAATTTGGCTGTGTAAATTGTCTTGTTTTTTGACAAAAATCGTCAAATCATGATCACTGACTTCATCAACAAACAACCATACACGCTGTTTATTGGCAATATCTTTAATAACATCATTATCCATTGGCATAGCACAGATGCTACCTGTTTGCACATACATCTCCCAAAGAGCTGTCATTTGTTTGTCAAATTTATAATGTGCCAACGTTTGGTTAATGTCATCGTCATAGGCAAAACACATCACTTGTTTATCAAGACTGGCAAGTAAAATGCAAGCGTTCATGGCTTCATGATTACCACCAACAACATAAATCGCATCGTCCGTTTTATTCATACCGCCCCCTTTATCACGTTTAACAGCTGATTGGTTGAGCTGTCAAAACCAGTGCTTATCACACCATTTGTGAGTGCATCATACACTTGATTTGCCATCACCTTGCCAACTTCCACGCCCCATTGGTCAAAAGGATTGATGTGCCAAATTACACTCATCACATACACTTTATGCTCATACAAAGCAATCAATGCCCCAAGCGTCTTGGGGTTTAAATCCTTTAAAAGTAGCGTGGTGGACGGCTGATTGCCGCGGTATTGCTTAAATTTTGAGAACTGATCATCATTTGGCACAAGCTCACTTGGCAATGCCCCATTGCCAAACGCCAGCACTTGAGATTGAGCCAAGCAATTTGAGAGTGACAATTTATGCTGATTGGTCAGCTCGTCATTGGACGTTTGCCTGTCATTATAGCGATGAATGGGCGTGATAAAATCGCAAGACACCCTTTGCGTGCCTTGGTGAAGCAATTGATAAAAAGCGTGCTGAGCGTTTGAACCGATGTCGCCCCACAGCACAGGGCAAGTGCTGTACGCGACCGATTGCCCATCACGCCCCACCGATTTGCCGTTACTTTCCATCTCAAGCTGGGTTAAATAATTAGGGAAAAACGACAACCGCCCATCATAAGGCAACACCGTATGGGCGTTGATGTCTAAAAACGTGCTGTTCCATACACCAATCAAACCCAAAAGCACAGGCAAATTTTGGCAAAAAGGAGCGGTGGCAAAATGCCTATCCAGTTGATTTGCGCCTGCAAGCAGCTCATAAAAATGACCCATGCCAATCTTTATTGCAATAGCAAGTCCAATCACCGACCACATACTAAAGCGACCGCCAACCCAATCCCACAGCAAAAGCTGATTATCGCTGTGAATGCCCCACTCATTCATCTTATCGGGACGTGTGGATATGCCAATAAAATGGCGGCGTAAAATACTGTCTTTTATCCACGGCGTATCCCTACCCACCCGACCAAGTAGCCACGCCAAGGCGGTTTGGGCGTTTGATAAGGTATCAATCGTGCCAAAAGATTTTGAAGAAATGATAAATAAAGTCGTTTGTCGATTTAATACTTTTAATAAACTGTCAAGCTGTGTGCCGTCCATATTAGACACAAAATGCACCCGAATATCAGTATCTGCCCACTCATCAAGGGCAGTAGTCGCCATTAAAGGGCCAAGGTCAGAGCCACCCACACCGATGTTAACCACATCAGTAATCGCCTTGCCTGTATAGCCGCGCCAGATTTTTTGGCGAATGCGATTGACGATAGTTTGTGCTTTATCCAAACTGTCATGCACATTAACATTAACATCAATGCCATCAACAAATAACGGCTCATCTTTGGGCGAGCGTAAAGCTGTGTGCAAAGCTGGGCGATTCTCGGTGTCATTGACTTTTTTACCAGTGATTAACTCATTGATTTTATTAGATAAATCACAATCGTCAGCAAGCGTCAATAACTTATCTAAAATCGTGTCATTTATCGCCTGTTTGCTAAAGTCCATGTAAATATCGCACGCCTGCACAGCATACTTACTGCCACGCAAAGGATTGCTCGTAAATAATTGATTTAAATCCAACTCATTTTTGGCAAGTTGTTCTAAGGCTTGCCAAGTGCTTTGACAGGCTGAATGTCCTTTCATCTTTACGCCTTACTTCGTCTTGCCCAATGCTTGTTTAGCAAAATACATAAACGCCTGCATATAGCTAGTCATATCACCTGCATCAAAACTGTCGCCTGCCATCGTAACCACGTTTACCCCTTGTGTGCTAATCAAGGCATCAATGGCATCGGTAAGCTGAATTTCACCACCCACACTTGGCTTGGCATTTTGTAAAAACTCAAAAATAGCGTTGTTAAACACATAACGCCCCACCACCGCCAAATTACTAGGAGCAGCATCTGCCTTGGGTTTTTCTACAAAGCCTGTTACCGCAAAGGATTGATTTTGTTCGGTTTTTTCTAGCGTCTTAGTTTTGCCATCAAGCCTTGCAATGCCATATTTGTGAATATCTTTGTTTGCCACAGGCTCCACCAAAATCTGTGAATGCTCATTTTTGCTAAATTCATCAAGCATAAATGCCAAATTTTGGCTTTGATAATCAGTGGTATAAGGATTTAGGACCACATCAGGCAACAAAACAGCAAAATGATGATTACCCACCACCGAGCGAGCTTGCAATACTGCATGACCTAAGCCGAGCGGTTTGCCTTGGCGTACACTCACAATACTCACATCATTTGGCAAAAAGTTTAGGCTATCGGCAAGATTATCTTTGCCTTTGGTTCTAAGCTGAGTGTCAAGTTCGCTGTTGATGTCAAAATAGTTTTCAATCGCTACTTTTTGGGTGTGATTAACAAGGACGATGTTTTTTATCCCTGAAGCAATCGCTTCTTCAATGACATACTGTATGGCAGGCTTATCGCCAAGCGGTAACAGCTCTTTTGGCACAGCTTTAGATAAGGGCAACATACGAGTGCCAAAACCTGCGGTGGGAATGACAGCATAGGTAGGTTTGGTCATAATTTAGCTCATGCAGTGGTATCATGCCACTTAATCGTTATCTTTGGCATCATACTTAAAAAAAATAAGGTAAACTTTACATATCAGTAAAGTTTACCTTATTTTAATCAAGAATACAAAATAAGAATAGGGCTTGGCAAGCCGATAAGCCGGGTTCTGTCGTGGACGATCATTCATCTAGGCGTATCGTTGCCAATACGCTCAAGCAACCTACCCGAACTCTAGGCGGGCAGCCTAAATGAGTTCCTATTTGGTCTTGCTACACGTGGAGTTTACCATGCCATGAACTGTCGCCAGTCATGCGGTGGGCTCTTACCCCACCCTTTCACCCTTACCTTTACAGGCGGTCTGCTCTCTGTTGCACTGGTCGTAGGCTTTCACCTCCTAGCTGTTAGCTAGCACGTTGCCCTATGTAGCCCGGACTTTCCTCCCCATAAATATGCGGCGATCGTCTAGCTTGCCAAGTGCTTATTATAGCATACCTAGCGTCTATTGTTCTGTAATCTTTCGGTATTTTTCAAATAATTGCTCATGACTTTCATCATGCTTTGGGTCTTTTGGGATACAATCTACAGGGCAGATGTCAACACATTGTGGCGTGTCGTGATGCCCGACGCACTCAGTGCATAAGCTTGGATTAATGACGTAAATGTCATCGCCTGCACTGATGGCATCATTTGGGCAGACAGGTTCACACACATCACAGTTGATACATTCTTCGGTAATCTTTAACGCCATAACCCACCTAAACAAACTTTTTGGCAAAGCCATCAAGCACAAACTTTGGCACAAATTTTGAGACATCGCCACCAAGCTTAGCAACTTCTCGCACCAATGTTGATGATATAAAAGAATATTCTTGGGCAGGCGTCAGAAAAATCACCTCAAAGTTCTCATCTAAACTGCGATTCATGTTCGCCAAGCCAAACTCGTACTCAAAGTCTGATACCGCTCTTAGCCCTCGGATAACAGCACTTGTGCCTTCTTGCTTGGCAACATTCACCAAAAGCCCCTCAAAGCCAACCACGGTAATGCGTGAATTATCGCTAAAGACCTGCTTGACCATCGCCACCCGCTCATCAAAGCTAAACAGTGGTTTTTTATGGTGGGCAAATGCCACGGCAATAACCACTTCATCAAAGAGCTTTAAGGCTCGATTAACAAGGTCAATATGTCCATTTGTGATGGGGTCAAAAGTACCAGGATACAGGGCTTTTCTAGGGGGATGTATTGTCATTGCGTCAGCTTAGGTTAATTGAGGCAAACTTAGGCGACCTAAATTTATGCTAAAGTCGCTATGCTATCAAAATTTAGGCAGCTTTTAAACCTATTTTTAATTATCCAACTTACTGCCAAGCCGTCCAATCACCAAATGGACAGCTTAAGCGATAAATAGTAATAATTAACGACTCATAAAGCCTTGTTTGTTTAGATACTCAAGCATGAATGGACGCACTTCACCACCAAAGGTTGCTGCAATCTGAGCTGTCCAATCCATCTGTATGCCACGACCGTGATAATATTCACGCACCTGCTCGTTATAGTCATTAAGAGCAGCATCGCTTGCTACTTGGTAAGTATCAGTAGATACAAGCACATCTAGTGGTAAGCGTGGACGCTGAGACTGATTGATTTTTGAGCTCATGTCAGGGTGTCCTAGGCATAGTCCAAACAGTGGGACGACGTGCTTTGGCAGTTCAAGCAGTTCACTGGCACGGGCGATGTCATTACGAAGACTGCCGATGAACACACCGCCAAGCCCCAAGCTCTCAGCAGCCGCCAAGACATTTTGTGCCATTAATGCTGAATCAATCGCCCCAATCAGTGCCACCTCAGTCCAGTCAGTATTTACGTCAGCTAACTGATGATGTCGCTTAGCATCCATGCAAAACACCAAATACTCAGCACAGCTCTCCACATAGCCATGACCTAGACGTTTACCATCTGCCTGGGCTTGCTCGTAGGCTTGGGCATTCATATCACATGAAATTTGGCGAAATGCTGTACGCTTGGCAGGATCAACCACACGCACAATGCTGGTCGCCTGTAAAAAACTAGAAGTAGAAACCGCTCGCCCCGCCTCTAATATTGCTGTCAGCATCTCCTCTGAAATAGGCTCGCCTGTGTATTTACGAATAGAGCGGTGATCTAATAAAGTTTGTAAGGTTGGTTTACTGTCAATCATAACGTTTCCTAACGAATTTTGTGAATGTAAAGTCATTTATTAAAATACTTGCTCATCTTAGCAATTATCTCACCTAAAAGCAAACTTGTAAAAACACCTTACACCCACCAAAGCCGCTTGATTAAAATAAGCTTGATTAAAATAATAAGATTTATGTTAGTAAATGGTGAAAGTTACCCAAAAGCTCTTTAAATTTCATTTTAGACCCAAAAGCGTCTGGTATTTTTGTTATAATAGCCAAAAAAGCAAAGGATATTCACATGGCTAAAAAACCTGACAATCAAATTTGTGCCAACAAAAAGGCACGCCACGAATACTTTATTGAAGAGACCTTTGAAGCTGGCTTATCGCTTGAAGGCTGGGAAGTTAAGTCTATCCGTGCAGGCAAAATGGCGATTACCGATGCGTACGTCACTTTTAAAAATGGCGAAGCATTTTTATTTGGTGCTCACATTCAGCCACTATTAACCAGCTCAACTCACATCAATCCAGATAATATTCGCACCAGAAAACTGCTGCTGCATCGTCGTGAAATTGATAAGCTATTTGGCTTGGTCAACCAAAAAGGCTATGCGGTCGTGCCTTTATCCTGCTACTGGAAAAACGGCAAAGTTAAATGCCAAATCGCACTAGCAAAAGGTAAAAAACTCCATGACAAGCGTGCCACCTTAAAAGATAGAGATTGGCAAATGGACAAAAAACGTGGCTTTAAAAATATGCAACTGTAATCACTGTATCAAACGCCCCATCAAAACGGTCGGCAGGCAATTTTTCGACCGTTATTGCCTAGTAATTTTTATCGCTTAGTAACTTCTGCGGCGACTTACTAAGACACCTTGGATAATTAGGCATAAAATCCCCATCCAAATTAACCCATAGCTTGCCAGCATATCCATATCAAACTCTCCGCCAAGCACGGTGACAGCCAGCACAAACAATAAAGCAGGCTCAAGATAGCCAAGCATACCAAATAAGCTCACAGGCAGCCGATGATTCGCCTCAAGATTAGACTGCAATGCCAGTACGCTCAAAGCACCTAGCCCAAATATTTTCACCAAAATCCAGCCATCAAACAGCACCATACGAACGCCTTGCCAATCATTCATTAATAACCACAGCAGGCATACAGGAGCGATGATACAAGTGTCAAAATACAGCCCTGTCAATGCCCGAATACCCTGACGTCGTCGCATGATATAATAAATCGGATATGTGCCACACACCCAAAAAGTCGCCCAACTAATACTTCCTGTACGAATTATCTCAAGGGTAACGCCCACAGCTGCCAACGCCACAGCACACCATTGTAGTCGTGATAGCCGCTCTTTAAACAGTGCTGCCCCAAACAATACCATCACAAGCGGAAATAAAAAATAACCCATCGCTGTTGCCACACCGTGACCATTTAGCGGCGCCCACATGAACAGCCATAATTGACTTGCAAAAATCGGCGTAGGAATAAGCAACCAAAGCCACGACTTTAGCCCTTTTATCGCCCCAATGTCAGTTGCAACCACGGTCATCTGCCGAGTTAGGATTAAAAACAGTGTCATACAAACCCACATCATCACAAGCCGCCATAAGAACACACTTGTTCCAGATAAAATGGCGACCCATTTCCCATAAACATACAGCACGCCAAATAAGACATTTGACAATAACGCTAAGAACACCCCCATAAAAAGCGGGCTGTCCTTGATGTGGGGCTTTATAGGTGATTTTTTAGAGAATTGCTTTAATACACTCATTTTACTTCCAGTTTTTACCCTATGGGGTTTTTATGCTAAAATTCACCTTTGCAGCAAATTTTTTATGTCTATTTGATTGATACAATGAAAACACATACCACACTCGCCTTAATCGCCATCGCCTGTCTGATGTCCGCTTGCAACCAGCAAAGCACCCAAAGCCCATCGCCAAGTACCGACACTGCTACATCTCACACAACACCACTTAGCAATGAGACACAAAATCAGAATGTATCAGGCAGTGAGCTTAGCGAATCTAAGCCTATTATCACAGCCGATGGCAAAACCCAAATCAACTGGCAGCTTATCGACACGAACGAATCTCGAGCAAATCTCAATAGTTACAATTACCCTATCGCGATCGATAGCTTAGCGGTGAAAAACTACGCTAAAGCCTATGGCATCAGCGATAAAAAGGCTCAGCACAGCATCGTCGTTAGCATGGCAGCCCCAGAAGTGCTGGCTAAGGTCTTAGATCAGCTGATTGATGGCAAATACGTTGGGCATTCATTAACCGATGGAGACAATCCATCTTTAATCATCGAAACCACCGATGATGTAGTAGGCGAGACGCATGATTATGTATTTTCAGGGGAATTTGGCAAAGGGCTTGTTTTGCCTGTCATTATACAGCCACAATCGCCAAAAACGCATTAATCTTAATTATGAACGTGATTTTCTTTGGCTAACCGACCCAAGATAAATGGCAAGCATAACAATCACAGCACCGCTCCACTGAGCTTTGTTGATTGGCTTATGTAGCCAAAAATAATCAATAGCAAGTGCAGCCACAGGCTCAGATAAAAGTAAAAGCCCTGTTAAAGACAAAGCAAGCTTAGGAATACTATAGGCAATCAGCCCCCATGCCAAGCACTGCATGACCGCTCCATAGACTAATATCCAGCCCACTTCAGCAAATGTTGTGGGCATAAGCTGTCCTTGATTGTAAATGAGCATTACAGGCAATAAGGAGGCTGCCCCACCGATTCCAATGATGGTCATCATCGGCAAAATCGCCACGCTATCAAACTCATGCGTTCGCCGTACAAAAGCCATTGACAGTGCCAAGCATCCGCCAGAAGTGATACCTGAAATAAAGCCCCATAACGCCGCTTGGTTATGTGAAAACTCAGGGCTTGCAATAAGCAGCACACCAAATGACGCTAAAATCAAGCTAAACAGCTGCATTCTTGACTGACGTTCACCAAACCACACAAAGCCAATAAACGCCAAAAAGAAAATCTGTAAACTGTTTAATAGCGTTGAAATACCCGGGCCTACCGCATAGATACTCTCATGCCAAAGCCCAAGATCAAGCCCTAAAGCCACCCCAGACAGCAACGCAAACATGATGGCTTTGGGGTGACTTGGGAAAGCTTGGTGAAACATTCGTGCCAATACCCAAAAAATCAGCGTTGATACCAGCAGTCGCCAAAACGCCATTGCAAAACCACCAACACCATCAACATGAGCCACGATTAAACTGCCAAGACCAAACAGCACACAGCCGATAACCAGCCCAACCATAGAGCCAAGATTGCCACCATCGTGCTGTCTTATTTGCATGTCACTTGCCTATGTACGTTGATGCTCATGCAACAATGCCAAAAATGCTGATTCATCTAACACGGTCACACCCAGACTGTTTGCCTTATCAAGCTTAGACCCTGCTTTCTCGCCTGCCAGCACTACCGCTGTTTTTGCTGATACACTGCCCGACACTTTCGCCCCTAGCGCCTGCAAATGTGCCTTCGCTTCATCACGACCCATCGCAGACAGCGTGCCTGTTACCACCCAAGTTTGCCCATCAAGTGGTAAATCCGTCTGAGCGGTGAAAGGCTGCCAGTGCACGCCTAGCGTTATTAAGGCGTTAATCACCTCAATGTTATGTACAGCCCTAAAAAAATCATAAATATTATGAGCGGTAATCTCTCCCACATCAGGCACGCTTAACAGCTTATCGATACTAGCTTGCTGTAACTGCGGTAAATCACCAAATGCTGTCGCAAGATTCATCGCTGTACTTTCGCCCACACCACGAATACCTAATGCAAAAATAAATCTCGGCAAAGTGGTGGCTTTTGATTTTTCGATGGCAGCAAACATATTTTGTACCGACTTTTCACCTAAGCCTTCTAAGGTTACGAGCGTTTGTTGATGTGTGGGCAGTCGGTAAATATCTGCGACCGTCTTAATTAGCCCCATGTCGTGAAAGCTAATCAGCCACTGCTTACCCAATCCATCAATATCCATCGCACGACGAGACACAAAATGGATGAGTGCCTCTTTGGCTTGGGCAGCACAAAATAAACCACCTGTGCAGCGAGCTAGGGCTTCACCCTCTGGTAGCACCACAGGCGATTCACACACAGGACAGCTTGTGGGTAGCTCAATACTTTGGGCGTCGCTTGGTCTTAAATCCACCATCACACCGCCAACCTTAGGAATCACGTCGCCTGCACGATGGATACTCACCATATCACCTACCATCAGCCCAAGCCTGCCAATCTCACCAAAATTATGTAGCGTTACATTGCTAACGGTAACGCCACCCACACTCACAGGCTCAAGCTTACCAACAGGGGTTAGCTGACCTGTCCTGCCGACCTGCCATTCTACAGCCATCAGCCGAGTTACTGCCGATTCTGCAGCGAACTTATACGCTGTCGCCCATCGTGGCTCACGACTTAAAAAGCCCAAATCCTCTTGTAAGGCAAGTGAATTAACCTTAATCACCATACCATCAATTTCAAAGGGTAAATCACTGCGAGTGCGTGCCACATCATCATAATAAGCTTGAATATCTTTTGCACTGCGTGCTGTCTGCACAGGCGTAGTCTCAAAGCCAAGCTCCCTAAGGTATGCCAATGCACCACTTTGGCTGGTAATATCACTTGGCAAACCTTGATTCACCGAATACCCAAAAAACGCCAATGGACGAGCAGCAGCAATAGCAGGATTTAGCTGTCTTAGCGAGCCTGCTGCTGCATTTCTTGGATTGGCAAAAGTCTTCTCACCACGTTCGATAGCCTGCTTATTTAAACGTGCAAATCCTGCCTTAGGCATTAACACCTCACCCCTAATCTCAAGCAGGTCAATATTCGTACATTTTGGTAAAAACAGTGGTAAATTACGAATCGTCTTAATGTTTAGCGTAATATCCTCACCCACTCGTCCATCACCTCGGGTTAGTGCCTGACTAAACTTGCCATGCACATATTTTAAGGATACCGCCAAACCATCAAGTTTTAGCTCCATTTCATATTCTGGATTTTGATGGGATTGATCCAAGCGGTCATTGATACGCCGCATAAATGCTATCAGCTCATCATAACTAAAGACATTTCCCAAAGACAGCATGGCAATATCATGCTTAATTTGCATAAAAGCAGGCAATGGCTTATCACCAACGCTATCAGTTGGGCTGTCTGGCTGTCTTAGTTGGGGATACTGCTCTTCTAAGGCTATTAGTCGCTTTCTAATATCGTCATATTCGCTGTCGCTGATGGTTGGATTATCTAGCACATAATACGCATGATTATGCTGCTTTAGCACAGTGATTAGCTGACGCATTTGGCTTACGATATCGTGATTTGGGCTTGTTTGTTTTGGTAGATCATTCATGGTTTAGCGTTGCAATGTTAAAAAATTAGTCAATGTACCATAAGCCTAACAATTTTTAAATGGTATTTTAAAGCATTTGAGCCTTTATAACACTTTTTATAAAATAAAAATAATTTGGCAATATTTTAAACGCTTTTGTATGAAAAATAACTAAATCTTAGCAAGAGTTTGCCGCCTGCCGCTTCTGCTAAATGGATAGCTAATGTTCACACCAAAAATTAGCTGTGTACTAGGGACGCCATCTTTTACTACAGTTTCAAAGACGTATGGGTTTTGCATTAAAAAGATGATTGCACCAAACCGATGATGGTTGCATCTTTTATTAAAATCATAAAAAATTGCACTTTTGCGAAAAAACCGCCAAATTGACATTTGACGGCTTTGCAATATTGCGGTTATGATTATTGTTCAATGCCTTTCATGGTTAGCTTAATGCGTCCACGATTGTCAATGTCTTGCACTTGCACTTTAACCGTTTGACCTTCTTTTAGGTAATCACCCACGCTCTCTACACGTTCATCTGATATTTGGCTGATATGCACCAAGCCATCTGTGCCAGGCAATACGGTAACGAATGCCCCAAAGTCTACGATACGGGCTACGGTGCCTTCATAGACCTTACCAACTTCAACTTCAGCGGTCAGCACTTCGATTTGGTTTAATGCTGCACGAGTTGACGCCTTATTTTGTCCAAAGATACGAATAGTGCCATTGTCGTCAATGTCAATGGTTGCACCCGTCTCTTCAGTCAAGGCACGAATGGTAGCACCGCCTTTACCGATAACATCACGGATTTTCTCAGGATTAATCTCAATGGTTGCATAGTTTGGCGCATGAGCATTAATCTCAGTGCGAGATTCAGCAATGACATCATTCATAGCGTTTAGGATATGGATACGCCCTGCATGAGCTTGCTTTAAAGCTTGCTCCATGATGTCGCTGGTAATGCCTTCAATCTTAATATCCATCTGTAAAGCTGTGATACCATTAACAGAACCTGCTACTTTAAAGTCCATATCGCCCAGATGGTCTTCATCACCTAAGATGTCAGACAGTACAGCAAAACGGTCGCCTTCTTTTACCAAGCCCATAGCAATGCCTGCCACAGGGGCTTTTAGCGGTACGCCAGCATCCATCAGCGATAATGACGCACCACACACTGACGCCATTGAGCTTGAGCCATTTGATTCGGTAATCTCAGAAACCACACGGATAGTGTATGGGAAGCGTTCTGCTGCAGGAAGCATGGCTTGTACGCCACGTCGAGCAAGGCGTCCATGGCCGATTTCACGACGCTTTGGCCCGCCTTCACGTCCCGTCTCACCCACTGAATAATGCGGGAAGTTATAGTGTAACATAAAGCTGTCTTGTTTAGTGCCTGCTAGGCTATCTACAAGATTCACATCACGGCTACTGCCTAATGTCGTGACCACAAGTGCTTGGGTTTCACCACGAGTGAATAAAGCTGAACCATGCGTATAAGGCAGCACGCCCACTTGGATATCCAAGGCACGCACAGTCTCTAAGTCACGCCCATCAATACGTGGCTTGCCTGATAGAATGTTATCACGCACAGTGCGGTATTTTAGGGTGTCAAACAGCTCTTTGATGTGGTTGACTTTTTCTTCATAGTCTTCTGCTGTCTCATCGCCTGCTAAAGCTAGGGCTTCAGTTTGCAATTCATCTAAGCGTGCATAACGATCTTGCTTGACAGTAATGGTGTAGGCTTCACTTACTTTATCGGTAAATTTAGCTTTTAATTCGTCATTTAAAGCCTCGTCAATCGCAGGAGCGATGAATTCTTGTTTGGTAACGCCAACCGCTTCGGCAAAGGCATTGATATTATCAATCACGATTTGCTGTTGGGCATGTCCATATAGCACCGCACCAAGCATTTGATCTTCTGAGAGCTCTTTTGCTTCAGATTCCACCATCAAGACAGCTGATTTGGTACCTGCAACAACCAAATCAAGCTCGCTTTGTTTTACATCAGCAAGAGTTGGGTTTAGTACATATTCGCCATCAATAAAGCCCACACGTGCCGCTCCAATTGGACCGTTAAATGGGGCTGGGCTAATTGCCAATGCAGCAGACGTACCAATCATGGCAGCAATGTCAGCATCTTGGGTTTTACCCGATGAAATGACGGTCGCTGTTACTTGGATTTCGTTATAGTAGCCTTCTGGGAATAGCGGACGAATTGGGCGGTCGATTAGACGGCTAGTCAGCGTCTCAAATTCGCTAGCACGGCCTTCACGCTTGCCATAACCACCGGGGATTTTACCAGCAGCATACATTTTTTCTTGGTAGTTTACGGTCAATGGGAAAAAGTCTTGACCTGGGTTGGCAGTAGGACGCACAACCACAGCAACTAATACTGATACATCACCCATGTGGACAAGTACGCTATTAGCTTGGCGAGCCACACGACCTGTCTCTAAGACAACCTGCTGATTGCCGTACTGGAATTCTTGACGAATTGTGTTAAACATAATATTTCCTTTCTAATAGGTTGGGTAATTTAAAGCCCTAAGAGTGGCATTCTTTATATCTTGACCAAATGGCATTATTACCAAATTACCAACGCAAGAAGAATCCCAATCTTTAGAGATCTAAATTTACCCAAAACAAAAAACAAAACGACATACTGTTAGGCATGCCGTTTTATATCACGATGGGGATTTAAGCCATAAGACACTTCGCCCATCTTAATAACCGATTAACGGCGAAGACCAAGCGAGCTGATAAGGTCTGTATAGCGGTTTAGATCCTTACCCTTTAGATAGTCAAGCAGTTTACGGCGTTGGTTTACCATACGGATTAGACCACGACGGCTGTGATGGTCAGCTTTATGAGCTTTAAAGTGAGCTTGCAAATCATTAATGCGAGCGGTCAAAAGAGCTACTTGAACTTCTGGGCTACCCGTGTCGTTTTCACTTTGTTTGTATTTTGCGATGATGTCGCTACGGTCTTGAGTGGTTAACATAGTCGTTTCCTAATTTAAGCAATGCAGGATAAATTCGGGCAAACGTTGCATTGCCAAAGTCTGCCTAATCTTTAAATTTAAAATGCCAAATTGACACATCGTTCATTATAACACACAATAAAGCGATGTACAATAAATCAATCCCCTGCGTATACACAGGGGATTGATTTATTTTGGCAATTAACCAATCGCATTACAGTCTATTAAAAACTATAACGCACGCCAACTTTTGCTCCGTATTGGTTTGCCTTAATACCATCAAATTTGCCAAGATAGTTGTATTGAACACCAGCATCAAGTGCTAAATTTGGATTAACCGCATATTGTACGCCTGCAAGTACGCCTGCACCAACTTTGGTGTCCTTATGTTTAGCGATATTTTGAGTTTTGCTAGATTGTTGTCCGTTATATGAGGCATAACCAGTGATATCATGACTAACTTTTAATTGGTTAATACCAATACGTCCGCCAACATAAGGGGTAAAACCTGATACCGTCTGTAAATCATAAATGGCTGATAGACCCACAGACTGAATCTTACCTTCAACGTTATTAACGCCTTTCGCTGATAACAAAGCAGGATTTAATGGCGTATTAATACGTCGCTCTACAATTTGTGTTACTGTATTTAGCTCACCTTGGGTAAGATTACGTTCTTCAATCTTCTCAATTTTACCAAAATTGGTATAATCTAGTTGATAACGGGTATTACCCAAATCTTTACCAACAGCGATGCTAAAACTGGTTGAATTATCTTTTAGCTTATCGCCATCTTCTTTGGCTTCTAATTTAGAATAGCCGACATCGCCTTGTACATATAGACCATTGGTATTGAAATTTAAATTTGCCATGGCTGCACTTGAAATGCCAGCTAGAGCAACCGCAAGTAGTACTTTTTTCATAAACTTACCTTAATAAAAAGAGATAACAATTGCTTAATAACAAGCAAAGCGACATTATTCTACCCCTCCCTGTAACCTTTTGGCAAGTATATTTTTATATTTTTACAAAAAATTACAAAGTGCTGTGTACCACTCGCATAGGTTGCAATCGCCCAGTTATTTCAACTTGCCCAAGTCCTACAAATCTGCCATTATGATACAGACGCACTTGCACGACTTCCTCACTAAATTTAAGCTCGCCAATTCTATCCTTGATATTCAATCGTTGTCCCATTTTTATCCGCTTGGTTTCACTCTCATTTAATAAGACAATCGGCAGATGCGTCAAAAGTGCGTCAATCGGTAGCAATTTGTCAAATCGCTCATCAAACGCCAAGTTTTCCAGCTCATCAAGGCTTAGGGCATTTGCCACATCAAAACCGCCTGTCTTAGTGCGATGAAGTGCGGTCAAATGCCCCACTGTACCAAGCAAATTTGCCACAGTTTCACCTAAGACGCGCACATAAGTGCCTTTAGAGCAGATAACGTGTAAAGCAATCTCATCATCAGACAGCTTATCTAATGTCAAGCTTGTGATATGAATGGGTCGAGCTTGACGTTCAATCTGTAAGCCTTGCCTTGCATATTCGTACAGTTTTTTACCGTCTTTTTTAAGAGCTGAATACATAGGCGGCGTCTGTAAAATATCGCCAGTCAGCTTGCTTGCAACTTCAGCTAAGGCATTATGATGAAATGTCGGCACAGGCTGAGTGTCAATCATCTGCCCTTCTTTATCGCCTGTGTCAGTCTGCACGCCAAGGCGAATGGTGGCGGTGTAGCCTTTATCGGCATCAAGCCCAAAACTGCTAAATTTGGTCGCCTCACCAAAACAAATCGGCAAAAGCCCTGTCGCCATTGGGTCTAGCGTACCAGTATGCCCTGCTTTTTTGCTGTCAAACTGTGCTGACTTAAACAGGTATTTTGCCTTAGCAAGTGCTTGATGTGAGCTTAGACCCTGCGGTTTATTAAGCAATAAAACACCGCTAACAATGCGTTTAGTCATTGGTATCATCATCAGTAGCACTGGCTTTGGTTTTTTGCATCGCTTCATTCACAAGATGCGTCATATAATTGCCATGTGCCACCACTTCATCATAATGAAAGCGTAACCGTGGTGTGGTGCGAGTTTTCATGGTGTGGCTAAGCTCAGTGCGTAAAAATCCAGCAGCGTTTTTAAGCACTTCTAGGCTTGCTTTATGTGATTCTTTATTCATTCCGCCATCTTGAGACGGCTCTAAAATGGTGACATACACATCGGCATAACCCAAATCAGGGCTGACTTTTACCGACGAAATCGTAACAAAGCCTGTCAGACGTGGGTCATTAATCTCATCACGAATAAGAACAGCAAGCGTACGCTGAATTTGGTCGGCTAGGCGTTGTAAACGTTGATTCATAATATTTCTCTGTTATAAATAATCAAATAGTATAGCGGATTTCCTAAAAATACGCCACGACTAAAAAAAACAAACCCCGCAATAGCAGGGTTTGTTCACATCATTAAGGCTGATAATTACAGCTCGCGCTTAACTTCTTGGATCTCAAAGACCTCAATCAAGTCGCCAGTAGCAACTTCATAGCCTTTAACCGCAAGACCGCACTCCATGCCAGCACGCACTTCATTAACATCATCTTTATAGCGACGTAACGACTGCAACTGCCCTGTAAAGATGACTTTATCATCACGTAAAACACGGATAGGCTTGTTACGGTAAATCGTGCCTTCACGCACCATACAGCCTGCTGCTGCACCAAATTTGCTTGAACGGAACACCTCACGCACCTCAGCGATGCCCAAGATTTTCTCACGGTGTTCAGGTGCTAGCATACCACTCATGGCAGCTTTAACATCGTCAATCAGACCATAGATGACACTATAATAACGAATGTCAATGCCTGCCTCGTCCGCTTTACGCTTACCTGCTGTGTCGGCACGCACATTAAAGCCTAGTAACACCGCCTCACTAGATTCTGCCAAAATCACATCAGATTCTGTAATCGCACCGACGCCAGAGCTGATGACACGAACTTTTACCTCATCGGTAGACAGCTCTTCTAACGCCCCAAGCAATGCCTCTAGCGAGCCACGCACGTCTGTTTTTAAGATCAGATTTAGTGTCTTCGCCTCGCTACCCATGCTCTCAAATAAGGTATCAAGACGCATTTTATTTTGGCGTTCTAGCACACGCTCACGCTCACGGGCTGCACGAAAATCAGCAACTTCACGAGCTTTTTTCTCATCAGACACCACCAAAAACTCGCTACCTGCCGCTGGTGCTTCTGGCAAACCTAAAATCTCCACAGGGATAGATGGTCCTGCTTGCTTGATGCGTCCACCGTTCTCATCAACCATCGCACGCACTTTACCATAGTATTCACCCGCTAGCACTAAGTCGCCTTGGCTTAACGTGCCTTTTTTGACCAATAGACTGGCTACGACACCGCGGCCTTTTTCTACGCGAGATTCGATCACCACACCTTGGGCTGCACCATCAACAGGGGCTTCAAGCTCCATAATTTCAGCTTGTAGACTAATAGTCTCAAGTAGCTCATCTATGCCATCACCTGTCTTAGCAGACAGCTTAATCATCGGCACATCACCACCCCACTCTTCTGGGATAACTTCCTTAACAGACAACTCATTAATCACACGATCAGGATCGGCGGTATCTTTATCCATCTTATTAATGGCGACGATGATGGGCGTACCAGCGGCACGAGCGTGATCGATAGCCTCTTCTGTCTGTGGCATCATACCATCATCAGCTGCAACCACGAGTACAACGATGTCGGTTGCTTTTGCACCACGAGAACGCATGGCAGTAAAGGCAGCGTGTCCTGGGGTATCTAAGAAGGTGATCACACCACGATCAGTAGTCACATGATACGCACCGATGTGCTGAGTGATGCCGCCAGCTTCGCCACTTGCCACTTTGGTTTCACGGATTTTATCAAGAAGTGATGTCTTACCGTGATCCACGTGCCCCATGATGGTAACAACAGGCGGGCGTGCTTGGATATTACCACTACGCTCATCTACAGCTTCTTGTAGGTCGTCTTCTAGCTTGGTGTCACTTACTGCCACCAAATTATGTCCAAACTCTTCAATGACAAGTGCTGCTGTCGTCTGATCAATGCTGTCAGATTCACGCACCATCTCACCCATTTTCATCAGTGATTTGATGACTTCACGCACTTTAACTGCCATCTTCGCTGCCAAATCAGATACAACGATGTATTCACCAACTTCAATATTATGCACAATTTTTTCAACAGGCATTTCAAACTTGTGCTTACCAGATTGGCTAGATTTTAGACCACGTTGTTTGGTCTTAATCTCACGTTCTTCTTGGGCTTTACCACGTCTGCCACTCTTAGAACGGTTTGATGGAGTGCTAGCACCACGTTTAATTTCACGACGTTCTTTTTCAAACGACTCTTCTAATGCTGCACCCACCAAGCCTTTGGCAAGTGGTTCATCTTTACGCACTACGGCATTTGGTGCATCACCTTTATCAGTATAATGGCTTGCCATTTGTTTCATCTGCTCAAGCGTACGCTTTTGGGCTTCTTCAGCTGCCTTGCGACGGCTTTCTGCCTCAAGATCTCTAAGTCGTTGCTCTTCAGCCTCAAGAGCCTTGCGAGCCTTTTTCTCTTCGGCAGTTTCTACTTTATGAGTCTTAGCTGGCTTTTTCTTATCGGCTTTTTTTGCTTGCACAGGGGTATCTTCAGTGGTTTTTTTCTTTTTCACCACAACCGATGCACTGCTTGTCACCGTTGACTTTTCACTTTGGCTGTTAGCACGCATGGCAGCAAGTGCCGCTGCTTGTCTGTCTTCAGATTCTTTTTTAGCACGTTCAGCGGCTTGCTTTTCTTCAGCTGCTTTTAGGCGAGCCTCTTCAGCTGCTTTTGCTTGGGCTGCGATTTCTTCAGCCAGTTTTTCTGCGTTTGGCTTTTCGTATACTTTTTTCTTAGTTTTTACGACATTAACCGCTTTTGACTTACCAGATGTGCCAGTTACTTTAGCGGTTGATGTGGTTTTCGCTTTCAAGCTGATGCGTGAACGCTGATCTTGGCCATGGCTTTTTTTCAAAAATGCCACCAAGCGATCTTGCTCATCTTGGCTAATGCTATCGTCTGCACCACGAGCGGGTAGACCAGCATCAGTCAGCTGTTTTAGAATGGTTTCTACGGTTGTATTTGAGTTTTGGGCGAGTTGTTTTACGCTTTTTTCTGCCATTGGATATTTCACCTAGTTTTGTTTGTGTTTAGCACGCTTAGGGTTATGTTGCACCCTAAGCTGATTTTTACTTGCCAAATCACAAATTATCCCATCGTGTTTTGGCAAAAAATTATTCGGTTGGCGTATTCATTATAATACGCTCTTCGCTTTAATGCTCATGATTATTCAAACCACGATTTACGGGCGTTCATAATCAGATCGCCTGCACTTTTAGCATCTAAGCCTTCGATGTCTTCAATGTCAAATACCGCTTGCTCTGCCAAGTCATCTAATGTGATAATGTCACGCTCTGCAAGCTTATAAGCCACTGCTGTTGTCATGCCTTCTAAGGCAAGCAAGTCACCTGATGGCTCTTTGACATTTTGCTGCTTGACAAGCTCATCGGTAATGACCGCTTCTTTTGCTCGCTCTTGGATCATCGCGATGGCATCATCATCTAAGCCTTCGATCTCATAGAAAGCTTCAGCTGGCACGTACGCCACTTCTTCGATACTGGTAAAGCCTACTTCTGCTAACGCTTCTGCCAAGTCACGATCCACTTCTAGGCGTTCGTAAAATTGCGTAATGTAGCTTTCGATTTCGCCAGCCTGCTTTTCTTCGTATTCACTTTCTAGCATCATGTTTAGCTTATAGCCTGTCAAATCTGACGCTAGGCGGACGTTTTGACCTTGTGAACCGATAGCACGGGCAAGCTGATCATTGGTTGCAAAAATAATGTCAGCTGTTTTTGCGTCTTCATCCAGCACCAAGCTTGACACGTCAGCAGGCTCAAGGGCACTGATGATATACTGGGCAGGATCATCGCTCCACACGACAACATCAATACGCTCGCCATCAAGCTCTTGTTGTACCGCTTGGATACGAGTACCACGCATACCAATGCAAGCACCCACAGGGTCAATGCGGTGATCGTTCGTTTTTACGGAGATTTTAGCACGCAGACCAGGCAAGCGAGCCACATCACGAATTTCAATAATGCCTTCACTAATCTCAGGCACTTCTTTTGTCATTAAGGCTGTCAGCATGTCTTTATGCGTACGAGACAACAACAGCTGAGAACCACGCCCATCACGATTAACTTGATATAGTAAGCTGGTTACACGGCTTTTTGGGCGTAAGTTTTCACGTGGTAAGCTTTGATCTTTTGCAAGATAGCCTTCAGCATTATCGCCTAAGTCGATGACATAACCATCACGGCTTTGTTTTTTTACTTCGCCTGAAATCAGCTCACCCACACGAGCTTCAAACGCATCTGCCACTAAGGCACGTTCTGCTTCACGAATCTTTTGGATGATAACTTGTTTTGCTTGAGTTGCAGCAATACGACCAAACTCAATGGATTCAATTTGTTCTTCTTTAATATCGCCAATTGACCATTGGGTTTCGTCTAGATCACTGATTGCAAGCTGACAAGCTGGCATTTCATGATCTTCGTCTGCTACGACCGTCCAGTAGCGATAGGTATCATAGTCGCCTGTCTTACGGTCAATCGCTACACGAATAGCAACTTCTGGCTGCTCTGTATATACTTTTTTCTTGGTAGATACAACCAAAGCCTGCTCAATCGCTTCAAAAATATCTTCAGGATTAAGCCCTTTTTCATTACTGACGGTCTCAACAACGGTCAAAATTTCACGACTCATTTGCGTATCCTTTGAGTTGGTTAAAAAATAGTAAAGTCAAATGCCATTATTCGGCATAGATTAAGTTTGCTTTATCGACATTATCAAAGTCGATGTTAAATTCAAGATGATCATCAGTTACGATAGTCATGCTCTTATCATCAGCAGACTGTAAACGCCCAGTCACCTTGCGACGTCTGCCATCGCCTGCACCGATAGCACGGATTAGACGTAAGCTAATGGTCTCACCGATGAACATCGCCACTTGAGACGGGCTAAATAATGGGCGATCAAAGCCTGGTGATGAGACTTCTAAAATGTATTCGCCTGCAATCGGGTCATGCACATCTAGCACGCCTGATACTTGGTGATTCACCGCTGTACAATCTTCGATGGTGATGTGCTCGCCTGCAAGACGTGCATCTGGCGAGACTTCGATGTAAATACGCAAAAGCGACTTGCGACCTTGCGGCATAAATTCAATACCCCAAAGCTCAACACCGCACGCATTGACAGCAGGGGCGATCAATTGGGTTAATTCAGCAATTTTACTCGATGGTTTCATGAGAACTCTGTCTATCCTTAAAATGAAAGCTGATACCAATGATTGTAAATCATCTAAACGATAAATGCAAAAAAGCCCACAAAACAGCGGGCTTAGTCGTTTATCAGCCTGTATTCTACTAAGTTTAGTATAGTAGAATACCTTAATTTAGTCATTAAAACCAAACTAAGGATTTTAAAAAGTGGTAGCGGGGGCTGGATTTGAACCAACGACCTTCGGGTTATGAGCCCGACGAGCTACCAGACTGCTCCACCCCGCATCAATTTAGATTGCCTATTATAGACGATAATTTGATATTGTCAAGCATTTTTTACTTTTTAATCAAACTTGGTGCGATCGGAGGGACTTGAACCCTCACGCCGTGAAGCACTACCCCCTCAAGATAGCGTGTCTACCAATTCCACCACGATCGCAAATTAGGCGATATTTTAGCGATGTTCTTTACAAATAGCAAGTAAAATTTGCCAGGCGTGTATTATTTATGCACTGGAGCAGACTGCGTTGTCGGTGTGTCAATAAGACGCAACTGATCTTTTGCCTCTTGTTGGGCATGATAACCTAAAATCAAGCTGGTTACAAAAAACACCGCTGCAAGCACTGCTGTCGCTCGGGTTAAAAAATTCGCTGAGCCTGCCGCACCAAACACCGTGCCAGCTGCTCCTGCACCAAACGAAGCACCTGCATCAGCTCCTTTGCCATGCTGAATTAAAATTAAGCCTGTCATAGAAATCGCCACAATAATGTGAACGGCTAAAATAAAAGTAAACATGATTATTTTTCTCGTTGGTTATTAGTAAACAGTTAACACGCTGCCGAAAACGCTTCGGCAATTTTGCAAAAGCTTGTCGCCTTTAAGGAAGCACCGCCCACAAGCACGCCATCAACACCTGATACACAAGCAAGCTCTTTGGCGTTATTCTCATTGGCACTACCACCATATAAAATCGGTGCTTTTAGCCCCATCTTGCTAAGCTTATTGGCGATAAACTCATGCACAGATGCAATCTCATCTAAAGTTGGGGTAAGCCCTGTGCCAATCGCCCAAACTGGCTCATAAGCGATTAATATTTTTGGCAATGCATTTTGCGGGGGTTCTTCGCCGCTAAATGTCGCTAAAATATCCAGCTGCCGACTTAGCACATCAAGCGTCTGCTGACGGCTGTATTCGTCTTTGGTTTCGCCAATACAAAACACCACAGATAGGTTATTTTGTAGGGCGTGGGCGATTTTTTTGATCAAGATATCGCTCGTTTCACCGTGGTATTGGCGGCGTTCTGAATGCCCAACCAGCACAAAATCTGCCCCCATATCGGCAAGTTGCTTTGCAGATACATCGCCTGTAAAAGCACCTGTATCACCTGTCTTATGTGTGATATCCTGAGCTCCCACCAATACATCATTTAGGCTTGCTCTAACTGTATTAAAGTGCAAAAACCCTGATGCAATGCCAAGCACACAAGACAGATTGGCACTTAATGACGACTGCAACTCATCACTTAAAGCCTTAGCATCAGCAAGTGTGGCAGGATTTAATTTCCAGTTACCAATGACGTATTTTGTAGATTTCATACTTACTCTCTTTTGGCAATCAGCACAAACGCTGCCAATAATTCAAATACTAAACAGCACATTATAACCCAAAATTTGCCGATTGGGCAGATCTTGGTGGTTGAAAGTGCTTATTTTAACTGCTACATTGACCCAAAACGCACAAAATGTTATAAATCACCCTAATCTTTTAACCAGTTTTTGCCATGAGTACAAACCAACACACGCTGATTAATTTACTGTGTGCCAATCACCTACTGACGGCTCAAGGTGCTGCTGACGCCTTAAAAGCTACCTTTGAACAAAAAATGGATCTGGTGCAGTATGTAGTCAAAAACCACCTTGTGGACGCTACCGAGTTGGCAAATGCTCTTGCTAAGGCATTAGGCGAGCCTATCTTGGACCTTGATGCTATTGATACCAAAACACTAATCACCGACATCATTGACCCAAAAATCTTACTCAAAAATCACGTTTTGGCACTATCGGTGCAATCTGGGCGGCTATGTATTGCCACAAGCAACCCAACACGCCAAGATATGCTCCAAGAGCTAAGTTTTTGTGCAAAAATGCCTGTCGTGCCTGTACTTGTTGAAGAACACAAGTTATCAAAACTCATTGATAAAACTTTGCTTGGTGTCAGTTATGAACTTAGCGACCTACCAAGTGCCCAAACCGATACAGAAAATACTGAGCAAACGACAAGCACACCTGACGCACCGACTGTACGCTTTGTCCATCAAGTGCTGCATGACGCCCTACATATGGGAGCTTCCGACATTCATTTTGAGCCGTTTGAGCACAGTTATCGGGTACGAGTGCGAATCGATGGGGTCATGAGAGTGCTTGCCACACCGCCCAAGCACGCTAGCACCCAAATCTGTGCACGCCTAAAAGTCATGGCACATCTTGATATCGCCGAACGTCGTAAGCCCCAAGATGGCCGGCTAAAGTTCACGCTCACAACTGGCAGGGCGATTGATTTTCGTATCAGCACCACGCCTGCATTATTTGGTGAAAAAGTCGTCCTAAGGCTACTTGACGCTGCCCAAGCCTTAATTGGCGTAAAATCGCTTGGCATGACACACGACCAACAGCAGCTATTTTTAGATACATTAAACAGACCCCAAGGCATGATACTCATCACAGGCCCGACAGGCTCAGGCAAAACTGTCTCTTTATACACCGCATTAAGCTTGCTAAATTCTGACAAGATTAATATTTTAACCGTTGAAGACCCTGTTGAGATTTATCTAGAAGGCATTAATCAGGTTAATGTCAATCCAAAAATCGGCTTGGATTTTAGTGATGTTTTACGAAGCTTTTTAAGGCAAGATCCTGATGTGATTATGGTTGGAGAAATTCGAGACATACAGACAGCTGACATTGCCATTAAGTCTGCTCAGACAGGTCATCTGGTACTATCCACCTTACACACAAACTCAGCAAGCGACGCCATTTATCGCCTAAAAAACATGGGCATTGCCAACTTTAACATCGCAAGCTCAGTTAGCCTAATCATCGCCCAAAGACTGGCAAGAAAGCTGTGCAAGCATTGCAAACGACCCATCAACATTCCCCACCAAAGCCTATCTGAGCTTGGTTTTAGCGACGCAGACATTCAGCGTGCGACTTTATTTGAGCCTGTTGGCTGCCAAAAATGCCATGATGGTTATCATGGACGTATCGGTATCTATGAAATGCTGCCCATCACCAAATCCATCGCCACACTCATCATGCAAGACGCCAATGTCGAACAAATCGTCACCGAAGCTGCCAAACTTGGTATAATGACACTCTATCAATCTGCCATGGATAAGGCTTGCCAAGGCATTATTAGCCTACAAGACATGCAGCACGTCGCCATGAAAGCCTAGAGTCTCTCTATGAAAAACACCACCGAGCAGTCTTTTACCTATAAAGCGATCGATCAGCGTGGATTACCCGCACAAGGTCAAATCATCGCCATAAACACCGTGCAAGCACGTCGCACGCTCCAAAAACAAGGATTTCATAAAATCACCTTGCACAAAAAGACATCCCTGTCTTTTGCTTGGGTTAGACCTGTTCGCACGATGGATTTGATGCTGTTTTTTGGGCAATTATCCACGCTACTTCAAGCTGGCATTAGCCTAACGCTTGCCTTAGAAATCACAAGAGACAACACCCAAAATCCCACCCTAAAAGCACGCCTAAACAGCATTAAGACAGATGTCCAATCAGGCACAAGCTTGACCGCTGCCCTATCCAAGCACAGCAATATTTTTGATCGTCTTAGTATCGCCTTAGTGCAAGCTGGCGAAGCGTCTGGCACATTAGACGAGATGCTGTCTCGCTATCATGAGCACAGCGAAAAAACTTATAAATTACAAACCAAATTAAAAAAATCCTTGCAATACCCCATCACAGTTGCTGTGGTTGCCATTATCGTTACGATGGTTTTACTGATTAAAGTGGTGCCAGTTTTTAGCCAGATGTTCTTATCTATGGGTACAGATTTACCTACGCCCACAAAGATGGTTATGGCAGTGTCAGATAGCTTACAGTCTTATCTTTGGCTGATGGTGATAGTCTTAAGCTTGGTAGCGACTGGATTTTTATATCTTAAAAAAAGCTCGGCAGCTTTTCAAGCAAAGCTTGATCGGCTAATCTTAAAACTCCCCATCATCGGCTCACTAAGTATTTTGGTGATGAACGCCCGCTTTACCAGGCTGCTAGCTTGTGAATTTGGGGCAGGTGTCAATCTTGTTAAAGCCATTAAAGACGCTGCAAATAGCACAGATAACACCATCTTTATCCGTGAGATTGACAAAATCAGTCATGCCGTCACATCAGGTGATAGGCTATATATAGCTTGCCAAGAGGCAAACAGTCGCCACGCTACGCCGTTATTTTTACCTATGACACTCCAGATGATCCGCACAGGCGAAGAATCTGGCAGGCTTAGCGAACTACTCACTAAGGCGGCAGACTACCAAGAGCAAATGACCAATGACACACTAGATCGACTGGTATCACTTATTGAGCCTATCACCATCATCACGCTCGGGCTTGTCGTGGGCGGGCTTGTCTTATCCATGTATTTGCCAGTTTTTGAGATGGGACAACAAATGTGATGTATTTAGCCAGTATTTTTAATGTGCTGCATGCCCATCCTATCTTATTATACGTACTGGTAGGTATGCTAGGCTTGGTTATTGGAAGCTTTTTGGCACTTGTCGCTTACCGCTTACCCATCATCATGCACAGACAATGGCAATCAGACGTCATAGCTTTTATAAACGAACAGCCCAATGTGCTAGATGAGCCTAAGCGCGCCATCAGGTTACTGACAGATTCATCAAGCCTAAGCTTGTCTTATCCACGTTCGCATTGCGACAGCTGCCATCAAGCACTTGTTTGGTATGACATGGTGCCTGTCATTAGCTTTTTATGGCTAAAGGGTCGTTGTCGGCATTGCCACGCTCGTATCTACCCTCATCATCTTATAACCGAGATGGCCACCGCCATACTGTCAATTCTTGCCATTTGGCAGCTTGGTATGACGCCACAAGGCTTATTATCACTGATTTTTATTTGGTTTTTGGTGGTCTTAGCAAGCATTGATTGGCAAACCAAACTGCTGCCTGACAGACTGACCTTGCCACTTGCAATGATAGGCTTAGCGGTCGGCACCTTAGAAATTTTCACCCCCACATCATCATCTGTGTGGGGTGTGCTGATGGGCTTTGGGGTGCTTTGGGCAATAAACGCCTGTTATAAACTGATAAAACGCATCGATGGTATGGGGCTAGGCGACGCCAAGCTCTTAGCGGCAATCGGGGGCTGGCTTGGGGTAGGTCAGCTGCCATTGGTAATCTTTATCGCTTGTGTCTTTGGGCTGCTTGCAGGGCTGATTAACTACCAAAAACTTGGCAAATCCACCCAATTTGCCTTTGGTCCATATTTGGCGATGGGTGGTGGCATTGGTATGCTGTGGGGCGAGCAGATTTTAGCGTGGTATTTAGGCTAAATACACCCTTACATGCCTTATATCAGCCCATCAACTAACGACTTTTTAGGGAAATAACCAATCATGACAATCACACAACAAAAGCACAAGGGTACACACACATTCACTCTAGGTGTTACAGGTGGCATTGGTAGTGGTAAAACCGCCGTCACTGATTGGTTTAATCAGCAAGGTATTGATGTGATTGATGCAGATGTCGTTGCTCGCACCATCACCGCCAAGGGCAGTCCTGTGCTTGATAAGCTTTGTTGTGCCTTTGGTGATTGGGTGCTAACAGATACAGGCGAATATAATCGCACAGCTATGCGTGAGTATGTCTTTAGCCATGCTGATGCCATCGTTAAGCTAAATGCCATCACCCACCCTGCCATTCGCCAAAAAATCATCGAACAGCTTAATAACACAACGTCAGCTTATCGCATCTTAGCTGTACCACTTTTGATTGAAAGTATGCACAAGCCTGATAGTCTTGCCAAGCTGTGCCAGCGTATCTTAGTTGTAAAAGCAAGCGAGCATAACCAAATAAAACGAGCAAGCAAGCGTGATGGGCAAACGATTGACAACATCAAATCAATCATCAGCCGACAAGCCACGCCACAAGAAAGGCTAAGAGCGGCTGATGATATCGTAAATAATGACGGCACGCTTAATCATCTGTACGACCAATTAAGCGTATTACACCACAAGTATTTACAAATCGCCGACAGCTTTAAGCAAGCTTAATATTAAGCGTTCACATAAGCTTTTGCGGTGGGTAGCCAAGTATCAACAATCTGCTGAGCCAAGCCTTGCTTATCAGGCGTCTCAAGTAAATGATGGGCGATGGTCTGAGCTGCAGCCAGCAGCTGTTCATCTCGGATAATATCAGCCAGATAATAACCCATATCACCTGTTTGACGCTTACCTAGTAGCTCGCCTGCCCCGCGGATTTGCAAGTCTTTTTGGGCGATAACAAAGCCATCTGTGCTGTCTTTTAGGACGTTTAGTCTTTCAATGCCTGTAGGCGATAACGGCATCTGATACAATAGCACACAAAACGACTTGGCAGAACCACGACCGACACGCCCACGCAGCTGATGTAACTGAGACAACCCAAGCCTTTCGGCGTTTTCAATAACCATTAAGGACGCATTTGGCACATCTACTCCCACTTCTATCACAGTGGTCGCCACCAATAAATCAATATTTCCCGCCTTAAATTCTGCCATGATGCCTTGTTTATCGGCAGGCTTCATCTTGCCATGCACAAGCCCAATACGAATATCTAGCCTATCGCACAGATCTTCATATAAAAGCTCGGCAGACTGTGCGTCTAATGTACTTGACTCTTCAACCAATGGGCAGACCCAGTAGGCTTGTTTACCTTCTTTACAATTTACAAAAATCCGCTCAATCACTTCATCACGCCGATCTCGGTTGATGGTGATGGTCGTCACAGGTGTGCGATTTGGCGGCAGCTCATCAATCACAGATACATCCATATCGCCATACATACTCATAGCAAGCGTGCGTGGAATAGGCGTCGCTGTCATCGCCAGCTGATGGGGCGTACTATTTGTCGCGCCTTTATCTGTCAAGCGAAGCCTTTGCTCCACACCAAAGCGATGCTGCTCATCAATAATCACCAAGCCAAGTTTGGCAAATACCACGCCATCTTGAAATAAAGCGTGCGTGCCTACCACGACCTGTACATCGTTATTGGCAATAGCAGTCGTCATAGCCGTCCGCTCCTTGGCAGATTGCTTACCTGCCAAAAATCCCACTTGTATGCCAAGTGCTGTAAACCATTTTTGAAAATTAATAAAATGCTGCTCTGCTAAAATCTCAGTCGGTGCCATCAAAGCAACTTGCCATCCAGCATCTAAGGCATGACAAGCAGTCAATGCTGCTACAAGCGTCTTACCTGCTCCCACATCCCCTTGGATTAGTCTTAGCATGGGGCGAGACGTTATCATATCACGGACCGACTCGCTGATAACTCGGGCTTGGGCATTAGTCAAGCCAAAGGGTAAAGACTGCACCAGCTGATCAGCAAGCGGGCTTTTAAGGACACAGCGTGGAGCTTTATGCTGATAAAGATTTTTACGGCGGTATAAAAAACTTAGCTGATGAGCCGTCAACTCTTCAATGATGAGTCTGCGACACGCTGGGTGGGTGCGGTTTTTTAGCCCTTGTAATAATAAAGTCTGAGCAAAAATATCTGCTCGCTCATCTGGTAAATGAATCTGTTTTAGGGCACAAAATACATCTTCTGTCATATCACCAAACCCAGCCAAGCGAAGTTCTTTGGTACTAAGACAATACACACCCTCAGACGATACCGCTTGCATTGCCAAGCGAATCAGTTGGCGGATTTTGTTTTGGTGTAAGCCTTTTACCGCAGGATAAATCGGCACAAGCCCATCATCAAACTGCTTTTTACCTGTAATGTAGTATTCAGGGTGAGCCATCTGCACCCCAAAGCGACTAATCTTCACCTCGCCAAAAGCTGTAATCTTCTCACCAATCTGCATGGTGTTCTTTAAAGAAGCATACACCCTAAAAAACCTAAGCTCAATTACTCCTGACTCATCTTCTAAGATGACACTTAGCCCAGTGCGACTGGGCGTAATCTTAGTAATCACGCCTGCTACCATCGCACTCATGCCATGCTGCACGTCCTTAATATTCACCCGACGACTGCGATCTTCATAATCTCGTGGCAAATGCATGAGTAAATCAAAGATTCGATAAATGCCAAGCTCATGCAACTTTTGCGCCAAGGCATCGCCCACGCCTGCCAAGGCGGTAATCGGCAAATGAATGGCGAGTCGGCGTGTATCTGATGTATTCATGGGTGGGGTTTTCATCTTTTGGCGGATAATATTTAAGATAAACTGCTTGCTTTTATTGGCGAATTAGCCCAAAATTTAGCTTATCGCCGATTTTACAATCATTTTAACCTTTTTAAAAGTTTTGCTATGAAATTTATCCTAATTATCATCAGTACGCTGTTGTTACTCACCGCCTGCTCAAGCCTGCCACAAAGTAGTGCCAAACCATCATCGCCTACGGTCGCCTTAGTGCTTGGTGGGGGCGGTACGCTTGGCTTTGCTCATGTGGGCGTCTTACAAGCCCTAGAACAGGAAAATATCAAGCCTGACTTAGTCGTTGGGACAAGCGCAGGGGCGATTGTCGGCTCGTTATACGCTTCTGGCAAGTCTGCCAATGAATTAAATCAGCTGGCAAACTTAGTCTCATCGGCTGATTTGTTGGACTTTACCGCTCGCAAATCTGGCGTGATACAAGGCATAGCTTTACGCAACTTCATTAACACCCAGACTGATCGCACACCCATTGAAAAACTCCCCATTCGCTTTATCGCGGTGGCAACCCAAGCAAACACAGGGCAAGCTGTCGCCTTTAGCCGTGGTGATACGGGGCAAGCCGTACAAGCTTCTGCTAGTGTTCCAAAGGTTTTTATCGCACCCATCATTGATGGCGTACGCTATATTGATGGTGCTAGCAGTGCTGTCGTACCTTCTAGAATTGCCAGACAGTTCGGTGCTGATGTGGTAATCGCTGTTGATCTTATGAGCCAAGAGTCGACCATTATTCCTAATAGCACAATACAACAAGCGTCCAGCTTGCTATCTATGCTACCCATCAACACCGCACTAACAGACAAGCTAAAGCACATTGAAAAACGCATTTTGGCAAATCCTGATGACATCAAAGCAAGCGACGTCGTGATCACACCAGCTTTAACCACCTTTTCAGTTGTAGGGGCAAAAGATCGCCAAGACATCATACAAGCGGGCTTTATCGCAACCAAAAGCCAAATAAATGCCATAAAATCTGCCATCACGCACGCCAAAACAAAGTCCCAACAACCAAACCCATAACGACACTAAGCCTGCCATGACCAAATCTACCAACCCCATCCACTGGTTTCGCCATTCTGCTCCTTATATTAATACCCATCGTGGTAAGATTTTTGTCATCATGTTTGATGATGATGGCGGGCTTGGCGATGACTTTGTCAGATTGGTTCATGATATCGCTTTACTGCACAGTCTTGGCATTCGCTTAGTGCTGGTCTATGGCTCAAGCCACCAAATCGCTGATATTTTAAGCAAGTATAATACCCCTGCTATAAGCACAAAAACACCCATCACACCAAAATCTGTCATACCCACCATCTTAGCGACCGTTGGGGCGGTTCGCTTGCAGTTAGAAGCACAGCTATCCACAGGGCTTGCCAACTCACCCATGTACGGTTCTCGTATTGCTGTAGTGAGTGGCAACTTCATCACCGCACGCCCTTTTGGTATTAAAGATGGCATTGACCATCAGATGACAGGACAGCTTCGGCGTATAGACACCGCTGCCATTCATCATAATCTACAACAAGGTCATATCGTCGCACTAGGTCCTATCGGTTTTTCTGCGACTGGAGAAATATTTAGCTTATCTCCCCAAGACATTGCTGTCAGTAGTGCGATTGCACTTGGTGCTGATAAGCTTATTTTATTTAGCAACGAAACACTCTACCAAGATGGGAAGCTTGTGCGTGAGCTGACCGCAAAAACTGCAGATAAACTACTTAAAACACCCATCAGTAAATCCATGGCACAACTGCTTGGCTGTGCCATTGACGCAAGTTTACATATCGCACGGACGCATATTTTACCTTTCGCTAAAGATGGAGCATTAATCGAAGAATTATTCACTCGAGATGGGGTGGGCGTGATGGTTACCAAGTCTGCTTATGACCATATCCGCACTGCTAATCTTAATGATGTCATCGGTCTACTTATGCTGATGCAGCCACTTGAAGAGCAAGGCATTCTCATCAAACGCAGTAAAGAATATCTTGAAGAAGACATCAATCATTATAGTGTTATCGAACGTGACGGCACGATTGTTGGCTGTGTGGCACTATACCCGCTAGATGAATGTAGTGCTGAGCTTGCAAGTCTTGCCATTCATCCTGATTATCGTGGGGGCACTCGTGGGGCAGATTTGCTGCGTTTTGCAGAACAAAAGGCGATCTGCATGGGGCTGCACACGCTATTTGCTCTAACCACGCACACCACGCACTGGTTTATTGAGCATGGCTTTAGCGAAACTGACGTTTTTGCTCTGCCAAAAAGCCGACAGATGAGCTATCATAATGGACGAAATTCTAAAGTTCTCATTAAAAAACTATCCTAAACAAAACCCCCAATGAAACTTCTTTGGGGGTTTGGCTAAACACGATAAAATTATTTTACTTTTTGTTGTCCATCTGCTTTACCCTGCTCTACAGCAGATTTGATTTGCTCTGCCATCTTCGCTTGGGCTTCTTCGCTGGCTTTTTTGACTTGTTCTGGAGTTAATAACTCTACAGTGAAAATCAGTACGCTGTTTGGTTCAATCGCAGGGTTGCCTTGTTCGCCGTATGCCAAATCTGATGGAACATACAGCTCGTATTTACCACCTTCTTTCATCAGCTGAATGCCTTCTGTCCAGCCCTTGATGACTTGGTTAAGTGGGAATTGGGCAGGCATGCCATGCTCATAAGATGAATCAAACACCGTACCATCAATCAGCCTGCCTTCATAATGCACAGTGACAGTATCGGTCGCTTTTGGTGATTTACCAGTGCCTTCGGTGATAACTTTATATTGTAGACCTGATGGCGTAACTTTCACGCCGTCTTTTTTGGCATTTTTGGCTAAAAATTCTTCACCTGCTGCTTTATTATTAGCCGCTTTGGTTTCAACTTCTTTGACCGCTTCTGCTTCTTTACGCTCTTGGTATGCCTTAAGCACCTGAGTGGTCTGCTCTTCTTTTAATGCACTGTCTTTACCATTAAAGCCATCTGCTAAAGCCTTAGCGATGATATCGGTATTAAGTTCAGCATCGGCTTGTTTTAAGCTTTTGCCTGCATCATAGCCGAGTATATAGCTGACCTTATCCATTTCAGGACTGGCATCGGTTACGACAGCAACTTGGGTGGCGGTTTGAGCGGCTTCGGCTTTATCGTTAGTGGCTTTTTCATTACACCCAGCTAAAGTTAAGCTGGCAACTAAAGCGGTAAAAATAACGGATTTTTTCATAAAATTCTCAATTGATTAATCAAATATCAAACACAAATATCAAATGCCAAGAAGTCATCTTGGCAAACCTGTACCATCATAACAAAATTTAACCGCTTTCACCACAAGCAAGCTCCTTGAATTCTTAATTGTTGTATTAAATTTGTTAAAATTGTTGGCAACTAGTAACCAAATAGCTTGAGAATTGGTCGTTTAGTGTTACAATCTAACTCATTATGGGTTTGTTGCGAAATTTTACAATCGTAGCAAGCATTCAATTTACATTTAATCAATTAAACAACCTTGGAGAAATCTGTGAACTTTCCAGAATTTGTCGTCTTCAATCAGACCCTACAAGGTCCGATAGGATCAGTGGTCGGTGCTATTATCATCTTTGTGCTTGGCTGGTTTGCCGCTTTAGTACTGGCTTCTTTTACTCGTAAAGCCCTATCTAAGACAGGTATAAACGAACGCTTAAGCCAATCAACAGGCACAAGCTACAACTTAAGCGATCTATTTGCTAAAGCGGTGTTTTGGTTTATCTTTATTATCGGCATTTCAGCCGCTTTAAACCAGCTAAACCTAAACTCCATCTCTGCCCCTTTTTCAAACATGATTAACCAAGTCTTATTGTTCTTGCCAAATCTACTGGCAGCAGGGGTCGTCGCTCTGATTGGCTGGGTTGTCGCAACCATCGCTCGCACAGCAACGAATGCTGCTTTGAGCCGTACGTCCTTAGATGAGAAACTTGCTCAAGACGCTGGCATTAAGCCGATGAGCAGTACCATTGCTGACATGATTTACTGGTTTATTCTCCTTGTCGTTCTAACCATGGTGGTAGGTCGCTTAGGGCTAGATGGTCTGTTCTTACCGCTGACAAATATGGTTGATAAGATCTTTAGTTTTGCACCAAACATCTTAACTGCAGGCTTTATATTCTTTGTGGGCTTTATCGTTGCCAAAATCATTCGTGGCATCGTAAGCAGTCTGGTTGCAGGGCTAAATATCCAAGCCATCGCAAGCAAAGCAGGCATCAGCGAAAAAAACAGCCTAGCTGGCATTGCAGGCTCGTTAGCTTTCTTGTTGGTAATCGTGCCTTTTACCATCGCAGCTTTGGACGCCTTGAAAGTTGAAACCATCAGCCGTCCTGCAACTAATATGCTAAATAAAGTGATGGAAGCACTGCCAAACATCTTTACAGCGATTGCCATCTTAGTCATTACTTTTTATGTGGTTCGCATGCTGACTGGCGTGATTAAGAATATCCTTGACAACACCCAAATCAACGCCCTACCAACTAAGCTTGGCATGCAAGGCATCTTTGGCACTAAGCTTATCTCTGAAGTGATTGGTAATGCCATCTTATTTTTTGCAATGCTATTTGCAAGCATGGCAGCGGCTGATTTACTTGGGTTTAACCAAATCAGCTACATCATCGCCATGTTCATAGAGTTTGGCGGTCAGATTATTTTAGGTTCTATCATCTTAACCATCGGTTTTTGGCTTGCCAATATCATTGCAGGCATCGTTGAGCGTTCTGAACAAGGCTCACGCTTACTTGCAAACATCGTGCGCATCCTTATCATGGGTCTAGTGCTTGCGATGGGTCTAAAAGCCATGGGCATCGCTGATAGCATCGTAAATCTTGCATTTGGTCTAACACTAGGTGCAGTGGCGGTTGCGTTCGCTCTTGCCTTTGGTCTTGGCGGTCGTGAAGCTGCCGCACGTCTATTAAAGCGTATCCAAGATAAAGCAGAAAAGCAAAGCGACGCAAAGACACTACCTGTGCGTAAAGATGAAGATTTGCTATAATGATTACGCTTAGACCTAAAAATTAGGTTTTATACATAAATAAACAATTAGGGCGACTCAAAGCGGGTCGCCCTAATCATTGGCTCATCATTGGCTCATCATTGGCTTTTAGATGGCTATATTGGCATTCACCAATTTCTTATTCTTAAACCAAAGACACTTACTTTATGCCAATCCCAATCATTAAAATCGTTTGTAGGCTCAGTGAAAATATGACGCTAAGCATTTACAAGCGTTGGGGTCGCTTTGCTTTCCCCCACCTACAAAAGTACTTTATATTTTGGGAATGGTATTGCATCACAAAACCACCAAAAACGATAACAAGCCAAACAGACAAATACTTATTTGCTTATAATAAGTCATGACTTTCGCCTAAAGAGTTATGCGTATCACAAAAAAAAACACCCCAAAGCTAAGATAGCTTACTTTGGGGTTTGGTTTATTGCTAAATGTCTTAACAATGATTATTTAAGCACTTGTGCAATCGCATTAGCCACATAATCAACGTTTTTATTATTGAGTCCTGCAATGCACATACGTCCATTTTCCACCATATATACAGCAAACTCTTCACGCAAACGAACCACCTGCTCAGCCGTTAGCCCTGTAAAGCTAAACATACCACGCTGCTTAGTAAAGTAGCTAAAATCACGCTCAGGCAGCTTAGCAGACAGCGTGTCTTGAAGTTTTTGACGCATATCACGAATGCGATCACGCATCTCATAGACTTCACCAATCCACTGGGTAAATAACTCATCGTTATTCATCACGATATCCACCACATGGTTGCCATGCGATGCTGGGCTTGAATAAATGCGGCGAACGATGAATTTTAGCTGACCTTGTACCACTTCGGCCTCTTCTTTGCTTGGGCAAACGACTGACAGACCACCGACACGCTCACCATACAGCGATAAGTTTTTAGAAAACGAGTTTGACACAAAGACCGTCAGCCCCATTTCTACCGCACGACGAATGGCATAGGCATCACCTTCCATATCATCGCCAAAGCCTTGGTAAGCGATATCCATAAACGGAATGAGTTTTTTATCTTTGACAATCTCAAGAACAGTATCCCACTGCTCATTTGTCAAATCTACACCCGTTGGGTTATGGCAACATGGGTGTAGTAGCACCACGTCATTTTCGTTTAAGTTTTTGAAAAATTCGCACAGTTCATCAAACTTAACACCGATTGTCTTAGCGTCATAGTAGGGGTACTTTTTAACTTCAACACCTGAACCTTCAAAAATACCGATGTGGTTACCCCATGTTGGGTCAGACACATAGCATGTGGCTTTTGGGAACCAGTCGTGGATAAATTCTGCACCCACTTTTAGAGCACCACTACCGCCAAGCGTTGCGATTGTCGCCACACGCCCTGCTTTTAGCACGTCGCTATCACGACCAAACAGCAAGTTTTGGCAGGCTTTGCGATACCCTGGCAAGCCATCCATCGGAAGGTAGCCACGAGCTTTTGGGGGGCTCGCGATTTGTTTTTCGGCAGCTTTTACACATTCTAGGACAGGTAATTTGCCATCTTCTGTGTAGTACACGCCCACACCAAGATTCACCTTAATATCGGTGCGATCATCGTTTGCAAATTTATCCATCAAACCCAAGATTGGGTCGCCAGCATAAGGGGTGACGTGTTCAAACATGGTATCTCCTTTGGTTAAATGAGTAAGATTAAAATTAGTATAACGCAAATTAGGTCTGTTTTGTGATGAAATTTTTATAAGCTTAATTCAAATTAGATTGATACAAGCTTAAGCTGTGCTTGGCGAGCTGACCAAAAACTCATGTGCATTGTTAATCAAAAATTCCTTAAACGCCAACGCCGCTGGTGCCAGTGAACGATTTTTATGGGTGTATAGTAAAAATTTTCGCTCAACGATGGGGCTTGTAATCGGACGCATCACCAGTCCATTTTGTTCCACCCACTCAGCAGCATACAGCAGACATAAGGTAATGCCAAGCCCCATGCGTGTCATACCCAGTGCTGTTGATAAGAAATTCACCTCAAAATCTGAACTAAAGATACGGTTAGAGATGTGTGCAGGTAGCTCATTTTGTAAGCCTTTAATAAAGGGTCCGTTTAGCGTAATTAGTCTTTGGCTAAGCAAATCCTCCCACTGCACCGCCTCTTTTTTGGCAAAAGCGTGCGTGCTTGGTAAAACTAGGTAAAATGGCGAACTAAACAGCGTATCTACGTGTAAGTCATCTCCATAGAATCGTTCTGGTGCAATACCAAGATCTGCTTCTAAATTCTCGATGTGCCTGACAACGTCATCTACCGAGCAGTCGGTTAGCGTTACTTGGATATTTGGGTGCAGCTCACAAAATTTAGCAATGAATTTTGGCATGGTGCTGGCAGATAGCTGCTGCGACACCGCCAAGCGAACGTGTCCTTGGTGCAAGGATTTTAGATTATTGACTTTCTCGTTTAGCACGCTTACTTCATTAAGCACCCGCCGAGCTTGGGGTAACAGTCTAGCTCCTGCATCTGATAAGTGCAGCTTGCGTGTCGTACGATCAAACAGCTTTACGTCTAAGTTTTGTTCAAGCTCCTTAATCAAGCCACTTAAGGCAGACTGCGTCAAGCATAAGCTTTCTGCTGCCTTGGTAAAGCTGTTTTGTTCTGCAACTAGAACAAAAGCACGCAATTGGCGAAGCGTGGTACTCACGATTATTAATCCTAATTATCTACGTATAAGATAATATTATAAATTATAATGCCAAAGTTACAAGTACTTTTTAATATTTTAGCAACAAAACACACCACCAAAAACAACAAAACCGACCCTATCGGTCGGTTTTGGCTTATCTTATCATATTAGCCTTGGTAGGCGTATTTAGGGTCAGCAGCAGCGGTGAACAGCACATCTGTTGATGAGTTTAGAGCAGTTTCTGCTGAGTCTTGGATAACCCCAATGATAAAGCCGATAGCAACCACTTGCATGGCGATATCATTTGGAATGTTAAACAAGCTACACGCTAATGGAATTAGTAGCAGTGACCCACCTGCCACACCAGACGCTCCACACGCCGATAAGCTACCCACGACAGCAAGCAATAACGCTGAGCCAAAGCTCACCTCGATACCAAGCGTATGGGCTGCCGCTAAAGTCAGCACGTTAATGGTGATTGCAGCACCTGCCATGTTAATGGTCGCCCCAAGCGGAATGGTAACCGAATAGTTCTCTTCATTTAGCCCAAGCTTGCGAGCTAGGTTCATGTTTACAGGAATGTTTGCCGCACTTGAGCGTGTAAAAAACGCCGTTACGCCAGACTCACGCAGGCAGGCAAATACTAACGGATAAGGGTTTTTGCGAGTTATTGCAGATACGATGATCGGATTGACCACAAGAGCGATAAACAGCATTGAGCCAACCAGCACAAACAGTAATCTAGCATAGCTTAATAACGTGGATAAGCCCGTCTCGGCCACAGTCGCTGCCACTAAGCCAAAAATACCAATCGGCGCTAAAGCAATCACCCATTTAACGACGCTGGTAATCGCTGCCGACAGATCGCTGACCACTTGGCGTGTGGTATCGCTTGCATGACGCAGTGCCAAGCCGATTAAGATTGCCCACGTCAAAATGCCCATGTAGTTGGCTTCTGCCAAGGATTTTACAGGGTTTGCCACAAGATTCATCAAAAGATTTGTCAAAACTTCTGGCAAGCTTTGCGGGGCAGACTGCTCAACGCTCTCAACGGCAGATAACGCAAGCTCTGTCGGAAACAAAAAACTGGCAGCAACCGCTGTCAATGCTGCCGCAAATGTGCCAAATAAATACAGCACTATGACAGGCTTAATGCGTAAATTACCGCCACTGCCACGATACGACGTAACCGCCGCCATCACTAAGACGAACACCAAAATCGGTGCTACCGCCTTTAATGCCCCGACGAAAATAGAACCTAAAATACCGACAGCGATACCCACAGACGGCAATAACGCTCCGATAATCGCACCTAGAACCAGCCCTAAGATAATCAGCGGTACTAATCCTGCACGCAAATAAGCATGAATCAGTGCTTGCATACCCACTCCAATAACATCAAAAATAAAAAAAATAAAAAAAATAAAAAAGCGTCTTACTATAACTATTTTTTAAGTATAAATCTAGCCTTTGTTGCTTGTTTATACCGTTATTTTTGCTAACTATGATACCAGATGCTAAAATTTGGTTTCACGTGGAACATTAGCACACTTACTCACACCACATTGACCACATTGACCACGCTCTACACACTTATCTGCGCTAAGTCGCCTTTTGTCTCTAGCCACGCCTTACGGTCGGCGGCACGTTTTTTGGCAAGGAGCATATCCATGATGCTACTGGTCTCACCAAAATCATCAATATCTAGCTGAACCAAACGGCGAGTGTCTGGGTTCATCGTGGTCTCACGCAGCTGATCAGCACTCATCTCACCTAAGCCTTTAAAGCGAGTGATTTGTGGCTTTTTATTGCCCGCCTTTTGTAAAATCGCATCAAGCTCATCTTGATCAAGTGCGTAATGCACGTCTTTGGCGATGTCCACACGATATAAAGGTGGCATCGCAACAAATAAATGCCCCGCCTCAACAAGGCTTTTAAAGTGCTTGACAAATAACGCACAGATCAGCGTGGCAATGTGCAAGCCGTCTGAGTCTGCATCCGCTAAGATACAAATCTTCTCATAACGCAGCTCAGATAAATCATCTGAATTAGGATCCATACCGATGGCGATGGCGATGTCGTGGATTTCATTACTGGATAACACCGTATCGCTTGACACCTCCCAGCTATTTAAAATTTTACCACGCAGCGGTAAAATCGCCTGAAAATGTCTATCTCTGGCTTGCTTAGCACTCCCCCCTGCCGAATCACCCTCAACTAAGAAAAGCTCTGCCCCATCTTGTAAATCACCCTTACAATCAGCGAGCTTACCTGGCAAGGCAGGCCCGCCCACTGTCTTTTTGCGAGCGACTTTTTGGGCAGATTTTAGGCGTTTACCCGCTTTATGAATGGCAAGCTCAGCGATTGTTTTGGCAGTATCAGGATTGGCATTTAGCCACAAGCTAAAGCTGTCTTTGGCAAGCGTCTGTACGATGGGAGCTGCCTCTCGGCTAGATAAGCGTTCTTTGGTCTGACCGCTAAACTGGGGTTCGGCAAATTTTAAGGATAAAATAAAATTCACCCCATCCCATACATCATCAGCACTAAGACGCACAGAACGTGGCAGTAAGTTATGAATCTCGCAAAACTCTCGTAACGCTTCAAGCACGCCAGTACGCAGTCCATTGACATGCGTGCCACCTTGGGCTGTCGGAATCAGATTGACATAACTTTCTTGGATAGCATTACCACCCTCAGGCAGCCACGATATCGCAAAAGTTGCCGCTCCTCGCTCGCCCGCTTTTGGCTCGGTGCCAAAATAAAACGGCTCTTCTGGCAGCGTTGGCACATCGCCAAGCTGCTCTGTTAGATACTGCACCACGCCATCAGTATATTGCCAAGACTCGCTCTCATCACCCACCTCATCAACGAACCTAACCAAAAGCCCCGCCAATAACACCGCCTTGGCTTGTAGGCTGTGCTTTAGTGGCTTGATGGCAAATTTTGGGTGATCAAAATATCGCTCATCTGCCCAAAACTGCACTTTAGTGCCACGCATTTTCTTATTTTTGGCGGCAGCTTGGGTTAGTGGCGTAACCGCTACTCCCTCTTCAAACGCCATCGTATACTCAAAGCCATCTCGCCAAACTGTAACCTCAACACGGTGCGATAAGGCATTCACCACGCTAATCCCCACACCATGCAAGCCACCTGATATGGCATAATTATCGGTGCTAAATTTACCGCCTGCATGCAGCCGAGTTAAGATAAGCTCTATGCCTGACTGACCAAACTCAGGGTGGATATCCGTTGGCATACCACGCCCATCATCAAGCACCGATAAAGAACCATCTGCATGCAGGGTTACAGTGATGTTCTTAGCATGCCCTGCCAAGGCTTCATCAACCGAGTTATCAATCACCTCTGCTGCCAAATGGTTGGGGCGTGTGGTGTCAGTGTACATACCAGGACGACGGCGAACAGGCTCAAGCCCAGTTAAGACTTCTAAGTTTTGAGAAGTGTAATTAGTCATGATACTCTTAAAATTTTATAAATAAATGGGGTAACTGCTACACGCTGTGATGTTGTCATTATACTACAAAACAAGCCCACAAAACCCAAAAACACCCAAAAACAGTGTGGCATTTTAGACTTTTTCGTTTTTTCGTGTATATTTACAAAAATAATACAAAATTACACATAACCTTTCTTAAATGTATCTAAGAAAAATAGTACCCGTCTTTTATCTTATCATCATAGCGTAAGTTTAGCACAGATAGGCGGTCTATTTTAGACGATGATACGCCTAATTTTTGATTGGTTTTTGATTATTTTTTTGGTGGCATAAACGATAAACTAACACCACAAATCACCCAGCACCTACGAAGCTACCAAATAGATTTTATTGCATTTTAGTTTACATATATACACCTAAAATTTACCCCCCCCCCCCGATTTAATTAAGTTTTAAAAAATTATACCGATAAAAAACTGCCAAATTTGCACAAATCTCGTTTAACGGTCAGCCCATCGTCATAGGCGATATTAGCCCTAAAAATGCCTGTCTATGGTGATAAACACACCCATAAAATAAAGCACATTTGTACACTAATATCATGCACAAGTGTTCACTAATAGCACCCATTCCATTATCTATTTTGTGTACAGGTGTGCTGGATTTAGTGGGAAGAGTTTTGTAGTGATTTGTAAAGATTGTTAGGGATAATGGGTTTTTTATCCAAAATGCACCAAAAAAACGGGCAATTTTTGGATAATGCACTTGGGGGCTGTTTGTATAACAGCTGGTGCATTTGGTAAAATATAGGTAAGAAACTGTATTGATGGCACTGTCATGCTCGGTGGTTGATCTAAGCGTGCGATTGGTTTTATCAGTATGTGTTTTTGATTGACATGCCGTTTGATATACCATCATTTATTTTTATTTTTAGGAGATTTTTTTATGAACAAAATCTATCGCGTCGTCTTTAATAAAGCCACAGGCACTTATGCTGCTGTGTCAGAATACGCCAAAGCGTGTAAGAAAAACAGCACAGTCGGTAGCACCGACACCGTCTCAGTCGGTGCAAGCTCTGGGGGGGGGCGTGTCTTTGCGGTGAGTGCGATTATGCTTGCGGTCATCGGGGCGAGTATCACGCCAGCATGGGCGGTAAAGACAGACGGCACCAATGGGGGTTTTAAGGCAAGTGGCAGAGGTCATTCGCAGTCTTTCGTGATAGGTGCATCTGCAGAAGCTAAGGATAATCAAGGCTCTACAGCGATAGGTGCTCATGCCAAAGCTAGTGGTGAGCAGGCATTGGCTTTAGGTGCTCAAGCTAAGGCATCTGGAGGTGGTTCAATTGCTATTGGTAATGATGATCCTAGCGATTTTAATACTACTTATAATAAACAACAATATGAAAAATATACAGGTGTGCGAGTTGAAGATCAAGATTGGGGTACAAGCGATACAGAAACGGTTGAAGCTAGTGGCTCATTAGCCATTGCTATTGGTTCAAAAACCGTCACTACAGGCTCATCTGCTATTGCTGTTGGTACTAATGCCAAGGCGAGCGGCTTTGTAGCAACTGCCATTGGTGCTCAGGCATCATCAGGCGGTAATGCCTCATTAGCATTAGGTTCAGGTGCAAAAGCTAACTCAGAGCAGTCTATCGCAGCTGGTGTAGGGGCGATCTCTAATGGTGCTAATGCCATCGCCTTGGGTGTAAAAAGTAACGCTTTAAAAGACAATACTTTCGCCTTTGGTACACAAGCTCAAGCCACCGAAACAAACACCGTCTCCGTGGGTACAAACTCCCAAGCCACCGCTGCTAATGCCTTAGCTTTTGGTACAAATGCAAAAGCGGTACTAGCCAACTCTGTCGCATTGGGTAATGACTCGATTACCACAACGCCACAAGTCCCTACCGCCAAATCAGAAGTTACCGTCAATGGCGTCACCTATACTTATGGAGCAGATGCTACACCGGGATCAGATTTGACCCCATTTGCAGGTTCAAAAGAAAGTGAAGTGATTGGTGTCGTCTCTGTAGGTGGTATCGTCGCCACAAACCCTGATAAAAAAGTCATTGTAAAAGTAGAAGACGTTCCAGAAACAATAACACTCCCCAAAAAAGAGGGTGAGGCAGCACAAACAAAACAAATCACAGTCAAAAAAGAAGTGGTGTATATAGGCGATAAAGATGCCGACCCATCAACCTACACCAAAGCCACTGCAAGTGACTATAAAAGACAATACCGCCAAATCCAAAACGTAGCGGCAGGACGAATCGCCGAAGACAGCACTGACGCCATCAACGGCTCACAGCTGTATAATATGTCAGTAAAAGTCTCTGAAAAACAACAAGAAGTTGAAAAAGAAGTTGGAAAGAACAGCGAAGCCATTAAAAACCAAGCAACGCTGATTACCACCGTCACCCAAAAAGCAGAAAAAGCGATGAATTTCCAAGGTGATACGGGCAATGCAGTCGCCAAAAAACTGGGTGAAACACTTAATATCAGAGGTGGTAGCACGGCACCAACCACCGCATCAACGGCAACCACTACCAAAAATATCACGGTTAAATCGTTTACCGAAGGAAGTGGTGAGAACCAAAAAAGTGGTTTAGAAATTAGTTTAGCCAAAGACGTGGATCTCGGCACAAATGGCTCTTTAAGCGTTGCTGGCACGACTATTAATAATACTGGCATCAATGCAGGTACAAAAGCCATCAAATCTAGCCATACGCCAACAGACAACACAGACTTAACCAACAAGCAGTATGTAGATGGTCAGGTCACAACCGCCACAAATAAGGCAAACGAGGCCAAGACCGCTGCAGAGAACGCCCAAAGTACCGCCAATACTGCAAGCCAAACCGCCACCAATGCTCAAAATGCGGCTAATACAGCAACACAAAAAGCCACGACAGCAGAAAGCACCGCCAACGCTGCAAGCCAAAAAGCAACTGCAGCAGAAGGTGTTGCTAATGAAGCCAAGCAAAAAGCTGAAAAAGCAAATACTACTGCTGGTGAGGCTAAAGCAGAGGCGACTGACGCTAAAGCAAAAGCTGAAGAAGCTAAGGGAGTCGCTGATGATGCAAAAGCCACCGCAGACGCCACCAAGGCAACCCTAGAAAAAGGCTTTAAGGTGAAAGGTGATACCGACACAACAGACACCCAAAAACTGGGCGATGGCATGACCCTAACCGTCGCAGGTGATGCCAAAAATATTGATACCAAAGTTATCACTGACAATGTTGATGGTAGTACCAAAGTACAGGTTAGCCTAAAAGACAGTATCAATGTTACTAATGTCACAGCGACAGGCAAGCTAAAAGGCGGTACGCTAGAAGCAGGTAAAAGTACATTAGGTGCAACGAGTGTCGATAGCCTAACATCAACAGGCAACATCACCACAACTGAGGGTACTATCAGCGGTAAAAACGTAACTGCGACTGAAACCGTTAGCGGTAAGAATGTCAATGCAAGCGAAAAAGTGACCACCAAAGACCTTGATGTGACCAATGAAATCAAAGTGGGTGAAGCTCCTAAAAAAGGCGAAAAAGACACACGTTTAACCATTACCAAAGACGGTCAAATCAAAAACATCAAAGATGGTACAGAAGCTGGTGATGCGATTACTAAGGGTCAGTTAGATACGACAGTAGAAAAATTATCTAAAGCTGCTGATAACTCAAGCTTTATTGCTAAAGCAACGAAGTCTGAAGGTGGTGAGTTTGAAAGTAACAGACCTGTTATTACAAAAGAGCAAGCAATAGATTTCTTAAAAACAGGTAAAGCATTACCTACTAAAGCTACTGAAAATGAGCAAAGTGAAGGTGAGTTCATCAATGCTGATGATGTTATCACTTATGATGCTGGTAAAAACATCAAAATTGTCCAAGATGCTGGTAAATTCACCTTTGCCACTAAAGACAATGTTGAGTTTAAAAACCTAACCACGACTGGTACAGCTACCTTTAATGGTCCTGCTCATTTTAACAAAGGTCAAAACGTCAATGGTGAAATATTCCATACAGGTAACACCACCCAGTTTGGCAACACCAAACAATATGGTGATAACCATCTTTATGGTCACCAAGCAGTTGAAGGCAACCAAACAGTAGGTGGCAACCAAACTGTAGATGGTAAAGCTACATTTAACGACACTGCTACCTTCAACAAAGGTCAAAACGTCAATGGTGAAATATTCCATACAGGTAACACCACCCAGTTTGGCAACACCAAACAATATGGTGATAACCATCTTTATGGTCACCAAGCAGTTGAAGGCAACCAAACAGTAGGTGGCAACCAAACTGTAGATGGTAAAGCTACATTTAACGACACTGCTACCTTCAACAAAGGTCAAAACATCAAAGGTGATATTGCTCATACTGGCAACACCACTCAAGTAGGTGATACCACGCAAATTGGTAATACCAAACAATATGGTGATAACCAAATCATTGGTAACCAAGATGTTAAAGGTAACCAAACTATAGGTGGTGATCAAACTGTTGATGGTAACAGTCATGTTAAAGGCGATCAAACTGTTGATGGTAAAACAACCACCAAAGACCTTGAAGTGACCAATGAAATCAAAGTGGGTGAAGCTCCTAAAAAAGGCGAAAAAGACACACGTTTAACCATTACCAAAGACGGTCAAATCAAAAACATCAAAGATGGTACAGAAGCTGGTGATGCGATTACTAAGGGTCAGTTAGATACGACAGTAGAAAAATTATCTAAAGCTGCTGATAACTCAAGCTTTATTGCTAAAGCAACGAAGTCTGAAGGTGGTGAGTTTGAAAGTAACAGACCTGTTATTACAAAAGAGCAAGCAATAGATTTCTTAAAAACAGGTAAAGCATTACCTACTAAAGCTACTGAAAATGAGCAAAGTGAAGGTGAGTTCATCAATGCTGATGATGTTATCACTTATGATGCTGGTAAAAACATCAAAATTGTCCAAGATGCTGGTAAATTCACCTTTGCCACTAAAGACAATGTTGAGTTTAAAAACCTAACCACGACTGGTACAGCTACCTTTAATGGTCCTGCTCATTTTAACAAAGGTCAAAACGTCAATGGTGAAATATTCCATACAGGTAACACCACCCAGTTTGGCAACACCAAACAATATGGTGATAACCATCTTTATGGTCACCAAGCAGTTGAAGGCAACCAAACAGTAGGTGGCAACCAAACTGTAGATGGTAAAGCTACATTTAACGACACTGCTACCTTCAACAAAGGTCAAAACGTCAATGGTGAAATATTCCATACAGGTAACACCACCCAGTTTGGCAACACCAAACAATATGGTGATAACCATCTTTATGGTCACCAAGCAGTTGAAGGCAACCAAACAGTAGGTGGCAACCAAACTGTAGATGGTAAAGCTACATTTAACGACACTGCTACCTTCAACAAAGGTCAAAACATCAAAGGTGATATTGCTCATACTGGCAACACCACTCAAGTAGGTGATACCACGCAAATTGGTAATACCAAACAATATGGTGATAACCAAATCATTGGTAACCAAGATGTTAAAGGTAACCAAACTATAGGTGGTGATCAAACTGTTGATGGTAACAGTCATGTTAAAGGCGATCAAACTGTTGATGGTAAAACAACCACCAAAGACCTTGAAGTGACCAATGAAATCAAAGTGGGTGAAGCTCCTAAAAAAGGCGAAAAAGACACACGTTTAACCATTACCAAAGACGGTCAAATCAAAAACATCAAAGATGGTACAGAAGCTGGTGATGCGATTACTAAGGGTCAGTTAGATACGACAGTAGAAAAATTATCTAAAGCTGCTGATAACTCAAGCTTTATTGCTAAAGCAACGAAGTCTGAAGGTGGTGAGTTTGAAAGTAACAGACCTGTTATTACAAAAGAGCAAGCAATAGATTTCTTAAAAACAGGTAAAGCATTACCTACTAAAGCTACTGAAAATGAGCAAAGTGAAGGTGAGTTCATCAATGCTGATGATGTTATCACTTATGATGCTGGTAAAAACATCAAAATTGTCCAAGATGCTGGTAAATTCACCTTTGCCACTAAAGACAATGTTGAGTTTAAAAACCTAACCACGACTGGTACAGCTACCTTTAATGGTCCTGCTCATTTTAACAAAGGTCAAAACGTCAATGGTGAAATATTCCATACAGGTAACACCACCCAGTTTGGCAACACCAAACAATATGGTGATAACCATCTTTATGGTCACCAAGCAGTTGAAGGCAACCAAACAGTAGGTGGCAACCAAACTGTAGATGGTAAAGCTACATTTAACGACACTGCTACCTTCAACAAAGGTCAAAACGTCAATGGTGAAATATTCCATACAGGTAACACCACCCAGTTTGGCAACACCAAACAATATGGTGATAACCATCTTTATGGTCACCAAGCAGTTGAAGGCAACCAAACAGTAGGTGGCAACCAAACTGTAGATGGTAAAGCTACATTTAACGACACTGCTACCTTCAACAAAGGTCAAAACATCAAAGGTGATATTGCTCATACTGGCAACACCACTCAAGTAGGTGATACCACGCAAATTGGTAATACCAAACAATATGGTGATAACCAAATCATTGGTAACCAAGATGTTAAAGGTAACCAAACTATAGGTGGTGATCAAACTGTTGATGGTAACAGTCATGTTAAAGGCGATCAAACTGTTGATGGTAAAACAACCACCAAAGACCTTGAAGTGACCAATGAAATCAAAGTGGGTGAAGCTCCTAAAAAAGGCGAAAAAGACACACGTTTAACCATTACCAAAGACGGTCAAATCAAAAACATCAAAGATGGTACAGAAGCTGGTGATGCGATTACTAAGGGTCAGTTAGATACGACAGTAGAAAAATTATCTAAAGCTGCTGATAACTCAAGCTTTATTGCTAAAGCAACGAAGTCTGAAGGTGGTGAGTTTGAAAGTAACAGACCTGTTATTACAAAAGAGCAAGCAATAGATTTCTTAAAAACAGGTAAAGCATTACCTACTAAAGCTACTGAAAATGAGCAAAGTGAAGGTGAGTTCATCAATGCTGATGATGTTATCACTTATGATGCTGGTAAAAACATCAAAATTGTCCAAGATGCTGGTAAATTCACCTTTGCCACTAAAGACAATGTTGAGTTTAAAAACCTAACCACGACTGGTACAGCTACCTTTAATGGTCCTGCTCATTTTAACAAAGGTCAAAACGTCAATGGTGAAATATTCCATACAGGTAACACCACCCAGTTTGGCAACACCAAACAATATGGTGATAACCATCTTTATGGTCACCAAGCAGTTGAAGGCAACCAAACAGTAGGTGGCAACCAAACTGTAGATGGTAAAGCTACATTTAACGACACTGCTACCTTCAACAAAGGTCAAAACGTCAATGGTGAAATATTCCATACAGGTAACACCACCCAGTTTGGCAACACCAAACAATATGGTGATAACCATCTTTATGGTCACCAAGCAGTTGAAGGCAACCAAACAGTAGGTGGCAACCAAACTGTAGATGGTAAAGCTACATTTAACGACACTGCTACCTTCAACAAAGGTCAAAACATCAAAGGTGATATTGCTCATACTGGCAACACCACTCAAGTAGGTGATACCACGCAAATTGGTAATACCAAACAATATGGTGATAACCAAATCATTGGTAACCAAGATGTTAAAGGTAACCAAACTATAGGTGGTGATCAAACTGTTGATGGTAACAGTCATGTTAAAGGCGATCAAACTGTTGATGGTAAAACAACCACCAAAGACCTTGAAGTGACCAATGAAATCAAAGTGGGTGAAGCTCCTAAAAAAGGCGAAAAAGACACACGTTTAACCATTACCAAAGACGGTCAAATCAAAAACATCAAAGATGGTACAGAAGCTGGTGATGCGATTACTAAGGGTCAGTTAGATACGACAGTAGAAAAATTATCTAAAGCTGCTGATAACTCAAGCTTTATTGCTAAAGCAACGAAGTCTGAAGGTGGTGAGTTTGAAAGTAACAGACCTGTTATTACAAAAGAGCAAGCAATAGATTTCTTAAAAACAGGTAAAGCATTACCTACTAAAGCTACTGAAAATGAGCAAAGTGAAGGTGAGTTCATCAATGCTGATGATGTTATCACTTATGATGCTGGTAAAAACATCAAAATTGTCCAAGATGCTGGTAAATTCACCTTTGCCACTAAAGACAATGTTGAGTTTAAAAACCTAACCACGACTGGTACAGCTACCTTTAATGGTCCTGCTCATTTTAACAAAGGTCAAAACGTCAATGGTGAAATATTCCATACAGGTAACACCACCCAGTTTGGCAACACCAAACAATATGGTGATAACCATCTTTATGGTCACCAAGCAGTTGAAGGCAACCAAACAGTAGGTGGCAACCAAACTGTAGATGGTAAAGCTACATTTAACGACACTGCTACCTTCAACAAAGGTCAAAACGTCAATGGTGAAATATTCCATACAGGTAACACCACCCAGTTTGGCAACACCAAACAATATGGTGATAACCATCTTTATGGTCACCAAGCAGTTGAAGGCAACCAAACAGTAGGTGGCAACCAAACTGTAGATGGTAAAGCTACATTTAACGACACTGCTACCTTCAACAAAGGTCAAAACATCAAAGGTGATATTGCTCATACTGGCAACACCACTCAAGTAGGTGATACCACGCAAATTGGTAATACCAAACAATATGGTGATAACCAAATCATTGGTAACCAAGATGTTAAAGGTAACCAAACTATAGGTGGTGATCAAACTGTTGATGGTAACAGTCATGTTAAAGGCGATCAAACTGTTGATGGTAAAACAACCACCAAAGACCTTGAAGTGACCAATGAAATCAAAGTGGGTGAAGCTCCTAAAAAAGGCGAAAAAGACACACGTTTAACCATTACCAAAGACGGTCAAATCAAAAACATCAAAGATGGTACAGAAGCTGGTGATGCGATTACTAAGGGTCAGTTAGATACGACAGTAGAAAAATTATCTAAAGCTGCTGATAACTCAAGCTTTATTGCTAAAGCAACGAAGTCTGAAGGTGGTGAGTTTGAAAGTAACAGACCTGTTATTACAAAAGAGCAAGCAATAGATTTCTTAAAAACAGGTAAAGCATTACCTACTAAAGCTACTGAAAATGAGCAAAGTGAAGGTGAGTTCATCAATGCTGATGATGTTATCACTTATGATGCTGGTAAAAACATCAAAATTGTCCAAGATGCTGGTAAATTCACCTTTGCCACTAAAGACAATGTTGAGTTTAAAAACCTAACCACGACTGGTACAGCTACCTTTAATGGTCCTGCTCATTTTAACAAAGGTCAAAACGTCAATGGTGAAATATTCCATACAGGTAACACCACCCAGTTTGGCAACACCAAACAATATGGTGATAACCATCTTTATGGTCACCAAGCAGTTGAAGGCAACCAAACAGTAGGTGGCAACCAAACTGTAGATGGTAAAGCTACATTTAACGACACTGCTACCTTCAACAAAGGTCAAAACGTCAATGGTGAAATATTCCATACAGGTAACACCACCCAGTTTGGCAACACCAAACAATATGGTGATAACCATCTTTATGGTCACCAAGCAGTTGAAGGCAACCAAACAGTAGGTGGCAACCAAACTGTAGATGGTAAAGCTACATTTAACGACACTGCTACCTTCAACAAAGGTCAAAACATCAAAGGTGATATTGCTCATACTGGCAACACCACTCAAGTAGGTGATACCACGCAAATTGGTAATACCAAACAATATGGTGATAACCAAATCATTGGTAACCAAGATGTTAAAGGTAACCAAACTATAGGTGGTGATCAAACTGTTGATGGTAACAGTCATGTTAAAGGCGATCAAACTGTTGATGGTAAAACAACCACCAAAGACCTTGAAGTGACCAATGAAATCAAAGTGGGTGAAGCTCCTAAAAAAGGCGAAAAAGACACACGTTTAACCATTACCAAAGACGGTCAAATCAAAAACATCAAAGATGGTACAGAAGCTGGTGATGCGATTACTAAGGGTCAGTTAGATACGACAGTAGAAAAATTATCTAAAGCTGCTGATAACTCAAGCTTTATTGCTAAAGCAACGAAGTCTGAAGGTGGTGAGTTTGAAAGTAACAGACCTGTTATTACAAAAGAGCAAGCAATAGATTTCTTAAAAACAGGTAAAGCATTACCTACTAAAGCTACTGAAAATGAGCAAAGTGAAGGTGAGTTCATCAATGCTGATGATGTTATCACTTATGATGCTGGTAAAAACATCAAAATTGTCCAAGATGCTGGTAAATTCACCTTTGCCACTAAAGACAATGTTGAGTTTAAAAACCTAACCACGACTGGTACAGCTACCTTTAATGGTCCTGCTCATTTTAACAAAGGTCAAAACGTCAATGGTGAAATATTCCATACAGGTAACACCACCCAGTTTGGCAACACCAAACAATATGGTGATAACCATCTTTATGGTCACCAAGCAGTTGAAGGCAACCAAACAGTAGGTGGCAACCAAACTGTAGATGGTAAAGCTACATTTAACGACACTGCTACCTTCAACAAAGGTCAAAACGTCAATGGTGAAATATTCCATACAGGTAACACCACCCAGTTTGGCAACACCAAACAATATGGTGATAACCATCTTTATGGTCACCAAGCAGTTGAAGGCAACCAAACAGTAGGTGGCAACCAAACTGTAGATGGTAAAGCTACATTTAACGACACTGCTACCTTCAACAAAGGTCAAAACATCAAAGGTGATATTGCTCATACTGGCAACACCACTCAAGTAGGTGATACCACGCAAATTGGTAATACCAAACAATATGGTGATAACCAAATCATTGGTAACCAAGATGTTAAAGGTAACCAAACTATAGGTGGTGATCAAACTGTTGATGGTAACAGTCATGTTAAAGGCGATCAAACTGTTGATGGTAAAACAACCACCAAAGACCTTGAAGTGACCAATGAAATCAAAGTGGGTGAAGCTCCTAAAAAAGGCGAAAAAGACACACGTTTAACCATTACCAAAGACGGTCAAATCAAAAACATCAAAGATGGTACAGAAGCTGGTGATGCGATTACTAAGGGTCAGTTAGATACGACAGTAGAAAAATTATCTAAAGCTGCTGATAACTCAAGCTTTATTGCTAAAGCAACGAAGTCTGAAGGTGGTGAGTTTGAAAGTAACAGACCTGTTATTACAAAAGAGCAAGCAATAGATTTCTTAAAAACAGGTAAAGCATTACCTACTAAAGCTACTGAAAATGAGCAAAGTGAAGGTGAGTTCATCAATGCTGATGATGTTATCACTTATGATGCTGGTAAAAACATCAAAATTGTCCAAGATGCTGGTAAATTCACCTTTGCCACTAAAGACAATGTTGAGTTTAAAAACCTAACCACGACTGGTACAGCTACCTTTAATGGTCCTGCTCATTTTAACAAAGGTCAAAACGTCAATGGTGAAATATTCCATACAGGTAACACCACCCAGTTTGGCAACACCAAACAATATGGTGATAACCATCTTTATGGTCACCAAGCAGTTGAAGGCAACCAAACAGTAGGTGGCAACCAAACTGTAGATGGTAAAGCTACATTTAACGACACTGCTACCTTCAACAAAGGTCAAAACGTCAATGGTGAAATATTCCATACAGGTAACACCACCCAGTTTGGCAACACCAAACAATATGGTGATAACCATCTTTATGGTCACCAAGCAGTTGAAGGCAACCAAACAGTAGGTGGCAACCAAACTGTAGATGGTAAAGCTACATTTAACGACACTGCTACCTTCAACAAAGGTCAAAACATCAAAGGTGATATTGCTCATACTGGCAACACCACTCAAGTAGGTGATACCACGCAAATTGGTAATACCAAACAATATGGTGATAACCAAATCATTGGTAACCAAGATGTTAAAGGTAACCAAACTATAGGTGGTGATCAAACTGTTGATGGTAACAGTCATGTTAAAGGCGATCAAACTGTTGATGGTAAAACAACCACCAAAGACCTTGAAGTGACCAATGAAATCAAAGTGGGTGAAGCTCCTAAAAAAGGCGAAAAAGACACACGTTTAACCATTACCAAAGACGGTCAAATCAAAAACATCAAAGATGGTACAGAAGCTGGTGATGCGATTACTAAGGGTCAGTTAGATACTAAGGTAACTGAGTTGACCAATACTTTATCTACCAAAGGTACTCAGTACAAAGGTGACATCAATGCAGGAGAAACAGAAGAAGTTAAACGTGCATTGGGCGAAACCTTATTGTTAAACGGTGGTATTACTGACAAAGCGAAAGTCAACCAAGAGAACAACATTGCGGTGATTAAAAACGGCGATGCGAGTGGTTATGACTTAAAACTGGCGAAAGACATCAAAGGTTTTGATAGCATTAGTACCAACGACTTGACGACGAATGGTATTGCTAACTTTAATGGTGACATCGTACATATCGGTGACACGACTCAAATTGGTAATACCACTACCACAGGTAATCATACTGTTGGTGGCAAGCAAACGGTAGCAGGTAATCAAGAAGTTAAAGGCAACCAAACTGTAGATGGTAAAGCCAACTTCAACAAAGGTCAAAACATCAAAGGTGATATTGCTCACACTGGCAACACCACTCAAGTAGGTGATACCACTCAAATTGGTAATACCAAACAATATGGTGATAACCAAATCATTGGTAACCAAGATGTTAAAGGCAACCAAACTATAGGCGGTGATCAAACGGTTGATGGTAAACAAACAGTAGGTGGTGATCAAACTGTTAAAGGTAGCCAAACTGTCGAAGGTAGCAGTACTGTTAAAGGTGATCAGACCGTCGAAGGTAGCAGTACTGTTAAAGGTGATCAAACGGTAGAAGGCGGTAGCACCATCAAAGGTGATCAAACGGTTGAAGGTGGTCAAACTGTTAAGGGTGATCAAACTGTCGAAGGTAGCAGCACCATCAAAGGCGACCAAACCGTAGAGGGTAGCAGTACCATCAAAGGCGACCAAACCGTTGAAGGTGGTCAAACTGTTAAGGGTGACCAAACCGTTGAAGGTAGTAGCACTGTTAAAGGCGATCAAACTGTTGATGGCAACCTAAAAGCTAAAACCATTGAGACGGATAAAGTTACTGTTGGCCCAATCGTTATTGATAAAGATACGGGTATTGATTTGGGCGGCAAGGTCATCAAAAACATTGGTGAAGCTGTTGACGATGGCGATGTAGTAAGTAAAGAGCACTTAACAAAAGTGATCAAACAAGCTAATACATCTGCTCCTGTAGTCTATACTGACCGGAGCGGCAACACAGTTTCTAAGAACGATGAAGGTAAATTTGTCAATGCCCAAGGTCAGGCAATTGATCCTAATCAGATCATTGTCTCAGTGCAAAACGCCAGCGGCAGCACAGTATCTCCTGCGGTACTATCTAACGTAGCACCAGGGGTGAAAGATACCGATGCGGTTAATATGTCTCAAGTTAATGCCTTGTCACAAAAGTTAGGTCAAGGTCTGGCAAAAGTAGACCGTGATGCCAAAGCAGGTATCGCTTCAGCGATGGCATTTGAAGAAGCTCCATTCGTGCCTGGTAAATGGACCTATGCAGTCGGTGCAGCAACTTATGGTGGCGAACAGGCATTTGCTGCCACCTTGCGTAAAACCGCTGATAACGGTCGCTGGGCGTTCTCTAGTGGACTATCTACTGCCACCCAAGGCGATACAGGCTTCCGTATTGGTGTGAGCGGTGTTATTGACTAATCTGTTAGCCATGTTGGGGTGTGCAAATACCCCAACATACTTTTTATGAATTAAGACATATTTTAGAGAGTATTATGAAATTAATTAAAACTTTAGCGGCTGCCATACTCGCATCTAGTACAATGGCTGCTCATGCAATTACCATCACGCCAGCACCAGATGACATCAATTTTCCAAGTTTTGAAAAATCAAGCTATCTAAAACAAGTGCCACGCTATGAGATAGATCATGTGGCACGTTTGGAGACAGGCTTGGATAAAGACCATATTCGTAAGCTTTTGGGTAATCCACAGTTTAATGAAGGCGTGATTTTTAATAAATCTTGGAATTATGTGCTAGACATTCGTAAGCCAAATACCCAAGATTATGCCCGTTGTCAGTTGCGTGTGGATTTTGACAAAAAAATCTCAACTGCCATGTATTGGCGTGGTGAACCTGATTGCTTTACCCTGCAAGAGACGCCAACGGTTATCCAAATGATAACTCCAGCACCAGAGCCTGTCGTGGTTACCCCTGCTCCTATACAAATCGTAAATGAGCGTATCAGCCTAGAAGCAGATGCGTTATTTGCCTTTGATAAATACAAGCTAGAACATATGCTACCGATGGGTTTTGTCAAATTAGATGAATTGGCTGCCAAACTCATTGAGTGGGAGAAGCGTGGTGAGAGCCATGTGATGATTACAGGTCATACCGACCGTTATGGCAATGATGCATATAACATGAATTTATCCATGCTGCGAGCCCAAACGGTGCGTCAATACTTAATCAGTAAAGGGGTTACACCAACAACTTTAAGTGCCACAGGTGCAGGTGAATCTCAGCCACTGCCTAATGTGGTCTGTGACATTCATGCACCAAAAGCACAGCAGGTTGCTTGCCTACAACCAAACCGCCGTGTAGAAGTTTTAGTATCAGTATTTGCCAGCGTACCACAGCAGTGATGACTGACTATCATCATAAATACATCAAGATTATGATGAATTACTAATAAGCAACGACTGACTAAATGACAATGGATAACCCATCACCACAACTGACTGCTATCTTAACTTAAGATAGTAGTTATGGGATAAGCCCACTAGTCATTTAGCCACAAATAAGCCAGCTTACTTAGCTGGCTTATTTGCTTTAATGCTGTTTGCCCATCTCTACTGCCAAGCCCACCGCCATCGCCACATTCTTGGCAAAATCACTCATGCGATGATCGCCACCATCTTGGGCGATAACAGCCGCCCCTTTATCTTTATAAAATTGCAAGCTTGCTTTAGCATCTAACAGCTCATCGCCCATTTTTAGCAACACTTTTACACCGTTAGAATGTAACACACGCAGGCGATTTTTGGTAAACCATGCCAAATCACCATACTTAATATCCCAGCCACCTGTCGTAGTATAAATGACCGCTTCATCAGGCAGTATCTGATCACCAAATTCATCGATCAAGAACCGCTGAAAACTTAGGTCGGGACGAATGCTTGGGTTTAACAGCACACATGGCACGCCTACTTTATCACTCATCAAGTTGGCAAAATAACCACCCAAAGACGAACCCATCAGCACCGTATTGCGACCATCGCCAATCAGCGTCTTTAATAGAGTGACGACATCATCAGGTGGCAGGTTTAAGTTTGGACGAATAACGGTAATTTGTGGATAGTGGGTTTGACAAAAATCATCAACCATTTTAGCTTTTAGGGCGTTATGATCGCTGTCAAGTCCGTGTAAATAGATTAATCTCATCTTATTTATATACTTTAAAAGCACTAAATTTACCGAAACCTTAGTAAAATTACAAGAAAATTCTGTGCATAAAAGCATTGAGAGAGCTTTATTCACAAATTCACAACATAATATCGCCAAAAATACCGCAAATTCACGTTATCTTATGCTATATTTATAGATGAAAACTTATTTATCTTAATACAAGGAGACTATTATGGGAATCTTTAGTTTTGCCAAAGAAATCGGCGACAAAATTTTTAACAAAAACGATAAAGCCCAAAACACAACTGAGCAAGTTTCATCTTCTCAAGCTGCAAATGAACCATCTGCCCAAGAGATTGCAAATCTTCTTTTGTCTAGAATCCAAGCCCAAAATGTCCAAATTGACGGCTTAAAAGTGAGCTACGATGGCTCAAAAGACACCGCCACGCTTTCAGGCACTGCCAAGACCCAAGCAGACAGAGAGCGTGCCAGACTTGCCGTTGGTAATGTACAGCACGTTGAGACTGTGATTGACGATATTGTCGTTGAAGAAGTAGCACCAGAATCTCGCTTTTATACTGTAAAATCAGGCGATACGTTATCTAAAATTGCTAAAGATATGTATGGCAACGCCAATGATTACATGAAGATTTTTGATGCAAACAAACCAATGCTGTCTGATCCAGATAAAATCTATGTCGGTCAAGTGTTGCGTATTCCTGAATAATCATCATAAAATAAGGACTGATAGCAGTCCTTATTTTTTTATCTAAACTCTAATCATCACGAGTTTTCACATCCAAAAGCTCAATCTCAAATGTCAGATCTGAGTTTGGTGGTATTTTGCCAACTGCACGCTCACCATAAGCCAGATGGCTTGGGACAATCAGGCGACGCTTGCCACCAACTTTCATGGCGACCAACCGCTCAGCGTCTGTCACATAATCAGCATAGCCAATCTTATCGGCATATTCACCGCCCAACACGCCAATATCCCAACCCTTAATGACACGTCCTGTACCAATCACACACTCAAAAGGCTGTCCACGACTGTGCGATGAATCAAACACTTCGCCATTTGGCAAAAATCCTGTGTAATTAGCACAGATTAACGCTCCACGAGAAGCCGATTTGCCTGTACCAACCACGATATCTTCGTATTGCAACTGCATAATAATCACTCCTTAAGATAAGATACGGTGCATTATAACCAAATCCACCAAAGATAGCAGCCACTTTACCAAAGTGTCTATAAAAAGTGACTTCTTACTGCCTGATGATTTAACTTAAATAAACATTTCCTGATTTTAACAATGTTTGCTAAAATAAGCGGTTTAAAACAAAACGACAATAAATATCACCCACCACTTTCATGAGCGATTAAGGTAAAAAGCGTGTTTGACCTTCAAGGCTACGGCCCTTTGCTACTACAAGGCACCATAGTCACCATCAAGCTTGCCATCGTCAGCCTACTTTTTGGGCTCACTTTTGGGCTGCTTGGGGCGACTGCCAAACTTTCTAACATCTGGCTTCTTAGAAAAATTGCCGATGTCTATACGACTATCGTGCGTGGCATTCCTGAGCTACTCATGGTATTTTTTATCTACTTTGGTGGTAGCGTGATTATCGCAGCGATTGCCGAGCAATTTGGGTATTTTGGTCGCATTGATATTAGTCATTTTTGGTCTGGCGTAGCGGCACTGTCTATTATGTTTGGGGCATACGCAACCGAAGTGTTTCGCATGGCGATTGAAGAAATTCCACAAGGTCAATGGGAATCTGCCCAAAGCCTTGGTATGCGTCCTTTTCAGACCTTTTGGCGAATCATCTTACCCCAAATGTGGGTTGTCGCGTTGCCCGGTCTTGGCAATCTGTTTTTGGTACTGCTAAAAGACACCGCCCTTGTTTCTATCATCGGACTTAAAGATCTGATGTATTACAGCACTCGTGCCGTAACCTCTACCCAGCAGCCCTTTACTTTTTATCTGGCAGCAGCCCTTATCTATCTTTGCCTAACCATCGTCATTACCATCTCGATGGGTTGGTGCGAGTGGCGGGCAAATCCCGCTGCACGTTATGCTAAGCGTCTCACATCAAGCAAAAGGGGTCAATCATGAGCTGGAATTGGCAAGCCATCATTACTTATTTTCCAGAACTGCTAAAATCTTCGGTAACCACGATTGAGCTTGTATTCTTATCTTGTGTGTTTGGTCTGATTTTTGGGGTGATTCTTGGGCTACTTCGCTTGGCGAAAAACCCGCTGATTAAAGCCCTACCCTTTGCTTATATTTTCTTTTTCCGTGGTACACCACTGTTGGTGCAGATTTTCTTAATCTATTATGGCTTAGGTCAGTTTGACTTTATGCAAAACAGTGCTTTATGGGATCCTGTATTTAGTCAGCCGTATTGGTGTGCCATCATCGCATTCACGCTCAATACATCTGCTTATATTGCTGAGATTGTGCGTGGAGCAATCGGCTCAATCCCCAAAGGAGAGCTTGAAGCTGCAGATACCATTGGTATGTCTCACCGCCAAAAACTTCGTCGCATTGTACTACCTCGTGCCTTTGGTATCATGTTGCCAGCATACAGTAATGAAGTTATCTTTATGCTAAAAGGCAGTGCACTAGCAGCAACCATCACCGTGGTGGATCTCACTTATACCGCCAAAGGCATCATGGCAAAGACCTATTTGCCATTAGAAATCTACTTTGCTGCAGGGGTCATTTATCTTATCATCTCATGGGTGATATTGTTTGGTTTTCGCCTATTTGAGCGATCTATTAATAAGCATAAGCGTTACACCCCACCCACTCTGGTTATACCAAAATAAGTCTAACCACATACGCCTCTGATTGGGGCGTTTATTATTTGACCCAAAGGTCTTAACAATGTTACAATATTAAACATTCTTTTAGGATACTTGTTTAAACAAGCAGTATCCACGTAACTTCCAACCTAAGGAACTTAACATGAAAGCTTATATCGCACTATTATCTGCTGCCGCTATCGGCCTTACTGCCTGTGGCGATAAACCTGCCGAACAAGTGGTCGAAGACACCGCTACTTCTGCTGCCAACGCTGCTACAGATGCTGCTAATACAGCTGCCAACGCTGCTACAGATGCTGCCAATGCTACCGCTGAAGCTGCCAATGATGCTGTGAATACTGCCACTGTAGCCGCCGATGAAGCTCTCGCTGCAGTAGATGAGAAGTGTGCTACTACTGTTGAATCAACTGACGGCATGAAGTTTACGACCGACACGCTAAAAGTGAACAAGGCATGTCCTCAGTTTGTGGTTACACTAAAGCACACAGGTAAGCTACCTGCCAGCTCTATGGGTCATAACATCGTAATCGCCAAGGCTACAGACGTCGCTGACATCGCTAAAGACGGTGCAGCAGCTGGTGCAGCAGCTGATTATATCAAAGCGGGCGATGATCGTGTCATCGCTCACAGTGACATCGTTGGCGGTGGCGAAGAAACCAAATTCACCATCGATCCAACCAAGCTCACTGATGGCAACTATGAATTTTTCTGCTCGTTCCCAGGTCATGTTAGCGTCATGAAAGGCAAGGTTGAACTTGTTGATTTTTAATATTCAACTCAATATGATTAGCATAAAATAAGATGACAAATTTTATCTTGCAATTTTAATTGACAATAAAGCCCTAATAACTATTAGGGCTTTATTTATTATTGAAGAAAGCTTACTGAGCAAACAGCTCATCAACCGCCTTTTTATCAAAAGTATATTCTGCCCCACAAAAACCGCAGTCTAATACCAAATTACCCTCATGAGTCTTTAACATTTGTAAAGCCTCATCATGTCCAAGCTGAACTAAAGCTGCTGCACTTTTTTGGGCTGAACAAGTACAATCAAACTGCAACCCGCTCGGCTCTGGGGTAACGACATTTTCTTCGTGATATAAGCGATACAGTAACTCATCTGCTGGCAAATCAGTTAACTCTTTGGGCTTGATGGTCGTCGTCAAGGCAGATAGTCTATCCCATAAGTCAGGATCGTTATCCTTGTCTTCTTTGGACTGTGGTAATAGCTGTACTAAGATACCGCCTGCCGCCACATCATCTGTAGCAAGCTTGATTAATGTTGGGATTTGTGCCGATTGTTTTTGATAATACGCCAAGCACTCTGCAAGATTATCGCTCACACGCTCCACGATGCCTTGATAGCTTTCGCCTTTTTCAGGATGAATACTGATAAACAGTACGCCACCTTTTAGCATGGCAAAAGCATCGTCGCTTGTCGTCTTAGTCGCCCACTCATCTGATGGCACAAAGCCCGCCAAGGCACGCACCGCACCTGTATGGTCGCATTCTGCCATTGCCCAATTTAGCTTGGCATTATCATCATTAGATTGCAGCTGCACCGATAATCTGCCGTTGATTTTTAATGTACCGATAAGCAAGCTTGCTGCCACCATCATCTCACCTAATAACATCTTGACAGCATTTGGGTATGGTTTTTGGGCGATGACGGTCTGATAAGCATCGGTTAGCTTAACGACGTCGCCACGCACAGGAGCATTCTCAATAAAAAAACGCTGGCGGTAATTTGCTAAAGTCATGGTATTCTCTAAGTCATTTATTCACCTAGTTAATGGGGAGCGATTTTATCTTTTCAATATTTATCATTTATCAGCCATATAAAATCGCTCAGACACTTTTCATATTCTAAAACCACATAAACATATCCCAAAATTGCAAAATTAACCTAAGGTAAAACGCTTTATAATACTTTTAATGCTCGTTTTTACATAATTTTTTAAACTATTAATTTTTAAAATATAATATATAATTCACCTATCTTCAATCAGCCAATAGATAACTCATGACCACATTTAACCTTGCCGACCAAACCGCCTTTTTGGACAACATCGCAAGCATATCAGCAGACGTACTTGCCCCAAAAGTATCAGACATTGACCAAGGCTATTATCCATTAAATGAGATGTCTGCACTTGGCAAGGCAGGGCTTTTTGCTCCGCATCTTAATGAATATGGCAACCGCTTTGATTTGGCAATCTTAGCCAATGCAAACGTGGGCAGAGTCTGTGGTACTACCGCCTTTTTGACGTGGTGTCATCAGGTGATGGGGCTATATCTTGACCAATCGCCAAACGACTCACTAAAACACACCATCTTGCCACGCCACACACTTGCTGATACCTTTGGTGGCACAGCCTTATCCAACCCCATGAAAACTTGGGCAAATATTGAACCCATGCGTCTTATCGCCAAAAAAGACGGCAGTGGTTATACCATCTCTGGCATCTTGCCATGGATTAGCCACATTCAAGCAGGGCAATACTGCGGTGCGGTCGCCAAGATTGACGGCACGGACAGCGATGTGTTTTTTGTCTTGAGCTTTGACCACGCTCGGCAGGGCAAGTGGCAACTACACCCCTGCCCTGCTTTTGCTGGTATGGAAGGCTCTAGCACCTTACGCATTGAGCTAAACGACTACCCCATCACCAAAGACGACATCATCGCCATGCCCTGCAAAGAGTACATCGCACGCATTCGTGGGGCGTTCGTACTCATGCAGATGGGCATCGGTGCAGGCATCATCATGGGGGCGATTGACGACATCAAACAAGGGACGGCGGTCTCTAACGCCTTTTTAGAAGACCAAGCAGGCACGCTTAGCAATGAGCTAGACAGATTGGTTGCTCGCACGCTAAGCCTTGCCAAAACCCCTTTTGAAACCGACAAAAACTTCTTTTTGGACGTGTTAAATGTGCGTGAACAAGGAGCATTGCTTAGCCTAAAAGCCACCCAAGCTGGTATGCTACATCAAGGTGCCAAAGGCTATCTGATGAGTGCCAACCCCCAACGCCGTCTGCGTGAAGCACAGTTTGTCGCCATCGTAACCCCTGCGATTAAGCATCTGCGGTATTTGTCTCATCAGTTGATGGGCGATGTCATGCCAAAGACTGAACCTGAATACTATTTGTAAAAGAATGACTTTGTCAGTTATACTATGATAAATTAACTGTTTAATGCCTAAGCTTAATGTCTTAGCGGCTTTGTCTTTGATATCTAAAAGACCGTCAATTTAAATGCTGGCAATCGCCCTTGTACAAACCAAAGCAAACCCCATTAACCAATCCATCATCTTTAAGGAATCTTATGAACATCTCACTAAAATGGGCATCACTTGCCATAGCTTTTGCTGTCACTCTGGTTGGCTGTGATAATTCTGCCAAGCAAAGCACCACACAAGACAATGTCACCACAGCTGGTGCGGAGTCTGATCTGCTTGAACGTATCAATAACCACGGCACCATCACGGTCGGCACAGAAGGCACTTATCCGCCTTTTACTTATCATGACGAAACAGGTAACTTAACTGGCTATGATGTGGAGGTTACCCGCGCGATTGCTGACAAGCTTGGCGTAACTGTGGAATTTAAAGAAACCCAATGGGATGCGATGATGGCAGGCTTAGATGCCAAACGCTTTGATGCCATTGCCAACCAAATGAGCCTAACCACGCCAGAACGCCAAGCCAAATATGACAAAAGCGAGCCTTATAGCTGGTCAAACTCTGTCATCGTTGCCCCAAAGAACATCAAGATTGAAAAGTGGGAAGATGTCAAAGATAAAAAGTCTGCCCAATCCATGAGTAGCCATTATGCAGAAGTTGCAGAACAATATGGTGCTATCTTAGTGCCTGTTGATGGCATGGCTCAGGCGATCACATTAGTAGAGCAAGGGCGTGCCGACATGACGGTGAATGACAAGCTTGCCATCATTGATTATTTTAAACAAAAACCAAATCAAAACCTTGAAATCAAAATTGAAGGGGGCGACGCCAGCGTTCGTGGTGCAGGTCTGGCATTTAGAAAACATAACGATGAAGCGGTTGCTAAAATTAGCCAAGCCACCAAAGAGCTTAAAGCTGATGGCACCTTAGCACGTCTAGGTGAGCAGTTTTTTGGTCAAGACATCAGCAATCAGCCTACTGCCACTCAATAACCTAGCGATGAATGATTTGCCAAACAACCGCTTTCATTAAGGCGGTTTTTGTGTCAAATGTTTATCACAGCTTATCACAACAAAAATCTAGCCCAAAGCACAAGCACCACACCAATCATATGGAAAAAAGCAATGACCGACTGGTTACATCATCTTCTTAGCACCCTACCCTACATGACAGACGCCCGTGCTGGCATCGTAATTGATTCATTTTGGCCCATGTTAAAGGGCGGCTTGTATTATTCAATCCCACTTGCCATCGTCTCTTTTGTTATTGGGCTTATGATTGCACTTGGTGTGGCACTTATTCGCATTTTTCCACGCACAAGCATCATACATCATATATTGTATACCATCGCCAAAGTCTATGTGTCTGCCATTCGTGGCACGCCCATGCTCGTCCAGCTTTTTATCATATTTTATGGTCTGCCCAATCTTGGCATTAAGCTTGAACCTGTGCCATCTGCCATCATTGCCTTTTCTTTGAACGTGGGGGCTTATGCGTCCGAGACGGTTCGTGCATCGATTTTATCCATACCAAAGGGTCAATGGGAGGCTGGCACAAGCGTTGGACTGACCCGCTTTCAATCTTTTTTGTATGTGATTTTACCCCAAGCGTTGCGTGTCTCAATTCCACCTTTATCCAATACCTTTATTGGGCTTGTCAAAGAGACCTCGCTTGCGTCCTTAGTGCTGGTAACCGAGCTGTTCAAACAGGCTCAAATCATCACCGCACGCAACTATGAGTTTATGCTCGTGTACATCGAGGCTGCCATCTTGTACTGGGTCATCTGCTTTATTTTGACACTCATTCAAGAACGTCTTGAACATCATTTTGACAAGCACATTGCCAAATAATTGGAAAATAATTGGGAAATAATTGGGAAATAACATGATTAAAATCAAAAACATACAAAAATCCTTTGGTGATAACGCCATCTTAAAAGGCATTGACCTTAGCATCAATAAAGGGCAGGTCGTGGTTATTTTGGGTCCATCAGGCTCAGGCAAAACCACGTTATTGCGTTGTCTCAATGGACTAGAAATTGCTGATGGTGGCAGTATCACTTTTGATGATGGCTCTTTGGTTGTGGATTTTGACAAGCCGATAAACAAACACACCTTGCACGCCCTACACCAAAAATCTGGCATGGTTTTTCAATCTTATAACTTATTTCCACACAAAACCGCCCTAGAAAATCTCATGCTAGGACCGCTCATCGCCCAAAAACGCAACAAAGCGGACATTCAAGCCGAATCCATCGCCCTACTACAAAAAGTAGGATTGTCTGATAAAATGGATTTGTATCCACATCAGCTGTCTGGCGGACAACAGCAACGTGTGGGCATCGCAAGGGCTTTGGCAATCTCACCTGAGCTGCTACTATTTGATGAGCCGACTTCTGCCTTAGACCCAGAGCTTGTGGCAGATGTGCTATCCACCATGAAACAGCTGGCGACCGAAGGCTGGACGATGGTTGTGGTAACCCATGAAATCAGCTTTGCTCGTGATGTGGCAGACATCATCGTCTTGATGGAAGACGGCGTGGTGGTGGAGGCTGGCACAAGCACACAAATGTTTGAGCAATCCACACACCCACGAGTGCAGTCATTTTTGCAAAGAATTAACACCAAAGACCTTTAAAGGAAAAACCATGACAACCAACACCCCCACTGATGGACGTGGCAACTGGCGAAAATTCATCTGCCTTGCCTGCGGTTATATCTATGATGAAGCATTGGGCGACCCAGAAGACGGCTTGCCTGCTGGCACTCGCTTTGAAGACATTCCAGACGATTGGCAATGCCCCTTGTGCGGTGTCAAAAAAAGTGATTTCGTGCCTTATGACGACAGCCAAGCAGACACCACATCTCACACCACCCCCACGTTTGACGACCCCAATAAGGGCGTGGTTATCATCGGGGCAGGTCTTGCAGGTTGGGCGGTGGCAGATGCTTTGCGTGCTTTGGACAAAGACATTCCCATCACCATCATCTGCTCTGATACAGGCGACCGCTACCACAAACCCATGCTGTCGGTCGCCATCTCACAAGGCAAAACACGAGACGACCTAGTGCGTACTACCGCCATGCAGTCTGCAACCGAGCATCGCATTCGCCTACTTGCCAACACATTTGTTACTCACATTGACGCTGACAGCAAGACCTTGCACACCACTCGTGGCAATGTCGGCTATGATGATTTGGTGCTGGCGATAGGGGCTGTGCCGTTTTATCCGCCCCACATCGCCACAGATATGGCGTGGCACATCAATCATATTGAGCGATTTGCAGGGCTTCAACACACCCTAAGCCAAAACGACACCCCAAAACACATCGCCATCATCGGTGCTGGCATGATTGGCACCGAGCTTGCCGAAGATTTGGCGAACGCCAAGCATAGCGTCAGTCTCATTGATATCAGTACACAGCCATTATCCGCCCTACTACCGACCATCGCAGGCGAGCGTATTTTATCCGCCATTACCGCCAAAGGCATCAACTGGTTTGGCGGTCAGCTCGTGCGTGCCATCGCCCAAACCACCACTGGCTACGACATCACCTTATACAATCATGCCGATGACAGTGAAGATGTGCTACATTGTGATGAAGTGGTGATTGCCACAGGGCTTGTCGTGGACGAAAGGCTGCCTGTTCGTGCAGGCGTTGAATTTGACAAACGCACAGGCATCGCCGTGCATCGCCATACCTTACAGACGAGTCAGCCACACATCTATGCCCTAGGCGACTGCATCAGCATTGATGGCGTGCCTTGCCGTTATGTCGCCCCCCATCGCACACAGGCGGCTGCCATCGCCCATGCGATTTTGGGCTTGCCATACGCAGGCTATGAACATAAAGCCCCCATGGTTCGCCTAAAAAACAAAAGCATCAGCGTTACCGCCACTGGCAACCCAAGAGCCGATGGCAATTGGCAAATCATTAAAGATGAAAACGGCGAATTGTCATTAGAAATGACAGATAATGGCGAAGTGGTGGCAAAGGCGTTGTTGAAATTGCCACAGGTTTAATTTGCTTTTTTATGATAAGTTGATGATAAGGGCGGATATTCTTCGCCCTTATTGCTTAAAGGCAAGCAACTTTTCTTGATAATATTCATACTGCTTACGCCGTAATTCTATCTCTCGTGGTAAGCCGTGTGTTAAAGAGTTGGTCAGCGTGTCAAATTTATCCAAGATGGCGACAATTTGGGTTTGGGTGGATAGGGGTGGAATTGGGATTGGTTTTTTGGAAAAATTACTAATCCATTGGCGTTTATGGTCTGTACTTTCTTCATCTGGCAAAGTATTTAACCAATGATACACATACCTTAATAACACTTGATTATCTTTTTGAACAATGATTTTCATTGCCGACGATTTGGCTTTAAAATCAAAATTCACCCATTTATTTGCAGTGGTAAAATCATCAAAAATAATCACAGGATTATCAGAAGCTGGGTAAATGCCGTCCGTTTCATTGGTATAGCCCAAAATAAATGTCTTGCCCGCTGTTAGAACAGGTATTTTAAAGCTATCATGATAATCCGTAGAATGAACCAAGTATTTACTAGGTTGAATATAATCAACCACTTCCCCCAAAGTTTTCCAAACCACCGTCGCCAGTGTGTGTGTGTGTGTCGGGAATTGTTGAGAATTACTATCAAATGATAATAATAGCTCACGGTAATAAGCATATTGCTTTTGTCGTAATGCAAGCTCTGTCCGCAACTCTTTTTCTAAGCTGGTAAACAGATCCAAAATCTGTACGATTTTTTCTTGAATTGGTAGGGGTGGGATTGGGATTTTAAATTTATCGGTATCAGGCGTAGCAATTTGTGGCATTTGCATTTTGCTACCGATAGCTTGAAAGCGTGGTTCATTTTGTTTTAAAAAGTAATAAATAAATTTTAAATTAACATTTTCATCTTGGGAGTGATATGCCCACATTTCATTTTTATGAGAAAAAGGCTTATCATAATATTCAAATTCAATAATACCACGAGATTTGACAATAATTGATGGTTTGTGATTGATGTCCTTTTGTGGGATATCATCATAATCAACCAATGCAAAAGTCTTACCGCCTGCAAAGATTTTGATGGGAGCATCTTCTTTGTGCAATTCCTTCATCTGCCCTGCGGTAATTTTTGTGCCTTTGGTGCGAATTAAAGCCTTGCCAAGCTCTCGCCATTCAACATCACACCGCTCAATCATCTGCAAAATATTCATTCACCACCTTTATTATTCAAATTGTAAAAACTTGCATTTTAATTTTACTGTGCTACAATAGTGCATAACAACTCCCCCAATATTGCCAATCTTACGAGATTGGGCTGACAATTTGGGGGCTTTCTTTTGCTATTTTTGCCACAATTTCCAATCCGCTCAATTCGCAATTACGCCCATTTGTTCAAGGCTGATTGCTCCGTTTTCCACCTGCGGGAACTCTTCCAACAACGCCAAAAATCGCTCGCCCCAAGTAGAATTTGGGCAAATCACATCAAGCATTCTTTTCATCAAACAAAAATAAACAAAAGGCTTCTCAATCGGTAATTGTCGCCATTGCCCATCAAAGCCTTTTAAATTTGCCTTAAATACAATCGGCTTATTCCATAGTCGGCTATGATGAGCCGAAACATTGCGAATAAAGTTAAAAGCATGTAGATGTGTCTGTAAAACCTTGCCATCTGCCAAGTTATACAGCTTTGCAATCTGATTTTTGTCTTGCGACTTCATGCCTTGGTATAACTTAGACATCGTCCCAAAATCCCACACTTCACATACCGCCCAAATTGGAAAATCTGCATAATGCTGTAAATGATGCTTCACAAAACTATTATCCTTGTGTCTTTTAATCAATTCTTGATGTTTGTTTAACCATTTATTATGGTCAAATTTATTTGAAAAACAGACGGAATTTTTATAAGCAAGTGGGTCATATCTACCCAAAGTATGAGCAATATTTACCCTTAGAGCAATTTCTATTCGCTCCAACGCATCGAGTGCCAACTGCCGTAGTTTTTTATCAAAAACATACAGAGCTTTCACATCTTGAAAGGTACTACCAATAATAAAGTCATCTAAACGAGTTTTAGGATTATTTTTATCTATTTGGCGAAATGAATACAAATACCCACTCAAACGATAGTAGCCAATCATTCTTAAATAACCTAATGACTTATTCACATCGTCAATAATCAAACCTCTTTTTTGTAAGATTTCAATTTGCTCATCAAAACTTTTCCACGTTTTTATAGGCTTCATATTACTTAACTTCACAACCTTCAACCATCTGTAAAATATTCATTATCTCACCTACTGCTTGTTATCATCTCATCAATATCATCAAAGGCATTTTGTAGCCGTTCGCTATGATACCGCTCATACATTTGTACGATGTTTTCTGTTAAGTGTAACCGCTCCCATTCGCCAAGCACAGTTTGGGTGGATTTACCCTTATGTTCGGCGTAGCGTTCTAGTAGATAAATAAAAAAGGCGTGTTCTTTACTCATAGTTCATCTGCTCGTAAGTATAACGAATTTCTTGGGTCGCCTGTGATTTTTTCACTTTCCCACATGTCAAAGATGATAAGCGGACTAAGCCTATACAGTTCAAGCTCAGGGTCTTGGAGCATGGCATAGCTTTGAGAACCGATAAAATCCTTAATGGCGGTCAGCTCGTCAAGACCATATTTTTGGACGATATTTTGTACCACATGGCGGTCAAAAAAATCTAAGGTTCTGGCTGGAACTTTATTCATATGATTTGGCTCTTTATAAATGTCAAATAGTCAAGGGCGGTTTGGGTGCAAAAGGCGTATTGGTCGGTGAGATTTTGTGGCAATAGCCGTTTTACCGCTTCATCTATCGTATATCTGCCGTCCATATAATCGTCTATCACAGGCAAAGTGGCATCATCTGCCACCGCCCCAACGACAACGTCATAATCAAACATACCCAAAGCTTTGCGATTGGTAACAACAAATTCAAGCCATTCACCGTCAGCGGATAAAAATCGTTTGATATTCAAGGGGGCTACTTCATCAAATTCATATATATTTACTATCGCTTGCCCTTGTCCACGTCTTTTGCAAACAAGTCTTGCCCAACGCTCAGCTTGATGAAAATTACTCGTTAAATAAAAGCCACTACCAAAATCCATAGCTCTAAGATTTGATAAAATTTTTGGCGTGGCAACCTCCACATTGCTACCATGATACAGCGTTATCATTGATCATTCTCCAAACAATCCGCCAATCCCACGAAACTTCTCCACAAATGCCACGATTTTGGCGAATACTGATTGTTTTTGGGTTAAGTATTTAGGATTTAGGGGGCTAAGCTTGGGTAATACATCGTTTAGCTCTGTGCCGTTGTCGGTGGCGTACTCACGGCGTAGCGATGCTTGGATATAACGCATGGCAGGCTCTTGGTTTAGATTTTCCGATTCTATCAACTCCATCGCTTCACGTTCTTGCTCAGCTTTGGCAAATGTATAAAACTCTTCCATAATATGAGCCTTATCACGCATGGCATCTAGGTCGGTAGCATTGATAAAATCCACAACAAGACTTTCTTTGGCACGGTTATCAAGGCTACTTCTCACGATATGGCGAATCTCGTCTACCAAGGCAGATTTATCACCATTTCTTTTGTGCTTATCAAAAATCAGCTCCAAGATATAATCCAAATTTATCTCTTGTGATTTTAATAAGGCAATCTCAAAGACAACATCACTCCAATCAATTTTGGATTTTTCGGCATTTTCTTGCTCTTTTTGATTGCGTGTCCACTCTCTGATGTCGTTATAAGTAGAACGATAATCTTGGATAAGTCGTGGACTGGGCAGACTCATGGCTTGTAGCTTGGCAACATCTTCATCGTCAAGACCGTATTTTTGTTGTATGTCGGCTATCGCTTCTGTGTCGTCCTTATCCACGTTTTGTAGGGCGGTAAGTCCTGCAAATTCATCATAGTTTTGTAGGATATTTTCTACCTTCAAATACTCGCTAAATAGCTTGACGAAGTCTTTTTTGTCTTTTTCTTTGATGATATTATCAGGATTGGCAAATCGCTCATGAAGCTCTGCCACAATATCCAAATAGCCCCGCCTTGCTTCACCGTCCACGCTATGACCTGTCATATACTCATCAAAGGATTTTTCTAAGATGATGTTTTTGGTATTTTTGTCGCCAAACAGCTCAATGGCAGCCACGGTCTCTTTTTCCAAATCACGAAAGGTTACAATATTACCAAAAGGCTTGGTCGCATCATAAATGCGGTTGGTACGTGAATAGGCTTGGATAAGTCCATGATAACGCAAGTTCTTATCCACAAACAGCGTGTTTAAAGTCGGTGCATCAAACCCTGTCAAAAACATACCCACCACGATAAGCAGGTCAATCTCTTGGTTTTTGACACGTTTGGCTAGGTCTTTATAATAATTTTCAAACGACTGACTGTCTGTGCCAAAAGATTGCTTGAAGCGTGCATTATAATCACCAATCGCCTTATCCAAAAACTCCCTAGCCGTGCTGTCAAGGGCGGTTGGCTCAAAGCTTTCGTCCGTGATGTCGCCCACAGCGTCCTGCTCTTCGTTGGCAGTATATGAAAAGATGGTGGCGATGGTTAATGGCTTGGGACTGTCCTTTTGTAGCCCAGTTAGGCTTTCATAATACAGCTTGGCAGCGTCCACACTGCTCACCGCAAACATCGCATTAAAACCCTTGCCAGTCGCTCCTAGTCTGCGGGTTTTGTAGCGAAAATTATCCAAAATATAACGACTAACTTCACGGATACGCTCAGGGTGCAATAAGGCTTGACGGGTCTCATAGGCGGATAATTTACCCAAATCCTGCTCGCTCTCTATGTCCTTAAAGGCAGGCTTGACATTGTGATAATCCACCTTAAATTTCAGCACCTTTTCATCACGAATGGCATCGGTGATGACATATGAGTGTAGCTCTCGCCCAAAGACACTGGCGGTGGTGTCGGCGGTTAAGGCATTTTGGGCAAAAATTGGCGTGCCTGTAAAACCAAATTGGTAGTATTTTTTAAATTTACGCTGGATATTCTTTTGGGCTTCGCCAAACTGTGAGCGATGGCATTCATCAAAAATAAATACCACTTGTTTATCATAAATCGGCAGATTTGGCTCGGATTTGATGAGATTGTTGAGCTTTTGAATGGTGGTTACGATGATTTTGTTGTCATCTTTTTGTAAATTCTCCTTTAAACCTTTGGTACTAGATGAGCCATTGACACTATCAGGGCTAAACTTTTGATATTCTTTCATGGTCTGATAGTCCAAATCCTTTCTATCCACCACAAAAAACACCTGATCAATAAAGGGCAGTTCGGTGGCAAGCTGTGCCGATTTAAAGCTCGTCAAAGTCTTGCCTGAGCCTGTGGTGTGCCAAATATAACCGCCACTCTCCACATTTGACCAGTTTTTGGCATTAAAAGAGCTGTGAATTTTCCACAAAATCCGCTCGGTGGCAGCGATTTGATACGGTCGCATGATAAGAAGCGTATCGCTAACATCAAACACCGAGTAGCGAAGCAGGACGTTTAGGAGCGTGTGCTTTTGAAAAAAGGTGGCAGTAAAATCCTTCAAATCCTTGATGGTGGTATTATCCGACCTTGCCCAGTTCATCGTAAAATCAAAGCTGTTTTTGCTTCGTTTGGTGGTATTGGCAAAGTATCTGGTGTCCGTGCCGTTACTGATGACAAAGATTTGTAGGTATTTAAATAAGGAGCTGTCGCTATTAAAGCTCTCTTTACTATAACGATGAATCTGATTAAAGGCTTCACGGATAGATACGCCACGCTTTTTAAGCTCAATATGCACCATCGGTATGCCGTTGACCAGAATGGTAACGTCATAGCGGTTGGCGTGCGTGCCTGTCTGCTTAAACTGGCTGATGACTTGTAATTTATTCCTAGTGATATTTTTCTTATCCACCAAGGCGATGTTATAGATACGCCCATCATCAAACACAAAATCCTTGATGTGGTCATTGTGAAGTTTGCGAGTTTTATCAACCACGTTCTCAGATGGCTTATCCAAATATTCTACACAAAATCGCCCCCACTCGCTGTCGGTAAAGGCAACATCGTTTAAGCATTCAAGTTCCCTACGCACATTGGCAAGCAAATCGTTCTGCGTCTTTAAATCAGTGCGGTGCTCATAACCTTGGGCGATAAGGTCGTTGATAAGTTCATGTTCTAGCTCACTTTCTTTTTGATAACTGCCAAATTGCTCTATTTTGTCGTAGCTATCTAGGACGATGAAATTATTGGTTTGGGCGATGGGGGTGGTCATAAATATTCCTTCTTGTCAATATATTAAACTATACACGAACCAAACGCATCAGCGGTTCAAAAGAATAACGTGTAGATTTTCTACCGCTAGCCTCTTCGGTAATCGTCAAAATATCAGCATCAGCTAATAACTTGGTAAAACGATTTGCCGTAGGTACAGAAATGCCTGTTTGTTTTGGGATATTATTATTACGAAATACAGGATAAGTAAACACAAAATCTAACATTTCTAAGGCATATTTGCTAGATAAGACATCACTAAATCTTGGTTTCATTTCTTCATACAAATGACGGATATTTTCAGCAATTTCTAAATTCTTGATGGACTGTTTTTCAATAGCATTTAAAAAGAAAACTACCCATTCTTCCCATTCGTCATGATTAGATACCGAACGCATTAAATCAATATAACGGTCTTTATTTTCTTCTAGATAACCACTAATATAAAAATGTGGTGCCGATATGGTTTGACTTGACCACAAAAGTAGCGTGATGAGCATTCTACCAATACGCCCATTACCATCTGCAAAAGGGTGTAATGCCTCAAATTCCAAATGCGTTACAGCTGTTTTTAATAAAATTGGGCTATTATCGTGATGAATATAATCAAATAACAAATCCAATCCTTCGTCCAATCGCTCGGGGCTGATGGGAATAAATAAAATATTTCGGCTAATGGTATCCGCCAAATAATTTTGTTCTTTTTTAAATTGCCCTGGAAATTTATCCGCCCCACGCCCAAAAGATAATAATTGCTCATGCATGGTTTTTAATAAAGATTTGGACAAAGGATAGCCATCGCTCATTGCTTGTTGGGCATTTTTTAGTGTACGTTGATACAACACCGTTTCTACAACATCAGAACGCACTGTATGCGACATCTCGCCATCTGCAAAATCCGCCTCATACTGCAAAAGCTCATCCATCGTGCTAATTGTACCCTCCATACGTGACGAGATTACTGCCTCTTGATTACGCAACGGAGCAAGCAAAATCTCGCTATTGTGCATATTTTTGAGCATTTGGTCATAACGAGCAATAGCAGATGTCGCCCCAAGTAGGGCATTCATTATCTTGGTTAAGTCTATGTTTTTTGGTGGGAATTTATCATAATGATAAGTTATGGCGTGCGTTAAGTCCAAAGCATTCATTCTAGCTACTCATATTTTGCAAATTTTGATTAACAAAGTGTGTAGTTGCTCATGCGTGAGCAACTAGCAAGTTTGCTTATCAAAAATGGTAAAATTTGATAAGCAAACGGCTTATCTATGATAACATATGTCCATTACCAAAACCCGAGCAACAACTCCCGATAATATTCATACTGCTTACGCCGCAATTCTATCTCTTTTGGCAGACCGTCTGTTATGGAATTGGTCAGCGTATCAAATTTATCCAAGATGGCGACAATTTGGGTTTGGGTGGATAGGGGTGGGATTGGGATTGGTTTTTTGGAAAAATTACTAATCCATTGGCGTTTATGGTCTGTACTTTCTTCATCTGGCAAAGTATTTAACCAATGATACACATACCTTAATAACACTTGATTATCTTTTTGAACAATGATTTTCATTGCCGACGATTTGGCTTTAAAATCAAAATTCACCCATTTATTTGCAGTGGTAAAATCATCAAAAATAATCACAGGATTATCAGAAGCTGGGTAAATGCCGTCCGTTTCATTGGTATAGCCCAAAATAAATGTCTTGCCCGCTGTTAGAACAGGTATTTTAAAGCTATCATGATAATCCGTAGAATGAACCAAGTATTTACTAGGTTGAATATAATCAACCACTTCCCCCAAACTCCGCCACTCCACATCATCACCAAACCCAAGCAATAAATCCCTATAATAATGATATTGCTTTTTTCTCAAAATAAGTTCAGCTTCCAGCGTAGCTTCCAGCGTAGCTTCCAGCTTTGTGAAAATGTCAAGTATTTTTACAATTTTTTCTTGGATTGGTAGGGGTGGTAGGGGGATTTTAAAACAGGATAATTTAGATAGTGATAGTGCTGGAATACCTGCACCGTGTTGCGATGACATAAAAAATTGTTCGTTTAATTTTAAAAAATGATATAAAAATCTATTTTCAACCACAGAGAAATTAGGCAACAAATAATAGCAATGTGCATTTGCCCAAAATTTACTTTCAACAAAATTTACAAACCCTGCCGAAGCACCGCCTTGGCTGATAATAACGGTATTGGCTTCAACATTATAATTATCAGTCCAACCCGAGTGTGTTTTTCCACCATTAAATGCAGGGTATTTTCCTGATTCGCTCAATAAAGTTTTATTGAGTTGTTTGCCTTTGTTGATTTGACAAACCTCCCCAAGCGTCCGCCATTCTACTTGACAATTTTTTATTTCGGTTAAGATGTTCATCATCCCTTTCCTTTTTGCTTTGCGAGTGTATTTAGCGTTTGAATGGTTTGTAAGTAGGATTTTTCTACTTCTGACAGCGTTTTTGCTTTGTATTTTTTATACTCACTCTTTGCTTTTTCTATTGCTTGATTGCGTGAGATTGTGCCTGCATTATCTAGCACTTTTCTGCCTGTACTTTGTAAAATACGGTCAAGCTCATTCACATAATCCGCCATCATCATCGGACGCTCTTCTATGGCATTTAATTCAGCAAAGTCAAAATAAGCAGACACCAAATTATTAAGCACTCGTAATTCTTGTTCATTAAGATAGTTTTTTGCAACCATTGCATCAGCTTGGGTTGGCTCAGCACCCTTAAACGTAGTCAAACCTGCATAAGGCTTATCGCTATCCACCCGAAAATAAATCACTTCGCTGGCGGTATGTCCGTGGGCGGCGAAGTGTAGTTTATTTTGGATAATCTTAAAAAACGTAATACTCGTTTCACTCTTAGGGTCGTAATCCATCGCCGTAGCATACAAATCAAGCACTTGCCGATACATTACCTTTTCACTAGAACGAATCTCACGAATACGCCCTAAAAGCTCCTTGAAATAATTGCCACCGCTTAAGTTTTTTAGGCGTTCATCATCTAGGGTAAAACCCTTAACCACATATTCATGCAACCGCTCGGTTGCCCACTGGCGAAACTGTGTCCCACGAGCCGACCGCACACGATAGCCTATGGCAATGATGAGTGGCAGTGAATAGTATTTAACGGTGCGTTTAATTTGTCTTTTACCTTCGGTTTGAACTATCAACTTAGAGTTGACAGTTGAATTTTGGTCAATTTCCCCTTCTGCAAAAATTGCATTGATATGCTTGCTGATATTTTGCTTGCTGGTTTGATAGAGTTCGGCGATTTGCATTTGATTGAGCCATAGCTGTTCATCAAACTGCTGTAAGGCAAATTGAGCCTTACCGTCATCGGTTGTATATAGCACAAGCTCCATTATGCACGCTCCCCCACAATCTCCCCCACAATCTCATCAATCTGCACTCGTAGCTTATCAATGACCGCCACCGTCTCACGGATTTCCCCATTTAGCACATCAATATCAATGATTTCTCTGGTATCACGAGCTTCTACATAACTACTTACCGCCAGATTATAATCATTATCAGCGATTTGGGTGTTATCTACCATCTTAGCAAAGTGTGCTACGTCTGTTTTGTCGCCAAAAGTCGCTAAGATTTGGGCGATATGCTCATCGGTGAGTGCGTTATTATTGGTTTCTTTTTTAAATAGACCACTGGCATCTATAAACTGCGTGCGTGTGTCAGGCTTGTTTTTGGCAAGTACCAAGATATTGACCGCAATGCTCGTGCCAAAAAATAAATTGGGTGCAAGGGCAATCACCGTCTCTACGTAGTTATTATCAATCAAGTATTTACGAATTTTTTGCTCCGCTCCGCCACGGTAGAATATGCCAGGAAAACACACAATCGCCGCACGACCCCGAGCAGACAGATAATGCAATGCGTGTAGCACAAAAGCAAAATCCGCCTTAGACTTCGGGGCAAGCACGCCTGCTGGGGCAAAACGGTCGTCATTGATGAGCGTAGGGTCGTCATCGCCTATCCACTTGACCGAATAAGGCGGATTGGAGACGATGGCATCAAAAGGCTTATCATCGCCAAATTCAGGATTTATGAGCGTATTACCCAAAGCAATGTTAAATTTGTCGTAATTGATGTTGTGCAAAAACATATTCATACGAGCTAGGTTATAAGTCGTATGGTTAATCTCTTGCCCAAAAAAACCGTCTTGTAGCAGGTGTTCATCAAACTGCTTTTTGGCTTGTAATAGTAGCGAGCCTGACCCACAGGCAGGGTCATAGATTTTATTGACTTGTTTTTGACCGTGTGTGGCAAGCTGTGCGATGAGCTTTGAGACGTGCTGTGGAGTGAAAAACTCACCGCCTGATTTGCCCGCATTGGCAGCATAATTTGAGATGAGAAATTCATAAGCATCGCCAAACAAATCAATCTGATTATCTTTAAATTCCCCAAAATTAAGCTGTGCGACACCTTTTAGGACTTTGGCAAGGCGGTCATTTTTGTCATTGACGTTATTTCCCAATCGGCTACTGGTGGTATCAAAATCGGCAAACAAGCCCTTGATGTCGTCTTCGGACGGATAGCCTGTGGCTGATGCTTCAATGGCATCAAAAATCGCCTTTAAGTCGGTGTTTAGATTGTCATTGGTGTGGGCGTTTTTAGCGACATTTTCAAATAATTGGCTAGGATAAATAAAATAGCCTTTGGTCTTGATGGTGTCATCTTTAATAGCGTCCAAAATTTCGGCTTTGTCATCAAATTGGGCATAATTAACACTGTCATCACCCGCTTCAATATACGCACTAAAATGCTCACTAATAAAGCGGTAAAACAACGCCCCCAAGATATATTGCTTAAAATCCCAGCCGTCCACCGCCCCACGCACTTCGTCAGCGATTTGCCAGATACGGCGGTGTAATTCGTCTCGTTGCTCTTTGTAAGTCATAAAAAATCCTACCTAATAAATTAAATATCCACAAAACGATATTATAGCGATTTACTGACAATTTAGGCAAAATTAATCAGCACACACCCAAATAAATCTTGTCGCACCCCAAACCTTCACGATGATTTTTTGATTGCCAATACTTAATGTCATATCCATATTCTCATTTGGCATATGTCATCGGTTGCGATTGTTGATTATAATAACAGCGACCGATTTTATTTTTATGACCCAAATCCTAGATTAAGACACCCATCATGAGCCATATTTTTCGCCCTGCCGACCCCAATTCACCCGTTGGCTGTGCCTGTGGGCAACACCAAAATCAAGCCGACTGTACCCATTTTAGTCGTCTTAATCCAAACCTAAGCCACAACTCCCAAAGCGAGCAGGCAGCAGCTCAATTGATTGAGACTGCTTTTGTGCGTGCCTTATTTCCGCACGAGCCGACTCGCCGTGCATTCTTAAAGGCAGTTGGGGTGGGGGCTGTGGCAAGTATTTTTCCGCTTGGTGCCTTGCAAGAAGCTGTGGCTGCCGACCGCCTACGCCCTGAGAAAAAAGAGCTGACCATCGGCTTTATTCCCATCATCTGTGCCACACCGCTCATCATGGCAGAACCATTTGGGCTGTACGCCGAACAAGGCTTGAATGTCAGTCTGGTCAAGCGTGCAGGCTGGGCTTTGGTGCGTGATCAGATGATGAATCGTGAGCTTGATGCCACGCATTTTTTGGCACCCATGCCACTTGCCATCAGTCTGGGGCTAGGCTCTGCTAAGCAGGACATGAAAGTCGCCTGTATCCAAAACATCAACGGTCAAGCACTCGTCATGTCCCTAAAACACAAAAACAACCGCAATCCCAAGAATTGGCGTGGCATGACCTTCGCCATTCCTTTTGAGCATTCCATGCACAATTATCTGCTTAGGTATTTTTTGGCAGAGCATGGGCTAAATCCTGACAAAGATGTCAAACTTCGGCTCACTTCACCGCCTGATATGATTGCCAACCTAAAAGCAGGGAATATTGATGGGTTCTTTGGTCCAGAGCCATTCAATCAACGTGCCGTCTGGGATAAGGCAGGCTATATCCACACCTTATCCGAGCAGATTTGGAATGGACACCCCTGTTGTAGCTTTGGTACGTCTCAAAGTTTCATCAAGGACAATCCGCAATCATTCCTAGCGATGTATCGAGCGATTTTAAAGGCGAATGTCTTGGCAAACGACCCCAAAACCAAGCGTGAACTCTCCCAAGTTCTCTCGCCTGCCAATTATCTCAATCAGCCAGAGCTTGTCATTCGCCAAAGCCTGACAGGCAGATTTGCCGATGGCGTGGGCAATATCCAAGATGTGCCAAATCGCACAGGTTTTGATGCCATTCCTTGGAAATCTTTGGCGGTGTGGATGCTCACGCAAATGAAGCGTTGGGGCTACCTAAAAGGCGATGTCAATTACCAAAAGCTTGCCCATGATGTCTTTATGCTGACCGATGCCAAAACACAAATGCAGGCGATGGGCTACTCTTTTGATGGCGAAAAATCCATCACCGTCATGGGCAAAGCCTTTGACCCAGACCACCCTGATGAATACGTAAGTAGCTTTGCCATCAAAGCCAACTAACCTTAATCCATCAACCAATCTTAATCCAAAGGCAATCAAAACCCCAATAATAGCCTTAATAATAGCCTTAATAATCAAGCGACTATGATAAAACTCAATCAACTTAGCACCCAAACCAAAGCATATCTAATCACTGCCTTATTGGTGCTTGGCGTACTTGGTGTGTGGCACTTATCCACCTTGCCAACATCAATCACCGCCCCCACCGACCCCATCGCCTTAGAATATGAAGTGCTGATGGGCAATATCCCAGAACACACGCCAGCTGGGGCAATAATCACAAGCACCGAGACCGAATTTCCTAGTCCAAAACGCTTCGCTGCCACCGCCATCGAGCATTTATCCGACCCATTTTATGATAAGGGGCTAAACGATAAAGGCATTGGCATTCAGCTTGGCTATTCCATCATGCGAGTGCTGCTAGGGTTTGTATTGGCGATGATGGTCGCCATTCCGCTTGGGTATCTACTCGGGATTAGCCGTGTCATGAACAAGGCAGTCTCGCCCTTTGTACAGCTACTCAAACCCATCTCGCCCCTAGCATGGATGCCCATCGCCCTTTATACGATAAAAGACTCTAATTTATCCAGCATTTTTGTGATTTTTATCTGCTCCATTTGGCCCATGCTCACCAATACCGCCTTTGGTGTGGCAAATGTTCGCCGTGAATGGCTAAATGTCGCCAAGACGCTTGAAGTTAGCCCATTAACCACCGCCCGCAAAATCGTCCTGCCTGCCGCTGCCCCCACCATCATCACAGGTATGCGTATCTCTATGGGCATTGCGTGGCTTGTGATTGTCGCCGCTGAGATGCTCGTGGGCGGTACAGGCATCGGATATTTTGTGTGGAATCAATGGAACAACCTATCCATCGTCAATGTGATTTTTGCCGTGCTACTCATCGGCGTGGTCGGCTGGATACTTGATTGGGTATTTGCATTATTACAAAACAAGGTGAGTTATACAGAGTAACTGGCATCTGGTTCATCATTTCATCACTTAATCCAAGTCCACATTTCATAAAGACAACCACATGAAAAACGAAACCCTAATTGAAGTTCACAATCTATCCAAACGCTACAACGACAACGCCCCCAACGTCTTTGAAGGGGTCAATTTTGACATCAAAAAGAACGAATTTATCTGCCTAATCGGACATTCAGGCTGTGGCAAATCCACCATCTTAAACGCCCTAGCAGGACTAGAACAACAAACAGGCGGACAGATTTTGATGGAAGGCGTGGAAATCAATTCCCCAAGTCTTGACCGTGGCGTGGTATTTCAGTCGCACGCTCTACTGCCTTGGCTTTCGGTCGCTGATAACATCGGCTTTGCCATTGACGCACGCTTTAAGGGCATTTTGGCACACGAAAAAGACGAAAAAATCCACCATTATCTGTCTTTGGTCGGACTACAAAACGTCATGCACAAAATGCCGTCCGAGCTGTCCGGTGGCATGAAACAGCGAGTTGGCATCGCAAGGGCTTTTGCCACACAGCCAAAAATGCTTCTGATGGACGAGCCATTTGGGGCATTGGACGCTTTGACTCGTGGCAATATCCAAGATGAATTGGTCGGTATCATTGAGCGTACCCAACAAACCGTCTTTATGATTACGCATGATATTGATGAAGCGATTTTATTGGCTGATAGGATTTTTTTGATGAGTAATGGACCTTGTGCAACCCTTGCTGAGATTGTGGTGAACACCCTACCACGCCCACGCACTCGTGAGCATATCCATCACGAGCAGGGCTATTATCGCATTCGCAATCATCTGCTGGATTTTTTGGTGCATCGGAGCAAAAAACTTCAAGCCCAAAAAGACAAACCCACCACGCCAAAAGTGGTCTATCCTGCCAAAGACAGTTGGGATTTGTTATAAATGGTTTGTTGATATAATTTTAAGCGATTATTATCATGTTTTTGTTATAATAGGATTTATTTTAAGTTAGGAACGATTATGTGCGGAATTGTTGGAGCACTTCGTAAAAATGCCAATGTGGTGGATTTTTTAACCGATGGCTTGGCACGCCTTGAATATCGTGGCTATGACTCAGCAGGGATTGCGGTGCATAACGGCGATGAGATTAAGCGGGTTCGCCGTGTGGGGCGTGTCCAGAATATGGCACAGGCTGCCCATGCTAAAAATCTGACAGGTCATATCGGCATCGGACACACCAGATGGGCGACGCATGGCGGAGTTACTGAGCCGAACGCCCACCCGCACATTTCAGGTGGCTTAATTTCGGTAGTGCATAACGGCATTATTGAAAATTTTGAGGCAGAGCGTGAACGCTTACAAGCCTTAGGCTATGAGTTTAACTCCCAGACTGATACCGAGGTTATCGCTCACAGCATTCACCATGAATACAGCCAAAATGGTGGCGATTTATACCGTGCTGTACAGACAGCGTCATTACGATTTCATGGGGCTTATGCCATTGCGGTGATTTGTGCAGACGACCCTAACCATATGGTCGTGGCACGCATGGGCTGCCCACTGCTTGTGGCGTTTGGTGATGATGAGACATTCATCGCATCTGATGTATCTGCTGTTATTGCTTTTACTCGTAAAGTCGCTTACCTAGAAGATGGCGATATTGCCCTACTAAGTGCAAGCGGCATTGAGACTTTACTCGACAAACAAGGCAATGTTGCCAATCGCAACACGAAAATCTCAGAGCTTTCCTTAGCGTCGCTTGAGCTTGGCGGGCATAGCCACTTTATGCAAAAAGAAATTTACGAACAACCAAAAGCCGTCGCTGACACTGCCGAAATATTTTTAGATGGCGGTTTTGTTCCAGAGAATTTTGGCGAAACAGCAAGACAAATTTTTAGTCAAATTAACAGTATTAAGATACTCGCCTGTGGCACGTCTTATTATGCTGCACTCACAGGCAAATATTGGCTAGAATCCATCGCTAAAATCCGCTGTGATGTAGAAATCGCAAGCGAGTACCGCTATCGTGATGTCATTAGTGATGAAAATGAACTGATCATCACCATTAGCCAGTCAGGCGAAACCCTAGATACGATGGAAGCCCTAAAATATGCCCAAGCCCAAGGACATAAGCACAGCCTATCTATCTGTAACGTCATGGAGTCTGCCCTACCTAGAAGTAGCTCGCTTGCCATCTACACTCGTGCTGGGGCGGAGATTGGCGTGGCGAGTACCAAGGCTTTCACCACTCAGCTTGTGATTTTATTTGGGCTTGCAGTTACCTTAGGTCATCTGCGTGGTCATGTCAGCGATGAACAACTAACAAACTATGCCGAAGAGTTACGCTTATTACCCGGTAGCATTCAGCACGCCTTAAATCTTGAGCCGCAGTTATCTGCTTGGGCAAAAGACTTTGCCACCAAGCCATCTGCCTTATTCTTAGGGCGTGGTATTCATTATCCCATTGCCTTAGAAGGGGCGTTAAAGCTTAAAGAGCTAACCTACATCCACGCTGAAGCCTATCCAGCAGGTGAGCTTAAACATGGTCCGCTGGCTTTAGTTGATGAGAATATGCCTGTGGTCGTCATCGCACCTAACGACAACCTACTCGATAAAGTCAAAGCCAATATGCAAGAAGTTGGGGCAAGGGGCGGTGAGCTGTTCGTCTTAACCGACTTAGACAGCGATTTTACCGAAACAGACGGTGTGCATATCATTCGCACGCCACGCCACATTGGCGTGCTATCACCGATTGTGCATACCATTGCTGTACAGCTATTATCCTATCATGTCGCCTTGGTGCGTGGCACTGACGTGGATAAACCACGCAATTTGGCAAAGTCGGTTACGGTTGAGTAATCGCCTTTTATTAAATCGGCAAGATAGAGCTTAACGAGCGTTATTTTGACAACGTCAAAAGATAAACGTGGATGCAGCACAGGTGATAAATGGCTATATTTAGTCTTTTAAGTCAAGCGTATCCTTAAAAATATAATAACACCGATAAAAAACTTTCATCTTTTTATTAAAGATGAAAGTTTTGTTTTAATTAAGCTAAGCTTAATTAACTTAAAATATTAAAAACTGGTATAGGATTTAACTTTAATCCATCAGTTGCTACAATTCATTCAAAGATAATCATGTATGCCGGTCTGCTGGCTTGGCTTATGGCGTGTTTTTATGATATATGAGTAAAATGGCATAATAAAACCAAATAAAAAGGCGGTTACTCACACATCATCCTGTCAGGCTTTTTTAATGCCACCAAATAATCCACCACCGCTTGGTCAATACACGCATTCATGGCGGACAAGCTTATGGTATGTCCGAAGTTTGGGGTGTAGATGAGATGTCCACGAAAACGAGCCGCCATGTTTTTGGCGTTATGAAAGGGCGTGGCCAAATCGTGCTTTTGGGCGACAAATAGCAAGGTCGGTACATCTGCCACCGCCTGCATCGTCAAATCGTCCGTACCATCAAAGGGCCAATAATAACAAGCGTCAAGCAGTTCATCTGTCGTTTGTTTGATGTCATTATAGGTGGCGATTTTATCCACGTGGCGTGATTTATCCAGATAATCTTGACGCACTTTTGGGGCAGAATCGGCACAGTTGATGGCGATAAAAGCGTCTTGGGTGAAATCTTTTTCGCCAAATTCTTTGATGAATAATAATTCGTTGTATTTGTCGGTTTTGCCTTGTTTGAGCTCATCAAACATCTCATTAAGCTCACGCCACATCATAGGTTCGCCCAAGTTATCTTCAAACAATGCAAGTAGCGTACGCTCATTGATGGCGTCATTATTTTTGTCGGTGAACTTTTGGGCGGATAATTCATGAAGTGTCGTCAAAAACTTGCGATTTTGGTCATCGGATTTGGCAAAAATACAACGTTCATCTTGCTGACAATGGACGATAAATCGGTCAAAAGCAAACTGTGCTTGTGATTGCTGATTTGCCCACATCGTAAATAGGTCTTCTTTGGTATCAACCACCGCATCTAATACGCCTGCTCTTAGTCTTTTGGGATAAGCCTGTGCATACAACGCCACCACCTTAGTGCCGTAGGAGTAGCCAAGCATGGACCAAGTGTCAATATTAAGCTTGTGGCGGATAAAATCAAGGTCTTTGACAGCACTTAGGGTATCTATGGATTTGATAAAATCAAGCCCTGAATGCTTAATGCACGCATCTACATAGGCTTTGGCACCCTCTTCTTCTGTAAGGTTGCCACAGTTCATGGCGGTTGATGGTCTGACCCCACGTTGGGCGATGCCTAGTATATGAAAATTGTCTTTTAGGGCTTGTGTGTATTCATCATCAGACAGCCAGTCTGCCATGTCTAGACTATGCCCACCCGGTCCGCCATTGATGAGCAGTAGCTCTTTGGCGTGTTCATGCGTTGATGGCAGGCGTGTTAAGGCAAGGGTGATGGTCTGATTGGACGTATCATTGAGCGGTACGTCAATATTAGCACATTGTAACTGTGGTGATGGCGGTATGCTAAACCACGACCAATAAGTCGGACGATAACAAGAACGCCATGCAACATCGCCTTGGGTGGTCTCGCTTAATAACATACGACCATAGCCAAGTGCGATAATGATGAGTGTGATGGCGATGATAAAAAGCAGTACTTTGATACTGGCGTGAACAAATTTTTTCATGGTGGTTAAGTTTATCCGAATAATTATTTAAAAAATCTTAAACCAGTAATCCTAAAATCACGCCACAAGCCCAAGCTTGGCACTGATTGGCAAATGATCAGATAAGCTTGCCCAAGGTGTGCCTGTGTGTACGGTTGCTTGGTGTATGCTTAGGTTTTTTACATAAATACGGTCTAACGCCAAAAAGGGACGCACCGCAGGAAAGGTAGGCAGGCTATCGCCATAAATCTGCCCAAATACTTCAATAAGCCCAAGCGGTTCTAAGATACTAGCTGACTTTTTTGACCAATCATTAAAATCCCCTGCCAAAATCAGCGGTGCTTTTGGGTCAAGCTTATGGCGAATATAGTCTATGATGGCATGGTACTGTCTTACTCTATCGGCGTGTAGCAGATTTAGATGAGCATTTAGCACAACTATCGGTCTATCCCAACCTGCTGGGTGAATCTCGCAGTGTAACACACCCCTTTTCTCAAGACGATTGACCGTAATATTCACATTATGCTTAGGGTCAAGCAGATGGGGTGAAAGCGTGGCATTGCCATGATGTCCATGCTCATAGCTGCAGTTTTTGCCGTAGCTTGCAGACAGTGACAGATACTCACCAAACCACTCATGCTGAGAATAAGATGGATAGCCCTTAAGACTTGCCAGTCGCTTTAGATTACGCCCTTGCACTTCTTGCAAGCATAAAATATCAGGCGATAGCCTAGCAAGTGCTTGTGCCATGCCATCTAGGTTTAATATGCGATTTAAGGGCGACATTCCTTTATGAATGTTATAGCTGACAACAGTGATGGTATTCATGAATTACCCAAAACCATTATCATAAACTAAATGCTTGGCATTGTAAAATCATCTATCACTTGCTTATATTCCCAAATGCCATCATCATAAAAATGTGGTAAAATTAAAGCAGAATGCACCACTTTATAAAAGCCTTGCGATACATTCGTGCAAGCTCATTATCACCATTCATGAGAGGAAAAATATTTATGGACGCCTTAACACTTAAAAATAACAACTTAGATTCACGCCTGCACTTAATCGACTTTGATAAGGTTACGCCAGACATTCTAACAAATGCCATCTTAGCCGCCTTAGATGACGCTTATGCCTACCTAGACGACATACAAAGCCAAGGTGATAAAATTTCATCATCACCGCAGCATATCGTTTCGACGATGGATGACTTATCGCTTGCTGTTTATCGTCCCTTTGGCGTGCTAAGTCACCTAAACAGCGTGGTAAGCTCTGATGATATTCGCCGTGCCTATCTTGACATCTTACCAAAAATCAGTGCCTTTAAGGTGCGTATCGGTCAGTCTGCTGCACTTATTGACATCTATGAGATGCTACTTAAAGAGCTACAAGATAGCGATGACTTGGCTCGCATTCGAGCAACTAAGCTTTCCTTACAAAACTTTTGGCTCTCGGGCATTCATTTGCCTGACGCTAAAAAAACCCAGTTTGCAGATATCGTAAACCACCTATCACTACTGTCTGCCGAATTCTCCGATAACATCTTAGATAGCACGGCAGCTTTTGCCCTGCCACTCACCAAAGAGCAGCTTGATGGCATACCACCAAGCGGTCTTGCTCTGCTAAAATCGGCAGGTGATGCCTATCGCCAAAAGCACCCAAACACTGCCCTGCCGACCGACTATGTGGCGACCTTGGACGTGCCGATGTATTTGGCGGTCATGCAGTACGCCACCGACCGCCATCTGCGTGAAACGCTCTATCACGCCTATAATACTCGTGCGTCTGACCAAGCGACTTTTGATGGCGAAAAAGACGGCGTGCCAACCAAGTTTGACAATTCAGACATCATGGCACGCATACTCACGTTACGCACCCAGCAGGCGAAATTACTTGGTTTTAAGGATTATACCGAAGTATCGCTTGCCACCAAGATGGCAGACAGCTGTGATGAAGTTGAAGCGTTTTTATTAAATCTTGCCAATAAGGCTCGCCCATTTGCCCTTAAGGACTTAGATGAGGTGCGTGAATTTGGCAAAACGCTTGGCATTTATGACGTACAGCCTTGGGATGTGCCATTCATCAGCGAAAAACTACAAAATGCCAAGTACAGCCTAGACAGTGAAGCGATTCGCCCTTATTTTCCTGTGCCTGTGGTATTGGACGGTATGTTCAAGATTATCCATGAATTATTTGGCGTGCAATTTGTCGCAAAAGATGCCCCTGTTTGGCATCAAGACGCACAATTTTATGAAGTGCATGACAAAGACGACTTGATTGGCGGCGTGTATATCGACCTATATGCACGTAGAGGCAAATCAGGCGGTGCTTGGCTAGATGATTTTCAAAATCGCCACCAACGCTTGGACGGCACACAAATTTTACCTGTGGGCTTTGTGGTGGGGAATTTCTCGCCTGCGGTGGACGGTAAGCCAAGCCTACTGACACATGATGAAGTGCTGACCTTATTTCATGAATTTGGTCATGCCTTGCATCACCTGCTCACCCAAGTAAATATCGCTGATGTCTCTGGCATTAGTGGCGTGGAGTGGGACGCAGTTGAGCTACCGAGTCAGTTTATGGAGAATTTTGCGTGGGATAAAGCAGGCATCGCCAAAATTAGCCGTCATGTGGAGACTGGCAAGCCACTGCCTGATGACAAATTAGAAGCGATGCTTGCCGCCAAAAACTTCCAATCTGCGTTACAGACCTTACGTCAAATTGAGTTTGCGTTATTTGACTTACGCATTCATGCAGATGCCATTACCACTTTTGATGAGATTTTAGCCACATTAGAGCAGGTGCGTGATGAAGTAGCCGTCATTCGCCCACCCCGTGATGGACGTTTTGCCAACAGTTTTAGCCATATCTTTGCAGGTGATTATGCAGCAGGCTACTATTCTTATAAATGGGCAGAGCTGTTATCTGCTGATGCGTTTGGCATATTTGAAGAAGCCAAAAACGACTTTGGCAGTGTTATTAACCCCACCATTGGTAATCGCTTTAAGCGCGCTATTCTCCAAAAAGGTGGGTCACGCACTGCTAAGGAAAATTTTTACGACTTTGCAGGGCGACAAGCGACGATTGATGCACTGCTCCGTCATAATGGCTTTGAGGACTTATGATGCGTTACCAGTCAAACCGACCAAAACGCCGCTTCTTATCTAGCGTCTCTTGCCCAAAGTGCAAAGCCTATGATGCCATCGTGCAAGTAGAAATCTTTATCCCTAAGCCAGATGAATACATTGAATGCACTCAGTGTGGACATACCGAACGTCGTCCGACGCTTGATGACGCTAAGCAAATGCGAGAAAATAACGGCTATGCTAATGACAACGTTGGCATTGTCCGCTTTAAATCTAAACAATCTGAAGAAATATCATGAACTTACACGATATCCGAGAAGAATACAGCAAAAAAGCCCTGTCAAAAAGCGACTGCCATGCCAATCCCATAGAGCAGTTTAAAGTGTGGCTTGATGCAGCCATCGATGCAAAAGTGAATGAGCCTACCGCCATGAATATCGCCACGGTGGGAGCAGATGGCCGCCCATCGGCTCGTATGGTGCTACTAAAGGAAGTAAATGATGAAGGTTTTGTGTTTTTTAGCAACCATCACAGCACCAAAGGTCAAGCATTACAAATAAACCCCTTTGCTGCACTGACCTTTTTTTGGGCAGAACTTGAACGTCAAGTGCGTATCGAAGGCACAGTAACATTGCTTAATGACGCTGCAAGTGATGACTACTTTAACTCACGACCCTACACCAGTCGTATCGGTGCTTGGGCAAGCGAACAAAGCACTGTGATTAGCGATAAGTCAGTTATCGTCACACGTGCAGCGAAGTTTGGCATAAAGCACCCTTTGCATGTGCCACGTCCACCACACTGGGGCGGGTATCTGATTCATCCTAAAACAATTGAGTTTTGGCAAGGCAGGCCAAGCCGTCTGCATGATCGCATTCGTTATCGTCTAGATAATAACGAATGGGTTAAAGAAAGGCTTGCTCCATAAAGCAAGCACACTTTATTAACTATCATAAAAGCACACCAAAAGCGTGCTTTTTTGTTATTTTTTGATACCAAACTTGCGTTTTTTATTCATCTGCGTGATAACAAGGTCAATCTCATCGGTATTTAGACTTGCTACATGAGCAAGCAGCTGCATCATGTCTGCATCTAGCACAAATGACGCATGTTTTTCTATCTCGTCAATACGTTCATCAAAATGAAGTTCAGGCTCACCATCAACTTGCCATACATAGCCTAGACGTCTTAGGGTATCAATAAAACTGGTAAATAACGCCTTATCAAACATATCTGGCAAATCGTCTGAGTACAGCACCGACACCCGCTGACCTAATACATAGCACAGATTTACCGTCTGCTCTGCGGTCAGCTTGCCTGAGCCTTGCTTGGCAAGTAGGGCTAATGCCATCACATACCGCTCAAGACTCTGCTGAGCAGGGCTTGCTAGTACGATGAGTTTTTGGTATGCCGCTGAGTTACCCTCAGGTGCTCCCACAATACCGCCACCCAGATCCACTACGACACCCTCGTCAATCAATAGCGTCAGCACCTGATTAACAAGCTTAGGCACATTACGTAAAGCGGTTTTTAAGAACAATTCAGCCTGCAAGAATGGGTATAATAACTGTACCACATCATCAAGCTCATCTTGATGAATGCGACTGTTTCTTTGCACAAGCGAGCCTATAAAGCTTGCCAAGATAAACACGTGTAAGATATTATTTTTAAAATAACTCAGTAGCGGGGCTTGTTTATCCGCCACTCGAATCATATCACCAAGTAAGTGCGGCGTGCGATCAATCAGCTTTAAACGAATGCCATAATTTAGTATTTGGCGTGGCGTCATCGTTGTAATGTGTGTATCCACATCATAAGGCAGATTTATGGCGATACGCTGATAAAGGGCGATTTGTTCAAGGCATTGGTCTTCAGCTAAGGCAGACTTTGGCGTAGATAGCAGTACCAAGGCAAGTAGTGACACAGGATTGACTACGGCAGCCTTGTTGATGTTTTGCATGATTTTAACGCCGATGTTATTAATCATCGCATATCGCTTGGCATCTTGACATTCGGTCGCTTCATCATCAATCACTACATCAAATTTTTGCATAAAATCTGTCAAATACAGCGGCTCACCAAACGACAAATGCACCGTACCAAAGATACGCTCAATTTTCTGAGTGGTCTTAATCAAACCAAGTAGGTTTTCGCTTTGCTTTGGCTTACCCTTAAGCTCACCAACATAAGTTGCCCCTTCCATGATGCGTTCATAGCTGATATATGTCGGAATAAATGCCACAGGCTTGGCAGGCTCTCTAAGATAGCTATTGACCGTCATGGCAAGCATACCAAGCTTAGGCGGCAATAATCGTCCAGAGCGAGAACGCCCACCTTCAATGAAGTACTCGATAGGCACAGCTCGCTGCATTAATGTATGTACATACTCTTTAAAGACTGTGCTATAAAGCTCGTTACCACGGAAACTGCGTCTCATAAAGAACGCACCACCACTGCGTAAAATCTCACCCACGATAGGAATATTTAAATTTTCTCCAGCAGCGACATGTGGCACTCTTAGGCCATTTCTATAAATGATGTATGATAATAGCAAATAGTCGATATGACTGCGGTGGCAAGGCACATAAACAATCTGATAATCGGTGGCAAGCTTACGCACTCGCTCAAAATGACGCACTTCTACGCCATCATATAACTTTGTCCATAATCGGTTTAAAAAACGCTCAAAAAACCGCACCAAAGAATGCGAATAGTCACTCGTAATCTCACTAAGATAGCCTGCTGCTTGTTTTTTAATTTCTGCGATTGGTTTATTGATTCTAATGGCTTCTTTATCAATCGCTTCTTGGACGGTGGCAGACGCTAGAATCTTACCAGTAATATTACGCTTATCTGATAAATCTGGACCAACAATACTGGTTCGCTGATTATCCAAAATACTTTGTAAATAATCGCTTACTTTCTGGGTGGTATCAGATGCAGAGCCTTCATGATACGCACTGACCAGCGAACTTAGCGACTCACACTTGCCAAACTGAATAAAGGTGTTTCGCCCCATCACGCTGATGTTAAATAGCTGCTTTGAGATGCCAGGCGATCTCCACTCGTCCGTCATTAACAGCTTAAACAGTGAATCTTCCTTGTCTGGTGCCCGACCCCATAGTATTGTAACAGGCACAAGATTAATATCTAATTGCTCATTATTTAGACACGCCTGCACCAATCGATCTAGGCGGGGGGCAGACTTAGCACTGGCAGGGCGTTTATTACGCCTGTCCTTCAAAAAAATCATCGCCGATGTCTCAGCACTAGGCAACTTTTCAGACTGAACCATGGATAATGCCGATGGCAATCCCAGCTCATCTGTCATCATACCAACCAATAAACTATTAGAACGTGAATAGACGTCAATCACATAAAAGGTTGGGCGATTCTCATCAATCTGTGGCACATCGCCAAGCACGGTAGGTTTTACGACAAATGACAAGCCCTGCACCGATGCCTTACGATAAGAATCGGTTAAAGTCTGTTCAGACTCTGGCTGCTGGGTCTTATTTTTACCAAAAACTGTTGCTAGTTTTTTCTTGTAAGCATTTAACATGATGATCAATTTTTCAAAATAGTAGCTTTCATTTTACCATTTTTGTCTTTAAATGGTAAAAAAAATGTTATACTTGATGTGTTTTATTAAATCGTTTTTACTTATAAGACTTGGAAAACTTATGACAGACACGACGAACACATCTTCTGAGAATCTAACAGCACAGCTGCTAAAGACCATCACCCTAACCAAGACAGATGAAGACGTCTTTGTAGGGCAAAGTTTCGATTATGTTGGGCCACGTATTTTTGGCGGTCAAGTCTTAGCTCAAGCCATCATCGCTGCTTCTCAGACACTGGAAGTGAACAAACCTTGTCATTCCTTACATGGATATTTTTTAAGGGGCGGTGATATTCGCTATCCTGTAACCTATCAGGTACGTCGGCTAAGAGATGGTCGCAGCCTGTCTGCTCGTGAAGTAACTGCTATTCAGTACATTCCCCATGCACACAGTGGCGAGTTGGTTGAGCAGGTTATTTTTAGTATGTTAGCGTCATTCTCACCGATGGAAGAAGGGCTTGACTACCAGACTACCATGCCAGATTATCCGACACCAGACACCCTAAAAACCGAACAAGAATTAAAGCTTGATTATCTAGATCAAGTGCCAGACGCCCTAAAATCACGCTTTATGCGGCAGCGTCATGTAGAGATTAAACCTATCTCGCCCCAAAACCCCATCAAGCCCACGCCAGCTCAGCCACGTCAAGCAAACTGGCTTAGAATTGCTAATTTACAAGATCAGCCGCTTGCCGTCCACCAAGCTTTATTGGCGTTTTCATCTGACTTTTATTTGGTGGGCACAGGATTGATGAGTCATGGCCTAAGCTTTATGACCAAAGGTCTTCAGATGGCAAGTATCGATCACGCCATGCATTTTCATCGTCCATTTAAGCTAAACGACTGGCTGCTGTATGAGATGTGGAGCGACACCACAAGCCACGCCAAAGGTCTTAACCACGGACAATTTTGGCAAGATGGCAAATTGGTCGCCACCACTCAGCAAGAAGGCTTAATGCGTCTGCGTAAGCCTGTTTGAGGTGTATGATGGCTAAAACAAGCTGGGTATTATTGCTGGGTATGGCAGCTGTTTTATCAGGCTGTACTGACAGCTTAGGTTCATCAGAGCCAAAGCTTACCAAAAAGCAACTCGTTAAGCTAATCCCAAAAAGAGTGCAAAATCGTGAAAGCTGGGCTAATGACATCGCTGATATTTTCGCCACACTCAAAATTGAACAAAACGCCACGAACATCTGCACAGTAATCGCAGTTATCGACCAAGAGTCAAACTTCCAAGCAGATCCGAAAGTTGCCAATCTTGGGGCGGTATCGCTGGCTGCCATTGATGATAAGCTTACCGAAAAATTTGGCAAAAACCTAGCAGGCATCTTTAAAAACATGCTTAAAACCAAGCCTACCACCGATAATAACTTTATCAAGCAGATTAAGGCGGTAAAGACCGAGCGTGAGCTTGATTTGTTATATCAACAAATCTTCGACTACTTTACTGATAGCTATAATGTGGCATCTTTAGCCAATATCGCAAAGCTAACAGGCGAAGGCATTGATGAACGCATTAATCCTGTAACGACCCTAGGGTCTATGCAAGTGCATATCAATTATGCTCGCGATCATCGCCGTCAAAGCATGAACGACCGCAAACTGCGTGAAGACTTATACAGCCAATATGGCGGATTATACTATGGCATTCATCGCCTAATGACATACAAGGCAGACTACGATAAGCCACTATATCGCTTCGCTGATTATAACTCTGGTATGTATTCTAGTCGTAATGCCGCTTTTCAGCAACGCATTGCCAGCCTAAGCAAACAAAAAATTGACATTGATGGCGACCTACTCATCTATGATGATGGCAGTCCTAGTAGCCAAAAAAGCCAAAGCGAGCTTGCACTCATCAAGCTACTAGCCACCACCCAAAGCCCAATCAGCGAAAGACAAATCAGAAGCGACCTAAAAAAAGAAAAAACCCAAGCCTTTGAAAAAACCGCCGTCTATCAGACGATAAACGACTTATTTAGCCAAAAATACCACAAACAGCCCACCTATGCCATCATGCCCCAAGTCGTCATCTCAGGTCCCAAATTGAGCAAAGATTATAACACCAACTGGTACGCCACTCGTGTTGATAAGCGGTATCAGACTTGTATGGCAAGTGCCAAACGCCACAAACTGCTTTAACACTCATCAATTTTAACACTCATCAATCTGCACGCCCAACACGCTGATTACAGGTTTTTTTTGGGTACTGGCAAGACCACTTTCATCAACGCCTTACTCGCCCATAAATCAGATGAGAAATGGGCGATTTTGGTGAATGAATTTGGCAAAATTGGCATTGATGGCAAATTATTCACCGCCAATGATGTCGCCATCAAGGAAGTCAGCGGCGGCTGTATCTGTTGCACCAGTCAATTACCACTCCAAATTGCCTTGGTGCGACTGCTCGCAGACCACCGCCCCGCACGCCTTATCATCGAGCCGACAGGGCTTGCCCACCCTAATGAGCTGATTGCCAAGCTTAGTGAAAGCCACTATCAGAGCAGTCTTGACTTGCAGGCGGTGATTTGTGTGCTAAATGCCGCCCAATGGCAACAAGAACGCTATCGCAATCATGACGGCTATCAAGTGCACGCCAAATACGCTGACATCATCGCCATCAATCGCACAGATATGCTAAGTGGCGATGAATTGGCTCATCTATATGAATGGATACACACCATCAATCCTACCGCCACCATCGTCATCGATGATGGCAAAACAAGCCACATCGCCCATCTCACCACCAAAACCCAGCGCTACCCACAGCCCAAGCCCCTTTAACCCTTGGCAAAACCCAAATGCGTGGTACATGGGCGTATATATGGGTATACAGTCGTTATTGTTTTATACTGTTGCCAGTTTTTTGCCGTCCATCGGCATGGGCTATGGGCTAAGTGAGTATCAAGATGGACTTTTGGCACTCGTGTTTCAGCTGACTGCCCCTGTGGCAATATTTTTGCTGACCTTTTTTATTAAACGAAATTTCCCCATTCGGCTCATCGCCTTGGCGTGCAGTATCGCCAATGCTGTGGGCGTGGGCGGTGTGCTATGGCTACCTAATCATCTTGTGGTGTGGTCGGCACTTTTGGGCTTTGGGGCGACGGGGATTTTTACGCTGTCGCTCATGCTATTTTCTATCCGCACAACAAGCACAGAGACCGCTTGGGATTTGTCGGGCATGGTGCAGGCGGTGGGCTATGGCGTGGCGTTTTTTGGTCCGCTGACTTTGGGGAAATTATTTGAAAAAACAGGGACTTGGGAGCTGTCCTTGCAAGTGCTGTTCGCTCTAATGTGCGTTAATGTTGTGTTTGGCTGGTGGGCAGGTTGGGGGGATAGGGGGGGGATTAAAATTGATATAAAAATCAAAAATTTTAAAAAAAAACTCTTAAAATTTTAACTCATATATGCTTGCAAAATATCATGCCATACATTATCATATATTAACAGTTAATTGGAGTATATGGTGAATACTGTTAATCAAGAATGTTTGGTGGTTTTTACTTATCAAGGTAAAGGCGAAATTTTAGCAAAAGGGTATAGTGGCAACTGGCGGTTTAATAAAAATCGTGCCAAACGCTGTCAATACTTGATTTGTGTACAGTTAATCGGCGAATGGGGGAAGCCCGAAGCACCATCTCATACCGCTTTTTTAATTGGTAAAATCAGCGACATCAAACCCAACCATACCTATGGTGAACGCAATGAAGTCCACATCAGCGAATATGCAGAGATTAGTATATCAACAGTTAATGGAGAAAAAATCAAGGGTAATGCCAATCCTGTGGCGTATTACACCTTGCAAGATTTTGGCATTGATGTGAATACGTTAGAGTTTCATCAAGTTGTGCCAACCATGCTATCCCAAACGCCAACCGAAATCACATCAGTTTCTAATGAACCTTTAACCATTCCCGAAGCCAAACGCAGACTTGCTTTGACACTTGGCATAGATGAAAGTCAAATCAGCATTACCATTAACACCTAACTCATTGATACCTAAGGAGTTTATCATGAACAACACCTTTACCCCCAACAACTTTTGGCATATGCAAATGCACCCCACCGGTGAAATGTACGATTTTGCCAAGCACATTCCCTATATCCTAGAACATCACGGTTTTATTGGCTTGGGCGAATGGGATGGCGGAGCAGAGCAAATTGACATGTTTAAAAACGACATCAAAGTCAATGATATCATCGCCATTCGCCAAGGTGCAACCTTTGTCGCCCTTGTGCAAGTTATTGGCGGTGCGTACTTTATCAACGACGATAACGACGAACGCACCGAATGGATAAAAAATCGCCGTCCTGTGCGTGTGCTGGATTGGGAAATTGACGGTACAGACGTGCGTGAATGTCCACAGCGCCCAGGGACATTAAACCGCTGTGCCAGCGATGATGCCGAAACCACCAAAGTCATCAAAGATTGGTACGCCAAAGTTGCTGAAAACCGCAAGGCTCGTGGATTGCCTTTAAGTGTTTAAATTTGTGTGATTTAAAAAAAATGGGGCGATATTGCCCCATTTTGATTTTCGGTAATTTAACAGGAAAAGCCATGCTCATCGCCTATTTTCAAATCAAAGCAGACGGCAAAGCGGTCAATCAAGATGCACTATTTGACGGTACAAGTGTTCGCCATGTCGCCTTGCACCACACCAAAACCGTTCCCACACCTGCTATGCCCTTTTGTGTGGCGGTGGCGGACGGTGTGTCATCTAGCCCAAAAAGCCATTTGGCAAGCCGTTTTTGGTTAAATGCCATTGCAAGCACGCCTGCGGTAGCGGTGGGAACTCGGGCGTTTTTTGATGAGTATTTTGATAAATTTTGCAATCACATCGCCCCCACCGCTTTGGGGTCGGCAACGACCATCGCAGGAGCGGTGATTGATGAAACAGGAGCGTGCCTAATTTTTAATGTGGGGGACAGCTCGGTGTTTGTGATTGATGATGGCGTGTGGCACAAATTAAGCCACGACCACACGATACTAAACGAGCTACTCCATGATGACATCAAAGACGGTGTGGAATATGCTAAGATGTATGGCGGTTTGGCGGAGTGTCTCATCGCTGACCCTAATGAGTACGACTTTAAAATCCACCACGCCACGCACACGCTCACACAAGGGCAAACTTTACTCATCTGTACAGACGGCTTGACGGATGAATTTAGCATGGACGAGCTGACGCTCATGTGGCACAGCCAGTCCACGCTGACCGACCGCCTTGCCATCATGCTTCATAATCTGAAAAAACGGCGTGGACGTGATGACTGCTCGGTGGTGGCGGTGGAGATTTAGGGAGAATTAAATTTAGGTTTAAAAGACATTGCTTTTATTTTTAAATCAATATGCCGATAAATCCAATAAAGAGAAAACAAACTACTAATCACATTTGCCAATAAAAATATCGTGATGATTAAAGGCAAATTAACATCAAATAAAAATAACCCCACACCTAATAATACGCCCAACACCACAATCCAAACCGTCTGCATACGCCAACTATCGCCTAATGCACGCACATACATAAGCAAAGACCAAAATACCATGTCAGACAATAAGAAAATAAATATTAAAGCATTATTATGCCTTAAAAAATTAACAAAAGGCTGATTTTTAATATCGTAAATATCGCAGACGTTTAATAAGAATATAAAAAACAACAATAACAAAGAGGTAAAAACCAATAAAATAGCATTATATAAAAAATAAGACCTTACTAAACACCAAGATGAAATTTTCCATGACTGGTACTCTTTTGCTAAAACCACAAAACCATTATTAGCAAATGCGGCTGCAAAAACAGAGAATAAAACAGCAAGCATAAATAACGTTTGTAGAATACCAACCGAATTTGTAACATCGCTCACAAAAAGCAATGACTGACTCTGAGCCACTCTTTTTAAAAACTGCAAAACAATAATGGGAAAACTAAAAACAACTATACTTTTGATAATATAAAAATTACCTGCTTGCATAGGCACTTGATTGACAATACCACCCTTACCATTATTCTGACAATCATCAATTATAGCAAATTTTCGTATATAAACCATTAGCACAGTTAAAAGTAGGCATTCTGTGATAAGTTGCGACATACTAACCAACTCAACAGTAGTCAGCTGATTGGGCAGCACCCATAATATCACAAAAAACACCATCAAAAAGATAGGTAGTGCAATTAAATTAGAAATACTGCTTGCCTTGACCGCTTTTTTACTTTCACCCAAAATAACCAAAAATTCATAACAGAATACAACAGGAAATAACAATGCAAACATCAAAGCAACTGTATTATTTTGCAAACTACTTGGCAAAAAATTATTGGTATAAATCAAAAATCCACCAAAAATCAAAATACCCAAAAACAAAGCAAAACTAACAAGAAGTAAAGACAATCGCTGATAAGCATAATAAGTGCTATAAAAACGAATTCCAGATGTCATACCCAAACCAAAAGCTAATGCACTATTATAAACGGACGAATATATGGAATACTCATCAATCTGATTTGGTTCAGCTTTATTTAATACCAAAATAAAAGCAGTAAAAAAAACAAGTATCGGCATCAAGCGATTAATGATAAATGCCGATGTGAGTTTTAATTCATCTTTCCAAGAAAAAGAAAAATCAGAAATCAATTTCATACATATATTCACCAAAATGCTGGAAATATAACTCCTGAGTTCTATCAAAAGACTGATTTAAATCTTGATAATCTTCCTTGCTTCTTATTCCAAAATAAGGAAAATGGTGCATATATCTACCATATATCACTTCACAATCTTTAAAATAGGCTTTGGTATCTAAAATATGATTATGCCAAATAACATCAACTTCAACAGAAGGCACTATTTTTTCACTTGTTCCATCATAAATTTTCATTAATATCATAAAATTTTTATATTGGCGTATTGCATCTTCCACGCCCTCCAAAGTCCAATTTTTGGAATCTCCATCAGCACTTAAAGACAGTAGTTTTTTCTTAATCCAATAAAAATCCAAACATTCTATATAATCCTGAATTGATGCATCAATAACCATATGAAAATCCTTATGTGTTAAATCCAAAAAGCAATAAGAACATTAAAATTCTTATTGCCTTACACTAAACTACTTATTGAGAAAAATCACTCAAACATACACGCAGCAGCCTTAGCTTTTTTTCTCTCCATTTTACCAGCATTTGCTTTTTGAGCAACAGGTAGTTGTTTGGCAATTAATTTAACTTGACTTTTCATGATAAAATCCTTATTACTAAAAGTTAATGTTAAATGTACCCAAATGATTTATTTACATAATATATTATGTAATATTATTTCGGTACGGTTTAAATATGTTATTTTTCAAAATTTTGTCAATATATTTTTTAAATATAAATGTAACAAAATATTTCAAACACAATCAACCTTTTTTTCAAATAAAAAATGCAAGCTCAAACTTGCATTTTCAAATCACGCCTAGTCGCTCACACCCAATCTCTATCTACTTCATCACCGCCAGATAGACGAGTTACGAGCACTTGGTCAATTTTAAAATGGTCAATGTCCACCACTTCAAATTTAAAATTTTCGTGCATGACAAAATCAGCAGGTCTTGGGATTTTGCGTAAGCGGTACATGATAAAGCCTGCCAAGGTCTCATAATGATCCCAATCGGCAAAATCAGCCACGTCCAAAGCGTGCTTGACATCATCAATGGGCGTGCTACCATCAATGAGCCACGAGCTTTCATCACGGCGGATAATCTGTTGGTCTTCATCAGTAGGGGCAACCCAATCGCCCATCACCGTCATCATGATGTCTGATAGCGTGATGATGCCGACCACCCAAGCGTATTCGTTGATGACCACGGCGAACTTTTCTTTGCTGGCACGAAATTTATCCAATAGCTCTGAGAGTGTCAGCGTATCAGGAATAATCAGCACATTGCGGATAACGCTTTCGTTGAGCTGAACGAATGATTGGTTATTGAGCAATCTGACCAAAATGTCCTTCGTATCCACATAACCGATGACCTGATCAACATTGGTATTACACACCAAGAATTTGGAATACGGATAATCAGCAATCTTTTGGCGGATATTCTCTTCGCTCTCATCTAAGGTAAAAAATACCACATCTTCACGCACTGTCATTGATGATGGCACGGTACGCTCTTCTAATTCAAAGACATTCTCAATAAAATGCTGTTCTTGTTGCAAGACCACGCCTGCCTCTGCCCCTGCGTCCACGATGGCAGACACATCATCAAAGGTGATGTTATCTTCTCTGGTGGTATTGATTTTAAAAAGACGAAAGGTCAGATTGGCAAGACCGTTAATCACCCACACCAAAGGCTTGATGATTTTGATGACCATCAGCACAGGCTCAATGACCATCAAAGCGATTTTTTCAGGGTTAATCATCGCAATGCGTTTGGGGATAAGGTCGGCATACAAGATAAACAGCAATGTAACCACCACAAAAGACGTAAAAAATGCGATGTTATCTAGCCACACGCCTTGATAAAAATGCCCAATAAAATCGGCAAAATAAGGACGCAAAGCCCCTTCACCCACCGAACCGCCCAAGATGGCGACTGCATTTAATCCAATTTGCGAAGTGGCGAAAAAGTCAGCAGAATGCTCCTGCAGACGCATGATTTTCTCGGCACGCTTGTCGCCACCTTCCAAGATGAGTTTTAGCTTAATTTTGCGAGCCCCTGCCAAGGCAATCTCAGAAATAGAGAAAAAACTTGATACCAAAATCAGCAGAGCGATCATAGCAAGGTTAAAAAATAAGTCCACAACGTTTCTCGTTGGTTTACGTTTAATTAAAATAAATACAACATCATAAGTACATCATGCCATAAGCGACACTAAGATACAATAATCTTAATCGCTATCATCAGGCATCATAACAGACCTAAAAATCAATCAGATTTTGGCTGACAGTCCACCACTTGTCCTTTTACACCGCTTGCTAAGTCTGTCATCAAATACACATAGGCAGGCATAATCTCATCGGGCGTTTTTAGTGTCATCGGATTTTCGCCAGGAAATGCGTGAGCTCTCATATTGGTTCTGGTTGCTCCTGGATTGATACAGTTAAATCTTAATGCTGTATGCTTAGATGTCTCTTGGGTAAATATATCGCTCATGCCTTCAATACCCTGCTTAGAAAGCGAATACGCCCCCCAAAATGCACGGGGTTTTGCCACGCCACTACTTGTAAAGACCACAGATGCTGATGGCGATGCTTTTAGTAGGTCCATCATAGCTTGGGTTAGCATAAATACTGCTGTCAGATTCACGCGCATCACCTCCTCAAAGGTAATCGGATCATACATCTCAAGCGGTGTTAACGCCCCCAAAACGCCTGCGTTATGCAAGATACCATCTAGTCTACCGAATTCTTTGTTAATTAAGATTGCCAGCTCTTGCATTTGTGCAAAGCTTGCTTTTGCCAAATCCATCGGTAAAATTGCTGGCAAAGCAAGTCCTAGGCTTTCAATTTCATCATATACAGCCTCTAGCTTGCTTTGGGTTTTACCAAGCAGTAGTACGGTTGCACCGCATTTGGCATAAGTTAAAGCAGCTGTCTTGCCAATACCATCACCTGCTCCTGTAACTAGGATGATTTTATCTTTTAGACTATCGGCTGTCGGTATAAAACTGCGAATTTGGTCGTGGTTTTTCATCGTATTTTATTCCTGTTTTTAGGTTCGCTTTAGCATTAGGCATAAACCTGTTAGGCTAAGCATACTTAGTTTCATATCAAGTTGTCGTACGCTCAAAAGCAGTATCAAACCCTTATATGTAAGATAAAATCATATCAACTAAATCCTTTGGCGTATCCACCACGATGTCTGCTTGCCATGCTTGTAGATTTGCCTTATCATCAGCAGACAAATAGCCATATTTTACCGCCACTGTTAGCATATTTGCAGCATTACCTGCTTGAATATCTCGAAGGTGGTCTCCCACATAAATACAGTCTTTGGCAGCGATATTTAGGGCGTTACACGCTAAAAACATCGGCTCTGGGCTAGGCTTGGTATGCTCAACATCATCAGGACAAACAAGCACAGCACAACGCTTGGATAAATTTAACCGATCTAATAAAGTCTGTGCCAAATAGCGTGGCTTATTTGTTACAATTCCCCAAGGGATCGACCGCTGCTCAAGCGTGGTAAGCAGTTCATCTAAACCCTCAAATAGCCGACTATCCACGCAGATATCTGCCTCATACAAATCCAAAAACTCTTGGCGATAGGCGGCAAGCTTATCATCATTAAAGTCTGCTGTATTACCAAACATCAGCTGCACCATCGCGCGGCTACCTGCAGATACTTGTTCACGAATCTGTGAATCTAAAGGACAAGGATAATCATACTTATCGCACATCAGGCGAATAATACGAATAAAATCGCTCGCTGTATCAATTAGCGTACCATCTAAGTCAAATAAAACCGCTTTTTTAGTATCCATGGCTTCATCTCAAGGCTTGACAAACGCCATCATATAATTGACATCAACATTGCGGTTTGACAGCCAATAATGGCGAGTTAAAGGATTATAATGCAGTCCTGTCATATCTGCACGCTTAAAGCCTGCATGAGTTGCCATTGTGTCAAGCTCGGCAGGCGTGATAAACTTATGCCAGTCGTGCGTGCCTTTATCAACAAGGCGTAGTATGTATTCTGCACCCACGATAGCGAACAGATAGGATTTTTTGTTGCGGTTTAAGGTGGATAAGATGCACACGCCATTTGGCTTAAGTAAATCAAAACACGCCTGAACAATCGCACTAGGGTCTGGCACATGCTCTAGCATTTCCATACACGTTACAACATCGTACTGCTCTGCTTGCTCAGCAGCTAACACCTCTACTGGCACACAGCGAAAATCTAACACATCACTCATGCTGGTCTTATCAGCATAAATCTTAGCCGCCTGAAGGTTGGCATCGCCTAAGTCTGCACCCAATACGTTTGCTCCACGCACTGCCATTGAATGCGATAAAATACCACCCCCACAGCCGACATCCAGCACTTTTTTACCGCCTAATCCTGTGCCAAAATGCTCTTTAACACAATCTTCAATCCAGTTTAAACGCAGTGGGTTAATGTCGTGCAATGATTTAAATGCACCATTTTTGTCCCACCACTCATCAGCTAGGCGAGTAAATTTTCCAATTTCTTCAAAATCTGCGTTTTGGGCGTGTGTACTCATGTGTATTCCAAATTAATGTTAGCCAAATAAGCAATTATCTTACCATTTTCAGCATTTTTTTACTACCAATTACCCAATCGGTCTCAAATTCAAGCAACTTATTTCCACATTTTGGCAAGATACCTAAACATTTTCAAACACTTATTGGGGTGAATTTTTACCAAAAATAAGGTAAATTATGCTATTATTAATTATACGTAATTTGTTATATATTCGCCTACCTATTGTTGTAAGGAAAAAATAATGAAAAAATACGCCCTAAAACTTGCCGCTGCTGCTGCTTTTACTGGTTTTTGTACTTTAGCATCTGCCGCCACTTTCACCGAAGGCAAGGACTACACCGTATCCCCAAACCCTGAAAACATCGCAGGCGACGTTATTGTTGTGCGTGAATTTTTTTGGTATGGCTGCCCGCATTGTTATGCATTAGAGCCACACATGCAAAAATGGGCAAAAACCCGTGCTAAGGACGTTGCATTTTTCCAAACACCTGCTGCCATGAATCCTATGTGGGAAGTGGGTGCTCGTGGCTTTTATACCGCACAGCAGCTTGGTGTTTTGCATAAGACGCACCAAGACTTATTTGACACCATTCATAAAGATGGCGAGCGTGTGGAACAGTCCCAAGAATCGCTTGGCAACTGGTATGCCAAGCAAGGGGTGGATAAAGCGAAGTTTAATGACCTTTATAATTCTTTTGCTGTATCGACCAAAGTGGAACGCTCCAAACAAAGTGCCATGCGTCATCGCTTAACAGGTGTGCCTGCGGTGGTTGTTCATGGTAAATACATCGTCAATGGCGAAGACGAAAAAGTACCCCAAGTGGTTGATTTTCTAGTAGAAAAGGTTCGAGCTGAGAAAAAATAATCCCACCAATCAAAAAGCCTGCTAAATGCAGGCTTTTTTATGATTAGATTGATAAAATCGCCACTTCTTTAATATAACTTTCAAAATCCGCCACGCTTTCAGCAAGCAGATCATCATCTGCTAAGTGCTTGGCATATTCAATCCAAAGAAGCAGCTGATAAATACTGTTAAACTCACTGGCGTTAAACTGCTTTACAAACTGCTTAATCGTGCTTTCGTCTTCTAGGCTTAGGCGAGTCAGCCATGTTTGGATTTTAGCGATTTGGGGAGCACTAAAGGTCATCTCAAATAACGCTTGGGTTAAGGTGTGTCGATCTTCTTCAACGATAAGCTTGCCCACACGCTTGATTTGGCGATTCTTAGCAGCAGCAGACGTGATGCTTGCCAATTGATCCAGCTCATCTAAGAAAAACTCACTCACAGGCAGGTTTGCTTGCTGTTTTTTAGACAGCATGGCAAGTGGTGTTGTCAGTGCTTGTAAGCGGTCATGGGCTTTTTTAGTTTCGGTGCGAGAGACTCGCATATCAATTTTAGACCAATCAATATTCATAGCTTTCCTTAAATATTTTATACTACCAATGTCTTTTTTCACGGTGCTTATTTGTAATTAGCATATTACTTGGCAAGCTTGTTTTTAGCATTTTTGCCACATATTCGCTGACATATACCGAGCGGTGCTTGCCCCCTGTGCAGCCGATGGCGATGGTTACAGTGTGGCGATTGTTGTGTAAAAACTGCGGCAACCATTTCGCTAAAAACTCTCCCACGTCTTTTGCCATGTCATCCACCTCAGGGTACTGGTTAAAAAATGCTTGAACATCCATGTCTAGACCTGTTTGGGGACGCAGTTTGGCCTGCCAATGCGGATTAGGTAATATTCGCACATCAAACACAAAATCAGCGTCAATGGGCGTGCCATATTTAAAACCAAACGATAATACATTTACCGTAACGACACTATCTACACCCAAGTGATTACGGACTTGCTCTTTTAATTCGTGGGTATTTAGGCTGCTTGTATCAATCTTAATATCAGCTCGATCGGCAATCGGTTCAAGCATGATAACTTCATGGGCGATGGCATTTGGTAAGTTGTGCTTTGTGTTCATCAAAGGATGCACACGTCTTGTCGCCCCAAAACGTGCCACAAGCACGCCTTCTTGGGCGGTTACATACAGTACTTGCACCGTGAACTCGCCATACTCTGCCACAAGTGCGTCATGCACTTTGCCAAATCCAGAAAGCTCCGACTGCGGCGCTCTGACATCTACCCCTAAAGCGATTTTTTGGATATTACCATCTTTGGTCAGCTTATGCACCGCATCAAGAATCAGCGATAATGGCAGATTGTCAATGACATAGTAGCCAAAATCTTCTAGTATGTTTAGTACAGACGTTTTACCAGAACCTGAACGCCCTGATACGATGACAATCTGGGTCATTGGCACGCTCGGTCAAATTCTACATTGTCAAGCAGACGTGTTTTGCCTAAAAAACATGCCGTTAAAATCACAAGATTTTTATCAGTTTTGCTGGGTTTTTGTAATTTTTGATTTAATACTTGTAAATAATCCACCCTAAATTGATTACCACTTAGAACATCAATCGCTTGTTTAATTAAGGTGTCAAAATCGTTAAAATCAGCGATTGTTAATTGTTTTGCCAACTTGCTTAAGGTTTTTTGTAAAAATGGGGCGTGCCTGCTTTGGCTGTCGGTCAAATACCCATTCCTAGAAGACAGTGCCAAACCATCTTCACGGCGTACAATGTCGCCACCGATAATGTCAATGCCGAAATTTAGCTCGTCATTTAATTGGCGGATAATGGCAAGCTGTTGGTAGTCTTTTTTGCCAAATACCGCCACATCAGGGCGAACAATGTTAAAAAGTTTGCTTACAACTAAACCTACACCATCAAAATGCGTGGGGCGAGTTTTGGCACACAAAATTTGGCTAATATCACCTGACAATACCTGTACGTTGGGCGGATAAGTAGGATACATCTCGTCCACGCTTGGAGCAAAAACCACATCAACCAGTCCGTCAAGCTGTGCCACATCAGCGTCTAGCGTGCGTGGATAGCTGTCAAAGTCTTCGCCTATGCCAAATTGTGTAGGATTGACAAAAATACTCACCACCACAATATCAGCGTGGCTACGAGCGATTTTAACAAGCGATAAATGCCCTTGGTGTAAATTACCCATAGTTGGCACAAGTGCAATTTTTTGGCTTTTTAGTGATTTTAGGTAATCTTGTAACTGTTTAATGGTGTGATAAATTTTCATAATATCCCAAATTTAACCAAGAAAACAACGTCTTAAACCGCTTCTAAACTGATAATAAGAGCAGTCTAAAAACTGTGTTCAGCTGTTGGAAAGGTTTTATTTTTAACCGCCATATGATAATTTTTAAATGCTCCTACGATGTCGTGCGTTTCGTTGTCTTTATCACTTAAAAAGTCTTTGACAAATTTGGCAGGTTTGCGGGTATAAACGCCAAGCATATCATGCATCACCAGCACTTGTCCGTCCGTATCCACGCCTGCCCCAATGCCAATCACAGGCACAGGTACGCTGTCGGTGACCGCTTTGGCAAGCCCACTTGGCACACACTCTAGCAGTAGCATACTTGCCCCTGCTTGCACTAATTTTTGACAGTCATCGAGCAGTTTTTGAGCCTCGTCATCGGTTTTGCCTTGAACTTTATATCCGCCAAGCACATTAACAGATTGCGGTGTCAAACCTAAATGCACACACACAGGTACGCCATTATTTGAAAGCACCGAAACAATGTCGCACAGCTCGCTACCACCTTCAATTTTCACCATATTTGCCCCTGCCTGCATGACCGCAAGACTAGCTTCAATCGCTCGATCAAGCGTGGCAACGCTCATAAACGGCAAATCGCTGATGATTAGGGCGTGATTATTAGCACGAGCGACATTTGCCGTATGATATGTCATATCGGCGACCGTAACAGGTAAGGTAGATGACTTGCCTTGCACCACCATACCAAGACTGTCACCAATCAAAATCGTATCAATGTCAGCGGTCTGCATGGCTGCTGCAAAACTTGCGTCATAACAAGTTAGACAGCTAAATTTCTCGCCGTTGGCTTTAAACTTTTGTAAGGTGGATAAAGTAATCGGCATTTTAGGTTTTTGTTCTGTAGATAGATAGCTCATAAAAATTTCTGCATTTAAGGGTTATTTGATAAGTAAGTGTAAAACTAATAAACTCAAGCCAATCTTAAGCAAGCTTCGTCAGTCCAGATAAGTCGTTTGCCCACAGCTCATCTGCAATCTTTTTGCCATTAATCGTTAAGCATGGATTAAGCTCAGCGAGTGGTACAAGCACAAAATTACGTTCAAAAAGATAAGCGTGTGGCACGGTTAATCTGTCGTTTTGGATCGTCTGATCGCCATAAAATAACACATCCACATCAAGCGAACGCTCACCCCAATGGCGTAATTTAACCCGACCTGCATTTTTTTCTAGCTGTTGGCAGACATCAAGCAATGCCAATGGCGATAAATCTGTCTTAGCAGATAACACAGCGTTAATAAAGTCAGGCTGATCAACCACCCCAAATGGCTTAGAAGCATACAGTGATGACAGCTGTACATCACAAAAATGCTCGTTATCACAAAGCGTATCTGCCACCGCCATAATATGGCTAGCAGGATCGCCAAGATCGTTTGTAATATTCCCACCTAGCCCCAGATATATCTGCTCCCATGTACTCATGTCGCCCACCTAATCTGTCGCTTTTGGCTTAGCATTAGGCTTGCGTTTACGCCGTGGTTTGCTCTTTTGGTCTGCCGTCTTAGTTTCGGTCTTAGTCTTAGTCTCAATCTTTGTCTTAGCTAGTTGATTTGGTTTAGCTGTGGGTTTATTAGCCCTAGGCACTCTGGCTTGTCTGGTGGACTTTTTAGGCTCTTTAGATGTAGCAGGCACTTGTTGGGTCATGCCACTTTCACGCTCTTTGACCGATAAAGAAGATGACGGCTTACGCTTACGCAAGCGACTGCTTGGAATATAAGGCTCATCATTATTAAGCAGCTTTAAAAAGTCATCTTCAGTGTACGCCACCACCTCAAAGGCGGGTAATGCCACTTCTGGCTGGCGTAGCTTTGGTTTTTGTGGCATTTGGTGCGATTCAAGCAGCTCGTTGACACCTTCGACCACAAAGAGTGGCTCTGGCTTATCTGATGGCTTATCTTCACCCAAAGACAGCTGTTGCAACTGGTGCAATTCAGCCTTATCTTCTGTTTTGCGTTTTTTGCGGCGTTTGGTTGGCACATCACCTGTCGCCAGCTCATCGATCATACGCTCACGATTTAGCTCATCTGTCTCTTGGTAGGCTTGCCACCAAGCTGCCATGCCATTGGTCGGCTCTGATAACGGATGATCATCAAACTGCTCACGCAGTACCAAAAAGTCAAATGCCGCCCGAAACTTTGGCATTTTTTCTAAGACTGCGATTTGTTTGACACGGGGATTTACAAGCTTAGCCTGCATAATCCAGATTTGTGAGATAAATTCTTCGGCAAACCTAGGGATAGCTGTCTTAACTCTTTGGGCGTCCACCGCTTTTGCACTCGCCTTAAGCTGAGCTTCGTAAAATGGCAGACCTTTTTTCTTAAATTTTGCCAAATGATATAGGTAGTTTTCCCACAAAAGCACCGCATAAAAAAATGCAGGATTTAAAGTCTTACCCTCATCAACGCGTCTGTCTGAATTGATGGCAACTTGAGTGCTAAGCTTTGATGGCTCTTGGGCGGCATAAGCCATTAGGCTAGACATCGCTCCATATTTATACAATAAAGGCAAAAGTGGTGTCAGATAGCCGCCTGTGAACATCTTTTGGGTTTCATCGTATAATCTGTGTGCAGACACCTGCTCAAGCAAAGCCCAATTGTCGCCATGAAACTGCTTTGATAACGTTTTATCAAAATCAAATCCCAACTTCGCCTTAAATCGTAAAGCGCGAAGCAGACGCACAGGGTCTTCTTCTACACGCAGCTTGGCATCTCCAAGCAGTCTTAGACGTTTTTGCTTAATATCTTGTAATGCCCCACAAAAATCAAGCACCTCGCCTTTGATGGGATTATAATACAGTGCATTAATCGAAAAATCCCGTCTGATAAAGTCCTCTTCAATCGTCCCCCACACATTATCACGGGTAATCATACCATCATCTGTGGTGTGCGTGTCGTCCTTAGGCGCAGCTCGAAACGTCGCCACCTCTATCATCTCACGACCGCTGTACACATGGGCAAGCTGAAAGCGTCTGCCGATAATACGGCAACGACCGCCAAATATCGCCTTAATCTCATGCGGGCGAGCATTGGTTACTGCATCGAAGTCTTTTGGGGCAAGCCCAAGCAAGCTATCACGCACACCGCCTCCGACGATATAAGCATCAAAGCCTGCTTTGATAAGCGTACCAACCACTTCCACAATGCTGTGCGGCAAAGCATTGCGTTTTAGCCCAAGGGCAGCAGCATCATGAATCACAGGGCTGACTTTTTTGGAATTTTTTCTAGATTTAGCTGGCGTTCTTGCCATGCCTGTCTCCGCTTATTTTGTGATAAATAACCCACTATTTTAACCTTTATTAATAAAAAAAGCGAATTTGTTTTTGGTCATTACTCCCAAATAAACCAAGTACCATACTTAGTCTAGCACCGTTAAGCGATGTTTATTTTTCTCAAAAGTTGCCTGACCGACGCCTTTTACTTGGGTAATATCTTGGATTGTCTGAAAATTACCCACCGTCTGCCGATACTGCACGATGGCTTTCGCAGTCTTTACACCCACGCCTGTCAGGCTAAGAAAGTCGGCAGCAGTAGCGGTGTTGATATTAATACGATTTGCCAACTTTTGGGTCTGTGTGTGATGAGTCATCATCGCTTGATAGGCAATCTGCGGATCAGCATAGCACTGATTAGCATAAGCAACATGGGTGTACAGTCCCAGCACGCATAAGAGTAGTTTACTGCTTTTCATATGCTTTAGCTTTATCCCAAAGGCTATCCATTTCTGCCAAATCGCTGTCTTTAAAATCTTTGCCTTGGCTTAATAAACTTGTCTCTATATAAGCAAACCTACGGCGAAACTTGGCATTCGCCCCATGCAGTGCCATCTCCGCATCAATGCCCAAATGCCGTGCCACATTACTTAGCACAAACAGCACATCGCCAAGCTCATCGCTGATTTTGTCTTTTTGTGATTTATCCAATTGCTCGGTTTGATAAGCAAAATCACCACTTGGCAATTCATCTTTAAACTCGTCCATCTCTTCGGACAATTTATCCAACACGCCTTGCAGATTGTCCCAGTCAAAGCCGACCGTGCTTGCTTGTTTTGTTAAGTTTTGGGCGGTATTAAGTGCCGTACCTGCCTTAACATCGCTAAGCAAGCGTTTGGGTTTGCCTTGATTTTCAATCGCCTTAATCTCGTCCCAACGGCGTTTGACATCGTCATCGGTTATTAGGTTTTCTTTGTCAAAGACGTGCGGGTGTCGTCTGATGAGTTTTTCTTGTAAATGATAAATCACATCACCCATATCAAACCGCCCCTGCTCATTATATAAATGAGCATGAAAAATCACCTGCAGTAGCACATCGCCAAGCTCACCTTTTAACTCATTGGTTGCGTAAGCACTGCCATCATCTGCCCCAATTGCCTCTATCAGCTCAAACACTTCTTCAATGGCGTATTTTTGTAGGCTGTTATTGGTTTGTTTTTTATCCCAAGGACACTCTTGTCTTAAGGTCGCCATTAAAGCTAATAAATCATTAAAATTATCGGTTGGGGTCATCACGATTACACCAAAAATAAAACCCATTATAACAAGATAATGGGTTTTTTATAAAAATTTCATGCAGTTTCAGTCAATTTAGCCACAAATCACTGTGCCAAATCCGCAAACAGTGCCGTAGACAAATACCGCTCGCCTGATGATGGGATAATAACCACGATGGTTTTACCAGCGTTTTCTTCTCGGCTTGCCACTTGTAAGGCTGACCAAACTGCCGCCCCTGCTGAGATACCCACCAAAATCCCTTCCTCACTTGCCATACGCCGTGAAGTGGCAAAAGCGTCTTCGGTGCTAACAGTGATCACTTCATCATAAATTTTGGTGTTTAAGATACTTGGCACAAAGCCTGGGGCTAAGCCTTGTAATTTATGAGCACCTTTTTCGCCGCCACTAAAGACAGGTGAGTCGGCTGGCTCAACGGCGATGATTTGAATGTCAGGGTTTTTATCTTTTAATACCTCACCCACGCCTGTAATCGTACCGCCTGTGCCAATACCTGCCACAACAATATCCACCTTGCCATCTGTATCTTCCCAAATCTCAAGGGCGGTAGTTTCACGGTGGATTTTGGGATTGGCAAGGTTGTCAAATTGACGTGGCATAAAATAGCCATCTTGTGCTGCCAATTCATCAGCTTTGGCAATCGCCCCACCCATACCCTCTGACGCAGGTGTTAATACGAGCTCTGCTCCATAAGCTTTTAATAACGTACGACGCTCAAGACTCATACTCTCAGGCATAGTAATAACAAGGCGATAACCACGAGCTGCTGCTACCATCGCAAGCCCGATACCTGTGTTGCCAGATGTCGCCTCCACAATGGTATCGCCTGCCTTTAACTTGCCTGATTTTTCTGCCTCATTTATCATGGATAAAGCAATGCGGTCTTTAACCGAGCTTGCAGGATTAAAATACTCAAGCTTGGCAAGTACGTCCGCCTTAGCACCTTTGGTGAGCGTGTGTAGCTTGACCAAAGGGGTGTTGCCGATTAAATCGGTGATGTTGTTTGCAATGTTCATAATTACTCCGATGGTAATTTATTGATGAATGTATTGTAATAAAGTCGAATGTATTGTAATAAAGTCAGTTGATGAAGTTTTAAATCAAATGCTACTATTATTATGCTATTTTGGAATATATTGCCCATAAAGTCAATCATCATCTGACCACATAAATCACCAAATAAGTCTCTCAGATTTGTGGTGGATTTATGCTACAATGCAAATCAAGTTTATTTATACTTTATACTTTTTGGGAACAATCATGCCAAACTTTAACCCCATAGCCATCACCTGCTTTAAGGCGTATGACGTGCGTGGCGAGCTTAATATCAACCTAGATGAGACGATAGCCTACCGCATTGGACGAGCATTCGCTCAGATTTTATCTGTGCAAAGTGACAAGCCAAATCCTGTCATCGTCATTGGTAGTGATATTCGCCCTTCAAGCCAAAGCCTAAAAACTGCCGCCATAGATGGCATAACTGACGCAGGGGTTGATGTTATCGATCTTGGCATGACAGGCACCGAAGAGGTGTATTTTGCCACCAGTCATCATAACGCCATTGGTGGTATTGAAGTTACAGCAAGCCATAATCCCATTAACTTTAACGGCTTAAAAATGGTGCGTGAAAACTCTCGCCCTATCTCAGCAGATACAGGCTTAAAACAGATTCAAGCCTTAGCCGAGTCAGGGGCATTTACCACACACACCAAAGGTAAAACTGTGCTAATGAGCGATAAAACCGCCTATATTGATAAGCTTATGAGTTTTATTGATACCAAAAACTTTACCCCAAAAACCATCGTCATTAACAGTGGTAATGGCTCGGCAGGCCCTGTGGTGGATGCGTTACAAAAGCGACTGTCAGACACGCCTATTAAGCTGATTAAAATCCATCACAAGCCTGATGGCACATTTCCAAACGGCATTCCCAACCCCATGATTATCGCCAACCAAAAATCCACCGCTGATGCGGTTGTCGCTCATCAGGCGGATTTTGGCGTGGCGTTTGATGGCGATTTTGATCGCTGTTTTTTGTTTGATGAATCTGGACGATTTATTGATGGATCATATGTCGTTGGTATGCTGGCTCAGGCTTTCTTAGATAAAGTGCCAAACTCAGGCATCACCTACGACCCAAGGGTAGTGTATAACACAGAACACGTCATCGCCAAAAATAACGGCAAAGCAAACCTAAGTAAGTCAGGACATTCTTTTATTAAGCAAGTCATGCGTCAAACGGCTAGTATTTATGGCGGGGAAATGTCGGCTCATCACTATTTTAAGGACTTTTTTTATTGCGACAGCGGTATGATACCTTGGCTTTTGGTTGCCGAACTGCTTTCAACAACAGGCAAAAGCCTATCAGAACTTGTAGACGGCTACCTAAATGACTTTCCAAGCTCAGGCGAGCTTAATTTTAAACTCAGTGATGTAACTGCCGATGAAATCGCCCAACACTTAAAAGCCAAATTCATCTCACTAAACCCACAAGAAAACACACTTGATGGCACAAGCCTTGACTTTGGTGAATGGCGATTTAACTTGCGTTCAAGCAATACCGAACCCCTAATTCGCCTAAACATTGAGACCAAAGGCGATAAGGCTCTGCTTGCCCAAAGAACTGATGAAATCTTAGCAGTACTGTATGAATGCGGTGCTGTGCGATCTGATAGTTAGATATACCAAGTGAAGATAGTTTGTCTATCTTCAGTCTATCTTCACTTAAATAAGACCCTATTATAGTTACCATAAAAGCGATTCACCCATGATAGCGGTGCTTTGATGTCATGCATCACATAACTTTTTAAATCTGCGGTAAACCCATAAGCAAGATGCTAAACAACTACTTTTTAGGTGGCGATAGTTATTTAGGTAAATCTAATATGTTTCACATGGAACATGAAGCAATTAACAGCGTTTTCTTATTTTTTTCTTATCTTTGACGTACCACTTCCCATAATACCATGCCTGTCGCCACAGAAACGTTTAAACTCTGCGGACGGTTTGGGTTATCTGTCATTGGAATATAGACGAGCGTATCGCACAGTTCTGTGGTTAGTCGCCTCATACCTTCGCCTTCTGAACCCATGATAATTGCTACTTTTCCACCAAAATCACACGCCTGCAAGGGCTTGGCGGTGTCGTCTAATGCTGTACCAAAGACGAATACGCCCGCTTTTTTTAGTTTCTCAAGGCATCTTGCTAAGTTTGTCACCTCAATAACAGGTACACTCTCCACCCCTCCGACAGACACCTTGGCAACTGTCGGCGTTAGCCCAACACTGCCGTGGCGTGGCACAATCACCGCTGATACACCCATCACTGCTGCCGTCCTTAAGCACGCACCAAAATTATGTGGATCGGTAATCTGATCAAGCACCAAAAATAACGCATCATCAGCATCCATCATATCATCAAGTAACGCCTCATCTGCCATCGCTTGCATGCGAGCAGATAATACTACGCCCTGATGCTGCGTACTGCCACACAACTCTGTTAGGCTGTCTTTTTGGGCAATTTGCACTGACACGCCTACTGATTTGGCAAGGGCGATAATGGCGTCGTGATTGTTATTAGAATTGTTATCATAATTTTGTACAAACAGTGCCAACGCATCTTCTGGGCGATTCTGCAAGATGGCTTTAACAGCGTGCGTTCCGTAGAAATTTGGGGTGGTTTTTTTGGCTTTTTGGGGTCGGGTGTTGATGGATTTTGGGTTGTGGTGCGGTGCTTTATTAGTGGGTTTTCGTTGGCGGTTTTTCATGAAACATTCCTAAACTAGGCAAAAAAGTGCTGTGCGATGAGTGCAAGCAAACACAGATGAGATTAAAGCAGTATTGTGGCAAATTGTCAAAGCATTGTAAAGCTTAGAAAATTATCCAAAATCATTGCCAAATGCTCATAAATTCATTATGATAACTCATTTGACCATTAATTATCCCTATTTGAGAGAGTCATGCTTGCGTCTTTAACCTTGACAAATTTTGCACTCATTGCACAGCACGAAATCAATTTTGACGCACGGTTTAATGTCATCACAGGCGAAACTGGTGCGGGCAAGTCATTAATTTTAGACGCATTATCACTATGTGCAGGTGGTCGTGCCGATGCTGGGCTTGTCAGACACGGCACAGATGAAGCGTGCGTGTTTGGTGAGTTTGACATCACAGGTAATGACGCTGTCAGTGCGTGGTTTGCCGAACATGAGCGTCCATTAGAAGAAGACACTTTACTGATTCGCCGTAAAATAAGCCAGCAAGGTCGCTCAAAATCATGGATTAATGGCACGCCTGCTAGTATTAGTGAACTAAAATCACTTGGGGCAATTTTGGTGAATATCCACTCACAGCACGCAGGACTTGAGCTGCTAAAGCCCCAATTTGTCATTGACTGGCTAGACACGGTCAGTGGCTTATCTGAGCTTAAAAACACCACAAAACAAGCCTATCACGATTGGCAAACCCTAAAAACCAAAGCGCTAAATGCAAAGAACCAATCTGCCCAAAGGCTTGATCGTATCGCCTTACTCCAAGCTAAAATCACCGACATTGAGCCGCTGCTTAAGGTAAATTTTGATGATATTGAAAGCGAATATGACGAGCTGTCAAACCTTGAAAGCCTAATGACAGAAGCGATGAGTGCAGCAAACCATCTTGATAATGACAGCGATGAGCCTAGCGTGTCAAGCCTACTTGCTCGTGCTATTAAGATTTGCGACAGCCAAAGCGATAAAAGTAAAGTGTTTAGCGAGTGCGGTACGCTTTTAGCTTTGGCATTTGAGCAAATTAACGATGCTGCCGCTAAGCTTGCTGACTATGCCGAACAGTCTTTACCTGACGAAGAAAGACTTAATGAGCTAAATGAACTTATCAGCCTAGCACACAGATTATCTGGCAAATACCACGCCCCTGTGAGCGAGTTACTCCAAGACGCCAGTACGTGGCAAGATGAGTTGGACGAGCTTATCGCCATTCCTGATGATGACGTACTTCAGGCGAAAGTTACCGAAAGCTATGAGCAGTATCTAACGCACGCTCGCAAGCTTGATGCTGCACGCCAAAAGCACGCACCGACCATCTGCGAGACGCTAGAATTACTGTTATCGCCTTTGGCACTGCCTAATGCCAAATGTGAATTTGACTTTAGCCAAAAACCAAGCAGTCAGTACAACCAGCATGGACTTTATGATGTTGCCTTACTATTTAGTGCTAACGTTGGCATGCCCACCCAGCCTTTACATAAAGTCGCCTCTGGCGGTGAATTATCTCGTATCGCCTTAGTGATGCAGGTCATGACAACTGACAGTCAGCATAAAGTTCGTCCGACGCTGATTTTTGATGAAGTGGATGTCGGAATATCAGGGGGGACAGCCCAAGTGGTTGGCGAGCTTTTGCGTAATCTTGGGGAGCATCAGCAGTTATTTGCCATCACACACCAAGCCCAAGTCGCTGCTGCTGCCCATCAGCACATCTTAGTGCATAAAGAGCATGGCGAGCAGACGACCAGTACCATGAGTATCATCACAGGCGAAGCCCAAGTCGATGAGCTGGCTCGTATGTCTGGCGGCGTACACATCACAGAAGCCACAAAAGCTCACGCCAGAAGCCTGTTGGGGGATATTTGTAATTTACCAAAATCAACACAGTCTAAACAAACCTGATGCCAAAACAAAAACTTACACATCACTTTTTAATCGCAAGTCCGCAGATAAATGATGCACTGTTCTTAGGAACACTCATCTATGTGGTTCGGCACACTGATGAAATCAGTTGGGGATTTATCATTAACCGTGCCATCGATGATATGACTATAGGCAATCTTATGGATAATCTTGGGCTGTCATGCACTCCAAACCACTCCCAAACTGCTGTCATGCACGGTGGCCCTGTACGCCCAGAGGCAGGCTATATTTTGCACACAGGACAGCCTGACTATCGCTATTCTCTTGTCGTTGACGAAAACATCTGCCTAACCACAAGCCAAGATGTTCTTGAGGCGATCTGCGAGGGATCTGTATCGCATTTTTTGCTATGTCTTGGGTTTTGTCATTGGCATAAAGGTCAGCTTGATAAACAGATTGCGAACGGCGACTGGCTCATCTGCCCTGCCGACTTACAAATTTTATTTGGCACACCGCTTGATCAAAAATACCAAAAAGCTTGCGATAAAATAGGCATTAATCCGCAATTACTCGCCCCTGCTACAGGACACGCCTAATGACAAAGCCCAAACTGATCTTAGCCTTAGACTTTGGTATAAAAAAAATGGGTATGGCACTTGGTAATAGTCTTACCTGTGATGCTAGAGCTTTTGACATCTTAGCGATGAATAATGGGCAGCCTGATTGGGATAATCTACTTGGCATTATTGACAGCTGGCAAATTGACATCGTCGTCGTGGGACTTCCCTTAAATATGGACGGAACAGACAGCATGATTACCAAGCGGGCACATAAATTTGCTCGCAGACTATCTCATCGTCTAGGCGAACGTAAAAGCTACACCAAAGTCTTTACTTATGACGAACGCCTTAGCTCAAAACAAGCTCGGCAAATCGCCTGGGATAATGGCTGGATTCGCCATGAAAGCGATCCAATAGATGATATTGCAGCTTGTGTCTTGCTTGATGGGTATTTTGGCGACACTAAGCTTGCCACTTACATCGGCAATTACCACGACCAAGACACGAAAGGTAAGCTATGAATCATCTTTTAATCCGTCATATTACAGATGCGATCCGCTTTGCTAATATCAGTATTTTCCTTGGTATTATGGCGATTGGTAGTTTTTTTATTTTAGGAACGCTTGCCAGTCTTAACGCCTTTAAAGACAGCATGGGTGTGTATTTGGCATTTCATTATTTACCTTATGTACTCGTTGGTCTAAGCATTCCCATCAGCTTATATCATGTGTTTTTACTTGGGCGTTATCATATTATCCAAAAGTCAATCCTACGCCTAATACTAGGGGTAGGCATAGGATTATTTGGTTTTACGCTTGCTGTATTTATCGCACAAGGCAGTAGTATTGTATTTTTTATGAGCTTATTTTTGACAATGATTGCATGGTTTGGTATGCCATTTGTGTTTCGTGTTAATTTTAAGCGATTTTTGACATTTTTAACCCATTCATCAAAACAAACAGACCATCATGACTAATCACACCATCAACCACCATCTTGACACCACAGGACTTATCTGCCCAGAGCCTGTCATGCTACTTCATAAGACCATTCGTCAGGCAGTAGCAGGGGACGTTATAGAAATTCTTGCCACAGATCCTGCCACCACTCGAGATATTCCCAATTTTTGTCGGCATTTGGGGCATACACTAATCTTAGAGCAAACATGTGACGATGGCAGTTATCGTTATCTAATCGCCAAAAAATCATGAGCCAGACCCGTGCCAAGACACCCCGTCAGCCCACCATCGCACACGCAGATGACGACCCCATCTATCTGACAGAATTTCGCACTGCCATGCTTGCTCGTGGGCTTAGCGTCCATACTCGTAACGCTTATATGCGTGATTTACGCTTATGCCTTAATACTTCAAGCACACCATTAACAACGTGGGGTGAGGCACAAGTACAGCACTGCCTAAAATCCATGATGCAGCTTGGCAAGTCTGTTCGTACTCAAGCAAGAATTTTATCAAGCTTAAGGCAGTTTTTCTTATGGCAAATTGGCAATGGCGGACGAGACGATAACCCCTGCGAGCACATAAAAGCCCCAAAAACTGGCTCATCCTTACCAAAAACCCTATCTGAAGACGATGTCACTTGTCTGTTGGATGCACCTGACATCAGCACAGTGCTTGGGCTGCGTGATAAGGCGATGTTAGAAGTGCTGTATGCCTGTGGTCTGCGTGTATCAGAGCTGATAAATATCTCCCTAGAGCAGCTTAATTTAAATGCAGGCTGGCTACAAATCACAGGTAAGGGCAATAAAACCAGACTTGTGCCACTTGGCGAATTTGCCATCACTGCCATAGAAAACTACATGCTACACAGACGAACACTGCTGCCAGATGGTAGAAACGACTGCCAAGCGGTTTTTTTAACCGCACAAGGTGGCTATATGACACGGCATAACTTTTGGCATATGATTAAAAAATACGCTCGCATCGCCAACATCACGAGTGACATCTCGCCACATACACTGCGTCATGCCTTTGCTACTCATCTTATTAATCACGGAGCAGACTTACGCAGTGTGCAGTTATTATTAGGCCACAGCAACCTATCCACCACACAGATCTATACACACGTCGCCACCACACGCCTGCAAAACCTACATAAACAGCACCACCCTAGAGGCTGATGATCTTGTTTATCTTAAGGGTTGGCAGGTGTCAAAAAATGTGTTAATTTTGATTTACCTTACTCATCAGGATTATTCCAATGACCACCCTAGCACAACTACAAGCCATGACCACCATTGTCGCTGATACAGGTAACTTAGATGCCATCGAGCGACTAAAACCGATAGATGCCACCACCAACCCAAGCCTAATTACTCAAGTGCTTAGCCTACCAGAATTTGAGCCGATACTAAAAGACAGCTTAAATAAACATCCCCACGACATCGATAAAGTCATTGACGATTTGACTGTTTTTATTGGAACAGAAATTTTAAAACGCATTGACGGGAAAGTTTCTACCGAGGTGGACGCACGACTTTCTTTTGATACCAAAGCAACTGTCAAAAAAGCTTTAGAGTTTATTAAAGCCTATGAAGAACAAGGCATTTGTAAAGATAGAGTGCTTATTAAGATTGCTTCCACATGGCAAGGCATTCAAGCAGGTAGGCAGCTTGAAAAGCAAGGCATTCACTGCAATTTAACACTTTTATTTGGACTGCATCAAGCTTATGCCTGTGCTGACGCTGGCATTACGTTAATCTCGCCGTTTGTGGGCAGGATTTTAGATTGGCAAAAACGCCACGAGAACCGTGAAACCATCCCAGTCACCGAGGATAAAGGTGTGCTTTCGGTTAAAGCGATTTATCAGTATTTTAAGCAGCACGACTACCGCACACAAATCATGGGAGCAAGCTTTCGCAACACAGACGAGATTTTGGCACTTGCAGGCTGCGACTTATTGACCATTTCACCTGATTTAATTGACAAGCTTGCTAAGATGGATGTCGCTGTCACTCGTCAGCTGTCGCCAAATGATGGCAGTGATTTACCAAAACAAATTTTGACCAAAGACGCTTTTGATGAACAGCTACAAAACGACGCCATGTCAACTGAACTTTTAACCAATGGCATTGACGGCTTTATTAAGGCTCGTGAAGCATTAGCAGATAGATTGCGTAGCTTGGCTCATTAAATTCGTAGCTTGATTTATTAAGCAGTCCTTTGCATAAGGTTTAGCCATGATAAATACGCCAAGTTGCCTTAGTTTTTGCTACAATATTTTTGTTACTATAATGAAGTTTTATAAAAACCCATGAATAAGCCTAACCCATAAGACTTACAGATGAGAATCGAACACAGGCGAAAAATGATAAGCTTTATTCAAAATATGTTTGGCAAACGGTTTGGTTTTCGTGCCGCTATCAAAACATACAAGCAAGCAAGCGGTTTTGTGTATTAGCGATTGACACATGATACCACTTCATAAACGTACTTTCACCAAAGTGTTCGGTAACAGCGATAAAGTTAAGCAAGAAAAACTCTCGCCGTCGCTATGATAGCCAAAAAATAAGGAAACTTACATGTCTAAATCTACATGGGCAAAGCTACTTTCAACCAATCGCTTTAAGATTGATAATGGCTGCGTCGTATCATCAACCACTCATGCCAGTCTTGATGGAGCGGACGTTTTACGGACGGATTTTCACATTGATTATGACCGTGTAGTCTTCTCAAGTGCCTTTCGTAGATTAGGACGTAAAACCCAAGTTCACCCTTTTGCCAAACACGACCACACGCATAACCGCTTAACTCACAGCGTGGAAGTGGCAAGTGTTGGGCGTAGTCTTGGTAATCATGTAGGCGTAAGGCTAGAGCAAGGCGGATTTTTACCAAAAGGCTACACCCCAAGCGACATTGGCACGGTGGTGCAAGTGGCGTGTTTGGCTCACGACCTTGGCAATCCACCATTTGGACATACAGGCGAAGAAGCGCTGCGAGCGTGGTGGCAAAAGGACGATAATGGACGGTTTTTGCAAGGCTTAACCGACGATGAAATCCGTGATGTAACCACCTATGAAGGCAACGCCATGAGTCTACGCACGCTGACTCGTCTTGAGATGTATCGGCATTTAGGCGGTATGCGTTTGACATCAGCAAGTCTTGGGACACTGCTCAAATACCCTTGGACAAGCTCACATCACCTAGCTTATGACAAGGGTAAATACAACATTTTACAGTCTGAATTACCATTAATTCAAAAAGTTGCTAGCGATTTAGGCTTAGTTTCGTTAGATGATAACCGCTGGGCAAGACACCCGCTGTCTTACTTGATGGAAGCGGCAGACGACATTTGTTATGCTTTACTGGATCTTGAAGATGCAGTGGAGCTTGATTTACTTAGCATGACAGAGTTTGAAAACATTTTGACCCACGTGGTAGATATTGACAATCTAAAATCCATCAACAACCCCATGCAAAGGCGTGGAGCGATGCGTGGAATTGCCATTGGTTACGCCATTCATGACATTGCCAATGCCTTTATGAAGCACCATGATGAGCTATTAACAGGTAAGTTTTCACACAAAGACTTGCTGGCAGTTAGTAGTAATAACGTACAAAACACCTTAGACAATGCCAAACAAATCGCCCAAGACAAAATTTTTCATCACCCAAGTAAAATTACCACCGAAATCGCAAGTTTTGGCTGCCTAGGTCTGCTGCTTGATTTATTTATCCCTGCAGTACACGCCAAAATCACAGGTCAACCACTCACGGTTAAAAACAATTTGACATTAAAGCTTATGAAAGATACACCCATTCGGGAGTATGATACCTTATACACAGGCTACATGAAAGTATTAGATTTTGTTGGTGGCATGACCGACAATCGTGCCGCCACACTTGCCAGAGAGCTATCAGGCGTAGGTATGATCTAATGCTACGCTTACCAAAAATTCGCCTGCCTTATGTGCTTGCCAAGCATTGTAAAAATAAGCCTATCAGCCGCTGTCTCACCTGTGGCGAAAAGTTACTGTGTCGTACGGTATTTGGTGATTATCTAAAGACCGATGACATTAGGATAATCGCCTGCCCTTATGTCTTTTGGCAATCAGACGATATCATCATCGCCCCTAATGGCAATCTGTATGTCCCAAAAAAGCATTATAAGGCAGATTATTCGGTGGAAAATACCACCTATCGCACCCTATTTATTCACGAGATGGCTCACGTTTTTCAGCACCAACAAGGGATTAACGTCTTATTAAAGGGGGCATTTTTACAATCGCTGCATTATCTTAGCCTTAAAAAATTTAATCCCTATCGCTACACATTGGATAAACAAAAAAGTTTTTGGGCGTATACTATCGAACAACAAGGCAAGATTTGTGAAGATATTTATTTAGGCAAACTAGATAATATCGTGTGTGAAAGGCAACCTAAACCGTATTTATAACAAGGAAAATCATGAATTTATCACAATGGCTAACGGTGGATATTAATCAGCTTATTGGAATTTTATTGTCGTTAATTGGCATTTATATCGGTGTGATTATCTACACTCGTCTACTTGGGCTTAGAAGCTTTACCAAATTATCAGGCTATGACTTTGCTATGACGGTGGCTATCGGTAGTATTCTTGCATCTACCGCTTTATCCGCTGAGCCAAGTTTATTACAAGGCTTGTTTACGATGGGGGCGTTGTTTGGGTTGCAGCGGATACTCTCATGGATTAGAATTCATCTTAAGCCTGTCAAACGCATGGTTGATAATCAACCGATGATTTTAATGGCACACGGTCAATACCTGTGGGATAATATCCATGCGTGTAATCTTAGCAAAAGCGACATTCAAGGCATCTTAAGGCAAAATAACATTAAATCATCAAGCCAAGTTTTTGCAGTGATCATGGAGACATCAGGCGATGTTAGCGTACTTAAAAATGATGATACCGACTTTGAGCCTGAGCTTTTTAATGACATTCGTGAGTGGGAGCTATTAAAAACATTGCACCCGCATAAAAAACACTGACAGTCTAAACTTTTACCATCTTAACATACTGCCAATGGATAACCATGACCCAAATCCCCCTAGCTGAACGCTTACGCCCAAAATCCATTGATGACGTCATTGGACAAACGCATTTGCTCGGGCAAAACGCCCCCATTAGACGCATCATAGAGCAAGGTCATCTGCCATCTATCATCTTACATGGTGAAGCAGGGATTGGTAAAACCACCATTGCTCGCCTACTTGCCGATGCGGTCGGTCGTCCGTTTCATGCCTTATCTGCCATTAGCTCTGGGGTGAAAGAATTACGAGAAGTACTGATCAAAGATGACAGCTTGTTTGGTGCTCGGGCGGTGGTGTTTGTTGATGAAATTCATCGCTTTAATAAAGCCCAACAAGACGCACTTTTAGGAGCGGTAGAAGCAGGCGACATTACACTCATCGGAGCGACCACCGAAAATCCGTCTTTTAGTGTCAATAATGCCCTACTCTCTCGCACCCAAGTGTATCGCTTACACCCCTTAAGCGATGATGAAATCACACAAATACTCAAGCGTGCCATTAACTGTGATGATGAATTTAATAAATTAACCATTACCCTTCAATCTGCTAGTGCAATCATGAAGCTAGCACAGGGGGACGCTCGTAAAGCATTAAATTTATTAGAATTAGCCGTGCAATCACACCCCAATTTTAATAAAAATTTACCGATTATCATTAATGATGAAAACGTAATAGCCGTAGCAGGCTCAACCCTAGTCCGCTATGATAAAGATGGCGATAACCATTATGATCTTGTGTCTGCTATGATAAAGTCGGTGCGTGGCTCGGATGCTGATGCGTCTTTGTACTGGCTTGCTCGCATGCTAAACGCTGGCGAAGACCCTGCATTTATCGCTCGCAGGCTTGTCATCTTGGCAAGCGAAGACGTAGGACTTGCCAATCCCAATGCCTTATTGCTTGCTCACACTGCTTTGCAAAGCATACAAAGTATCGGCATGCCTGAAGCCCGCATTATTTTAGGGCAAGTGGTGGTGTATTTGGCAAATAGCCCAAAATCCAACTCAAGCTACAAAGCCATTAACGAAGCCATAGCATTTACCAAAACGGACGGCTCGCCTGTACCATTACACCTAAGAAATGGGGTGACAGATCTCATGAAACAGCAAGGCTATGGGGTGGATTATGTCTATCCGCACGATTATCCCAACCATTATTACCCACAAACGTATTTGCCTGATAATTTGGTCGGTAAAGTGCAGTTTTATCGCTTTGGTGATAACCAAAAAGAGCAGGCAAGTTTTGGATTTATCAGGTGGCTTAAGGGCGATTAAGGGATGTATCATGCTTATAATAATCTGCCAATAGTCGCATTTTGATAATAACCATTTGACAAAAAAACATGTTTACCAGAATAAAATCTATCACGCCCAAAAACAAACCCTGCCCACATTGTCATCATACCCTACATGCTAAAAAAGTGCATGGCATTGTGTTTTGCACCCATTGTGATAATAGTGTGATTGTCAATCCTACACCTATTCAAAATACACAAAAAACCAATGACAATAACCCAGATGCGACTGCATCCATAAGCCTAAAATCTGCATTTATGGATTTTTATCAATATCATCAAAAACCAATCATCATCACACTCATTATCCCTGCTTTGTTGTGGCTTATGATTGGCACGGATTTTTTAAAAATATCATGGATTTATTGGCTGATGTTTTTTGGGGTGATGGTGGTTTCCGCCATTTTAAAAATCATTAATTATGAAAAAAACACCCAGTATTATCTTACGCACCATTATCCCATTAAAAAGGGCGTAGATAGCCTAACCGATATAAAAAATAATTTTAAATTTTCACTTGCTCATAATCAACTATCAGAGTATTTTGATCCATATTCGCCTTATTGTCCAAAATGTATCAGCCAGCGTTTGACATTAAATCCGCTAGATGAACATCAATACACCTGCCAAAATTGCCTTACTCATATCTGCCTACACCCAAAACTTATTAGCCTTAAAAAGTGGTATCACACTTATACTATGACGCCTTATTTATTTATAATTCCAAGTGCCATCAATCATGTTGATGGTGTGTATTTTTATTTGGTGTTGGAGTTGTTTATTATTGTGATGATTGCATTGAAATTTATGTTTTATTATTTATTTATAGGTTGTCCAAAATGGGTGGTGAATAAATAACTTTTTAAAACAATGCTGTTTATTTTCTCAAATACGCCTACCGTCTTGACTTTATGGGTTAAGGCAGGCTTGATGGTACTATGATACGGACAAATAAGTGGTTGTTTTGGCTGTTTTGGCACTACTTAAAAGTAGGTAAATTTTATATGGGATGCTAACTTAAACTTGCCACCTTTATAAATAAAAAAACGACCTTATTATACATTAAATCCTTTTATTTTTAGGCAATCTTATGGCACTAAATACCGCACAAGAAATCATTGAAGACATCAAAGCAGGCAAGATGGTTGTCTTGATGGATGATGAAGACCGTGAGAATGAAGGCGATATCGTTATGGCGGCAACCCACGTAACCCCTAAAGCCATTAATTTTATGATTACTCATGCTCGTGGGCTTGTGTGCTTAACGCTGTCTGAAGAACGCTGTCAGCAGCTTGAACTGCCTTTAATGAGCGATAAAAATGGAGCGAAATTTAGCACCAACTTCACGTTATCCATCGAAGCTGCCGAAGGCGTTACCACAGGTATATCAGCTGCCGACAGAGCTCGCACTATCCAAGCGGCAGTCGCCCCTTATGCTAAGCCATCCGATATCGTCCAACCGGGGCATATTTTCCCCATTATGGCAAAAAAAGGTGGTGTATTGCACCGTGCAGGGCATACCGAAGCGGGGTGCGATCTGGCAAGGCTTGCAGGACTTGAGCCGTCAGCGGTGATTTGTGAAATCATCAAACCTGATGGCGAGATGGCACGTCGTGATGATTTGGAAATTTTTGCCAAAGAACACGGTCTTAAAATCGGTACAATCGCTGACTTAATCCACTATCGCATGACCAACGAACAGACCGTTGAGCTAATTGATAGCCAAGAGTTTGAAAGCGAGTTTGGCACATTCACCCTACATCGATTTAAAGAATATGGTGCAAGCGAAATACACATCGCCCTTGTCAAAGGTGACCCAAGCAATGGCGTTGCTACCGTGCGTGTGCATGGTCTAAACCCACTTAAAGATTTATTTGCCGCCAAGCAAAGTAAACATGGCTGGAGTATGGCAAATGCACTATCTAAGATAGGCAAAAGTGAGCAAGGTGTGTTTGTGTGGATTGCAAGTACCAATCCTATTAACATCAGCCATGAGATTGATAAGCTTCATTCCTCTCAAAGCATCCACGAAACAAGCGAACCTTATCGCAGTATCGGTGTAGGTGCACAAATCTTAAAACAGCTTGGCGTTAAAGACATGCGATTACTCTCAAGCTCAGGTCGCTTTAATGTATCAGGCTTTGACCTTAATATCGTTGAGACCATCAATGCCAATGAATGTTAACGGATAATTTTTCCGCTTGATAAGTCGATGATTTGGCTGGGTTTATCAAAGCCTAAACTTTCATCCATCAGATAGCCCACCGAATCACCAAAATAGTTAGCCGCCTGCAAGAAGGTTGTCGCAGGGGGTTGATTGGCAATATTACAACTGGTCGATACCAAAAATCCATAAGGATTTTTATCACTTGTCAGTTTTTGGCAAATCAAATTTAAGGTGGGGTGCGTGGTGATTCTGACCGCTAAGGTGTTAAATCCCCCTGTCAAAAGTGTAGGTATATGACTTGATGGTGATATGGGTACAAGCCAAGTAATCGCTTGGTTTTGGTAGTGATGGCGGCTCATTTTTTTAAGCAGGTGTGCTTGGTTTTGTGGTGGTAAATCCACCAATAACGGTTTGATCTTCATCACATGATCGGTTAATACAATCAAACCTTTTGATGCTGGTCGTTGTTTTAGTTTTAAAACCTGCTCCACCGCCTGCTCACAAAATGCGTCTGCACCTATTCCCCACACACTTTCTGTGGGATAAGCAAGCACGCCACCACAGTGTAGATGATCGATTAATACATCTAATTGACCAACATTAAATACCTTTTTTGTTATCTTACAGTTTGACATACAGACCGCCTTTTTGAGTGATAAAACCAAGCACTTCAAGCTCCATCAGCTTTGCTAGCAGCGTGCCTGCATCTAGCTTAGTCATCACCACCAAACGATCTAAATCCACACCATCTGCCAAAATATAAGACAATACATCAAGCAAGTGTTCTGGCGGTAGCGGCAAATCGTTAGTCCATTGCTCATTTGGCTGAGTGTTTGTCTTTGCTGTTGCATTAGTGGTGTCGCCTTTAGAGAAAGTTTTTGGTAAGTTATTAAAAGGCACTTGTGTGTGATTATTAATATCTTCTAATATGTGGTTGGGGTGATAAATAAGGGTTGCCCCCTCACGAATCAAATGATGGCAGCCTTCAGTATTGGCATGATAAATATTGTTTGGTAGTGCAAACACTTGCTTGCCCTGCTCTGCAGCAAGCCTTGCTGTGATTAACGACCCACTTTGGATGGCTGCCTCGGTAACCACTGTCGCTATGGATAATCCTGCTACAAGCCTATTTCTGCGTGGAAACGTATGCTTACTAGCAGGGGTATGTGGTAACAGCTCGCTAACCAAGCAGCCGCCATCTTGGATAATTTGAGCAAATAACGCATGGTGATTTTTCGGATAGCATACATCAACCCCTGTGCCAGTCACACCAACTGTCCTACCAAGAAGTCCTTGTGCTTGAGTTAATGCCCCCAAATGTGCCGCCCTATCCACACCCTGAGCCAGACCGCTGGTTATGCTAAAGCCTGACTGCACCAAGTACTGAGCTAAATCAAAAGTGACCTTTTGGGCATACTCACTCGGCTTTCTACTACCAACAATAGCGATTTGGCGATCACTTAGTCGTGTGACATTGCCACGATAAAACAGCACAGGTGGCGGGTCATACAGCTCAGTTAGCTGTGATGGATAGTTATTCTCCCCAAAAAACAGCAGCGAATAAGCTTTGCGTGCCACATCATCATGCACTTGATCGATAAATGCCAAGACGTCAGACGCATCACCCAGTCGCTTAATGTGTGACGCATGAATAGACAATTGCCGCCACGCTGATTGTGACCCAGACAAGGCAGTTTTAGCACTACCAAAGGCATTCACAAGCTTATAATAGGATACTAAAGAAGTATTCACCACATACCATAAGGCAAGCATACTTTGGTGATCGTCAAGATGTTGATAAGCAGTGTTCATAAGCTTAATGATTGAAAATGTGGTGATTATTTTATCATGGATTATCTTAATAAGACGGTTAAACCACTTTGCTTCACTATCAATACAAGCGAGAGTAATATTACTTAGCACCCAATCTGATTGATAAAATTGGGTGCTTTATGGCTAGCAACATGATTATTTATTATGTTTCACATGAAACATGTTAAATTTTCACAACCTTCTCAATCTCTGCTCTAACCAATTCTGCTTTATTATCCAGCACAGTAACGAACTGTGGCAAAGTTTCAATATCTTTTGTGTGAGTAGGGCGTGGTATGTCAATCTCACCTAAGGCTTCTGCCATCGTTTCGCTAAATTTGGCAGGTAAGGCAGTTTCAGCACAGACGATGATTTCATTATCTTCACGCACAGAACGTGCCACTTTTACACCATCTGCGGTGTGTGGGTCTATCAAATCTTTATCGCTTTCATACACCGCTTTGATGGTGGCGATGCGGTCAGCGTGGGTAGATTTACCTGAAACAAAGCCGTATTTGCCGTTGATGTCAGTTAGTTTGTCTGATAAATCAAACCCTTTTTTACTATCCATCCAAAGCTGGCTGATGGTTTCGCCATTCTTATCACTTAGTAAGTAAATAAATCGCTCAAAGTTAGACGCTTTTGAGATATCCATAGATGGGCTTGACGTGATAAACGTTTCGCTTGGCGTGCGTGGCGTATATCTACCTTGGTTAAAAAAGTCATTTAGCACATCATTTTCGTTGGTGGCGACAATCAAACGATGGATTGGTAAACCCATTTCACGAGCGATATGTCCTGCACAAATATTACCAAAATTGCCAGACGGCACACAAAAACTAACCTTTTGGTCGTTATCTGTAGTGCTGGCAAAATAACCTTTAAAATAATAGACGATTTGAGCCAAAATCCGCCCCCAGTTGATGGAGTTTACCGTGCCAAGTCTATATTTAGCCTTAAAATCTTTGTCGTTTTGTAAAGCTTTAACAATATCTTGGCAATCGTCAAACATACCATCAATGGCGATATTATGGATATTTTTATCGGTCAAGCTGTACATTTGAGCCCGTTGAAATTCACTCATTTTGCCATGGGGCGACATCATAAATACTTCAATATTATCCTTGCCACGCAGGGCGTATTCGGCAGCAGAGCCTGTATCACCACTGGTTGCACCGATAATGGTAAGACGCTCGCCCTTTTGTTTGAGTACATATTCAAAGGCGTTACCCAAAAACTGCATGGCAATATCTTTAAAGGCAAGCGTCGGCCCATTTGACAACTCTAGGATTTTAATGCCGTCTTTAAGTGTACGAACAGGGGTAATCTCATCTGTGCCAAAGGCGATTTTGGTGTAAGTTTTATCAATCAACGCCTTTAAATCTGCCTTGTCAATATCGGTGGCAAATAAACTCATGATTTCAAATGCCAAATCGGTATAGCTCAACGCTCGCCACTTATCAAGGGTTACGCGGTCAATATGTGGATAGGTTTCTGGCAACATAAGCCCACCATCTGGGGCAAGCCCCATCAGTAGAACATCACTAAATTGCATTTTTGGGGTATTGCCACGAGTACTGATATAGTACATGGTTTTTCCTTATTTTCGTTTAATCTAGGCTAATCGATTATCATAACAAAATCTTGATAAATTGGCACAGTTTTTATGATCTTTTTGCACATTTCTACTTTTTTATCGTTTTTAAAAGCATTTTTAGACCATATTTAGATGATATTTTTTCTTTTATCATAGCCACTACCTGACAAAGACAACCGCTAAAACATTTGATTGACTGCATAAAAAAACCACCCACTTTTATGGACGGATTTTTTCAAGAGACTAGATTAATCTAAGCGGCTTTTAACCATATCATGCACGCTTTTTTAATCACTGCATTATCAATGTTGGATTTTTTTGCCCATTCATTAAGCTTGTTTTGATGATTTTTGGTAAATTTTTGATCATCAGCAAGCTTGCGATGCGTCAAGCGAAATAGTACAGCACGAATTTTTTTTTGTTCTTTATCCACTTGTTTACGCTCCTTAAACCATGCAAAACCAAGCACAAACAGAGCAGCAAAACCCCCACATAACCCACGATTGGATACATCACAAAAACAAGCTACTTAAAGCCTGCAAAGCTCAGCACAAACCCTACCGCCACAAGGGCAATATTTACCAGATTAAATTGTTTTTGTATTTTTGAGAATCGCTTGGCAAGAGCATAATACAAGCTGATCGCTGTATTAAAAATCATACCAAAAATTACCACCGACATCACCGACCCTAGTAGCGGATGAATTTTAGCAAACAGTACCTGTGTTGGGATATCAGCATCCTTAACCGCAGCAATCTTAAATAAACATCACAAGAGCGTTCAATGCAATAGTCAGTCCTATCAAAAACCCGCCAATCACCCCACCCCAAGTGGCATTTTTGATATGTACTGCTGAGCCACCAAGCACGAATGCCATCGACACTGCAGCGATTAAAGATAAGGCAAAATAATTTATAACAGATACCCAGACGCTTGGCGTAGCAGGATTAACACTCGTTGTGGCGATAGCATGAATATGTGCCAATCTACATCAGTTGTAGCCAGCGTATGACCTGCCAAGCCCACAATCATCACAAGCACGACAGGGGTAAGCACACCAATGGCTGCCGATACTTTTTCTAAATCCATCATACTCACAAAGATAATCAGTAAAGCACAAAGCAGCGACCCAATCGGGCGATCAATCCCAAAGCCTTGGTTAAGACTTACTCCTGCTCCTGAAATCATAATAAATCCAATCACAAAACAGGTAAAAATCAGCGACCAATCAAGTAGCTTACCAAGTAATGAGCTTGCGATATTATCCAATACCTCACTATGATCTTGGGCTTGATAATACGAGCCAAAGGTAAAGCGTAATACCACCAAAAATGACACTAAGCAGACCCAAAAGCACAACCCCAACCATACCCCAATTACCAAAACTCATAAAATACTGCAAAATATCTTGCCCTGATGCCACGCCTGCACCAACGATAATGCCCACATAGGATAAAGCAATGAGCATAATTTTCTTAAAATTCATATCTGATACCTTATAAAAATAGTCATAAAATAGCCATAAGATATCAATTTCTTTACAAAAAGATGTGATTTATCAATAAATTATAACCTTTGTAAAGAAATTGATACTTGCAAATTTGTCAAAATCAAATAAATGATTTATAGCCACCAATACGGTCTATTAGGTTTTTTTTAAGGCATAAAAATCCATACCAACATTAATAAATCATAATAAAAATTCATAACAATGATAACAAATTTTTTTTTAAAATTGACAAAAAACCACTATTTACTATGTCAGCAGGTATCAGCATTTAATGGTTTTAACGTATCTTTTAAGGTAAAATAACCTAACCGTGTGTGAATTAAAACTGACATAATCCACATAGCTTTTAAGCATTAAGCTATAAAAATCAGCACGCAACCAATAAAAAAGCAACCAAATGATGATGGTTACACTAACAACATCTCACAATTAAGATAAAAGACATGACTTACAAAAATCTGTCCAAACTCATTAAAGACCGTCAAAAGCCCATATTTGTGACGCTATTTACTACTTATGTTAGCTTTTGCGTTGGTGCATTTGCCCAAGATGCCAACACAAACCACCTAAATCACACACAACCATCTGTTCAAATATCCGCCCAAACCCTGCAGCAGACAAGTAAAGATAATTTTGCCAATCAAGAATTACCAAGCGATTACGAGCTTGCCAAGCGTCAGGCAAAAGACAATCCTAATAAACCTGATAACTTTGGTGAATATGTCACCAAACAAGCCCAAAAGATAACCCGTAGTAACGCCAGCCATCTAAATGGCTCTGATAATATTCAAGACAACCCGCCCACCTACCAAACTCAAATCCCCTTTAACCAAGCTGCTTATACCGAATATAACGAATATTACACACCCTTAAAGACTTTTAATGCAGGACTGCCCCAGCTTGACACACCGCCCAATCTATCGACACCACTTGCATGGCTTGAGTTTTTTAGCACCGCCATCGCAACCGATAACCCTTTTTTGGCAAGCTACGCCCTAAATCTTAATGCTTATTCAGCCCAAGAGCAATCCTTAATCGCCCCTAATCTTGCGGTAAAACTAGACTATCTACTCACCCAGCACGGACTTTATATTTTTGATGATTTACCTGATCGACCCGATGGACTGATTGAACCAACTGTCGGCAGTCAAAACCCATTAAAAGGCGTGCCAAGACGCAGTATCAAAATCGGCACTATTGCTTACAAAGACCGTCATATACCGCTTTATATTGAGCGTGTTAAAGTAGGCGATGACGCACCGATTTGGGTGTTATCTGGGGCGAGTAGTGAAAATATTAACCTGCTTTATGACCAGCACAAACCTGCCGAATTTGAGCGATTTTTTGCCGACTGGCTAAAGGGTAAGCTTTTTGGGATTAAGGTGTGGGAGCTGATTGCTCTGTTGCTGTTTTTTGCCTTATCGCTTGGGGTGTCATGGTTCATCAGCCGTGTCATTACGACAGTTTTAACCACAATTAAAAACAAAAGCAAAAACACACACGGCTCAGTACATACTTTTGCTAAGTCTAATTTTTTGACCGATTTGGCAAATAAAATCACCGTACCATTTATCTTAACCATGAGTTTTTTGGCGGTGTACTTACAAGTATCAGGCAGACTTCCCATTGACCCAATTGCTTCATCTACTCGTCCGGTTATTTGGGTAGCGTTGGTGCTGTTTACTTTATGGCTTGGCATTCGTACCATCAATTTTATCGCCAATCGCTATCGGGATTTTGGCATTGACAATTTAGATGACGAAGAGACTGATAAAACACGTAGACGACTTACTTATTTATCCTTGTTTCGCCGATTATTTATTTTTGTGATGATTATTGTAGGCTTCATCGCAGGTTTAAGTATGTTTACCGACTTAAAAGGACTTGGCACAACCCTTTTAACGTCAGCAGGGATTGCAGGGGCGATTATTGGTATTGCTGCACAGCCGATTTTAGGTAATATCATGGCAGGCGTGCAGGTAGCGATCACTCAGCCTGTGCGGATTGGCGATACGGTAACCCTTAAAGATGAGTGGTGTACGGTGGAAGATTTGCGTTACACCTATGCAGTGCTGATGACGTGGGATGAGCGTCGTTTGATTGTACCTATGCGGCATTTTGTTACCGATATTATCTGCAACTGGTCACACACCGACCCTGCCCAGCTTTATCCTGTATGGCTATATGTGGATTATGGGGCAGATGTAAAAGCCATCGGCGAGCAATTTATCAAAATCACCAAGGCTCATAAATTAAGCGACACTGACAATGAACCCACCTTTGTGGTCTCAGGCGTGTCCGAGCATTTTATTACTTTACGAGGGGTTGTAGCATCTAGCACACCAAACAATGCATGGCAGTTATCTTGTGAAGTGCGTGAAAGCATGCTTGAGTATCTTGCTCAAGAGCACGCCAAATTTTTACCCGCTGATAAAGTATTACTCAAAGATAACAATCCTTTTACAGACCCTTATGCACCATCTAACCACCCTAAATAACGATACTAAAAAAGGATTTTTGGATATACTTAACCCATAACTACTCTTTGGTAATATTTCACAGCGTATTTTAATAAACCTTAGCGACTAACTAAGGTTTATTAACATTTTAAATGCTTTGTATTTTTACAATTTTATATTTTTTGCAATAAGGCATAATAAAAGCCATCGCCATCATATTTATCCAATGGCAAGCATTGATAACCCACAGACTGCTTGATGTGATTAGGTAGGGTCAGTTCAATATCCACCGCACGAGCGTTCGGTGTGTTTGTCAAAAAATTGCTTATTTGTGCAGTATTTTCTGCCTTGATGAGTGAACAAGTGATATAAAGCAAATAGCCCCCCACCGCCAAACTTTGCCACAAATTCGCCAAAATCTGTGCTTGCAATTTGACCGTCTCAATGATGTCATTTTCTGTCCGCAAAAGGGCGATGTCAGGGTGTCTTCGTATCACCCCTGTGGCGGTGCAAGGTGCGTCAAGTACAATCACATCAAAGGGTATGTCCGCCTGATAAGTTGTCGCATCCGCACAAATCACGTCCGCCTTATCACCCAAATGCAGTCTTGCCAAATTCTTATGCACACGGTCAAGTCGTCTGTCATCACTATCAAGGGCGGTCATGTGTTTGATATCAAATGCACCGCTGTGGGACAGCTCCAAAATCTGAGCCAATTTCCCACCGGGGGCGGTACAAGCGTCCAGAATGTTTGGGTGCTTAGGCAATCTCAAAGATGCCAACAAATGCCCTGCAATTTGAGCGTGGCGGTCTTGTACACTCACATAACCTTCACAAAAATCAGGCAAGTCTTTGATTTTTATATTATCTTTTAATACAATACACCGCTCATCACGCACGCCCACAGGCACCACATCACAGGCGATATTGGCGTGATTGAGTCTTGTGGCATAATCATCTGGCGTACCAAACTTGGTATTAACACGCAAAAATATCGGTGCAGGCTGACGTAAATTTTGGCTTAATATCTCATAATGGGTTTGCCAGTCGCTTTTTAGGATTTTGGCAAGATGGTTGGGTAGACTGTGGTTTTTTTGTACTTTTTTGGCAAATTTGGCAGGATTGTTGGCAACTTTTCGCAATATCGCATTAACCAAACCCACGCCATAGCCTTTATTCAGCTCTTTTAGGGCATCTAGTGTGGCATTGATGGCGGCATAATCAGGCGTACTCATGTACAGTAGCTGATACAAGCCAACATTTAACGCCACACTCACGCCCCGATCGGTAGGCTGTCTTTCAATCAGACTCTCACCAATACGAGACAACGCCCACCATTGGCGGAGCGTGCCAACCGTCAGCTCATGGGCAAAGCCCCTATCATCATCGCCCACGACTGCAAGCAACTCATCAAGCAAAACAGATAACGACTGCCCTGCCAAAATCCGCTCAATGACGTGAATGACCTTAGCACGGGCAGATTTTTGTGTGTGTAAAATATCAAGCACCAAATATATCCCCATCAGCGATTTTGTTGGAATTAGCGATTTGCAGTGCGTCCAAAGGTTTGCCACCTGCCCATTGCATGGCGGTGATGTTAATCAGGTGTTGCACGCCATGTTCATCTGCCCCACACGCCACCAGTACCGCATTTTTGCCCACACTGACGATCGTGCCAGCAGGTTTTTGTGTGGTTTGGTCGGATTTGATGGGTTTGGCAGATAAGATTTTGACACGCTCATCATGGATAAAGGTATGGGCGTTCAAGGCACGGATTTGTCGGTTGATTTGACTGGCTGTATTTTGCCAGTTGATCTGCCCTTCTTCGGTGCTGATTTTATCGGCATAATTAGCTTGAATGTCATCTTGTTTGACGGCGTTTTTTTGAAAATTTGTCAAATCCTTGAACACACAAGATATCGCCACACCGCCAAGCTTGGCAAGTTTATCATGTAGGCTTTGGGTGGTGTCGGTGTCGTCAATCCCACACGCCGTCATGTAGAGCATATCGCCTGTATCCAAGCCTTGGTTCATCTGCATGATGGTAATACCCGTCTGATCATCACCTGCCAAAATCGCCCGATGAATGGGGGCAGCTCCACGCCATCTTGGGAGCAAGGACGCATGGATATTAAGACAGCCCAAGCGTGGCGTATTTAGCACGCCAAGCGGTAATATCAAGCCATAAGCACACACCACCATCACATCAGGACAATAACTGGCGAGCGTTTCACGTGAAACTTGTCCGTCCTCGTGTTTTAGGCTAAAACTTATCGGTTGTTCCACAGGGATATTGTGGGCAGTCGCAAGCTCCTTGACAGGCGAAGCGGTGAGTTTTTGTCCACGTCCTGCCTTTCTGTCAGGCTGAGTATAGACCGCCACGATGTCAATATTAAGAGCGTCTTGTTCGTCAATGAGTTGTTGCAAGGCGACTTTGGCGAAGATGGGAGTGCCCGCAAAAACCACCCTTAATTTGTCTTTTGTCGTCATTTTTATCTCTTTTTATGATAATTATGATAAGATTTATTAAAAAAAACCGCTTTTTATCAACAACTCTTCGGTGATGTTACTTGTCTTTGCTTCACACTCTTTTCTCCCAAAAACAAGTCGCTCCAAATAGCGTGCCACCAAATCCACCTCTATATTGACCGCACGACCCACCGCCCAATGCTTGGCGATGTTGGTCATATCGGCGGTATGCGGTATGATATTTAGGCAGACGATGTTTTGGTTGTGCTTAATGCGGTTGGTCGTAAGAGAAATGCCGTCCACAGTGATAGAGCCTTTGTCAGCGGTGTATTTCATAATCTCTGGCGGCAACACCACTTCTATATATACCGAACGTGCGTCCTTGGCGATTTTGGCGATTTTACCCACGCCGTCCACATGACCTGCGACAATATGACCGCCAAAACGAGTGGTAGGAAGCATTGCCTTTTCTAGATTGAGCGTATCGCCCACTCGCCACACCCCCAAAGCGGTGGTAGATAAAGTTTCACATGAAACATCTACTGCATAACTTGTCCCATCTATGGCAACCACCGTCAAGCAGATGCCGTTGGACGCAATAGAATCACCCAATTTCACATCAGTAAAATCAAGCTTGGGGGCAGATATGACCAATCGCACATCTCCACCTGTGGGGATGATGGCGGTGAGCGTGCCTGTGGTTTCTATGATGCCTGTAAACATAATTTACCCATTGTTTAATTTTTTAAATTATTAATACATACTAATGCTGTTATTAAAGATTATTATTAATTTAAAAAATCAATCATTCGGTTAATTGATATTTTATGATAGTCAAAACAAACAGTCTTCACAACCATTAACACTCTCACATACACATCAAGCCACCAATCAGGATAATTAAAAAGTTATGCTGTGGATAACTTAATTATACACACGGTAACCATCAATAATGTTTAAAACTTATCCACAATCAAAATTTGTTTCACGTGAAACTAAAAATATTCTTAGTTTATTCTAAGCCTTTGATAATAAAAGGCTTAGCAACCTAATATCATCATCAGCCGTCTAACATGCGTTCTAAAATTTAAGTTATCCACAGATGTTATTCATGTTTTTATGGCGGTTTTGGCGTGTTTGATTATGCAATACAAATCTGTGGATAACTCATTTACGACACTGTGGTTTTTGCCCAAATGTCATTTTTAAATCATCACCTAATCGCTCACAGCTCTCTAAATTAAAGCTTAATCTGTCGGCTAACTGATCAAATTTACCATCAAACATCGCCCTTGCTGTTTTACCAAGCAAACAAGGGGCTTGATACACAATCAGCTCATCAACAAATCCTGCTATCAAAAAACTCGTGGCAAGTGTACTGCCTGCCTCTACAAGCACGTCATAGCATTGATACTCACTTACTAATGTTTGCAGCAAACTCTTAATATCATCTTGCCAAAGTAGGGTGTTTTTATTGTTAAATACCTGATAATTATCGGTATTTTTTAATTTACCCGTTCTGTCCATCACCACAATTTTAGGTGGCGAAATATTTACCAAATCAAGCGTGTCAAGACGAACCGTTAATGCAGGATTGTCCGCCAAAACCGTCCTTGAACCTGTAATAATAGCCCCACTTCTAGCACGAAGCTTTTGCACATCTATTCGTGCCATCTCACCTGTAATCCATTTTGACTCACCGCTTGCCATCGCTGTGCGGCCATCTAGGCTTGTGGCAATTTTGACGCGTACATATGGCAAACCTGTTGCCATCGCCTTTAAAAACCCTGCATTAAGCTTGCGTGCTTCACGCTCACACACGCCTATTTGCGTGTCAATACCTGCATTTTGTAGCATAGATATGCCACGACCTGCCACTTGCGGATTAGGATCAAAAGTAGCGATAATCACCTTATTGATACCACTTTCTATCAGTGCTTTACTACAAGGTGGGGTTTGCCCATAATGACTACACGGCTCAAGCGTTACATACGCAGTCGCTCCTTTTATATCATACCCATGTGCTTTAGCGTCATTTAAGGCGTAAATTTCGGCATGTGGCAGTCCTGCTTTAGGGTGAAAACCTTGTCCGATTATTAAGTTATCCTTAACAATAACACAACCAACACAAGGGTTAGGGCGAGTGGTATACAGTCCTTTTTTGGCAAGACCTAAGGCAGCTTGCATAAATGTATAATCACTACTATCAGTCATGGCTATCGCCTTTAGGTTTGATATTAGCAAGCTCAGCTTTAAAAGCTTCTAAATCTTGAAAATCCCGATACACACTGGCAAATCGCACATACGCCACGTCATCGATGGCTTTTAACTCATTCATCACAATCTCGCCAAGCTGTTTTGAGCTAATCTCACGCTCGCCTGTCTGTCGCAGCGTTTTTTCAATACGGCTAATCATCGCCTCAATCTCATCAATGCTTATAGGGCGTTTTTGCAGAGGTAAAGAGATGGATCGTCGTAATTTGGCGGCATCATAAGGCTCAATCTTAGTACTAGCCTTGACAATTCTAGGCATAACCACCTCCATCACCTCAAAGGTGGTAAATCTTTCGCAGCACTCTAAACAATGTCGGCGTCGGCGGACTTGAAATCCATCTGCACACAGTCTAGAATCAATTACTTTGGTCTCACAAGCACTACAAAAAGGACAATGCACGACTATTTTCCTATACAAAAGCTTGAAAAAATCTTACCTAAAAGCTCATCACTACTTACCTGACCTGTAATCTCACCAAGTGATTGAGCAGACAGTCTTAGACTTTCTGCAACCAACTCGCCTGCATGAAAAACGGTCAGCTGCGTTTTAGCTTCATCAGCATAAAACTTGGCACGACTAATGGCATCTAAATGACGTGTGCGTGCAATCAAACTATTCTCAGATGGGTAAAAGCCCACTTTCTGGCATAAAGACTGACTTAGCCCATCTATCCCCTCACCTGTTTCACATGAAACATAGACAATATCATCAGTCAAATCCACAATATTTAACTCATTAGACCATTCTAGGTTGGCATTTAATAACCCCGTTAAGTCTTTTTGTTTTGTTTCACGTGAAACATCTAATAAATCGCACTTATTTGCCACCAACATAAGTCTATGAGCGATATTTTCTTGAAAATACAGCACATCATGATTGGCAAATAACTCAACGGCAAGCCTAATAGGATCTTCATCTGTACAAACATCATAAACCAAGATTAAAATATCAGCTTGATTAATAGCAGCCTTTGCCCTATCAATGCCGATTTTTTCTACCTTATCTTTCGTATCTCTTAAGCCTGCTGTATCAGTTAGATGAATTTTCAATCCATTTAGCACCAATGTTTCTTCTAGTGTATCTCGAGTTGTCCCTGCAATATCAGTGACGATGGCACGATCTGTTTTTGCTAATCGATTTAACAGACTTGACTTGCCTGCGTTTGGCTTGCCTGCCAACACCACATGAACACCATCTTTTAAAATCTGACCTTGTTTGGCAGTTGCCAAAATAGCATCCATCACCTGTAAAATGTCGTTTAGCCGCTTTAAAATTACCCCATCTGACAAAAAATCCACATCTTCTTCATCACTAAAATCAATGCTTGCCTCCACATACAGTCGTAAATTAATAATATCATCTTGCAAATCATTAATTAATGCTGAAAACTCGCCCGACAATGAGCGTATGGCACTCATCGCTTCAGCTGCAGTAGTGGCACTGATTGCATCACTAATTGCCTCAGCCTGCACCAAATCAAGCTTGTCATTATCAAAGGCACGCATTGAAAATTCGCCAGCTGCAGCCTGTCTTGCACCAAGCTCAAAGGTTCTAGCAAGCAGTAGGTTTTGTAGTACCATACCGCCATGGCCTTGTAGCTCTACGACATCTTCGCCTGTAAATGAATGCGGTGCATTAAAATAAATCACCACACCCTCATCAATGACAGTACTACCTTCGCCATAAAACTTCACAAAGTGAGCATGACGTGGCTTTAATGAATTCTTGCCTGTTATAGCAAGCCCAATATCATACGCCTTACCGCCAGATAATCGAATAATACCAACACCCCCTTGACCTGTGGGCGTGGCAATGGCTGAGATAGTAGGAAGCTGAGTCATTGTATTACCATAAATAAAGTTAACCTTTCATTTTATCATCTTTTTGGTTTTATTGTGAAATTTTCATCTAAAAATAAAAAATCTGCCGACCAATAAGATCGGCAGATTTTATGGCAATCATTTAACTTTATGATTGCGCCATATTTTTTGCTCTCATTTCACGCTCAACACGCTTATTTACTAAATGCTGATGTGTCATGCTAAATAAGTTATTCACCGTCCAGTACAGCACAAGACCTGCAGGGAAAAACAGCATAAACGCACCAAAAATCAGTGGCATGATTTTCATCATTTTAGCTTGCATCGGATCAGTTGGTTGTGGATTTAGCATCTGCTGAACAAACATGGTTGCCATCATAAAGATTGGTAAGATAAACCATGGGTCCATTGCTGATAAATCTTTAATCCATAAAATCCAAGGGGCATGGCGCAACTCAACGCTCTCTACCAAGCACCAATATAAAGCTAGAAAAATAGGCATCTGCATAAATATTGGTAAACATCCTGCCATCGGATTGACTTTCTCGTCACGATAAAGCTGCATCATTTCTTGGCTCATCGCCATGCGATCATCACCATGCTTTTCTTTAAGAGATTGCATTTTTGGGGCGATGGCACGCATTTTTGCCATCGAAACATAGCTCTTATTAGATAGCCAAAATAATGCGATTTTAATAAGCAGTGTTAAGCCAATAATTGCCCAGCCCCAGTTGCCTAGCACTTTATGCAAGGCTTCAAGCACAGCAAATAACACCTTAGAAATTGGCCACAGTATGCCATAATCAACCGTCTGCTCAAGACCTGTTGCAACCGTAGCCAGCTTGTCTTGTTCTTTTGGTCCTGCATACAGCGTAGCATCTAAAGTGATTTGCTTACCAGGTGCGACGTTCAGTACTGGGCTATTAAAGCCAATAAAGTGATTACCACCATTAACACGGCTAAAAAACTGCCCATCAAAATCGCCCGGCGTCCAAGCTGACACAAAGTAATGCTGGACGATACCAACCCAGCCATCTTTACTGACCGCATTTAGCTTGCCATCATCAAAGCTTTTAAATTTTAGCTTATTATAAGGTTCTTCAGGTACGCCCCACGCCCCACCAAGATAGGTCGCCATACTCATAAAGCCCTTATTCTCCATACCAGGATCTGAGCTTTCGTCACGCTTTAGCTGAGCATACATCTGCCCTTGCCACGCTTGATTTGACACATTATTAATGTTATAACTTACATTAATAGGGTACTGACCCTTAGTAAAAGTATAAGTTTTGGTAATGGTTACGCCATCTTTTTGATAGGTTAAAGGCACCTGTAGCGTATCTGCATCTGTTGCCATGGCATAGCTTGATTGGGGCGTGGTATAAACAGCACGTCCATCTGCAGTATCAATCCCATCTCTACCAACAAGACCAGACTGTGCAACATAAGTACGTGTACTGTTATTTTCAAGCAATACAAATGGCTGATCGCTATTTAATGTAGCAGCATGCTTTTTAAGGGCCGCATGAACAACATCACCCCCAACAGGATCGATCTGTATATCATAATAATCTGTAGAGACATGAATCATCTGATGGCTGGACGCCAAAACACTTGGTTTAGCACCTGATGTAACAGGCACATCGCCATTTACTGCCGTCGCAGGAATATCACTGCCTTGCACCGTTGCTATTTGATGATTAACCACAGGTTGATTCACTTGATCGTCACGCCAAGCCAAAATCAGCAAGTACGCTGTAATTAACATGGCAATAATGATCAAAATTCGAAGAATTTTTTGCATAACATTGTCCTAAGCTTAGTTAAAATACGCACGCCAAAGCACACGAAACGCACTTTTACCAATCAAAATTCTAAATAAACCGCCCATTCTACTAAAGTTTGGGGTAAAATCCTAGAAATTATTTTAATCACATAAATTTTAAGGCTTGGTAGCTGTATAAATATGCGACAACCGAGACGCATAGCTAAAAGCATCTTTAAAAACATAGGTTTGATAACAGGCGATGATTTGAGCATTCGCCTTTAAAAATTGATAATGGTAAAATGGCAGTGGCACAAAATCTATACCATGACCACCCCAAGGGTGGCACCGTAAGATGCGTCTTATGGCAAGCTTTCCGCCACGTCCAAAACCATGCCACAAAATGGCAGTCTTTGCATAATGCGAGCAAGTTGGATAATAGCGACATCTGGCAGGTATCATAGGACTAATCGCCTTTTGATAAAACCAAATACACCTTAGTATAATACGCCCAAAGATAGTCATGATGCTGGGTGATAAGTACGTAGTTTGCCAAATAAATGATTTAATTCACCATGAATATCACACTCTTTGGTAAAGCTTTTTTTGACAATCAATACCACATCAACTGACCCAATCTCTAAGGCTACATGGCGAAAATACTCTCGAGCCAGCCTTTTGGTCCAGTTTCTCATCACTGCGTGCTTTAGTTTTTTTTTGGTAATGGCAAGCCCAAGTCGTGGCTTCTTGGTATTGTTTTTTTGGACAAATAAAAGTAGATGATCGCTGTGGATTTTCTTAATCGGCTTATTAAAAACCAATTTATATTCATCTGGCGTTAAAATTCGTTGCGACTTACTAAAAGAATTTTTCTTCATGTTTTAGGACCACTAAACATCATTAAAAAAAGCACCATCAATGTGGTGCTTTTTATTCATCGATCGTTTATACAGTTAAACGATGACGGCCTTTGGCACGGCGACGTGCTAGAACTTGGCGGCCTTTTTTAGTAGCCATACGAGCACGGAAACCGTGGGTGCGTTTGCGTTTTAGAACGCTTGGTTGAAAAGTACGTTTCATAATAAACCTTAAGGTGTTGGCATCGCTAAGCTCTGCAGAAGCCTGACAGCGATGACTTGATTAAGTCACTAATGAATGACAAATTTAAATTCTTTTTGCCTAAGATTAGCAAAAATCTTACTCATTATACTAAAAATGATTTTTAAGGTCAAATATTTTTTTGTTTTTAGTGATAATCGCATCTTATTGGTGGTACTAATATGGTGTTATATAGATGTCCTAAGAACAGATTTTATGCCTTTATTTTTTAGCAAAAATTACAAAATTTAAAATGTTATCCACAGATTTTTAATTTTCTTATTCTTAAAATAAATAGAGAATATAATAATAATAAAGAGATACTAAAATTGTGGAAAAGTTAATTAATTTATTTAAAAACATTAACTTATATTGTGGAAAAATTTGTTTAAACTTTGTCAATAAACTGTGGAAAACTCTGTTGATAAAGTTATAAACAGAGTTTTCCATAAAGTTATCCACAATTTTAATCAAAAATTCTTGGCTATTGATTTAAGCTGTGTTACTATATGCACTTAATGATATTTGTGTATGAACTCATGTAAATTGAGTGACTTAGTCTTAGCTGAACCGTTAAGGGTGTTTTTTTTGGAGTATTGTGGCATGATGTCGCTTTTTGATGATACAGAGCTTGATGAACCGAAAGTTAAAAAACTTGAGAAGCTTGATAAGGCGGTCAAGCCAGCTGGGTCAATGGCATTTTGGCAAGCGTGTACAGCTGAGATTCAAGAAAGTGTGGGTAATTCAGAATACTCCACATGGCTTGCATCACTAAACCCAAAGATAGTCGGCGATGTACTCATATTGCAGACAATCAACTCGTTTTTTGTGAAGCATATTAAGACGCATTATCTAAAAGAGCTGCATCGCTTGGTGTCAAAGCACGCCCAAGGTATGTTCTCTGATGTGCAAATTGCAGTATTTCAAGACACCCAGTCAAATCAAAAGAGTGTGCCTGCTAAACGAGGTAAGACGGTTACGCAGATTGCAGAAGGTATGCAAATTGAAGAAAGATTTACTTTTGATGCGTTCGTAAAGGGTAAATCTAATGCGACTGCTTATAATGTTTGTCATGATTTATCTAAAAAAATGGGACAAAGCGACTACACGCTGTATTTTATCTATGGATCATCAGGATTGGGTAAGACGCATTTAATGCACGCAGTGGCTCACCGTTACCAAAAAGCAGGGCTAAGTTACTGTTACTTCACTAAAGATCGTTTTTTTGAAGAAACGGTGGAGGCGTTGCGTGGTGGTGAGGGTAAGACAGATGCCTTGATTAAACGCATTTGTAAAGCAGACTTGTTAATTGTTGATGATGTGCATTTAATTAATAATAAAAAAGCCCCGAAAGTGTCACAGCTTTTATTAACACTGTTTACTGAATTTACAAACGGCAAAAAAAGACTGATTTTGGCGTCAGATCGTCAGCCTTCTCAGATGGAAGGATTTGAGGATCGTTTCGTATCACGGTTTTCAAGTGGTGTGACAGTAGCGATTGAGCCGCCAGATATTGAGATGCGAGTTCAGATTTTGGAAAAAAAAGCCAGTCTTTGGCAGGTTGATTTGCCAAAAGAATGTGCACTGTTTATTGCTCAAAACGTACCGCCAGACGTTCGTCGCCTTGAAGGGGCATTAAATCAAGTGCGTGCTAGCGTGATTTATTCAAAAGAAGCTATTACATTACCACTTGTAAAGCATGCCATTAAAGATCATATCGAGGCTCGCGCCCGAGCGGTCAACGCTGAAAATATTCGTGAAGTGGTGGCTGAGTATTATGGCGTTTCGGTGAAAGATTTAATGGGTAAAAAGCGTGCTAGAAATATTGCACGACCACGCCAAATGGCAATGGCGTTAATTCGGGATCTAACCAAAGATAGCTTTCCTGAAATTGGTCAAGCATTTGGCGGACGAGACCACTCAACAGTCATGCATGCATGCGAAAAAATTAAAGAGCTGTGTGATGAAGATCCCAAAGTTCTTAAGGACTACTCATCTTTAAAGGCAACTTTAGAGTTTGCTTAAGCGATGCTGGGTGTGTTAAGTGACTGTAAGGCGTGCTAAAATATACCATTATTTGATTAAAATCGAGACAATATTATGAAATTATCAATCCAAAAAGACCTGCTTATTAATGCTATTAACATGGTGGTAAAGATTGCTGATAAGCACAATCAGCGTGTGGCTATCTTAGAAAATATTAAGCTTGTTTTAGAACCTAATATCTTAACGTTAACAGCATCCGACCTAGAAGTAGAGCTAACAGCAACAGTGCGACTGCCAGATAATGCTTGTATCAAAGCAGGAAGTACAACTTTGCCAGCAGAGAAATTTTTTGGTATTTGCCGAGCATTAGCAGGAGATATAGCAACCATAGATGCTGAAGATGGACGTTGTATTATTGGTAGTGATAAGGGTAAATATAACCTAAAAAGCAGACCTGCTCAGGATTTTCCAAGTATTGGTGTGCCAAATAATACTGTGCCGCTAAGTATTGACCGTACTGATTTGTTTGAGATGCTAGGACATACACGATTTGCGATGGCAACTCAAGATGTTCGTCATTACTTAACAGGTATGCTGCTTGAGATTAATGAAGATAAGCTGACTGCTGTAGCAACAGATGGGCATCGCCTGGCGGTGGCTCACCGTGCGTTATCTAAAAGTTATGATTCATGGGCTGTGATAGTTCCAGGTAAGGCAATCGTTGAACTTGAAAGGCTGCTTGCTGATTTAATCAAAGAAAGTAAAGAAGGCGATGTGGTGTTAGGCATTGATAACGACTTTTTACAAGTTTCCTTAAACTTTAGCGATGAAGGCGAGCTTGGTGGTATTAGTACGACGCTCACCGCACGCTTAATTGAGGGGCGATTCCCTGACTATCGCCGTGTTATTGCAGTAAATGCCAATCGATCTGCCGTCTTTAATAAAGAAGAGCTTGTAAATGTCATGCGTCGCTTGTCGGTGTTAAATAGCAAAGACTCTCCTGGTATTTTATTTGACTTTAAAGAGTTGGATAGGGTAAAGGTGAGTGTGCGAAATAGTTATCAAGAAGAGGCAGAAGAATTTTTGCCCGTGAATTACCAAGGTGAGCCACTTGAGGTATCATTTAACGAAGCGTATTTACGAGCTGTTTTAAGAACATTGGAGGGGCAAGTTTATTTAGGTATGACAGGCGATGTTAATCCTGTGCTTATTCATCAGGTGAATGATGAAATGAATCATCTGTATGTCGTTATGCCAATGCGAGTGTGATGTGATCACCAAGATTAATGTACATCAGCTGCGTAATATCAAACATGTCAGTCTTAATCTGGCATCGTGCAACCTAATGGTGGGGTTAAATGGCAGTGGCAAAACATCGCTTCTTGAGGCGGTGTTTTTGCTTTCTCGTGGAAAAACGTTCCGCCATCATGAGCCAAAACGCTATATCACGCATCACACCAAAACTTGCACGGTATGGGCAGCCACTGCCGATGGTGCGACATTTGCTTTGCAAAAGACGCTGGATGCAACACATCTTGCCACAACCACGCTTAAAGTTAATAATATTCATGTCTCATCTCAAAGCACGCTAAGCTTTCGCTTGCCGACGCTGCTAATTGATCCGTCAGGAATGGCGATTTTAGAGGAGGGAAGTGGTAGTCGCAGGCAGTTATTAGACTGGCTTTGTTTTCATCTTGAATCGCAATTTTATCCTGAATGGCTTGCTTATCAAAGACTTTTAAAGCAGCGAAATGCTTTATTAAAATCGCCAGCTGTGCTTGGTCGCCAAGAAGAGCTAGTAGCATGGGATAGACAGCTGTCATATCACGCTCATCATTTACACACCCATCGCCAAGCTGTGTTTGAGCGTTGGCAAATGATATTTCAATCCATGCTAGAGCGACTTTTACCACAGTATCAAGGCCAGATTGAATTAAACTATTTGGCAGGTTTTGATGCGACACAAGGGCTATTTGAGGTGCTTAAGTCACGACTTAGTGGTGATATTGAGTTGGGCTACACCAGAGTGGGTGCACACCGTGCAGATGTATCAGTGGTGCTAAAAAAAGTCAGTCATGGCGAAAAATTGCGTGAGCAGGCGGCAAATATCTTATCTCGTGGCGAGAAAAAGTTGCTCATCGTAGCACTTCGGCTGTCGCAGCTTTATATGATTTGTGAGCATGAGAATGCAAAAGCCATGCCTATGGTTTTAATTGACGATATTGATGCTGAGCTTGATAATAAGGCTGTGCATACATTGCTTGATGTGGTGTTAAAACTACCATGTCAAATCATAATCAGTAGTCTAAATATACAGATGAATGATATTATCACCCAAAAGCTTAGGACGCAGCATAAAGATGCATCGTTAAAAACTTATCAGATGTTTCACGTGAAACATGGTGAAATTTATCCTAAATCATCACAAGATGATTCAACCGACCTAAATAATACCTAAAGCAATCCTACATCATCGCTAAAGCCTTGCCAAACCTATGACTTTTTACAAAAAAAATGCTATAATAATGGGTATTTATTATTACAATAAAATCAAAATCGATCAGCTTGCTAAGACTTTGATTTTTAAGGAAGTATCATGACCGAGCAGACGCACGACCTTGAGCAGTCTCAAGCCCAAACTAACGATTACACCGCCAAAAACGTACGTGTCCTAAGAGGGCTTGAAGCGGTGCGTGTCCGTCCTGGAATGTATATTGGCGATACCGATGATGGCACAGGCTTGCACCACATGGTGTTTGAGGTGGTGGATAATGCCATCGATGAGGCGTTGGCAGGGCATTGCGATGAGATTAATATCGTCATTCATGAAGATGAGTCGGTGTCGGTTGCTGATAATGGGCGTGGCATTCCTGTGGACATTCACCCAGAAGAAGGGGTATCAGCAGCTCAAGTCATCATGACGGTGCTTCACGCAGGCGGTAAGTTTGATGATAATTCTTATAAAGTGTCGGGCGGTCTGCATGGCGTTGGGGTGTCGGTTGTTAATGCGTTATCTGAAAAGCTTATCTTAAACATCAGTCGAGATGGTTTTGCTTATACCCAAGATTACACTAATGGCGTTCCTGATTTTGAACTAAAAAAACTGCACGCAACCACAGAAACTGGCACTCAAGTAAGATTTTATCCATCTGCTGAGATTTTTAGTGGGACGATTTTTGATTATGACATTCTTGCCAAGCGTTTACGAGAATTATCATTTCTAAATTCAGGGGTGCGTATCGTATTGACTGATAAAAGAGATGGTAAGCAGCAGGTTTTTGAGCATAAAGGCGGTCTGGGCGAGTTTGTAGATTATATCAACGATGGTAAGCAGACATTAAATGATACATTTCACTTCACGGCTGATTCAAGTGATGGCATAGGCGTTGAGGTGGCTTTACAATGGTCGGACAGCTTTAACGAAAAAGTTTTATGCTTTACCAATAATATCCCCCAAAAAGACGGTGGAACACACTTATCAGGCTTTCGCTCAGCATTAACTCGCTGCCTAAATGCCTATATGGATAGTGAAAATATTGCTAAAAAAGAAAAGGTGCAAGTGACGGGCGATGACGCACGAGAAGGGCTTGTTGCCATCATCTCGGTTAAAGTGCCTGACCCTAAATTTAGCTCTCAAACCAAAGAAAAGTTGGTCTCAAGTGAGGTGAAAGGGGCGGTTGAAACTGCCATGAACGAACGCCTAAGTGAGTATTTACTTGAAAATCCAAGTGCAGCCAAAGCTATTGCTGGTAAAATCATCGATGCTGCTAGAGCTCGTGAAGCTGCTCGTAAAGCTCGTGAAATGACACGACGTAAGACGTCTTTGGATATTGCAGGGTTGCCAGGTAAGCTTGCTGACTGCCAAGAAAAAGACCCAGCACTTTCTGAGCTTTATTTGGTGGAGGGTGATTCGGCAGGGGGTTCTGCTAAGCAAGGACGTAGCCGTAAAACACAAGCCATTTTACCTTTAAAGGGTAAAATTTTAAATGTAGAAAGAGCCCGTTTTGACAAAATGCTATCATCTGCTGAGGTTGGTACGTTAATCACTGCTTTAGGTTGTGGCATTGGTAAGGATGAGTATAACCCCGATAAGCTCCGCTACCACAAAATCATCATCATGACCGATGCAGATGTGGACGGCTCACACATTCGCACATTGCTTTTGACGTTCTTTTTTCGTCAAATGCCAGAGCTGATTGAGCGAGGTTATATTTATATCGCTCAGCCGCCGCTTTATAAGATTAAAAAAGGCAAGCAAGAGTTATATCTAAAAGATGATGAAGCCTTAAAAGCGTATCTTTTATCATCAACGATTGATGATAATCAGCTGTTTTTAACCAAAGATACACCAGCTATTACAGGGCAGGCTTTAGAAAATTTGTTAAATGATTATAGTCTTGCTCAAAACACCACAAATCGCCTAAGTCAAAAGTATCCACGAGCTTTAATTAATGCATTAAGTCTTTTGCCTAAGCTTGAAACTGAGACTTTAAAAGATAAAGCTAGGCTTGGTGAATGGGCAGATAAGTTACAATCTATGATGAATGAAACTGCCGCTAAGTTAATGCCTAGTGTGTCGCTTGAACCGCTAGGGGGTGATGATAATTTAGGTATGTTTTTACCAAAAGTAACCATCTATGTGCATCAATTACCACAATATTATACCCTTGATCCGCTATTTATCGACTCAGGTGAGTATGCTAAGTTGTTAAAATTATCAAGCACATGGAATACGATTTTAACTAAAGACAGCTTTATTAGACGTGGCGATAAAGATATTGCCATTAAGGATTTTGATCATCTATGGGAGTTACTCATGACGGACGCTCGACGTGGACTTGGCATTCAGCGTTATAAAGGTCTTGGTGAGATGAATCCTGAGCAACTATGGGAGACCACCATGGATCCTGAAAATCGCCGAATGCTTAAAATCACTATTGAAGATGCTATCGCTGCTGATCACTTATTTACCTGTCTTATGGGTGATGATGTCGAGCCAAGACGTGCATTTATTGAAGAAAATGCTTTAAATGCAGACATTGACACCTAAAGTTAAGATGTTTAAAACATAAATAACCCTGCCAAGCGATACCGTCGTTTGGCAATATCTGATTAACCAATTACTTTATTTAATACCAAACAAAAGGCAAAACACATGACGCAGACCATCACCACTGACCGCATTTTAATCCTAGATTTTGGCTCACAATACAGCCAGCTTATCGCTCGCCGTGTTCGTGAAGCTGGCGTGTATTCTGAGATGTATGCGTTTGATATGTCTGATGATGACATCAAAGCCTTTAATCCAAAAGGCATCATTTTATCTGGCGGTCCTGAGAGCGTCCATGAGGCAGGCAGTCCACGTGCCCCCAAAGCGGTGTTTGAGCTTGGCGTACCTGTGCTTGGTATTTGCTATGGCTTTCAGACGATGGCAGAGCAGTTTGGTGGCAAGGTAGAAGCTGGCTTGGTGCATGAATTTGGTTATGCTGAGATTGACGTATTACACCAAGACCGTTTGCTCAGTAACATCGCCAACGACAAAAACCAAGTCCAAGTGTGGATGAGCCATGGGGATAAAGTATCTTTATTGCCAGAAGGATTTGTTAGCACATCAAGCACGCCTAGCTGTCCGTATGCATCTGCCAGCGATGAGCATCGTGGCTTTTATGGGGTGCAGTTTCACCCAGAAGTTACGCATACCGACAAAGGGGTGGTGCTGATTTCTAATTTTGTACATGGTATTTGTGGCTGTGGTCATGCGTGGAATTCTGAGAACATCATTGAGCTACGCATCGCCCAACTAAAAGAGCAAATCGGCGACCAAAAGGTATTGCTTGGCTTATCTGGCGGTGTGGATAGTTCGGTGGTGGCGGCACTTTTGCATAAGGCGATTGGCGACCAATTAACCTGCGTTTTTGTGGATAATGGCTTATTACGCCTAAATGAAGGCGATGAGGTTATGCAAATGTTCGCCCAGAATATGGGCATTCGTGTGATTCGTGCTGACGCTGAGTCTCGTTTTTTGATGGCATTGGCAGGCGTAACAGACCCAGAAGCGAAACGCAAAATCATCGGACGAGAATTTATTGAAGTGTTTTCAGAAGAAGCACGTAAGCTAGATGGCGTGAAATTCTTGGCGCAAGGGACGATTTATCCTGATGTGATTGAATCGGCGGCAAGCAAGCAAGGCAAGGCTCATGTCATTAAATCGCACCATAATGTTGGTGGTTTGCCTGATGATTTGGCGTTTGAACTGGTTGAGCCGCTGCGTGATTTATTCAAAGATGAAGTACGCAAATTGGGTGTGGCACTTGGCATTCCCCATCACATGATTTATCGCCACCCATTCCCAGGTCCGGGTCTTGGCGTGCGGATTTTGGGCGAAGTCAAAAAAGAATACGCCGATATTTTGCGTATGGCGGACGACATCTTTATGCAGGAGCTTCGTGCGTCTGGTTGGTATGATAAGACGGCACAGGCATTTGCGGTATTTCAGCCTGTCAAGTCGGTAGGGGTGGTCGGTGATGGCAGACGTTATGCGTGGGTGATTGCACTTCGTGCGGTTGAGACGGTGGACTTTATGACGGCACGCTTTGCCCATTTGCCTTATGATTTGGTGGATAAAATCTCAACTCGTATCATGAATGAAATCCGTGATGTGTCTCGTGTGGTATATGATGTCAGTAGCAAGCCACCTGCGACCATTGAGTGGGAGTAAATACATAAAAACCAAGTCTATGTGCTTGGTTTTTTTGGGTGTGATGATAAGATGAATTCAAAATATATGTTTCATGTGAAACATACAAATGGGCTTGCATGAATTGTGGTGTTATCTATTATCTCACCGGTATGATATACAAAGAATCTCTACTTTATCAATACACCTGTATTTATTAACAAAACCACCCTAATCATCTTGGTTGGTATTATTATTTATGATAGAATCAAGTTTTCTCACTTTTTATTGGAAATTGTCATGTATTGTCTTGACAGGCTGTATTTGCCCGCTATAATGCTCTGCGTACCTGCGTACCTGCGTACCTGCGTACCTGCGTACCTGCGTACCTGCGTACCTGCGTACCTGCGTACCTGCGTACCTGCGTACCTGCGTACCTGCGTACCTGCGTACCTGCGTACCTGCGTACCTGCGTACCTGCGTACCTGCGTACCTAGTCTAAGCCATACCCAAAATCTCTTAGTATCCCATCATACCCCATTCTTATCTCATTTAGCAAACCATCTGACCTGCACGGGGCAATCCCATGCAAGTTAAATCAGCCACTCAAACACACCCCCAGTCCCCATCTCAGACCAAGTCTCGTGAGCGTATCAAAGACCATGGCGAAGTTTATACAAATGAGCGTGAAGTCAATGCCATGCTTGATTTGGTCGCTCACCAATGCACCGACCCCGAAGCCACCTTTTTAGAGCCTGCCTGTGGTACGGGGAATTTTCTTGCGGTGATATTACAGCGAAAACTTACCGCCATTTACCAAAAACACAAAAAAATTCAATACAACTACGAATTAAACGCCATTACCGCCATTAGCTCCATTTATGGTATTGAGCTGTTGGCTGACAATGTCGCTGAATGTCGTGAGCGGTTATTAGCGATTTTTCAAAATCATTACTCATCTCATTTTAAAAACATTAACCCACGCTGTATAGACGTGGCACGTTTTTTATTATCAAAAAATATCTTATGTGGAGATGCTTTATCATTAAAGCAGAAAGACGGCACGCCCATTGTGTTTAGTGAATGGTCAATGCTTGGCACGGATATGATACGCCGTGAATATGTCTATCCTGATTTAATCAATAAATCCAGCGAGCGTGAATTGCCGTTATTTTCGGATTTGGGCGATGACGCTTATATCCCTGAGCCGATAAAAGAATACCCGCCTGTGTATTTTTTGGATATTGATTTAAGCGACAAGGAGTATAAAAAATGAGTGATTTAATCAATTACAACCCAGACGTTTTGGAATGCCTTGCCAATTTATCCAATGATGAAGTTTTTACCCCGCCAAAGCTCGTCAATGAAATATTGGACAGACTGCCCCAGGCATTATTTGAAAATCCAAACACGACATTTTTGGATCCTGTCTGCAAATCAGGTGTATTCCTACGAGAAATCACCAAACGTCTCATCAAAGGCTTAGAACACCAAATCCCAGACCTACAAGAACGGCTCAATCATATATTTAGCCAGCAACTCTACGGTATCGCCATCACACATCTGACCGCTCTATTATCACGGCGGAGCGTCTATTGTGCCAAGCGAGCAGGGGGAGAATACAGCATTTGTACAGCATTTGATGATAATGATGGCAATATCTTTTTCCCCCAAAGCGAGCATACATGGCAAAACGGCAAATGCACAGCCTGTGGAGCAAGTCAAGATGTCTATGACAAAAGTAACGGCAGTATCAGCCGTGAGCATGAATTTGAGACCCATGCGTATGCATTTATCCACCCATCTTTTTATGAATTGGAAATTAGTAAAATGAAATTTGATGTAATTATTGGTAATCCGCCGTATCAATTATCGGATGGTGGTGCTTCTGCAAGTGCCACGCCTATTTATCATAAATTTATCCAGCAAGCCAAAAAATTAAATCCGCATTATCTGATTATGATTACGCCTAGTCGTTGGTTTGCAGGTGGAAAAGGGCTTGATGAATTTCGTGATGAAATGCTAAATGATAGACGTCTAAAAGTTTTGGTTGATTATATTGATTCAAATGATTGCTTTCCAGGCGTGGATATTTCAGGCGGGGTTTCTTATTTTTTGTGGGATAAGAGCCACTCTGGAACTTGCTTGGTGGAAACCATTGAAGGAAATAGTATTGTTTCAAGAATGAATAGATATTTAAAAGAAGATGGCACTGAAACTTTTATTCGTTTTAATCAGGCAATTTCTATATTAAGAAAGATTAAAAATTTTAAAGAAAAAAGTTTTTCAAATTTGGTTAGTTCAAGAAAGCCATTCGGTTTTTCTACATCATATCGTGGACAATCAAAATCAAATAGTAACAGTGTTGAATTGTATACAAGCGATGGTATAAATTATATAAGTTTAAATGATATAGATAGGAATAGAAATTGGGTTAATCAGTATAAAGTTTATATTGCAAGAGCTTATGGGGAAAGAATTTCATCTAATTTTTGGGTATTAGGAAAACCATTTTTGGGTAAACCAAATACAGCTTGTACAGAAACTTATTTAGTTATTGGAACATTTGAAAATGAACAAATTTGCAAAAATGTAATGTCTTATATTAGTACAAGATTTTTCCGCTTTTTGGTTCTACTTAAAAAGAATACACAAGATGGAACTCAAAAAGTTTATCAATTCGTACCTATGCAAGACTTTTCAAAATCGTGGACAGATGATGAATTGTATCAAAAATATGGTTTATCTGATGATGAGATTGCTTTTATTGAAAAGATGGTTAGACCGATGGAGCTTGAAAATGAGTAAAAATTATACGTTAAAAACACGCAATGTATCTTTTAATCAAACTAATCTAGTTAAACATTTTCAATCTATTAGGGATAATGCCGAGCAAAATTTGGGCGGTATTGTTACTAATGCTGATGATATTTTGGATTTAAAAGATTTTTTAAGCTGTTTTTATAGCGGTAGAGATGAGTTAAAACAGCATTTTGATTTGGATAATTGTGAATTTTATGTGGATTATCCACCAAAAGAAATTCGTAATAGAAATAGCAAAAAAATGTTTTTATATTAGAGATTTGTCAGATAAAAGCAAATTCCGACAGGTTTCTATTTTATCAACAAAAGCGATTAAAAAGCCAACAGATTTTGAAAATTTTAAGGAATTTTGTCAAGATGTTATTCAAGACTTTAAATACGAAAAACGAAAAGAACTGGCGTCAATTGATGGATTAAATTATCAAGAATTTGATTTATATAGTAATCCCACAACGACACAAATTGTTCAAGAATTTTTGGATAAAAATGAATTGACGGATAAATTAGATTTAATTATCTCGCCAAATGATTTGGGAAATCATATTCCTTTTTTATTAGATGGTCATAAATATCTTGAACAAGATTTTTTAAATTTTTATCATCAAAAAGTTCAAAATGATGAAATTGAATTTTTCTTAAAAGCGAGAAAAACCCAATGAACCCACAAACCCCCGTCAATCTCACCGACACCCTAAACCCACCCCGCATTTATGCCTATACCGATGAGCGGTTTGACGGCTGTATCAAGGTCGGCTACACCACCAAGACCGCCTTGGAACGTGTGCAGGCACAGTATCCGATTGCCACACCACGCCAGAGCTGGCGGATTGTCTTTGATGAGCTGGCGGTTCGTGATGACGGCACGACATTTAGCGACCATGCCATTCATCAAGCCCTGATTAAGATGGGTTTTGACAGACCAAATGGCGAGTGGTTCGCTTGCACACTAGACGATGTCCATTCGGCATTTTTGACTGTTAAGACAGGCAAGGCGATGGCGGACAGGCGCACGGCAGATTTTGGGCTACGTCCTGAGCAGGCACAGGCGGTGGCACGCACCAAGGCGTATTTTGAGAGTTTTTCGGCAGAGCCTGCCAATCATGGCAAATCGCCCAGATTTTTGTGGAATGCCAAAATGCGATTTGGCAAGACTTTTGCCAGTTATCAGCTTGCCCGTGCGATGGGTTGGGAGCGTATACTGATTTTGACGTTCAAGCCTGCGGTGCAAGATGCTTGGGAAAATGACCTAAAAAGCCATGTGGATTTTGTAGGTTGGCAGTTCATCAGCAAAAACAGCGATTTGACGATTGACACGGCGGATAAAAATCGCCCGATTGTCTGCTTTGGGTCATTTCAAGACTTTTTGGGCAAAACCAGATCAGGCGGTATCAAAGCCAAAAATGAATGGGTACACGCCCTAAATTGGGACTGCGTGATTTTTGATGAATATCATTATGGGGCGTGGCGTGAGAATGCTCGTGATTTATTTGATGGCGAAACCGACAAAAAAGAGCAAGAATTTGCCGAAAGCTCATTTTTAAAAGACTTTGACCAAGAGCTTTTGCCGATTACCACAGACCACTATTTGTATTTGTCAGGCACGCCATTTCGGGCGATGTCGTCAGGCGAATTTATTGAAGAGCAGATTTTTAACTGGACGTATTCAGACGAACAAAAAGCCAAAGCCGAGTGGGACGACACATACGGCAAAAATCCGTATTTATCACTACCCAAGATGGTGATGATGACCTATCAGCTCCCTGATAGCATTCGTGATGTGGCAAAGAAAGGCGAGTTTAATGAATTTGATTTAAATGAGTTTTTTCGTGCGACAGGTGATGGCGATACGGCACGGTTTATCCATGAGAACGAAGTGCAACGCTGGCTAGAATTTATCCAAAACAAACTGCCTGAGATGACCGTAGACACCCTAAAAATGGGGGCAAAAAAACCGCCCATGCCATTTAGTGATGTGCATCTAAAAAATGGGCTACTGCATACTTTTTGGTTTTTGCCATCTGTGGCGAGCTGTTTTGCGATGAATAATTTATTGGCCCAAAAACAAAATCAGTTTTTTCATGAGTATAAAATTATCGTCTGTGCAGGCACGCAGGCAGGTATTGGTGTAGAAGCCTTGCCCCCTGTACAGCAGGCGATGGGCAGCAATCCTTTGACCACCAAGACCATCACGCTCTCCTGCGGTAAGCTCACCACAGGCGTATCGGTCGCTCCGTGGACGGGGATTTTTATGCTCCGTAATACCACAAGCCCAGAGACTTATTTTCAGGCGGCATTTCGGGTGCAGACCCCTTGGGTGCTTAAAAACTATGACCCCACCGACCCACATGGCGAGACCATCTTAAAAGAGCAGTGCTATGTCTTTGATTTTGCTCCCAATAGAGCCTTACGCCAAATCGCTGAATACAGCTGTCGGTTGGACAACACGAACACCAATCCTGAACAAAAGGTGGGTGAGTTTATCCGCTTTTTGCCTGTGCTTGCCTATGATGGTAGCACGATGAAGCAGATAGATGCAGGCGGCGTTCTAGACATGGCGATGAGTGGCACGACTGCCACACTTTTGGCACGGCGGTGGGAGAGTGCTTTACTTGTTAATGTGGATAACGACACATTGACACGGCTGATGAATGATGATAAAGCGATGAAAGCTTTAATGGGTATTGAAGGATTTAGAAGTCTAAACCAAGACATTGAGACAATCATCAATAAATCTGAAAACGTGGCAAAAACAAAAAAAGAAAAAGGCGATGAGCTGACACCCAAAGAGAAAAAAGAACTTAGCGATGAAGAAAAAGAATACAAATCGCTTCGCAAACAAATCCAAGAAAAACTCATCAAATTCGCCACACGCATACCCATATTTATGTATCTGACCGATTATCGTGAGCATTGTCTAGAAGATGTGATTACCCAGCTTGAACCTGATTTATTTCGCCGTGTAACAGGTCTTACGCAATCAGATTTTGCTCTGCTAAACCGCCTAAATGTCTTTAATGGCAGTCTGATGAATGATGCGGTATATAAATTTAAACGCTATGAAGACAGTAGTCTAGAATACACAGGGCTAGACAGACACAAAGACAAGGTGGGGCTTTATAATACGGTGGTGGGGCGAGATGAATTTGATAAAATAGATGTTTGATTACTTAAATGTTTGATGTACTTAAGATGCTTAGCCCATCAAAATTTCAACTTTATCCCAATCAACCACAACCATAATCTAACTTTATCACAACCCAAAAAAAAGCACCAAACCCTACAAATATCTAGGCTTGGTGCTTTGGTGTGATGAGCTTATTGATATTAAATCCTTATTGATTAAATGGCTGCGATGACCATAATCTCAATCAGCCATTTTGGATTGACTAATTTTGCTTCAATGGTCGCACGAGCAGGGGGTGTGATGCCTTGCACCCACGCATTCCACTCGGCATTAAATGCGTCAAAATTCGCCAAATCGGTAATGAACACCTGAGCAGATAGCAGTTTTGATTTATCTGTACCTGCCTTGGCAAGGGCTTCGTCTATATTGGCGAATACTTCACGAGATTGTCCTTTAATATCTAGGCTGTCGTCATTGGGTACTTGCCCTGCCAAATAGACCACGCCTTGATGAATGGCGATTTCGCTTAGGCTGTCGTTGCTGTCAAGTTTGGTGATGTTGCTCATGAATTATCCTTGTTGATTAAATGGGTTGTTGGTAGTTGGTTGTTATCGTTGATAGCGTGCCAAAGACAGACCATCTAGGCTGATGTCTGGGGTTTGTTTGGTGATGATGTCAGCGACAAGCTTGCCTGAACCGCACGCCATCGTCCAGCCAAGTGTGCCATGCCCTGTATTGATGAACAAGTTATCAAAAGAAGTTTCGCCGATGATGGGCGTGCCATCTGGTGTCATGGGGCGAAGACCTGTCCAAAAGCTCGCCTGCGATAGGTCGCCTGCGGGGAATAGGTCACGGGTTACCATTTCAAGGGTGGCACGACGCTGTGGGTTTAGTTTTAAATTAAATCCTGATAATTCTGCCATACCACCGACACGAATGCGATTATCAAAGCGAGTGATGGCAATCTTATAAGTCTCATCAAGCACGGTTGAGACAGGGGCAAGGCTTTCATCAATAATAGGTATGGTCAAAGAATACCCCTTGACAGGATAGACAGGCAGGCTTAATCCTAAGTGTTTGGCGATGGCACGAGAATAGCTACCAAATGCTAATACATAAGCATCTGCTTTAAGGATTTTGCCATCAACTAATACGCCTGTGATGGTCTGTCCGTTGTGCTGTATTTCTTGTACGGTCTGATTGAATAAGAATTTTACCCCCAAAGTTTCGGCGATTTTTGCCAAGCCTTTGGTGAATAAATTGCAATCGCCTGTCTCATCATTGGGCAGTCTTAGTCCGCCCACAAGCTTATCTTTGGCGTGTGCCAAAGCAGGCTCGGCACGAGATAATTCATCACGACCTAATAGCTCATAAGCGACACCGCATTCTTTTAACACTTCAATATCACGACCCACCACGTCTAGTTGGGCTTGTTTTCTAAATAATTGTAGTGTGCCTTTGGTGCGATGTTCATAATTGATGCCTGTGTCTTGGCGGAGTGCTTGCAGGCAGTCTCGGCTATATTCAGCGACACGCATCATGCGTTCTTTGTTGATGGCGTAGCGTTCGGCGGTACAGTTGGCGAACATTTGCTTTGCCCATTGGGTCTGCCAAAGTGTGCCGTCAGGTACGATGGCAAAGGGGGCGTGTTTTTGAAATAGCCATTTGGTAGCCTTGGCAGGGATGCCGGGGGCTGCCCAAGGGGTGGAATAACCGGGGGAGATTTGCCCTGCATTGGCAAAACTTGTCTCTTCGGCAACATTTGCTTGGCGTTCAATGACGGTTACATCAACACCTTGTTTGGCAAGATAATAAGCAGATGTAACACCAATCACACCACCGCCTAGCACAATCACTTTCATAGCAATCCTTATACAATCCTTGAATAACAAAATGACAACCAAATGATAACAACCCCATATGATAACAAGCACACTGATGAATAACAAGAGACTTTCCCTAAAAGATAAAAATATTTTATGTTTATCAAAAAATATGGTTTGGTTTTTTGGGGATTTGTTGTGTTACAATGTAATTAACTTGACGGAGTGCAATTTTAGATTGCCGAGATTGTGTCTTTTAACACAAAATCCGTTGAACCTGATGCAGTTAATACTGCCGTAGGAATCAAGTTAATCAAAGTCATTTTTCCGCCATTGGCAACCATACGGGCAAAATTTCTTTATTGGCTTGATTTGTTAAAGCCAATTTAAGGAAAAATGTATGAGCCAATTAACAAATCCCCACCTAAACCAAGTCGTCAATCAGCACGAACAAGACGCAAAAGACCTAACTCGCACCTTGCCAGCGTCTCGTAAAGTCTATGTACAGGGCAGTCGTGCCGACATTCGTGTGCCATTTCGTGAGATTAGCTTGACTGACACGCCAACAGGTCTCGCCCAAGACGGCGTGGAGAAAAATCCGCCAATTTTGGTGTATGATACGTCTGGCGTTTATACCGACCCAGATGTGCAGATTGACCTAAATCAAGGCTTACCAAAACTTCGTGAACAGTGGATAGTCGAGCGTGATGACACCGAGATTTTGGACGGTTTGACATCGGCTTTTGGTAAGGCACGCTTAAACGACATTCGCACCCAAGGCATTCGTTTTGCCCACATTTCTAAACCACGCCGAGCCAAACAAGGCAAAAACGTTACCCAATTACACTACGCTAAACAAGGCATCATCACGCCTGAAATGGAGTACATCGCCATTCGTGAAAACGGTCGCCAAGCAGATGGGGTGGATTTACGCCAACATCAAGGGCAAAATTTTGGGGCGAAAATGGTGCGTGAAATTACCCCTGAATTCGTCCGTCAAGAAGTCGCAAGCGGACGAGCGATTATCCCGAGTAACATCAATCACCCAGAGAGCGAGCCGATGATTATCGGGCGAAATTTTCTCGTGAAAATCAACGCCAACATCGGTAACTCGGCACTTGGCTCGTCCATTGATGAAGAAGTCGCCAAAATGACGTGGGCAACTCGTTGGGGGGCGGACACGATTATGGATTTGTCCACCGGCAAAAATATCCACGAAACTCGTGAATGGATTATCCGCAATTCGCCTGTACCGATTGGGACGGTGCCGATTTATCAGGCCCTTGAAAAGGTGGGCGGTGTTGCCGAAGATTTGACGTGGGAGATTTTTAAGGATACGCTCATTGAGCAAGCCGAGCAGGGCGTGGATTATTTTACCATTCATGCAGGGGTGCTACTTCGCTATGTACCGATGACAGCAAATCGCTTGACGGGCATTGTCAGCCGTGGCGGTTCAATTATGGCACAGTGGTGCTTGGCTCATCATAAAGAAAACTTTTTGTATGAGCATTTTGATGAGATTTGTGAAATTGCCAAAGCCTATGACGTGGCGTTTAGCTTAGGGGACGGACTTCGCCCCGGCTCAATCCAGGACGCTAATGACGAAGCTCAATTTAGCGAGCTTATCACGCTTGGTGAGCTGACAAAACGTGCGTGGGAGCATGACGTGCAGGTAATGATTGAAGGGCCTGGACACGTTCCCATGCATATGATTAAGGAGAATATGGAAATGCAGTTAACCCATTGCCATGAAGCGCCATTTTATACGCTAGGACCACTCACGACCGACATTGCCCCTGGGTATGACCACATCACCAGTGCCATTGGGGCGGCGATGATTGGCTGGTATGGTACGGCAATGCTGTGCTATGTTACGCCAAAAGAGCATCTAGGTCTGCCCAATAAAAAAGACGTTAAAGACGGTATCATCACCTATAAAATCGCCGCCCACGCCGCCGACCTTGCCAAAGGACACCCGCTGGCTCAGGTGCGTGATAATGCCTTGTCTAAGGCACGCTTTGAGTTTCGCTGGGAAGATCAGTTTAATCTTGCCCTAGACCCTGACACCGCCCGAGCCATGCACGATGAGACCATGCCAAAAGAAGCCCACAAGTCGGCTCACTTTTGCTCTATGTGTGGCCCGAAATTTTGCTCGATGAAAATCACCCAAAACGTGCGTGAGTATGCCAAGGGAATGGACGAGATGAAAGAGAAATTTAAGGAAGAAGGCAGTCGGTTGTATCGTGCTATATAGCCATAAGAAAATAAGGGGGTGGTTCAAAAAGTGTGTTAGTTTGGTTTTTTGTTCGCCCTGAGTAGTGAGCTTGCCGAACTATCGAAGGGCGGGAAAACCGTCATGGGCAGGCATAGCTCACCACAAACGGTTTTCTTGTCAGCATACTTTTCAAGCCATAGCCGAAAATAAAACCACCACAAAAGCCGTCCTTTGGGCGGTTTTTTGTTTATGTGATGATAAACTGTTATAATAGTAAGTTTTAATCGTATCATTTATAAAAAAAAACTCATGTCCCTATTTTCCTACTTTGAAAACCGCCTAGACACTTATCCTGACACCCCCATGCCCACCGCCAAAGACGGATTATTTGCCTTTTTGTGGGCGTGTACGGCGGGTGCTCGTGGCTGGATACTGATGCGTATGCTATTATCCATGCTTTTGGGAATATTTGGTTCGCTGTTATTTGCTTGGGCAGGTGATGTGGTAGATTGGCTGACCACTTATAGCCCACAGACCCTTTGGCAAGAAAAAGGGGCGACCATCATGCTGATTTTGGGCTTGTGTGTCTTGTCTATCATTGGCGAGTTTTTGGGGAATTTGATCCACTTTCAGACCTTGCAAGGCGTGTTTCCCATGCGACTTAGATGGTGGTTTCATAAGCACATGCTTGGGCAATCCATGCAGTTTTATCAAGATGAATTTTCAGGGCGTGTGTCTGCCAAGGTGATGCAAACCGCTCTTGCCGTGCGTGATACGATTATGACGATGGCGGAGATGATGTCATTTGTTATCGCTTATCTTGTAACGAGCGGTGTGATTTTGTTTGGGCTTGATGTGTGGCTGTTCTTGCCATTTGTGGCGTGGCTTGTTTGTGCAGGCGTGATTATGAAAATTTTTTTGCCACGTCTAAAACGAACCGCAAGTATGCAGGCGGACGCACGAGCCTTGATGACAGGGCGTATCACGGACGCTTATGCCAACATCAGTGCGGTCAAATTATTTAGCCATTCACACCGTGAGCTAGATTATTCCAAATCCGCCATGACGGACTTTATGAGTACTGTCCACGCCCAAATGCGGTGGGTGTCTTTGCTAGGTACGACCACTGAACTGTTGTCTTTGATGATGATTGTCGGCTCTACTGCCATCGGTGTCTATCTGTGGACACAAGGGCAGGTTACGGTGGGGGCGATTGCGGTGGCAAGTGGTATTGCCCTTAGATTAAAAGGCATGATTCAGTGGATCATGTGGCAGACGGCAACTTTGTTTGAGCATATCGGTACGGTGCAAGATGGTATGGGAACACTGACCATGCCACACGCCATCACAGACAAAGATGGTGCCAAGGATTTGGTGGTGACGGCAGGGGATATTGTTTTTGATGAGATGGTGTTTAATTATGGGCGTGGTGATGATCAACTTGGGCTATTTAATCAATTTAATCTTAGCATCAAAGCAGGCGAGAAAGTCGGTCTGGTGGGGCGAAGTGGGGCGGGTAAATCTAGCCTTGTCAATCTGTTGCTAAGATTTTATGATGTGGACGGTGGGCGAATTTGTATTGATGGTCAAGACATCAGCCAAGTTACCCAAAACTCACTTCGCCATCAAATCGGCATGGTAACCCAAGACACGTCCCTACTTCACCGCACCGTGCGAGAAAACATCGCCTATGGCAGACCTGATGCGACTGATGATGAGATTATCATGGCTGCCAAAAAAGCCCATGCGTGGGAGTTTATCCAAAGCCTACACGACAAATATGGCAATACAGGGCTTGATGTACAAGTCGGCGAGCGGGGGGTTAAGCTGTCTGGTGGTCAGCGTCAGCGTATCGCCATCGCTCGTGTCATGCTCAAAAACGCACCGATTTTACTGCTTGATGAAGCCACATCCGCCCTAGATAGTGAAGTAGAACACGCCATCACTCAAAGCCTAGACGACATGATGACCGGCAAAACCGTCATCGCCATCGCCCATCGTCTCTCCACGATTGCAAGCCTAGATAAGCTGGTTGTCATGGATAAAGGGGAGATTGTGGAGATGGGCAGTCATGATGAACTTATCGCTCGTGGCGGTATTTATGCAGGGCTTTGGGCAAGACAAAGTGGCGGATTTTTAGGAGAGATGGACGGCTGACGACTTGTTTTTTCAATGTTTTAAATATTTGCTGTTGATGCACAACCATACTCATCAAACCAAAGAAGGTAGATTATGTACCCATTTTTACGTTTAGCCAAAACCCTAGCCAAAAGCTCATTAGACTTTAAACAAGGCGACAAACTTCGCTTGACCGACACCGCCACATACCAATTTACGGTGCAATTAAATGACATTGATAATTTTTTGGAGATGAATAACGGACGGATTTTTACGCTATTTGATTTGGGGCGGACGGATTTTGCCATTAGGGCAGGACTTGGCAAAAAACTGCTTGAAAACCGTTGGGGGTTTGTGGTAGCAGGTAGTACCATTCAATACAAAAAGCGTATCCGTGCCTTTGACAAAGTTACCATGAAAACTCGTGTCGTAGCCATTGATGGGCGTTGGTTTTATATGGAACAAACCTTGTGGGTCAAAGGGGTATGTGCTTGTCATGCCTTGCTACGCACCGCCGTTACCAACATCAAAACAGGCAAGAGCATTGATAGTCAAGATGTGCTCAATCAGCTTGGTTATCATGATGTCAGTCTGCCACCTGATGAATGGGTGCAGGCGTGGATTGATGCCGATAAACTGCGTCCTTTTCCTTAACTAACCTTTATTGAGTTGGATTTTTGATACCCAAAACCCAAGAGTTTATCTTGGGTTTTTATTGGGTGTTTTGATTTGATTAGATGTTTTGATTAGGTGTTTTTGGCGGTAACTTTGCGTACTTTATCTCTGGCACGGTCTTGTTTTAGGCGAGACAAATAATCTACGAATACCACGCCATTAAGATGGTCAAGCTCGTGCTGAATACACACCGCAAGCAGTCCGTCTGCTTCTACGCTAAATTCATCGCCATGCTCATCTAATGCCTCTATGCGGACACGAGTGGGGCGAGACACCTCATCATACACCTCTGGGATAGACAGACAGCCTTCTTTGTAGGGGGCGACCTCATCGGTGAGTGGAGTTACTTTGGGGTTGATATAGACTTTTGGTTGTGGATCTTCATCTTGTCCTGCCAAATCCATCACCACCACACGAATGTGTCTGTCTACTTGGGTGGCAGCCAAGCCTATGCCTTGGGCATTATACATGGTCTCAAACATATCTTTGATGAGTGTTTTGATGTCATCATCAATCACCAAAACATCTTTGGCGACCGTCCGCAGGCGTGGGTCTGGATAATGTAAAATCGGTAAAAGTGCCATAGTTATCTCGATTAAAGGTTGAGTTATCTCATTATAATCCAAAGCACTTTGATTGGCAAAGTTTATGGCATAAGTTTATGACATCTTGGGGCTGATTTTTCATAAAAATTTCCCCCAAAATGAGTAAATTTTGTGTAAAATGGTGTTTTTGTCAAGCAAATGCCAAGACAGGAGATGTCATGAACGCCCCACGCACCGCACAAATTAGCCGAAACACCGCCGAGACGCAGATTTTTGTTGCCATCAACATTGACGGCACAGGCAAAAGTCAGCTAGATACAGGCGTACCATTTTTGGATCATATGTTAGAGCAAATCACTCGCCATGGTTTGTTTGACCTTGAAATCAAATGCACAGGCGATACGCACATTGATGACCATCACAGCGTAGAAGACATTGGCATCGCACTTGGTCAAGCCCTAAAAATTGCCTTGGGCGACAAAAAAGGCATTCGCCGTTATGGGCATTTTTATGCACCGCTTGATGAGAGCCTAAGCCGTGTGGTGGTGGATATTTCAGGTCGCCCAAGCCTGCATATGGACGTGCCATTTACTCGTGCTTATGTGGGCAGATTGGACGTGGATTTGTTCAGCGAGTTTTTTTATGGTCTTGTCAACAATGCCGCCATCACACTGCACATTGACAACCTAAAAGGCAAGAACAGCCATCATCAAATAGAAAGCGTGTTCAAAGCACTCGCCCGTGCCTTGCGTATGGCGTGTGAGATTGATGAGCGTGCCAATGGGGCATTGCCATCTACCAAGAATGTGCTGTAATAACAATGTGTTTGGCTGTATCGGCTTAATTTTATTGACTTAATATTGTTTTATTGACTTAATATTGTATTAGGTTAATTGTATCAACTAAATGATATCGGCTAAGGGTTTATCATGAATTTTTCAAAAATTGCTTTGCTTGACTATGGCGTGGGGAATTTATATTCTGTGGCAAATGCACTCACCAAATCAGGTGCAAAGGTCATCTTAACCAATAGACCTGCCGACATCAAACAGGCGGACAAGGTCATGCTACCGGGTGTGGGGGCGATTGGCGATGCCATGATGCACATGAAAAATGCAGGGGTGGACGTGGCAGTCAAGGACGCTTTATTGACCAAGCCTGTCATGGCGATTTGTGTGGGTATGCAGGCGATGTTTGATTATTCTACCGAAGGCGGACGAGTAGATTGTCTTGGTATTTTGGCAGGTAATGTCCAAAAATTTGACGACACATGGACAGACTGCGACCAACCAATCAAAATCCCCCATGTCGGCTGGAATGCGGTCAATACCGACACCGACCATGTGCTGTGGGACGGCTGTGGCGGTGAGCATTTTTATTTTACGCACAGTTATTATTGCACCCCTGATATGGCAGATGCTCGCAACGCTGGGGCTATTGTGGCGACGTGTGATTATGGGGTAAAATTTTGTGCCAGTGTCATCAAAGACAATCTATTCATCACGCAATTTCACCCAGAAAAAAGCCATCACGCTGGTCTAAAATTGCTGTCAAATTTCGTCAATTGGCAAATATGATGTTCCATGTGAAACCATATGCCGATGACATCAGTGGCTCAATTTAGCACCACAGCTGATACCCAAAATTTGGGGTCCATACTCTATATATTATATATACTGTCTATTTAATACCCAAAATCCGCCCCAATCTTTTGGGGCGCTTGTGTAGTGATGTTGGGCTTATTTTTAAAGACTTGCTAAATAAAAAAAGCCCAAGCTTTTATATAGTAAAGCTTGGGCTTAAAACATGGCTTAAATATGAGCAAAAAATACTACGCCAATCTCAACACATATAAAGGTTAGGTCTTACAAGCTTGACCCAACCTAAGGTTAGTAGCTAACCTGCCTTTGGATAAGCTGGATTTACCAACCTAGCCAAAGGCGGTTTGGTTAAGCGTGTGCTATGCAAAGCGACCAAATACCAAACTGCCGTTTGTACCCCCAAACCCAAAGCTATTTGAGATGGCATAATTGACATTATTGACACTGCGGGCGGTATGGGCAATGTAGTCTAAGGTGCAACGCTCATCAGGATTATCTAAGTTGATGGTGGGGGGTAGGTGTTGGTGTTGTAGAGCAAGGATAGTGAAGATGGCTTCCACCGCCCCTGCTGCCCCAAGTAGGTGTCCTGTCATGGATTTGGTTGAGCTGACCAAAATATCATCGCCAAACAAAGCTTGAATGGCGCGGCTTTCAGCGACATCGCCTGCTGGCGTACTGGTGCCGTGTGCATTGACATAGCCTATCATATCGGCATTTAGTCCTGCGTCATTTAGGGCGTTTTGCATGGCACGTTTTGCCCCTTCGCCATTGTCAGGCGGTGCGGTGATGTGGCTTGCGTCATCGCTCATGCCAAAGCCCACAAGCTCCGCTAAGATGGTCGCCCCACGAGCTTTGGCGAAAGCTAGGCTTTCTAATACCAATGCCCCTGCCCCATCACCCAACACAAAGCCATCACGGTCTTTATCAAAGGGGCGACTTGCTTTGGTGGGTTCGTCATTGCGTGTTGATAGGGCGTGCATTGCCCCAAAGCCTGCCAAGCCAAGCGGTGTGGAGGCTTTTTCGCTACCACCGACCAATACCGCATCAAGGTCGCCATAAGCAATCAATCTTGCCCCCAATCCGATGGCGTGCGTAGAGGTGGTGCAGGCAGTGGAGGTGGCAAGGTTTGCCCCTTTTAGAGCATGGCGAATGGCGATAAGCCCTGCTGGCATATTGACGATTGCCCCTGGTATGATAAAAGGCGAGACTTTTTTTGCCCCAAACGCCTTGAGGGTATCTCGGCTGTTTTCAATCGTTCCGATACCACCAATACCAGACCCCATCACCACCCCAAAACGCTTGCCGTCCACATTGATGGGTAGGCTGTCGCCTTTGATGTCGTCTATCAGCCCTGCATGATATAAGGCTTGGGCGGCTACTACTTGGGCGTAGTGCATAAATTCATCAAAACGGCGAATCTCTTTGGGATTTAAAAATTCACGAGCGTCAAAATCTTTGACAAGCCCTGCGATTTGTGAGCGAAATTCACCAATATCAATTTTATCGCTAAAGCTGTCAATCTTTGTGATACCGCTTTTGCCATTGATGAGATTTTGCCAAATGGTGTCAAGGTCGTTACCGACTGGCGTGATTGCTCCCATGCCTGTAATGACGACACGCTGATTGTCTGGACGGCTGTGGTGGATTGGTTTTTTTATCATAGGATTGTCCGCATTCATGTTTTGTTACAAATTGAATTTATCTTAGCATGATTTTATAGTGATGAAAAGTTTACAGATGTATTTTTTTATCAGTTTTTATATAATCAGATAGTTACCAGTAACTTAGTAACACATAAAATACACAAAACATACAAATTTTTTATTGTCTGTCGGTTTACTTTGTTATATCCTTATCATAGACATATATTTTTATTTTCTTTGTGATAATAACTATATTTGTGATGTATCGGCATATCTATTTTGGCTATGCCATTAACTTCCAAAAGGAGATAACAATGAAATTTGCATTACCAATTACCGCAGCTTGCGTACTTGCTCTAACTGGCTGTACCGCTACTGATCATATCATCAATAAAGCTCAAACCGTAACTCAAAATGCGGTTCAAACAGTTAAAAATGCGGTGAACGATTATCAGCCACACAGCAAGACTTTTATCTGTGAAAACGGCATGGCACCAAAAATTGATTACCTAAACGACAGCCAAATCAACCTAAACCTAGAAGGTAGAACTACCACTCTAGACGCTGCAACCGCTGCTTCTGGTGAGCTTTATGTTGCTGAAAAAGGTATCTTTGGCCATGGTGGCGAATGGCACCAAAAAGGCGATATGGCAACATTTAGCTACAGCAACCTACATGGTGTTGCAGCAGACATTAACTGTAAAGCTGAATAATAGCCAGTATTTTAACTTTTAACAAGTTAGTATACTAATAAAAAACCGCATTAATTTGCGGTTTTTTGTTGAGATTGATAAAACTTTTGATGTATTTTAGTTGATGAGTTTAGGGGAAACACACTTGCCCCAAAACGACCGCTTTATTAGCCCCTGTTACACTCGGTAGATTGGCTGGTTTAGATAGCATGGTCTGTCTGGCAAGCCAAGCAAAGGCGGTGCTTTCAACTAAGGTGGGGGCTATGCCAAGGGTGTCGCTAGACTGCACTTGCCAGTGGGGCAGATGATGAGCTAGTCTAATCATAAGATGGTCATTTAATGCACCCCCGCCACAGACGAACAGCACGCCTTTTGTGGTGGCAACTTTTGTGCCTGCGACATCATAAAGTGCATTGGCGACACTGACGGCGGTCAAATCCACAAGCGTCGCCTGTACATCTTGGGGGGTATAGTTGGGGGAGTGGCTCGTTCGGAATTTATCAAGTTCATCATCTAGCCAAGCTAGGTTAAATTCTTCACGACCAGTACTTTTTGGATAAGGTTTATCAAAAAAATCATGCGTTAATAGTTGTTTAAGTAGTAATGGAATGACCTGCCCAGATTTCGCCCAGTCGCCATTTTTATCAAAATCTGCCCCTGTATGACGTTTTACCCAGCCATCAAGCAGAAGATTGGCACAGCCTGTATCAAAGCCGATGACTTCATCAATGCCATCTGATAGCACCGTGATGTTGGCAATACCGCCAAGATTTAGCACCGCTTTGGGGCAGTCATCAAAATGATTAAATACAGCTTCATGAAAGGCAGGGGTAAGCGGGGCACCTTGTCCGCCTACTGCCATATCACGGCGGCGAAAATCTGAAACCACGGCAATGCCTGTTCTTTCAGCCAAGACATTGGGGTCTAAAAGTTGCAGGCTAAAGTGCCAATGTGGGCGATGACGCACCGTCTGACCATGACAGCCAATGGCAAAAATTTCATCAGCCGTCATGCCTGATTTATCCAAGAGTTCAAGCACCGCCTGTGAACATAGCTCGCCATAAAACACGCTCGCCCAACCAAAGACATCAAGCTCACTTTCAAATCCAAGCCCATTGTCCTTTATATAGCTATCTACACCGTTTGGGGTGGTTAATGCCAGTAATGCAGACTTTAAGTCGGTAGGAAAGGCTAGGCTATGATGGTTGATGATTGTAGGCTTATCATTATCAAATCGGCATAATACGGCATCTAATCCATCAAGGCTTGTGCCACTCATCATGCCAATAAAATAAAGCGGTTCGTGTTCATTTAATTCGGTATCATCAAAGTGCATAATTTTCTCGTTTATAAAGAGAGTAGAATAACAGACTTTAATAGAATTTGTAATATTCACATTGAAAATGTAACAAAATATATCAATAAATCTAAATATCAAGATTAATCATCCACATTTGTAACAAATAATTACCATATTCTCCTATTTTTTTTAAAAATCGCTTGCTATAATGCAATCGTGAACTAAATTTGGTTCATTTTTGATAAAGAGGAAATTATGAAAGCATTAAAAATGATTGCACCTTTATTTGTTTTAGGTGTTGGCTTGTCAGGTGTCGCTTCTGCCCAAACCACTATGAACCCTGAAACTGCTGATAATACCGCAGTTAAAGTACGCCAAGTAACCTACCAATGTAATATTGGTGGTACAACTAAGGTTACTTATGGGTTTAACAGACAAAACCTACCTACTTATGCAGAAATGAATTTAGGCGGTAAAAGCCGTTTTCTACCAATCAATTTAGAGCGTTCAGACATTGCAGGCACATACTTTGGTAATGATGATAGCTGGCAAATTGGTACAGATGTATTGACATTGGGTAACTATCACAAATCAGATGTGATAATCCACAGTCCAGCCGCTGAAACTGCTTACAAAGGTTGCCATGTAGTCAAAGTTAAGCGTATCAAAGGTTAATTTAGCTGATGGCTGATAGATGGCAAGAATATTTTATATTGCTTTTTATGCCATGAAATCAGCTTATAAAATAGCCACCTAAATCGGGTGGTTATTTTTTTGTCAAAAAATCCCCTACAAAACCAATCACTTACAAACTTTTCCTAACTTTCTTCAAAAAATCCCTTGACCCACATCAAATCTTAGGTATAATACGCACCACTCAGGCAGTTCAAGTTCTAAAAAACTTGTTAAATTTCAATAACTTAGTTAGTTTTAAACAAACTTCCAAAATTCTTGAAAAAAAGCTTGACATCAAATATTAAAAGCGTATAATACGCCACTCACAAAGTCAAGGCAGTTACTAACGATTACAAATAGCAATCGTAACCAACTTGATACAGTGAAAAAAAACAACTTAAAAAAAAGCTTGACATTATAACTTTTCAATATATAATGTACAGCCTTAATTGATACAGACGATGTATCATACACTATTTAAAATCAAACAAAGAACAACTTGTGTGGATTTTTGTCAATACAAGATAAATCAAATAATATAAATATGCAAGTATCATTTATTATTTATTATCATGACAAAAATACTCAAAGTTAATTCATTTACACGATGAGCAAATTTTGCTAGTAATAAAAATAAATGAGCCAAGTCCTAATCTTTAATTTACTTTAAAGCCTTAGGCAAAACAAAGATTAAACTGAAGAGTTTGATCATGGCTCAGATTGAACGCTGGCGGCAGGCTTAACACATGCAAGTCGAACGATGATTATCTAGCTTGCTAGATAGGATTAGTGGCGAACGGGTGAGTAATGCTTAGGAATCTGCCTATTAGTGGGGGATAACTATCCGAAAGGATAGCTAATACCGCATACGTCTTACGAGAGAAAGGGGGCTTTTAGCTCTCGCTAATAGATGAGCCTAAGTCGGATTAGCTAGTTGGTGGGGTAAAGGCCTACCAAGGCGACGATCTGTAGCTGGTCTGAGAGGATGATCAGCCACACTGGGACTGAGACACGGCCCAGACTCCTACGGGAGGCAGCAGTGGGGAATATTGGACAATGGGGGAAACCCTGATCCAGCCATGCCGCGTGTGTGAAGAAGGCCTTTTGGTTGTAAAGCACTTTAAGTGGGGAGGAAAAGTCAATGGTTAATACCCATTGACCCTGACGTTACCCACAGAATAAGCACCGGCTAACTCTGTGCCAGCAGCCGCGGTAATACAGAGGGTGCAAGCGTTAATCGGAATTACTGGGCGTAAAGCGAGCGTAGGTGGCTTATTAAGTCAGATGTGAAAGCCCCGGGCTTAACCTGGGAATTGCATCTGATACTGGTAAGCTAGAGTAGGTGAGAGGGGTGTAGAATTCCAGGTGTAGCGGTGAAATGCGTAGAGATCTGGAGGAATACCGATGGCGAAGGCAGCACCCTGGCATCATACTGACACTGAGGTTCGAAAGCGTGGGTAGCAAACAGGATTAGATACCCTGGTAGTCCACGCCGTAAACGATGTCTACCAGTCGTTGGGTCTCTTGAAGACTTAGTGACGCAGTTAACGCAATAAGTAGACCGCCTGGGGAGTACGGCCGCAAGGTTAAAACTCAAATGAATTGACGGGGGCCCGCACAAGCGGTGGAGCATGTGGTTTAATTCGATGCAACGCGAAGAACCTTACCTGGTCTTGACATATCTAGAATCCGAAAGAGATTTCGGAGTGCCTTCGGGAATTAGAATACAGGTGCTGCATGGCTGTCGTCAGCTCGTGTCGTGAGATGTTGGGTTAAGTCCCGCAACGAGCGCAACCCTTTTCCTTAGTTACCAGCGAGTTAAGTCGGGAACTCTAAGGATACTGCCAGTGACAAACTGGAGGAAGGCGGGGACGACGTCAAGTCATCATGGCCCTTACGACCAGGGCTACACACGTGCTACAATGGTTGGTACAAAGGGTTGCTACACAGCGATGTGATGCTAATCTCAAAAAGCCAATCGTAGTCCGGATTGGAGTCTGCAACTCGACTCCATGAAGTCGGAATCGCTAGTAATCGCAGATCAGAATGCTGCGGTGAATACGTTCCCGGGCCTTGTACACACCGCCCGTCACACCATGGGAGTTGATCTCACCAGAAGTGGTTAGCCTAACGCAAGAGGGCGATCACCACGGTGGGGTCGATGACTGGGGTGAAGTCGTAACAAGGTAGCCGTAGGGGAACCTGCGGCTGGATCACCTCCTTAACGATATTATCTGATTGGCAAGAATTCACAACAAGTTGTTCTTTGGAAAGATGTTTTAAAACGGGTCTATAGCTCAGTTGGTTAGAGCACCGTGTTGATAACGCGGGGGTCATAAGTTCAAGTCTTATTAGACCCACCATTAACACATGGGGTTATAGCTCAGTTGGTAGAGCGCCTGCCTTGCACGCAGGAGGTCAGGAGTTCGACTCTCCTTAACTCCACCATTAAAACATCAATAAGCATACATAAGCAATTTAAATAAGATTTCTTATTTATGCTTTAACTTTATAAACTGACGAAGTTTATATCATTATTTAACAACATATTATGAGTCTGGGTTAATTATTTATTCCAACAAATAATTAACCATGGTGATTATACCCAATATAATCACCTAAAAGTAAAGAGAACTGAATCAAGCGTAAACATAGGTAAATCGTTACAATCATTCTCATACATCACAAGTAAGTAAAACTACTTGGGGTTGTATGGTCAAGTAATGAAGTGCACATGGTGGATGCCTTGGCAGTCAGAGGCGATGAAAGACGTGATAGCCTGCGATAAGCGTCGGTGAGGTGGCAATATCCTGTGACCCGGCGATTTCTGAATGGGGAAACCCACTTATCATAAGATAGGTATTCTATCCTTTGGATAGAAGGCAAACCGGGAGAAGTGAAACATCTCAGTACCCCGAGGAAAAGACATCAATAGAGATTCCGTAAGTAGCGGCGAGCGAACACGGAGGAGCCGATCAAATTTACAGTAGCAAAATGGCGTGGGAAAGCCAACCATAGTAGGTGATAGTCCTGTATGCGAAACTGTTTATACGACATATTAAGTAGGGCGAGACACGTGAAATCTTGTCTGAAGATGGGGGGACCATCCTCCAAGGCTAAATACTCCTGACTGACCGATAGTGAACCAGTACCGTGAGGGAAAGGCGAAAAGAACCCCTGTTAGGGGAGTGAAATAGAACCTGAAACCGTGTGCATACAAGCAGTCGGAGCTGAATAATTTATTATTTGGTGACGGCGTACCTTTTGTATAATGGGTCAGCGACTTATATTCTGTAGCAAGCTTAACCGTTTAGGGGAGGCGTAGGGAAACCGAGTCTTAATAGGGCGACTTAAGTTGCAGGGTATAGACCCGAAACCGAGTGATCTATCCATGAGCAGGTTGAAAGTGCCGTAACAGGCACCGGAGGACCGAACCCACTGTCGTTGAAAAGCCAGGGGATGACTTGTGGATAGGGGTGAAAGGCTAATCAAACTCGGTGATAGCTGGTTCTCCCCGAAAGCTATTTAGGTAGCGCCTCGGACGAACACCATTGGGGGTAGAGCACTGTTTCGGCTAGGGGGTCATACCGACTTACCAAACCGATGCAAACTCCGAATACCGATGAGTGATATCCGGGAGACAGACGGCGGGTGCTAACGTCCGTCGTCAAGAGGGAAACAACCCAGACCGCCAGCTAAGGCCCCAAATTCCTAGTTAAGTGGGAAACGATGTGGGAAGGCACAGACAGCTAGGAGGTTGGCTTAGAAGCAGCCACCCTTTAAAGAAAGCGTAATAGCTCACTAGTCGAGTCGGCCTGCGCGGAAGATGTAACGGGGCTCAAACTAGGAGCCGAAGCTGCGGATTTAATTGTTTCAATTAAGTGGTAGGGGAGCGTTGTGTAAGCCTGTGAAGGTGTATCGTAAGGTATGCTGGAGGTATCACAAGAGCGAATGCTGACGTGAGTAACGACAAAACGGGTGAAAAGCCCGTTCGCCGGAAGACCAAGGGTTCCAGTCCAACGTTAATCGGGGCTGGGTGAGTCGACCCCTAAGGCGAGGCCGAAAGGCGTAGTCGATGGGAAATTGGTTAATATTCCAATACTTGTTTATGATGCGATGGAGGGACGGAGAAGGTTATGTCAGCCTGGCGTTGGTTGTCCAGGTGAAAGGATGTAGGTAGGTTTAGTAGGCAAATCCGCTAGACTATTACTGAGATCTGACAGCAAGCCAATTTATTGGCGAAGTGGCAAATACCATGCTTCCAGGAAAAGCTTCTAAGCGATAGTCTTAAACAAATCGTACCCGAAACCGACACAGGTGGTCAGGTAGAGAATACCAAGGCGCTTGAGAGAACTCTGCTGAAGGAACTAGGCAAAATGGTACCGTAACTTCGGGAGAAGGTACGCTGCTGATGGTGATAAGACTTGCTCTTTGAGCTATTGGCAGTCGCAGATACCAGGCTGCTGCAACTGTTTATTAAAAACACAGCACTCTGCAAACACGAAAGTGGACGTATAGGGTGTGATGCCTGCCCGGTGCTGGAAGGTTAATTGATGGGGTTAGCGTAAGCGAAGCTCTTGATCGAAGCCCCAGTAAACGGCGGCCGTAACTATAACGGTCCTAAGGTAGCGAAATTCCTTGTCGGGTAAGTTCCGACCTGCACGAATGGCATAATGATGGCAGCGCTGTCTCCAGCAGAGACTCAGTGAAATCGAAATCGCAGTGAAGATGCTGTGTACCCGCGGCTAGACGGAAAGACCCCGTGAACCTTTACTACAGCTTTACATTGAACTTTGACCTAACTTGTGTAGGATAGGTGGGAGGCTTTGAAGTGTGAACGCCAGTTTGCATGGAGCCAACCTTGAAATACCACCCTGGTTATGTTGGGGTTCTAACTTAGATGTAACAACATCAAGGACAATGTATGGTGGGTAGTTTGACTGGGGCGGTCTCCTCCTAAAGAGTAACGGAGGAGTACGAAGGTGCGCTCAGAACGGTCGGAAATCGTTCAAAGAGTATAAAGGCAAAAGCGCGCTTAACTGCGAGACCCACAAGTCGAGCAGGTACGAAAGTAGGTCTTAGTGATCCGGTGGTTCTGTATGGAAGGGCCATCGCTCAACGGATAAAAGGTACTCTGGGGATAACAGGCTGATACCGCCCAAGAGTTCATATCGACGGCGGTGTTTGGCACCTCGATGTCGGCTCATCTCATCCTGGGGCTGAAGCAGGTCCCAAGGGTATGGCTGTTCGCCATTTAAAGAGGTACGCGAGCTGGGTTTAGAACGTCGTGAGACAGTTCGGTCCCTATCTACCGTGGGCGTTGGAAATTTGAGAGGATCTGCTCCTAGTACGAGAGGACCAGAGTGGACGAACCTCTGGTGTTCCGGTTGTTTCGCCAGAAGCATTGCCGGGTAGCTACGTTCGGATGGGATAACCGCTGAAAGCATCTAAGCGGGAAGCCCACCTCAAGATAAGATTTCCCTAAAGAGCCGTTGTAGACGACGACGTTGATAGGTTGGGTGTGGAAGCATGGTGACATGTGTAGCTAACCAATACTAATTGCTCGTTTGGCTTGACCATACAACACCCAAGTGGTTTTGTATGATTAAAGTGTAAAGATTTTACCTAACAAGCTTGATAAAGAATATATCTTGAAGTAAATTTAATAAAAACAGACTCATAATCGTTGTTAATCCTTTTACGCTGACGACAATAGCAAGATGGAACCACCTGATCCCTTCCCGAACTCAGAAGTGAAACGTCTTAGCGCCGATGGTAGTGTGGTTCGCCCATGTGAGAGTAGGTCATCGTCAGCACTCTTATTTAAGACCCCCGCAAATGCGGGGGTTTTTGTTTTGTTTGTGTTTTGGTAGTCGTTTTGTATGTTTGATGATACAATTTAGATACATTTTTCCTATTGAATCGTTTTTTTTTTTTCATATAATAGGAAACCTATGCATAAAAGTAGGGTTTTTATGTAATTTTGGTATGCATAGAGCAATATTTTATTGCAATTATTTTTTTGTTTTTATAATACAGGACTTATCATATGCTATCTATCAAACAACTTTCGCTGGCAGCAGCGATAGCTACTACGTTTGTAGTATCTGCTCAAGCAAACACTGTGGTTGTGCCGAGTGGTAATAACGCTATCACATGGACTAAATCAGCGTCTGGTAGTTTAAACGATTTAGCACTTACTGACCGTACTGCCGCTCTTGTTTTTATTCGCCCTAGCACAAATGGCGTATCATCTGCTGATTCTAGCACTAACATCGCACTTGACGGTCGCTTTTTGACCAGCCTTCAAGATGGTCATTACTCAGCAGGTATCGTTTGTGCGGGTGATGTAAAACTGTCTGCCATTCCTACTGCGGCTAAAATCAATGATCTAAGCTTAGGTGCAGCAACTTTGCATCTTGATGCGGGTGAGACTCAGTATTTCTTGGTCGGTACCGAGCCAAATTACACCCCTGTTCTAAAGCAAATCACAGCCGAAGAAGCTGCTAAAACTTTATCAGCAGTTAATACTTATAAACAAAACCATCAAATCAGCCGTGTTAATGCAGATAACTGCCCTGCACCCGCTCCTAAGCCTGCACCAAGACCTGCTCCTGTAGTGGTACAGCCTACCCCTGTGGTAGCAGTGCCAGCTCCACAATACTATGTAGAGACCCGTCCTAATGTACGTCTTAACATCTTATTTGACTTTGATAAATCAAACATCAAAGCTCAATACCAAGATGAAGTACAAAAGGCAGCGAACTTCTTGGCTAAATACGCCGATGCTAATGTCATCGTAGAAGGTCATACCGATTCAGTAGGTAGCGACACTTATAACCAAAAGCTATCAGAACGTCGTGCTAATGCTGTGCGTAATGCTCTAGTATCTAACTATGGCATCGCCCCATCACGCATTCGTGCACAAGGCTTTGGTGAGACACGCCCTGTGGCAACGAATGCCACCGCTGAGGGTCGTCAAGACAACCGCCGTGTGATGGTTGTTATCCCAAGCGAATAATCTACTCAGGTAATTTAATCATTCTTTTTTAAATTATTCTTTTAATCATTTTATAAGATAAATATCTATGAAAAACATTATTGTAAAAATCAATGACGCGGTAAAAACCGTACAACAAATTGCTGTGACAACCAATGACGGTCAGCCAACCACCATCAAAGCTGGCAAACATGTCAATTACCAATTCATCGACCAAGCCAATGGTCGTGGTCCTGACCACATCGTCACCAAGCGTGTGAACAAAGACTTGCACATCTCTTTTGAAGATGAGGGTCAAGACAGTGATTTGATCATCGAAAACTTCTATGAAGATGACAATGCAGCCCTAATCGGTCAAGCAGAAGATGGTCAGCTTTATTACTATATCCCAGATACAGGCGAAGTGGCAGACTATGTAACCCAGCTTGCGATGGGTGATATTGAAGGTCAAGCCCTAGGTGGCAATGCTCTATCATCTCCTTGGTGGGCAGGTGTGATTGAAACCAAAGCTTCTATCTTGCCATGGCTTGTGGGTGGATTGCTTGGTGCAGGTGCTATCGCTGCTGCTGTTGCTGGTGATAAAGATGATAAAGACACAACACCGAACGCAAAAGCTAAAACCGCTACCCCATCAATCACCGCCGAAAACAAAGACAGTGATAACGATGGCGTAGATGACAAAACTGTCATTTCAGGTAAAACTGAGCCTAATGCTAAGGTTACTATTACCTTGCCAAACGGCAAAACTCAAACAGTAACTGCTGACAAAGATGGTAATTATAAAGTTGAAGTACCTGTACTAAAACAAGGTGATAAAGTTTCTGCAACTGCGACTGCACCAAATAAAGATGGTTCAGATCCAAAAGAAGCGACGGTACCTGCAGTAGACACAACACCGAACGACAACACCGCAGACGCTCCTACCATCACACCAAGCACTACTGATGGCTCTGTGACTGTTACCCCAGGTGCTGATAACAAAACCAATAAAGTTACCTTTACTGATGAAGCTGGTAAACCACACACCATCACAGCAACCAAAGGCAAAGATGGTTGGACGCTAGATGATAAAGATAACACTGGTGCAACCATTGACAAGGCGACTGGTAAGATCACTATCCCACAAGATTCTGTGAAAGATGGTAGCAAAGTGACTGCCACTGGTACTGATGACAAAAACAATCCATCAACAACCAGCAGCGGTAATGCAGGTAAAGATACCCCAGTAGACAACACCGCAGACGCTCCTACCATCACACCAAGCACTACTGATGGCTCTGTGACTGTTACCCCAGGTGCTGATAACAAAACCAATAAAGTTATCTTTACTGATGAAGCTGGTAATCCACACACCATCACAGCAACCAAAGGCAAAGATGGTTGGACGCTAGATGATAAAGATAACACTGGTGCAACCATTGACAAGGCGACTGGTAAGATCACTATCCCACAAGACGCCATCAAAGATGGTAGCAAAGTGACTGCCACTGGTACTGATGACAAAAACAATCCATCAACAACCAGCAGCGGTAATGCAGGTAAAGATACCCCAGTAGACAACACCGCAGACGCTCCTACCATCACACCAAGCACTACTGATGGCTCTGTGACTGTTACCCCAGGTGCTGATAACGTCACCAATAAAGTTATCTTTACTGATGAAGCTGGTAAACCACACACCATCACAGCAACCAAAGGCAAAGATGGTGGTTGGACGCTAGATGATAAAGATAACACTGGTGCAACCATTGACAAGGCGACTGGTAAGATCACTATCCCACAAGACGCCATCAAAGATGGTAGCAAAGTGACTGCCACTGGTACTGATGACAAAAACAATCCATCAACAACCAGCAGCGGTAATGCAGGTAAAGATACCCCAGTAGACAACACCGCAGACGCTCCTACCATCACACCAAGCACTACTGATGGCTCTGTGACTGTTACCCCAGGTGCTGATAACGTCACCAATAAAGTTATCTTTACTGATGAAGCTGGTAATCCACACACCATCACAGCAACCAAAGGCAAAGATGGTTGGACGCTAGATGATAAAGATAACACTGGTGCAACCATTGACAAGGCGACTGGTAAGATCACTATCCCACAAGACGCCATCAAAGATGGTAGCAAAGTGACTGCCACTGGTACTGATGACAAAAACAATCCATCAACAACCAGCAGCGGTAATGCAGGTAAAGATACCCCAGTAGACAACACCGCAGACGCTCCTACCATCACACCAAGCACTACTGATGGCTCTGTGACTGTTACCCCAGGTGCTGATAACGTCACCAATAAAGTTATCTTTACTGATGAAGCTGGTAAACCACACACCATCACAGCAACCAAAGGCAAAGATGGTGGTTGGACGCTAGATGATAAAGATAACACTGGTGCAACCATTGACAAGGCGACTGGTAAGATCACTATCCCACAAGACGCCATCAAAGATGGTAGCAAAGTGACTGCCACTGGTACTGATGACAAAAACAATCCATCAACAACCAGCAGCGGTAATGCAGGTAAAGATACCCCAGTAGACAACACCGCAGACGCTCCTACCATCACACCAAGCACTACTGATGGCTCTGTGACTGTTACCCCAGGTGCTGATAACGTCACCAATAAAGTTATCTTTACTGATGAAGCTGGTAAACCACACACCATCACAGCAACCAAAGGCAAAGATGGTGGTTGGACGCTAGATGATAAAGATAACACTGGTGCAACCATTGACAAGGCGACTGGTAAGATCACTATCCCACAAGACGCCATCAAAGATGGTAGCAAAGTGACTGCCACTGGTACTGATGACAAAAACAATCCATCAACAACCAGCAGCGGTAATGCAGGTAAAGATACCCCAGTAGACAACACCGCAGACGCTCCTACCATCACACCAAGCACTACTGATGGCTCTGTGACTGTTACCCCAGGTGCTGATAACAAAACCAATAAAGTTATCTTTACTGATGAAGCTGGTAAATCACACACCATCACAGCAACCAAAGGCAAAGATGGTTGGACGCTAGATGATAAAGATAACACTGGTGCAACCATTGACAAGGCGACTGGTAAGATCACTATCCCACAAGATTCTGTGAAAGATGGTAGCAAAGTGACTGCCACTGGTACTGATGACAAAAACAATCCATCAACAACCAGCAGCGGTAATGCAGGTAATGATGCGTCAGGTACTGCTGTTGCCGATGGCAGTGATGCAGTAGTGACTAAACCAAACACGCCAAATGCAGAAAAAGGTGCAGATGAAGGTACAAACCTAATCACAACTATTAAGCTAACTAATAACAATGGCGGTAGTATCCCTGCGCCGACCATTGAAAATGGTGAAGGCAATACAAAAGGTAAAGCCAATAATGGTGACTTTGATCTAACCAAGCAATCGTTCGTTGGTAAAGACAACCAAGGCAACCCAGTAAAAGATGGCGTAACCAAAAATGGCAATCAATTAACCATCAAACCAGGTGTTCAAACGATTGAAGTAACCACGCCAATCAAAAATGATAAGACCACCGAAGGCGATGAAACTGTCAAAGTGGTAGTTAACGGCAAAGGCAATGAAGTAACGATTAAGGATACTTCTGTTGCTCCTGTCAAAGCAAAAACCATTACAGGCATCAAACTAGCCGATAACCTAACCGATGAGACGCAAAACGCCCAAAACTTCTATCCAAATAAGGATACCAAGCCATACGTGGGCGATGTCAAATCTGGTAATGGCGATAAAGCAGTGAGTCTAGCGACTGGCTTAACCAACGATACCACGCCAACTCTAAACTTCTCGCTAGATAAGGCGCTGGCAACAGGTCAACAAGTTGTTGTGACTCGTTACACGATCGTGAACGGCGTTCGTACCAATGCTGAGGAAGTATTGACTGCAACCACTGGCAAAGACTTTGAATACACTGAAGCTGAGCTAGAGCAAACTTATGGCACTGACTATGAGTATGAAATCGAGCTATTGACAGACGGTGCAGTGACAGCTACCCAAAGCCATACCTTCCGTTTGGATACTATGGTAGAAGCAATGCAGGTAACTGGTACCACTTACAACGAGTCAACAAAGGGTATTGAATCTATCACCTTTACAGCTCGTGATAACTCAGAAGTGGGTGCAACTCTGTCAGCTACCTACAAGGTAGGTACTGAAACTAGACCGGCAACCGTTACCGAGACTAGCCCTGGCGTGTATGAGGTTAAAACTCCTGGCTTTAACCATCGTGATGTGAATGGCCTTGAGCTTACCATTGTTGATGCAGCAGGTAATGTCAACACACAAAAAGTTAATATGATTCGTAACCTATTAACAGATTACAACCTTGAGCAAGGTCCGGATACAACTGCGACAGGTACAGGTATTGGCAACCGTTCATATGCAAACAGCAATGGTGGCTATGATGATGGCTATCGCGATGGCGTAATTCAAAGTGTTGCAACTGCTGCTAACAGTGGTTTGACTGCAACTGCTGGCAATGATACGCTAATCATTGGTATGGAGTACTTTAATGACTTTACCACTGCGGGAACTACTGGATTACCTCTAAATGGCGTCATGTCAAATGAAAATAGTGCATCATTTAGAAACCCTAATAGATCGCCAAATATTGACACTGGCGCAGGTGACGACTTTATCCATGTTCGTGGTATGTTCCTAGCACCAGATGCTAACTATACTTGGACAACTGGAGCCGGTAACGATAAAGTACAAATTGACAATGAGGTGTTTAGCACTCTAGTTGGTAGTAACTTTAATCTAGATATGGCTGATGGGCATGACATGCTTTATGTTAATGGATATATTGCCGCTGCCATCAACTCAAATCTATCATTTGGTGCTGGCAATGACACCATGATCGTTCAAAGCAACTTTGATGGTAATAAAACCGTTGATTTTGGAGATGGTGACAACACCCTGAAAGTTGGTGGTTATATCAATAATCAAGGCACAATCACCTTTGGTGATGGTAATGACACTACAATTGTTGCAGGTGACTTTGTACACAATACCTTGGTTACTGGCGGCGGCAATGACAGCGTCTTTATCAGTGGTGAATTCTACAATGTCGGAAACTCTGCTAAGAAAACCATTATGGATACTGGCACCGGCGACGATGTCATCACCTTGAATAATCTAGGTTCAGTAGGTACTACCAGTGATAGTACTGCAGATATCCAAGTGTTAGCAGGTGAAGGTAACGACCAACTTACCATCACAGGTTGGGCGGTTCGCGGTTTGGTTGATATGGGTGCTGGCGATGATACCGTTAGTCTAAATGATATCTATAGCCCAGCAACCAACTCACAAGCCATGCGTATGGATGGCGGTATCGGCACTGATACGCTGAAGCTAACAGGTACCGAAGACAAAACCTTTGAAATGAAGAACTTCAGCAACTTCGAGAATGTCGATATGACAGCCGATGGTAAGCAGATGCTAAAAGTTACACTAAGCGATTTGGTTAACAATGAGTCGAACAAGCTGTACATCACTGGTGATTCATTGGATATTGTTGAACTAGGTACTGGTAATAACAACCTAGATGATAACTCAAACGGTTCTAATCTAGCCTGGACACCTATGGGTAAAGAAGGTGATTATAATGTCTATGTGATTAGCAGTGCTGATCAGTGGGTATATATCCACCAAGACATCACTCAAATCATCTAATGATGCCCTGATACCACAAGCTACACCAACCACCTCCGAAGTTCGGGGGTGGTTTTTTTATAGTTTATCTGTTGGGTTTGGTTCATAAGCCCTGTTTTTTGAAAGTTGAAAATTAAGTCATGATGGATAAGAAAACAGAACATAAACCGATTAAAATTTACGTCATTATAGGATAAGCATCTCACCTGTTAAGATGATGCTTTATTTGACAAAAATTTTAGTCACGATTACAATGCCAAATAACCATTTATTTTAGGGAAGTAGCGATGTTTGATTTGCCCATATCCTACCAACACATCATTAGCAAAAAAGCCGCTTTATACGGCATGAGCGAGATTGAGCTGATTACCAAGGCGATAGAAAGTTATGAGCCTGCTTTGTTTGATAGCGACGAGCTTAAGCAGTCCATTGACAGCGGTTTTGTAGAAGTGCCAGACTGGGCATTGACCGACCTAGACAGTATGGATAAATGGTTAAAGAACCCATGAATGTTGTATTTTCACACCATTTTAAAAAGCAGTTCTCAACTTTAAATGACCAAGCACGCCAAGCGATATTGGATTTTATCAAACACGCAAGGCAGCACGGCTTAAAAGGGCTACAAGGACGAAACAAGTCATCAATACCGCCTACCGTCCGTACCAAACGCCAAAGAGATGATTTTGCTTTTGCTCAAAAGTATTGTTTATGGCATTATCACATTGGTGTGCCGTACTATGTGGGTAATGACGGTGATAAAACCAGCGAGATGATTTTGCACTATCAACGATTAGACGATGAAATCAGGTTGTTGGCGATAGGTTCACCCACCTTTTAAATTGCCTAGCTGTGAGATGATTTGAAAAACTCTATTACTGATAACTCTATTACTGACAACTCTATTACTGATAAAAGCCCCAATATTGCAAAACACCCCAAAAGTTAGACAACTAAGCTTTGGGGTGTTCTTTATGAGGCATGCACAGTCTTTTAAACGAATGTCATTACGACCATTGAATTTTGAATTTGTTTTTAAAGCTATCGTAGGCTTTAGTCAGGATTGTAAGCCCCAACTTTTGTATTTATACCAAAGCGATACCCAACGCTTTTAAATGCTCGGTGTCATACTTCTACCCAACCTACCTACTTGCCCAATAGCTCAAACATTGATTTTATCCCCTTTTATCATGCGTTCGCCCAGTCCCAATAATTCACGCATGATAGGGTTCGGCGGTGGGGGATTTTCCAATAACTCTATAATCTGCATGGCTTGGCGTTTATTTAGGCGTAAATTTGCACCGTTTGGATTTAAACCATGCTTATCCAGTTCTAGCCAAATATCATCATTGATGTCTATATCATCTTTGGCAAAATTAGTTAATAGCTCGTTGACGCTCAAGCCCTGTTGTTCTGCCTTACAATGATGGCTTGTTCTATGTGTGGGAAGGTCAATTATCATGGTTTAACTCCTTATAATACTTATTCATCAGCCCATCATCTAAACTTAAAAGCTGTATTTGATAATTTAGGGCGGTGGCTAGCACAATGCAATCAGGTAATTTAATTTTATGGCGTTGTCGCAAATCAATCGCTTTATTTTCTATGGCTCTATTGATGGGTAATGACTTAAGGCTATCTAATAGCCAGTTTAAATTATTTTCATCGTCTTTGCTTAATTGCGAAAACCCCAAAACTTCCATGCGGTTAATAGGGCTGATTACACACTCTGTAAGTTCTATCTGTTTTGCTTGGATAATATCCAAAACTTGCTTATTGCCATTGTAAAACTCAATAATAAAACAAGTATCTAATAAATATTTAATCCCATTCATGACGCAGCTGCCTTTGAATGTCTAGCCCATCGCCTAAATAACTACGATTTGGCATATTATTTAAAGTATCAATCAGTAATGTTCTAGGTGGTTCTTTGGCAAACTTAGTTAATAACTCGTTGACGCTCAAGCCTTGCTGCTGTGCTTTGGCGATGATGGCTTGTTCTATGTGTGGGGGTAGGTCAATTATCATGGTCTTATCCGTTTTTTTATTTGTGCTTTTTATTTATGGTATCGGCATACTGAGTATAGCATATCACTTACGATTTTTATAGTAGATCGCTCCATGCAGACGGTGCAAGATAGGCTGATTTGGTTTGTAATGATGGTAAATAATGATATCATGATTAACATGACAATCACGCTTGTTATCCAAGAACTCCAAACAAATCCCAACAAAAGGAATATAAAAATGCAAGATAGTGTTGGTATACCAACACGATAAAGATTTTGATTTTAGTACAGCAAAACCAGCCACCAACCCCAATATTCTACAAGCAAGGGCAAGAAAAAAAAGCCCACGATGATTTGAGTATGTTTTTTGATGGTGATGTATTAGATGCCATCAAACAGCACAACACCCCACAAGACAGAAATGCGTGTCAATCAGATAATTCGGCTGTTATTTGTCAGCACTTAGAAATTAAAGCAAAAGCATGGGCAATAGAATAAGACAAGGAAATAAAAGATAAATAAATTTGGTGTTATTTTTTGATGAAACACAACAAAAACAAAGATCTGCCAAAAGTTAGATACTTTTGGGGTGTTTTTTATAAAATGTAAAAAGTTGTTTTAGGCTAGATGTCATCACCTATAAGCTTATCATTATAATCGAGTGGTTATTCATACTGAGTAAGTGTTGTGGGCTATTGTGCTTATAAAAGTAAGTTATGATAAGGCTGTGATTTTATTTGATGTGTTTATTTTAAGCTGCGATAATCACAAGGCTTAGTTAAGCGATAAAATCAAGCGTGGGCATTGGTGTGCCAAACTTTAGCCAAATTAAGTATTTATTTGACTTGGCATAATCTAGATATGTGTGGCATATCGCTTAGTGAGTTTAGATAGAAAATGACGAGCCACAGCCACAGGTCGTGGTGGCGTTAGGGTTATTGACAATAAAGCGAGAGCCTTCTAATCCTTCGGTATAATCAATAGTAGAGCCGTGCAGATACTGATAGCTTAGACTATCTACGACCAGTATGGCGTCATCGGTTGTAAAGGTGGCGTCGTCGTCTTCAATTTCTTCTGCAAAATCAAAACCATAAGAAAACCCCGAGCATCCTCCCCCTGTGACATACACCCGAAGCATAAGATTATCATTGCCTTCAGCTGCCTTAAGTTTTGAGATTTTTTTGGCGGCATTTTGTGTTAGGTTCATTGCATTAAACATAATAAAACCTGTATTTTAAGTTGTAATAACTGTAATATAATGGGATTGTTTTTACATTATACAAGAGTTAAGTTTGTTATAATAGCGGTTTTTATTGTCAGGACGTGTTTGTGATTGAGTTTAAAGATGCTGCGGTTCGGCGAGATGGTAAACTGCTATTTTCTGATGTGAATTTTCAGCTGCATAAGTCCCAAAAGATTGGCTTGACGGGTAATAATGGTGCAGGCAAATCCACCTTATTTGCTGTATTGCTTGGCGAACACGGGTTAGATGCAGGTCAACACCAGATGCCAGCTGATTGGCAAATCGCCCATATGGCACAAGAAGTGATGGCAACACACTTAACCGCCTTAGATTATGTGCTGTCTGGCGATGCTGAGTGGCATGATATTTATACAAAAATACAAGCCTACGATGAGCAAGACAATGAACAAATCGCGAAATTATACCAACGATTTGATGAGATTGATGGATTTCGTACTTCAGCTAAAGCGGCTCAGATTTTAGCTGGGCTTGGCTTTAGTGAGGCAGATCATGGCAGGTGCGTGGCTGACTTTTCAGGTGGTTGGCGAATGCGGTTAAATCTGGCTCGTACGTTAATGAACCGTGCAGATGTGCTGTTATTAGATGAGCCGACCAACCATTTGGATTTAGATGCAATTTTATGGCTTGAAGAATGGATTTTAAAGTTTGATGGGCTGGTGCTGGTTATCAGTCATGACCAAGCATTCTTAGATGCGGTGTGTAGCCATATTTTACACATTGAACAGGCAAAAATTACTTTATACTCAGGTAATTATAGCCAATTTATTCAAACTCGCTCCCAAAGGCTTGCCCAAGAGCAGCAAGCTTACCAAAAACAGCAGGAAACTCGGGCTCATCTAGAAGACTATATTCGCCGATTTCGTGCCAAAGCCACCAAGGCAAAGCAAGCCCAAAGTCGGATTAAGCAGCTGTCTGCCATGACCAAGCTTGCCCCTGTGATGGCAGATAGCGGTTTTGGCTTTGAGTTTTATCCGCCAAGCCACATGGCAAGCCCATTAATGACGCTTGAAAACGCCCAAATCGGCTACGATAAGCCATTGCTTAGCAAGGTAAACTTGCAAATTACCCCCGAGGTTCGCTTGGGTGTGCTTGGAGCGAATGGTGCAGGTAAATCCACCTTAATGAAGGCTTTAGTTGGGGATTTGCCTATCATGAGTGGTGTGCGAAAAGTCTCTTTGACGCTAAAATTAGGCTACTTTAATCAGCACCAGATGGATGCTTTGGATAATGAAGCAACGCCTTTGACGATGTTACGACGTCTGGCTGGGCAGACATCAGATGCTCAGTTGCGAGCATTTTTAGGGTCATTTGGCTTTCAGGGGGATAAAATTGATACGATTAGCCGATTATTCTCTGGTGGCGAAAGAGCAAGATTAACCTTGGCACTCATTGTTTGGCAGCGTCCTAACGTTCTTGTGCTTGATGAGCCGACCAACCACCTTGATTTGCAGATGCGAAATGCACTGATGTTAGCGTTGCAAGATTTTAAAGGAGCGTTAATCTTGGTGTCGCACGATCGTAATCTTATTATGGCAGTATGCGATCAGCTGGTACTTGTGGCAGATGGCAAGGTTACTGAGTTTACAGGCGATATGGCAGACTATACTGAGCATTTAAGACAAATAAAGCTTCAAAAAAAGACAAATCAAGCCAACGAAAAACCGCCATCAAGTGACACACAAGCTTTATCAAAAGAAGAGCGTCGCAAGCATAATGCTCAGATTCGTAAGACCACAGCCCCCATTCGTAAAAAGATTGATGAGCTTGAAGCAGTCGTTCAAAAAAGCACAGAAGCATTATCTGATATTGAAGAGCGTCTATCTGATCAGTCGTTATACGATGACATCAATAAAGAAAAACTGCTAGATCTGCTTGGCCAGCAGTCGCAATTACAAAAGCAAATTAATGATGGCGAAGAAGCCTTGCTTGAATTAATGGGTGAGTTAGAGTCATTAGAAGTATCTTTAATGGAATAATTATCATGAAAAATCAGTCGTTTAGACCGCCATTTTGGCTAAAAAACCCACATTTACAGACGATTTTACCAAAGTTTGTGGTGAAATATCAGCCCCAATATGAACGAGAGCTACTAAAAGATTCGCTGGGTGAGAGTGATGTGGCGTTTGATTTTTTGCCTGTGGCAGATGAAAAAGACGAACAGGGACGTTATAAAAAGCCTGTGGTGGTGCTGTTTCATGGTATGGAAGGCTCAAGCCAAAGTCATTATGCAAAAAATCTGGCAGAATTTATCCATGCGGCAGGCCATCATTTTGTGGTGGCTCATTTTCGTTCGTGTGGTGGTGTGCGTGTGAGTGGCGAAGTGTTTTATAACGCAGGCGACACCAAAGAAGTGCATCACTATCTAAGTATGTTACAAAGCTGTTATCAAACCATTCATGCGATGGGTGTGTCGCTTGGCGGTAACGCCTTGGCTAAGTACATGGGCGAGTATGCCGATAAAGCCATTGCAAAGACGGCAGTCGTTATCAGTGCTCCTGTTGATTTGGCAAGCAGTTCTGTTGCCATGCAGCGATTTATCGGACGGCATATTTATACGCCTTATCTGCTAAATCCCATCATTAAAAAAGCCTTAGAAAATCGTTTAACAGATGTAGAAGTAACTGCGTTAAAATCTGCAAAATACATCGGCGATTTTGATAACGCCTTTACCGCCCCTCGCCACGGCTTTTGCTCAAAAAATGACTATTATCGCCAAGCGTCTTCTTTGCCTTGGTTAAGTCAGATTGTCAAACCTGTGCTTATTATTACAGCAAAAGACGATCCGTTTTTAGGCGTGATTGCCGAGCCAACTGACGTTTCTAAAAGCGTGACACTGCTTAATACTAAGCATGGCGGTCATATCGGATTTTTGGATTTTGATCATAAAAAACGCCGCTTTAGAACCGATTTTATCCCAAAGCAGGCGTTAGGTTTTATGGGGCTTTTAGATTAAGTTTGCTTTAGCCCAAGCACATCTTGCATATCATACAGTCCTGCAGGCTGCTGACTTGCCCAGATGGCAGCACGCACCGCACCTGATGCGAAAGTCATGCGACTGGCAGCCTTATGGGTGATTTGGATAATCTCACCGTCCATGATAAATTCTACGGTGTGTTCGCCGATAATCTCGCCACCTCGAATGGCGTGCATACCGATATCACCAGCTTGGCGTTTGGCACTGCCGTGGCGTCCATGCACTAAGGCGGTTTTTAGGCTTTGATTGCGAGCTTTAGCAACTGCGTTTGCCATCATTAAGGCAGTGCCACTTGGTGCGTCAATCTTATGCTTATGATGGTGTTCGATAATCTCAACATCTGCATCAAGCCCAAGCACTTTGGCGGTGGTGCTTAGCAGATTTAAGGATAAATTAACCCCAGTAGAGTAGTTACCTGCATAGACGATGGCAATGTCTTTACTTGCTTGGTTAAGCTTGGCTTCATCTTCACAGCTTAACCCTGTGACACCCATGATGAGCGGTTTTTTGTGTGATATGCACTGAGAAAGCACGTCGTCTAAGGCTTCAGGCAAGCTAAAGTCAATTAAGACATCAACGCCACTTACATCTAAGGTGTCAAGTGTGACACCGCTACGATCTATCCCAATAAATTCGCCTGAATCCACACCGATGAGGCTAGATATAGGGCGAACGAACGCTCCTGCCAGTTTAGCTGATGGGTTGTTATGGACGGCCTCTAAAAGCATTCTTCCCATGCGTCCAGATGCACCCATGATGCCAATTTGAGTGATGCTCATAAAAATCCTTGCATTATTTAACTTAAATCTTTGTGATTATAGCCTAATTTTGTGTCATAAAAAAGCACGATTATATCGTGCTTTAGGTCGGATTAGTCAAACATATCTTTGACTTCATCTTTAAGCTTGTCAAAAAACCCTTTTTGTTTGGCAGCACCGCCATTTTTATCGTTTAGGGTGTTGCCAAATTGACGCAGTAGGTCTTTTTGTTGGCTAGATAAGTTGGTTGGCGTTTCAACCACAATGCGGCACAATAAATCCCCTTGGAAATTGCCACGCACACTTGAGACGCCTTTATTGCGTATGCGAAAAGTCTTGCCACTTTGGGTGCCTTCGGGGATTTTTAGCTTGACTCGTCCATCTAGTGTAGGAACTTCAATCTCGCCACCAAGCGTTGCTAAAGCGATGTTAGTTGGCACATCGACATGTAAATCTGAGCCATTTCGTGTAAAGGTGCTGTGCGGCTGCACCACCACTTCAACAAATAAATCGCCACTTGGCATGCCTGCATCGCCTGCTTCGCCTTTACCTGCTAGACGGACACGATCGCCATTATCTACGCCAGCTGGAATGGAGACTTCCAAAGTCTGTCTTTGTTGCTGTTTACCTGTACCGTGGCAGTCTGGGCAAGGATTTTTGATTTGCTTGCCTGTACCGTGGCAGTCTGGGCAAGTCTGCTGTACTGCAAAAAAGCCCTGCTGCATGCGTACTTGACCATGTCCATGACAGGTGCTACAGGTGCTGATGTCAGCATCAGATTTTGCCCCTTTGCCGTGGCACGTGTCACAAGTTACCGATGAGCTAAAGCTGATCTCTTTTTTACAGCCTTTTGCAGCTTCTTCTAAGGTTAGGGTGATTTTATAGAGTAGGTCGCTGCCTTTTTGGGCACGACTGCGTGATCTGCCACCACCAAAAAAGTCACCAAAGCCGCCGCCACTGCTACCACCGAAAGCTCCGCCAAAGATATCACCGAAGATATCGCTAAAGTCAGCATTACCAAAACCACCGCCAAAACCGCCATTACCCATGCCTTGCTCAAAGGCGGCATGACCCATGCGATCATAAGCAGCACGCTTTTCTTTATCGCCGAGCACTTCATAAGCAGTGGTTGCTTCTTTAAATTTTTCTTCTGCGGTGGGGTCGTCAGGGTTTTTATCTGGGTGATATTTCATCGCCAGACGACGATAGGCTTTTTTAATTTCTTTTTCGTCTGCTGATTTATCTACACCAAGCACACTATAAAAATCTTTACTCATTTTTTATCCAAGTTAAGTCAATTAGTTGCCAAAATATCCTTATACATGGTGGTCTTTGGCAAATAATCAAGCTAATTTGCTGTATTTGTTCAAATTTTACCAAAATATTTGACGATTTAGCTTGCAATAAAAAGTCGCCAACAAGGGCGACTTTAACGTGGTTTATAAGCCTGTTACAAGAGTACCTTGCTCAGTATAGATGGCTGGTGTGGCAAAAATTGCCAGACCCTGAGCAATCGTTTGGTTTGGTGCTAAGTGGTTTTCATTGCCTTGGCATTGTGCTTTTGGTGCGATGTCTTTCATAGCAAGATTGAGCAGGGCGGCACGCTTGGCATTATCAGATTCGCACCAGATTTGACGCATAGGCTCGATAGATTCGTCATATATGGGATAGCCGATAACTTTAATAGTGACCCCTTTGGCATTAAGATCACCGATTTTTTGGTGAAAAACTCGGCAGTAAGGGCAGTTGATGTCTGTTGCAACATATAGCACGGCTTTTTCTGTCTTAGCAGGGTAGATGATAAGCTCTTTGGTATCAAGGCGGCTTAAGACATGGCGGTTTTTACGCTGTTCAAAGTCGGCGTCTAATCCTGTAAATTTCCCATCTACAACAGCAGAAATTTCACCATTAATGAAATGGCGTGCATCTTTGCTCACCAAAAAAGGCGTGCCACCAAAACCTGATATACCCCACAGCAAGCTATCAATGCTTGTATGATAAAAGACGGTATTATCATCGATGTTTTTTAGATCAGCCATATTTGCAAGTAAATCAGACTTATAAGCATCACTGACAGGCGTGCCACTTTCGCCCGCTGTATCAGCAGTAATGGCTACGCTATCACTTGGGTTATTTTCGATGTTGCCTAAGATAGCATAATCAGCATTTTTGGTAATTAAGATGGATTCGCCCCCATTTGGGCTATTGACTGTGTATAAATCGGCAATCGGACTTGGACTAATGCTAAAATTGGTATGACTTGGCAGAGCTTGGCTAAGCACTTGGCGGATATTTGTGACCGCTGTATCCACGTCTTTAGCAAATAGGCTGCTGCTTGCTAGGCTAATGCTTATGGCAAGTAAAAGTTGGCTAAGTTTTAGGTGTTTTATCATAGTTGGCTTTCTCGTTCGTGTTTAAAATTGTTCAATCTCATCATCGGTCAAAAAGCGACACTCCCCTTTTTCAAGACCATCAAGGTTGATTGTGCCGATATTTGCTCGGTGTAACTCGATAACTTTATTACCAAAGTACGCCATCATGCGTTTGACTTGATGGTATTTGCCTTCAGTGAGTACCAGCGTGGCGTGTGTCTCGTCGGTAAATGACAGTTTGGCAGGGCAAGTTTTTTGGGTTTCGCCTTCTAATAATATGCCTTTAGCGACGTCATGAATTGCCTTTTGTTGCAATTCATCGCTCATAGGGTCGGCAAGCGTAATCTGATATGTTTTGGCAACATGACGTTTAGGGCTGGTTACTCGGTGTAAAAATTTGCCATCATCTGAGAGTATTAATGCCCCTGTGGTGTCTACATCAAGCCTTCCTGCCATGCGTAAGCTTGCTACTTCTGGCACAGCAATGAGATCAACGACGCTTGGGTGCTCTTTAGGCTTAAGCGAGCATTCAAACCCTTCAGGCTTATAAAGCAATAAATAACGATTGCCATCTGCCACAGACAGCGATTCTCCTGCCCACAGTACTTCGTCATTTGCCACGTCAATATGACGGCTGCCATCTTTGATGATTTCATCGTTTACGGTAATCTCGCCACGGTGCAAGACTTTTTTGGCATCACTTCGGGATAATTCGGTCGCTTTACTTAAAAATTTGTCTAATCGCATGCTATGCCTTAAAAGAGATTATAAAATTGACAAGTAGTTTATCATGAACACCGCGACAAACAAAACGATTGATAAAAATACATACAAGAAGCGATGATAAGTATGGATTTGGTAAGTATTTAGTAAGTATTTTACCCAAAGATGGTAATGATAGGGTGTGGTATGTCAGATTGGTCGCATTGATTGCTATATTGACATGGTAGCTTAGCTTTGTGCTGAGTCAATTTTTTGGCTACGAGCTGCCAAAAAACCCATGGGGATATTCACAATCATTAGCCCTAATAACACCATCAGTGGCAAGTGCCAATCGCCCATTTTCTCAAATAATAGCCCAAGCAGTAAAGGACCAAGTGTGGCAATCAAATAACCGACCGCCTGAGCCATGCCTGATAAATCTCGAGCGGTCTCAAAACTGCTCGTCCGCAAAGAAAACATCATCAGCACAAGCGTAAATGTCGCCGCTCCGCCAAAGCCCATCATGCCTGACCAAAGATACAGATAGTCTGGTAGCCACAGCAAGCCTGCTACACCTGTGGCATTTAATATCGCACACAATAGTGCAAAAATCTGCGTGGGGAAATCTCGCTTAATGAGATAGGTTAATAATAAAATAGCAAAAGGAGCGACCAACTGAAAAGCAAGCATTAAGCCTGTCGCCTGTTCAAGGCTTAGCCCATAGCCGATGCCTACGGAAGTTAAAAAACTTGCCGCCCAGTAGAACATGAGCGACTGCAAGCCTAGAAAAACAGCCATTTGCCATGCTTGGGCAGCTTTCCATGGGTTAAATTGCTTAAAATGCTGATGTGCCATAGCAGGCGTGGCAGAATGTTTGATTTTGGATTTTTGGTGGGTGATAAGCCAAATTACCGCTGCAATCACGCTAAATACCGCCCAAAGACTAAGCGACAGCTGCCATGTCAATGCGTGCGACATTGGCACAACAGCCCACGCTCCTAGCCCTGCAATGACTGATAGACTTAGGCTAAAAACCCCTGTGGCAAGTGCAATATGCGAGCCGATGTGTTTTTTGATAAAAGGTGCACTAAGAGCGTTTAAAATACCGATGGCAAGCGATAAAATGAGTGTGCCAATAAATAATAAGCCAATGCCTGACCATGAGCGAGTCGCCACACCAACTGCTAAAAGTAGTGTCATACAAATCATCATCATCTCAATGCCAAACCGCTTAGCCAAATATGGAGCGATGAGTGAGCCTATGGCAAATAGTGGCATGGGCAACGCCCCAAGATAGCCGATGGCAGCGGCATTCATACCAAAATCTGCCGACAGCATGGGCGAGACTGATCCAAGCATGACGATGGGCGAACGCATGTTGGCAGCGGTAAAAATAAGCCCTGCAAAAAACAGCGTCAGTGGAATGGCAGGCTTATGTATCACAGCAATAGCTAGGCTTTCTTAGCAAGTGATGCGGCTTTTTTGCTGACTTTAGCAGCGTTGGCGATTTGGCTTTCGCACTTATTAGGGTCGTTGCCACAAAATTGGCAATATTCATCGCCCATCAAGGTTGCCACACCGCCACATGAGCCTTTTAGGGGTTTTTTCTTGACAAGATAGCCAATGCCCATGAATAAAAAGAATAGGGCAAAAACCACAAGGGTGACAAAAAACATGGGTAAAAACTGCTGAATCATAGTGTTCATAATACACCTATTTTCTTAATTTTTACTCATTATAGCAGTTTTGGGGCATACTTTGCTAATGATATCAGATAATCAAAACACCGCTTAATTAGCGGTGTTGATAAATCGCATCTATAAATCCTTGCCTTAGCGTCTTTTAATGGCAGCTTCGTAGATGGCACGGTTTTGGGGAAGTAGCTTTTGCATTGCTATGATACGCTTGTCATTATTAGGGTGGGTTGACATGATGTTGCCAATAACCGTGTTACGACTTGAATCTTTGGCGTTCATCTTTCTCCATACATTGATGGCATCGGCAGGGTTGTAGCCTGCTTGAGCCATCAGCTGCATACCTAAGGCGTCCGCTTCGTATTCGTGATGACGAGAGTAGGGCATATCAAGACCGTATTGGTGCAGAATGCTTGCCCCTAGGTTAATCGTTTCGGTGCTATATCCTGTCTTGGCTTGGATTGCTGCAGAACCAAGCTGCATGGCGATACCCGATAGCATTTTACTACCGACTTGTTTTTTACTGTGCTCTAGTATGGCGTGTGCCATCTCATGACCTACAATCGCTGCAATCTCGCTTTCGGTTAGGTTGTGTGCTTTGGCAAGCCCTGTATAAAATGCCATTTTGCCGCCCGGCATAGCCCACGCATTTTCTATATCAGAGTGGATAACTGACATTTGCCAATCAAACTTTATGCCTGTTTGGTTTGCTGCATCAGCATAAGGTCTTAGGCGATGAAAGGCACGTTGCACTTTTTTAGCAATCGCTGAAGTGGTGTCAATGCGGGATTCGTTAAGGATTTGTTGGTATTGTGAGACAGCTTTAGCATTAAGTGCTGATGAATTATAACCTGATAAATCGGCTACTGTCGTACAGCCTGTTACTGCCAAAGTGGTAGTTAGTATAGCAATGCTGAGTTTTTTCATATTAAGTCCTTTAAAATCCATAAAAGTTAGACGCCACCAAAGGTGTCGGATCATCATAGCACAGCTATTTTGCAAATACAATCAACACGAAAGTGTGCTTTTTTGTGAATTTTTTATGGCTTTTGACGCACGAAAAAACACCACCCAAATCAATTAGGTGGTGTCTTTTAACGGTTTAGCTTAATGGCTTACCAAATTAACAACTTATCAGACTAAGATTATTTCTCATCTTTGACTTCGGTAAATTCAGCATCTACCACGCCATCATCAGCTTGGTTGTCAGCTTGTCCACTAAAGTCACCTGCCTGCTGTCCGCCTGCTGCTCCTGCATCTTGGTAAATCTTCGTACCGATTGGCAAGAACGCGTTATCAAGTGCTTCAATCTTAGCCTTGATGTCGTCCACATCATCTTCTTTGGTGGCGAGCTCTAGGGCTGAGATGGCTTCTTCGACTGCTGTTTTTTCTTCAGCTGTGGCTTTATCACCAGCTTCTTTTAGTGCTTTTTGTACTGCACCGATGCGTCCGTCTGCTTCATTGCGAGCGTTTGCAAGGTCAGCAAACTTCTGATCTGCTTCAGCATTGGCTTCAGCATCACGCACCATTTGCTCAATCTCTTCGTCAGTCAAGCCAGAGTTTGCCTTGATTTGGATAGATTGTGATTTGCCTGTGCCTTTGTCTTTAGCAGAGATGTTCATGATGCCATCTGCGTTGATGTCAAAGGTAACCTCAATCTGTGGCACGCCACGAGGAGCTGGTGGAATGTCGGTTAGGTCAAAGTTGCCCAAAAGCTTGTTTTGGTTGGCAATCTTACGCTCGCCTTGATACACCTGAATGCTTACTGCAGGCTGATTGTCGGCTGCCGTTGAGAACACTTGTGATTTTTTGGTAGGAATCATGGTGTTCTTTTCGATAATCGGTGTTAACACGCCGCCCATGGTCTCAATGCCAAGCGTCAGCGGAGTTACGTCAAGTAGTAGCACGTCTTTGATATCGTTTGACAGCACCGCACCTTGAGTTGCAGCACCAATAGCGACCGCTTCATCAGGGTTTACGTCTTTTCTTGGCTCTTTACCAAAGAACTCTTGCACTTTTTGTTGCACAAGTGGCATACGAGTTTGACCACCCACTAAGATAACATCATCAATGTCGCTTGCCGATAGACCTGCGTCTTCTAGGGCAGTCTTACAAGGGGCGATGGTGCGAGCCACCAGCTCTTCGGTCAAGGCTTCTAGTTTAGCACGGCTAATTGTTACTACCAAATGCTTAGGACCTGTCGCATCTGCGGTGATATAAGGCAGGTTCACTTCGGTGCTTGTGCTGCTTGACAGCTCAATCTTCGCTTTTTCAGCAGCTTCTTTTAGACGCTGCATAGCAAGTGGGTCGCCTTTTAGGTTCACGTCTTGCTCTTTTTTGAACTCATCTACTAAATAGTCAATGAGTGCGATGTCAAAGTCTTCACCGCCCAAGAAAGTGTCGCCATTGGTTGATAGTACTTCAAATTGTTGTTCGCCGTCCACATCAGCAATCTCAATGATAGACACGTCAAACGTACCACCACCTAAGTCATAGACAGCAATGGTGCGGTCGCCTTCTTTTTTGTCAAGACCAAAAGCCAAGGCAGCAGCGGTAGGCTCGTTGATGATACGTTTGACATCTAGCCCTGCGATACGACCTGCATCTTTGGTGGCTTGACGCTGGGCATCATTAAAGTAAGCAGGCACGGTAACAACCGCTTCTGTTACGCTCTCACCCAAATAATCTTCGGCAGTTTTTTTCATTTTTTTCAAAACTTCTGCACTGATTTGCGGTGGAGCTTGTTTTTTGCCATTTACTTCTACCCACGCATCGCCATTGTCAGCTTTGATGATTTTATAAGGCACAAGACCGATGTCTTTTTGTACTGCTTTATCATCATAACGGCGACCGATTAAGCGTTTAACTGCAAACAAAGTGTTGTTTGGATTGGTGACAGCTTGGCGTTTAGCCGATTGTCCAACCAAAGTTTCGCCGTCTTTAAATGCAACGATAGATGGTGTGGTTCTAGCACCTTCAGCATTTTCAATCACTTTAACTTTGTCGCCTTCATAAACAGCGACACAAGAGTTGGTTGTACCTAGGTCAATACCGATAACTTTACCCATAATTATTTCTCCAGTTTTTCTTTCTTTAAGGTTTTTGGCAACTGCCAAACTTGTCTCTTTATATTTGTGTCATTTTTGGCTTTTCAAGGGAAAAATTTTAATTTTTTTTTAAAAATTTCTCCAATTTAACTTATTGAAAAATAGAATAAAAACTACAAAACAGCGTCTTTATTTATTTTTGATAAGCTAAATGTGCCAACACTGCATAACAATGGTGCTGGCGTGTCATCAATTAGGCTTAACCGCCTACCATGACAATCGCAGGTCTTAATGTCCGCTCGTTTAATGTATAGCCTTTTTGTAGCACTTGCCCTACGATGTCTTTGTCCGCCTCTGGGTGAATGCCAACCGCTTCATGAAGGTCAGGATTAAAGGCTTCTCCCACTTCACCAACAGCGATGACGCCATTTTTCTCAAGGACGGCAATCAGTGATTTGTGGGTAAGTTTCACGCCTTCAATAACTGCTTCATCAGCATTTGCTAGGTTCTCGATGGCACGCTCAAGATTATCCACCACGTCTAACATTTCTTTGGCGAACTTTTGTAGGGCGTATTTTTTCGCCTTGTCCGTCTCTTGTTCCATACGGCGTTGGGCGTTATACGAGTCGGCATTGGCACGTGCAGCAGCTTCTTTGGCATTAGCGACCTGTGCTTCTAGTTCGGCAATCTTTGCACTTAGTTCGCACGTTTCGGTTTGTTTTTGCTCAGCGTTTTGCTCGCTGATTGGCTCGCTGTTTGTGGTGTCGTTGTCAGCGATGGTGTCAGCTGTTTGATTGTTTTGAGTGTGCTTAGTCATGATATCCTACCTAAAAAATGATAATAAAATCCTTATCTTGATAAAGACTTTGGAAAAATTTTCAAGGGCATGGGAATAAAATGTGGGGATTTTGATGAAATTTGGGAAAAATGCGAGTTGTTTTTAAAGATGATTTTATGAATTGGCATCAGCTCACAAAAATGAGATGATAAGGTGTCAGCCGATGGGTGGGTGCATACTTTATAGGCTTTGATATGTCATTTGTGTGGTCTAAGTCTAAGTTGAACAGGTGTTTGGTACGCCATTGGTAGAACGTATGATGTCATCAATCACATCTTGCACGTGTTGGGCGCTTAAGGCATCAATTAAGTGTGTGCGTGCTTTTGGGTAGGCGGTACGCACGATGTCGAATAATCTGTCACCAAGCGTCAAATAATGAATGCGATGGGCGTGCGTGCTACGCAAGCTTTGCCAGTTCTCAAATGCCATTTGACTGCTGATGAGCATGATGACAGGCTGATTGTGCATGATGAATTTATCAATCTGTGGGGTGATGGCATGATAATTATCTGCCAAATCGTGCGGTTTGGTGCGTTCGTACCACTCAATGACATCAATCTGTATTTGCCGATTGGCTAAGTCATCTTCTAAAAGCCTGCGACCACCCACGCCACGCCAAATTAGCACCTTATCGCTTGCTTGAAGGTTTTGGATTTGGGGGAGTTTTAGCATACCTTCGTTGTTCGCTGTAGTGGGCAACACTACGACAAAGCCAAAATCTTTAAGTACCTTGGCACTGGCTTCCCCAACTGCGATGACAGATGGGGCTTTGGCATTGGGTAATTGGCAGGCGGTGCTTATGCCTAAGTGCCTTAGAAAACAAATCGCACGTTTGGCAGACTCAACGCTTGTGATGATGAGTGCTTGATAAGGATTTTGGGTAATCAAATCCCTCATGATGGCTTGTTCATCGTTAGATAAAGCCACATCATCAATCCTAAGCAAAGGCAGTTCTACGCACGCACAAGACAGATGATGAAAGCAAATATTTCGGTGTGTGGGACGAGTGTTGATGAATAGGGCGTGATTCATGGGTGATTTTAGGTGTGATAAACTTCTTTTAAAATCTTGTCCGCTCCTTGGGATAATAAATCATTGGCAACTTGTATGCCTAAAATCTGGGCTAGACCTTCGTCATCGTCATGAGTTAAGGTGGTACTTTGAGTGGTTTTAAGTAGGGTTTTACCATCAATACTGCCAACCCGACCGCACAGTGTCAAGGTGTTGCCATTTAGAGTGGCAAAACCTGCAATTGGCACTTGGCAACCTCCTTCAAGCGTACGATTCATAGCACGTTCGGCAATGACACATAGGCGAGTCTGGGTATGGTTTAAAGGGGCAAGTAAGCTTAAAATAATCTCATCATCATCACGGCATTCAATTGCCAACGCCCCTTGACCGACCGCAGGCAGACTCAATTCATCGTCTAATTCGTGGCGAATGCGTGCATCTAGCCCCAATCGCTGTAAGCCACTTGTGGCTAGGATAATGGCATCATATTCACCATTATCCAGCTTAGATAGGCGAGTGCCGACATTGCCACGCAAGGATTTGATGACAAGATTGTCTTTGGCGTGGGCGATTTGGCATTCACGGCGTAGACTTGATGTGCCTAAGATTGCCTCAGCAGGCATCTCATCTAAGTGGAGGTATTTATTAGATACGAAGGCATCTGTTGGGGCGTGTCGCTCTAAATACGCCCCAAGTGTTAGACCTTCTGGTAATACCATCGGCACATCTTTTAAAGAGTGTACGGCAATGTCGGCACGTTTTTCATATAAGGCGTTTTCTAGCTCTTTGACAAAAAGCCCTTTACCTCCGATTTTGGCAAGTGGGGTATCTAGGATTTTATCGCCTTTTGTTACCATTTCAAGTAGTTTTACTTTCATGGTTGGGTAGAGTTTTTCTAAAATGTCTTTGACAAAATTGGCTTGCCACAGTGCAAGTGGGCTTTGGCGAGTGGCGATGGTGAGTGTGTCTGGGGTGGATATGGTCATGATGATTGTCTTTAAATGGCATCTAAGATAGGTCTAAGATATTGGTTAAAAAGTATATTTAATTCATATTATCATAATTTTGATAAATGTTTGGTAAATTTATTAAATATTTAAATATAAAATATTTGAATATAAGCGTTCTTTTTGATTAACTTTTGGGGCTACTTTTGTACTCATCTATTGTATTTATCAAGTCTGCCAACCGCAGTCGCACGTCTGCTAGACACCGCCAAAAGATGCTAAGCAGATTTCTGATATTTGGCAAGGTTTTGGGTGTTTGCTGTGTTATAATTTAGCCAAATTTGTATTAAATTAGGTATGACGATGACTGACCAAACTAAGCACCAAACCACAGCCCAAGCCGACCAAGCCACTTCTAACATCTGGGGCGGACGTTTTAGTGAAGCTACTGACCATTTTGTCGCCCAGTTTACCGCATCGGTGAATTTTGACAAACGCATGGCAAGTCAAGATATTGCAGGCTCTATTGCTCACGCCACCATGCTTGGGCAGTGTGGGATTATTACCAAAGACGAGAGCCGTCAGATTATAGATGGACTGACCCAAATCAAAGGCGAGATTGAACGTGGCGAATTTGTTTGGCAGGTCGCTCTTGAAGATGTGCATATGAACATTGAGAGTCGCTTGACTGCCTTGATTGGCGATGTCGGCAAAAAACTGCACACAGGACGCAGTCGCAACGACCAAGTGGCGACCGACATTCGTCTGTATTTGCGTGATGAAACCAAAAAAATTGTCAGCCTTATCGCCAAACTTCAAAGCGGTCTTTTGGATTTGGCAAGTCGCCACACACACACCATCATGCCGGGGTTTACGCATTTGCAGACCGCCCAGCCCATCAGCTTTGCTCACCATGTGATGGCATGGTTTGAGATGCTTGTGCGTGATGGTGAACGCTTTGTGGAGACCAGAAGACGCATTAACCAAATGCCACTAGGCTCGGCGGCTCTGGCTGGCACGACTTATCCGATTGACCGCACCATCACCGCTCGCCTGCTTGGTTTTGATGGCATTTGCCAAAACTCATTGGACGCAGTGTCTGATCGTGATTTTGCCATTGAATTTGTCAGTAATGCCAGTATTTTGATGATGCACCTATCTAGAATCAGCGAAGAGCTGATTTTGTGGATGTCGGCACAGTTTGCTTTTATTAACATTCCTGACCGTTTTTGTACAGGCTCGTCCATCATGCCCCAAAAGAAAAACCCTGATGTGCCAGAGCTTGTGCGTGGCAAGACGGCTCGTGTCTTTGGGCAATTAACAACCCTGCTTACGCTCATGAAAAATCAGCCTTTGGCTTATAATAAAGACAACCAAGAAGATAAAGAACCGCTGTTTGACTGCGTGGATACACTGACAGGCAGTCTCATCGCCTTTGCCGATATGCTTCCTAATATCACGCCAAATGCCAAGAATATGAAAGATGCCACCATGAAAGGCTACGCCACCGCCACTGATTTGGCAGATTATCTTGTCAAAAAAGGCTTGCCTTTTCGTGATGCTCATGAAGTGGTGGGGTCTGCGGTGGGATTGGCAGTGCAAAAAGATGTGGACTTATCAGAATTGTCGCTTGATGAGTTACAAAGTTTTAGCGATTTGATAGCCGATGATGTCTTTGATTGTTTGACCCTAGAAGGTTCGCTAAACGCTCGCAACCACATCGGTGGTACAGCCCCAAGCCAAGTGGAGCAGGCGATAGAGCGTGGGCGTGAGCGGATTGTCAAAGTTTGATTTGCAAAATAGGGTGAATTTAAATAAACTGATGGTACTGTCGGTTTATTTTTTTAAAAGGGGGTTGAATTATGCTTGCAACTTATCAAGCTAAATTAGTCAATAATCAAATTGAATGGTTAGATACACCGCCACAATCTGATGAAGAATTGTATTTGGCGATTACCATTCTACCAAAAGCCAAACCCAGCAAGCCCAAACGCCAAATGCCTGCGATGTTAAAGGGGTGTGGTGTGCAAAACGATGACATTATAGACACAAGCGAAATATGGCAAGATTGGGAATATTTAAAATAACCGCTAAAATAACCGAAATTTCAAACCTATACCAATCTTTGCTATAATACCCCCTTATCTGCCAATTAGGAAATCTTATGGAAATCTTCAATCCCAAAGACAATCTGGTGTTTTGTCGTAAATACCAAGAAAATTTGCCAAAACTACCAACCCCTCCATTCCCCAACGCCAAAGGACAAGAAATCCAAGACACCGTCTCGGCAAAGGCGTGGGGTGAATGGATAGAGCTACAAACCATGCTCATCAACGAAAAGCATCTTAGCATGGCAGATAAAGATGCCAAAAAATTCATCAATGAACAACGAGAGCTGTTCTTGGACAACGGCGATTATGAACGCCCAGCAGGCTTTAAGCCCAAGGCAGACAGCTGATGCTTGGCGTTGAGCGTGTTTTTGAGCCGATATTGACAGGCGATGCTCGCCCAAAACAGCTACATGAGTATCCTTGTGTGCACGTTCAGCCTGTGGCGTGGGGGGAGATGGACGGCTTTCATCATCTTAATAATGTCGTGTTTTATCGCTATGCTGAATCGGCACGTATCAGCTATTTGCGTGCGTCTGGACTTGTGAAGACACGCACCGACATTGCCACCATCTTGGCGGCGAACAGCTGTCAATATCTACGCCCTGTTGTCTTTCCTGATACGCTGCTTGTGGGTGTGCGTATCAAAAATTTGGGCAATACCAGTGTGGTATTTGAGCATATTTTTTATAGCACCGCCCAAAAGACAATCGTTGCCATGGGCGAAGCGGTCATGGTGCGAGCTGATGAACACGGCAAAAAACAAGCGTGGACGATTGATGAGCGTGCCACCTTTGAGCAGTTTGAAGCTCGGACACTCTAAGCTTGCCAACTGCCTATACAGTCCCAATCAACTGCCAACCGACCACCGCACACTGCCTTTTAATCCGCCAATACTAACCTCTAACTAAAAAGCAAAGCCCAAAACCATAAATTTTGGGGCTTGGGCTTGTTTTTAGGCTTTTTTGGTGTGTAGTCAAATCATGTATTTGCACCCAATGCGTCAATCAGCCGTGTGTGAATGCTTTCAAAACCGCCATTTGACATGATGATAATCGCATCGCCCGCCTTAGCGTGTGTGCTTAGATGGCTGATGATGTCATCTGTGCTTGGTAAGACAAGCTGATTGGGCGTGCCTGCAATCACGTCTGACAGCCCCCACGCAAGGCTTGTCGGCTCATACCACAGCACGCCATCTGCCAAACTAGCAGACGGTGCTAATAAATCTTTGTGGCTACCAAGTTTCATGGTGTTGGAGCGTGGCTCAATGACTGCCCAGATTCTGCGTCCGTGTAATTTTTTCTTGGCTCCGTCAAGTGTGGTTTTGATGGCGGTGGGGTGGTGGGCAAAATCATCAAAAACCAAAATATCGCCCACATCACCGACAAGCTCCATACGGCGTTTAATGCCACCAAAATTGGATAAAGCATCACATGCCACCTTGATGTCCACGCCGACATGATGGGCAGCACTGATGGCGGCTAGGGCGTTATTGACGTTGTGCAGTCCGCTCATTGCCCAGTTCACCACGCCTGTTTGTCCACCGATGGATACTATAAAAGATGAGCCGTCATCTTGGTTTAGCCTTGCCCAATTGTCGCCTGCCACCAAGCCAGATCCATCAATTGAGATGCGCACCACGTCCGTCCATACGCCCATGTCTAGCGTCTCTTCTAGGCTGTCTGTGCCACTTGGCATGATGATCTGACCATTGGCAGGTATCATGCGTATCATGTGGTGAAACTGTGTTTGAATGGCTGTTAGGTTGGGGAAAATATCGGCGTGGTCGTATTCTAGATTGTTTAAGATGGCGGTGGTTGGGCGGTAGTGGACGAATTTTGAGCGTTTGTCAAAAAACGCACTGTCATATTCATCTGCTTCAACCACAAAATAATCCTTGCCCAGATGACTGCTGTGTTTAAAGGCATCTTGCAGGCGAGCGTCATCGTTGTCAATTTGTGGCACGCCACCAATCAAAAACCCTGTATCAATACCAGCAAACTGCAAAATCCAAGCCAGCATGGTCGTGGTCGTGGTTTTGCCGTGCGTGCCTGCCACCGCCAACACATGGCGAGATTGTAGGACATAATCTGCCAAAAACTGTGGACCTGAGATATAAGGCAGACGCTCGTTTAGCATATACTCCACCGCTGGCATACCACGCTTACAAGCATTGCCCACAATGACAAGGTCTGGGGCAGGCTGTAAATGCTCTGCCTGATAGCCTGACATAATTTTGATGCCAGCGTTGTGTAATTGGGTACTCATGGGCGGATAGATGTTGGTGTCAGAGCCGGTAATGCGATGCCCCAAATCACGAGCCAAAAGGGCAAGCGACCCCATGAATGTACCACAAATGCCGAGAATATGAATGTGCATGATCATCACTTGTATGAATAAATGTGGGTAAATTATATCAAATTTTATCTGTCAAATGCCATGCGTGTTCGGCTTTATTACATGATGATGGCACTAATGTTAATCTTATAAAAATAATGTTAAAACTTTTAAAATTATTGTATTTTATTTTACTCACTTGTATGATAAATCAGGCTTAAGATTATAAAAAATCAGCGATTTTTACCTTAAAGATCAATCGTCAATGCGTAAGGTTTGGTATGATTGGTTAAAGCGATGATAGCCACTTGTCAGATGATTGATGAAGTTTTACCACATTTCCCACAATAATAACCGCAGGGGCAGGTAAACAAACCTTTGCTTGCCTATCCACGATGTCGCCAAGTGTGCCTTTTAATATCTGCTGGGTAGGCAAGCTTGCGTGTGAAATAATGGCAATAGGCGTGTCTGTTGTAACAGATGATGCCATAAGATTTGTTACCAGCTTATCAAGGGCGTGCAATCCCATATAAAACACCAAAGTTTCGTCTGCATGGTATGTACTTTTAAGACCGTCAAAATGCTCGCCTGTTTGGTAACATGCCGTTAAAAACCGTACCGAAGTTGCTACGCCACGATGCGTCAAAGGTATGCCAGATGATGCTGATGCTGAGAGTGCTGATGTGATGCCGCTGACCACTTGTACTGCTATGCCTGCTTGTTTACACGCCAATAGCTCTTCGCCACCACGCCCAAACACAAAGGGGTCGCCCCCTTTTAGGCGTAACACTCGCTTGCCGTCTTTGGCGTATTTGATAAGTAAGGCATTGATTTCATCTTGGCTTTTGGTGTGATAAGAGCGTTTTTTACCAACAAAGATTTTTTGGCTATCACGGCGACATAAATCTAAAATTACATCAGGGACTAGGGCGTCATACAGCACCACGTCCGCTTGACCCATAAGCCTTAACGCCTTTAAGGTCAATAAATCAGGGTCGCCTGTGCCTGCTCCCACGATGTACACTTCGCCAACAGATGGCTTTTTTGCTATAAAATCGCCCAATTCATCGTCCAAACTTTTTAATGACTTATCAGAAATGACTTTATTAAATACGCTTTCCCAAAAATGACGACGCTTACTGATGTGGGCTAATTTTTGTTTGACGATTACCCTAAAGTTGCCTGCTTGTTTGGCAATCGTGCCGATATTTTGGGGTAATATACGCTCTATTTTGGCACGCAAAAGCCTTGCCAATACAGGGGCGTTGCCATTGGTGGATATACCTATCATCACAGGATTTCTATCTACAATGGCAGGAAAAATAAAATCGCATAAATGTGGCGTGTCCACCACATTGACAGGGATGTTTAGGGTATGTGCCTGATGATAAATACGCTCGTTTAAGTCGTTGTCATTGGTGGCACAAATCATCAAGACAAACTTATCTGCTGTTAAATCGTGGGGTTCATACGATTTTTGTACCACCTTATGATGATGAGTGGTTAAAAAGGTGTAAAAATCGTCACTCACATTTTTGGCAATGACCGTGATTTTTGCCCCTGCCTTGTTCAGTAACATCGCTTTACGATAAGCGACATCGCCACCGCCAACAATGAGTATTGGCTTATCAGTTAAGTTAAAAAATAGCGGCAAAGTATTCATGGGTATCCTTTATCATCATTAACAAAATTATCATTAACGAAACATCGGCAACTGATTTGCTGACAAGCCCACATGGGCGGTTTGTAAGTCTTTTAAGGTCAGTGTTAAGGTGTCAGCTTGTCCGTCTGCCACCACAAAACCACTTGCTCCAGATTTGACAAAATAGCCTGCCTGGTCAGCAGCAAACTGCCCGATGATGATAATCTGACCTTGATAACCCTTTTGTCGGCAATGGCGAATAAGGCTAAACACTCGCCCATCTGTAAATTGTTTGATATAAAAAATAAGCGGTGTGTTATCACCATTTATAATCAAATCTTGCAATTTCTCAAACGTGGTGTCGGCAGTTAAAAATAACCCCAAATTCTCCCAACTTTTGTTTTCTTTATTACCAACGTCATCTATCATAACCTTGACGATATGCTCAAATTCTATCGTGTCAGTTGTGTTTGGCGATAATGAATACTGCTGATTGTCTTTAGTTAATAGCACCACGTCTACAGTTGCGATTTGTTCTTTGGTATTGAATAATTTCATATCTTTATCCTATCCATACACCGCTTGTTTAAAGGGGGTGATGCCCACTCGCTCCACAAAATCATAAAAACTCTCAAAGCTGTCATCATAGGCTTGGCGGTTATTCTTATAGACTTCGGTAATGGTTTTAATGGTGCGTGCCACGTCATCGGCAGGCACAGCGCGCCCCAATATCTGCCCAAGTTTGGCGTTTTGTCCAGAGTTGCCGCCCAGCGAGATTTGATACCAATGTTCGCCTTTTTTATCCACACCCAAAATGCCAATGTCGCCCACATGATGATGAGCACAAGCATTCATACACCCTGACATATTTAAACGAATCTCGCCCAAATCGTACAAATAATCTAGATCATAAAATTCGTCTTCAATTTGCTTGGCGATATTATGCGTGGTGGCATTTGCCAAAGCACAATAATCAAAGCCGGGGCAGACTATCATGTCGGTGAGCGTGCCTATATTTGCTCTTGCTAGATTTAAGCGGTCTAAGGCTTGCCACAGTGGATACAGCTCGTCTATTTTGACATCGCTAAAAACTAAATTTTGGTGGTGAGTGACACGAATTTCTCCAAAACTATAACGCTTTGCCAAATCTGCTAAAGCGTGCATTTGCTCGCTTGTCAAATCGCCTGCTGGCACATAGCTGCCATTGACATTACCCGCTTTAAGTGAGATGGTGACCGCTTTATAGCCTGTAATTTTGTGATTGACGGTATTGTGCTGATACCAGTTTTTAAACCGCTCATTTTTAAGATTTTTTTGTAAACTATGGGTGGCGTGCAACAGGTCAATTTGCTCATAATCTGGCAAGCTAAAATAACTGATTGCTTTGGCAAATTGTGCATCCGTTAAGGTCAAATCGCCATCTTTGCTAAATTGCCACTCATCAGCGACTTTTTTGGCAAAGACATCGCTGCCAAGTGCGTCCACTAAGATTTTAATGCGTGCTTTGTATTTATTGTCTCGTCTGCCTTCTAAATTATACACACGCAAAATAGCGTCCAAGTAGCTTAATAAATGACGACGTGGTAAAAACTCACAAATGACTTTACCAATCATTGGCGTTCGCCCAAGCCCACCGCCAACCATCACTTCAAAACCAAGCTCGCCCGACTTTTCTACCAAATGCAATCCAATGTCGTGAAGCTGTGTGGCTGCACGGTCGGCTTTGGTGCCGATGACAGCGATTTTAAATTTGCGTGGTAAGTAGGCAAATTCTGGGTGAAAACTGCTCCATTGGCGGATGATTTCGCAATAAGGGCGTGGGTCGGCAACTTCATCGGCACAAATACCTGCATAAGGGTCGGTGGTGGTGTTACGAATGCAGTTGCCTGATGTTTGAATAGCGTGCATTTGCACATCGGCAAGTGCTGCCAAAATATCAGGCACGTCACCAATATTCACCCAATTTAACTGCACATTGGTGCGTGTGGTAAAGTGGGCGTAACCTTTATCAAAGTTTGTGGCAATATCAGCTAGGGCGTGCAGCTGCTTGGCTGATAGCAGTCCATAAGGAATGGCGATGCGTAGCATGGGGGCGTGGCGTTGGACATATAAGCCGTTTTGTAATCTTAGGGGTAAAAACTCTTCTTCTGAAAGTTTGCCTGCCAAATATCGCTTTGTCTGATGGCGATACTGGGCAACACGTTCATACACCAAATCGGTGTCGGCATGGCTGTATTGATACATATTATCTCTTTTGGCTGTTGGTGGGCGTGCTAAACTTTCATATTTGCACTTAAAAATAAAAAAAGTCGCTGGTTTTTAAAACTTGCAGATAGTATTAAGATATCTGCAAAAGCTTTGATAGCAAAAAACAAGATTTGGCTTTTAATGCAAAAAACAGTCAACTACCTTTAACTGATTGATAAATCTAAAGCGTGTTATAAAGATTTAACACGCCTTTGGTTAGTTATCATAAAATGTTTGACCAACGTTTTAAAATGCCAAAATCGCATATCAATAACGCTATTTGGTATTTTGTAAGCCCCAACGCTTTTAGTATAGTGCATGACTATCACTCGTTACTTATCGGTAGGTGTACTATGTCTATTACCATTACTCCCATTAAACCCGCTATCGGTGCTGTCATTGATGGTATTGATTTAAGCGATATTCATGAACAAGAATTTGACATGATTAAACAAGCCTTGCTTGATTATCAAGTTATCTTTTTTCGTAAGCAGAATCTGACGCCAAGTAAGCAAGTAGCCCTTGCCAAAGGCTTTGGCTCACTGCATATTCACCCGATTTTCCCGCATATCCTTGATGTGCCTGAGATTATCGTGCTAGACAGTCATCAGACCGATTTGCGTGATAATGAGTTGTGGCACACGGACGTAACTTTTAGCCAAACGCCACCTTTAGGCTGTGTGCTACACGCCATAAAAGTCCCAGAAAAAGGCGGCGATACCCTATGGGCAAGCCTATCTGCTGCCTATGATGACCTTGATGACGACACCAAAGCCAAGTTACAAAGTCTAAACGCTGTGCATGACATTCGTCTGTCATTTCCCAAAGAACGCTTTGGGCAAACTGCCAAAGACATTGCAAAACTTGAGCAAATTATCAAAGACAATCCGTCTGTTATCCACCCTGTTATCCGCACTCATCCAGAAAGTGGACGACAAGGATTGTTTGTGAGTGAAGGTTTTACCAGTCATATTGACGGCATGGAAAAAAATGAAAGCCGTGAATTGCTCGATAAACTGTTTGCTCACAGCATCCAAGATAAGTTTAGTTTGCGTTGGCAGTGGCAAGCAGGCGATGTTGCCATTTGGGATAATCGTATCACTCAGCATAAGGCGTTATTTGATTATGGCAATGCTCATCGTATCATGCACCGTGCCACTGTAAATGGCGACGTGCCATATTTTAAAGCAGATTAAATACGCCCATGACCGCCAATAACAACCGCCAAATCTCACCCATTCAAGCCATCGCCGTAAGTGTTGGGGCGATGATTGGGTGGGGTGTATTTGTCATGCCAAGCGATTTATTTTTGGTCAAAAGCACGCTACTTGGGTCGGCGGTGGCGTTTGTGTTTGGTACATTGCTCATTACGTTGGTGGCTCGCTGTTATATGAATTTAATGAAGCTGCACAGCGATGAACAAGGGGGTGTGTTTTGGGTGCGTCATTATTTGGGCGACAGGCATGCCATGATTTATGGCTTTTGCGTGCTGGCGGGTTATTTGGCGATTGTGGCGTTAAACACGTCTGCCATCACGTTACTGCTTCGTAATCATTTGCCTGCTGATTGGCAATGGCTGCCTTTGTACCGTATCAACGATTGGCAAATGTTTGGCAGTGAGCTTATCATCTCATCTTTCGTGCTTGTGGCGTGTGCATGGATAAATAGCAAAGGCATTAAGCATGGGGCTTTGGTGCAGCTTATCATTGCCTTTTTGATGGTTGGAGCGATTATTGTCTTAAGTGTTGGCTCGCTTTGGGTCGCTCCCCATGCCTATTTACCACCCCTTAAATCAGAATTAGGGGCGTTTGACAGTGGCTCGTGGCTTGCTATACTTGCTATTGTGCCTTGGGCGTATGTCGGCTTTGAAACCACGCCAAACATCGCCAAAAATATTGCCACATCTAAAAAGCAAAGCACACACATCATCTACTTGTCTATTTTTTCTGGGCTTGTGTGTTATTTGCTTGTTAATTATTTTACTGCCTTAAATGTTAATTTTGATTATGCCGCTATCAAAGAGCTGTCATGGGCGACAGGTGCAGGCGTGCGTGAGCAACTTGGGTCGGCAGGTATGGCGATTTTGACGCTTGCTATGGCGTGTTCTATTATCAGCGGTATTAATGGCTTTTTGTTATCCGCTTTGTCATTGGTTGAATCCATGAACGAGCAGCGTGTACTGCCAACGTTTTTATTTCATGGCTTTCACGAGCAAAAGCCAAACCCGCTTATCATTACCATGCTAACCTTATTGTGTTTAAGCATGACTTTGCTTGGGCGTAATCATCTTTTGACGCTTGTCAATATCGCATCGCTTGGCATTGCATTTGGGTTTATTTATGTTATTTTGGCAGACATCATCTCACAAAAACAGCACAAAAAAAGACTGCGATTATCAAGCTGTCTTGCGTTGGTGGTGGGGGCGTGGTTTGTGTGGTTGGTTTTTTAAAAGCGGTGTCAAGCAGGTTATTTTGATAAAATGAATAAATCGCCCAATGTATCAAACCGCTCATGCATCTGCTGATTAAATCATCTTACGCATCATTTATGCTTTAATGCGTGTACTTAAAGCGATAGCACAAATTGGCAATCACCCAAAACAGCGTCCTAGCGATACATCAAAGACAAGCTTAATCATCGCTTTATCATAAAAAAAACTGGGCTATGTTTGCTTTATGAGAGATATTTATTTAAAAAGGTGGTATGACAATAAACATCAAAAAACACCGCATTACACGGTGCTTGACATAAATCTACTGGCTTATATGTGGTTGCTATTAGAGTAGTTAGTTTTTACAAGTTCCGCTAGTGTCTTGTAAGCGAATTTCTTTGCGTTTGAGAGCGTCTTGATGGCGTTTTTTTTGTTCATCGGTGATAAGCTTAAGTGCCGGCACAGGCGTGGAACAACCTTTTTCATCTACTGCTACCATCGTGAAATAACAGCTGTTGGTGTGACGAATCTTGCCTGTTTGGATATTTTGAGATTCTACACGCACGCCTACTTCCATAGAAATTCGCCCTGTGTAATTGACACTTGCTGAGAAAGTAACCAGCTCACCGACGTGAATTGGCTGGCAAAATACCACTTTATCCACTGATAAGGTAACGACGTATTTACCGCTATAACGACTGGCACAGGCATAGGCGACTTGATCGAGCAATTTTAAAATATCGCCACCATGAACATTGCCTGTAAAGTTTGCATATTCAGGTGTCATTAGAACAGACATTTGTAATTGGTGATGTTGGCTCATGGTTTTTCCTTGACTGATTGTACCCATATTTATTGGTTAAAATTGTAAAGCATAAGTGCTGTTTTGTCCATTGCCAAAGGTATAAATACCAAAAGGCTCTCATAGCTACTCAAGGCTGCCGCTTTCTTAAAGTAGTAAGTGGCTTTTATTTTTATCGCTTAAGCACTTTTAATCCCATGATTAGTACCACCCCAAATACTCCAAACATCGCCAAAGTCATCTCAGGAATGCTTATCCCAAGCAACTGCCAATCAATCACCGCACATTCACCAGAGCCTTTAAGTACTTGTTCAAACACTTGCAGTATTGGCAGTGTCTCTACCCAATAATTAAGCCCAGGCCCACACGCAGGCACTTGGTCGGCAGGCAGGTGCTGTAGCCACACATGACGAGCTGCCACGCCTATGCCCCAAAGCACGCCTATCATCATACCAAGCCAGACAGACAGTTTTGCCCACACTTTTTTGGGATTGATAAGCATACCAATAAAGGCAAAAGCCCCCATGATCCACACGCCAATCCGCTGAAAAATACATAAAGGGCAAGGATCAAGCCCCAAATGCTTTTGAAAATAAAAAATTGCTACCAATGTCGCCACAACACTCATTATAAATAAGCAGGCACACAGCGTTTGAAATGTTAGCTTTTTTGGCATGGCAGTCATACCTTAATCAGCGGTATTGCCGAAAAAATTCATCAAAACTTTGTGTTTCTTCTCGCTCAAGGCGTTGCTGTTCGGCGAACGACTGCACCGCAAGCTCATAGAATTTTAGGGTGTCTTCTACGCTGATGGCATGAGCAAGCAGCTCGTTTTGGTGCTTTTTGGCAAGCTCTTGACCTAGCTTCCATGTACTACCAAGTCTGCGACTGTCAGACTCAATCTGTGCAGATAAGGTCAGATTGGCATTATTTGCCTTGCCTTGCATGAGTGTTAAAGCGGTGCGATAGGTGTTACCGCCGTGATATTCATCAAATTTATCAGCGATTGGTTGCATTTGTATCAGTCGCTCTTCGATCCATGTGCTAAGCTTTGTATTGCCTGTGGTGGTATAGATAGTGGCATCAGGGCTGCGTCCATGATTGACGACAATCTCGACATTATCAGCAAGACGCTTTTCTTCATCAGGTAAAAGCTCAGGCGACTCTGAAAATAAGCAGTACAATGCTAAAATCTCCAAAAAGCATGCCGTTTCGGTGGTGATGCCAATATCGCTGTATGGGTCTAGGTCAATGGCACGAAATTCCACATAGGCGATGCCCCGCTTATCAAGGGCTTGGGTGGGGGTTTCGCCAGATTTGGTGACTTGTTTTGGGCGAATGGGGCTATAAAATTCATTTTCAATTTGTAAAATATGGTCGTTAATCTGTATTGGCTGACCATCTTTATCATCTACGCCAATCTTGCTAAAGTCAGCAAATGGTGTATCAATCGCCCGTCTTAAGCCCTTAATGTACTCACCAAGCTCATTATAACGAATGTCTAGGTCTTCTTGGACGCTGTTGGTGTAGCCAAGTTTACCCATGCGTAGGCTTGTTGCATAAGGCTTATAAAAAGTTGTGCAGCTGTCTTTGGTGAGTGGTATTAGATCATGCTTGCGACCTGTTAAAAAGCAGCCGCACACGCTTGGGCTTGCTCCTAGAAGGTATAGCACAAGGGGGGTTAGGCGTTTAAAGTTACGAATTAGGCTTAGATATTTTTCATTTTTAAATTCGGTAAGATCGGTACGGTTTTCTGCTTTCATCCATTCGCTAAATAAATCATCACCGATAGATAGGTTATAATGCAGTCCTGCTATAGTTTGCATTTTTCGTCCATAACGCACACCAAGCCCAGAGCGGTACAGGGTTTTTAGTCGTCCGATGTTAGATGTACCATAATTTGCCAATGGGATATCTTCATCATCATCAGAGAGCATGCACGGCATGGACAAAGGCCACATCATCTCGTCATTTTCTAGGCTGCGATGTACTAAGACGTGTAGCTGTCTTAGCATGTCAAGGGCGTCCTTGATTGTATCTTTTGGCTCGGTGATAAGTTCAAGCAAGTTCTCAGAATAATCTGTGGTGATAAAAGGGTGAGTTAGCTTTGAGCCAAGTCTTGCAGGGTGAAATGTCTTAGCAGAATGACCATCTGGCTGCATTCTTAACCCTTCTTTTTCGATGCCACGCTGCATGCCTGCGACAAGATTGGAGGTGAACCATGTGGGTAAAGTGGTGTTGGTGACTGTCATTGTTGTCTCTTTTATGAAAATTTAGCCCATTATAAAGATAAGTTTGAAAGTTGGCAAAGAAAATCATCAGTAAGTGTACCAATATGATGGGTGTTTGTTAAGGTGTTTTTATGCAGTAGTTGTCTTTAGTCTTGTGATTTTGCATAAAATTGTCTAAAAAATTATGCTAAAATGCACCGATAGTTAATGAAATATTAAGGTCAGTCATGAGTAATTTTCTTTCCCCAACCGAACAACTTAAACTGCTAAAGCGTGGCGTGGTAGACATCTATTCAGAAGATGATTTAATCAAAAAACTACAAGAAAATCGTCCACTACGAATTAAGCTAGGCATGGACCCCACCGCCCCTGATTTGCATTTGGGGCATACGGTTGTTTTGAATAAATTGCGTCATTTTCAAGATTTAGGGCATGAAGTGCTGTTTTTGATTGGTGATTATACCGCTCGTATTGGCGACCCAACTGGCAAAAACACCACTCGTCCGCCCTTGTCCGAAGCAGATGTCAAGCACAATGCCCAAACGTATGCCAGTCAAGTCTTTAAAATCCTAGATAAAGACAAAACCAAAATCATGTTCAATTCTGACTGGTTTGGGCAAATGTCGGCAGGGGATATGATTGCCCTAGCCAGTCAGCTGACCGTTTCTCGTATGCTAGAACGTGATGATTTTTCAAAACGTTATAACAGCCAAACACCGATTGCCATTCATGAATTTTTGTACCCATTGGTGCAAGGCTATGACAGCATCGCCATGGACAGCGATGTGGAGATTGGCGGCACGGACCAGACCTTTAATGTGCTGATGGGACGCACGCTCCAATCTCGCTATGGCAAACAGCCACAAGTGTGCTTGACCATGCCTTTGCTTGAAGGGCTTGATGGCGTGAATAAAATGAGCAAATCGCTTGGCAACTATATCGGCATCGCAGAGCCTGCTGGCGTGATGTACCAAAAAATCCTATCCATGCCTGACACACTGATTGCTCGTTATTTTGAATTGTTAAGTTTCAAGCCGATGAATGAAGTCAATGACTTGTTAGATGAGATGGCACAAGGACGCAACCCCCAAGAACTCAAACGGATATTGGCACTAGAATTGATTGAACGCTTTCATGACAAAGACAGTGCTGACAATGCCCATAAATCGGCAGGTAACCGCTTGGCGGACGGCGAGCTACCCATTGATTTGCCAGAAGTTACTTTGTCATTAAATGGAGCGGACAAATTATTTATCACGCAAATTTTAAACCAAGCCAGCCTTGCCAAAAACTCCGCCCAAGCCAAAGACATGCTCTCTCGTGGGGCGGTCAAAGTAGATGGCGAAGTTGTGGTCGCAGGATTTGCCTTAGAACAGGGGCAGACGGTCGTAATTCAGGCAGGTAAAAAGGCGTATGCTCGGGTGAGTGTGGTTAATTAAGGATACATAATGAAAATTATTTCTCTAAAAACAGGTCAAGAAATTTATGGGGTTATTTACAACAATAACCCTAGTCAAATCCAAGAGATTTTAAATGAGCCAAAAGTTTTGCATTGGCATAGTACATTTGAGCAGTCTCAAAAATACATGCAGCCACTTTTAATTGCTTTTAATTTCTGCTATTTTCAAAAAAGCAACACAGACAATGATGAATATTCTTATTTATTTGATAAAGTATCAAGCAATCATTTTATAGTGGGGATATTTGAAGAAATGGGTGGTAAAAATCACATTTACATACTGCAAAATTCCAATAATAACCCTATTGCTTTGGATAAGAACGTTTTGGATAGTGATATTAAAAATATCACTGTGAAAAATTTTGTTGAAAGATTTCTATTAATTAACCAAACATTATGAAATCATCAGAAATTATAGATTTGTTGTTGCAGGCACAGTCTTGTGCTGAAAAAACCCATGGAATTTCGAATATTTTGCAACCAGGTATTGTAAAAGAATTAATTATGGCTGAGATATTAGGTCACCAGCTTATACCACAGAAAGACCTCCCTGATGCCAAAGATGAAAGTGGTAATTTTTATGAATATTTAGCTAGCATTAGAAGGGTTAATACAAAAACAAATAAAGGTTGCAGTTTTCAAATGGATAGAATAACAAAAAGCAATCTTTCAAGAGTAACCAGAAATCGTGCTTTTTATTTTGGTATCTTTAAAAATCACCTGGAGATTGAACAGGTGTGGATTGTTGAAGTTCCCATAATTTTACAAGAAGTGGAAAGACAATTAGATAAATGTAAAAATGAAATAGCTCATGTAAATTTTCTATTAAAATGGCTTGAAACCAATGGCAAGTTAGTTTATCAAACCCAAAATCATGAATAATGCAAATTTAAAAACAGGCATCTACCGCCATTACAAAGGTAAAGAGTACCAAGTCCTGCACATTGCCCACCACAGCAAGACAAAAGAGATGCTTGTTGTCTATCGTGCCTTATATGGCGAGCGTGGGGTGTGGGTGCGACCTTTGGCAATGTTTTGTGAGATGGTAAACATAAACGGTCAAGATGTGCCAAGATTTAAGCTGATTAAAGAGTTATCATGCTAAGAAATTTTAAGGAATTGCCATGAGTGAATTTAAAATAACCGACCTTTAGGCGGATTATATGTTCTAGATACAGGTTTGCTTTATGATTTTCTTTAAGAGCTAAGCAGACAGCCGTATAGCCGTATATAAGTGGGCAAAAAGCTTATGCTAAAGTAGATCAGTCATCTATCATCTGGTTGATAGATAAATATTCACCAAATAGCAGACATAAAAAGCCGCACTAAGTTGTGCGGCTTTTGTCTATCGCTTAGTGTTCTTTAGCAGCTTCTAACGCTGATAAGTCTAAGTATTTATTGACAATTTCATTGTACTTGCCGTTTGTTTTTAGGGTGGCAAGTGCGGCGTTAAACTCATCTTTTAAAGGGTCGTTTTTACGTAAAGCGATAGCGACGGTATCACCGATGTCGATCGCATTACCTTTGATCTCAAAATCTTTACCAGCATCGGTTGTTAGCCAGTCTAGTGCTGGAACGATGTCACTCATCATTGCATCTGCACGACCTGCTGATAGATCTAGATACGCATTTTCTTGTTGGCCGTATGTTTTGAGCGTGGCGGCTGGTTGGTTAGCAGCAACCCAGTCAGATGATACCGTAGCAAGCTGAGCGGCAACGGTTTTGCCTTCTAGGTGGTTGGCATCCATATCCACGCCTTTTTTGCCAAGAAGTACGATGCTGTTATCAAAATATGAATCGCTAAAATCAACCACTTCAGCACGCTCTTTGGTTACAGACATACCAGCCATGATGGCATCAAATTTATTGGCAGTAAGACCTGGGATTAGTCCGTCCCAATCTTGAGATGAAATTTCACACTGGACTTTCATCTCATCGCATAAGGCGTTCGCCAGATCGATCTCAAGTCCGACAAGGTTGCCTTGGTTGTCTAGATAGCTAAACGGCTTAAAGCTTGATTCAGTTGCGATATGTACGACACGTTCAGCATCAGCTGCTGCTGTGGTCTGTTCGTTGGATTTATCGCTACCACAAGCAGTTAAAATGCCAGCGGTTAGTACGGTGGTAAGTAGTTTAATTTTCATGGTAATTTCTCTGGTTATTTATTAAAATTAGCCGTTTCAAGCTCGGCAAGTTTACCGCTTTGCTTGATCTTAGCAAGAGCAGCATTGATTTCATCTTTTAATGGATCGCCTTTACGCACAGCGATACCTAAATTGTCGCCATTGTCAAGCTCTTCGCCCACCAAGCCAAAGCCGTCAGAGTTTTGTTTTAGCCAGTCAGCGGCGGAGACTTTTTCTGCCATAACAGCAACGTTACGTCCTGCTTTCATGTCAAGATAGGCATTGGTATAGGTGTCGTACAGTTGCACACGGTTGCCATCTTTACCATCATACTTCTCGGTGATGTAGTCAGCTCCTGTGGTTGAGCGTTGTCCGCCTAGCACAGAATTGGTGATGTGGTTTGGGTCAAAGCTGCCGTCGTTTTTGGCAAGCCAAACGATGGTATTTGAAAAATAAGGGTCACTAAAATCTACTTGTTGTAAGCGTTCTTCGGTGATAGACATACCTGCGATGATGGCATCATATTTATTTGCCAACAAGCCAGGAATTAGCCCGTCCCAGTCTTGGGCGACAATCTCACACTTTGTTTTCATCTCTTCACAAACAGCATTGATGACATCGACATCAAAGCCGACAATCTGACCATCTGCAGTGGTGTCGTTAAACGGAGGGTAGGCAGCTTCTGTGGCTATACGAAGGGTTTTTTGTTCGCTATTGGCGTCAGTGGTAGCGACCTGTTCGGCAGGTTTATTGCATGCTGTTAATGTGGTGGCAGCAAAAACGGCTGTACCTAAAACAAGAGATTTTAAAGTTGACATAACAGTCTCCTTTTATTGGTGAAAAACTAACGGTGTGATGCCATAAATTCACGCACACGTTCTGATTTTGGGTTGTCAAAGACTTCTTCTGGCGTGCCGATTTCTTCGATACGCCCTTGGTGTAAGAAAACGACTTTATTAGAAACTTCACGGGCAAAACGCATCTCGTGAGTAACGATCAGCATGGTACGACCTTCATCAGCCAGTTCACGCATCACAGACAGCACTTCATTGACAAGCTCAGGATCTAAAGCAGATGTCGGCTCATCAAATAGCAGCACCTGTGGACGCATGGCAAGCGAGCGGGCAATCGCCACACGCTGACGCTGACCACCTGACAGATTATCAGGATAAGCATTTTGTTTATCTAGCAGACCTACTTTGTCCAATAATCGCTTAGCATCTTCGATGGCTTCAGCTTTATTAATCCCAAGCACTTGGGTTGGACCTTCGATGATGTTTTGTAAAATGTTCTTATGCGGCCATAAGTTAAAATTTTGAAAGACAAAACCAATTTGTGAGCGTAAGGTTTCTAGCTGTTTGGGGCTAGCTGCCACAAGTTCACCGTTTTTTGGCTTAAGCATCAGCTCTTCATTGCCTACGATGATTCTGCCACGACTGGGTTTTTCAAGCAAATTAATGCAGCGAAGCAGTGTGGACTTACCAGAGCCTGATGAGCCTAGGATGCTGATTACATCTCCATCATGGGCGGTAAGAGAGACGCCTTTTAGGACTTCTAGTGAGCCGTAATTTTTGTGAATGTCTTGTAAATCTAGGGCGATAGGGCGGGCATTTGTCATGATTAGGTATCGTTTATTTGGCACTAAAAGTAAATAGGCTATTTTCACCCAAAACCGCCATAAAAGGCAAACATTTTTTTACTTATTTTGCCAAAAACTTACAAATTTTTAACAGTTTTTATGATTTAACCCGTTATCCTTGTCTTTGGCTGTTATTTGTAAGAACCAAAGTTGAGCGATGAGTGTGTCAGTTGTCAAGTGTGACTTGCTGTTGTATTATGGCGTTTTAGGTAAAGATGCAAGGATTATCATGGCTATCAACGACATTCACGAGTACATGGCAAATGTAGGTAAGCGTGCAAAAGTGGCGGCAAGCACTCTAGCTGCGAGCGATACACAGACGAAAAATTTGGCGTTATGTGCCATTAAAAATGCGATTATCGACCATAAAGACGACATTTTAAGCCAAAACGCCATTGATGTGGCAAATGCCAAAAACAGTGGGCTAGATAGTGCTTTGCTTGATCGCTTGGTGATTGATGATGCTCGCTTTGATGGTATGGTCGCGTCTTTAAATGATGTCTTAGGGTTACAAGACCCTGTGGGTGAGATTGAGCAGATGACCTATCGCCCATCAGGGATTTGGCTTGGCAAGATGAGAGTGCCGCTTGGGGTGGTGGGTATGATCTATGAGAGCCGCCCAAATGTTACCTTGGAGGCGGCAAGCCTTGCTATAAAGTCAGGTAACGCCATTATCTTGCGTGGCGGTTCTGAGGCGTTTTACTCAAACCAAGCCATCGCCCGCTGTGTACACATGGGGCTAAAGGCAGCTAATCTGCCAACAGACTGCGTGCAAGTGCTAAAGACAACCGATCGCAGTGCTGTGGATAGCCTAATCACCATGACAGACTGCGTGGATGTGGTAATCCCCCGTGGCGGCAAGGGGCTTATTGAGCGTATCTCAAAGGGTGCTAGCGTGCCTGTCATTAAGCATTTAGATGGCAATTGTCATACTTATATTGATAAAGATGCGGATAATCAGATGTCGGTAAGTATTGCACTTAATGCAAAGACTTCTCGTTATGGCACGTGCAACACGACTGAGACTTTGCTTGTGCATGAAGACAAGGTAGATATTTTGGTAGATGTGTTGTCTGCTATGGCAGCTGCTGATGAAAATATGCAATTTAGAGTGTGTCATCGGTCGCAGTCGGTTTTAGCCAATGCTAAGCTTAATATAATACCTGCCACAGAAGATGATTGGTATGCAGAGTATTTGGCGCCGATTTTGGCGGTTAAGGTGGTAACAGACATTGATGAGGCGATTAGTCATATTAATCACTACGGCAGCCATCATACTGATGTTATTATCACTAATAACTATGCCGATAGCCAAAAATTCATTCGTCAAGTGGACTCATCTAGTGTGATGGTAAATGCGTCTAGTCGTTTCGCTGATGGTTTTGAGTATGGACTTGGAGCAGAAATTGGCATCTCAACTGATAAAATCCACGCTCGTGGGCCTGTTGGGCTTCATGGGCTTACTTCCCAAAAGTGGATCGTGCTTGGCAGTGGTCAGGTGCGATAAGCTAAACCCTAAGCTTATGGCTTAGGGTTTAGGGTTAATCCGATAAGTCTTAGGCGGTTTATCGGATTAATTGTGCGGTTTTGGGATATGAGCTAGAAACTAAAATGCTCAATATCCATCTGCATCATGACACTGCTTGGCGTTGTCATCGCTTCAGCATGAGCGTTGGTGCGTGGCAAAATTTTCTCAAAGTAAAATTGAGCGGTCTGGGTTTTGGCAAGATAAAACTCGTAAGGCTGCTCTCCGCCATTTTTCATCTTATCAAATGCAATCGCTGCCATGCGTGCCCAGTGATATGCCATCATTAGATAACCTGAGTACATTAAAAAGTCATCAGACGCTGCTGAGACGATATCACGGTCTTTGCGTGCAGTCAGCAGCAGGCGTGCAGTTAGCATATTATACTCAGCACACAGTTTGGTGAGCGACCAGACGAATTGACGCATGTCCTTATCTAAGGCGTACTCGCCACACCATTTCATAATGCCTGCAGTGTATTCACGCACCACCTTGCCACCGCCATGCAGCAACACTTTACGCCCTAATAGGTCTAATGCTTGAATGCCTGTCGTGCCTTCATATAAGGTTGAGATACGAGCATCACGAGCAATAAGCTCCATGCCAGTTTCTTTGATATAGCCGTGACCGCCATAGATTTGTTGACCGTGTTTGGCAGCTTCGATGCCAAGCTCTGTTAAGAACCCTTTTAGGATAGGCGTATAAAAGCCTAATTTATCATCCCACTTTTTGATGGCAGCTTCATCTTCTTTGATGATGGCATTTGCCAGATGATCAGCATAGCGTGCCGCATGGTAAACCATGGATCTTGCCCCTTCGGCAAATGCCTTTTGGGTCAGTAGCATACGGCGAACGTCTGCATGATGAATGATGGCATCAGCTGGCTTGTCAGGCTCTTTGACGCCCGATAAGGCACGCATAGAACGGCGTTCTTTGGCATATGGTAGGGCGTTTTGAAAGGCAAGCTCGATATGTGCTAAGCCTTGGATGCCTGTGCCGATACGAGCGGTATTCATGTAGGTAAACATCGCCTTAAGCCCTTTGTTGGGCTCGCCAATTAAAAAGCCTGTCGCTCCATCAAAGTTAATCACACAAGTGGCACTCGATTTAATGCCCATTTTATGCTCAATAGAGCCGCACACCACTTGATTGCGGTCGCCTAATTCTCCTGCCTCATTTGGTAAAAATTTTGGCACGATAAATAAAGAGATGCCCTTAGTGCCAGCAGGTGCGTCAGGTAAGCGAGCCAATACGATGTGAACGATATTTTCTGTTAGGTCGTGTTCGCCAGCTGAGATAAAAATCTTAGTACCTGTGATGGCGTATGTGCCATCTTCGTTTGGTGTGGCACGAGTTTTCATTTGGTTTAGGTCGGTGCCGCAGCCAGCTTCGGTTAAGCACATTGTCCCAGACCACTCCCCTGTAATTAGCTTAGGTAGGTAGATGGCTTTTTGGTCTGGTGTGCCATACTGTAAGATGGTGTTCACCGAGCCGATGGTAAGACCAGGGTACATAGACCACGGCCAGTTGGCTGTGCCCATCATCTCAGATTTGATGAGATTAAGCGACATTGGCAGGTTCATACCACCGTATTCTTCAGGAAATGAGATGCCTTGCCAGCCACCTTCAACGAACTGCCGATATGCTTGTTTAAAGCCTGTCGGTGTCGTTACCTCACCATCTTTAAAGCTGCACCCTTCAGCGTCTGCAGACTGATAAATAGGCGAAAGCACATTTTCAGCAAAGTCGGCAAAACCCTCGACAATCATGCTGACTGTCTCAGGGTCAGCGGTACTGCCATTATCTAAGCCTTGATAGTGGGAATGAAAGTCGAATACTTCATTAATTAAAAACTTAATGTCTCTAAGTGGTGCTTTATACGTCAGCATGGTATATTCCTTAATATTGTTATGGTCTGTGTGTCAAAAGGCGATTGTCGCCAATGAGTTTGTAATATACCGTAAATTTTATACAAATGATGTAACTTTTATTTATTTATAATTTATTTTCATTAAAATTTTAAATTTAAATAAATAAAAGTTATTAAAAAGCAAAGATTTAATTAGTGAACTATTGATTGCTTAGCCGTTCTAAGGTTGATTGGCTGACTTGGCAGTTAGTCCATAACGCAAAAGATAAGGCTGCTTGATGGATAAGCATGCCATATCCGTCTGACAGCTTTGCCCCACGCTGCTTAAAATGCTCTAAAAATTCTGATGGCTTGCCATACATCATATCATAAGCAAAATCTGCCGACAGCGATTGTGACAGAGCGAGTGTCTGGCTGTGCGTGGTGGCTGATGTGGCATTGATGATAACATCAAAGTGATGCGTGCCTGTGCTTAGCTTAGACAATTCATAGGCACACAGCGTGTCTGCAGATGATTTAAAGTCTGCCACAAGGCTTGTAGCCTTAGACAGTGTGCGATTAAAAATGTGTAGCTTTGCTCCTTGTTCTATAAGGGGTAAAATCGCCCCACGAGTTGCTCCACCTGCCCCAATGATGGCAACTGTTTTATCTTGTAAATTTATGCCTTGAGATTGTAGGTCTGATACAAGCCCACGTCCATCAGTGTTATCGCCATACAGTTTGCCATCTTGCATACTAAGCGTATTGACTGCCCCTGCTGCTTTGGCGTGATCACTGAGCATACCTGTGTCTTGGCACAGCTTAAACGCCATCTCTTTAAAAGGGAGTGTAACGTTCGCCCCTGTGCCACCACCATGAAAAAATGCCGATACGACTGCACAAAAGCTATCAAAATTATCTGGACAAAACTCACGAGAGTAGCGAATGGATTTGCCTAAGCTGTCTGCAAATGCGTGATGAATGTCAGGGCTTTTAGAGTGGCTGATAGGATTGCCGATAACGATAAAATGCTGCATATAAGGTGTCTTTTTTGAATAAAATTATGTCAGTTTTACTTGATTTGGTTAAAAATAGCAAGTTTTTTAAAATTTTTGTAAAATAGGGTGATAGGAGTTAAATCATGACGCAAATACAAACGGTGCAGTTTTATCATCTGACAGATGGTCAGATGGTGGCTTCAAATCAAGCGATGGATGAGCGAGCCTTTGCTTATGGTGATGGGTTTTTTAGCACGATGGGCGTAAAAGATGGCGTCATTTTATGGGCAGATTGGCATAGGGTGCGATTGGTGGATTGTGCTTGGCGATTCTGCCTAGATATTGATGTCAGCGAGATAATGACACATCTGACCGCATTGGCAGCAGCGATGGGCTATGGTATGCTAAAGATTATCATCACACGACACGCCCAAAAAGTGCGTGGCTATGGGTTTTTGGCGGCAAAAATAGGCAGGCGTGCTCAAGTCTTTATTAAGATTATGCCATCACCCATCTATGATGCTGTATCATTTATTGGAGAGTTTCCCATCCAAAAGTCTGGACAGGCTTGGTGCTTGACCGAAAAAATAGGCATTAGGCCCAGTCGGTTTTATGGGGTAAAATTAATCAGCTGTCATGAACACGTTTTTATCCATCATGAACTGTTACAAGCTCAAGCTGCCCAAGATAAGATTATAGAAGGGCTTGTTCAGAACACTGCAGGCGAGTGGATTTGTGGGGTTAGTAGTAATGTATTTTATCAGCTTGATGGCAAGTGGTACACGCCAAGCCTAAATGGCTCAGGTGTTAATGGTACAGTGCGTAAGGCGTTGTTATCTTATTCATTAGCAGTTGAACGGGTGCTGTGTGATAATGATTTGACCAAAATAACAGCAATGGCATTCACCAATGCAGTAAAAGGCGTTATACCCATTGATGGGCTGTGGTATCGTGATGTCTATCACGTCATGCAGACTAAGGACGCCTTGCCAAGTTTATTAGGCTATCGATGAAAAATCACACAAATTTTCTATGATTTGCTACAATAATCATCAAAATCAGCAAAGTATTAATTTATGAATCAGCCAAAAACACGCAAAACCACCAAAAGACACTATGTCAAAAAGCCTGACAAAAAACAGCCTAAGTCCCAGCTAAGATTTGTAGTGCTGGTTGTGCTAGCTTTGCTGATTTTGATGGGATTATTTATCGGCTATATGACGATTTTTGCCAAGACAAGTCAGCCATCTCAAATACTTGACGTCCAAAAAGGCGACACCTATCATGGCATACTTGTTCAACAAAAATGGCAGTCATCGCCTTTTGCATCTAATGCGATAACTAAGCTGTACTTAAAAATGTATGCCAATAAAGAGCTGCACGTTGGAAAATACCAAATTCCGACAAATGCCAGCTTAAAGCAGGTGGTGGATATTTTAAACGCAGGGGTTTTGGTTACGACCATTAAGGTGCAAATTATTGAAGGTAAGACCATTAAAGATTTGTACCACACGCTAAAAAATACCGATGGTGTCACGCTTGAGCTGTTAGCTCCAAAGACTGCCGATTATACGTGGCAGGATGTTGCAGCTGATAATAAGGCGGTGGCAGAAGCTTTGCAAATTGACAAGTCAAAAGGCGGGCAAGGCAATTTAGAAGGGTGGTTTGCTCCAAATACCTACTTATTTGATTATGGAACAAGTGACCGCCAAATCCTAAAACGACTATATAGCGAACAAAAAAAGCTCTTACAGGCAGAGTGGGATGACAAAGATGCCAATTTGCCTTATCAGTCGCCTTATGAAGCACTCATCATGGCAAGCATCATTGAAAAAGAAACAAGCATTGATGATGAGCGTCAAAAGGTAGCGGCAGTATTTATTAATCGCTTACGCCAAGGTATGCGACTACAAACAGATCCGACCATCATCTATGGTTTGTTTGATCGCTATGATGGTAAGATTTACCGTTCAAACATTAGCGAAAAAACCGCCTATAACACCTACCAGATTAATGGACTGCCACCAACGCCAATCGCCTTACCATCTGCTGCATCTATTCGTGCCGCTATGCACCCAGCAGATACAGATGTGGTGTATTTTGTGGCGACAGGCAAAGGTGGACACACGTTTAGCCGCACCTTAGATGAGCATAATCAGGCGGTTGCCAAGTATCGTGCCACTCTAAAGGATAATGCAAAATGAGTGCTTTATTCATCAGTTTTGAAGGCACAGAAGGGGTGGGTAAGACTACCGCCATCGACCATCTTTGCCAAACATTAGCCGATAAAGGGGTGGATTTTATCCGCACTCGTGAGCCTGGCGGTAGTATCGTTGCTGAGAAACTAAGAGCCATTTTGCTAGATAAAGACACTCAGATTAATGATGATACCGAGCTTTTATTAATGCACAGTGCTAGGGCTGATCATCTACATCAGACCATCTTGCCTGCACTAGCTGCCGATAAGTGGGTGATTTGTGATCGCTTTGTGGATAGCACAGTTGCATATCAAGGCTTTGGGCGGTTCTTTGGTGATAAGGCAGCTTTACAAAAAATCAAGCTTTTAACAGATGGCTTTGTGCCACGCTTGCCGGATTTAACGTTTTGGTTGGATTTGGATGTTCATCTTGGTATGAGCCGAGCATCTAAGCGTAGCGTCGCTGACCGCTTTGAGACTGAAAAGTTAGCGTTTTTTGAGCGAGTGTATGAAGGCTTACAGTATCAAGCCATGCACTATGATAGAATCTGCCGCATTGACGCTAGTGGTTCGCCAGAAGATGTCTTGGCAAAAATTATCTTAAAGCTTGAGCCATTTTTACCAAATGGCAATCAATAGATGATGAGCTTGTTTTAAACATTAAAAGCATTAATAAAAATTTTAGAAAAATTGCAACCAAATCTGCACATCACCAAAACAAGTGTGATAAACTAGGCTAATTTCTTGAATTAGGATAAATCAAAGTAGGTTCTCATGGCAGACGCATATCAAGATATAAAAAGCAGACTGCACGGCTCGATACCTGCGCTAATTACGCCGATGACGGTAGACGGTGCGGTAGATTATGACGCTCTTGCAAAGCTTATCGAATGGCAAATCGCAGAAGGTACGCACGCTATCGTGGCAGTTGGTACGACAGGCGAGTCGGCAACTTTATCTATGCAAGAGCATGCTGAAGTGATTAAGTTTTTTGTTCAGCAAGTGGCAGGACGTGTACCCGTCATCGCAGGTACAGGGGCAAATAACACGCTTGAAGCGATCGAATTAACCCAATACGCCAAAGACGCAGGGGCAGATGCTGCACTGCTTGTCGTGCCATACTACAATAAGCCTTCCCAAGAAGGTATCTATCAGCACTATAAGGCGATTGCCAATGCGGTGGACATTCCACAAATTTTATATAACGTGCCAGGACGCACCGTGGTAGATTTACAGCAGGCGACTGTAGAACGCCTGATGACCATTCCAAATATCGTCGCCATTAAAGATGCGACAGGCGATCTGACCCGTGGTCGGGCGTTAATTGAGGCAGTTAGTGATCACATCGTGGTGCTGTCAGGCGATGATCCGACCGCTTTAGAGCTTATTAAGCTTGGTGGCAGGGGTAACATCTCTGTAACGGCGAATGTCGTTCCTCGTGCGATGAGCCAAACTTTTACTTTGGCACTTGAGGGTAAATTTGACGAAGCGAACGCTTTGCACGACACCATTAAGCACTTACACAGCGATTTATTTTGTGAGGCAAGTCCTCAGCCAACTAAGTATGCTTTATACAAGATGGGCAAGATTGATAAAGGCATTCGCTTGCCACTGGTTTGGTTATCTAAAGAGTATCAGCCTGTGATTGATGCAGCACTGACCAAGGCGAATTTGATTTAATGGGTAAAAAGATGAACGTATTAAAAATTACATTTACAGCATTGGTTGTAAGCCTAGTTTTGACAGGCTGTAGTGCCACCAAAAATCTGTTGGCTAAGCGTAGTGACGGCAGTCTTGATTATCAATCAAGCCAAAAACTTGACCCAATTAAGCTTCCTGCTGATCAGGTGACAGGCAACTTTATTCCGCTATATCCAACCGTGGAGCTTGGTGATAATCAGCTTGATCTAAAAAACAGCTCAGGCAAGCAATATCAATTGCCAGCACCGCCAAGCATTCATTAATTTATTGGTTTTATTAACGACTTTTAGGGCTTTTCTATGGAAAAACAAGCACTTCTTTATACTGGTAAAGCAAAATCTGTCTATGAGACACATGATGCTGATTATCTGATTTTGCACTTTCGTAACGACGCCAGTGCATTCAATGGCGAGAAAATTGCCCAGCTTGACCGCAAGGGTAAGGTCAATAATCGCTTTAATGCTTTTATTATGCAAAAACTTGCCGAAGCTGGTGTTGAGACACACTTTGAGCGTCAGCTATCTGACGATGAAGTGCTGGTCAAACGCCTAAAAATGATTCCTGTGGAATGCGTGGTGCGTAACTATGCAGCAGGCGGGCTAATGAAGCGTCTAGGTCTAGAAGAAGGCTTGCCACTACTGCCACCAACGTATGAGCTTTTTTATAAAGACGATAAGCTTGGCGATCCAATGCTGTCAGAATCAACTGCTATCGCCCTAGGTTTTGCCACAGCTGATGAGCTTGATCAGATGAAGAAGCTCACTTATAAGGTGAATGAAGTTTTATCAGCTATTTTTGATGAAGCAGGTCTTTTGCTTGTGGACTTTAAGCTTGAATTTGGCTTATTCCAAGGTCGAATTGTGCTTGGTGATGAGTTCTCGCCAGACGGTTGCCGCCTTTGGGATAAACAAACTAAGAAAAAACTAGATAAAGATCGTTTCCGCCAAGGCTTAGGCGATGTGGTAGAAGGTTATGAAGAAGTCGCCCGCCGAATTGGTGTGCCACTAGAAGACTGATTGAGTCGATGAATAAAAAACCCAAAATGTGATGTTTTGGGTTTTTTGTAAGGAAAAAAGATGTATAAATTAATCATCTATATACCCCAAGAACATTTAGACGAGGTAAAAGAGGCGGTGTTTCAGGCAGGTGCAGGGCAGTTTGGTAATTATTCTTGCTGTGCTTGGGAGGTTTTGGGAGTAGGTCAGTTTAAGCCACTTAAGGGAGCTAATCCTACTATCGGTCAGGTTGGCACTCTTGAGACTGTCAAAGAATGGCGTGTGGAGATGATAGTGCCAGATGATAGGCTACATTCGGTTATTCAAGCCTACAAGAAAGCTCATCCTTATGAATGCCCTGCGTACGATGTGTATCTGATGGTAGATGTGTAGGCTTGATAATTAGGCATAAAGTACAAGAATTTATACTAATAAAATTAAAATATTCACCACATCAAATCTTAAAATGGCGTTGTCATTCATCAATATTTTTATGCCAATGCTATTTGTATTTTTAGGTGCTGTCGCTGTGGCGTTGCCCTTGCTTTTGGTCTTAGGCGGTCATAAAGTTGGCGCACGTCTGTTAAAGCGTATCCAAGACAAAGCAGAAAAACAAGCAGACAACAAAGTCATTATGCCAAATCCACAGGTTAACGAACCACGTTTTTAAATCATATTTTAGCTACTGATACAAAACAATAAAAACGACATCATGGGGTGTCGTTTTTTGTTTTGGTCGCTTCGTACATTGCACGAATTATCGCACACAATCCAAAACACACACCCACGCCAATCGGTGCAACCACAAGCCCTATAAATGGTGCTAATGCTCTGCCTGTGTCATTGGCAACCCTTTGTAGGGCGATTTGTTGGGTGGGTGTAATTTCATTGTCTTCAAAAAATCCATTATTATTCAAATCAAAACTTTGCAAAATCGCATTTAAATATTCACTTATCGCCCATGCCGTGCCGATAATGAGTAGATACGCAATTAGGCAAGTTATGGGAAATACAAAACGCAGTCGCAACTGGTATTTATATTTAATAAAATAGGCGATAAAGGGCGTAGTAAGTAATAAAAAGAATAAAGTGTTTTTTAAAATATACAAAATATTCGCCATACTGTTTACCACCCATAAATCAAATAACTTCTTATTTATTATTTTATTTATTATTTTGCCATACCATGTAGTTTTTGCAATTCTTGTAATAGTATCGCTCTATCATAGCCACGATACGGCTGCCCATCTACTTCACGAATTTGCAATCCATCAATAAAGCTAGTAGGCGGCATATGGTGGGCATACTTACCTTGTTTGTTTAAAACCATAATGGTCGGATAAACAACGATTTCATCTGTAAAATTCACATAATCCAAAGCCTGCTCGCCATTGGCATAATCTCCGTCAATATGAGCAATGACAAAGTTATCCGCCACATAATGATTTAATTTTATGGCGTTATCAATGTCATTTTGAGTAATATTTTCATTCATTACCCATTGCGACAAATCGCCATTACTATCACGCCAAACATAATCATGTGTTTGAATTTTCCCATTAAAATATCTATCCAAAACATGACACCAAATACACCATTCGCCCCCATAAATCATAAGAACATTTTTATTTTGAGATTGGGCGGTGGCAATGGCATTTTTGATAATTAATACTTGGTCGCCACATTCATCATGTAATTTGGCATTCCCATCACGGCAATTCACATCTGGTGTTTTTGGGAAATGCTCTATGGGTTTAATGGTGGGGGCGGTAGTATCGGCAAATGAACAAGCAGAGATTGCCAAACCAAATAGCAATCCAACATAAGGCAATTTTTTCATATTTTTCCTATTAACTATATAAATACAATAAAAGCCCATGATTTTATCACGGGCTTTTATTTAGGGCTTACCCACCAATCTTTTTATATTTCGTTCTTTTTGGTGTGGCATCTGCCCCCAATCGCTCCTTACGCCATTTTTCGTATTCTGAATAATTACCATCAAAAAATTCAGGCTCTTCATTCTCAAAAGATAAAATATGCGTACAAATACGGTCCAAGAACCATCTGTCATGCGAAACGACCATCACTGTGCCGGGGAACACTTGAATCGCATCTTCTAAGGCACGCAAGGTCTCCACATCAAGGTCGTTGGACGGCTCGTCCAGTAGGATAACGTTCGCCCCTTGTTTTAGGGTTTTGGCAAGTTGTAGGCGATTTCGCTCACCACCTGATAGATTGCCAACGAGTTTTTGTTGGTCTTGACCTTTAAAGTTAAAGCGTCCGATGTAGGCACGGCTTGGTGTGGTATACTCGCCCACCGTTATCATGTCAAGTCCGTCCGACACTTCTTCCCACACGGTTTTTTTGTCATCAAGATCATCACGCACCTGACCCACATAGGCAACTTTCACGCTCTCGCCAATCTCCACAGTGCCTGTGTCTGGCTTATCTTTACCTGTAATCATGTTAAATAAGGTGGTTTTACCCACGCCGTTAGGTCCTACGATACCGACAATCGCTAAGGGTGGCACGGTGAAAGATAGATTTTCATACAGCAGACGGTCGCCAAAGGATTTGGAAATGTTATTAACTTCAATCACTTTATTGCCAAGGCGTGGTCCCGGTGGGATATAAATTTCGGCGGTTTCGTTACGCTGTTGGAACTCTCGTGAGTTCATCTCTTCAAAGCGTTCTAGGCGAGATTTGGATTTGGCTTGCTGACCCTTTTGGTTTTTGCGTACCCATTCTAGCTCTTGTTTTAGGGCTTTGGCAAAGGCTTCTTCTTGTTTTTGTTCTTGTTCTAGACGTTTGTTTTTCTGTTCAAGCCATTCGGTATAGTTGCCTTGATACGGATAGCCATAGCCACGGTCCAGCTCCAAAATCCACTCAGCGACATTGTCAAGAAAATAGCGGTCATGCGTAATCGCCACAATCGTGCCAGAGTAGTCTTTTAAGAAACGCTCAAGCCACGCCACACTCTCTGCGTCCAAGTGGTTGGTCGGCTCGTCAAGTAGGAGCATATCAGGCTTGGATAACAGCAGGCGACACAATGCGACACGGCGTTTTTCGCCCCCAGACAGCTTAGACACATCAGCGTCCCAAGGTGGCAGACGAAGTGCGTCCGCTGCTTTTTCAAGCTGAGTATTTAGGTTGTGTGCGTCCCAAGCAGTGATAATATCTTCCATCTTGCCTTGCTCGGCAGCCAGCTTATCAAAATCAGCATCAGGCTCGGCATATTCGGCATAGATTTGGTTTAGGCGGTCAAGAGCGTCTAGGGCTTCACGCACGCCATCTTCTACATTACCACGCACGTCTTTGGTGGGGTCAAGCTGTGGCTCTTGGGGTAGGTAGCCAATCTTGATGCCTGTTTGTGGGCGTGCTTCGCCATTGTATTCGGTATCCACGCCTGCCATGATACGAAGAAGTGTGGATTTGCCAGCACCGTTTAGACCGAGTACGCCAATTTTCGCCCCTGGGAAGAAAGACAGCGAGATGTCTTTTAGGATTTCACGCTTGGGTGGAACAAGTTTTGACACTTTGTTCATGGTGTAGATGTATTGTGCCATGAGTTTCCTTGAATAAAATAAAAGTTAAACCAACTATTATCGCATGCTTTGGTTGGTGGGGCAAGCAGATTTGGGGAGTAAAAATTTGGCTAATGCCACGGATGCTATACCACCAATCAGCCCAAAAATCCCAAAAAACAAAAATCCAAATACACTTCTTTTAATAACATAATACACATCCATACCATCCATTAATAGGTCAAATATCCCAGTAATTAAAAAGCACAAAAATGTCATCACAAAACCAATGGTAAATATTCGCCAGTAATCAGAATCTTTCTTAATTCTTGTTTTTGTCAAAGATAGCGTCAATCCTGTCAAGAAAGCAGGTGCGGTGCCAAACATGACAGCAGCCTCCACCACCGCAAATAAAACATTCCAATCATCACCCAAGAAAAACAACCAAAATAAAAGCAACCATACAAACGGCAAACTTCCTAATAATCCGCCTAATAACGCATAACCTAGAATGACTTTTATGGTGGGATATTTTTTCATAAAAATCCTTGTTGAAGCTCCTAATTTATAACTTAAAACACCATGAACCAAATTAGCAAGCCCTAACGCTTTGGTACAAATAACCTTGCCAATACCACAGATGATAATCCGCCAAGTAGTGCAAACCAAAGCGTTGTAACTTCTTTTTTGGCTGACCAGTCCGACCAATCAGCCCCACTCAAAACCGTCAAAAGCATCAATCCCAAATAAGCCAGCACCACCGCCACAAAGCCGATAACAAAAGCCTTAAAATAACTTTTAAAATTACCTACATGGATTTTAAAAATTACCATCATTATTCCTGCCAATAACGCAGGCAACAAGCCTACCACAAAGGAAAAAATCAGTACCAAAAATATCATTTCAAAAATCACAAGAAAATAGCCATCTTGTGTATTAACTGTAAGATTAAAAAGAAAATAAGGCAAACTTAGCACGCCACCAACCACGCCACCTAATAGCGGATATAATATGATGATTTTGGCGGTGGGGTAATGCTGATTAGATAAATTCATAAAAGCCTAAATTTCATTTACTTTTTATCAATTTATGATAGCATAATGATGACAACATAAACATGATTTTCACAAAAGGACATCTGATGACTATTATGCTGTTTGTGTTATGATGGGATGTTTTTATTTATTCTAATTGATATGACTTATTCAACCCTATCTGCACCTTGCTCGGCTGTTTTTGAGATTAAAAAAAGCGAATTTCTTGCTTTTGCTCACCCCATCACCAATCGTGACCAATTAACGTTTCACGTGGAACACTACCGACAGACCTATCCAGATGCTCGCCATGTCTGCTACGGCTATATCATTGGTGATCCAAATAATACCACATCAGCAGGCTTTGATGATGATGGAGAGCCAAATGGCACAGCAGGTAGACCTATTTTAAACGTGCTACAACATAAAGCCATCGGTAATGTATGCGTCATCGTGGTGCGGTATTTTGGGGGTATTAAGCTTGGTGCGGGCGGTCTGACTCGAGCCTATGCTACAGCAACACAGATGGCTGTTGATAAGATGTCTTTGGCTGTCTTTGTACCACAATCCACCGTTAAGATTATGTGTGATTTTAAGGATGAGGCTCAAGTGCGGTACTTAACCGAGCAAGTCCAAGGCGAGATTTTAGAGGTGGATTATTGCAAAGCAGTCATGCTGACAGCACGGCTTGATGATGAAAAAATCGCTCAGTTTCAAGAAAGCTTAGGTGTCTTTGGTGAAATAATAACGCCATCAATCAAAAAATAACAAACCGTAAACCAAAGGAGCAAGTTTACGGTTTGTGATAGAGCGTCATGCGTTTCTAAGCTCTTCCATGATTACAGCTATATTCCGTGTGGCAGTCCATCTGCCTAATCCTTGCTGTATGAGTGCATTATGCCAAAATCACCATCGTATGAAAAGGTGTAAAAATCGTCAATGTTTGTAAGATTTGGCTTACAAAGCTGAACAATAAAACAAATTCATAAAGAACAAAGCCACAGACCGAAATCTGTGGCTTTATCTTAACGTTTATTACCTTGCGGTATCCTAGCTTAATCCATCAAAGCTTTCTCAATCCTTGAGAAACAACAGCAAATTTTATCAATCCTTAAAACCATCCATTTCCTTTGCTGTGTGTGTATTATCCTAAATTATGCTGAATAAGAAAAGACGCAAAAATCGTCAATGTTTGTAAGATTTGGCTTACAAAGCTGAACAACAAAACAAATTCATAAAAAACAAAGCCACAGACCGAAATCTGTGGCTTTATCTTAACGTTTATTACCTTGCGGTATCCTAGCTTAATCCATCAAAGCTTTCTCAATCCTTGAGAAACAACAGCAAATTTTATCAATCCTTAAAACCATCCATTTCCTTTGCTGTGTGTGTATTATCCTAAATTATGCTGAATAAGAAAAGACGCAAAAATCGTCAATGTTTGTAAGATTTGGCTTACAAATTATAAATGCTCAAGCAGTTCATCGGCATTGGTGATGACGTCAGCAAGTGTGTAGTCATCTAGCACCGTAATAAAAGCAAGCATCGCCTTACTAAACACGCCTTTTAGCTGGCATACAGGTGAGATAACACAGCTGCTTGTTACTTCTGCTGTGCTGATTTCAAGACTGGGTATGACGTCTGGAGGCGTTTTTTTTGATGGGGTATCAGAGCTGTCATCTAGGCAGTCTAGGATATAAAAATCGCTTTCAGTATGGCGAATGAGTGTGCCAATGTTAATCTGTTTTGGGTGTTTGGCAAGGCGAATGCCACCGCCTTTACCACGCACGCTTTCAATATAACCCAGCTTGCCCAGTTGATGGATGATTTTGGTTAAGTGGCTTTTTGAGATGTGGTAGCTGTCAGCGATGTCATTAATGTTGGCAAGTTCATGGTTTTTAGGCTTGATTGCCAAATAAATGAGCGAACGCAGAGCGTAGTCACTGTAATTGGTAAGACGCATTTTAAGATATATATTTTATAAATATTTAGATTATTATAACAAATTTTAGTTATGTTTTTAGTGGATTTATAATAAATAAATCATTTTATGCTAACTCCACCTTTAAACTTGCTTTAAAAAAGTGATTGGATTATAATTGTATCATTATACTAGAACACAAAAACAAGCAATGCCAAAATCCGCCCACCAATCTGCCCATGTCTATCTTGTGCAACTACTGTGTGAGAACCAAGATCCGCAGTACATCGAGAGTTTGCTATCAGCGATATTAACCCAAAAAGAGCAAGCCGAGCTTGCCAACCGCATCTTAATTTTTGCTCTGCTTCAACAAGGCTTGCCACAGCGTGAGATTGCCGAACGGCTTGGCGTGGGGATAGCTACTGTGTCAAGGGGGGCAAAAGCGTATCAAGTGAACGATGTAGCAAGTTTATTACCAAATTTAAAAGAACGGTTTTAATATGACCTTGCTCTTGTAGTTCATGACCAATGCTTGCCTTATGTAACAAACTTTCATGGGTAAGTTTTAGACGCTTAGACTTATTTTGTATTTTATAAGTTGTATAAACACCAATGCTATCATTTAAGTTTGGTGGTTAATCATAGCATGCTGGTTTTATCCGATTGCGTAGATAATGCCAATTTTTAAATAGCGAGAGTGAGCAAGGCATCTTTATGTACTAACTTAAGCTGTACTTGATGAAAGACAATGGGGCTAAAGTTACGATTATAATACCAAAACGAAGTAACTTTAATCCAAGCACTGAAGATCTTTAGTATGAATAAGACACTAATCACTGTCAATTATATGCAATTTTCAATCACTTAATTATCTTCAATCAAATGATTAAAAAATATTATCATTAAAATCAAGAATTTATTGGTGTTTTAAATATAAAATAGTTGCAAATTATATAAAATGCGATTAGAATGTATCATCATACTAGAACATTGAAACATCTATGAATACTCAAAACACACCACCAAAAATCCAAATCCCAAGTAAGCCACACCTGATAAAAATCGCTCAAGACATTGATTTTTTTGAGTTATTTAAACGTATTGAAGATAAATACGATTCTTGTTTTTTGCTAGAATCCTTGGGCGAAGACAGCCACATTTCACGTCATCATGCCATTGGTTTTGCTCCTGATAAAATCATTTTTGCCAAAGATCGTCACACCCTAAGCATAGATGATAACGGCACGATAAGTGATTATGTCTGCGACAATCCCTATCAGCTGTTACGACAAATCACACCCCAAAATGTGCTATCTCGCAACCACACGGGTGGCTTGGTTGGCTATTTGGGGTATGACAGTATTAATTTTTTTGAGCCAAGCCTTGATGTACAAGGTTCTGACGAGTTTGAACCGTTTAAATTTGGCTTATATTTGGACGGTTTAAGCCTTGATAAAATGACAGGCGAGATTTTTTATTTTTATTATCATAACAATCGTATTGATGAGATTAAAGTTTTGCTTGATATGCCAACACCTGAGCAAAAATCGCCAAAAGTGCGGTATTTGGGCGATGGCATGAGTAAAGACGAACACGCTAAAGCCGTACAAAAGGTCAAAGAAGACATCAAAGCAGGGCGAATTTTTCAATGTGAAGTGGGCTTTAAATCGCACTATGCCATTGATGGTGATACGTTACCGATTTACCAAAAACTGCGTGAAGTCAATCCATCTCCGCATATGTATTTTGTCAAATTTGGCAAGCAAAAAATCATTGGGGCATCGCCTGAGCTGCTGTTTCGTCTGCGAAATGGCGAAATGGAAACCTTTCCACTTGCTGGCACAACTAAGCGTGGGGCTAATGAAAGCGAAGATAGGCAGCTTGCCAGAGCCTTGCTTAATGACCCTAAAGAGATTGCTGAGCATAATATGCTTGTGGATTTGCACAGAAACGATATTGGGCGAGTGGCTCAGTTTGGCACGGTCAAAGTGCGAAATCTTATGGATATTAAACGATTTTCGCATGTTCAGCACATCTCAAGCGAGATAGTCGGTATTATTCATCCGTCTGAAGATATGTTTTCTGCCCTTGCGAGCAATTTTCCTGCAGGCACGTTATCAGGAGCTCCTAAGATTGAAGCGATTAAAATCATCAATGAGCTAGAGCCTGATGGACGTGGGGCGTATGGCGGGGCGTTGGGGCAATTTTCGTTTAATGGCGATTGTATTTTTGCCATTCCTATTCGCTCGCTGTTTATCAGTGGCGATAAGGCGTATGCTCAGACGTGTGGTGGTAATGTGTATGACAGTAATGCTGATGATGAATATGAAGAAATTGTGCGAAAATTGTCTGCGATGAAGGCGACTTTGGGTTATTTTATGGGGGAAGTAAAATGAATGTTTTAATCATTGACAATTACGACAGTTTTACCTTTAATTTATACCAATACATTGGCGAAATTTTGATAGATCGCCAAGGACAAACAGGGCAAAATTTTAGCGTAACCGTCAAACGTAATGACAAGATTACTCTTGATGAAATTAAAGCATTAAATCCTGATCGCATCATCATCTCACCGGGAGCAGGCTCGCCTGACGACCCCAATTATTTTGGCGTGTGTGGTCAAGTGATTACCACGCTTGGCAAAACCACGCCTTTATTGGGTGTGTGCCTTGGCATGCAGGGAATTGCCCACTTTTTTGGTGCTAAAGTGGTGCGAGCAAATACTCCTATGCACGGTAAAACATCACCCATTCGCCATGACGCAAAAGGCGTATATCAAGGCTTGCCACAGGGCATTGAGATTATGCGTTATCATTCGCTGATGGTAGATGCTGGCAGTCTGCCTGATTGCCTAGAAATTACAAGCATCGTCCAAAACTTTGACAATGACGATAAAGACATGATAACAGCAAGCAAGCTTGGTGATGAAATTATGGGCATTCGCCACAAAACCTATCCCATTCAAGGCGTACAATACCACCCAGAATCGTTTGCGACCGAAGGGGCAAAAAGATTGCTTGGAAATTTTATTTTACAAGGGGTGTAATGATTGGTATTAAAAGAAATATCTCACATAACCTGCCAAACCAATCTTATGTATATGCATCATGAATATACCGACACAAAAACAGCCAACTTCGTTTGTTGGCTGTTTTGGTTTAGGGATTATCATTAGGCTCATCTGTAGAGACGATGTCTTGTGCGTATTTTTTTAGCGGTGATGTTGAGTGATATGGCACAAGCCCAGATGGCACTACATGGCGAGCAGCATCAATATGCTTAATGCTGTCATCAAAAAAGATGTGTGGCAAGAAGCTTTGTAAGACTTTGGTTTTGCCAATACCGCCTAAGAAAAAGGCTTCATCAACGGTCACGCCCCATTGACGTAAGGTTTTTATGGCTCGTAAGTCCGCTGGGGCGTTGCGTGCGGTTACAAGGGCAATGCAGATGGGGCTTTTGTCGGCATTGATATTGGTGGGGAGTTTGGCTTGCAGGGCAGACAGCTTAATTAAAAAGTCAGCATAAGGGCCTTTATCTATGGGTGTGTCAGTCATCTGGTTTTCACGCTCATGAAAGGCTTGTAATCCCTTTTGTTTAAAGACAAGCTCGCCTGAATCATCAAACAGAACCGCATCGCCATCAAAGGCGATTCTAAGCTGATCGGTATCAAGCTCGCTGACATCAATGGGGGCGGCGTCTAATATGGCACAGGCACAGATGCGTTCATCTACCACCGCTTGAGCATCGGCTTGATTAGTGGTTAAAAATAGGTCTACGTCAAAATCAGCGATATAACGTGCCACACTATCACCTGAGACGAACGCCGATCGTGTGATGGGCAGTTCGTGTTGGCGAATGGCGTTTAGTACTTGGACGCCCATATCTGGCGTGGATTTTGAGACGATGACCACTTCTACTAAGGGCGATTCATCGTGATAATCTTTTTTTGTTTGGTAGCGGTTTAGGTTTAATAATGCTTTAATTAGGGGATAGCCTGCTCCTGCATCGAGAGGTTTGTTTTCTTGACTGATAACAAATTCTTGAAATTGCTTAGGGGCAGTCTTAGGGTTTTTGGTGGTGAGCTCTGCTAACTTATTTTCTAAATGTCTTAAGTCAAAAAGAGCGGTAGCACTGATCGCCACGATGAGTGTTTCGGAGAAGTTTACTGCCATTGTTATTACTCATTGGTTTGTATATAGCGGTATTATACCAAAAGTTGTCGTGGTTGTTGGGATTGGTTGTGGTTTTAGATTATAATCTTAGGTTAATAAGTGGCTTGTAATAGGTGGGCTTTTTGAATAATTTACCAATGATAAAAGGTGTATCGCCAAGCGTAGTATATTTACCAAAAATGATGGATAATCCTAATACGATTTTTGAGTTTTTTTGCCAAAAGTTTAGCCATATTAGCGAAGATGTGTGGCGGCAACGTTTTTTGTCAGGTCAAGTATTAGATGAGTGTGGGCAAGCCTTAAGTCTTGATACACCTTATCGTTATGGCAAAAATGTGTATTATTATCGCTGGGTTGATGGCGAGGTGGTAGTGCCATTTAGTCATAAGATTTTATACGAAGATGATGAGATTATCATTGTAGATAAGCCACACTTTTTGGCAGTAAGTCCAGCAGGAAGTCATGTCAGCCAAACGCTACTCACTCGGCTAAAGTATGAAACGCATAATCAAAATTTATCACCTATCCATCGATTAGATCGGCAGACGGCAGGGCTGATAATGATTAGCAAAAACCCAAAGACTCGAGACAGCTATCAAGCATTATTTCGCCATAATCGCATTACTAAGGTATATCACGCCATCGCCCCTGTCAGTAAGAACCAAGCTTTCCCATGTGAGTTATCGCTTCATCTGACTCGTGGCGAGCCATTTTATACGATGCGTGTTACAAAGGGTGAGCCAAATTCGCAGACCTTCATTGATCTGCTTGACGTGCAAGACAATCTTGCTAAGTATGAACTTAGACCCACGACAGGCAAGCTGCATCAGCTAAGAGTGCATTTAACTCATTTGGGTTTGCCGATTTTACACGATGAATTTTATCCTACGGTATGCCACCAGCCCAAAGATGATTTTACAAAACCTTTGCAGTTATTGGCAAAATCGCTACAATTTATCGACCCAATGACAGGTAGGCAGCAGTATTTTGAATCAACTCGCACACTTTTGTGGTAAGACTTTGAAAAGATAAGGATAAAACGGTATCTTTAAGAGAGTTTTAAAGTCTTGAGGATAAGCAATGACAGATTTTGTAACGTGTGATTTGCTAGATGGATATAATAGCGATGGCGTACAGGTTAACGCCTTATATTGATGGGAAATTTTACGAAAAAGAGCAGGCAAGATAGACATGACTTTGTGTTTAGTGGTGTAACCATTCGTGATGGGGCGTATATCTATGCCGATAATAACGGTATTTTGGTAGCCGATTGCCCTTGATTTAAGCTTTGATAAACTTTTTAAACTAAAATCCCCCAATGATTGGGGGATTTTGTTATATTGGCATTGCCGAAATTTTAGATGGTTTATTTGCCTGATTGTGCTTTTAGGTATTGCATAAGCAAAGGCACTGGGCGACCGCTTGCACCTTTAATGTCAGACTGCCATGCTGTGCCTGCAATATCAAGGTGAGCCCACGCTTGACCATCTTTAATAAATCGCTGTAGGAAACAAGCTGCTGTTACTGAGCCTGCTTCACGTCCACCGATGTTTTGAACATCTGCAAAAGTGGACTTTAGCTGATCGTCATATGCACTATCTAGTGGCATTTGCCATACTAAATCATCGGTGAAGTCACTCGCTGATTCTAGAGCAAATAGCGTATCTTCGTCGTTAGTATAGACGGCAGAACGTATGCTACCTAAGGCAATCACACAAGCCCCTGTGAGTGTCGCACTATCAATGATAACTTGTGGTTTGTAGTTTTCTTGGGTGTAGCATAGGGCATCACATAGTACAAGGCGACCTTCGGCATCGGTGTTTAAGATTTCAACAGTAGTGCCATTCATTGCAGTAACGATGTCGCCCGGTCTAGAGGCGTGACCTGATGGCATATTTTCAGCACAAGCAAGCACAGTTACCATATCTAGTGGTAAATTTGCTTCGCATGCAGCTTTGGTAGTGCCAAGCATAGCAGCAGCACCGCCCATGTCATATTTCATATCTTCCATGCCTGCAGCTGGCTTAAGCGAGATACCGCCTGTGTCAAAAGTAATTCCTTTACCAACTAAAGCTATCGGATTATCTAATGTGGCTGAGTCTGATTTGGCAGTCTTACCGAAGTATTCGATAACGACAAGCTTACCTTCTTCATCTGAGCCTTGAGACACTGCTAAAAAGCAGCCCATGCCAAGCTCTTTCATTTGTTCTTCACCAAGCACAGTAACACGCACTTTATCGCTATAATCTTGAGCTAATTTTTGAGCTTCGTTGGCAAGTGCACTTGGGCTTAATACGTTTGGTGCTTCGTTAGCGACATCACGGGCTAAGCTTTGACCGACGAAAGTTGCTTGCACTTGGGTTAGGGCGTCTTGATAGTCATTTTCGCTTTCTTTATTATTGATAAAAGCGATGGTGCTGATGGTATCAGCGTCCGACTTTTTGGATTTATGATTTTCAAAGCGGTAGCTTGCATTTAGTAGGGCAAGGCTAAACCAAGTAAAGTGCTTGTGGCAAATGACATCGCCCCAAATGATGGCTGCACTTTCGCTGTTTTTGATGGTTTTGTAGGCAGTGGTTGCCAGTTTTTTTATGTTGTTTACTAAGTTTTTGGTATCACCAACACCGATAACGCTAATAGCAGGGTTGTCGCTATTTAAAGCATAGTCGCTGATAACTTCGTTTGTATCGCCCTTAAAATTGGCAGCTTTAATGAGCGACTGAGCACGTTCAAGGTGAGCGGTATTTGCCAGAGCATCAGCAGCATTACCCAGTATATTGCCTTGTTTATCAGCAAAAAAAACCAAGTGTGATGCAGTGCTTGATTCGCTAAGTTTTGGCAAAACAGATAGATTAAACTTTGACATAACATAATCCTTTTTTAAAAATGAACCTAAAAGTGGCATGGATATTAAATCGCTTGCCTAAAATATATCAACCTAAAGTGTATCATATTTGGCGAAATATTATCAAAAAATCTAAAAAAAATCAGGGTTTTTGCTATAATAAGCCCTTTATATCAGTTGGGTGTTCTTGTGATTTTACGCCGCTATTTGGTCAGACAGGTTGTAATGACGACAACCCTTGTGCTTGGGTTTTTGGTCGTGATGCTGCTTGGCGGTCGTTTTATCCGTTACTTTGGTATGGCAGCAGAAGGCGGGCTAAGTGTCAGCGTTCTGTTTTCACTTATCACCTATAACTTGCCATATTTTTTAGAGCTGATTTTTCCTTTGTCATTTTTTGTGGCGTTAATGCTTGTCTTTGGTAGAATGTATGCCGATCATGAGATGGCGGTGTTAAACAGTAGCGGGATAAGCCGTGGTGCAATTGGCAGGCAACTTGGGGCTTTAATCTTGGTGTTTATCGTGCTGCAGGCGTGGATTACGTTTATTGCCAAGCCGTGGGGTGTGCATCGATCAGATACCATTTGGCATGAGCAATCAGTAGTGCAGGTTTTTGACTTAATCAAGCCAAAAACGTTCGTAAGTGTAGGTAAGTATCAACTGTATGTCGGTGAAATCGGTCAAGATAGACAATACCTAAAAGACGTCATCATCATCGAATCATCAGATAATCCCAATAAGCCAAATAAAGATGCCATCATCTATGCAAAATCTATGACGCAGACGAGTCATAACAGCGGTGCAATACAGCTTGATCTACATCAAGGCAGGCGTTATGAGGTAAATGCGACTACAGGTCAATACAACCAAATAGGCTTTGAGCGGTATCGTATCAGTCTAGCACAAGCAGCATCAGAAGATATTAGCTCACAAAGAGTTGAGGGCTTGACGACGTGGCAATTGCTATCAGCCATGAAAAATAAATCACCAAATAATGCCAGTCAAATCCAAGCTGAGTTTGGCTATCGTGCAAGCTTACCATGGTTGATACTTATTGCAGTAATGTTGGCATTACCATTGTCTCAGACCAAGCCACGCCAAGGCAGATGGCTAAAGCTTGTGCCTGCTGTATTTGTATTTGTTGCCAGTGTCATCGTACTCATCTCACTAAAAGAGACCATATCTAAAGGCAAGATGGGTGTATGGATTTATCCTGTGGCGGTTGTTGGTTTTGTTTTACTTGGATTGTATTTAAATTATCATGAACGTATCATCATGCGGTTACGCCTAAGCAAGGAGAGTGCGTCATGAGATTGATGATTTTACCCCGATATGTGATGACATCGGTGCTGCTTGCCATGCTAGGTTCTGTGGTGGGTTTATGGCTACTGCAGATGGTGTTTGCTTACTTGTCCGAGCTTGAAAACCTAAGCGATGCATATACCTTTAAAGATGCATTTTTATACATTTTGTATCGCTCCCCTTATTTTTTGGTGCAGTTTATTCCAACGGGCGTTTTATTGGGTTCGGTTCTAGGGCTTGGCATGCTTGCCACAAACAGTGAATTAATCAGCATGAGAGCGGCAGGGCTTGGCTTATATCGGATTATTAGCTGGGCGATGATACCTGCGATGCTCTTTGTGTTTGTTTCGCTTGGCATAAATCAGTTTGCACTGCCTGCGGCTAAGGAGTATTCTCAAGCACTACAAGCTCATCGACCAGTTAATACATTAGCTTCGGTGCAAGGCTATTGGTCGGTGCTTAATACCCCAAAGGGTCAAGATATTGTGTATATCAGTTATGCTGACAGCGATGGTAAACTTGGTTTGACCAAGCGGTATAGCCTAGACGCTAATAGCAATCTATCTCAGGTTGTACAAGCTGACTTTGGTGTCTATAACGCACAACCTAATATACCAGATACAAGTGATAACTACACATGGCAAATGCACGGTGTTCATCAGACGACCGTCACGCCCACAGGTGTGCAAGCTACCGCTTTAGACACTCAGACTTTAGCACTACCTATCGCTCCGTCTGATGTGCGTCTGCTGACATTACAGCCTGATGATATGTCCTTGACCGATCTTCAGGCTCATGCAAGGCTGATGAACTATCAAGGCAGACAATCATTACCGCATCAATTGTCGTTTTGGCAAAAGCTGCTGTCGCCATTTTCGGTGTTGTCGCTTGTGCTTGTCGCTTCTTCTTTTGTTTTTGGCTCTTTTCGCCATCAAAGTTTAGGCTTAAGAATTGTCATGGCGTTATTAACAGGACTGCTTTTTAGCTACTTGACAGACTTATCAGGCTTTATTGCATTGGCAACAGGCGTATCGCCTTTATTGATGGTGTTACTGCCTATCATTATCAGTGCCATAGCGGGCGTTTACCTTCTTAATCAGCAATAATCAACAAATAAACTGACAAATAAAAGGTTGGTCAAGTAAAGACAATGTAGTCTACTGTACCAACCTTTCTTTTTGGTGTTTTGGTGGTGATTGATTAGCTTTCGGCACCATCAGGCACGAAACAATAGCCAACACCCCACACTGTCTGAATGTAGCGAGCTTGGCTTGGGTTGTCTTCGATGAGACGACGTAGGCGAGACACTTGCACATCAATACTGCGTTCCATCGCCCCCCATTCACGCCCACGAGCTAAGTTCATAAGCTTATCTCGAGTGAGTGGCTCTCTTGGGTGTTGTACTAATGCTTTTAGTACGCTAAATTCACCTGTTGTTAAGGTAACGACATTGCCATCACGCTTTAATGTGCGAGTGGATAAGTCAAGTGTCCAAGGTCCAAACTCCACCACTTCCATTTGCTGGCTTGGTGCTCCGGGTAGTTCACGATTTTGGCGACGTAACACAGCCTTAATGCGAGCAAGCAACTCTTTGGGGTTGAACGGCTTAGGCAGATAGTCGTCTGCACCAGCTTCAAGCCCAGCAATGCGGTCAGCATCCGAGCCTTTGGCAGTGAGCATGATGATAGGTATGTCGGCATTTTCGGCACGCAAACGCTTACAGATGGCGATACCGTCTTCATCTGGGAGCATTAAGTCTAGCACGATGAGCGAGAACAGCTCTCTTGAGATGAGCTTATCCATTTGTTTACCATCATGAGCTACCCTAACAACAAAGCCGTCATCTTCTAAGAACCGCTGCAACAAGGCTCTAAGGCGGGCGTCATCATCTACAACTAAGATACGATGGGCGATGTTTTCATTATAGTCTGTCATAAGAAATCCTTCGTCAGTGAGCTTATGATTAGTGTACAACATTGCACAAAAAAATGTAACTGCTTTATCTAAATTACCCTATCATACCATGCTTTTTTAGTGAAAAAATGAAAAAATCTGCCATTTTTTGTGTATTTTTGGTAAAGCGGATTGGTTTTGGTGTTTGGCTAAAAACTTGCTATAATGATAAGGTTTTTGTGGCAATTCCCACATTTTAGCTAAAACGTGTGAAATATTTATCACACGCCCAAAATCTACTCAGTGTGCCGATTTTTAAGTGTATAGTCTATAAAAGCTGTCCAAATATGCACGATAATCGGCACACCTTAAACAAAGAGTTTTTATGATCCAGATTAGCACCGATTCACCAAGTACCAGCGAAAACGCCATTGACCAAATGATAATTTTTGATAAACTTGCTAAGAAAAATAACGTAAAAAAAGCACAAGTTATCGCTTTTGCTGAACTTTTAGACGATGGAGCAAGTGTGCCATTTATTGCACGTTACCGTAAGGAGAAGACGGGCGGTTTAGATGATGCGTTATTGCGTAGCCTAGAAAAAGACTTAGTGTATGAAAGAGAGATTGCCGCTCGTCGCCTAAAGATTATTGATTTATTAAAAACTCAAAACGCCTACACAGAAGATCTTGGTAAGCGTATCGAGGCTGCCACAAGCAAGCTTGAACTAGAAGAAATTTACCAGCCGTATCGTCCACGTCGTCGCTCTGTCGCAAGCCGTGCAAAATTAGCAGGGCTATTGCCCATCGCTCAGGCGGTGCTGTCAGGTACAGATCCAAAAATCGCATTAGATGGCTTTAGTTGCCCTGATACACTAACCGATGAGACAGGTGAGAGTTTTGAGGCGGACTTTCATGATTATGATAAGCAGCTTTTAGGCGTTCAGGCAATTATTTTAGATGAATGGGCTCAGTCTTTGGATTTGTTAGATGCGGTGCGTCTAGGATTTAATCAGACAGCAGTCATTAAAAGCGAGCTTGTCGGCGAAGAAAAGCGAGAGGCAGGCGAGAAGTTTAAAGATTATTTTGAGCACAGTGAGCCATTTGCTAAGCTGTCTAATCATCGTTTACTTGCTATGTTGCGTGGTCGCCAACAAAATGTACTGGTGCTAAGCGTTGATGGCGAAGATGAGCCGTTTATTGAGATGATTTTAAAGCATTTTAATATAGATAAATCAGCTGCTAATGGCGAGTTTTTGGCAAGCACTGCCGAGAAATTATGGTCAACCAAATGGCGTACACAGATTGAGCATCGCCTGCTAACTGAAAGACGTATCATGGCAGAGACAGATGCTATCGGTGTGTTTGCTGAGAATCTTAAGCATTTGCTGATGGCATCTCCAGCAGGCCGTAAAGTGATTTTAGGGGTCGATCCTGGCATTCGTCATGGTGTAAAAATGGCGGTCATAAGTGCCACAGGTGATGTACTGGCGACAGATACAGCTTATCCATTTGAGCCTTATAAGAAGTTAGATGAAGCAAAAGTCATCATTAAAAACTTAATTACTGATTATGGTGTAGAGCTTGTGGCTATTGGTAATGGCACAGCAAGCCGTGAGTCAGAAAGCCTTGTCAAATCCATTATTGAAGAGCATGGTTTATCCGCCAAGGCGGTGGTGATTTCAGAGGCGGGTGCGTCAGTATATTCTGCCAGCGAGCTTGCAAGTAATGAGCTTTCAGATCTTGATGTGTCCGTGCGTGGAGCGGTGTCTATCGCTAGACGACTTCAAGACCCATTGTCTGAGTTGGTTAAGGTTGAGCCAAAAGCGATCGGAGTGGGGCAGTATCAGCATGATGTGAACCAAGTTGAGCTTGAAAGCAGTTTGGATAAAGTAACAGAAGATTGCGTGAATGCGGTCGGCGTAGATGTAAACACTGCAAGCCCTGCTATTTTGGCGCACATTGCTGGGTTAAATAAGAACGTTGCCCATCAGATTGTAGAATACCGCCGTGCAAATGGTGAATTTAAGAATCGTGAAGAGCTAAAACGTGTTCCACGACTTGGCGTAAAGACGTTTGAGCAAGCGGCAGGATTTTTGCGAATTAAGGACGGCACAGAACCATTAGACGCTACTGGCGTACACCCAGAAAGTTATGGTTTGGTTCATGAGATTTTATTAAAATCAGGTAAAACTTTAAATGAGGTGCTTGGTAATGAACAGGTAGCCATGTCTTTAAATAAAGACTTAGATGATTTTAGTCAGCTATCTACGGTGCTTTGTGAGCTTGCCAAGCCCGCTCACGACCCTCGTGGCGAGTTTCGCACAGCGAATTTTAGCGATGATGTAAATTCTATTAAGGATTTAAAGGTTGGCATGGTGCTAGAGGGCGTGGTAACGAATGTTACAGCGTTCGGCTGTTTTGTGGATGTGGGCGTACATCAAGACGGCTTGGTGCATATTTCTGAGATGTCAGATGGTTTCGTGGATAATCCTGCAAGCATCGTTAAGCCGCAAGACATCATAAAGGTTCGTGTAATTGTCGTGGACGAAAAGCGTGGTCGTATCGGATTTAGCATGAAATCAGAACCGAAAAAATCTACCAAGCAAGAGCAGTCTGACGGTAAATCCAAAAAGTCGTCTTATCCTAAGTCTTTACAGAAGAAAAGTGCTAAGTCTGCCAAAGGTAGCAGTACCCATAAAACGGGTAGCTTTGGTGCTTTGTTAAAGCAAGCAGGGTTATAAATGCTTATCTACCCACCCAAGCCAAAAAAGCCAAACTTTATAAGTTTGGCTTTTTATTAAGCTAAAAAAATCCCCAAGACAGGCTTGGGGATGTTTAATGGGATTATTTACGGTCTTCAATTTTAACAAATTCACGGTGTTTTTCGCCAATATAACGCTGACGTGGACGACCGATTTTAAATGGTTCTGAGTGCATTTCTGTCCAGTGAGCAATCCAGCCTGCTGTACGTGCTAGGGCAAAGATTACGGTAAACATAGATGTTGGGATACCGATTGCTTTTAGAATGATGCCAGAGTAGAAATCCACATTCGGATATAGCTTACGATCGATGAAGTATTGATCAGATAGAGCAATCTTCTCAAGCTCCATAGCAAGCTGTAACTTAGGATCGTTAATACCAAGAGCGCCTAAAACCTCATCACAAGTCTCTTTCATAACTTTAGCACGTGGGTCGAAGTTCTTGTACACACGGTGGCCAAAGCCCATAAGCTTAGCTTCTTTGGTTTTTACTTTTTCCATGAATGGGGCGACATTCTCAACTGAGCCGATCTCATCAAGCATGGTTAGTACCGCTTCGTTAGCACCACCGTGAGATGGTCCCCATAGGGCTACGATACCTGCTGCGATACACGCATATGGGTTAGCACCTGTTGAGCCAGCTAGACGAACGGTAGAAGTTGAAGCGTTTTGTTCGTGGTCAGCGTGCAAAGTAAAGATTTTATCCATCGCCTTAACCAGTACTGGGTTTGGCTTATAATTTACATCGCCAGGTGTTGAAAACATCATGTATAGGAAGTTTTCAGCATAGCTGAAGTCTTTGCGTGGATATACGAACGGCTCTCCGATAGAGTATTTATAGCTCATTGCAGCAAGCGTTGGCATCTTAGCGATTAGATCTACTGCTGTATCATCACGATGATTCGGATCAGAGATGTCTAGATGGTTGTGGTAGAATGCTGATAATGCACCTGATACACCAACCATAATTGCCATTGGGTGGGCATCACGACGGAAACCTTCAAAGAATTTGCGTAGTTGGTCATGAACCGCCATATGCTCATCAATGCGTGCATAGAATTTTTCTTTTTGTTCTTTTGTTGGTAGATCACCATAAAGAAGAGCATAACAAACTTCTAAATAATCAGCGTTGTCGGCTAAGTCGTCAATGGCATAGCCACGGTGTAGTAGCTCGCCTTTTTCGCCATCGATGTAGGTTAGTGCAGATTCGACAGGGGCAGTTGCCATAAAGCCTGGATCATAGCTCCATAGACCTGCTTTAGCGACCGCACTGATGTCTAGAACAGGACGGCCAAGCGAGCTTTCTAATACTGGCATTTCATATTCTGTGCCGTCAACGACTAATTTCACTTGTTTTGACATAATAAACCTCTTGATGGTTGGTTGCGTTCTTCTTAACAAGTCAAAGTGACGTTATCCATAACAAACTTAAAAATGACCTGACAAAAAAAGAAACGATTTGAATCGCATTTACTTTACTTCCTTATGGCAAAATGCGACATCCTTGTTTTGCTTTTCGATACCCTACTTATCATAAATTATCATAAGTAATTAAGCTAGCATGTTGATGATACAAAAACTTTCTCAAACTTACAAGCATTTTTACTAAAAATTAAGAATAACCATTTTAAATGAATAAAAAATCTTGGCTAAAATCATGTAGTTATTGATAAAAATTATCATTAATAACAGTGTCACAATATCTAAAATGCCATATTTGTCAAAATATCACACTAATTTTGCAAAAATACGGTTTTTTGTTTGTAAAATTTCCCCAAGCGTTTTATAATTCATCTATTTTAGCAACGAAATTCATCAATAATCAGCAAAGCATTGAAAGGTCATTTGCTTTGTGGTGATTGTTTATGAATCATTATATATCATGTAATGCTCGCTGTGATCTGTGGCATAGACTACAGACACTATCAGCCAGCTCTCCTTGCCGTAAGTTGACGGCGAAATCAGATAAGGACGCCCGCTGTGAAAAGCAATAGACCAGTTAATTTACCCTTAAGCCAAGTAATCGCAGTGAACTCAAAGTCACCGATTGCGATGGCTTCTATCTTACACCGTATTTCTGGCATCGTGCTGTTTTTGCTCGTGCCTGTTATGCTGTGCATTTTGCAAACTTCACTCTCATCAGTTGAAGGTTTTGAAAGTGTTGCTCATAATGGATTTTTACGTTTTGTAGCGTGGATTTTTGTGGCAGCGACCGCCTACCACTTTGTGATGGGGATAAAACACTTGCTTGCTGATATGGGCATGAATGAAGAATTTAAATCAGGCAAAACAGCTGCAGTAATTAGCTTTATTATCGCTGCTGTGCTTATTGTCGCATCGTTTGTATGGGTGATGTTCTAATGAAAAGAAATAATTCAGGTATTAAAAGTGCGACAGGTCTGACAGGTTCAGGCTCTCGTGATTGGGTTTTGCAACGTATCAGTGCTGTGGTGCTTGCTGTATATGCAGTGGTTTTGGTGGGATTTTTCCTATTTAATACCGTTGATTATCAGGTATTTTACGGCTTTATGATGAGCTTGCCAATGAAGCTGTTCACCCTTGTTGCGATTTTATCGCTCGTATTTCACGCATGGGTGGGTATGTGGACAGTGTTCACTGATTACGTTAAATCAGGCGGTGTGCGTATGGTGCTACAATCTGCCGTGATTGTTGCGATTTTGGTGTATTTGTTCTGGGGCGTGATGATTTTTTGGTAAATAACCATTCATTGTCGCTAAGTTCATTTTATAAAAGCAAGGATTTATCATGGCTTTATTAGAAGAAAAAATTAATAACATTCCTACCTTAAATTTTGACGCTGTCATCGTTGGTGGCGGTGGTTCAGGTATGCGTGCATCATTGCAGTTGGTTGAAGGCGGTATGAAGGTTGCGGTATTGACCAAAGTTTTCCCAACTCGCAGCCATACGGTTGCAGCCCAAGGTGGTATCGGTGCAAGTCTTGGCAACATGAGCGAAGACAACTGGCACTTTCACTTTTATGACACGGTCAAAGGCTCTGACTGGCTGGGTGACCAAGATGCCATTGAGTACATGTGCCGTGAAGCACCAAAAGTGGTCTATGAGCTAGAACACATGGGCATGCCTTTTGACCGTAACGCTGATGGTACGATTTATCAGCGTCCATTTGGCGGACACTCTGCCAACTATGGCGAAAAACCTGTACCACGTGCGTGTGCGGCAGCTGACCGTACAGGACACGCCCTACTTCACACGCTGTACCAAAAAAACCTTGAAAAAGGCACGCAGTTTTTTGTGGAATGGATTGCTCTTGATTTAATCAAAGATGCAGACGGCAATATTAATGGCGTAATTGCACTTGACCAAGAGACAGGCAATATATCAGTATTCCAAGCACCAACCACCGTGCTTGCTACAGGTGGGGCAGGGCGTATCTTTAAAGCATCTACCAACGCTTATATCAATACAGGCGATGGTCTGGGTATGGCAGTGCGTGCAGGCATTCCGCTACAAGACATGGAGTTTTGGCAATTTCACCCAACAGGCGTGGCAGGGGCAGGCGTACTATTGACCGAAGGCTGTCGTGGCGAAGGGGCGATTTTACGTAATAAAAATGGCGAAGCCTTTATGGAGCGTTATGCCCCCACCTTAAAAGACTTAGCCCCACGAGATTTCGTTTCTCGTTCTATGGACCAAGAAATCAAAGAAGGCCGTGGCTGTGGTCCTAACGGCGATTATATCGTGATGGACATGACGCATCTAGGGCATGAAGGCATTATGAAGCGTCTGCCATCGGTGTTTGAGATTAGCCATAACTTTGCCAATGTGGACATCACCAAAGAGCCTGTGCCAGTTGTGCCAACCATTCACTATATGATGGGCGGCATTCCAACCAATATCCATGGGCAAGTAACCGTGCCTGTGCTTGATGGTAATGTAGATGAGCAAGGACTATACACCGAAGGTCGTGTGGTGAAAGGTCTGTATGCCATCGGCGAATGTGCGTGCGTATCTGTGCATGGTGCTAATCGCTTGGGTACGAACTCACTACTTGATTTAGTGGTATTTGGTCGTGCGGCAGGTCAGCACATCATTGATGAATTCCACCAAAATGACCACACCTATAAGCCAATGAACCCACGTGTGCTTGACTTTACTCAAGCCCGCCTTGATAAACTGCAAAATTCAACTGACGGCTACAACGCCCAAGACGTGGCAGATGAAATCCGTGAAGTCATGCAAGCCCACGCTGGCGTATTTCGCACCCAAGCGTTGATGGATGAAGGTCGTGAGAAGATTTTGGCGTTGGCTGATAAAGTAAATAACATTCATCTACAAGACAAGTCAGCTGTATTTAACACAGCTCGTATTGAAGCACTAGAAGTAGCAAATCTTTATGAAGTTGCTAAGGCGACCATGCTATCAGCTGCCCTACGTCACGAATGCCGTGGAGCACACAGTGTGCTTGATTATGAGCGTGATGAGACGGATGAATATGCACCACTGGGACGTAATGACCATGAGTGGATGAAGCACACTTTATGGTACTCAGAAGGTAACCGTATCATCTATAAGCCTGTGCGTAAGTCACCACTTACAGTTGAGTATTGCGAGCCACGTGTTCGTACGTTCTAATTTGTCAAATAAATTTTGAGTGCATGGCTTTGGCATGCACTCAACCAATTGGAGTAAAATTATGAGTCGTGGAACTCGCACCATTGAAATCTATCGCTATGATCCTGATAAGGACGCAGCACCTCGCATGCAGACTTATACGATTGAGCTGCTTGATTCTGATCGTATGCTCTTAGATGTGCTATTACGCCTAAAGAAACAAGATGAATCATTGACATTCCGCCGCTCATGCCGTGAAGGTATTTGTGGCTCTGATGGTATGAATGTCAATGGTAGAAATGGCTTGGCATGTCTAATCAACATGAATACTTTGCCAGAAAAAATCATCATCCGTCCATTACCAGGCTTGCCTGTGATTAAGGATTTGGTGGTGGATATGAACCAATTTTATGCTCAATATGAAAAAGTTCATCCATTTTTAATCAACGATCAGCCAGCACCACCTAAAGAGCGTTTGCAGTCGCAAGCGGATCGTGAAAAACTAAACGGTCTGTATGAATGTATCTTATGTGCTTGCTGTTCAACGTCTTGTCCGTCATTTTGGTGGAATCCTGATAAGTTCTTAGGTCCATCAGCCTTGCTGAACGGCTATCGTTTTATCATTGATAGCCGTGATACGGACACTCAAGCACGTCTATCACGTCTTGATGATCCGTTTAGCTTGTTCCGTTGCCGTGGCATTATGAACTGCGTAAGCGTTTGTCCAAAAGGACTAAACCCAACTCGTGCTATTGGTCACATCCGTAATATGTTACTTGATGTCGGTGCCTAAGCTTATCACAAAAAACCGCTTGCAAAATATGCAGGCGGTTTTTTGTTGCAAAGCAGATTAATTTGCTACGTCAATGAGTATTAACGATGTATTTGTTGGGAGAATAAATTGAATCTTTTGTATAAGATTGCAATGCTGCTAATCAGTATGATGATGATACACATTATTCATGCTAAAGGCGATGTATAACCGCTTAAATTTTTGAAGTGGGTAAAAGTAAAGCTAATTATACGATTAATGAAGTAATTGAACTTATTTAATAAATAAAAACACCGCCTTTATAGCGGTGCTTTTACGTTAATTTGATTTAATTTTATAAAGTAAAGCGTTAGATGCCAACATAACGAATGCGTTCTTTAAGTGGAGTAAATTCTTTGTCGCTTGCAGGGCTTTGAACACTGCCAAATACAAGCTGTGCCATTAATTTGTAAGTTTTTGGTACGTTCCATGTTTTTGCAACTTCATCATCAATGATGGGGTTGTAGTGTTGTAAATTTGCTCCCACGTCAACAGCGGTAAGTGCAGTCCAAATAGCGTATTGGTGCATGGCATTGGTATGCTCTGACCAAGTTGGGAAGTTGTCAGCATAGGTGGGAAACTGCTCTTGTAATCTTTTAACAATGTCTGTGTCTTCAAAAAATAACACCGTCCCTGCTCCATTTTTAAAGCCGTTTAGCTTTTGTTCGGTGGATTTGAATTTCTCAGCAGGAACGATTTTGCGTAGCTCCATCTCGGTTAATGACCAAAGTTTTTTGTGTTCATCGCCAAACAATACCACAAGGCGTGTAGATTGAGAATTGAAAGCCGATGGGGTGTGTAAAACAGCGTGCTCAATAATTTTTTTAATGTCAGTGTTATCCACGGGCAGATTATTGCCTAAATGATAAATGGAGCGACGTTTTTCTCGGATGTCATACAATGTATTGATGTTCATAATTTTCTTTAGCATTTGAGTGTGTCATTAAGATAACAAATGAATATTTATAAAGTATTACTCTTATGTGCACTAACTGTTATTTTTACAGGCATCTTGTGATAAAATTTTAAAAAAGACCTATGCAACTGGGTATTTTGGTGTAATTTATATCAATTTTTAAGCCCAATGATTTTTTAAAAAGATTACAACTTGTTATCTTATCTTAAATGGCGTAAACTATACAACTATGCGTATGTGTTATGCAATGGGTTAACGATTGTTCTAATTTATACAATCTAAATTCACTAAAAAATGGCAATCATCATGACAAAAACCAGTAAAGATACGGTGGCATATCAAAGCACCGAATTAACAGCAGATGGTGCGTCTTATATTGAAGCACTGTATGAAGATTATTTAGCGGACAAATCAAGCGTCAGCGAAGAGTGGCAAGACTATTTTGCCAAATTTGAACAAGCAGGCGATGCACCACATGGTGCGATTCGTGAGCAGTATGCACTGCTTGCTCGAAATCAAACGAACGCTCGTCCAGTAGCTAGCACACAAGGTGAGTGTGATCCTAAGCAGATGGCAGTACAGCAGCTGATTTCTGCCTATCGTCGCCGTGGACACCGTAAAGCAAAAATCGATCCGCTAGGACTTCAAGATCGTAGTGGCGTTGAAGATTTGACCTTGGCATATCATGGCTTGTCTGAGAGCGACTTAAACACCGTATTCCCAACCACATTAATGAATATTGGTAAGTCAGAAGCCAAGCTTAGCGAAATCATTGAAATCTGTGAACGTATTTATTGCGGTAGCATCGGCTATGAGTATATGCATGTATTTACCGCAACAGAGAAAAAATGGTTTGAAAAATACATCGAGCAAAATTTAGGATTTATCAATTTTGATAAAGATAAAAAATTAGAAATCCTTGACCGTCTGACGGCAGCCGAAGGTCTAGAGAAGTATTTGGCTCGTAAATATACTGGCGTAAAACGTTTTGGCTTAGAAGGTGGTGAAAGCTTTATCCCTGCTGTACATGAGATGATTCAGCGTGTGGGTAGCTATGGTGCCAAAGAAGTCGTGATTGGCATGGCTCACCGTGGACGCTTAAACTTACTTGTAAATATCATGGGTAAAAACCCATCTGAGCTGTTTGATGAGTTTGATGGTAAAGTGCAACCTACCGCAGGGTCTGGCGATGTTAAATACCATAATGGTTTTTCGTCGAACGTACATACTGATGGCGGTGAGCTACACTTAGCTTTGGCTTATAATCCATCACATCTTGAGATTGTTTCTCCTGTTATGCTAGGTTCTGTTCGTGCAAGACAAGCCAGACGTTCAGATGGCTATGGTCATGATATTGACAACAGTACCGTCCTGCCTATCGTTGTGCATGGTGATGCTGCCTTTGCAGGTCAAGGTGTAAACCAAGAAACATTCCAAATGTCACAAACTCGTGCCTATAAAACAGGCGGCACAGTGCATATTGTGATTAATAACCAAGTTGGCTTTACCACATCTCGTGTAGATGATGCACGTTCGACTGAGTACTGTACAGACGTAGCCAAGATGGTTCAAGCCCCTATACTGCATGTCAATGGCGATGATCCTGAAGCGGTGGTTTTTGCATCGCAGTTGGTTTTAGATTACCGTCGTGAGTTTGGTAAAGATGTCGTTCTTGATATTTGCTGTTATCGTCGTAATGGGCATAACGAGTCAGATGAACCATCTGCCACTCAGCCATTGATGTATCAAGTTATCAAAAAGCTGCCAACGACTCGAGCTAAATATGCCAAACAGCTCATTGGCCAAGGCGTCATTACTGAAGACGAAAACAACCAAATCGAAGACAGCTATCGCATCGCACTAGATAATGGTGAAGATGTGGCACGTGGTCTAGCGACAGAGCCTGACACAAGCTTATTTGTGAATTGGCAGCCTTATTTAGGCCACGAGCTTGAAGACGATTGGGAGACTGGTGTTGACATTAATAAATTAAAAGCCTACGGTAAAGCAATGGCAGAGCTGCCAGAAGGTTTCCAAGTTCAGCGTCAAGTCGGTAAAGTGCTAGAGCAACGCTTAGCGATGCAAACTGGCGAAGAGCTTTTAAACTGGGGTGCAGCAGAAACTTTAGCTTATGCAAGTTTGGTTGATGAAGGCACACTAGTTCGCATCACAGGCGAAGACGTGGGTCGTGGTACATTTAGCCATCGCCATAGTGAACTTCATAACCAAAAAGACGGCAGTCTTTACATTCCGTTGCAACACATCAGTGAAAATCAGGCACGTTTTGCGACATATAACTCGCTATTATCAGAAGAAGCGGTGCTTGCTTTTGAATATGGTTATGCGACCACCGTGCCTAATGCCTTGATCGTTTGGGAAGCTCAGTTTGGTGACTTTGCTAATGGTGCCCAAGTTGTTATTGATCAGTTCATCTCTAGTGGTGAGACAAAGTGGCAACGTGCGTGTGGTTTAACCATGTTATTACCGCACGGCTTTGAAGGTCAAGGTCCTGAGCATTCGTCTGCTCGTCTTGAGCGTTTCTTGCAGCTGTGTGCAGAAGATAACATGCAAGTGATTACACCAACAACGCCTGCACAGATTTTCCATGCTTTACGTCGCCAAGCGGTACGCCCGATTCGTAAGCCACTTATTGTGATGTCGCCAAAATCTTTGCTGCGTCATCCGTTAGCGACATCAAGCCTAGAGCAATTAGCAAATGGTAAGTTTGAGACGGTATTGCCTGAGATTGATTCAATCGACAACAGCAAGGTAACTCGTCTTGTGCTTTGTGGTGGCAAGGTGTATTATGAGCTTTTAGAGAAGCGTTGTGCACTTGGGTTGGATCATGTAGCGATTGTGCGTATAGAGCAACTATACCCACTGCCTGAAGAGCGTATTATTGAAGAGCTTAATAAATACGAGAACTTGCAAGAAGTGGTATGGACGCAAGAAGAGCCACTTAATCAAGGTGCGTGGTACTATTTAGCTCCTGAGATTTATCGCATTGTTCCAAACTCAACGAACGCAAAAGTCGCTAAGCCATCTGCTCGTCCTGCGGCAGCCGCTCCCGCAACAGGTTCGCCAAAAATCCACGCCGCTCAGCAAAAACAAGTCGTGGCTGATGGATTGGGCGTTGACGTAGAGAAGTTATAATGTTCATAGGCTTGGTTGATGGTTATCCATTAACCAAGCAAATATTTTGTAATTGGCAGGGTAATTTCAAGCTATTTAGCTTTATAGGTAATTTTATACCAGCTTGCGTTAAATACTAGCGAAAATGAGTAATTGAGATTTACAAAAGCCAAACTTTATTTTAAATTTGAAAAAACTTTAGGAGTTTATTATGGCGGATATTAAAGCCCCAGTATTTCCAGAATCTGTACCTGATGGCACGATTGTTGAGTGGCATGTTAGTGCAGGTGATGCGGTAAGCCGTGACCAACTACTAGCAGAAATTGAAACTGATAAGGTGGTTTTAGAAGTTATCGCTCCTGATGATGGCGTGATTACCACCATCGTTAAGAACGTTGACGATACTGTATTATCTGATGAAGTGATTGCTCAGTTTGAAGCAGGTGCAGTGGCGGCAGATACACCAAAAGCACTTAGTGAAGAAGAAGCAGAAACTGGCACAACGGTTGATCCTACAAGCGTTGCAGCACCTATTCAACCAAAAGAAGACACGAAAGCTGAAGGTGACTACAAAGATCAAAGTCCAGCTGTGCGTAAAGCCGCTAAAGAGTCAGGCGTAAATCCAGCTGATGTACAAGGCAGTGGACGTGGTGGACGTGTGACTAAGTCAGACATGGTAAATCCACAGCTTAAAACGACGTCTGGCAGTGTAATCGCTACTGCTATCGGTGAGCGTGCTGAGACTCGTGTGCCAATGACTCGCCTACGTAAGACTGTTGCAAATCGTCTGCTTGCTGCCACCCAAGAGACTGCCATGCTCACTACTTTCAACGAAGTGAACATGAAACCGCTTATGGATTTGCGTGCTAAGTATAAGGATCAATTTGAAAAACGTCACGGCGTAAAATTAGGCTTTATGTCGCTATTTGTTAAGGCGGCTACCGAAGCTTTAAAACGTTTCCCTGCGGTTAATGCATCGATTGATGGCGATGATATTGTTTATCATGGTTATTATGATGTAGGTGTGGCGGTATCAAGCGATCGTGGTTTGGTTGTGCCAGTGCTACGTGATACTGATGGTATGGGGCTTGCTGACGTAGAAAGCGGCATTCGTGACTACGCAACCAAAGCTCGTGAAGGTAAATTATCTCTTGATGAGATGACAGGTGGTACTTTCACCATCACCAATGGCGGTGTATTTGGTTCGCTAATGTCTACCCCAATCATCAATCCACCACAAACTGCCATTCTTGGTATGCACGCCATCAACGAACGCCCAATGGCGGTGAATGGTCAAGTGGTAATCCTGCCGATGATGTATTTGGCACTATCGTATGACCACCGTTTGATTGATGGTAAAGATGCGGTGCAGTTCTTGGTAACGATTAAAGAGCTGATTGAAGACCCTGCTCGTTTGATTTTGGATTTGTAACATGTACACTTTGCCAGCGGTTGGTGCGATATTGACGCACGATGAATTGATTTCTACATTTTCAGTGGCCAATACGGGCGGCATGCGCCGTAGCTTAAAAAATAATGTATTGGTTTTGATTCACAAGCATGATAGTGTGTATCACGACCGTTGGCAGAATGGCGTACTTTTGTACACAGGTATGGGACTACATGGCGATCAAGACATGAACGCCAGCCAGAACAAAACGCTTGCTCAGTCTCGTACCAATGGTGTTAATGTGCTGCTATTTAGTAGCAAGTATGCTAATGAGTACAAATTTGAAGGGGAAGTGGCACTGGCTGCTGACCCTTATTATGAAACACAGCAAGACGAGTCTGGCAAAACAAGACAAGTGGTGATTTTTCCATTACGATTGTTGAATAATTAAAGGTAAAAACTATGAAAACTTCTTACGATTTAGTTGTTATCGGTGGCGGACCTGGTGGTTATGAAGCCGCCATTCGTGGTGCTCAGCTTGGTATGAGTGTAGCTTGTATTGAAAAACGTGTTCATAAAGGCGAACCTGCCCTAGGTGGCACTTGTCTAAACGTGGGTTGTATCCCATCAAAAGCTTTGCTTGATAGTTCACATCGTTTTGAAGCAACAAAACATGAACTTGCTGAGCATGGGATTTCTACAGGTGAAGTAAGTATTGATGTTGCAAAAATGCTTGAACGCAAAGACGCTATTGTTAAGGGCTTGACAGGTGGTGTTGCAGGATTGCTAAAAGGCAATGGCGTAGATTGGCTACAAGGCACAGGCACGCTACTAGATGGCAAAGGCGAAACAAAAAAAGTACAATTTGCTCCCATTGATGGTTCAGATTCTAGCGAAATTAGCGCAAAAAGCGTGATTTTGGCAGCAGGTTCAGTGCCAATCGAAATTCCAGTTGCTAAAACTGATGGAGAGTACATTGTAGATTCAACAGGTGCTTTAGAATTTAGCGAAGTTCCAAAGCGTCTAGGCGTCATCGGTGCTGGTGTTATCGGGCTTGAGCTTGGTTCTGTATGGCGTCGTCTAGGGTCTGAAGTGGTTATTTATGAAGCTATGCCAGAGTTTTTAGCAGTAGCAGATAAAGACATCGCTAAAGAAGCGGGCAAGTTGCTTAAAAAACAAGGTCTAGACATCCGAGTTAATACTAAAGTAACAAATGCTGAAGTTGTTAATGGTGAAGTGGTCGTGACCACAGATGTGAACGGCGAAACTAAAACTGATACGTTTGATAAATTGATCGTTTGTGTGGGCCGACGTGCTTATAGTGAAAAATTATTGGCAGATGATTGTGGCATTGAGCTGACCGAGCGTGGTCTTGTAGCGGTTGATGATCAGTGTAAAACCAATCTTGACAATGTTTATGCCATTGGCGACTTAGTTCGTGGTCCGATGCTTGCCCATAAGGCAATGGAAGAGGGTATGATGGCGGTTGAACGCTTACATGGCGAAAAAGCCCAAGTGAACTACGATGCTATCATTAGTGTGATTTATACTCACCCTGAGATTGCGTGGGTAGGTTTGACCGAAGAGCAAGCGATTGCTAAGGGTCACGAAGTTAAAACTGGCTCATTTAGCTTAGCAGCGAACGGTCGTGCATTGGCTCAAGGCGAAGGCATGGGTTTGGTTAAAGTGGTTGCAGATGCTAAAACTGATCGCTTGCTAGGCATGCATATGGTTGGTGTGGGTGCTGGTGATATTGTCCATCAAGGTATGATTGCTCTTGAATTTGTGTCAAGCATTGAAGATTTACAGCTCATGACATTTGCTCACCCAACAGTGTCTGAAGCAGTGCATGAAGCAGCACTGTCAGCAGATGGTCGAGCGATTCACGCAATCCAACGTAAAAAACGTAAATAAATCATTGCTGAAAAGTTTTTAAGCCGTCAAGTACACTCTTGGCGGTTTTTTGTAGTTAAATTTGCCTAATCTACATGGGCGTATCCAATAAAAAGGCGAGAAAATATCTTAAATGTGGTTGACAAGTAAATTTTAGCTATATATAATACGCATCCTGTAATGGCGATGTAGCTCAGCTGGTTAGAGCGCACGACTCATAATCGTGAGGTCAAGAGTTCAAGTCTCTTCATCGCCACCAGATTTGTTTATTTATACAATAATTTGAACAAAAAAGAATTTGAAAAAAAATTCTTGACTTATCATCAAAATATTGTAGAATAGATTTTCTAACCAAATGGTTATCAAAATCGAAAAAACAACTTAAAAAAAAGCTTGACATTATAACTTTTCAATATATAATGTACAGCCTTAATTGATACAGACGATGTATCATACACTATTTAAAATCAAACAAAGAACAACTTGTGTGGATTTTTGTCAATACAAGATAAATCAAATAATATAAATATGCAAGTATCATTTATTATTTATTATCATGACAAAAATACTCAAAGTTAATTCATTTACACGATGAGCAAATTTTGCTAGTAATAAAAATAAATGAGCCAAGTCCTAATCTTTAATTTACTTTAAAGCCTTAGGCAAAACAAAGATTAAACTGAAGAGTTTGATCATGGCTCAGATTGAACGCTGGCGGCAGGCTTAACACATGCAAGTCGAACGATGATTATCTAGCTTGCTAGATAGGATTAGTGGCGAACGGGTGAGTAATGCTTAGGAATCTGCCTATTAGTGGGGGATAACTATCCGAAAGGATAGCTAATACCGCATACGTCTTACGAGAGAAAGGGGGCTTTTAGCTCTCGCTAATAGATGAGCCTAAGTCGGATTAGCTAGTTGGTGGGGTAAAGGCCTACCAAGGCGACGATCTGTAGCTGGTCTGAGAGGATGATCAGCCACACTGGGACTGAGACACGGCCCAGACTCCTACGGGAGGCAGCAGTGGGGAATATTGGACAATGGGGGAAACCCTGATCCAGCCATGCCGCGTGTGTGAAGAAGGCCTTTTGGTTGTAAAGCACTTTAAGTGGGGAGGAAAAGTCAATGGTTAATACCCATTGACCCTGACGTTACCCACAGAATAAGCACCGGCTAACTCTGTGCCAGCAGCCGCGGTAATACAGAGGGTGCAAGCGTTAATCGGAATTACTGGGCGTAAAGCGAGCGTAGGTGGCTTATTAAGTCAGATGTGAAAGCCCCGGGCTTAACCTGGGAATTGCATCTGATACTGGTAAGCTAGAGTAGGTGAGAGGGGTGTAGAATTCCAGGTGTAGCGGTGAAATGCGTAGAGATCTGGAGGAATACCGATGGCGAAGGCAGCACCCTGGCATCATACTGACACTGAGGTTCGAAAGCGTGGGTAGCAAACAGGATTAGATACCCTGGTAGTCCACGCCGTAAACGATGTCTACCAGTCGTTGGGTCTCTTGAAGACTTAGTGACGCAGTTAACGCAATAAGTAGACCGCCTGGGGAGTACGGCCGCAAGGTTAAAACTCAAATGAATTGACGGGGGCCCGCACAAGCGGTGGAGCATGTGGTTTAATTCGATGCAACGCGAAGAACCTTACCTGGTCTTGACATATCTAGAATCCGAAAGAGATTTCGGAGTGCCTTCGGGAATTAGAATACAGGTGCTGCATGGCTGTCGTCAGCTCGTGTCGTGAGATGTTGGGTTAAGTCCCGCAACGAGCGCAACCCTTTTCCTTAGTTACCAGCGAGTTAAGTCGGGAACTCTAAGGATACTGCCAGTGACAAACTGGAGGAAGGCGGGGACGACGTCAAGTCATCATGGCCCTTACGACCAGGGCTACACACGTGCTACAATGGTTGGTACAAAGGGTTGCTACACAGCGATGTGATGCTAATCTCAAAAAGCCAATCGTAGTCCGGATTGGAGTCTGCAACTCGACTCCATGAAGTCGGAATCGCTAGTAATCGCAGATCAGAATGCTGCGGTGAATACGTTCCCGGGCCTTGTACACACCGCCCGTCACACCATGGGAGTTGATCTCACCAGAAGTGGTTAGCCTAACGCAAGAGGGCGATCACCACGGTGGGGTCGATGACTGGGGTGAAGTCGTAACAAGGTAGCCGTAGGGGAACCTGCGGCTGGATCACCTCCTTAACGATATTATCTGATTGGCAAGAATTCACAACAAGTTGTTCTTTGGAAAGATGTTTTAAAACGGGTCTATAGCTCAGTTGGTTAGAGCACCGTGTTGATAACGCGGGGGTCATAAGTTCAAGTCTTATTAGACCCACCATTAACACATGGGGTTATAGCTCAGTTGGTAGAGCGCCTGCCTTGCACGCAGGAGGTCAGGAGTTCGACTCTCCTTAACTCCACCATTAAAACATCAATAAGCATACATAAGCAATTTAAATAAGATTTCTTATTTATGCTTTAACTTTATAAACTGACGAAGTTTATATCATTATTTAACAACATATTATGAGTCTGGGTTAATTATTTATTCCAACAAATAATTAACCATGGTGATTATACCCAATATAATCACCTAAAAGTAAAGAGAACTGAATCAAGCGTAAACATAGGTAAATCGTTACAATCATTCTCATACATCACAAGTAAGTAAAACTACTTGGGGTTGTATGGTCAAGTAATGAAGTGCACATGGTGGATGCCTTGGCAGTCAGAGGCGATGAAAGACGTGATAGCCTGCGATAAGCGTCGGTGAGGTGGCAATATCCTGTGACCCGGCGATTTCTGAATGGGGAAACCCACTTATCATAAGATAGGTATTCTATCCTTTGGATAGAAGGCAAACCGGGAGAAGTGAAACATCTCAGTACCCCGAGGAAAAGACATCAATAGAGATTCCGTAAGTAGCGGCGAGCGAACACGGAGGAGCCGATCAAATTTACAGTAGCAAAATGGCGTGGGAAAGCCAACCATAGTAGGTGATAGTCCTGTATGCGAAACTGTTTATACGACATATTAAGTAGGGCGAGACACGTGAAATCTTGTCTGAAGATGGGGGGACCATCCTCCAAGGCTAAATACTCCTGACTGACCGATAGTGAACCAGTACCGTGAGGGAAAGGCGAAAAGAACCCCTGTTAGGGGAGTGAAATAGAACCTGAAACCGTGTGCATACAAGCAGTCGGAGCTGAATAATTTATTATTTGGTGACGGCGTACCTTTTGTATAATGGGTCAGCGACTTATATTCTGTAGCAAGCTTAACCGTTTAGGGGAGGCGTAGGGAAACCGAGTCTTAATAGGGCGACTTAAGTTGCAGGGTATAGACCCGAAACCGAGTGATCTATCCATGAGCAGGTTGAAAGTGCCGTAACAGGCACCGGAGGACCGAACCCACTGTCGTTGAAAAGCCAGGGGATGACTTGTGGATAGGGGTGAAAGGCTAATCAAACTCGGTGATAGCTGGTTCTCCCCGAAAGCTATTTAGGTAGCGCCTCGGACGAACACCATTGGGGGTAGAGCACTGTTTCGGCTAGGGGGTCATACCGACTTACCAAACCGATGCAAACTCCGAATACCGATGAGTGATATCCGGGAGACAGACGGCGGGTGCTAACGTCCGTCGTCAAGAGGGAAACAACCCAGACCGCCAGCTAAGGCCCCAAATTCCTAGTTAAGTGGGAAACGATGTGGGAAGGCACAGACAGCTAGGAGGTTGGCTTAGAAGCAGCCACCCTTTAAAGAAAGCGTAATAGCTCACTAGTCGAGTCGGCCTGCGCGGAAGATGTAACGGGGCTCAAACTAGGAGCCGAAGCTGCGGATTTAATTGTTTCAATTAAGTGGTAGGGGAGCGTTGTGTAAGCCTGTGAAGGTGACCTGTAAGGGTTGCTGGAGGTATCACAAGAGCGAATGCTGACGTGAGTAACGACAAAACGGGTGAAAAGCCCGTTCGCCGGAAGACCAAGGGTTCCAGTCCAACGTTAATCGGGGCTGGGTGAGTCGACCCCTAAGGCGAGGCCGAAAGGCGTAGTCGATGGGAAATTGGTTAATATTCCAATACTTGTTTATGATGCGATGGAGGGACGGAGAAGGTTATGTCAGCCTGGCGTTGGTTGTCCAGGTGAAAGGATGTAGGTAGGTTTAGTAGGCAAATCCGCTAGACTATTACTGAGATCTGACAGCAAGCCAATTTATTGGCGAAGTGGCAAATACCATGCTTCCAGGAAAAGCTTCTAAGCGATAGTCTTAAACAAATCGTACCCGAAACCGACACAGGTGGTCAGGTAGAGAATACCAAGGCGCTTGAGAGAACTCTGCTGAAGGAACTAGGCAAAATGGTACCGTAACTTCGGGAGAAGGTACGCTGCTGATGGTGATAAGACTTGCTCTTTGAGCTATTGGCAGTCGCAGATACCAGGCTGCTGCAACTGTTTATTAAAAACACAGCACTCTGCAAACACGAAAGTGGACGTATAGGGTGTGATGCCTGCCCGGTGCTGGAAGGTTAATTGATGGGGTTAGCGTAAGCGAAGCTCTTGATCGAAGCCCCAGTAAACGGCGGCCGTAACTATAACGGTCCTAAGGTAGCGAAATTCCTTGTCGGGTAAGTTCCGACCTGCACGAATGGCATAATGATGGCAGCGCTGTCTCCAGCAGAGACTCAGTGAAATCGAAATCGCAGTGAAGATGCTGTGTACCCGCGGCTAGACGGAAAGACCCCGTGAACCTTTACTACAGCTTTACATTGAACTTTGACCTAACTTGTGTAGGATAGGTGGGAGGCTTTGAAGTGTGAACGCCAGTTTGCATGGAGCCAACCTTGAAATACCACCCTGGTTATGTTGGGGTTCTAACTTAGATGTAACAACATCAAGGACAATGTATGGTGGGTAGTTTGACTGGGGCGGTCTCCTCCTAAAGAGTAACGGAGGAGTACGAAGGTGCGCTCAGAACGGTCGGAAATCGTTCAAAGAGTATAAAGGCAAAAGCGCGCTTAACTGCGAGACCCACAAGTCGAGCAGGTACGAAAGTAGGTCTTAGTGATCCGGTGGTTCTGTATGGAAGGGCCATCGCTCAACGGATAAAAGGTACTCTGGGGATAACAGGCTGATACCGCCCAAGAGTTCATATCGACGGCGGTGTTTGGCACCTCGATGTCGGCTCATCTCATCCTGGGGCTGAAGCAGGTCCCAAGGGTATGGCTGTTCGCCATTTAAAGAGGTACGCGAGCTGGGTTTAGAACGTCGTGAGACAGTTCGGTCCCTATCTACCGTGGGCGTTGGAAATTTGAGAGGATCTGCTCCTAGTACGAGAGGACCAGAGTGGACGAACCTCTGGTGTTCCGGTTGTTTCGCCAGAAGCATTGCCGGGTAGCTACGTTCGGATGGGATAACCGCTGAAAGCATCTAAGCGGGAAGCCCACCTCAAGATAAGATTTCCCTAAAGAGCCGTTGTAGACTACGACGTTGATAGGTTGGGTGTGGAAGCATGGTGACATGTGTAGCTAACCAATACTAATTGCTCGTTTGGCTTGACCATACAACACCCAAGTGGTTTTGTATGATTAAAGTGTAAAGATTTTACCTAACAAGCTTGATAAAGAATATATCTTGAAGTAAATTTAATAAAAACAGACTCATAATCGTTGTTAATCCTTTTACGCTGACGACAATAGCAAGATGGAACCACCTGATCCCTTCCCGAACTCAGAAGTGAAACGTCTTAGCGCCGATGGTAGTGTGGTTCGCCCATGTGAGAGTAGGTCATCGTCAGCACCCTTATTTAAGACCCCCGCAAATGCGGGGGTTTTTGTTTTGGGAGAGGGGTGAAAGGTGAAAAAGGGCTATCATTTAGGGGGAAAGGTTGGTAGAATAGGGAGTTTGTTTAATGTATGAAGTGTGATTATGACTGATCTTGCTAATATCCGTAACTTTTCTATTATTGCTCATATTGACCATGGTAAATCAACCCTAGCGGACCGCTTTATCCAGGTATGTGGCGGTTTGTCTGATCGAGAAATGCAAGCTCAGGTGCTAGATAGTATGGATATTGAGCGTGAGCGAGGTATCACCATTAAGGCTCAGTCAGTTACTCTGTATTATACACACCCTAACGGTCAGAAATATCAGCTGAATTTTATTGATACGCCAGGACATGTAGATTTTAGCTATGAAGTTTCTCGTAGCTTGGCAGCTTGTGAGGGTGCATTACTTGTCGTGGATGCCGCCCAAGGTGTAGAAGCCCAAAGCGTGGCGAACTGTTATACTGCGGTAGAACAAGGGCTTGAGGTGTTGCCTGTCTTAAATAAGATTGATTTGCCTCAGGTTGAGCCTGAACGAGTGATTGAAGAAATTGAAGACATTATTGGCATTGAGGCGATTAATGCTCCTAGAGTTTCGGCAAAAACAGGTATAGGTATTGACGAGTTGCTACAAGCATTAGTTGAGACCATACCAGCACCACAAGGCGATCGTGATGCACCGCTTCAAGCTTTAATTATTGATAGTTGGTTTGATAACTATTTGGGTGTGGTCTCATTAGTTCGTGTACGAGAAGGGCGAGTAAACACTGGTGATCGTATTTTTGTCAAATCAACAGGTGAAAGCCATCTTGTAACAAGTATTGGTGTGTTCACGCCAAAACCTGTTAATACAAACAGCTTACAAGCAGGTGAAGTGGGCTTTGTGATTGCGGGCATTAAAGATATTGCTGGTGCACCTGTCGGCGATACTATCACGTTGGCTAAGACGCCTGAAGTGCCAAGTATTAAAGGCTTTAAAAAGGTAACACCTCAGGTTTATGCAGGTATGTTCCCTGTGGATTCATCTGATTTTGAAAAATTTCGTGAAGCCTTACAAAAATTACAAATTAACGATTCTGCCTTATTTTTTGAGCCAGACACATCTGATGCTTTGGGTTTTGGATTTCGTTGTGGGTTTTTGGGAATGCTGCATATGGAGATTATCCAAGAGCGTCTCGAGCGTGAATATGACTTAGATCTAATCACCACTGCACCAAGTGTTATTTATGAGATTGTCAAAAAAGGAGGCGGTATTGTCTATGTGGATAATCCATCCAAACTTCCTGATGTCGGGGTAATTGACGAATTCCGTGAGCCAATCGCTCGTTGCCATATTTTGGTACCCCAAGAATATTTGGGTAATGTAATCACACTTGCTATTGAGCGACGTGGTGTGCAGGTGGATATGAAATTTATGGCTCGTCAAGTTCAAGTGGTATTTGATATTCCGATGGGTGAGGTAGTGATGGACTTTTTTGACCGATTAAAATCTGCATCCCGTGGCTTTGCCTCTTTGGATTACGCATTTGAGCGTTATGAAGCAGACAGATTGGCTCGTGTTGATGTGCTAATTAATGGTGAGAAAGTAGATGCCTTGGCGATGATTTGTCATCAGGAGCATGCTCGTCGCCGTGGTGGGCAGCTGGTTGAGAAGATGAAAGAGCTTATTCCCCGACAGATGTTTGATGTGGCAATTCAAGCAGCGATCGGCAGTCAAATTATTGCCAGAAGCACGGTAAAAGCCATGCGTAAAGACGTTCTTGCTAAATGTTATGGTGGTGATGTGAGTCGTAAAAAGAAATTGCTAGAAAAACAAAAAGCAGGTAAAAAACGTATGAAGCAAGTTGGTAGTGTTGAGATTCCACAAGAAGCATTCTTAGCTGTGCTGAAAGTGGATAACTAACCAAATTGTAATACAGCAGATTTAAGGGGAAGTAAGTGGAATTTGATGTTAATTTAATCTTAGTACCAGTAACGTTGCTATTTTTAGCGGTTTGGCTGATTGATAAATTTAAACTCAAGCAGACAAAACGCACTACGCTTGTTCGTTGGTCGTATGAGTATCTGCCAATTTTAGCATTTTTGGTGGTGGTGCGTTCGTTTATTGTTGAACCATTTAACATTCCATCATCATCTATGGTGCCAACCCTGTACACAGGGGATTTCATTGCGGTGAACAAATCTGCTTATGGTGTGCGTTTACCCCTAATCCACACTAAGGTTTTAAATACAGGTGAGCCAGAGCGTGGCGATGTTGTGGTATTTCGTTATCCTGAAGTACCAAGTCGTTATTATATCAAGCGTATGATTGGTCTGCCTGGCGATATTATTGCGTTTGATAATGGCGTATTAAGTGTGAATGGCGAAAAAGTAACCACTGTATCAGCCATGTACGATATGCAGGATCGCTTTGTGGACACTATGATGCCAACCCAAATTGGCACTCAAGTATTAAGTGATGAAGAGCGTGCCAATTTTGGTCGCCAAGAAGAAAGCTATGCACGTTATTATCAAGAAACACAAGGTAATCATCAGCATTTGGTACGATATGTTGGTGATTTAAATGCTTCTCAGGCGGGTGACTTTTTAAATCAAGTTTCTCCAGAAGTAGCAACTTCTGGTGGTACTAAGTGGCATGTTACGGTACCTGATGGGCAGTATTTTGTGATGGGTGATAACCGTGATCGAAGTGAAGACTCTCGTTTTTGGGGTTTTGTACCAGAAAAGAATTTAGCAGGTAAGGCAACTTATATCTGGATGCATAAAGAGCCTGGACTAAATTTACCAAGCTTTGAACGCAATGGCAAAATTAATTAATTTGGAATAGCATGGAAATTCTAGATAATACGCAACATACATCTAAGAAAAAATCGTTAGAACAGCTGACTTATTTTGCCAATTTTGAGCAAGGTTTACCGATACTGTGCGATAAATTAGGCTATGTTTTTAAGGATCATAGCTTGCCAAGACAGGCGTTGACGCACCGTTCATACGATCCTAAAAACAGTTATGAGAGATTGGAGTTTTTGGGCGATGCTTTGCTTGGCATCATCATTGCTCAGACGCTTTTTACACGCTACCCAGATCATGATGAAGGCAAGCTGACCCGAATGCGAGCAACGCTTGTTCGTCAAGAAACATTGGTTCAAATCGCTGAAAAATTAGAGCTTTGTCGCCATCTTATTTTAGGCGTTGGTGAGCGTAAAGGGGGTGGTCGCCACCGTGCTTCAATCTTGGCAGACAGTGTTGAAGCACTTATTGCAGCAGTGTACCTAGATGCACAAGATAGATTTTTTGTGCGAGATTTGGTGCTTGAATGGTACGGTGATTTGCTTGATGGTATTGGCGAAGAAAAAATGCTAAAAGATGCCAAATCACGTTTGCAAGAGTGGCTACAGGGTAATCGTGTGCCATTGCCAACCTATGAGCTGGTAGAGATTGTAGGAAACGCTCCTAAGCAAACTTTTGTAGTAACCTGCCAAGTGTCGGTGGATGGGATAAGCCCCGTCACTGAAACGGGCGAATCTCGCCGCATTGCTGAGCAAAAATGTGCTGAACGCATGATTAATCAACTTAATAGATTAGGCAGTTAACTAAAAATGACAGATCAACACGACAACGAAACCGCCATCGCTTCTTTTTTTAATGAAAATCCTACGCCCATTACCATCAGCGATAAGTTTCGTGCAGGCTTTGTGGCGATTGTCGGTCGTCCAAACGTAGGTAAATCTACGCTAATGAATCATCTGCTTGGTCAAAAACTTTCTATCACCAGTCGTAAGCCACAGACCACACGCCATCGTATTCATGGGATTTTAACCGATTCTATTAAGCAAATCGTATTTGTGGATACGCCTGGCATTCACGCCAAAGAGGTCAAGGCAATTAACGAACGCATGAATAAAGCCGCCGTTTCTGCTTTATCAGATGTGGATTTGGTGTTGTTTGTGGTAGATAGCGTGCAGTGGCGCGAAGATGATCTGCTGACTTTAGAAAAGCTTGCCCAGACAAGCTTGCCTGTGGTACTCGTTATTAATAAAGCTGATACCATCAAGGATAAGGGTAAGTTGTTGCCTTTGATTGAAGAGTATAAGGACAGCTTTGACTTTGCAGATATTATCCCAGTGTCTGCACTGCGAGGGCATAACTTAGACGGACTTGAAAAGCTTATCACAAGTTATCTGCCAGTGCGTCCACCGATTTTTGATCCTGAGCAAATTACCGATCGCTCGGAGCGGTTTTTGGCAAGTGAGATTATCCGTGAAAAAATCATGCGTGCTTCTGGCGAAGAAGTACCTTATGATTTGACTGTTCAGATTGATGAGTTTAAAGACGAGCCTGCACACCAAGACCCTAAAACTGGCAAATGGCGTAAAGCGGTAACTTTCATTGACGCGACAATCTTTGTAGAACGAGCGGGTCAAAAAACCATCATTATCGGCGATAAAGGCAGCCGCATTAAGCAAGTGGGTATCGATGCACGTAAAGACATGGAGGCGTTGTTTGATCGTAAAATCATGCTGACCCTATGGGTGAAAGTCAAGCGTGGTTGGAGTGATGATGAGCGGGCGTTAAATAGCTTGGGTTATTAAAGACTAGACTAACGTGCGTAACGAGCCATTAACCGCCTATGTGCTACACACTCGTCCTTATCAAGAAAAAAGGGCGATTTATCAGTGCTTTAGTCAGGAATTTGGCATGGTACATGGCGTGGGTATGCGAGGCGTACCTTCTTTTGTGCCTGTTCGATTGTTCGCAAGTGGTCAAACAGCCTTAAAAAACTTCAGCCAAATCACAATTGATAGTGACAAAAATTCAACGCTTTTTCCTGTTCGTGGTCAAGCACAGTTTGCTTTGTTGTATCTGAACGAAATTTTATGTAAGCTTTTGGCACTGGAAAATGCCTGTCCTAAGCTTTGGCAAAGCTACCAAGACAGCATAAACGCTCTACAAGCACTTAGCCTGTCTCATTTGGACGATTCAAACACCCTAGGCATGAAGTGCATTTTACGTAAGTTTGAAAGAGCCTTATTTGATGAACTTGGGGCGATGATTGATTATGATGGTGATTATTTGGGCGAAACCCTTGCTCACAATGCCTATTATCAATTTATCCCAAATTCAGGCTTTACCAAAGTTGATACTTTTAAGAAAAATCAAAGTTATTTTTTAGGTGATACACTAAAACAAATGGGAAAATTTGGCATTAAAGATGAATTTTTGACGGAGTTTGGTCAAATTCATCGGCAATTACTTGATTTTTTATTAGACTTTAAGCCATTAAATAGTCGAAAGTTATGGCAAGCGTTTTATCGTTATCAACACTAACGACTGGCAGATGTTTTATCAATGGGGAAAATTATGAAAAAGTTACCAAGGCTTGGTGTAAATATTGACCACATTGCTACTTTGCGTAATGCTCGTGGCGTGGACTACCCTTGCCCAGTTCGCGGGGCTTGTGTCTGTGAGCAAGCTGGAGCTCAAGGCATTACGCTGCACTTAAGAGAAGATCGTCGCCATATTAAAGATAGCGATGTTTATGCCATTAAAGATGCCATTACGGTGCCTATGAACCTTGAGATGGCGGTTACTGATGAGATGCTTGCCATTGCTTGTGATGTCTGCCCAGAGTGGGTCTGTCTTGTGCCAGAAAAACGAACAGAAGTGACCACAGAGGGCGGGCTTGATGTGGTAAACTTGGTGCATATTGATGATTTTGTGGCAAAATTACAGTCCAAAGGTATTAAGGTGTCGTTGTTTATCGACCCAGACTTTGCCCAGATTGATAAGGCAATCTGTGTTGGTGCTGATGCAATCGAGCTGCATACGGGAGCTTATGCTAATTATGACTTGTTAGGCGATCACGATGCCACTCAGCATGAGCTTAACCGCATTATTGAGGCGGTCGGTTACTGCCAGCAATCGGCAGCCAAGCACAATCACACCATATTAATTAACGCAGGGCATGGATTGACCAGACGAAATGTTGCCAATATTGCCCAAATCGATGGTATTAACGAGCTAAACATTGGGCACGCTATTATCGCTGATAGTGTATTTATGGGGCTTACTGACGCGGTTAAAGCTATGAAAGATGCCTTTAAGATATGTTAAAAGATTATTTCTACAAGCTAAATGAAACATTGCCTTTGTGTAATATTGCATGGATTTTGTAAAAAAAGGGTTGTAAATTTTGTGTTTTTCCATTATTCTAAGCCCATCTATCTAAAATTGTGCATATTTTACTTTTACCGGCAATGGTATGGCATTTGACACAGCTTGATGGTAGAATGTTTTTGTACAAGTTTTAATGAAATCTAAACCATTCCTTGGAGGAATATTATGAAGTTAAACAAAATTGCTCTAGCAGTTTTTGCAACTGTAGCAACTGCTGCTTCTGCAGGCGTAACAGTAACTCCGCTAGTTGGTTACAACTATGTGGATGACAGTGCTGCAGCTAAACACCAACGTAAAACTTTTGAAGTAAATGTATCTGGATTGACCGATGAAGATGGCAAGTCAACCAAGGGTGTTGCTCTTGATAGCGGACTATATACTGGTGTAGCACTAGGCGTAGAGCTTACTCCATCTACTCAATTTCAAGTAGAATATGGCGTAACTGACGTTGACGCTTTTTCTTCAGAAAAAGACCATAAGAATGCAACTCTTCCAAAATTCTCTGGTAAGCAAGAAAACCTTTCTGGTAACTTCCTAGTAGGTACTGAGCAGTTCTCTGGCTATACTACTGGCAACCTTAAGCCATATGTACTAGTAGGTGCTGGTCAACAAAAAACTGAAGTGAAAAATGAGTCACGAAATAGTGATGCACTTGAATCTACTGATACCATCGGTAATTTAGGCTTTGGTGCTCGTTATCTAGTAAATGACGCACTTGCACTACGTGGTGAAGTTCGTGCAGAGCACAACTTTGATGAAAACTGGTGGAATGGTAAAGCTCTAGCAGGTCTAGAAGTAGCTCTAGGCGGTCGCCTAGCTCCAGCAGTACCAGTTGCTCCGATTGCTCAGCCAGTAGTTGAACCAGTTGCTCCTGTAGTTATTAAACAACCAGTTGTTGCTGTTATTGAAGAAACTGACAAAGACAGCGACCTAGACGGCGTATTTGATTCTGTTGATGCTTGCCCAGGTACTCCACGCAATGTCGTAGTAGATGCTCATGGCTGCCCATTGAAAGTTGATGTAACTACGCCACTACGCTTAGAGCTACGTGCTTACTTCGACCGTGATAAGTCTGACATCAAGCCTCAGTTCCGTGAAGACGTAGCAAAAGTTGCTCAAGCAATGCGCGAGTTCCCGAATGCTACTGCAACCATCGAAGGTCACGCATCTAAAGACAGCCCACGTTCAAGTGCAAAATACAACCAACGTCTGTCTGAAGCTCGTGCAAACGCTGTTAAGTCTATGTTAACTCGTGAGTTCAACATCGCTCCTAACCGTGTATCTGCAATCGGTTATGGCTTCGACCGCCCAATCGCACCAAACGACACTGCTGAAGGTCGTGCGATGAACCGTCGTGTATATGCAGTGATTTCTGGTGACAGAACTCAAACTGTAGAACAAACTAAAGATATGGTTGTACGTTAATTTTTAGTATAACTATGCTTAGTTCACAAAAAGCCGCCATTGTGCGGCTTTTTGTTATTTTATGCCTTATTTTTTTAATTCTTATTACCTAATAATTGTGTTATAATTAACGGTTTTCTACCGAATACTAGCCATAATATGTGGTGATTTATTCGCAAGCGATAAGCTTGATTCTTTTATGTTCTTAAGAACGCTATTTTTTACTGAGTTTTTTATGTCAAATTCTATCCAAAATCTACGCAATATCGCCATCATAGCTCACGTTAATCATCTATCATAAGACATAAAACGACATAGCAAGACAAAATCATAATAATAACAGTAGTTTAGCATAAAATTATCAAATAAATATAGACATAGTACGACACAATAAGACATAATAAGACACGATTTTTATGTACATAATTAAGTACATAATCGCCTAAAAAAAAATAATTTCATTTTATGTACAAAGGTGTCTTATGACTCTAACAGAATCGTGGCTAAAAGCAAATAACGGCAAGCACAGAGAGAAAGTAGAAGAGTTTGCTGACCGTGATGCGATGAGTGTTCGCATATCGCCAAAGGGAAAAATCGTTTTTCAGTTACGCTATCGTTTTGGCGGAAAGGCAAAAAGGCTAGACATAGGCACTTATCCGCTCATGACATTAAAGAAAGCTAGGGAGAGGGCAACAGAATACAGGGCGTTGTTGGACGAGAATAAAGACCCAAAATTTGAACTTACCAAAAATCAAGCAGTCAAAACGTTCAAAGAAATATTTGAGCTTTGGTATGATAACTATTGTATTAAGAATAAACAATCAGCAAGTCAAATTAAGCGTTCTATCGAGCGTCATGTTTACCCCAAATTTGGTTCTATGCCTGCGGATAAAATCACTTTACAGCACTGGCTTGATTTGATTGAGCCGATAGCTGAAAGCACGCCTGCGATGGCTTCACGCATTTTATTGAATGTAAAACAGACGTTGAAATGGGCGGTTAAACGTCAATACATTCCACACAATCCATTATCTGATATTTTCGCCCATGCGGACTTAGGTATTCGTAAGAATAAGAAAGAAAGGGTGTTAAGCGATGACGAGCTTGTACTGATTTTTGTAGCACTAAGAAAATCAAGAATAACGTTTAAAAATCGCTGTCTTGTTGAATTATGTCTGATGTTTGGCTGTCGCAAAGGAGAATTACTCAGAGCTAGCAAAAACGATTTTGATTTTGATAAAAAAGTTTGGACTGTGCCCGTTGAAAACAACAAAGTCGGTAAAAAAACAGGGCGTAAAATTATCCGACCGATATTGCCCGAGCAAGAAAAACTATTGTTGCAGTTGATTAAATTGAGCGAAATTGATTGCTTATTCCCACGAGAAGATAATACAGGCAGTGTTGGTGGAAATTCAAATTTGACATTACCAATCAATTTGAGACAGTTTATCAAGCGGTATCAAGGGGTTGAAATTCCAAACTGGTCAATGCACGATTTAAGACGCACAGCACGAACCAATTTTAGTAAATTTACGACAAGAGACGTGGCGGAAATTATGCTTGGTCATACGCTGGCAGGCGAGCAAGCAACGTATGACTACTATGATTATCTTGACGAGCAAAGGTTGGCGTATAGAAAGTGGATAGATAAAATAAACGAGCTTAAAGCTATTAGTGAGCTTCAATAGCGTTTTGCCACTTCATAATTTCACTAGCTTTGTATCTGTTTTCACGACCGAAGTTTTTATTTGGTTTTGGAAACTTAATACCACTCAAATGCTCTTTTTGCCATCTTAGTAGTGTGCGCGGACTAATTTTCATTAGCTCGCACACTTCTCTCGTCGTGTAAAATTGTTTATTCATAGTTATTCCTTATTTTTTTTTGAAGGTGCAAGTGGCAGTGGTTGCCAATATTCAACCTCATCAACTTCTGCGATAAAATAACCATCTTTTCTGCTAAAACATTGGAAGTAATCGCGACTATTGCCATCGTCACTTACTGTATCAGTATCTACCCTATATTCAGCAATTCTACTTACTCCATCATAAACAACAATAACTTCTTGATTTGTTTTGGGCAGACTCTCTTTTGTTCTTATCCATCCATTATTTTTAATAAGCACATCAAATATATTTAGCGTATGATAACAATCATCAACAGCTTCTATACCTTGACCGTCATCAATCAAATAAGTCAAATAATTTAATTTGGAATGGATGAGACGGTGTATTTGTTTGATTAAATGACCGCTTGTGCCGATGCTATTTACTAAGTCTTCTGCAAAACTGCAAATATGCTCTTGACCTTCTAGGTCATATCTACGAATCAAGTCTTTAATCAACTTTTCTTTTGCGAATTCTTTCATTTCTTTGTTAGTCCTTTTGTTAGTACGTGCCACGATATTGGATAAAGCAGGGCGATAATATCGCTCACCATCTTAGCTAGTTCTTGGATTTCTTTTTGGGCGTGGCTATCACTACGCAAATTGTAAAATCTAGCATAAGCAAGCAAAGAACCCGTCCACACCCATTCAGTCATAACGCCTTGTGGTAACACAAACCTAGCCTGTTCAGGTGCTATACCGTTTTCAATCATCTGCTCGTACATCTGGATAGCATTTTGACATTGTATCTCATACTCCTTCTGCCAGTAATTCTGCTTTTCTGTGCTTAACTCAGCACCGCTACCCTGTTTGATGTTACCATCAGGGGCTTGACGGAATTTTGGAATAAATAGTTTGGGTTTTGATTTAATGTATCTGCGTGATACTTCATTCTCAACAAAACCAATTTTATGCTTAAAGCACTGTGTTCTAATTGATATTGGTGCTTCAACACGCAAAGTAATAGCCGTGTGAGCGAACGGTATCTCATGCTTGTGTGTAGCTAGATACTTAATCAATCGTGCGTTCTCATCTTCAGGAAACTGTTTAGCACGCTTAGAATAGCTGACACGAGCAGAAGTAACTACGCTGTTATCATTGCCCATGTGGTCTATGTATTCTACGTTAATGCCTGTTTTATTTTGATTTGGTTCATCGGTGTTAAATTCACTGTTAATCTTTTCTTTCATTTCTTTGCTCCTTTTTCCAGTTTCGTCATACAAACTGTTCTAACTTCGGTGCTTCATAATCTGCGCCTTTGATAATCTTGCCATGCTCATTTCGGATAGGCTTGCCATTTTCAAACTTAGACCAATTCGAACGGTTTACTTCATCTAACGCACCATGAATGTCCATTCCCATGTATTCTGCTACACCGATTGCCGTTACGATTTGGTCACAGAGTGCGTCAAGTAGGGCAGTACGGTCTATTGATTGGATAAACCCTGCTACCTGTTCATTTGTACCGCCTTGTTTTAGTTCATCTGCTATCATGACAATCTCGGGGAGGGGTTCGCCAGTTAGAACTTCTATCATTTCCGTCACTTCTTCAAAATGACAACCAAGCTGTACTAAAATATTTTTATTGGTTGGTGCAGGCGTGGCGGTTTTGAACCATTCGCTAATTGATTTTAGGGTATCGTTACTCATTTCATTTCTCCAATTTGTTAATCAAAATTTAAACAATTTTAGCGACAAGCGTCTTTGCATATTAGCCCTTTAAGTAATCCGTAAAGCCCATCATACTTGCTTTGATTTTTTATACGCCATTGCAACTTCAGCATTGGTACATAAAATAGGAATACCCATGAGGTTACAACAATACACATATCATCAAAAATAATATGATAGTAACCAGATTTATTGGATTTTTGATTTATCATATTAGTAGCTACTCTTATTGATTTTTCTTGAACGCTCAAGTAACGATTTGCAAAATAAGTATCTTTTTTTGTAATATTCATGATTAATACTACATAGACACCCATTCATCGCCTCTTTCCACAGTGATTGTGCTTTTCTAAAGTGACCGCTACGTTCACACATAGCGGCTTGGTATTGTTTTGAATGCTTATTCATACTTAACCTCAAAAAGGAATGTCATCGTCTTTCACGCCTGCTCCATCAGCGGCGTCTTGGGGCGGTCTTTGCATTGACGTGCTTGGGCTAGGGGTCATGCCCTGCGGATAGCCATGTGGGGCTTGTGGGGCGTAACCTTGGGGCTGTTGCGAACGCTCCGCTGTTTGCTTGCTTGTCTCTGATGACTTTTGCGCATAAGCGATGGATTGTTCAATTTGCCCATCAACTATGGGTGTGTTATTTAAAAACTGCTTGGCATTTTGCTTGGTTTGGTAATGATAAACGGCTGATAGGTTTAAATTGTGCTTAATGCCGTTTTTCCCCTGGTAGTAGTTTTCCGATAAGATAATACCAACATAAGCCCCAACAAGCTCATTAGCTACCAAGCCTTGCTTATCCACCACGCCACCAGCTTCAAAATCATATGCCTTGTAAATTCCTTGGCTATTGCTTAACCCTTGGATATTATTAAAAGCAAGAATTGCATTGATTTGATGATAGCCTGATAGGCGTTCGCCTTGATTGCTTTCATAATAAATCTTGATTTCGTCCGCTGTCTCATTTTGGGCGTTTATAAAGTTTAAAGCGATGAATTTCGCTCCGTTCTGTGATACGCTCCAATATGCTTGCGTGATTTTTACCGCATGAAATTCATGCGGGCTAATACGGCTTGATGAATTGGCTTTGGCAGCTGAACTGTCATCACGGGTAAAATAAAAGTTCATGAGTTTTCTCCTGTTTTTGGGATATTGTAGTAGTCGCAAATTGCGTCATCTACGAAGTTTAAATCATTGGGAATTAACACATCATCGAACATCTCAAAGGGTGTTTTGACGGTGGTGTGTCCGTTGTTTTGGGTAATAAAATAATGCCCATTGTCAATGTGGGTTTGTAGTACAATACCCACCATGCCCTCGGGCGTGATTTTTTCATCAAGCATTTTGCCGATGGTTTTTAGCTTGGTTTTGCCGTCCACTTCATCAGTATGCGATAAAATATAAACACGCTGATAATCTTTCATGTGATAGTTGATGGTGTTTAGAATGTTCCAAATTCCCTTGCCGTTGGCGGTGTATTTGTCAAATCCCTTAATATCGCTATCACGCATAAAGCGGTTACTCATCAAATACTGAAAGTCATCTATCACGATGATGGGGGCTTTTGATTTTACTAGAAGGTAGCAAATCTCATCGGTGTTGTCTGTTACCACCGTCTTAAAATTCGCCCCTTTAAAGGGTAGGCGTTTGCCCACCACGTTAAAAAAACCAACCAAATTAGGGTCTAAGTTTTTAAGCGAAAATGATTTACCGCTCCCACTATGACCTAAAATAAAAGCTCCGATTGCCATAATCACACACCTTTTAAAATCATACCTTAACAAAAAAGATAGCAGGCGTGGCGGTTCAAGGTATGAAAATAACCGCCGTTCGGTTTGCAATTCCTAGCCTGCTAAAAGGGTTTTAACTAATTCTAATATGTTGATTTTGCACAAGTGCCACGCCATCAATCACAACACCTGCTTTTAACGCTTTGGCAAGAGAGGTATTGTCCGCCTTAATCTCTACCTTTTGAAATTCTTTGGGTAGTCTTGCAGGGGATACGTCAAGGCGTACTGATGGGGCGGATTTTTAAATCCATATCTTGCCTGTGGCAAATTCAAACTTATTGCGTCCAGAAGTTTGCATGGCGCTGAATACCGCATTTTTTAGCCTGTCATGGTTTCTTTGTAGCGATTGTTTTTTGCGATTTAGTCGGTCAATTTCCGCCTTAAACGCTTCAATACTGCTATCAAGATTTAACAAAACATAGCGGTAACTTTCTAATTTGTCGCTCAAATCCCCATCAATTAAGCCAAGTAGTTCGACAATTTCGTCGTCATCAGGGGCAGGGCGTTCGTTATCATCTAACCGCTCGCCCAAGGCTGTCATTCGGCTTTGGATTTCTTGATTGATTTGATATAAATTCATTGTATTTTCTCCACTAATTCATCATATCCGATACATTCATCAAGGAGTGCCATGTCCTGCTCATACTGCTCTTCATCAGTTATCTGCTCTTGTAGCAGTTCAATATACCAATCGCCTGTCAAGCTCATTGTTCCACCCCCCATTTTTTGGGGTCGCATTGAATGTTATACCCCTGTAATTTCCACGACATACATTCTTCAAAGTCTGCTTTTGCTTGTTGAGTGATTGCAATATCAAAACATTTTAAAAGTGCTAGGCATATCACAACTAACATCATAAAAAAACCAAGTGTATTTAAAATTTTATGTTTCATTGCAAAATCCTTAAAATGGCACATCAATATAGCGAAACCGCTCAAGCTGTCTTTTGTGTGCCGGCTCAAGGCTCGGTTCAATATCATGCAAAAACTCTAATACTTCTTGATTTTTGCTAATAAGATGCTTATTTGACAGTTCTGCAAGCTCAAGTTTTCTGTTAAGAATATCAATCTGATTTAGTAGATGCTTAACAATGCGTTTTCTTAAGTTCATATATCCTCCCGATTTAAGTTGATTGATTAAGAAAGACGATGTCTTTGTTGCTGAAGTCAAATGCTATAGATAAGTCTCTAAGTATCATTTTTTGAATTCTTGTTTTGCGTTTAATACCTTGCTTTACAAAATAAAATGGGTTGCTACTTGCATTTGGTGCAACATAAACTTCAATATCTGACACCCGCATTTTGTTTTGTAGATAGTCTTGAATAATTTTTGTGCTGTGTGTTTGAATCATTTTTAATCTCCTCTGGGTTGCTTCGTCTTGATGTGTGTATTATGCAATATTGCATTGAATAAGTCAAGCGTATTTGCATTAAAATAATGCAAATAATGCAAATAATGCAAAATAATTTTTAAATATATGATTTTTAAAGAAATTTTTTTTATTTATAAAATTTTGAAAAAATTATTGTATAATAATCATCAATACGCCCCCTACCGCTGTTTGCCGACGGGCAAGAAAAGTAGGGGCTTTTATAGCAGGGTAGAGCATTCGCCTTGTGGTGGTTGTAAGTTCAAGTCTTACTGACAACGCCAAATTTGCTGACCGACCTATGGACGGAACAGCTACGAAGCCATCTTTTTGGCTTTTGTTTTATTCCAACAAGGCAACTTAGCTGAGATAGATTAGCAGCAGTCCGAAACACTGCATAGGTTGGAGCGTTACCAACAGTTGCCACCATTTTAAGTCGCAGGTAACGGTATTTTTAATAACTCCCCTAGTCCTGCCAATCTTACGAGATTGGGCTAACAGGCTGGGGGCTTTTTATGGGCGAAAAAAAATCCCCTTATTCTTAGGAATTAAGGGGATTTTTAAAGGCTAGGGGGTTATTTACACAAACTCTCGCACGGAACGCCATCACCATCTTTATCAAGGCGTGATACACCGCACACGTTTAGATAATGCTTAGCTTCACTACACGTTGTCATCTGCTTGCAATACCGTTTACTACCACATTGCCCACCACTGCTTGCCAAATCTCTTTTTTCCTGCGATTGGGCTATCTGTTGGGTCTGGATAGGGGTGTTTTGCTCGCCACGCTTGGCACGTCTAAAATCGCTAGGATAGATGGGGTTTGGTTGCGACCAAATGCCGAGTTGTTGCAGGCGTGCATTGTTTTCTAAATCAATATAATAATTATCTTTAAGATATTCACGATAAGCCCACGCCATGCCGATAGCCACCATTTCTTGATTGATGTTTTTATCGTTATAATACACTTCTGCGACAGTGCGACCGTATTTGTCCGTTTGTTTTGCGTCAATTTCTACTGTTTTGTTAAAAATCATATCGGATAGGGCTTGCTTACTAGCTGTACCAAAATCTTGTGCTTTCTCTGGTGCATCTATCTGGTCAAATCGGATTTTGATTTGCGTCTTATCGTCGGTTAAGCAGTTGATAGTATCGCCGTCTGATATGCCCACGACTTTACAAGACACATCGTATTTTTGGATAGTTACGGGCGGTTCTTTGGTCTCGATTGTCGGTGGTGATACTACGACAACAGGCGGAACGGATGGAGCGGTACTTTCAGCAGGTGGCGGTGTGGTTGCGACAGGCTGGGCAATTTCTTGCTTGATTTCACGCTCTTTTTGCGCTCTTTGTGCTTGTTCAATCTTTCTAGCTTCTTTCGCTTTTTCTTTGACAGCAGGCGTGGCGAACACACCGACAGAGAACAAGGCAACAACCGATGACAATATGGTAACTAAAAACGGTTTGATTTTTAATTTACACTTGATGGGCGGTGTAATAAGCAAGGCACAAAACAGCATAACCAAAGTGCCAAAGCCATTTACCGTGTTGCTAAAAAACATAAAAACAGCTAAAAGCGCAATAATGCCAGCCCACGCCCACGATAAGAAATTAAATACTTTTTGGATTTTATTGCTCATCTGCTTGCCCCAAAGTTTTCAAAATATCCCATTTTGTTTATTTACCACACCATCAGACTAGACCAATTCCACACCCAGCCTAGCACTTGGATATTTTCGCTGTCAATCTCGTCCCCTGTGATTATTTCATCTTTATATTTTGGATTGTGACTGCGTATAATTAGACCTCCGTCTGGGCGAGGAATTAGGTATTTTACTCTAAGCATATTGCCGTGGCGAAAGGCGTAAATCTTACCTTCTCGGACGTCTGTCTTGCTTGTATCAATAGCAATCATTGAGCCGTCCAATATCAGCTCTTCCATGCTATCGCCCCGCAATGTCATACACACAACCTTACTCGGTGTTGCCCCTGCACGGCGTGCGGCGGTATAGGCATAGCGGATTTTTCTACGTCCTTCGTCGTGTACATCGCTATCAAATCCGCTACCGCCCAAAAATTCAGTATCTTTATAAAATGGTACTTCAAACTCATCATCATACAGCGGCGTTTCGCTATCCCAAAACTCCATATCTATTGCGTCTTGTTCGTCTAGTTGGGGTTCGTGATTTGGTTTTTTCTTTTGTTTTTCCAAATCCGTATAACGCAAGTCTGCCATAGGAACACCAAAAAAGTCCGAATATTGCTGTACCACACTATCTCGTGGGTTTTTGGTTGAGCCATTTAAAATGCGACTGGTAGTTGTTTGCGTAATGCCTGACTTGTCTTGCAGACCATTAGCGTTTAACCCTTGTTTTTTCATTAAAAAATCAAGGTTTTTTGCAAATAATAAGACATCAGACATTGTAATCACCTATTTTTAGTTACGCCCTATCATTGTATCAAAAACAATGCAAAAACGCATTACTTTTTTTTATTTCAATATTGCATTAAAAACCCTTGATTTTAATGCAAAATAGCTTTAAAATAGATGAATTTAATGCACAAAAGAGAAAAAATATGCAAGCAAGAGAAATGTTGCGTGAGCTTCAATCTATAAAAGGGGTGAGCTTGACGAAACTTGCAAAACAAATTGGGATTACGCAATCAACAGTACAGCGCATTGCAACAGGAAAAACCAAGCATTGCCACGCTGACACTTATATCACTATTTTGGAATTTTACAATCAAACAAAAACCCCTAGCGACAACTAGGGGCAGGAGACCAAAAATGCAAAAACATCGTACCAAAAAACCCACAAAAAAGCAAATGATTTTAGAACATTTGCTATCAGGTCGTACACTCACACAGCTAGAATGCACGAACTTGTATCATTGCACACGTCTAAGCTCTGCTATTCATGAGTTAAGGAAAGCAGGTCACGATATTGAGACGATTAAGTGCAAAAATACAGAAAGCGACGGTACGCACGGCAAATATAGATATATCGGAGTAGCGTCATGAGTAATTTTATCGCTAACAGCTTTCAAGTACCCAACGCTTTGATTGATGAAATGCTAGATAAAATCAGCGGTAATGCGTGCAAAATCTACTTGCTTATCGTGCGTAAAACACGTGGCTGGCATAAAGAAACTGACCGCATTAGTTACAGTCAAATCAAAAAAGCGACAGGGATTGGTAGCTATGCGACGATTGATAAAGCATTATCTGAACTTGTAGAAATAGGCTTAATCAGCGTCAAAAGTGGGAATGAAAAACAAGCGAACGAATACCGATTGAATGATGATTTTACTATTACAAAAACTGTAAAACCAAAAAACTGTAGTACTACAAAAACTGTAAAAGCTATTACAGAAAATGTAAAAGCTATTACAGAAACTGTAAAGGGGGGTATTACAGAAACTGTAAACACAGAAATACATTCTTTTAAAAACACTAATAATAAATACACTAAAGAGAAAGACAAGAGCGAAAACCCAAAAACGCAAAAAACTTCATCGGTTAAAAAACCATCAGACGTATCTGACGATGTTTGGCAAGATTTACTACACTTTCGTAAACAAAAAACCAAAACCGACATGACAGCGACCGCTTGGAAGCGAAACGAAAGTGAATTACGCAAAGCTCAATCCATGACAGGCGAAAGCATGGACGAGTTAATCGCCTTTTGGCTATCGGCAGGGTGGCAAGGTTTTAATGCCAAATGGTATCTAAACCGCATACAAGATAACGAACAAGGGGCGTTTTTGACAGAACTTCAAGCAGTTGATAATAAATTTAAACAAAACCCATTTGCTAACCCACAAGCGTTTATCGGAGCAGACCATGAATAATCAACTATCAACGGTTACAGCGACCATCTTTGCCATCAAATCCATTGTGCCAAAGAACTTTGCTAAAACTTTTGACGGTCTGACAATGGAGCAAATTGCTGTTGGGATGAACATTTGTATTTTTGATTTAAGCCAAGAGCAGATTGAACAGGGCTTGATAGCAGTTAGAAAAAACGGCTTTTGCCCTGACCCTGCTTTGTTTCGCCGTTGGTGCTTAGGGCTAAAAGATTTTGATAACACAGACGTTATCGCAGACAGCTACATCAACAAACACGGAGCGTTATCACAAATCATCAAATGGCAAAACGACCCAAAAACGCCAATCACAGTTGCGATGAAGCAAGCCTATGATGAGACCTACCATCTTTGGATAAGTATTCAATCATCAAGCGATACGACAAAAGCAGAATTGGCGTTCAAAGACTGTTATCAGATGATAGTAAGAGAATTTGTTAAGAATAAAAAACTTTGTGAGCCTTACGTTATGCCAACCGCTATCAGTCAATCATCAAACGAACAAAAGCACACGCCCGTTGATGGCAAAGAAGCCCAAATGAACATTGACAAAATTAAACGCACACTGGGGAAGAAAGTAGCATGAATTTACTATCAGGCTATCTAAAATTATATTTGAACAGCCAAAGTGATGAACCTAACATGGAGCTACACGGCGAATGGCAACACAGGTTCAAAAAGAAAAAAGAGAAAGCGTTTAAAAAACAGCGTAATTTCAAAGTCTGTTTTTACTTAAAAACACTTTGCGATAAAACTGTTCATGAAGTATGCGAATTTAAATGCTATGCAGACGAGCTTTCACAAGTCATCTATCAAATGGGCAAGCAAATCATCGATGAACACAAAGAGTGGCAATTTAATACTTTTGAAAGCTATGCGGTGGTGAGAGTATGAAACACTTAGCAAGTTTGGTTTTGCCTATGCCACCAACGGTCAATCAGTACTGGCGTTCTGCAAGTAACGGTTTTGCAAAAGGTGTCAAAGTTTATTTGTCAAAGCAAGCCCAAGCATACAAGCACGAAGTTTATCAAATCGTCAAAAAAGCAGGTTTAGACATACGCACCGACAAACGCCTAAAAATGTACGTTATGCTTAATTTTAAGGATAAGCGTAAAAACGACTTAGACAATCGCATGAAAGGCTTATTAGACGCTTTAACGCACGCAGGCGTGTATCAAGATGATAGCCAAATTGATAAATTGATTGTAGAGCGTGGCATTGAAAAAACAAATGCAGTAACTGTAAATATTTGGGAACTACCATGAAACTATTTATCAAAGACAGCACAATCACAAGCCCTACACACGTTTATAAGATACAGCAGGGCAAAGACATCTTAACCGTCTGCTATCACAATTTGCACACAAATGACAGCGACGAGCGTGCTTTTAAAGATAAAGACGATGCGTTGGATTGGATTAAAAACACGCACGCAAAAGACAAGATGAAGCCGTGGCTATCTGATGGTGAGAATGTCGTGTTTGAGTATGTGTAATGGCTAAGTATTATCACAAACAGACAGGTGATGTTATAGATGTTGTCAGAGCTTACAGATATGACAATGTTGAGTACGCACAAATAGAACAAGACGGCAAGCTAATCACTATCACATGGGACGAGCTATTACAAGATTATGAACTTAGACGAGAAACAAAATGAAAAATCTTAAATGGTACGACTGGCTTTATATTGTTTTTAGCGTATTGACTGTGTCACCCTTTTGTTTCTATATGTACGGCACTATGTACGGCACTATGATTTTTGGCGATGTATTTTTTAATGCTGAACAAAAACAGATATCGATTCTTATGGCGGTGATTTGGCTTGCTGTTTCGCTTTACTATCGCATGGAAAAAGATTTAAGAAAAATCTATGAGTAAACGCTATCGCATCACAAGCGACAATGTCTTACAAAACTGCGTGGCGGACATCTTAACAAGACAAGAACGAGGCGAGATAGTCAATGTCATCATCACAGATAAGGACGAGACCAGAAGTCAAGCCCAAAATCGCTTGCAACGTCTTTGGGTAAATGAGCTAGCCGAGCAGGGCGATTTGACCGCAGAAGAGTACCGTGCTTATTGTAAATTACATTTTGGCGTGCCGATTTTACGCAATGAAAACGAAGAATTTAGGGCAACTTATGATGAAAGGGTTAAATACTGTTACAGCTATGAGCAAAAGCTACAATTTATGGCATTGCCGTTTGATTTTCCTGTAACTAGATTGATGACGGTTAAACAGCACAAGCGGTATTTGGACGATGTGTATGTGCATTATACGGGACTTGGCTATGTTTTGACTATCCCTGATGATTTAAGGTGGTGTTATGAACGTTGAAACAAAGAATATGAAGAATAAGCGGGAAATCCTAAGCTTAATCGTTGATGATGAATACACGATGAAAGCAGTGGTTAAAATTTGGGGACGAATAGTTTATGTATCTATGGCAAATTGCCCAAAATCCCTAAACGACTTTCAATTAAGGCGGTTGGCGATAAGATTAGCAAGGCGGACGATAAGAGATGAGTAAATTATTTGATTGTATTGTGTTAATCACAGTTTTTATTTTTTCTATGTTAATGGTGGGGACGTTATGAACAACAATTTTAAAAATGGCTATGGTGTAACAGACAAGGGTTTTTTCATTATTTACGAGGATTTAGATGTGGAGTGTGGTTTTCCAAGCCATATACTTAATCTTAATCAAGTAACTACTCTTCGCAGAAAATATGTCAAGTCAAATCCCAGTTTGTCTATTTTATATGTCAATGGCAAGAAATGGTACAAGGGCAAGAGTATTGATGTTGATGATATGCTCAGTTGGATTGAATGGCATATGGGGGCGCAATCATGAAGGATTTTTATTTTAGAAGCGAATTTGCAATTTGGCTAGGCCATCAGTTAGTCAAATATGACCTAACTATGTTTGATTTAAAAGGCAGAACAGGTTGGGAATGGTATAAAACCGCAAACTATCTTAATGACAGACGTTATTTAAGCGATGATGACGCAGAAAAATTGGCATTTATTTTTGATGATGTGCCAAAACGTTTACAGGAAATGCAGACAAAAGCGGTCATGATTGACTGTCATAGATTGAGGGAGAAGTGGCAAATGATAATGAGCGAACAAGAAAAAGAGCAGATGAAAAATGGCAGTCAGAGACATGAACAAAGTAACTGATTTGATTTTGTGTTTTATTTTATTTAGTGCAGGCGTGTATGGAATGGGGGTGTTGTGATGAGCGAGATTAAAATAGGGCAAGTGTGGCAAAACATCAGAAATGGCGAAAAAGCCGAAGTTATTAAGATAGTGGGCGATTTAGTGCTTTTTAAGGTTGGTAACATTATTTGCTACACACCCAAACAAAAATTTTTAAATTGGTTTAGCTTGGAAAATCCCACGCCTGCACAAACCAAAGACGGTCAAAAGCACGACAATATCAACCCATCTCATTACAAATCCCACCCAAGCGGTGTAGAGTGCATTGCTATCACGGAACACATGAATTTTTGTCTTGGTAATGCAGTCAAATACATCTGGCGAGCAGGGCTTAAAACCGATAATGCGATTGAAGACTTGCAAAAAGCCAAGTGGTATATTGAGCGTGAGATTGAAAGGTTGAAAAAATGAACAGTAAAGAATACTACAACTGGCTACAAAAGTTTGAAAAACGCACAACAAGCGATGATGCATTTACGCCACCTGCTGTCTATGACGCTGTCCGTCAATATGTGCATGATGAGATAATGAATTTAGATGGTTTAAACGTAGTACGCCCCTTTTATCCTGATGGCGATTACCAAGCGGTGGATTATGGCGATGATGATATTGTCATTGATAATCCGCCATTTAGCATACTTTCTAAGATTTGCAGATGGTATCAAGAACGTGGCGTAAAATTCTTTTTATTTTGTCAAAACATGACGGCGTTTAGCACGGTGGCAAGAGAATATGGATTGACGGTTATTTTTACCAATAGTGAAATCATCTATGGCAATGGGGTAGAAGTTAAAACGGCATTTATAACGAATTTAACACCACATATTAAAGCCAAATCCGCCCCACGTCTTGCCATGGCGATAAATGCCTTGTTTGCCAAAGCTAATAAGTTGCCAAAATATCAATATCCCCCCAATGTACTAATGGCAAAAGATTTTAATAACATAGATGTAGATTTTGAAGTTAGAGTAGATGAGTGCGTTTTTATCAGACAACTAGATAGCCAAAAGTCGCATAAAAAGCAGATGTTTGGGGCAGGGCTTTTGGTATCTGACCGCATAGCCAAACAAGCCAAACAAGCCAAACAAGCCAAACAAGCCAAACAAGCCCAAATATGGGAGCTGTCAGAACGTGAACGAAAGATTATTGATAGGTTGGGGGAAATGAAAGAACATGGTTAAGCAACGGTTAAGCAAATAGGAAAAATGAAAGAACACAATAACCGAAAAATCGCCAAAGCCCATGCTGAATTCATCACAGGGCAAGCCTTACGCCAATATGTCGCTGATAAAGTCAAACAGTATGTAGGCGATAGCGTTAGCGTATTTGATGGAGCGGTAGGTTCAGGGCAGTTAGAACAGCATATAAGCCCTAAGCACGTCTATGGCGTAGAAATTCAAGACAAAGCGTGCGAAGTGTTTTTGGATAATTACCCTAATAGCAAGGTTTATCACGGCTCATTTTTTGATTTTAATGATGACCATGTAGCAGATTGTGTGGTGATGAATCCACCGTTTTCTATCAAGTTTAAAGAGCTATCAGACAGCGAGCGGACGATTATCCAAAGCGAATTTACTTGGAAAAAATCAGGCGTGGTAGATGATATTTTTGTTTTAAAATCATTAAAGCATACCAAAAGATACGGTTTTTATATCTTATCGGCAGGCGTGGGCTATCGTGCGACAGAAAAGACGTTTCGCACGATTATCGGAAACCGCTTAGCAGAGTGTAGTCGTATTAGCAACGCTTTTGATGATACCGCCATTGATGTGCTATTTTTCATCATTGATAAGCAAAAGACAGATGATAGCTACCAAAGCGAGTTTGTGGATTTTAAAACAGGTGAGATATACCAAGACACTTTTAAGATTGACCCTGATAGATGGGAAACCGCCAATAAACCTACCAAAGATGAATGGGCTGATTTTGATATTAACAAGATAAATGATGAACTTGATGATTTGGTATTAAAAAAGCTTGAAAACAGCCTACAAAATAAGCTTTTGATAAGCCAACTATTTAATCCTACAATGAACTTTTTAGCTTTTATTGACAAAATCATGGGAATTTGTGAGAAATTCAAAAAGCAATACGAGATGTCAAAATAAGGGGTTTTAATTGAACGAATTTCACGAATACGGCAAATGGGCAAGGCATAACCCTGACCGTTTAGGCTATCCATCCCCTTGGCTTGAGATGATAATGCGGGATAACGTGCCAAGCGAGCCGTTATCGTACACCATCACAGACGATAGGGCGATGATGATTGATAAGGCGGTGTGTAAATTGGCAAAGTATAGCCTTTTGCAATACCAAATCTTTTGTATGTATTATTTGGCACGACTAAGTGAGCGTAATATCGCCCAAATGGCAGACGAGCGAATATTAAAAAACAAGCGTAATCGTGTCAAAATTGAGCTTGAAAAAGCGTGTGCGTTTATTGCAGGCGTGCTTGAAGTAGAGAGTTAAAAAAATATTACTTTTTTGTTGCTAAAAGTTTAAAGGTTGTGTACTATATAAGCTCAATTTATTGCAGGAGTTTAAAGATGAACAAGCTAATCACAGCCCTAGTCGCAAGCACACTACTCGTAACAACCCCAGCACTAGCAAAAGGTAAACAACCTTGTAGCGGTAAAAAGGGTGGGATAAGTCATTGCAGTAACGGTAAATTCGTGTGTAAAGATGGTACGATAAGCAAATCTGAGAAAGTCTGCAGATAAACTTGAACCGCTCATACTTGGGGCGGTTTTTACTGTTAAAATTTTTGGTAAGGTAGCTATCAATGATGAAATAAATGTAGAAAAAGTGAAAGTAATACTAGATAATTGGCGATGTTATATATTGCAAGAGAAGAAAAAACTTAAAAAATAGAATTTTTTTTAAAATCAAAAAAAACACTTGACTGGCTAGCCAGTAGCAGGTATAATCTACCCATAATCAAGAAGTGTGTAAATTTTCTTGGTTATTATAAGAATTTGATTTTAAAACCCTTGCAGGCGTGCAAGGGTTTTTTATTTGCCAATCTTTCTAGAAGAAAAAGATAGTTTTTGCTTTACGCCATCAAATCACGACTGGCAAGCTGTGCCAAATAGTTGCTACGGCTTTTATATAGCGATTTATGAGCGGATACTTTTTCATCAATCCGTGCAATCAGACGAGATGGCAAGGTTACGTTGATTTTTTCGCTTTTACCCATATAGGCAGATAGGTCAATATCTACCACCGCCCATGTCATGCCTTGATAGTCTGGGTTTTTTGCATGGTCTGCAACATTTTTGGCAAGTGGAATGTCATCACCGTCCTTTGCTAATCCGTCAAGGTGTAGGCTGATGGCTTCATGAACGCTTTTGATGGCATCATCTAAACTGTTTCCTGCACTAAAACAGCCTGGTAAGTCAGGGACAATCACGCCAAAACATTCATTATCATTGGCAGGGCTTTCAATGGCGATGGGGTAATACATGGGTTCTCCTATGGGATTAAGTGCCAGCTGGGTTAGTTTAACCCAGCTTGTTTTAAATGCTCTTGTAGGTGCCAATGGGTATGTCTTTGTCAGGGTGCTTTACCGTAACTTTCCCCTTTTTAGTGGGGTGTTTGTATTGGTGATGGCTACCAACTACGTTTACTTCATACCAACCGTCATCAATGAGCATTTTGATGATAACACGGCTTTGCACTTAATCACTCCTGTTGTAAATATGGAGTTATTATAACCCCAAATGACAATTAGTTCAAGAGTTATTAGAGTTATTTTTAAAAATATTTGATAAAAAAGGAGCGTAAGCTATGGCGAAACTTACGCCAAAACAAGAACAATTTTGCCAAAAATACATAGAGCTGGGCAATGCGTCTGAAGCCTATCGCCAAAGCTACAATGCTAAAAATATGAAAGATGAAACGGTTAACCGCAACGCAAAAGCCTTATTAGACAACAACAAGATTACAACAAGATTAAACGAACTTCGCCAAGCCCACGCCAACCGCCATGATGTGACGATTGATGAGATGTTATCAGCTTATGATGAAGCATATCAAATCGCCAAACTGAACGAGAACCCAACGGCGATGATTAGTGCCATTAATGCCAAAGTTAAGGTCTTAGGCATGGATAGGCAGTCAAAATCAGAGATTAGGATTAAAGAGTTAGAAGCCCAATTAAAACAGCTTGAAATTGACCGCCTAAAAGCTCAGATGATAGACACTACAGGCAATGAAATTCAAATTAACGTGGTAAGGGTTAAAAATGAATGAAATTAGATTTAACACTGACCGCTCCACAAGACGACTTTGTATTTAGTGATGAGATTTATCCGCTATTTGTCGGTGGTTTTGGTAGCGGTAAATCAGAAGCGTTATTTAAACGCTTAATTATCCAAAAGCTAAAATACAGACAGTTAAGCCAAGGGTATTTTGCTCCAACGCATGATTTGATACGGCTTATTGCTTTTCCACGCATTAGCCAACTGCTGACAGATTGCGGTTTGTCGTTTAAGCTTAATAAATCTGAAAAGATATTTTATATCGCAGGTTTTGGTGAGATTATTTGCCGTAGCATGGATAATCCTGATAGCATTGTTGGTTTTGAAATTGCTGACGCTGTTATTGATGAGCTAGATACCTTAAAGACTGAACACGCTAAAAATGCGTGGAATAAAATCATCGCGCGGTGCCGTCAAAAAAAGCCTGATGGCAAGCCAAACACGGCAGCAGTTGGCACAACGCCAGAGGGCTTTCGTTTTTGTTATGAGCGTTGGGTAAAAAATAGCGGTACGCACTATCAGCTGTATCAAGCACCAACCGCGTCAAATCCTTATTTACCGCCAAGCTATATAGACAGCTTAAAGGCAAGTTATCCACAAAAGTTATTAGATGCTTATCTAAATGGTCAATTTGTCAACTTAACAAGCGGTGCGGTTTACCCTGACTTTAATCGCACGCTAAATCACACAGACGCTACGATACAAGCAGGCGAGACCTTGCATATAGGTATGGACTTTAACGTGCTTAAAATGGCGTGCGTGGTGTTTGTCGTGCGTGATGGTATGCCTTTGGCGGTAGATGAAATCACAGGCGTGCGAGATACGCCAACGATGGCACAGATACTAAAAGAACGCTATGGCGGTCATGAAATTTGTATTTACCCAGATGCGTCAGGACATAACACGAGCAGTAAGAACGCAAGCCTATCTGACCATGATATTTTAAGGCAATATGGCTTAAAGGTATATGTAAATAGCACCAATCCAAGCATTAAAGACCGCTTAAATGCGGTTAATCGCTTAATCTTAGATGGGCAAGGTAAGCGAACATTTAAAGTAAACACCAAGCAATGCACTGAGCTTACAGACGCACTAGAACAGCAGGTGTATGATAAAAATGGCTTGCCTGACAAGGACAATGGGCTTGACCATATCACAGACGCTTTTGGGTATTTTTTAAGCTATCGCTATCCTATATCACGCCCTGTTACACAATTTAATGTGAGTATGTATCTATAAAGCAAAATCCCAAGTTTTGGCGAACTTGGGATTTTTTATTTTCAACATTAGTAAGGAATGATGAAAACTTATGAATAATGATAAACGATTTTTTATAAAATTGCTAGGTATTTTTATGATTGAAATCACCAATGTAACACCTGAGAAAATCGGCAAATTGTTGTGGAAAATCACATATATGATTTGCGTGCTGATTGTCTTTGTAAAACTACCTGACTATATCAATGCAATTAAATGGTGGTGACATGAACCCTGATTATATTTTACCAGAGCTATTAGAAAAGATACCCATTTGGGCGATGGTGCAAGATTGCTACTTAGGACAACACGCCATCAATAAAAAGGGTGAGGTTTATCTGCCTAACCCTAGCCCAATTGATGAGCCGTTTGAGGTAAAACGCCAACGGTATATTGATTATCAAAAAAGAGCGGTTTTTTATAACGCCACACGCCACACAGCTAACGGCATGGCAGGTATGGTGTTCGCTAAGTACCCAACGCTTGACATACCAAAAGAGCTTGAATACTTAAAAAACAGCATTGATGGCGGTGCGTTATCGCTAGTAGGGCAAGCACGCCAAGCTTTTTTGATGTTATTACTTAAAGGGCGTGGCGGTCTTTTGGTAGATTTACATGAAATTAATGAGAAAGGTTATTTACCAACAAAAGACAGCGGTAATAGACCTAAAATTAAGCTGTATGACCCTGAAAATATCATCAATTGGCGTACCCAAATTATCAATAACAAAAGAGTACTTACTTTATTAGCGTTAAGAGAAAATTACGTTAAAGAAAATGGGGATTTATTCAAAAACGAAGTAGGCGAGCAGATTTTGGTGATACGCCAAGATGAAGCACAAGTTTTGTTTGACATTTTTAGAAAAGAAAATGGAAAATGGACAGGCAAAGGCTGGCGTGTCATGAAAAACGTCGATAGCATACCGTTTAGCTTCATAGGGGCAAATGATAATGATGAGACCGTAGATGATGCACCGCTTTATGATTTAGCGGTCGTTAATTTAGCACATTATCGCAACAGTGCAGATTATGAAGAAGGCAACTTCATCGCAGGACAGCCAAGCCTATTCATCACAGGCGTTAGCAATGAATGGTATCAAGATGTGATTAAAAACGGCAATCCGATTAGATTAGGGGCAAGAACCGCTAATTTATTAGGCAGCGGTGCAAATGCCTTTTTATTGCAAGCTAATGCAAACAGTGGCTTATATCAAGCCATGACGGATAAAAAAGAGCTGATGGTAGGCTTAGGGGCTAGGCTAATAGACACTGATAGCAGTGTCAAAACAGCCACACAAGCAGGGGCTGAAATGGCAGAAAAGACATCACAGCTTGCCCATTTAGCTAACAACTTATCAGACGCTTATAGCCGTGCTTTTAATTTTTGTGCAAAACTTTTAGGGGCTAATCATGAATGCGTAGTTACTTTTAACACCAAATTTAACACCGCTAAAATGACCGCACAAGAACGGGCGCAACTTATTGCAGAATGGCAAGGCGGTGCAATTACTTGGGACGAATACCGTGCAAGACTTGTTGATGATGAGATTGCATTTATTGAAGACGCTAAGCAAGCAAAAACGCAAATTGAAAACGATAACCCATTAAACGGAGCAGATTATGACTGAACAAACAAACGAACAAGCTAACCAAGAACAAGCTAGCAAGCAAGAATTTACACAAGACGATTACAACGCCTTAAAATTAGAAGTTGAAAAATTGCGTAAACATAGCGAGACGCTCTTGGCAGAAAAAAAAGCCGAACAAGAAAAGCGTAAAGCTGAACAAGCGGAAAAAGACCGCCTAGCTGAAGAAACTGCACGTAAAAAAGGCGATTTTGAGACGCTAGAAAGTCAATACAAGCAAAGAATTAGCGAGCTTGAAAATACAATCAATGAACAAAACAAACAGCGTGATTTAGACTTAGTAAAGTCGCACGCTGAGAAGTTGGCTAGTAGCCTATCGGATAATCCGAATAATCAAGCCATCTTGCAGATGGTTATTGAAAAAAGATTATCAGCCAAAGACGGTCAAGTCAAAGTATTAGATGATGGCGGTGCTATCACAATAAGCACGCTTGACGATTTGGCAAATGAATTAAAGGGCAGTGGTAAGTATGACAGCTTAATTGTGGGCGTTCGTGCATCAGGCACAGGTTCAACAGGCACAAGTGCAAAGCAAGCAAGCGATTATAGCGAAAGCGAACGTATTACATTAGCGAATAACAACCCTGCTTTATTTCATCAATTATTTGGAGTTTAATACATGGCAAATTTACGAGAACTTTTTAATAAAAACGTAACCTTGTCTTATCAAGTCAAAGACAATTTAGAGCGTTCAAAATTTTATCAATCAGGGGCGTTTGTCTCTGACTCACGCCTGCGCCCACTTTTAACAAGTGGCTCAAAAACCTTTGAAGTGCCTTTTATCCACCCAATTGACGGCAACCTTGAGGCAAACTACGGCAATACGATTATGACTGATATTGCCATGCCACGCACCATTGAAGGGTCTAAATCAAAAGGGCGTGTGGCGTTCTTAAACGAAGGCTTTATTGAAAGCCGATTAGAAAGCTATCTAACAGGTCAATCACCGCTACAAATGATTGCCCAAATGATTGATAACTTTTGGCGAACGCAAGCGGAAAACCGTGCGATTGCTACCTTGTTTGGTCTGTTAAATTATGACCAAGCCAACGGTAAAAAACTATCTTTTGATATTTCAAAAGCAACCGCTGATGAGACAAGCGGTTTTGATGTGAACGCCTTTATTGACGCAGACGGCTCGCTTGATGAGGCGTATCAAGGACAAGGCGTGATGGTAGTACACCCACTTATTGCCACCAAAATGCGTAAGCAAAAGTTAGTTGAACGTGTAACGACATCAGACAATCTAACGCCTGTGGAAACTTACAACGGTCGTACTATCGTGCAAAGCACCAAAGGCACAGTACTAGGCACAGGCAAAAATGCTAAATATGTCTCTTACTTGCTAGGTCGTGGGGCGTTTGCCGCTGACATGGTAACAGGGCTTGATGATTTAGAGCTTGAACGTACAGCCAACACAGGTAACGGTGCAGGTCATACCACGCTATGGACACGTCGCAATATGCTTATACACCCACAAGGGTTTAGCTTTATCGCCGAAGACAACCAATTAACGGGCGGTACGAAAAACGAAGCTTTATCAGCAAGTTGGACGGATTTGACCGCAGCGGCTAACTGGCGATTAGATGCAAGCGTAGAACAAACGCCTATCCGCTTTTTAATCACCAACCTTTAAGGAGTAACATATGGGATTGCCAAAAGATAAAGTAAAACCTGCCTATAACTTTACTTACCCATCAGAAAAAGATTATTTTGATGACAGTAAAGCAAGTATTACTAATGCCACCGTTACCGACACTACCAAAAGCGGTGTAGATTACGGCATAAAAGACCCGCAGGTTACCGAAGAAGTAACAGGCGGTAAGTCTGAAACAGGCAAGGTAGGAGCTTAAAGCAAAAACCCCAAAGACGGCAATCTTTGGGGTTTTTTAATACAAGATATTTGTACAATGCTTAACAATAAGGATTTTAACAAAATCTATGATGAATATCAAATAAATGGTGGTAAAAAAAATGCTAACTGATTTACCGATTGAACATGATGACAAACCACGCATTTTATTGATTATAAATGCCTATTTAAAAAATAAGGGTGTGCGATTTACAGGCGATGAAGTGCCAGAGCCTATCAAACAAGCAGGCGTGGAATTAGCACAAGCCTTTATCAAAGGTGAGCTATTAGCTGGGCGTGATGAAGGCGTCGTCGTATCTAAATCATCAAAGGCAGGCGAGGTATCTGTCTCAAAAAGCTATGCTGGTGGGGCAGACGGTCAGGCGATGGGGCAACATGAGATGATAGCCCTTGCTTTAATTGAGCCGTATATCGTTAAAAATGCAGGGTTTTTAAGTTTGCCAGTAACAAGGGGCTAATATGGGGCTAAATAGTGAAATTAGTGCTGATATTGCCAATGCTTTTGATACGGATTTAAATGACGCTGTAAAGTATTTTGATGGCGAACATAAAGATGGGCGTATTGATGGCTTAGGCGATTGGTTAGGCGATGATGATAAAACAAGAACAAGCTATTATGATGGACGTGGCGTGTTCGGTGGCTTTAACGCCCATGAAGTTGATGGCAATAGCATTTTGGCAACAGATACAAGGCTAATTTGCCTACAAACAGAAGTGTCTGACACGCCTGCTGTTGATGATGTGATAATAAACGATGATAACAAGTATCGCATTATTGCCATCAATAAAGACCCTGCTGATGTCAGCTATACAATACAATTAAGGGCGATATGAGTATTACATGGACAGTCCCACTTGATGAGATGTTTACCGAGAGCAAAAAACAAGTGCTAAGTGATTATGAAAACTTAGCATTAGAGCTTTATAACGCCATTATCGCCAATTCCCCTGTGGATAGCGGTCGTTATCGTGCTAATCATATTATGACCGTAAACAGTCAAGATTTTAGTGTAAACAATAGCAATACAGTAAGGCTTTATGCCAAAGGATTTTATAACAGTAAAAAGTTTTTACCGATTATTATTCAAAATAATTTGCCCTATGCTTACCGCCTAGAACACGGCTGGTCAAAGCAAGCCCCAAAGGGCATATACGCCTTATCAATGCAACAGGTGTCAAATGGACTATAACAGTTTTATCAACCGAATGCAGATTTATTTAGAAAGCCTAAAAGCCCATGAAGTCAAAGAATTCATCAAGGCATTAAGCCTAATTGATAAAGCAGTACAAAAAACATTAGCAACTGATGAATTAACAGACATTAGTCCAAGAAAATTTGCCCTTATTTTAAATGATTTGGAAGATGAGCTAAAAGATGAGATGGTATTGCTAACAAAAGCCTTTTATGAGTCAAGCCAAGCCATTGCAGATTATGCCTACACCGCAGAAAGTAAATATTTAGGGGTAAGCATAGGCACACTTGCCCTAAAAGATACACCCATGGCAAGCTTTGGGGGTGCTTTGGTAACAGAAGTATTAAAAAGCTTTGAGACAAACGAAAGTCAAAGAATAATAAACGCCATACGGCTTGCCCGTCATCAAGGTAAAACCAACAGCCAAATACGCCAAATCATATTAGGTACAAAAGCAAGGCGGTATCAAGATGGTATTACCAACGTAACCAAACGCCATGCCAATGCCATTGTAAGAACTGTTGTACAGCATGAAGCGTCACAAGCTAGGGGAGAGCTTGCCAAAGAGCTGGGTATTGATGAGATTAAAGTAGTAGCAACCTTAGACGGTCGCACAAGTAGCATTTGCCGTAGTCTTGATGGGCAAATCTTACCTTTATCACAAAAACCGCCTTATCATGTTAATTGCCGTACAAGCTACATTTTATGGAATGGCAAAGATGTAAAAACTCGTGCAAGTATGCACGGAGTAGTTCAAAACCAAACCTATTATGAATGGCTTGCCACGCAAGATGATAAGTTTCAAGATTTTGTGCTAGGTAAAGAACGTGCTAAGTTATTTCGTGATGGCGGTTTATCACCCAAACAGTTTAGCGATTTACAGCTAGATAAAAACTTTAAGCCTAGAACACTTGATGAGATTAGGGCAATGATATGAACATCACAACCATACAAAAACTAATCGCCAAACGTATCGCTACTATGCCAAATTACAATCCTAAGGCATGGGTTACAGGCAATCATAACTATGTGCCTACCGATATATGGCATAGATTAAGCCTACAAAGTGCAGGGGCTATCATGAGCGGTATGGCAGATAAGCCTATGAGCCGTGAGATAGGGGCGGTGGTGGTGCAAGTATTTACAAGGCAAAATATTGGCGAAAAAAGAGCAGTAGAACAAGCAGACACCATCGCTAATCATTTGGCGTATTATACTGATGAAAACTTAGAATTATTAACGCCATCGGTGGTTATAGTCGGTAGTGATAACGACTGGTGGCAAGTTAATGTGAGAGTGCCTTATCGGTATAAGTAAGCAAATTTTTGATTAAAATTCTAGGGTTTAGTATGCAATCTATCAATTTAAAGCCTGACAATTTTATTAAATTCTTTTGGCACATTGTGCTAATGATAGCGTTTTTAAAAGTAGTATGGGTAATTACCAACATTGCATTAGTGCATTTTGGTTAAGCCCTTAGCAATCGCCCATTAGGGCTTTTTTTTTGGAGTAAATTTATGTCAAGCGGTGCAAAAGTAGTAACAGCGTATGCCAAGCAGACCACAAAAACCGTGCCAACTACAGGCTGGAAAATCTTGCCAAATATCAAAAACGGCTTATCGGTTAATAACACACTAACTGATAGCGAAATGTTATCAGGTTCACGGATTAAATCGGCAGGCATGGTAACAGGCGGTGAAGTAGCAGGCGAGATAGAAACCGAATTACAATATGGCGTCTATGATGAGCTATTAGAAGCGGCATTTTTTAATGAATGGCAAGCAGACGCAAGAAATACTAAGTTAAAAAAGCTTAGCATTGGTGATACTAAAAAGATGTTTGCCATATCAAAAGACTTTAGCGATATTAACGTAAACCACGTCTTTACAGGCTGTGTTATCAATAGCCTAAAAATTGACATTACGACTGATAATCTTATCAAAGCTAATTTTGGGGTGATGGGGCAAGGCTATCAGCATAGCAAAGAGACATCATTTGCCAAAAGCCCTGCTACTGCTACTGTAGGCAAACCTGCAAGCGGTTTATCCATCGGTACAATCAAAAAAGATGGTGCTGATATTGGTATTTGTGTTGAAAGCTTTAGTTTTGAGATTGACAATGGGGCAGAAGTACAAAAGTGCTTAGGCGATAACATTTATGGCGGTAATATCGTCGCTATGCTTGCTAATATTTCAGGCAGTTTAACGCTTGCCTATGGCGTAAAATCGCATGATTTAATCGTCAATCAATTAACAGGGGCAACCGTATCGCTAGAAATCCCCATTTCATTTAATGAAACAGATAAATACATCATCAAAATCCCAAAAATGCAAGTATCAGGGGAAATTCCAAGCCCATCAGGGTCTGACCTTGTTACTGTTGATGTTAGCTATACCGTCGTTGAAGAAAGCCCAATTATTGAAAAACACCAAGCATAAGGAGAACACACATGGCATTTAGTTTAAAAGACTTAAAAAAACCAAATCAAGTTGTTGGCGAAGTTGTACGCACGATTAAGCACAAAAGCGGTTTACAGCTTGAGCTTGTTGTCAAACAAGACACCGCCTTTGAAAGGGCTTTATCTAAGGTACAAACCTTATTGAATGACACCAAGATTAAAAAAGATGATTTAAAGCGTGCTAACCAAACCGATATTACAACTAATGAAGCTTTACTAATGGTTATCGGTGAATACAACATTAAATCATGGAATGTAGATGTAAACGGTGAGCCTTTAGAGCCTAGCGGTGATAACCTGCTTATTGTCTTAGCAAATATCAGTGATGGCTTGCCTGAATTGTTAGACACGCTATTTGACACCTTTACCGAGATGGGGCATGAATATAGTGAGCAGGTGCAAAGCATGAAAAAAAAGCCATCGAGTACTACAACTGGCAAAAAACAAAGTCAGAATTAAGCCCAAAGCGGATTGAGATTTATCAAAGGTTAAACCTACCCTTGCCTAATGAGGTTTTGGGTAGTGCTTTACTTGATGATATTATCCATGTATTTGTGATGGCTTGCCGTGAAAGACGTTATGCAGAAGGTACGCCCTTACCGCTATCGGTTAGCGATGTTAGCCATGTACTCGCGGTGTATCATGTGAACATGGCAAGATGGCTGATTGATGATATTGTTTTTGCATTAGATGAGATTGTAAGGGGATAAAATGTCAGATACACGCATGAGCATCACCATTGATGTGAAAAATGCAGACCAATTAACAAAACTGCAACAAGCATTAAAAGACGTTGATAAAACGACGCATCAAGCAGGCAAAGGCATTGATGACGTTGCCAAACACTCAAAAGAAGCAAGTAAGCAAGCAGGTGGCTTATCAAAAGCCTATGGATTGTTAAAAACAGCGGTGGTTGGCTATTTATCAATCGGTGTGGCAAGTAACATTACAAATACAGCTGACGCGATGACTACATTAACCAGTCAAATCCGTATTGCCACAAATAGCACAGATGAATATAACAAAGCATTTCAATCGGTGCGTGAAATTGCTAACGCTAACGGCACATCAATGCAAGCGGTGGGTGAGCTATACACAGCAAACACTAGGGCGTTAAGCCAGCTTGGTAAAAGCCAAGATGAAGTAATCCATTTTACCAAAAACTTAACGCTTGCTATGAGAGTAGGTGGCGGTTCGGCAGAAGGTCAAGCAGCAGCAATACGCCAGCTAGGGCAAGCCTTAGCAAGTGGGACATTGCGTGGTGATGAATTTAACTCGGTGGCTGAACAAGCACCTGAGATTATGAACATTTTAGCCAAGCATTTAAAAGTTACCACAGGCGAGCTAAATGATTTGGCAAAAAAAGGTAAAATTACCGCTGATGTGCTTTATAACGCTATGGCAGGGGCAACAGACAACCTAAGCGAAAAGGCAGCTAAAATGCCTATGACCATTGCCCAAGCACGGCAAGTGGTTGAAAATGAATGGGGGGTGATGGTTGAAACTTTTGTCAATCAAACAGGCATTACAGATACTTTAGCTAAAATCGTTATATCAATTGCACAATTAATCCCTAAAATTACTGAAACAGTCAAAGAGTTTTTGGCTATGCCATCGGTGCTAACAGTCGTGCAAACAGGTACACAGCTACTTAGCGACGCATGGGATTTATTAAAGCAAGCTTTTGATGTCATCATGCCTATCGTCGGTGATGTCGTAGCTAAAATCATTGAATTAGAGCCGTATTTAACGCCCATTGCAGCAGGGGTGGCAAGTGCAGCAGCTGCTTTTAAAGCGTGGAATTTCGCACTTGGTATTTATAACGGTATCGTGGCTTTATCAGCGTCTGTTACCACCGCCTTTGCAGGGGCATTAGCATTTATCACAAGCCCCATTGGGATAGCGGTGCTTGCTATCGGTGCATTGGTGGCAGCAGGTGTGGCACTGTATAAAAATTGGGACACCGTCAAGGCAAAGGCGGTGGAGCTATGGAATGCCCTACCACAGATGGCGTCTAACGCTTGGCATGGTATTCAGTCGGCTTTCGCCGATGTGGGTGCTGTCATTGGTGGTGTGTGGGACACGATTAAAAAGGCAATCACCACCAAAATCGATGAGATTAAGCAGGTATTTTTTGCTTGGCTGTCTGGTATGCCAGCCCCTGTACAGGAGATGGTTACCAATGTCATTAGTATATTTAGCGGTATTGCAACGCTTGCAAGTGCCATTTGGTCAGGCATCACTACTGTAGCTCAGGCGGTATTTGTGGCAGTGGTCGGCATCTGGCAAGGGCTAAAATCAGCGGTGGCAGGTGCATGGCAAAGCATTGTGTCCATTGCAGCTGATGTGTGGCATAATGTCAAATTGGCGGTGGCAAGCACAATCAATGCAATTAAGCCTGTCATAACAAGCATTGCCAGCTTTTTTTCAAGTGCGTGGAATGTCTTGGTAGCTATCACACAAAGCATTTGGAATGGTATTAAAGCGGTGGTATCGGCGGCGATGAATGGCATAAAAGCCGTATTCACCGCAGGACTTACCGTCTTTGCCAGTATTTTTAACGCAGGATTTAACAGCATTAAAAACGCCTTTACCACCGCCTTTAACGTCATCAAGGCGTTGGTGCAAGGTGATATGGACGGCGTAAAAAAAGCAATCTTTGATGGCTTAAAAAACGCCTATGCCATCATCCAAACCATGCTAGGTAACATTGCAACAGCGTTTTTGGGGCTGGGTAGTAAGCTACTACAAGCTGGACGTGACGCTATCCAAGGCTTTATTAACGGCATAAAAGAAAAGTTTAATACAGCAATAAGCACGGCTAAAAACTTAGCAGATTCTGTCGTTACAAGCGTAAAATCTACACTTATTATTCGTTCACCGTCTCGTGTGATGAAAGCACTAGGCAAGCATACCGCTGATGGTTTTGCCTTAGGCATTCGTAATAATGCGAGTAAAGCTGCTAAAGCTGCCCAAAAAATGGCAGAAGACGCCAAAAAAGCGGTGGCTGACGCGGTGGATAGCATACAGCGTGAGATAGCCCTATTTGGCAATGATAGCCGTGTTGACGCCTTACAATACGACATCAAAGCAGGTAAATACGGCAATGCTGATACAACTAAGCTTAGTAAACTTACTCAAGAATACGAGCAGATACAAAAAAATGCCAAAGCTGATGAAAGACGCCAAAACGCCTTAAATCGTGTTATTGAGCTTGAAAATGCCATCAAAAAAGTTGGCATGGACAAATGGCAACTGTTGCAATTTGAATTAGATACCCTAGAAGAATACAAAGACGTATCAGATGAGATTAAGCAAAACATCATCAACACATCAAAAGCACTAGATGAGCATAAGCTTAATGATACGGTTAGCCAAGAAGTTGCCAAAATCAATAGCGAGCTTAGCAAAAACCAATATATCTTAGCGAATATCACAGATAAGTATGCAAGCTTAAAATGGGATAGTAAGCTTAAAGGCTATACTGATGCACAAGTAGATAGCATTGTTATGGCAACTAAGCAAGCGGACGCCTTTGCTGATTTTGTACAATCACAACAAGCCATTCAAGATGCATTAGCTAATAACACCAACGTTTATCAAGGTACGATTGATAAGCTTAAAGGGGCGTTAGGTGCACCAAATAGCACAATAGGCGGTATTGCTAACATTGCTACAAGCGTCTTTGATAATTATAGCGTATCAAAACAGCTTGATGAAAAGCACCAAGCTGAGCTTGACAAAATCAAAGCACAAGAGGACGCTAAAACCATCACAGAATACGAAGCACAACAAGCACGCCTAGAACAAATGCAGCAATACGAAATGGCGCGACAACAAATCAAAGAACGTAGCGAACAATCACTATTAGGCACGATAACAGGTGCTGCTAAGGCGATGTTTGGCGAAGGGTCTCGTGCTTATAAAGCGTTATTTGCTTTTGAAAAAGCGATGGCGTTAAAGCGTATTTTGGTGGCAAACCAAACCACATTAGCACAAGCGTGGGCGTCTGCCCCATTTCCTGCTAACTTAGGGGCGGTCGCGGTAGCAGCGGCTAAAAGTGGAGCGTTGGTTGCGGCACTAAACGCCATATCAGCCCCAGTAGGGCAAGCCCATGACGGCATTATGTCTGTGCCGAAGTCTGGTACGTGGAATCTAGAAAAAGGCGAGCGAGTGCTACCTAAGCACACCGCTCAAAATTTGGATAGAACCTTAAATAATCTGCAAGGCGGTGGTACGGTGGTAAACGTCAATGTTACCGTAAACAGCGATGGCACATCAGATACAAAAACATCGCACGAGCTAGGCAAAGGCTTTGGCAATGCTATTAAGCTTGCCGTGCAAACTGAGCTACAAAAACAGCGTCGTCAAGGGGGATTATTACATGGAACACTTTGATTATCGGTTACTGATTGATAGCGTGCATACCACGACCCCAAAGGCAAGCGTCATTAAATTTGGTGATGGCTATGAACAAGTATTTAGCCAAGGCATTAACACCATTGATGAAAAATGGAGCTGTAAACTACAAGATACCAAAAGCCAAATAGACAACGCTTATGGCTTTTTGATACGCACAAAGGGCGTTCATGCTTTTACAATACAGCCTGTGCCTAGTGAGCCTGTCATCACGGTAAGGCTTGACGGTGAAATAAGCCGAAGCAATATCGGTGGTGATGTTTGGCAATTATCATTTAATATTAGGCGTGTTTTTTAGTAACACTTAACTTAAACTTAAGCCCATTGATAATCAATGGGTTTTATTTTTACCACCTTTTAAGGTGCTATTTAAGGAGCAACCATGAAACAAATTACCGCAGATGAGCTTAACGTCTTAACAGGCTTTGGCTACAAGATAGAAGACTTAACCAAAAATCACGGCATTAGTAAGGCAGCTATCAGCTATGATGCTACTACTGATGATTTTAGCGTCTCTACCGATAAAACAAGCAAAAAAGGTCGTGCGTCAAGAATTGATATTGAGCTAATTAAGTTTGCTGATAATCAGATTACCAGCTTTGGTTATTATGGTTTGATTGTAGATAAGCTTGCACTAGAATATAAAGACAATCAATATTTTATTGAGATGGTTACCAAAGAGCCACAAGCTGATGAGTTGGCAACTGATGAACAAGACGCACAGGAAACCGACGAGCAGACAACTGACGAGCAAGTAACTGACGCACAGGCAACTGATGAGTAAGCACAATGAGCTTTAACGATGACATAAAGAGCCGTGAAATTACAGGGCTAGTTACCTTGTATGAATTAGATGCCACGCCCCTAGGGGCTGGCATTTATCGCTTTCATGGGCATAGTGGCGTGATTAATTTTCTAGGGGAAGACTACCACCCCATTGCCATTCGTGCTGATGGGCTAGAAATGCGCGGCGATGGCACAGCAAGTATGCCAAAGCTTATAGTCGCTGATAACTTAGATGGCGTACAAGGGGCGATTAGTGCCTTATGTAGGGTGTATCATGATTTTGCAGGGGCAAGGCTTAGCGTCTATCACACCCTTTCCAAGTATCTTGATGACGCCCACAACTACAAAAAACAAATTTGGGAAATAGAACAAAAGACAAACGAAAACCCAACGCATGGCGTGGTTGAGTTTGAATTATCTAACCCGATTGACTTTGAAGGTCAAAAAATCCCTGTTAGAAATATCACAAACTATTGCCATTGGGAGATGTGCAACCGCTATCGGGGTGAAGAATGCGGTTACACAGGGGCATTGATGTTTGATAAACAAGGCAATCCTGTGGATAACTTAGAACAAGACAAATGTGGGGGCTTAATGAGCGATTGTAAACTTCGTGGCAATGAAGACAGCTTTGGCGGATTTGTGGCGGCAGGGTTAATATGAGAATCACCAAAAAACTAAAACTAGCCATTGAACACCACGCTAAGGCAGAGTACCCCAAAGAGTGCTGCGGTCTTGTGATAAACGGTGAGTATTACCCATGCGACAACGTGGCGGATAACCCTAATGACACCTTTATCATTAGCCCAAAAGACTTTATCAAGTATTCAAGCTTGGGCGAGATACAAGCCATCGTCCACAGCCACCCTGATGGCGATGTACTGCCTAGCGAGCTTGACCGTGTGCAGATGGCAGTACATGACACCGACTGGCTAATTTGTGCGATTAGTTCTGATAATCAGTTTTATATCAAAAGCCATAAACCAAAAGCCTACACCGCCCCCTTATTAGGGCGTGAATATCACCACGGCGTGCAAGATTGTTATAGCCTTGTGCGTGATTATTATGAGCGTGAATTAGGCATAACGTTACCTGATTTTGACCGCACAGACGCATGGTGGGAAAATCAAGACCATAAACCGCTTTATCAAGATAACTTTAAAAAAGCAGGTTTTGTACAAATTGAGATAGACGAGCTACAAAAGCATGACGTGATACTTTGCTATGTCGGACGTACGCACCACATTAACCACGCTTTAATCTATCTTGATGATGGCAAGCTTACGAGCGAAAAAACACCGCCTACGCCCATGACAGGCTTAGTGCTACATCACCCCTACGGCACGCTGTCGGTGCGTGAGCTGTATGGCGAGACATGGCGTAAGCGGACGGCGTTGGTGGTTAGACATAAGCAATTTGCGGTCTAGTAATAGGCTTGATTGCTGAATAGTCAATGTTTGAGTTATGCTCGGCTTGCCATAGGTCGTATTTTTTTTGCATATCCAGCCAAAAGTTAGGATTTGTTCCTAGTAGATAATGCAACCGAACACTCATCTCAGCGGTGATGCTTTGTCTGCCATTTAAAATACGGCTAAGATTAGCACGAGTAATGCCTAGGCGTTCGGCAACTTCGGTTACGCTATGACCGTCTATATATTCACGCAAAACAAGCCCTGCGTGTGGGGGGTTGTGCATTCTCATAAAAGTCTCCTTAGTGATAGTCTTGGTAATCTACAATTTCGGCATTGCCATCGTCATTAAAGCGAAAAGTTAAACGCCAGTTGCCACTCACATTTATTGCCCAATACCCTGCCAAATTGCCTTTTAAAGGGTGCAAACGCCAATTTGCGGTATTCATATCAAGGGGGCTTTTGGCGGTATCTAGGGCGTTTAATTGTATGGCAAGTTTGTTTTTATGCTTAGCTTGAATGCCTTTGGTACTACCTGTGGTAAAAAAGTTTTCTAAGCCTTTGTGAGCAAACGACACAATCATAAACATTATCCATATAGCGTATAGATACATTATACAATAATTTTAGGTACTGTCAAATGAAAACCATCCACTTTTACGGCATTTTAGCTAAAAAATTCGGCACGCCCTTTGTGCTAGATGTTAAGACCGCTTTTGAGGCAACGCACGCCCTAGCGTGTCAAATACCTGCCTTTAAAGCATTTATGGCACAACGTGGCGTAAATTTAGCCGTATTTTTAGGCGATAAGGTATTAAAAAACAACATTGGTGAAACTCAAATCCATAACCAAACCGCCAAATCTGACATTCATATCGTGCCACAAATTGAAGGGGCTGGCGGTAAGGTTGGCGGTATTTTACAGACCGTGGCAGGGATTGCGATGATTGGTGTTGGCGTATTTTCCAGCACTATTACGGCAGGGGCGTCATCTGCCTTAATCGGTGTTGGTGCAGGGCTTTTGATGGGCGGTGTCTCAAGCCTACTTATGCCCACGCCAAAACATGAACCTGATGACCCTGACGGTAATAAAGCCAATAACGGCTTTGGGGCAGCGGTTACCACAGTAGCACAAGGCAATCCTGTACCCATCCTTTATGGCGAGCGTGAGATTGGTGGATTTGTAATATCTGCGTCTGTATATGCCCAAGATAAAATGATACAAGGGGTCGTTATGACAACGTTACACAATGCAGCTACTGACCTTATTAAAAAAGCATTTAAAGGTAAAGGGTAAAATCATGCAAATTCAAGGTGCTAAGAAAAAAAAAGACGCCAAGCCAAACATCGCCAAAGACACCGCCCAAAGCACAACCGTATTACAAGCGATGTATGGGCTATCAGAAGGTGAAGTGGCAGGGCTTGTTGATGGCGGTAAATCTATTAAATTAGATGGCACGCCTATCATCAATGACAATGGCGAGCCTAACTTTGATGGCGTGGAATGGTCGTATCGTGCTGGTACATTGGACCAAACACACATTGACGGCTTTAATGCGGTTGAAAACGAGATTGGCGTGGGCGTTGAGCTAAATAGTTCACGTCATTTTGTCAAAGAGATTACCAATACCCAGCTGTCTGCTGTGGTGGTTCGCATTGGCTTTAATGGCTTATACAAAACGCATGACAATGGCGATGTGGGGGCTTATCGCATTGATTATGCCATTGATTTACAAACTGATAACGGGGCGTATTTGACCGTATTAGATACCTTTATTGACGAAAAAGCGTCGCAAGGCTATCAAAAAAGCCATAGAATCAACCTGCCAAAAGCTAAAAACCATTGGACAATCCGAGTTCGTAGAAAAACGCCCAACCAAAACAGCGAGCTTATCGGCGATAAAATGCGCATTATCGCTTTGACCGAAGTTGTGGACGCAAAATTACGCTATCCTTGCACCGCCCTACTTGCCCTAAAATATGACGCAAATACCTTTGGTAATATTGCCAAATTATCGGTGCGTATGCGTGGCATGATTATCCAAGTACCTACCAATTATGACCCTGTAACACGCATTTATACAGGGCTTTGGGACGGCAGATTTAAGATGGCGTATTCTGATAACCCTGCATGGGTGCTATACGACATCTGCACGCATACACGATATGGGCTGGGCAATCGGCTAGATGGCAAAGTAGATAAATGGAGCTTGTACCAATTAGCCCAGTACTGCGATGAGCTGGTGGACGATGGGCGTGGCGGACGTGAACCACGTTTTCGTGTCAATGTGTATATTCAGCAAGCCCAAAATGCGTTTAGCGTTTTACAAAACCTATCATCTATCTTTCGTGCGATGAGCTTTTGGGACGGCGAAAAAATCGTCTTTGACGCTGACACGCCAAAAGAGCCGAGTTATCATTTTAATACGGCAAACGTGGTCAATGGCGAGTTTGTTTATACAGGCACACGAGCAAGAGACCGCCACACCATCGCCCAAATTGCTTATGATGACCCTGACAATGACTTTAAGACCGATTATGTTCACGTTAAAGATGAACAAGCGATAGCCAAATACGGCATACGTATCGTTAAGATTAACGCCTTTGGCTGTACCAGTCGCACCCAAGCCATCAGAGCAGGACGCTGGGCGTTATTATCCGAGCAGATGCAAACACAAACGGTAAGCTTTAGCGTAGGGCTTGACGGCTTTATCCCAAAAGTGGGCGATGTGATTAGTATTACCGATAACCGCCGCGCTGGTCTTAGTGGGCGGATTGTGGGGTCGGCTAATTTGGTTGAAAGCATGACCCCTACCACCACATCTAATCATCTGATTGTGGGCTTGGCATTAAAGCAAGCTTTTAATGATGGCGATAAAGTTACCATCAGCCTTAGTGCCACCGATGGTGAATATCTGATTTATAATTCAGAGTCAGCGGCGGCAAACGAGATTGGTCGCATAAACGTGGTAGATGGCACAGCTCGTGCTGTGATGACGTGGAACGTGGGGAAAAGTGGCAACAGTCATTTGTATATTTATCGCACAAGCACACGCCAAGAACGCACCATCAATCAAGTTACCCTAACCGCCACCAAGACACGCCATGTCGTACTAGACCGCACCCCCAAAGACCAAGATAGCATCATCGTAGGCGGTCGCACATTAAGCGTTGAAAGCATAAACGGCAATGAGCTACTGCTTAGCGATAAAGTGAATATTGGCGATGTGTGGAGCATGGGTGGGGCAGATAATTACCGCATTTTGCACATGACGCATAACGATGACCACACCTTTAGCATCACCGCGTTGCAGTATGAAATCGCTAAATTTAGCGTAGCAGAACACGGCTACACCATACCGCCTAAGCCTGTTAAAGTGCATGAGCAGGTACTTACCGCACCGTCATCTGTCAATATCAGCCAGTTTAACTACACGCACCAAGGCTTAAATCAAATCAAAATCACCATTGATTATTCACAAGTCTTAGCAGCAGATTACTATGTCGTAGAATACAATAAAGACGGCACAGGCTGGAAGCTATTAGGTGAAACGACCGCTACTAGTATTGATATTGATAACGCAGTAGCAGGTGAATATCTGGCACGAGTAAAAGCGGTGGACGGCTTTGGCAACAGCAGTCGCTATACGCTAAGCCATCAGACCACCATCACCGATAAAACCGCACCGCCTAAGCCATTATCAAGCTTTAGCGGTAAAGGCATATTATTTGGCATAGATTTATCATGGCAATATTCTGATGATACAGACATTGCCTTTGCCGAGATTGAGGTGAGTGATGATAAGCAAACAACTAGCATTCTTGGGCAATATGCCTATCCGACCAACACGGCTAATATTACAGGCTTACAAGGCAATCTGACACGCCATTACCGTGCAAGGTCGGTGGATAAGCTGGGCAATGTGAGTACTTGGAGCGAGTGGCAAACGATTACCACGTCTGCTGATACCAGCCAGATTTTATCGCTATTATCTGATGACATCACAGGCGATATGCTAGATAATGCGTTGCGTGGTAAGATTAACACCGCCTATGATAAGAGCGGACAAAATGAGACGAATCTTGCGACAGAAATCCAAAACCGCACGGCAGCCATCAATCAAGAAATCCAAAACCGCACGCAAGCCATCAATGCCAAAACAGGCGAAGTGCGTGGGCTGTTAAACGGACTGCAAACAGGCTTAACCCAGCGTATTGATGATGTCAGCGACGCCAACCGCCAAACCTTATCAGAGCTAAATGGCTACAAGACGGCTAATGATAGGGCTGTAGCAGGGGTAGTACAGCAGGTAAACGCCATTAGTGATAACACACAGGCGGCATCATCACGGCTTGATGGCTTGCAATCACGCTTTGATGGGGTGCTTAATTCTAAAAACTTATTACAAAATACCACAAATAGTACAACGGACCAGTTTTTGGTGGCAAGTTATCCCATCGTAAAAAACATAGCTACAGGGCAAAAGGTGCTAGTTAGTATCACCACCGACCCCCAAAGTGAGCTACTTGTTTATAACTCAAGTGCAGCAGGGGCAAATAGCATTGGGCGTATCACAGCCAACGGCACACCCCAACAGCTGACGTGGAACGCTGGGATAAGCGGTAATAACGCACTGCATTTTTATCGCACCAATATCCGTGACACAAGCCGTATATCTGTATCAAATGCAAGCTTAAAGGTGATAGATGGGGCGATAGATGATGTGAGTGCTGACTTAACCGAGTTTAAGCAGACACAGACAACGGCTACACAAGCGTTAAGCGAAAAAACCGAGCGATTAAGGGCAGATTTGGGGAGTAAAGCTAGTGCCAGTGCCTTAAATAACTACTACACCAAAGCCCAAACCGATAACGTGGTCAGTGGGCAAGTTCGGCAGTTTAATTCAAGATTAAATGGCAAAGCAGACAGTTCAGTTGTCAGTAGCCTATCAAGCACCGTTAGCCAGCAGGGGCGTGATATTACAAGTCAAGGGCAACAGCTAACCCAGCTTAATCAAAACCTTGGCAATAAAGCGAATGCTAGTGCCTTAAACAGCTTGACAAGTACGGTTACACAGCAAGGCGGTACTATCCGAGCCACCAGCGAAAAGGTGCGACAGCTTGAAACGAACGTAAACGGCTATAGCACCAAAATCCGTAACGTAGAGCAGTCTATTGATGGCGTAAGTGCGATTAAAGCGGTTACGGTGGATAATAACGGTGTCATCAGTGGCTATGGGCTTATCAGCGAGCTTAAAAATGGGCGTGTTACTAGCCGATTTGGCATTAACGCTGACCAGTTTTATTTGGGCAATCCTAATGATGGTAAAAAGCCGTTTACGGTATTAACTCACCCACAGACGATAAATGGCATAACTGTACCTGCTGGTATGTATATGCAAGGCGATGTCATCATCAGCGGTGGTACAATTAACATTAATGATAAGTTTATCGTGGATGCACAAGGCAACCTGACTGCCAAAAGCGGTGTGTTTGGTGGTATTGTTAAGGCTGAACGCTTGCAAGGTAAAATTGGCATTAATCAGCTAGATGAAACCGTCTTATTTCCGCATTATAAGGTTTATTATGCCAATCGTGTTTTAACACAAGCTGATATTAACCAGCCTAATAAATTTGGTGCATTTGATGAACAAGCTAAAGCACAGCTGGCTGATAAAGAGCGACTGCTAAAAGAAAAAAATCAAACTCTTTTTTCACTTTTGGGCTGGGATTTTAACGTTGACAAAATTTTGTCCGAAAAATCGGAAAAAAACGATTTAATTATTAATCTTAGTCGTGAAATACGTGAGCTTGAAGAACAAATTAGGCAGTTTAAACAAGAATCATCTAAGTTTGCCAAAATCTTTGATTACGAGTATAGCCATGTATTGCCGTCTTTGGGCGGACTTCAGCACGTTACATCACAGCGTGATGGCTCTCAAACTCCTGCTACGATGTACGAGATGAAAGTAACTGTTGAAAGGGCAACACAAGTTAGCCAAAAGCTTGTTTATGCTGATGATACGTTATTTTGTTATGTTGATGAAACGTTGCAATTTCAGCATAGCGGTCGTGAACGAAAAATCGTTAATTTGCAACTGCCAGCTGGCGAACATACGATACGCCTTATCGTCAATAACTGGGGCGGTGAAAGCTCAATCACGCTTTTAGGTGATTTTATTGACCATCAAAACATTAAATTTAAGTACTTTTAATTGTCTAGATGGTCAAACGCTAACACCGCACGAACAATCAGCTCGTTTTGGGGAATACCTAAGCGTTTGGCGGTCTGTTCAATCATGGCGATGTCGTCTATGTGTAGCTTAAAGCCCTTGGTTTTCATGCCACGCTTGGCATCGCTGTCGTATTGGATTTGATTGCGTGATTTTGGATTTGTGGTGTATTTTGGCATTTGACTTTTTCCTGTGGTGTGTTATTATAAGATTTAAGGAGATGAGCTAGGGTTTCCCCTAACTCCACCTTAGGCTATGCCCTTAGGTGCTTGATGTTAGTAAGCTGGCAGGCTATATAACACCAAGATAATCACAATGACTACTCTCATTGGTTATCTCCTGTTGGTTGATATTCCCTTTTTGGGGCTTCCTTAGTCAAGTGTGCCACCACTTGCTAAGTTGGTGTTATTATAGATTAACCTATAATAAAAGTCAAGTAAATTATACGTTTTCGTGTAAGTTACTTGGCTTTTTTTTCGTTTTTAAGGAGTAACATGTTCATTCAAATTTATGTCTATGACAAGACAACAGGTCAATATCTTTATCAAGACGTGGGTAATCCAAATGGTGTCATACGTGATTTATCCGATGATAAAGATTTCACCCTAACCCCACCGCCTGATAACGTCAAGCCTTGGCGTTGGATAGACGATAAGTGGATTACCGCCTAATGGGCGGTTTTTTATTGGAGAAAATATGACAGAAAACCAGTGGCTTCAAGTCTTAGTCACCTTGCCTTATGTGCTTGTGTTATCGCTATTAGGTGGCTTGGCAAGCTTTATCATGCGACTTAATACTGCCACCGAACCTAAGCCATTAGGCAAGATATTTTTAAACTTATTTGGTGAACTGTTTTTAAGTGGCTTTGCAGGTCTTACAACCTTTTTACTGTGCCGTGAATGGGAATTATCCTTAAACATCACCGCTGTGGCTGTGGCAATCAGCGGACACTTGGGCGGTAATGCCATCAATCAGTTAACCAAAATCTATGACAACGTAATCAACAAGGGGAGCTAATGCCACCAAAAATCAAACTTAGCTTGTATCGTGGTGATGATATTGCCAAGCGATTTAGATTTACGCAAGGCGATGCACCATACGACACAAGCCAAATTGCAAGGCTTGATTTACAAGCATACACTGAAACTAAAACTAAGCGTACACAAGTGCTGTCATTGTCTAGCGATGACGGCATTTTTATTGTAGATACTGGCGTTATTATCGTGAACTTTTCGCACGACATGACAGATAACGCAACATGGTCAATGGCAAAATACGACTTACAAGCAACGATGAAAGATGGGCGTATTAAGACGCTTGTGCAGGGGGTGATAAGCCTTACCCATGACATGACAAAAAGGGGATGATATGTGCAAATAGAGCTACACGTTGAACAAGACATCGAAGTTCAAATCGACGATGTTACACCCATCAATTTGCCTGAACAAGAAGGCGAGTTGGTCCTATTAGTAGAACACTGGCTAACCTACGGAGAATGATATGAGCCAAACAACCCAAGCAATGAAAAAAGTCGCTATCGCTGTCTATAACGTCAAGCAGAAAATAGGCGATACCCAAAACCTTAGCACAAATGATAAGACGCTGGCAGGGGCAATTAACGAAGTTGCTACAAAAGTACACAACATCACAGATGGGGCAAGCAGTGCGTTTGACACATTAAAAGAAATTGAGGACGCACTACAAGGCAGCTCGGCAACAGCAGAAATGCTAAAGCAAATCGGTGACATTAAAAATCGCTTACAAGCCCTAGAAAGTCATATTGACAATGACATCTTACAAACCATTGAAACCGCACTAACTACAGGAGCATAACATGAAACCAACCATTTCTAGCGTATTACAGCTTATCACAACACACATCATAGAGATTAAAGAGCTTTTGACTAAGATTGATAATAAACTTAACAAGTTGCCAAGCAACACCGAAACAACAACAAGCACCGATAAAACGGTAGGCATTGATGACATTGAGAAAAAAATCGCTGAAATCAATGAAAAAATCGATGCAAATTATGGTGAGAATAAGGCACGCCTAGATGGGCTTGATAAATTAATGGCTCGTGCTTTAAGAACCGTTGCTTTAACCGAAAAACAAAGAGATGCAGATAATGACCGCATCACAGATTATGATGAATACGAAAAATACGGCACAAATCCTGATAACAAAGACACCGATAATGATGGGTATAGTGATTATTCAGAAGTGATGGAGCATTCAGACCATAAAGATGAGACAAGCACGCCCAGTTATCCAATAGCTGATGATTGGCATATCACTGCCAAAAAGCGTGATGATGGTATTCTGCAGTTTTATTTGCATCTTACGTATCAAGGAGAACCCGTTATAGCCCCTAAGGTAAACTTAAAAGATTTTATTGGTCGGGTAATTGCTATAAATGACCACAGCGACGTAACCATCAATTTTAATGAAGATACTGTCATTACACCTGATGGGGCGGTTCTTCTTAATCTTGACGATGCGTTTAGTAAGGGTTTACATGAATTTGTTTTTAAGTTTAAAGACAGAACTGGTAAACATGATATGCCAGCTGGTCTATTTAGTTCAAAATATTATACTGCAAAAGAAGACGCAAACGAAGTAAGGCTTGTCTTAGACAGCATTCCTGAGAGTACTGAAACTAGAGTGAAAGCCGCTGAACAAGCTTTGCAGATAGCATACAATAAGCGACAAGAGATTGACAAATATAAGATTATCAGTCAAAAAGACGTTGATGAGCTTATCGCCTTAAATGACAAGGTAACTCAAGCTAAACTGACGGCTGCTGCAGCGGTTAAAATCTTGCCAGAAGACATCACAACCATCACAAAAGGCATTACTAAAGCTATGCTTGAAAATCGCCTTAGTGTGATTAAACTCGTTGAAGTACCAGCAGTCACAGACGCCTTAGAAGTTGAGGGATTTGAGTGAACATCAAACACATTCAAGAACAAATAAACACGCCTGCTGACGGCGTGTGGGGGGTGCAGTCACAGCGTGCATTAAAGCACGCTTTAGCTGTAGGCAAGACGATTAAAATCACGCAAAACATCAGCTTAAACGAGCTATTACACAGCAATACCGCAAAAGCTCGTGGCATTGATAATATCCCTGATGCTGGGGTATTGCAAAACTTGATAGATAGTAGCGTAAATCTGTGGCAACCTGTCAGAGACCTGCTTGGAAAACCCATTCATATATCTAGCGGTTATCGTTCGCCCAATGTCAATCGTGCGGTGGGTGGGTCTAATACATCAGCACACACTTTTGGGCGAGCAATTGACTTTAAGTGTCCTGAATTTGGCACAACACGACAAATTGCTAACTTTTTAAAAGACAAGCTAAAAAAGTTTGACCAGCTTATTTTAGAATTCCCTGACGAAAATAGCACATGGATACATTTAGGCTACAAGTCAAATGCTGGTGACCAGCGAAGTCAGTTTCTAACAGCTGTTAAGCGTGGCGGTCGGACAACGTATCTAGTAGGGCTTAAGTAAAAATAAACCCCCAAAGTTTGGGGGTTTATTGGTAGTTATTACTGATTTACAATCATATAATTTTCTAAGCCACTTCTGCAGTGGTAAACCTTTTTTACAATCATATAACTTTCTAAGCCACCTAAGCGGTGGTAAACATATTTTAAAATTATACAATTTTCTAAGCCACCTAAGCGGTGGTGAACCCTTTTAACAATTGTAGAACTTTCTAAGCCACTTTTTTGCAGTGGCGTAATAACTACATGAACTATCTTATTAAAATAAATTTGATTTGTCAAGTTTAATTTCATCAAATACTTTTACTTTTAGTTCAAGATTTTATAGTTCATTGAGTGATATTCGTAATCTTGTTTTAGTCTTGAAAACCGCCAGCGTGGGCGGTTTTCTTTAAAAATCTAAGTCTTATGTGTATTTTATAATCTAGAAAATCAACACTAGATATACATACCGTTAACTGTAACTAAGTGAACATATCTTCCGTGTCCGCTATTTTCTAAGAATAAATACGCATCGTGTTCTTCATCAAATTCATAGATTGTCTTTGTAGACTTGTCATAGCGATAACGCTCTATTTTAAATTGCTTATTTGCTTGTGAAAGAATGTCAAACACTTCACTTGCTTTTTTATTTGTGATTTTCTTATCTGCATAATTTTTGATAGTTAAATCACAAACAGTATAAAAATCTAGCTTATCAACATCAATCCCCAAAATCGCGTTGATTGTTTGCATTTCATTGGGGTGTAGAAAGCCGATGATATTCTCACGACATTCTTTGATTGCTTTCATTTCAGATTTTTTCATTTGTAAGCTCCTGTAGCTTTGGGTTGATTGTCGAGCTTTTGCTCTGTATATGTGCTTATTATATCTAATTATAATTAGATAATCAAGCATTATTTTCATTTTTTTTAAAATATTCTTCTAAAAATTCAAAAAATATTTTTGACAAATTGCCCGTTGCTTTTGCTTGTTTAAGCATTTGCATCTTTTGTTCGTCTTTTGTGCGTACAGTCCAACTTTCGCTAGTCTGTTGATATTGCTTAACTGCTCTTGCTTGAGCTTTGGTAGTGTTTGCCATTTTTTTTACTCCTTTATTCTTATAACAATATCGCAATTAATATCTATCAACTCATCTTTGCTTGCTTGTTGTAAGCCGTCAAAAAACGATATTAGTGTCTTGTCTAGCATGGGGCGATACAGCCTGTTTTGTTCATCGCTGATACGCCATGACTTAACTAGCGACTTTGTTATTTCAGAGTGCGTGCCACCAAGCTTAAAAATTTTGGCGGTCATGTCGTGGTTACGGTGTAAATTGAGCGTTGTTAATAAACGATTGAATACATAGTTATTGTTCATACATGACCTAGAAAATTTTTTTTTTTTGGGTTTTTCAAAAATCGCAATTAAGCTAATTTTTTGTCTGTCATTTTTCCATAAAATCTTACAACAAGCTGAGCGTGATAGTTGTAAAATTCCCTGCCGTGTTCACCGTTAAACTCATACGTTCTAGTACTACCATTTTTTTTATGAGTACCGATGATTGTCAAGCCGTTTTTTAAAGTGTGGTAAATTTCAGAATTAACAACAACTTCTGCATATCGAGTACCGTTTTTTGCAGTACCTCCGCTCATTTTGTTGTCATGAAAAAAATCACCAAATCCGAATTTATCAATATGTACTACTTTCATTTGTAAGCTCCTGTAGCTTTGGGTTGATTGTCGAGCTTTTGCTCTGTATATGTGCTTATTATATCTAATTATAATTAGATAATCAAGCATTATTTTCATTTTTTTAGCTTTTTTGTTGCGTTATCTGTATAATGCGACATCAAGTTATTAAGTTATGAACTTATGTGTACACAATAGTGTACATAAAAAAATAATCAACCAAAATTTTTAGGTAAAAACATGAATAATATCAAACAGTTAAGAAATATCGCCATTATAGCTCACGTTGACCATGGCAAAACCACGCTTGTTGATAAGTTATTACAACAATCTGGTGCATTGGGTGAGCGTGCAGGCGAGATTGAGCGTGTGATGGATTCTAATGCTTTAGAAAGCGAGCGTGGTATCACCATTTTAGCCAAAAACACATCAATCAAATGGCTCGACAAACGCACTGACACTACCTATCGCATTAATATCGTGGACACCCCAGGACACGCTGACTTTGGTGGTGAAGTGGAACGTGTGATGAGTATGGTGGACTGTGTACTACTGCTTGTTGACTCTCAAGAAGGCCCAATGCCACAAACTCGCTTTGTTACCCAAAAAGCTTTTGCTCGTGGACTTAAGCCGATTGTTATTTTAAATAAAATTGATAAGCCATCTGCTCGCCCTGATTGGGTAATGGATCAAGTTTTTGATCTGTTTGATAATCTAGGTGCAACCGATGAGCAGCTTGACTTTCCAATCGTATATGCTTCAGGTATGAACGGCATTGCAGGACGTGAGCCAGATAATCTTGCAACTGACATGACCCCATTATTTGAGACCATTGTTGATGTGGTTGAGCCGCCGAAGGTGGATGTAGATGGTCCGTTCCAAATGCAAATCTCAAGCCTTGACTATAACAGCTTTGTGGGTGTTATTGGTATTGGGCGTATTCAGCGTGGTTCTGTTAAGACAAACACGCCTGTCACCGTGATTGATAAAGAAGGTAAAACTCGCAACGGACGAATCTTAAAAATCATGGGTTATCACGGACTTGAGCGTGTCGATGTCGAAGAAGCTCACGCAGGTGATATCGTGTGTATCACAGGGATTGATGGGCTAAATATTTCAGACACTATCTGTGATCCTAAAGTAGTAGAGGCCCTGCCTGCACTGTCGGTAGATGAGCCAACCGTGTCTATGACCTTTCAAGTGAATGATTCACCATTCGCTGGTAAAGAAGGTAAGTTTGTTACTTCTCGTAATATTCGTGAACGTCTTGATCGTGAGCTTATTCATAACGTTGCCTTACGTGTGGAAGACACTGATAGTCCAGAGAAATTTAAAGTGTCTGGTCGTGGCGAGTTGCATTTATCTGTTTTGATTGAAAATATGCGTCGTGAAGGCTTTGAGCTTGGCGTATCTCGCCCACAAGTTATCATGAAAGAAATTGATGGTAAGATGTGCGAGCCTTACGAGAACGTAACTTTTGATGTTGAAGAACAGCACCAAGGTGCAGTTATGGAACAAATGGGCAACCGTAAAGGTGAGCTGACCAATATGGAAGTCGATGGAAAAGGACGCATCCGTATTGAAGCGGTTGTACCGTCACGTGGTTTGATTGGCTTTCGTTCAGAGTTTTTAACGATGACATCAGGCACAGGTATTATGACGTCAAGTTTTTCTCATTATGGCGAAGCTAAAAGCGGTACAGTGGCTGGTCGCCAAAATGGTGTGTTGATTTCTATGGTCAATGGTACGTGCTTGGCATATGCCTTATTTACGTTGCAAGACCGTGGACGTCTGTTTGCTAAACCACAGCTTGAAGTGTATGAAGGCATGATTATCGGTATTAATTCTCGCTCTGATGACATGGTGGTGAATCCAACTAAAGGTAAGCAGCTGACCAACGTGCGCGCTTCTGGTACGGATGAAGCCTTGACGCTAACACCTGCTGTTGAGTACACGCTAGAACAGGCACTTGAGTTTATCGAAGATGATGAGCTTGTGGAAGTTACGCCAAAATCAATTCGTATTCGTAAGCGTTATTTGACCGAAAATGAGCGTAAGCGTTTTAGTCGTAAAAAAGACGCTTAAGCCAGCAGTGGTTTACATAAAACCAACATAATACTTGATAGATGATACAGTAATTTTTATCCATTGTAGTATGATGTTGCCACTTTTTACAAGATAAACGTACTTTGTGCGTTTATCTTTGGTTATTTTTGGGAGTTAATCTTATGAGTATAATTCAAGAGTTTAAGGAATTTGCCCTAAAAGGCAATGTTATGGATTTGGCGGTTGGTGTCATTATTGGTGCAGCCTTTGGTAAGATTACGACATCATTGGTAGAAGATGTCATTATGCCAATCGTGTCTTTTATCATGGGTGGCGAATTTGATTTTAAAAATAAATTCATCTTACTTGGCGACGCTCCAGAAGGCGTGGCGATGACTTATGACGCCCTAAAAGAAGCAGGTGCTCCGATGTTGGCGTGGGGTAGCTTTGTGACAGTTGTCATTAACTTTATTATCTTAGCATTCATCATATTTTTGATGGTAAAAGGCATGAACAGACTGCGTCGTCAGCAGACCCAAGAGCCGGAATCTGCACCAGAGCCATCAGAAGAAGTATTATTGCTGCGTGAAATTAGTGCAAAGTTAAGTAAGTAAGTTATAAAGCCTTAAAAACCTAGTTTAGTTGCTAGGTTTTTTTTGGCAGTGCGGACAATACACACTGGCTCTGCCTGTTATCTTGACACTCTCAAGAGGCGTACCACAGACGGTGCAAGGCAGGTTTTGACGTCCATACGCAAGGAGTACTTGCTGAAAATAGCCTGTTTTTCCATTACCTGTGCTAAAGTCTTTTAAAGTTGTACCGCCTTGGATAATGGCTTTTTGTAGAATGGCTTTGATATGCTCAACAAGTGTAGCAATTTCATCAAAGCTAAGTAAATGTGCAGGCGTCTGTGGATGAATGCGTGAGAGAAATAGGCTTTCTGTGGCATAGATGTTACCCACGCCAACCACGCAGCTTTGATCCATGATGACAGCCTTAATGGGTTTGGCAATCGGTCTTTGGCGAGAATGAGTGATGTACTGATATAAGTAATCGGCATTAAAGTTACAGCTGAGCGGTTCTGGGCCTAAATGTGCCAAAAATCTATCATAAGCCAAATCGGTATTATCAATAAAATCATCATTAAACGCCCATAAAATCATTCCAAATCGTCTGGGGTCATGATAGTGCAATGGGGTGATATTGCCATCATCATCGGCAAAGGTAATCACCACATGGTCGTGCTTGATGGGCATTGGTGCGCCATCTTTGGCGGGTCTATTTTGAAGACTACCTGACATGCCTAAGTGGATAAGCAGTACCTTTTTTCGATTGTCTTGGGCGTTAAAAAAAGTCAATAGCAGATATTTGGCACGCCGAGACACATCTGTTAGCCTAAAGCCGACCAAAGTTGATAAGTCGCTGGGTATTGCATAGCGAAGCTTTGGCTGACTGATGGCGACACTGGCAACTTGTTGATTTAGTAGCACAGCAAGGCTTGTTTTTGTGGTTTCAACTTCAGGTAACTCTGGCATTAGCCATTACTCCGTTTTGCAAAAATGACGCTTGGCTGCTGTTCGATTTTATTTAGCAGACGAGATAAATGTGTTAATCCTGCCACTTCCACAAAAAACTTCATCTGACTGATGGCATCATCACAAAAAACAGTCTCAGCCCGATGAATATTCACTTTTTCTTTATCAATGACATGCACTAAGTCACGCAACAGACCATCACGGCTGTAAGCTTCTACGATAATGGCGACAGGTTGATAGCGTCCAAAGCTTTCTTGCCAGCGAGCAACGATACAGCGGTCAGGCTCTTTTTCGACCAAGCGCAGATATTCAGCACACGCTTGACTGTGAACGCTTATACCATTAGATAGGGTAATAAATCCTGCAATCGGCTCACCATGAATGGGGTTGCAGCATTTGGCAAGGTGTAGCTCTACATTATCAAAGCCTTCTAGATCGATTTTGTATTTATTGGTACGTACTGGTGTCTTAATCTCAATGGTGGATTCATTTACCTGAGGTATGGCAAGGCTAAGCTTGGTGGCAATCTTGCCGACAAGCTGTGCTGATCCAATCTCACCCATAAAGATGCCAAGGTATAGGTCTTCATCACTTTTGACATTAAATTCTTCAAAGTAGTCAGACAGCTTAACTTGGTTTAGGCTGATGGATAAGCGATCAAGCTCACGCAAAAATAGATTCTTACCTGTCTCAATGTTCTTATCACGGTCTTGTTTATTAAACCACTGCCGTAGCTTTGCCTTGGCTCGGTTGGTGTGAATATAGCCTAGCGATGATACCAGCCAATCTCGGTTTGGCTCTCGGCTAGATTTGGTGATAATCTCGACTTGATCGCCTGTCTTTGGCTGGTGAGTGAGCGGGACATACCGCCCATTGACTCGAGCTCCTTGGGCTCGATTACCGACTTCTGTATGCACATAATAAGCAAAATCTAAGACGGTCGCACCTTTTGGCATCTCGGTGATATCGCCATCACGACTAAAAACATAAATTCGTTCAGCGTTATCTAGGTCTAAATCGTCAATATCTGATTCGGTGCTAGCAACTTTATCGCCTTCTAAGAGCTGACGCAATGAGCTAATCTTTTGAACTAAATAGTTGTCTTGCTTGCCTTTAAGCCCTTCTTTGTAGTTTACATGTGCCGCTTTACCAAGCTCTGCTTCAAAATGCATGTCAAAGGTACGAATCTGTACTTCTAAGGTGCGGTGCTCGGCGATGACAACGGTGTGTAGTGACTTATATCCGTTAGGCTTAGGGTTTGTGATGTAGTCGTCAAATTGTTCTGGCACATGACGCCATAAGCCGTGAACCACCCCAAGCGTGTAGTAGCATTCTGCATTGGTATTAACAAGCACACGCAAGGCACGAATATCATACAACTGATCAAACGATAAGTTCTTTTTCTTCATCTTTCGCCAGATAGAATAGATGTGTTTGACACGCCCAGACAGCTCAAAGCTAATGCCTGCACCTTCTAGGGCATCTGCTAGGCTTTGCTTGACGGTGTCAATGTACAACTCACGTTCACTGCGTTTTTCGGCAAGCAATGAAGCAATTTTTTTATATTCATCAGGAGCAATATAGCGAAATGCTAAATCTTCAAGCTCCCACTTTAGCTGAGCGATGGAAAGTCTGTGAGCAAGTGGGGCGTAGATGGTCATGACTTCTCGTGCCACACGTTGCTGACGATCTTGTGGTGCAAAAGATAACTCACGCATGGCAAAGGTGCGTTCAGCAAGCTTAATCAATACGGCTCGCACATCATTGGTGGTGCTGACAAGCATGCTATAAATATTAGAAAGCTGTTCTCTTTGGTTGCCATCAAAGTAGTCTTCTAGTCGTTTATTGCTCTCGATACTCTCTGACAGCTTTCCGATGGCAAGCGTGTCTTGAACCAAATGAGCGACATCACTACCAAAATTTTGGCGAATAGTGTCAATACTCACCAACTCTCGGCGTGCTGTCCGATATAGCATGGCAGCGATAAGTGCGTTTTCGTCTTGGAATAGATACGCTAGAATATCTGCCATGCCAATGCCTGTGGCATAAGCCCCAGAGCGGCAGGCGTGTGGCTTGCCAGATTGAATTTTAACAAAATCGCACGCCTTTTTAAGCATGGGTAAGCTATCTTTGCCAAAGCGTTCAGAGACTGACTTAAGCCAAGCGTCCACATCAATGTCTGCTTCACTTAGGCTAGATGGCACCTGTGTGGTGCTTGAGTGATCAAGTGTGGTGGCAAGCTTAGGATGGGAAAGCTGAGCTTTAAAATCAGGATGCAATCGTGCAACCAGACTGGCTGTCAAAGTTGCACTGTCAGTGCTGCTGCTGTTGCCGCCAAGTAATGGCAAGCTGTCACGAATCTGTACCACAAGCTGTCCTTATTGCAAAAATAAAAGCTTTTTACGCTATTTTAGTTATTATGGCATTTTAGCGGTGAATTTAAAAGTAAAAACGGCTAAATTTTACCCAAAAAGCCGATACAATCGCAGGCATTATCTTTTGCTAAAAATTCATAATATTTTTTCCCGTTTTTTAATAATCTGTGTTATAATCTTTAGATTGTGAGTTAAACTCACTCGCTTGATGACATCGCCTTTTATTGATTTGAGTTTTATTTTGTGCGTTTGGGCAACTACTTTGCCAGAAAAACGCAACTTAAATGCCTGACGTTCTTTATTCGTTTGACGACACCCCAAGAATACCAAGCGTAAACCTGCCTAATTTTGCGATGATTTAGCTGTAAGCTGAGCGATAATCCAACCATATAATGCCTAAATTCACGATTACCTTGTATCTAAAGGTGGTTTGTGTATTCTTGTTCATCAGTGGTTTTTGCGTACCTATTTTTAAAGTGTAATTATGACGAACGAAACTCAAAATCCGTTAAACCTTAAAGCAATTTTAAGCCCAACCCTTGCCCAGCAGGCAATAGAAGATGTGGCGACCGATGAAACAACTTTTGCTGATTTAAACTTACATAAGCTGATTTTAAAAGCATTAACCAAATCAGGCTACACCAAGCCTACCCCAATCCAAGCAGGAGCAATCCCGCACGCCTTAGATGGTCGTGATTTATTATTGTCAGCACAAACAGGCTCTGGCAAGACAGCAGCATTTGTTCTGCCGATTCTGCACAGCTTAGCCACTCAGTCTGCCAAGCCAAAGACAGATGAAGTTAATAAAGATGATTTTAGTCAAAAATCACACGACCGTTACCAAAAAACCCCAATCAAAGCCCTAATTTTAACGCCAACCCGCGAGCTTGCCATGCAAGTTCAAGACAATGTGCGTAAGTACAGCGGTGAGCTTAAAGGCATCTTTAGTGTGCCGCTTGTCGGTGGTGCACCGTATAGCGGTCAGATTCGTGCCTTACGCAAAGGCGTCCAAATCGTCATCGCAACACCGGGACGCTTAATCGATCACATAAACAGTGAGCGAGTGGATCTGTCTGAGCTTGATACGTTGATTTTGGATGAAGCTGATCGTATGCTGGATATGGGCTTTGCCGATGACATCAGTGCCATTTTACAAGCTGCTCCAGAATCTCGTCAGACCATCATGTCATCAGCAACTTGGGATGGAGCAGTTGGTAAAATTGCAGAAAGTTTCACAGTAAATCCTGAACGTGTCGCCATTAAAGTAGAATCAGCTCACATTGATGAAAGTGTGTATTTTTGTGATGACTTTCACCATAAAAATAAGATTTTAATTGAGCTACTAAGTGACCCTAAGATTAGCCAAGCTGTGATTTTTACAGCAACCAAACGCAGCACCGAACAGCTTGCCGAGACGCTTGTTGAAGCAGGGCTAAAGGCACGTTATCTGCATGGTGATTTGCCCCAAGGCAAACGTAACCGCATTATCAGTGATGTAAAAAGTGGTAAATGTGACTTTCTTATTGCAACAGATGTCGCTGCTCGTGGTATTGACATCTCAAACATCAGTCACGTTGTAAACTATGATTTGCCACGCCAAGTAGAAGATTATGTGCATCGTATCGGTCGCTGTGGTCGTGCTGGACGCACAGGTGTGGCGATGAATCTATGCAGTATGGATGATCGTTCACAGTTGTTTAAGATTAACCATTATCTAAAGCGTGACATGAAGACGGCTGTTGTAGAAGGGCTTGAGCCAAGGCGTCCTGCCCCAAACCTTGACGATAATCGCCGTAAAAAAGACCGTGGTAATCGTCGTGATGGCGGTCGTGGCGGTCGATTTGAGGGGCGTAGTCAAGGGCAAGGCAGGTTTGATCGTAGGCTTAAGGCAGGTCGTGATGAGCGTCAGTTTGGGCGTGGTGACGACAACCGCAACCGCCGTAATGAGGGATATGCAGATAGACCCTATCGTAATGACAGAGCCGACACAAGCGAACGTCGCTTTGATGACAGACGAGATACTAGACGAGACGATAAACCACGCTTTAATGACAAACCACGTTTTGGTGACAAACCACGCTTTAATGACAAACCACGCTTTAATGACAAACCACGCTTCGGTGACAAACCACGCTTTAACGACAAGCCAAAATTTGGTGATAATAGACGTTCAGGATTTAGCGATAAGCCATCGTATTTTAGCGATAAGCCGTCATATAAGAAGAACGATCACCCATTTTCAAAGAAAACTCGTGGATCAGAGGAAGAAGTTTTTTTTGCTAAGCGTCAAGCAAAAAAAGCAAAACGTAAGTTTGGCGATGAATAGTCATTTTGTGTGTTCATACAAAGCCCTGCCGATAGCGGGGTTTTGTATTATAATACCGCCGATGAATATGGATGCTAAAGATGATGAATTTTGGACTAAATGCTGAGTTTGCCATTTATGTGCTAGATATGGTAGGTATCGTGGCATGCTCAGTTGCAGGAACGACGCTTGCATTATATAAGCGGTTTGACTTTTTTGGTTGCATTTTAGTTTCAATGGTAAATGCCATTGGTGGCGGTACTTTGCGTGATGTCATGCTAGATCGTCATCCGCTGTTTTGGATGACAGATCTTAATTATATGATTGTCATTACCTTGACATCGCTGTTATGCCAAGTGTTTTTTGGTCTGTATAAAAAAGTTGCAGGGGCTTTAAAATTCTTTGATGCGATTGGCTTGGCGGCATTTAGTGTGATCGGCTTAAAAGTCACTTTGTCTTTTGGAGCAAATCCTTTGGTGGCAGTATTAATGGCGGTGATGACAAGTATTGCTGGCGGTATCATGCGCGATATGATCTGTAATGAGGTGCCACTTGTGCTACAAAAAGAGATTTATATCAGTGCCAGCATCATCGGTTCGGTGTTATATTTTGGATTGGAGCAGATAGGCTTTAGTATGCACCTTGTAGAGATGCTGACGCTGCTGACAATCTTTGGTGTGCGAATGTTTGCCATTCGCTTTGATTGGCATTTACCATCTTTGGAATGGCGATTTGATCGCTAAGCTTTTTGTATAAACGTTTCTTTGTATCAGCAGATACATGTTAAAATAACTTTAAATTTTTGCTAAGTTTAATCATGCTTGCCTGTCCTATCTGTCATACCCCCTTAATGTATGCTCAAAAATCTTATACGTGCCAAAATCGCCACAGCTATGATGTCAGTAAAGATGGCTATGTCAATCTACACGTCGTCCAGCATAAACGCAGTCATCATGCAGGCGACACGCCAGAATCGGTGCAAGCAAGGCGACGCTTTTTGGCGGGTGGGTTTTATGAGCCGTTAAGAGCGAAAATCGGTGAGATTATAGCAGCCCAAAAAGTCCATACCGCACTTGATATTGGCTGTGGTGAAGGTTATTACACCGCTCAGATTGCCAAACAGACGCATCAAGTTTTTGCTTTAGATATCGCAAAACCTGCTGTAAAAATCGCTGCCAAATCCTACAAGTTATCACATAAAAACATTACTTGGATTGTCGGCACAGGATCACTTTTGCCAATCACTGATAACAGTGTGGATCTGTGTACCAGCTTGTTTAGCCCACTACCAAAATCTGAGATGTTAAGAGTGCTAAAAGATGGTGGTCTGATGTTAATGGCAACGCCTGCCCCTACGCATCTGTACGCACTTCGCCAAGGGCTGTTTGATACGGTAAATTTACACGAGCCTGGTAAGTTTGTAGAACAGATGAGTCCAGAATTTTATTTACTTAACACATGGCACGTGGATAATGAGATGACCCTAGATGCCCAAGCATTAAGCGATCTAATTGACATGACGCCTTATGCTTATAAAGCTCGCTTGGATAAAAAAACCGCCCTAAAGTCATTGGACGGTTTTAAGGTTTTGGCAAGTTTTTGTGTTTATTTATTTAAAAAGTGCGACACTTAGCACTATTATCTTGGTATCGGCAAATGGTGCTTAACGAATAAGCTGTCGCCTAAATTTTCTCAAATCGTGCAATACTCTCCACATGCCCTGTGTGGCTAAACATATCCATCACGCCTGCATGAGTTAGCTTATAACCTTGCTCAAGCAGTAGGGCGGTATCACGAGCAAGTGTTGCAGGGTTGCATGAAACATAAACAATGCGTTTGGCGTTAAATTTACCCAAGTACGCCATCACTTCCATAGCACCACTTCTAGGTGGGTCAATAAGTAGAGCATCCACTTCGCCTACCCACTCTTCGGCAGAAAAATCTTGTGTCAAATCTTGGGCATAAAACTTAGCGTGCATAATGCCGTTTGCTTTGGCATTCATGGCGGCACGCTCTGTCATCTCATGACTGCCTTCAACACCAATCACAAAACCTGTCTTACCCACACATTTAGCAAGCGGCAGGCTAAAATTGCCAAGTCCGCAGAATAGATCAAGCACTCGCTCGCCTGCTTTTAGATCCAATAGATCACAAGCAAGCTTGGTCATCTTGCGATTAACTGATAAGTTGACTTGGGTGAAGTCAAGGGGTGAAAATTCAAAAGTAACATCAAAATCAGCTAAGCGATAAAACAGTCCGCCAGTCGGTGGCACGGTCAAAGAGCTTGCTCGCCCATGGGGATCATCGATGCGATGCACGGTATCGCTACCTTTTGGTTGTAAGAACAGTTGCCAGTGACGCTTGGCAAAAAAGTCTTGTAGTTTATCAATATCGCCATCACAAAGTGGCTGAAGATGACGCACGATAACAGCAACCGACTTAGTACTATCTGCGACATCATCAAGCGTCTCACCCATGGCAAGCTCTAATTGGGCAATGTCATTACGCCCATCTAGACTTGTGATAAGGGCTTTTAGGTTATCAATCTCAAAGCCAATGCGAGTATCTAAAATGTGGCATTCATTTAAATTTGCTAAAAAATTACTGCTACGCTCACGAAAGCCGACAAGAGCAGTGTTCTTTTTTTCTACAAATCTTACGCCCATGCGTGCCTTGGTACGGTAACCTAGACGTTCTGCTGTGAGTGGGGTTAGCCAAGTCTCTGGCTGAGTGAGTGCTTGGTGGCTTAGTAGTTCTGCCAAGACCTTTTGTTTAAAGGCGATCTGCCCATCGGCTTGCCAATGCTGCAGACTACAGCCACCACACACCCCAAAATGTGGGCAAGGCGGTGTTTGGCGTTCAGGATTAGGGTTATTTAGCACAGTTAAAGCGTCACCTTCTTCAAAGGTTTTTTTGCTAGATTTAATCTGTACGCTGACGGTTTCGTTTGGTAGGGCAAAATTAACAAAGACTTTTTTGCCGTGCTTATCGGTAGGGTGTAAGCTTGCCTGCTCACCGACACCATACGCTGCCACGCCACGCCCATCATGAGCTAGATTGTCAATGACGAGCGTAACAGGCGGTGCGTCTTGTAAGCGTTTACGGGTGCGAGCATTGGTTTTGCTGTGTTTTTTATTTGGTGCTTGTAAGATGGTTGGGTTATGAACAGTCATGGTTGCCTTGCCAAAAAAGGTGGGTAAAAGGCTCAATTATACCACAGATTATCTATGACTCTTGCCAACCTTGTAAAAACTGCTGATGGCGTGGTTTTCCACTTGTATCAACTAAAGATTGGATAAAGTCTTGGGTGTGGGTTAGCAGCGTGTTTGCACTTTGCTCATCCATTTTACCTGTCAGCACAAGCCATCTTAGGTAAATAAACCACGTATTAATCACGTCGCTTTCACAATAATTAGTCAGCTTATGCCATTGATTTTTTAGCACCATTGGCACAACTTGAGAGCCATCTAAGTCACCTTTACCAGCAAAGCCACATAGGCTTGCGATGGTGTCAAGTTTTTGTTTATTTGACCACACGCCAAAGGAGAACTTATCCATCAGATCCACGTGTTTTTCGCTGTAACGGTTTAGATAATCGTTCTGCTTAAAGCCTGCATTCATGATGGGGCTAGCATCAATGTGGTGGTGCGTCATGCGATACAGCAGCACAGGCAAATCAAATCCTGATCCATTCCATGACACAATGATGGGCTTTTTGTCAAAAGCACGCAAAAATGTGCTAAGAATGCTGCGTTCGTCCCTACTATCTAGGCTTAATGATTTTAGGGTGAATTGCCCTTCATCAAACCATAAAAACGACAAGCACGCAATCTTATGCAAAGGGTGCTGCATAAAGCTATTACCCACTTCAGACTGTCTTAACGCCATCAAGGCGCTAAGCGTATCGGCCTCAGATAGACCTGCAAGCTCAGGATAAAGCTTTTTACCTGTCACGGTGTCAGGTATGGTCTCAATGTCAAATACTAAAATCGGTGGCATGGCTTATCCTTGTATCAAACAAAAATCGAGTCAACTGGTGTGGCTTAATTAATCTTCAACACCAAACAGCCCTGTTGATAAATACCTATCCCCTCTATCGCAGACGATAAAGACGATTACTGCTTTGGGGTCATTTGTAGTGATGGTCTTTGCCACTTGCTGGCTTGCCCAAGCTGCACCGCCAGATGACACCCCACAAAATACGCCTTCTTGCTTGGCAAGCTGTCGCATGGTGATCTCAGCGTCTTTTTGATTAACATCCATCACGACATCGACGAATGTTGGGTCAAAGATTTGTGGCAGATAGGCCCTCTCCCATCGGCGAATGCCTGCAATGCTTGAATGCTCATCTGGCTGTAGCCCGATAATCTGGATATTTGGGTTTTGTTCTTTTAAGAATTTTGAGACGCCCATAATCGTGCCTGTTGTGCCCATAGAGCTGACAAAGTGGGTGATTTTACCGTCCGTCTGCTTCCAGATTTCAGGTCCTGTGGTGCGGTAATGGGCTTGCCAGTTATCATCATTATTAAATTGATCTAAGACGATGCCTTTGCCATCGGCTTGCATTTGTAATGCTAGGTCACGAGCCTCTTCCATGCCTTGCTCAACCTCGATAAGTGTCGCACCATAGGCACGCATGGCGTCTTTACGTTCTTGGGTTGAGTTTTTTGGCATGATGAGCGTCATCTTATAGCCAAGCATGGCAGCCACCATCGCAAGAGCAATGCCTGTGTTACCGCTTGTCGCTTCGATGAGCGTGTCGCCCGGTGTGATTTGTCCACGCTTTTGGGCCTCGTTAATCATATTAAAGGCAGGGCGATCTTTTACAGAACCTGCAGGGTTATTGCCCTCAAGCTTGGCTAAGATGGTGACATGTGGTGTGCCAAAGCTATCAAGCAAAACCAAAGGCGTGTTACCTACTGTATCAGCAAGGTGTGTGGTGGTTAAAGCAGTGTGCATCATGATAAAATCCGTGTCATTAATTTGGTGTGATGTGATGGATTATAGCACATCTACCACGACAAAAAACTCTAAGCTTATACAGCGTTTTGGTTTTTTTTGTGATTTATTCGCTGTGTGAAACATGCTACACTAACCACAGTCATTTGTTAGGTATTATCTATGAATCACCCCCGACTAAAAGCCTTAAAAAGTGCTTATGGACAGCTGATTTTGTTGGTGTTTGTGCCAATCGCTATCTTAGCGATGGTTGGTGGTTTGCTTGTGTTTTTTGAAGTGCGTCGAGCCGTTTTATCAGAGCAAGACGTGCTTGCCCAAGCTGCATTAACACGCTATGAAGTGCAAGCACGTTCGCTACTTGCCCAAGATAATAATCCTAATATGACTACTACCTTAATGCAGATTACCCAAGACTGGAATGACGATGCCAACAGGTCTAATCTGCATGATCATGATGCCAGTTTATACGTTAAGCTTAGCAATTATTTTAACCAAATTAAGCTTCAGCATGTCCAGCGAATGGCGATTATGGATAGTCAGGCAAATATTGTGCTGACATCAGGGTCAAATAAGCAGGCTAAGTGGGGTGATTTTGATACAACCAAGCAAGTAGTTTCAAGACTTGCCACCGATTATGGCACAGCTTATGGGCGTGCTATACAAGTGGACCATCAGCGATTTTGGCTGTTTGTAGAGATGGATGATAGTCCCTTAATCATCACCTTTTATCGAGTGCTGTTGGCACTGTGTGTGACGGGACTTATCACCATTTTATTACTGCTTTTGATTTTAAATAGCTATTCTAAGCGATGGATTGCCCCCATTTATGAGATGCGGCTTTATCTACAAAAGCTAAATGTTGACAATTTAACTGAGCCACCAAGTATGCGTACAAGTGGTGAGTTTAAGCTGATTCAGCAAGATTTTGTCAGGGCGTTAAGACGGCTAAATGTCAGCTTTCAAGAGTTAAAGCAGCACGCTGATGAAACAGAAAGAGACTTACAACAAGCCTTTGACGAGATGGAAATGCAAAATATCTCCATTCGTAAGGCTCGTGATTTGGCGGTAAGTACAAGCCAAGCTAAGTCGGCATTTTTGGCAAATATCAGCCATGAACTTCGCACGCCACTAAACAGCATTGATGGGTTTATTAATCTGTTAGCTCGTAAAAAAGACCTAACAGGTGAGCAAAATTTATACGTTCAGACCATCAAAAAATCATCTGCCCATCTGCTTGCTTTGGTGAATGATGTACTCGATTTTTCAAAGATTGAAGCAGGTAAATTGGTGCTTGACAGCCATGAGTACGATTTGTACGCCACGATTTATGATGTGGTGGATATGCTGTCACCTACCGCCCTTGAAAAGCATTTACGCTTGGCGGTGTTATTTTATAATGACGTGCCAACGCACGCTATTGGTGATAGCTTGCGTGTTAAGCAAATTTTAACCAATCTTGTTGGTAACGCCATTAAATTTACCGATACAGGTGGTGTGGTTGTCAAAGTCAGCTTATCTGATGATAAGCCAAACTTTCTAAAAATTGCGGTGGAAGACACAGGCAAAGGCGTCAGCGAATCTGATAAAGAGCAATTATTTAAAAGCTTTAGCCAAGGGGATTTGTCGGTAACTCGGCGTTATGGTGGCACAGGTCTTGGTCTGGTTATTTCAAAGCAGCTAACTGCCTTAATGGGCGGTGATATTGGATTTTTTGATAATCAAAGCGAAAATGCTGCTAAAAACGGAGCGACTTTTTGGTTTGAGATGCCAACAGGGCTTAAGACTGCAGAAGTAACGGAGATACAAGAAGTTGTGCCGACACTTGGCACAAAGGAGCGACCGCTCTCTGTCTTGGTGTGGATTAACCATCTGCCAGCAGTTCAAGTACTAAAAGCAAGCCTAAGCCAAGATAACGTACATGTATTTTTTGCGATTGGCTTGGCAGATTTATTAGAGCAGCTTGACCATAAGGAGCATGGCTTTGATTGGGTGATTGTGGATAACTTTGGGCAAGACGCCGCCCAAGACGACATCCGAGCGATTTTACGCCAAATTCGCTTAAGATACCAAGGTCCATTAGCAGCGTACGGTTATCAGGTTGGCATGGATAATATGCTGTTAGAACGCTATAAAACCCATGCACTGTATGAGCCACTTGACCGTAGACAGCTTTATGCGATGCTTTGCAATCATGGCGATGCCTATGCTAAAAGCAAGTCTGTTGAGCTAAAATTTAAAGGCACAAGAGTGCTGGCAGTTGATGATCATTTGCCAAATTTATTGGTATTAGAAGCATTGCTTTGTGAGCTTGGGGTAGAAGTGATTCAAGCAAGTAACGGCTTTGATGCCATCGAGATGATGAGTCAGGTGGTGACCAATAGCCTTAAGCCGATTGATTTAATCTTTATGGATATTCAAATGCCAAGAATGTCAGGGCTTGAAGCAACTCAGCAAATTCGCAAGTTAGAGCAGACGCATAAGGCGAAGCCGACGCCTATCATCGCCTTGACTGCTCATGGGCTTGCAGATGAGAAAGACCGTCTGGTGGCAGCAGGGCTTGATGACTATGTTGGCAAGCCCATCGGGCATCTACAGCTGATGCAGACGCTAGAGCGATGGTTACACCACGATGTGACAGGGGTGGATGTCATGTCTAAAGCGGTATCAATGCTTAAGCCTGTGGCGATGAGTGACGCCACTTCTGTGGTAAATGCTGCTGATATTGATTGGGCGGATGCACTGCAGCGAGCAGCCAATAAAGTTGATTTGGCTGAAACGCTCCTACAGACCATAATCGACACAGCCGAGAGTGAAAAACAGCTCTTAGAGCGTGCGTGGGCGGATAGGAACAGAGCAGAGCTTGCTCAGATTGCTCATCGCATGGTGGGCGGCTCTCGCTATACAGGCGTGCCAAGATTACGCCATGCTGCACAAGACTTTGAAGAGCAGTGCCGAGCAGATGTTAGTCAGGTGAGTGCCAGTCATTTTATTAGTATGCGTCCAAGCTACCGTATGCTTATTGATGCGTTAGATGCCTTGCAAGCGATTGATTTAAATGAGTATTTACAATCATCATCGCACCATGATACAGCTGATGAAAATGCCATCACATGGAAAGTGATGTAATAGCTTAGTAAGCTAGCCATAACAACAAAGCGATGGCAAATCTACAGTCAAATTAAGCCAATCTATCAAGCAAAAACGACAAGCAATACTGCCACCCATTTTGTCAAACACCAAAGGTTTTAGCCGTGTGATGAACATATGTTGGCTACTGGTCATCATTGTCTTAGCATTTTTATGGTGGATATATTTATGGGTGTTTGTTTGGATTATTTGCCTAAGCTGTTTGTCTAGGCTTTGGGTAGTTTGGCTAAAGTGCTAAATTGTACTAATTTGTAAAGTAATATTAAGACTTGTGTTTAATTTATAACAGGCGATAAAGAGATTTGGGCGTTGATGACTAAAGTTTGTGCCCACTTTTTGGTAAATCTGTTATAATGCAGGTATTTTTCTTTTGCACCATCTTAAAAGGTATCGCCATGATTAGCACCATCGCAGGGCATCGTTTTTTAACGGATTTTCAAGCTCATCAATTAGCCACACAGCTTCGCCAAAAAGCAGGGCTACACATTGAGCGTATTGACAGCCAACAAGTGTATGTATTTGATTTGCCCCTAAGTGGTAGCGACCATCAAAAGGCGGTAAGCCTACTCAATCAAGGCGAGAAAATCCCTTTAACCACCGCCACAGACGACGAGCTACAACTCATCATCGCCCCAAGATTTGGCACGATTAGCCCTTGGTCATCTAAGGCGACCGATATTTTTAATAACTGTGGCATCAAGGTGGGTCGGATTGAGCGTGTTGTCATCTTTACGCTGACAGGCGACAATCTGCCTGCCAAATTACCAGTCGCCGCCGAGCGTATCTTGTACGACCGCATGACCCAAAGTTTGGTGTACGACTTGGACGAAGTGTCAGCTTTATTCATTGATGGCGAGCCTGCCCATCTAAGCACGGTGGACATCATGGGCTGTGGGCGTGATGCTTTGGTGGCAGCCAATCGTGAGTTTGGCTTTGCTTTGTCTGATGTCGATGTGGATTATTTGGTAGATAATTTCACCAAATTAGGTCGCAATCCGACCGATGTTGAGCTGATGATGTTCGCCCAAGCCAACTCTGAGCATTGCCGTCATAAGATTTTTAATGCCGAGTGGACGATTGATGGGCAAATACAGCCCAAATCACTGTTTAAGATGATTAAAAATACCCACGAGAAGCACGCTGACGGCATCTTGTCTGCCTACAAGGACAATGCAGCGGTGATGGCAGGCTTTAAAACGCCCCGTTTTTATCCCACCAAAAATACAGACCGTGAAGCACAGTACGGCTTTCATGATGAACAAATTGACATCTTGATGAAAGTGGAGACGCACAATCACCCCACCGCCATCGCCCCATTTGCAGGGGCAGCCACAGGAGCTGGTGGTGAGATTCGTGATGAAGGGGCGACAGGGCGTGGTGGCAAGCCAAAAGCAGGCTTGGCAGGATTTAGTGTGTCGCATTTGCACCTGCCAAATATGCTAGAAAAATGGGAAACATCAGGCAAGGTATCAACCAAGGACTATGGCAAGCCTGAGCGTATGGCAAGTGCTTTGGAGATTATGATTGACGGACCGCTGGGGTCGGCAGCCTTTGCCAATGAATTTGGTCGCCCAAATTTAAATGGTTATTTTCGTAGCTTTGAGCTAGACACGTCAGCCGACCAAGACGGCAGCCAAATGCGTGGCTATCATAAGCCGATTATGATTGCAGGGGGCTATGGTAACATCAAGCGTAATTTGGTACAAAAAAACGCCATTCAACAAGGCGATTTGCTCATCGTGCTTGGCGGTCCTGCCATGCAGATTGGTTTGGGTGGTGGTGCGGCAAGCTCGGTGGATAGTGGTGAGCTTGACGAAGGCTTGGATTTTGCGTCTGTACAACGTGATAATGCTGAGATGGAACGTCGCTGTCAAGAAGTGATTGACACCTGCTGGGCGATGGCAAAAGATGGCGATGATAATAACCCAATCGTCTCTATCCATGACGTGGGAGCAGGTGGGCTGTCCAATGCCATGCCAGAGCTTGTGGACGACCATGAGCTTGGGGCTCATCTTAATTTGCGTAAAGTACCTTCGCTAGAACAAGGTATGTCGCCAATGGCAATCTGGTCCAACGAAGCCCAAGAGCGTTATGTGCTTGCCATCTCACCCCAAAATGAAAAATTATTTGATGAAATCTGTGCTCGTGAGCGGTGTCCGTATGCCATCTTGGGCATAGCAACGGCGGTGCGTGAACTAAAAGTAGACGACAGCCTGCTGCCAGAACAGCCTGTGGATATGCCCATGCAGGTGCTATTAGGTGGCACGCCCAAAATGAAGCGTGCGTTTCATCGCAAGGACAATCCTTTGCGTTCGCTTGATGTCTCTGGGGTGGATTTGGCGACCAGTATTACAGATGTGCTAAGACACCCAACCGTTGCCAGTAAGTCGTTTTTGATTAGCATTGGCGACCGTTCTATCACAGGCATGGTTACCCAAGACCAGTATGTCGGACCTTATCAAGTGCCTGTGGCGGACTGTGCAGTTACGATGACAGGACTGCTTGCAGATACTGGCGAGGCGATGGCGATGGGTGAGCGTACGCCAGTTGCACTCATCAGCCCCAAAGCATCTGCACGGCTTGCGGTGGGCGAAGCCTTGACGAATATTGCGTCTGCTCGTATCAATAAGGTGTCAGATGTTACCTTGTCTGCTAACTGGATGGCAGCGTGTGGCGATGAGCGTGAAGATGAAGCACTGTATGATGCAGTGTATGCCATTGGCGAAGAGCTATGCCCTGCACTTGGCATTACCATTCCTGTGGGCAAAGACAGCTTGTCTATGAAGGCAAACTGGCAAGATGATGGCGTGGAGAAGACCGTCAGCTCGCCGATGAGTCTTATCATCACAGCCTTTGCCCCTGTACAAGATGTCGCCAAGACCATCACGCCAGAGCTTGTCAATACAGACGCAAAATTATTCCGCCTTGATTTATCCAAAGGCAAATACCGCTTGGGTGGTTCAATTTTTGCTCAGACATTAAGTCAGCTGGGCGATGATTGCCCTGATGTGGATAATGCGTCTGACCTTGGCAATCTGTTCGCTTTCATTCAAGCGGCAAGTGGGGCAGGGCTTATCCGTGCTTATCATGATATTAGTGATGGTGGTTTGGTGGCAAGTGTGGCAGAGATGCAGTTTGCCAGTCGCTTAAAAGTGGAATTAAACCTATCTGATGACAATCTACTAGGACAGCTGTTCGCCGAAGAGTTGGGGGCGGTCGTGCAGGTGCTTGCAGATGATGTGGCGACATTCATTGAGCTTGCCAAGACCCATCAGGTGGCGGATATGCTAAGCGACATTGGTCAAACTTATGCCACACCAAAAGGCGGGGCTAATCAAGACACATTAAGTATCATTACCCCAAGCCAAACCACCCAATTTAGCCGTGCTCAATTACAAGAACAATGGAGCAAGGTTAGCCATGCCATCGCAAGACTGCGTGATAATCCTGTGTGTGCCGACCAAGAGTTTGCACTCATCAGCGACCCTAGCCATCATGGACTGATTGCACAGGCGAATTATGAGCTGGATTTGGCGGTAGAAGCTCCTTATGTGAATAGTCGCACAAGCCAACCAAAAGTGGCGATTTTGCGTGAGCAAGGCGTGAATGGACATCTTGAAATGGCGGCAGGCTTTGTGCGTGCAGGCTTTGAAGCCATTGACGTGCATATGAGCGATTTGATGAGCGGACGCATTAACTTGCGTGATTTTGAAGGCTTGGTGGCGTGCGGTGGATTTAGCTATGGCGATGTGCTTGGGGCAGGCTCTGGCTGGGCAAACTCGGTATTATTCCATGATGAATTGCGTATGCAGTTTGCCAGATTCTTTCATCGCCAAGAGACATTCGCCTTGGGCGTGTGTAATGGCTGTCAGATGATGAGCCAATTAAAAGAGCTGATGGTGGGGGCTGACCATTTCCCACGTTTTATCCAAAACCAATCGGCACGCTTTGAAGCACGCACGGTCAATGTGCAAGTAGAGCGCACCAAGTCTGTGCTACTAAAAGGCATGCAAGACAGTATTTTGCCAGTTGCGGTGGCACATGGCGAAGGCTATGCGGATTTGACCGACAAATCAATCAATGAGCTTAGCCTACATGGTCAAATCGCCTTGCGTTATGTGGACAGTCAAGGCAATCCGACCGAGCATTATCCACTCAACCCAAATGGTTCGCCACAAGGCATCACAGGCGTGTGTAGTAGTGATGGGCGAGTTACTTTGATGATGCCACACCCAGAGCGTACCTTGCGTGCGGTGAACCATTCTTGGAAGCCTGACGCATGGCAACAAGATGGAGCGTGGTTACGTTTATTCCGCAATGCTCGTGCATTCTTGCGTTGATAGCAGTTAGGTGGTTTAGCGTGTCGCCAAAATAAGCTTAAGGTTTATTTTGGCGTGGTTTGATGAGTTGGGCTTTGATAACGTCGCTAAAAATGTTACAATGCTTTATCATTTTGCAATGCTGGCGTATGAAAGTTGTCTTTACATGCTGATGTGTTGCACCATTTTATCGTGTCAGGACGGACAGTTTTTACTGTCTGTTTTTTTTATTGGAGTGTTTATGGAATTTACATTAAACGGCTATTACACGCTGATTTTAGCAACGCTTGTGTTGCTTGTAGGGCGTTTTTTGGTAAAACGTATTAAATTTTTATCCGACTTTAACATTCCTGAACCTGTGGCAGGTGGCTTGGTTGGTGCGGCGATTGTTTATGGGCTAAATGTCGCCTTTGGTTATAGTTTTAATTTCCAAAAAGAATTGCAGACTGCTTGTATGCTCATGTTTTTTGCATCCATCGGTTTATCGGCAGACTTTAGCCGTCTAAAAGCAGGCGGCAAAGGCTTGCTGGTATTTTTGTTCGTGGTGTCATTTTTCATCATTTTACAAGATGCGGTGGGTGTTGGCCTAGCGAAGCTGCTTGACATTGATCCGTTACTTGGCTTAGTTGCAGGTTCGATTGCGTTAACGGGCGGACATGGTACAGCAGGAGCATGGGGTGCGACCTTTGAAGAGACCTATGGCGTTGTCGGGGCGACGACATTGGGTATTGCTTGTGCCACTTATGGCTTGGTATCAGGTGGTATTATTGGCGGTCCTGTGGCTCGTCGCTTGATTAATAAGCTTGGTATAAAGTCAAGTGTGCAAAGTGGCACGCCATTAAATGCTACTGCTCGCAGCTTAGATGGTACGCCTACTGACATTAAAGGCGGTGATTATTCCAGCGAAGAAATCTTTGAAAAATCAGATGATGTGCGTCTAATCACAGCGATTTCAGCGGTAGAAACTCTAGCACTGTTCGCTGCTTGCTTGGCATTTTCAGATATTATGGTGGGTGTTGCCAAGGATACTTGGTTTGAGTTGCCACAGTTTGTGTGGGCGTTATTTGGCGGTGTGGTGATTCGTAATATCCTAACCAATCTTTTTAATTTTGATATGTTTGATAGAGCGATTGATGTGTTTGGCAATGCATCTTTGTCGTTATTTTTAGCGATGGCATTATTGTCATTAAAACTGTGGGAATTAACAGACTTGGCAGGTCCAATTTTGATCATCTTGGTGGTGCAGACTGTTGTCATGGTGCTATATGCCACATTTGTGACGTATCGCATTATGGGTAAAGACTATGATGCTGCCGTTTTAGCAGCAGGTCATTGTGGTTTTGGTATGGGAGCCACCCCAACCGCCATCGCCAATATGCAGGCGATTACCGACCGCTATGTGCCATCGCATAAGGCATTTTTGATTGTGCCGATGGTGGGGGCGTTCTTTGTGGATATTGTCAATGTGGCGATTTTGCAGACCTTTATCGGTTTTATTGGCTAAGTAATTAAACCACCCCTAAAAACTAAAAACTTGGTGTTTTGCACCAAGTTTTTTTTTGCTTAATGTCACTTAAGTTTACGTACCGTTACATAAGCCCACTATTTTGTGATGATAAATTTTGTTATGATAGTGTAAACTTACCAAATTTAGGATGAACATCATGAGTTTATTACAAAACATTGTTACCCAAGTGGTCAAAAACGCCATTAGCGATGATAACCGTCATACGCAAAAAAATAGCCAAAATAGCGGAATTGGCGGTGCATTGGGCGGTATTTTTGGCGATGTCTTAGGTGATAACGACAGCCGTCAGCAAAAGTCACGCACCAGCCAAGGCGGGCTTGGTGATATCTTAGGCGGTGTGCTAGGTGGTGGACGCCAGTCAGGCGGTCAATTAGGCGACGTTCTAGGTGGTCTGCTTGGCGGTCAGTCTAAATCACCAAACGATCTAGGCTCTGTATTAGGTTCGGTGATTGGTTCGCAGATGGGGGGTCGTGGTAGCTTTAATAAATCGACCTTACTTGTGGCTTTATTACCCGTTGTGCTTGGATTTATCCAAAAAAGTGGCGGATTATCAGGCGTGCTGTCGAAGTTTGATAGTAATGGGCTTGGCAATAAAGCTCAGTCTTGGCTTAGCATTGACCGAGATAATGACGGCATTGATATAGGCGACATCAAAAGATTATTTGGCAATGATGAAATCAACAGCGTCTGTGAAAAAACAGGGGCAAGCCAAAATGAAGTATGTCAAGGCATCGCAGATTTACTCCCCCAAGTGATGGATGAACTAAGCCCACGCGGTAACTTAGAAGATGAGGGCAGAGCCAATCAAGAAATTTCTGAGATTTTACAAAAGCTGTAATCAGTAGCATAAAAACCGCTTAGACTGCTAAGCGGTTTTTGTTTGAGTGTTGTGGCTAAATGCCGAGCATTTTTGTGATGATACTATAATGGTCTTCAAACATTTTTTTGCCATCAAGCTTATTTAAGGGTAGCCAAAACGCTTGGGTAGCGTCATCTGCACCCACCACGTCAGGCAAGCTACTACCTTGAAGTTCATGATAAAACACTGTCGTCACCGTACGCCCACGAGCGGATCGATCAGGTGCATCGAAAGTGTGCGAGTGCTTAAAGCTACTCTTATCAAGGTGTAAGCTGGTTTCTTCTGCAAGTTCACGCAGTCCGCATTCGTGTAGCGTCTCATCTTTATCCAAAAATCCGCCTGCCATCGCCCAAAGTCCACGTCCATAATCACCGCCACGCTCTACTAATAAGATATGCCCACTTTGTACCACAAGCATATCAGCGGTAACAAACACAGGTGGATAGGGGGCGTCTTCCCACGCTTTTTGGTAGGCTAAGATGTGACGATATTCAGCTTGTAAGTTGGCGTAGGCAGGCGTGCTGATGAAATCTGCCAAAAATGCTTGCGATGATTGTGGCATACGTTCATCAATGACGCCTTGACCAAAATAACGCTGACGCAAAGGCGTGGCAGATAGCCCTTCAAAGCTTGGCAAAGCGATAAACTCCCAATCTGGAAATAAGGAAAGATAGTAAGAGCTGTCGTCTTTTTGGTGTCCGATAACGCCAATGCGATCACCTGCTTGGGTAACGCTTGCAACTGCTTGGCGAGTGTTTTGTAGCCATTTATGGTCATTATATAAGGTGTCATCAATGGGCAAGCAGGTGATTTTACGAGAGATTTCATCACTAAATGCCTTTAAAATCATCGCTTGGCGTTCATCAAAGTTAAATGGGTTTTTGATGGTGCGTGGGCTGTTTGCTGAGCCGATTAGTAAGATGACATGATCGGTGTGCTTTAAGGCTTCACGCACAACAAATTCATGACCGTGATGAAAAGGCTCAAAGCGTCCGATAAAAATAAGATGATCAAAGGTTGGCATGGGTTTCCTTAATTGTAAATCTTAGAATAATTAATCTACACCGTCATTGTACCGTGATTTGCCAAGCATCACAACAGCAGATGGTTGATCTTTAGCTTTGTAGCTTGCTTTAATCTAGACCCAAGCTATGATAAATTACGCTGTTATTTGAGACCATCATGCACGCAAATCAACCTTATCCATCTGCCAATCCTTATCCGCTCACGCACCCCAAATTTATTCGCTATCTGATGGCGATTGGCTTGTCGCTTGTGGCGGTGTCGCTGTTATATTTGGTGGGGGCAAATTGGTTTATGATGCCAAATGCCATCAAACTTGCTTTGCCAATGATATTGATGGTGCTGTTTGCTCTATTGTCGTTGATGGTGTCGCCAAAAGATGATACGACAAAAATCAGCACAGTAAAGCTACTTAAAAATACCTTTGAGACAATAAGCGGAGCGATGATAGGTTTATCGCTTGCGGTCATCGGACAAGTGTATCAAAGTGGGGCGGATAGTTTTTGGTTGTTTATGATTTGGACAGTTTTACTGCTGCCGTGGTGTTATCGGCAAAATATCGGCATTTTTGTGCTGATGGCTGTGGTCTCACAAGTGGCGTTTTGGCTTATGCTGACAAGCCAAAATATGGATTTTGGCGTGCTGATAACTGCTCTTGCACTGCTTACGTTGGCACAGTTTTTTGTTGCCAGTTGGTGGTATCGCTCGCTACTTTGGTTATTTGTGTTAGAGTGTGCAGTCATTGCAAGCATTGGTGCGGTTAGTATTAACTTTCATCAGTCAATAAGTTACATAAATTTCACGGGTTTTTTGGCACTTGTGATAATGTGGTGGTATGCCAAACGATGTGCTAATGCGTGGATTAGTAGTCTATCTTTGATTGGTTTTGGGACAGCGTTATTTGTGGGGCTGTGCGTTCACGTCTTTACTGATAAGCTTTTTGCCATTGGTTTTATGGCGATGTTGTGGTTTGGGGCGATGGGTTATTTGATTTTATGCCTATTTCCAAATGCCAACTATCATGCGATTGCCTTTGGGATTGGCGGCTGGTTTTCTGCTTGGTTTATCTCATTGTTTATGTTGTTTGATATTGATAACTTGCCACTTATCACAGGGCTGTTGTTTATCATTGTCGGTATCGCCATTTTAAAACAATATTATCATCATACTTATTTGCGTCATTTAGGTTATGCGTTATTTGCGATGGGTCAAGTGGCGTCTTATATTGGGGTGGATAAATACTTTGGGTTAAATAATTTTTGGATACAGCTACCCTTACAGACAGTATTGCTTGGTGTGCTGATTTATCTTCGGGTGCATTGGTTGTATCTAGCATTACAAATGCTTGCGTGGTATGGCATGATAAGTTATGACATCATGCAGATATTTGATGATACGCCAATCAGCCAAGCACTGCTCATGGTTGTTGGTACATTACCGATGGTTGCATTATATCAACGCAGGATTGAGTATTTAAAAAAACCATTGGCAATTACCATGATAGGTGTATTGGCTGTGCTTGCGGCGGTAAGCAGTTTTGATGAGATTGGATTGCTTAATTTTCATGCCAATATGGATTATGTGGTATTGCCGATTTTATTGATCGTATTTTATCAATTATATCAGCTAGATACATCAAAACATCATCTGACGACAATAGCGTTATTTTTAGGTTTAACAATCATGCTGATGGTGCTTGGCTATATCAATATCGGTGTGATGTTATTGATTTTGGCGTATGGCATTTATCAAAAAGATAAAGCAATTACTGTATTATCGGTATTTTTATTAATGTTTTTATTGTGGCAGTTATATTATTCGCTTGCCATACCTTTTTTATTAAAATTTATCACGTTGTTGTTGTCAGGCATGATGATGTTTATTCTAGCACTTATCATCAATAAAAAAGGTGACTGTCATGTTGCGTAAATATATGCCTTTACTAGCGGTTATAATAGCATTGATGGTGTTTGGACTTCTCATATATCGCCACCAAACACACCTAAATCAAGGGGTGATTATCTATGCCAAACTTGCTCCATTAGATCCACGCTCGCTCATACAAGGTGATTATGTGGCACTTAATTATGAGCTGTATATTGATGATGTTAATTATCCTTTGATTGACAAGCACATTGACAGTAAAGTGGTGTTAGACCACGAACAAAAAATCATCAAGACGTATTTAGACGGTCGGGGTGATGTTAAGTTACGACTAAAAGGCGATGGACGCAGGCTTGATGGCTTGTATCCTGCGGTTAGAAGTTTTTTGTTTGCCGAAGGGCTTGGGGCGTGCTATGAACAGGGCGAATATGCCAAGCTATCAGTGCTGCCAAATGGGGTGAGTATGCTTGTGGATTTGGTTGATGGGCGGTTACAGCCATTAAACTGTGAGCAAAGATTGACCGCACAGACTGACTAAAAATACCAGCTTTATAACCATTGGCTAAGAATAACCCATCTGCATAATTTAGAGCTTTAAAGCCAAGCATAAGATTGATAAACAAATAATGATGTCTATTAAAGTTAGCATTAATAATGGGTATATTTAATGGCACAACCTTAAAAAAATTATACTTAATAAAGCATAAATATGTTACCATAATAACCAAGTAAATTACTCGGAATTTTTATCACTTTAAAAGAGAACATCATGAGCCAAGAAAACACCGCCTTACAAAGCAATATTTCTATCACTAAATCTGCCCAAGAATACCTTGCCCAGCTACTTGCCAAACAAGAAGTTGAAGGCATTGGTGTGCGTATTTTTGTGGAACACCCCGGCACGCCACGAGCCGAATGCTGTATGAGCTACTGCCAGCCTGATGAGATTGATGAGACGGATTTACAGATTGCTTATGAAAAATTCACCGCCTATATTGACACGCCAAGCATTGCCTATCTGCACGATGCGGTGATTGATTATAATAAAGATCGTTTTGGTGGACAGCTGACTTTCCGTGCCCCAAATTCAAAAGTCCCCCAAGTGGGCGAAGATGCCAGCATTGAAGAGAGAATCTATTATGTATTACAGTCTGAAGTTAATCCACAGCTTGCCAGTCATGGCGGTATGGTGGAGCTTGTAGAGGTTATCGACGATGAGCATGGTAAGACCGCTGTGCTAAAATTTGGGGGCGGTTGTCAAGGGTGTAGTGCGGTGGATGTAACGCTGCGTCAAGGGGTGGAAGTACAGCTAAAACAGCAAATCCCAGAGCTTACGCACGTCATTGACGAGACTGACCATTCACAGACGCACAATGCTTATTACAAATAATCAATCATGAATGTAATGACAGACCAGAAAAAAGACCCAAAAAAAAATTGGGTCTTTTTTATTATGATATTAATATAAAGATTTCTAAGCTCTAATGAGCGGTGTGACAGGTTTTAACACTCATTGTTGACGAAGTTTGTGAAAGTGCTTATAATGATAATGGTTATTATTTTTTACTGCAATAGTATCTAGTTTGCCTATAATCTACCTAATGATGATACAAAGTGTTGGATTGGCGGGCATATACGCACTAAAAATAAAAGCCGACATCAAGGCATTAAGTAATAATCTTTATTCATAGCAATTATCCTAAAGATTGCTATGCCAATCAAAATCTTTCCCAAAGACTTTCAATAAGTATTGATGGCTTAATTTTCTTATGATGATGAAGTGATAAATCGTCTATTGGTTGGTGTTGGTGACATAAAAAGCAGGCGGAGGTGACAGATGTTGATTGTTAAATTTATTTTTTCTGTTTGCCTAGATGATTTGATTAAACATTTGATTAAAAAAGGCATACAATGAATAACTCTTTTAAACCCAATATGGCAACGCTTGGCATATTATTGCTGAGCATCACCCTAAGCAAATCTGCATTTGCCAATGACAAGACCATTATCACTGAACAAGATGATAAGCGTATCCAAGACCGCCAATTAACCCACATACAACCGCCGCCCACCTTGCCACAAGTTCATCTAGATAAGACGATGACGGCAGAGCAGACGCTGTCAATCAGTGCTGATGAACTGGTAAATTACCCCACGCTTATCCACCGTGCGATGGCGGCGGCACTCATGTATCAGCATGACGATGATGTGGTTTTTTTGTTGCCTTATTATGAACAGCTCCCCAAAGACCAACAAGACCAAATCGCATTGTCGTGGGCAAGGGGAGTGTCTTATGAAAAAAAAGGCAATTTGCCTTGGGCGATTCGTGAGTATCGCAATGTCTTATCGCACAATCATCAGGCAAATCTTGTGCGACTTCGCTTGGCGGTGGTGTTATCTGCCGATAAGCAGTTTAATGCTGCTGAAGACCAATTCACCAAAATATTAAGCGATAAAGAAGTGCCTGCTGATGTGGCAAATTTCATCGGTCATCATCTTGCTGCCATCAAGCGTCAAAATCAAGCATCATTTGGCGGTGGTATCAATTTTTTGAATGACAAAAACATCAATAACGCCCCAAAAAACAAAGACTTAGGCGGTGGTTGGGTCGCACCACAAGCCCAATCTGCACAGGGTTTCGGCATCAATTTTGATGCACAGAAAAAATGGCGACTACAAGATGGGTTTTTTGGGGAAATGAATGGCGACATTCGTGCTAAATACTATTGGAATAACAAGCCGTATAACGAGCTGACAGGGCGTATCAGTGCAGCAATAGGACATGAAAACGCCCGTCATAGCATCAGCATCGCCCCATTCGTTGAAAAAAACTATTATGCAGGTGGTGGCAAAAACACCCAACTACAATATTTTTCAGACACCAAAGGAGTGTCGGCAGATTTTCGCTATTGGCTTACGCCAAATTGGCGTCTGTCGGCATCAGGCGAGCTTGCCAGTTTGGATTATACCACTCGCCACCATTTGGACGGCTCATCACGCCATGTCGGTGCTAATCTGATGTATGTGGCAAACCCAAAAAGCTATTATTTTGTTGGGGTAGACCGTCATAAAAATAATGCCCAAGATGGCGATGATTCTTTTGTCAGACGTGGTGTGCGTGTCGGCACAGGGCAGGATTTGCCATACGGATTTGGTATGCAGCTGACTGCCAATTATGCCAAAAAAGACTATCGTGCGGCAGGATTTTTTGGCAAAGTTCAGCACAATGATGAATATGGGGCAGGGCTGTCGCTTTGGCACAAAAAACTCTATTTTGGTAAACTCACCCCACGCCTAACTTGGCAATACCAAAAGGTTGATAGCAATTTGCCATTATATCAATACGACAAGCATAAGGTATTTGTTGAACTAAACCAACGGTTTTGATGATGATTTAGGTGGTCTTGAGTGTGGCGGTTAAGCAGTCAAAACAAATAAAAAAGCCAAGGCAAAATACATCGTGATGCGATTAAGACATAGGTGCTTTTGTATGAATAAAAATCTACCGCTTAGCCAAAACACCACCTAAAAAACAAAACCCAGTTTGTGCATTACTAGGTTATTTTTACTTAAGCTTGAGCTACCACTGTTTTTTAAGCCAAATTTTAAGCCAAAATATCGCCATACGGCTTTTTATTTCATAAAAGCGTTATAATGATTTAGTAAACATAAATACAGCCAAAACATTTTGACTGTATTTAAAATTTAACGGCTTATTCTGCGGCTAATTGCACCACCAACAAATCGCTGTCTACATCAGGCAAAATGCTGTCTGCGGTTGCACCAGCAAGCCAAGCCGACAGTCCTGTTCGCTTGTGGCGACCGATGACCACCAAGTCAATGGCATGATTTTTGCAATAATCCACAATGCCTTTGCGTCCACTGATGGCGGTATTAATCTTCACGTGATCGGCGTGTAAGTTGTTGCGTGCCATGACTTGAGCCAGTCGCCCACGAGCCACCGCACAGCGTTCATTATCAGCTTCTTCATGCAAGACGGATGCTGGGATTAACTCATAACCAAAACCGATCATTGTCTCTTCAACCACATGAAGCACAGATAGTTCGGCATTAGGTGTGGTGTCTAAAATCCATTTGGCTTTTGTGGCGACCAAGTCGGTGTCATCTCTTAGGTCAGTTACCAATAAAACGTGCTGATACATGGTTTTTTCCTTTTGGTTGTCAATAAATGATTGGATGCCAATCCCTTTGAGTATAACAAACCTAACCTAAAACGTCAGCATTTTTTGGTGGATAGTATTATTTATCCTACCTACTCATTGATTGACAAGACTGCCAAGCCCCCTTACAATGACCCTTTTATTTAATAAGAAATCTTTTTTATGATAAATCATACCTTGCATGACAGTTTTGCCCATATCGCAACCCATCGATTAGACGCCTTAGATATTGACGTGATCATTGCTAAGCATAAGGCGACAGGAGCATTGCATTATCATTTGGCGACAGATAATGATGAAAACGCCTTAATGATTGGCTTTGCCACTCAGCCGATGACATCTCGTGGTGAAGCACATATCTTAGAACACGTCGTATTATGTGGCTCTGAAAAATACCCTGTTAGAGACCCATTTTTTAGTATGATTAAGCGGTCTTTACAGACCTTTATGAATGCGATGACTGCTGCTGATTGGACAGTCTATCCATTTGCCACCCAAAATAAAAACGACTTTTTTAACTTACTGTCTGTGTATGCTGATGCGGTATTTTTCCCAAATATTCATGCCTTAGACTTTGCCCAAGAAGGTATTCGCACCGAGCTTGATGATGATGGCAATTTGCATTATCACGGCATTGTCTTTAATGAGATGAAAGGGGCGATGAGTGGCGAGATTGAACAGCTGTATTATGCTTTGGCACAACATGTATTTGCTACGACGACATACCACTATAATTCAGGTGGCGATCCTAAGTGTATTGTGGATTTGACCCATGATGAATTGGTGGCATTTCATCAGACGCACTATCATCCAACTAATGCTATTATCATGAGTTTTGGTAATATTGCTGTGGGTGAGATTGAGGCTAAATTGCATGAAGATGCTTTATCACGCTTTAATGACACCGAAAAACCAAGTCGGGGTAAGAAGTTAACATCAGTAAAAGAAAGCCGACTGGCCGAGCCGATTCGTGTCTTTGATACCTATACGGCAGATGAGATGGGTGAGAAAATGACCCATCATGTGATGGCGTGGCTGCTACCAACCATCACCGATCCTAAGGAGCGTCTGGCTTTGCGATTGATGGAAGGTGTGTTGGTTGAGCATGCAGGTTCGCCTTTACGAGCCTATCTTGACAGCCACCCGCTTGGCACGTCGCCATCGCCACTTTTAGGCTTAGATGACAGCCATTATGAGATGGTGTTTTATGCAGGACTTCGTGGCTCAGAAGCGGCTTATGCTGATGAGGTGGAACAAGGCATTTTAGAGCTACTAAACACGGTGGCAAATGGCAAAATTAGTGATGAAACTATTCAGACGATTTTGCACCAAATAGAGCTCGATCAACGCCATATCGGTGGTGATAGTATGCCTTATGGTTTGACGCTGATGTTAGAGGGCTTTAGCACTGCCATCCATGGGGGTAATCCTGTGGATGTTTGGCAGATTGATGAGCATTTAACTTGGCTTCGTGAGCAAGTTAAAAAGCCGCATTGGGTGCAGCAGCTCATTAGGCAGCATCTGATTGATAATCCCCACCGAGTGCGATTAACCCTAAGCCCTGATGTTCATAAAGCCAAACGGCAAATGGATGAAGAGCGCACCAAGCTTGATACGTTACTCAGTACGCTCACCAAGGCTGATAAAGTTAAAATCACTGAGCAAACAGCCGATCTAAAAGCACGTCAAAATGCCTTAGATGATGTCAGCATTTTACCAAAAGTGGGGTTATCAGACATTCCAAGCAAGATTAGCTTTGTCAAAGACACCATTAAGCCCATCATCATCAACGGCGATTCTCGCACGTTGCATGAGTATCATGCAGGTACAAATGGACTGTATTATTATCAAGTGGTGACGAGCTTAGGCGATATGGCAGATGAGATTTTAACCAATCCTTTATTACCCATATACCTGACATTGCTTTCTGAGCTTGGTACTGATAAATATAATGCCCGTGATTTTCAGGCGGTGCAAGCTGCCCACTCATCAGGGGTAACAGCACGCATCAGCCAGCGAACCGACTTGCATAATAAAGACAAAATGAGCAGTTATTTTGTGGTGGCAACTCGAGCATTAAATCGTAAATTAGAGGCAATCGAGCTTGTGAGTGATGTGCTAGATGGCAGTATTTTTAGCGAAACAGATCGCATGCGTGAACTGCTCCAACAAAAACAATCTTCATGGCAGTCTCGCCTATCTGGCGCAGGACACGCCTATGCCATGCAGACGGCAAGCCGAAACATGAGCCGATTAGCTAAGATTGAGTACGCTTTTTCTGGGCTGCCTGCGTTGGGTGCATTAAAATCCTTCTTAAAATCTGCTAAAGACAATGATGATGCATGGCAGGCACTAAGTGAACGATTGGCTAATTTGCACGCCCAAATCACAAGCCTACCAAAAGATGTGGTGCTGGTCTGTGAAAGCGAGATGGTGGATGTCTTAACCACCAAAATCAGCGAAACACTCAAAAACACCAAGCCTTATACGCCAAACACAGCCAAAAAAGAACTGCCTTTTGATGAGCTTGCCGGCATTTTACATAATGATGGTAGCGAAGATATAGCGTGGCTGATTTCCACGAATGTCTATCATAATGCGGCGGTATATCCTGCGACCACATCAGATCATGATGACACACCTGCTTTAATGGTGCTTGCTCCTTTTATGCGAAATGGCTATCTACACGGTGCAATCCGTGAAAAGGGCGGGGCGTATGGTGGTGGTGCAAGTTTTGATAGCAACAGCTGTGCCTTTCGGTTCTATAGCTATCGAGATCCCAACTGTGCGATGACGTTTGAGCATTTTAACCAAAGCATTGATTGGGTGCTTGATGGTAATCATGATGATGAAAAATTAGAAGAGGCGATTATGGGTATTATTGCGGGTATGGATAAGCCTGCAAGCCCTGCTGGCGAGGCGGTAAAATCTTGCTTTAGTGATTTACATCAGCGTACGCAGGCGTGGCAGCAGGCGTTTCGTGCCAAGATTTTAGCGGTTAGCATTGATGACTTAAAGCGTGTGACTAAGACCTACCTAAAAGATAAACCGTATCAGCGAGCAGTGATTGCTCCGATGGAGAGTGCAGATACGGTTAAAGCTCTTGGTTTTACAGTCAAAACGCTTGGCTAATGTAGTGCTTTAGAGTCTATATTAAGGTGTATTGCAAGCCAAAAAAAGCAGCCGCTAAATAAGGCGGTTGTTTTTTTGTGTCAAAACTGCCAGCTAAATTTTAAATACATGTATGTTTTGTCTTTTTGGCATCAGTATTTTAAGTCAAATAGATAAAGGGTTGAATTTTGGCTTAGATGGTTTTGGTGAGTTTTGTCTTTATACTAGAGACCATACTATAATCTAGGGTTGTCCATAATCATGCGACAGCCCTTGTTATTTCTAGGGTTTTAGCGGTTTTGTTATCCGTGATTGTCTATGATTATCTATTGCAAGCCATGAAAAAAGTTGGTATTATTGTTGGTATTGTAGTTCATTTCCTTATAATACCAACAAATCCACGTGCAAGGCTTATCATTCATGGCTTTAACCGATACCGCTATTAAGAAATTAAAACCGTCCGATAAATGCACCGCCACACGCCCTGACAAGTACAGCGACATGAACGGCTTGCAACTATGGGTAAGATACACAGGTGTTAAATCATGGGTGGTTGCTTATCGCTATCAAGGCAAACAGCAAAATATCAGTTTAGGACTGTATCCATTTATCAGTTTAGCAGACGCACGAAACGAAACCACCAAAATTAGAAATGACCTAGCACAAGGCATTAACCCCAAAGACGAACGCCAAAAAGCCAAGCAAAAAGACAACCTAGACTTTGACCATTTTGCCCAAATATGGTTTGAACACCAACAAACACGCATAAAACCGCATACCTTTAAAAGAGATAAAGGGGTTTATTACAACCATATCAAGCCCCTATTAGGTGATAAAGACATTTACACCGTGCGATTGCCTGACATTATGGCGGTGCATGACCGTTTGGCATTGCAAGGCAAAACGTCCACCGCCCACAAGGTTATTGCTGATATTGGCAGAATTTACGACCATGCAATCATCAAAGGGCTTGCCCCAAACCTTGCTAACCCCATTCCAAGGGGTATTCATAAATCATTAGTAGAGCATAAAAGCAAGCACTATCCACGCATAAAAATAACCGAGCTACCAAAGCTACTAACCGACATTGATACTTCAAATAGTGAGCCATTAACTAAATTTGGCTTTTATGTGTTGTGTTATACGTTCGTTCGTACCAAAGAGCTATTAGGCATGACATGGCAAGAGTTGGATTTTGATAATTGCTTATGGAATATCCCTGCTAACCGCATGAAAAACGGCTTACCCCATGTTGTGCCACTAGCCCCACCAGTGATAGAGATTTTGCAGACGATTAAATCATGGCATTTGCATGATGAATTTGTGTTTTTTAGCAATAGGGGTAAGGATAATGTATTAAGTAGCAATGCCTTTACTGTTGCCCTAAAACGCATGGGCTACAAAGACAAAATGACAGGACACGGATTTAGGGGCTTGGCTAGTACTTCACTTTATGAAATGCAGTACAACCCACAAGCCATAGAGCTACAATTATCCCACGTCCAAGGCAGTAAGACGGTAAGAGCCTATAACTCCGCTAATCTGCTACCAGCACGAATAAAGATGGTGAATGACTGGGCAAATGTTGTAAATGAAGTCAAGCAAGGGGATTTTAGCACCTACAAAGCCAAATCGACCGCTGACGGCAATGAAATGGCGTTTATTAGCTTTTTACAAAGCCTAAGATACAAAGAGCAGGAAATTCAAGACGAGCTAGACATTCACCGCATGGAGCGGTTAGAAGTTTTGGCGGGCTAATTTTTAAGGTAAGTTTATGAAAATTCCACCATCACTATATAAGACAATAGCAGATTATCAAGAAACGAATTTACAATCTGCCCTTAGGCAAAATGCCAAATTGATTGATGAAGTTATACAGCAACTTCAAGAGGTATTTGGACCACCAATAGAGGTACAACAGGCGGTGCAAAAGCTAATGGCGAATATGCCACCAAGCATAGTATCACACACGCTACAAGACCAAAGACATCCCACGTACTTGAAAAAAATATCACACACGCTACAAGATCAAAAAAGAAAGCCCATTGTCATTGATGTAACGCCCACACAGACGGATAAAAAGCACAAAAAACTAAAACGAAAGATAAACGAGCTAGAAGCAGAAAACAAGGCATTGCGAGAAGTTATCTTAATGCTGACGCAACAAAAGCATGATGAGCCATCAAACAAAATTGCCAAACAAGATAAAATTATTAATGATTTAAATAAACAGGTTGAAAAGCTACAAAACGAGCTATTACAAGTTGGTGAACAAGGATTAACCCCCAACAGCAAAAGCACCATATCAAAATTATTATATGCTTTGATGACTGAACACGGTTACACACTAGACGGCACAACCAAAGGCAATTTAAATGATATATTGCTAAACTTAACCCATAAGCATAAAGTAGGTATAGCCAAAGAAACTGTTGCAAATTGGCTTGAATATCTAAACGACAAGTATTATTACAATCAAAAGGACAAATAAGCCCTTTTTTGTTGTAGCTTTTAGGGCTAAATAGCCCTATTTTTACGGCTATTTAGTCTTTTTTCATTTTATCAATGCACCTAAAATACACCCACAAACAACGCTAGACCATTATGGAGTGTATTTATGCAAAACCTACCCAAAGACGGCATGAGCCGTATTAATCAAATCTTACCTTTTTTACCCATTGGTAAATCCACCGTATGGAAATGGGTAAGGGAAGGCAAATTCCCTGAACCAGTCAAATTATCCAGCACTATGACCGCATGGCGTAACAGCGACATTCACGCATGGATAGAAGCACAGGGCAAATAAAAAAACACCCCTTTACCAATCTTTGCAAAGGGGGTTTATGACAAACTTAAGAGAAGTTTTTAATGTGAGTAAGTATAACATGAATTATTTTAAATTAAAACAGGTTTTTGATGAAATTATTTCACTTTCAAAAAATGATATTTTAGGCAATAATACGCCCACTACTAAATATCTAGCGGTAAAGCCAAACCGTCATACTTTGGCTATTTTTTCGCCCACCACAGGCGAAAACACCCCATATTCTGAAAAATCAGTTTATGGCGGGTTGATAGGGGCAAATACAAGACCGAAAGGAAATAGCCCCAGCCGTCTAGATACGGTAGTTGAGACCTGCCACCCCATTTGTTGGGTGGTAAAAGCAACTAAATATCTAGGAGCGTTCGCCATGAACCAATCTATCTTAAATCATTCCCTAACCGTTCTATCAGACGAATACCACCGCTATAACGAGCTACACGCACAAGAACCCTTTAACGGCTATTGTGAGCGTGCCAATGCCATTTATAACGCCATACACGCCCTAAAATCGCTTAATAACGCCCCTTGTGCTACCTATGCACCACCTAAGCCTAAAAGTGCCTTAAAACGCATTCTAGGCGTATTTAAAGGGGGTGCAAAATGAAATATCAAAACCTAACCGCCAAGCAATGCAACACCCTAGCCCATGCTGAAGACGTTATGAGTTCGCTTGAAGACATTAACAATATCATGGGCTTATTGTATGAGTACACTTGCAACCCAAATTTTGAACAAGAGAGAGTTAACAGCCTAATTTTTCTACTTTGGGAAAAGGTGGAACAAACCTACAAAGACAGCCAAAAAACGCATGATTTGTTAGATAGTTTGGGAGATGAAGCATGACCCATTATGAGTATGTGGTGAGTTGTCTTACCAAAGGATTTATGTCTTTGCAGTTATTTTCATCAAAAGAGCAGGCAATTAAGCATATCAGACAAATTAAGAGTAATTGTCCAAATGCTGAAATCCTAACCCAAAAGAAAGTAACCATCTTTGAAGAGTGGGAGCCTTGTGATGATAATTGATAGCATAGACCCAAAATTCAAAATAAATCCAAACGGTTTTTATAAAGGACGAGTAACAAGCAACAATATCATCTTAACCGATGATATTGATGTGCATGATACCTTAATGAAAATCGGTGTTGACGTGGTTTTTTATGATGATATTAACACCTTGGTGGATAACGCCATAGAAGAGCGAAAAAATATCAGAATTATCACCCAAAGCGAATTATTAAAAGGTGGGGATAAGAAGTTTTTGGTAAAAATGCCAAATAATCCCACTTTGCAAAGCTTGAACGCCTTATTTAAGCAAGGCGGTGAGCTTAATTTAATTTGTGCTTCTGATGTGAAGCCTATGCCGATAAAATGGCTATGGCGTGGCTGGTTACCACTTGGCAAATTAACCACCTTTGCAGGGGCTGGCGGTAGTGGTAAAACCACCATTGCATTAGACCTAGTACGAGCCATCACAACAGGCGGTGCATTCCCTGATGGGAGTATTTGCGACAATGTGGGCGAATGCGTGATTTATTCTACCGAAGATGACATTCACGACACACTAACGCCACGCTTAAAAGCAATGGGAGCTGACCTATCCAAAGTGCATTTTGTAGATAGCGTGATGGAAAAGGGAGAAGAGCGGTATTTTGACCCATCAGAAGACTTGCCACGGCTTGCAGAAGCATTACAAGGGCGTGATGTTCGCCTTGTGATGATTGACCCTATTTTGGCGGTGGTAAGCGGTAATATGCACCATGCCAACGAAGTGCGAGCGTCTTTGGATATATTGGTAAAAATGGCAAATGAGTTAGATTTTGCCATTGTTGGTATCACCCATTTTGCCAAAGGTACAAAAGGGCAAGACCCAACGGAGCGAGTTATCGGTTCTCAGGCATTTACCGCCTTAGCACGCATGGCATGGGTAACAGCACCAGCACAAGAGCCTGACAAGCCAAATATCTTTACCAAGACCAAAACCAATATCGCAAAGATTGATGGTGGTTTTGAGTATTTTATAGAGCCTTGCCAACTTGATGATATAGATACCACACGCATAAAATGGGGTAATTTTAAGCAAGGTACAACCAAAGAATTACTAAACCAAACCGAACAAACCGAAGAAGAAAAGGAGATGTCAAGTGCAGATTATGCCAAACAATTTTTATTAGAAATACTTCTAGATGTGGACGATATGAAAGTATCGGAAATTGAACAAGAAGCCAAAGAAGCAGGGTTTACTATTAAGCAGATTAGAAGTGCAAGGGAAAAGGTTTGTAACCGCCCTGAAAAGAAAAAAGATGGCTGGTATTGGAGCTTAAAACCTGCTTATAAAAACCACGAGCCAAGTATCTTTATTGATTTAAAAAACTAATCATAAAGGCAAAAATTAGGTAGGTATCCCTTATTATATGGTCATCTTGGTCATCTTGGGCAACTTAAAGTAAAATCAAGGCTTACAGAGTTTTTACCATGGTCATCTTGATTTTAAGATGCCCAACCAAAAAACCGCTACAACCCTTGAAAATACTACAAGATGACCAAGATGCCCAAGATGACAAACAAAAAAGGGATACCACCCCAAAAAACCCATCAATGATTTAAAAAACCAATCGGAGTAACAAAAATGACCGAACAAAATTTAACCCAAAATGATGACGTTTTAGACGTGCAAAATGATGAAAATTTGCTTAAACAAAACGAAAATTTAACCCAAAATTTAGATGAAAGTTTATCCAAAAATGATGAAAATTTATCAGAAAATAAAAACCAAAATGATGAAAGATTTATTAAAAAATCTGATGAAAACTTATTAGACAAGTCTGATGAAGTAACAAAATTAACCGCCAAAAACAGAGAGCTTTTGGGTAAATTAAAAGCAAGCAAACAAGATTTAGAGTTAAGTCAATCTAAAATATCAGAATTGCAAAAATTAAATGACGAATTGCAACAAGTTAAATCAGATTTTGAAGAATACAAAAAAACTGAATACTTAGAAGCGGTTTTTTATAATGTGATTGACGTTTTGCCAAGTAGTAGGGATTATATGGAATATGAATTAAGTAAACGAGGTTATAAAGTTATTTATGCTGACAACGAACCATTAAAACAAAGAGAAATCTGCAAGGATAGCAAAAAAGAAACTTATAAAACCGTTTTTAAAACTGGTTATTGTTTTGTCAATGCTGATAATGTGCTGGTAGATAGACGTGAGTTATACGAAATACGAGAACGTTTTCCAAGCCATTGTTATACTGAAGTAAGGGGAAGTGGCACAGGTTCGGACGCAATTGATTTACACTGGGAAGTTAAAGAGCTTTGTGAGTATAAAGACGGCGTATTTATTGGCAGACCAAAAGTAAAAGAACAAGTTACCAAGCTGGTTAAGTTCTTCAAAAGCGAACTGGAAAAAAAGCAAAAAGCAGTAGATTATTATAATGCCCAAATACCTGCACTTTTAGAGACTGCTGACCGTTTGCCAAACCAAACGTTATCAGATGATGATAGATTGCATTTTGGCTTAGAATAAAGTAAAATTAAGGGTGTTGGCAATGCTGACACCTTTTCTTTTTGGGCTATGCCCTATCTTTTTTTTGTACAATGTACACCCCTATTTTGTAATGCAAAATATTCACCAATTAACAGTAACTTTGCTATTGGAGAATATTATATGGCAACTACTCAATTAACGGACATTATCGAGCCATCACAATTTACCGATTATCTATTAGACAAAACCGCAACTAAAACCAAGCTGATTGAAAGTGGGCTTTTGGTTAAAAACGACCAAATTTCCAAATACTTAAAAGCTGGTTCAACGTCTTTTAACGTCCCTTACTGGAAAGACATTGCAATCGGTGCAGAAGCTGACATTATTTCTGACAATCCTGATGAACATTCCACACCAAAAAAGGTAAGTGCTTATAAGCAAAATATCAGAAAAGCATTTTTGCATAATTCATGGTCTAGCATGGGCTTATCTGCTGAAATTGCAGGAGCTGACCCTTTAAAGGCTATCCAAGAGCGTGTAACAGCCTATTGGGATAACGAGCTACAAAAACGCTTAATAGCGTCTATCCGTGGCATTGTGGCAAGCAACAAAGCAAATGGTGGTGATATGATACACGATATTACAACCGCCACAAAAACCAATAAATTTACATCAGAAGCGGTTATAGATACAGCGTCCACGCTTGGAGACGCATTTAATAGCGTGGTTGCGATTGCCATGCACAGTAAAATCTATTTTGACGCACTCAAAAGCGACCAAATCCAAACCGTAACACCTAGCCAAGGCAGACCATTTCAAACGTTTAGGGGCTTAATGGTTATCGTAGATGATGGTTTAACGCCTGACGATGATGGCAATTATTTAAGCGTGCTTTTGGGGGCTGGTGCATTTAGTTATGGTATTTCACAGCCATTGCACACACCTGCCACAGCCGTGGAGCTAATCAATAGTGCTGGTATGGGTGGCGGTATGAGTGTTTTGCATTCACGATTAAATCTAGCGGTTCACCCATTAGGTTATACATGGGTAGAGGGCGAGTTACAAGGCGAAAGCCCAACCATTAGCGAGCTTGCCAAAGCAGAACATTGGAAGCGTATGACAGAGCGAAAAAACATTCCTTTGGCATTTTTAATCAGTAAATAATAATAAGGGGCTAAGCCCCTTATTTTCTTTGGAGAAAAAACATGGCACAAAAAGGGTTAAATGCCAACAAAAAACAGCCCACAGCACAGCATATTAAGCTGATTGAACAAATGACCGCTAAAGGGCATTCCATTCCTAATATTGCCAAAGCGTGTAATATATCAAAATCGTTATTTTATGTATGGCGTGAAAAATTTCCAGAAGTAGAACAAGCCTTAGAGCTTGGACGTGAAAAAGAACGCCAAGACTTGCATAATATGCTATACACGCAAGCGATGGAAAAAGGCAATATCACCGCAGCGATTTTCCTACTAAAAGCAAGGCACGGCTATAAAGAATACGACCAAACCGACCAAGCCAACAAGGTTGCAATTACTTTTAATTTACCTGCACCTGCCCAAAATATGGACGATTATTTAAAGGTGGTTAGTCAGGGGGATAAATGATGCAAAATATTCCATTAAACAGTTTTCAAGAAAAAGTAATGGCAATTCCTGACGGTGTAGATATTGCCTTACTTGGTGGGCGTGGCGGTGGTAAATCTTACTGTATCGCTTTATTGATTTTACGACATATTGAGTTATACAAAGAAAAAGCACGGTGTTTATTTATACGGCGTACTTACAAAGGGCTTGCAGATTTTGAATTGATATGCCGTGAAGTGTTTGGCATGGTTTACGGACAAAGTGCAAGATACAATCAAACTGAACACGTTTGGCGTTTTCCTAATGGTGGTTATTTGGAGCTTGGACAGCTAGAAAGTCAATCAGATTATGCAAAGTATCAAGGGCGTTCATTTAATTTACTGGTTGTTGATGAAGCTGGGCAATTTTCTGAACCTAGATTATTGGATTTAATGCGTTCAAATTTGCGTGGTGATACAAAGACACCCATCAGAATGATTATTAGTGCAAACCCTGCAGGCGTGGGCCATCATTGGATAGCCAAAAGATTTGTATTTAATGGTTTTGAAGCATGGCAACCATTCCACGAGCCAAAAAGCAAAAGAACATGGGTACACGCCCCCAGTACATTTGCAGATAACCACTTTATAGACCGTGAACAGTATAACGAACAATTAACAGCGTCTTGTCCTGATGACCCTGAATTATTAAAAGCGTGGATTGATGGTAATTGGGCGGTAAACCGTGGGGCATACTTTGCCAATGTACTTGATGAAAAACGCATGATGATTGAAGAATGGACGGAAATCCCTGACGGTTGGCGTTATTGGTTAGCCCATGATTTTGGTTCATCTGCCCCTAGTGCAACGCTGGTAATCGCTGAAAGTTATGGCGATACAATCAATGGGCGTTATTATCCCAAAGGTTCGCTGGTGGTGGTTGATGAATTGGTAACGCATAAGCACGGTAATTTAAATGTTGGTTTAGGCTGGACAGTGCCAACACTAGCAGAAGAAATTAAAAAAATGTGCGATTATTGGAATATTAGAGCTAAGGGCGTTGCAGATGACGCAATTTTTGCCAAAGCTGGACACGCAACAGGTAGTATTGCCGATGAATTTAGAATGCAAAGCGTGCATTTTGAACCAGCTAAGAAAGCAGACCGCATTACTGGCTGGAATATTTTAAGGCGGTTGATGGCTGACGCTGGCAAACCTGATAGAGCTGGCTTGTATATTTCTAATCAATGCCGTTACTTGTGGGAAACTTTACCAACATTGTGTAGAGATGACAAAAGACCTGAAGACATGGCAAGCGATGGAGCAGACCACGCAGCAGACGCATTAAGATATGGGGTGCTTAAACGTGAACCTTGTATCAGTAAATTGGAAGTAAGGTGGTGGACGTGATTGTTGTTTGAAATGATTGTTTTTTGTCTGTTTGGAATGGTAAAAAAAGCCCCTTGTTTGTGATAAATAGGGGGTTACTTTTTATTTTGTTGGTATTATTGTTGGTATTGAAAAAATATATAAAAATAAAATTGTTTAAAATCAATTACTTATAAAGCCTGTTCCGTCTTTATACTAAGATTTATCCGTTTAAGGCATACCATTTAGTTGATCGAAGTAACAGGTGGCTAAAGATAAAGGCTTGTATTTTGGCAAGGGTATGGGATTTTGGTAAGCGACACCACAAATACAGCAAATGAATAAGCCAACCAACTGATTGGTAGTCCAAACAAAACCTTGTAAGACAACAAGGTTTTTATTGTTAAAAATATGATACAATCGCATAAATTTTTTTTAGAGTGTGCCTGCCTTTTGTATTTGCAATAAAAAATTGAGAAAAATCACACGTTTTTAAAAAAAAAGATTTAGCCATTTTTTATGCAAAAATGTTCAAAATCATTATCAAATGGTTTTTATTTTATAAAAGTGTTATAAAGGTTTAACATGCTTTAATCAACAAACCATCAATCAATTGGGCAAGAATAATAGGAATGAATGATGTCTAAAACTAACTTTGAACATTTGGATAAAAGTTTTATAGGGCACCCAAAACCCCTTCAAGGGCTGTTCTTTGTTGAGATGTGGGAGCGGTTTTCTTATTATGGCATTCGCCCGTTGCTTGTGCTATTTATGACGACCGCTTTGGTTTCTGGGGGATTTGGCTTTGATGATACGACTGCCACCGCCATTTATGGTATTTTTAGTGGCATGATATATTTGGCACCATTGGCAGGCGGTTGGCTTGCTGATAATTGGCTAGGTCAGGAGCGTTCGCTGTGGTGGGGCTGTGTGATTATGGCATTGGGTCATTTGGCGATTGGATTGTCTGCTGTGCCGATGCTTGGTATGACGATGTTTTTTGTTGGGCTGATTTTATTGGTATTGGGTACAGGTCTGTTTAAGACGTGTATTGCTGTCATGGTGGGGTCGCTTTATGATGAACAAGACGAACGCCGTGATTCAGGCTTTACGGTATTTTATATGTCAATCAACTTAGGGGCGATGATTGCTCCTATCATCACAGGATATTTTGCCGAAAATGGTCAATGGCATACAGGCTTTACCGTAGGGGGTATTGGTATGCTACTTGCCTTGTTGGTGTATCGTTTCATCGCCAAAAAACATCTGGCACAATATGCCAATGCCAAAGGCATGACGGTCAGTTGGGATAAGCCAAATCGCAAGGCTTCTCATGTGGGCAAGGTGGTCTTTGCCTTTTTGGTGGCATTGGGTGCGTTGGTGGTTTTGGTGGCGACAGGCGTGATTGGCATTGATGCGGTATTGATTCGTGATATGATGACGTATTTGATTATTGGTGCGTTATTTGCCTTTTTTGGGTGGGGATTTTTGTCTCATCGCTTTGATAAAGCAGAAAAAATGCGTCTGCTCGTGGCTTTCTTTTTGATCATCGGTGCGTCTTTGTTTTGGTCAAGTTTTGAACAGCAACCTGCTTCTTTTAACCTGTTCGCTGAGCGTTATACCGACCGTGATGTCAATGGCTTTGTGGTGCCTACGGTATGGCTTCAATCGCTCAATCCGATTTTTATTTTGATATTTGCCCCTTTGGTGAGTATGTTTTGGATCAAACTTGGCAAAAAACACAAAAATCCAAACAGCATGACAAAATTTGCCTTTGGTATGTTGCTTGCATCGGTGGCTTTTGCCATCATGATTATGGCAAGCAAACTCATCGTAGGCGGTAGTGCTAGTGTGTCTATGGGCTGGCTGGTTAGTTCGCTCTTATTTTTGACCTTAGCGGAGCTATTTATTTCGCCTGTGGGCATGAGTAGTATGACCAAACTTGCCCCAAAAGGTATGCAGGGCATGATGATGGGCATTTGGTATACGTCCATTTCGCTTGGGGGTCTGATTGGCTCTATCTCAGGCGGTTATGTGTCTGCCGAGACGATTGGCGATTTGCCAACTTTATTCACCGCATTGACGGTATTTTTGGTGATATGTGCGGTGATGTTGCTGATTTTATCTAAGCCCATCAACAAATTATTAAGCAACGCCGACCACAAGGCAAATGCCTAACAAGCGAATATCTAAATACATAAAAACACCGTCTGATGGCGGTGTTTTTCTATCTAGCATGATTTGATAAGGGGCTGTACTATTAGCCTTAAACACATCATTTTTTTAATGTTTTAGGCTGGTTGTAGGCAAGCCAGTTCAATTAAAACGTTTGTCTTTGATAAAAAGACAAACGTTTTTTTTGTTAACGCTGCTGTATTTGCCTTGGTGTCTTTGGCAAATGACCATATAGATCTTGCCATCATAGTTTAAAAGGCCAAAGACAGCGGCTTTATGTTAGCACCACGCCCAAGATTACCTTTACAAGCACCACCAAAATAGCTTTCATTAAGCTTTATCTTTTTATCAAAGTGTGTTTGAGTTTCTAGGTTAAGACAATACTGTATCAAAATTAAGAGTATCAAAGTTAAGATTTTGCGGTAAAAGAATATTACTTAAGATAAAACAACACTGCTTAAATTGTGCGTAAATAACCAAGTAAACCACTAGCTATTCTAGCTGTAACTTTGCGTCACTTTCGCCACAAAAGTTTAACTAGCAAATGTAAGTAACTTAACCTGTGGTTTTTACTGTGTTATAGTAAGTTTTTTTTATTTTTGTAGTATAGTGTCATAACTAATCTACGTTAGCCCTTTTTTTGATTAAGCAAAACAAGGATAAATCATATTTAGCAAGGATGAATAATGTTTAAAGCTTTAACTCAATTTAGTGTTGCATTGGTCAATCGTTACCTGCCATCACCGTTTATTTTTTCAATTTTACTCACACTGATTGCGTTTATGTTGGGTGTGGGTCTGACAAGTCAAAATATCATTGAGATGGCAGGACATTGGGGTAAGGGGCTTTGGTCGCTCCATGGATTTGCCATGCAAATGGCACTGATTTTGATAACAGGCTATGCTTTGGCAAACGCTCCAATTGTTCAGCGGTTTTTGGATTTTTTGGCAAGCCGTGTCAAATCGCCCACGATGGCGATTGTGCTGGTAACGCTTGTGGCGATGATTGGCTGTTTGTTAAATTGGGGTTTTGGGCTTGTAATTGGGGCGGTGTTTGCCAAAGCACTTGCCAAAAAAGTGCGCAGCGTGGATTATCCGCTTCTTGTGGCGTCAGCGTATTCTGGGTTTTTGGTGTGGCATGGCGGATTGTCAGGTTCTGTGCCTTTAACTTTAAGCTCAGGCGGTGAGACACTTGCCAAGCTGTCAGGCGGAGCGATTACTGATGCCATTGCACTTAGCCAGACGATTTTTTCTACTTATAATTTGGTGATTGTCAGCTTGATTATGCTGATTATTCCTGCTCTTAACGCACTTATGCACCCCAAAAATCCGCAAGTGGTCAATCCTGATTTGATTAAACAAAAAGTTATTACCCTGCCACCCACCGATACGCCTGCCCAAAAGCTGGACGACAGCCGTTTGATGATGATGGCATTGGTGGTGCTTGCCTTGTTATATTATGTGGGCGAATTTAGCAAAGGCGCGGACATTGGCTTAAACATCGTCATCGGCATATTTTTGTTTTTGGGTGTGATGGCTCATGGCACCATTGAGCGTTATTATCGTGCGGTGGGCGATGGCATCAGTGGCATTACAGGGGTTGTGCTGTTGTTTCCATTTTATGGGGGCATCATGGGGATTGTAACAGGGGCGAATGCTGATGGGGTGTCTATTGGTTCGCAAGTAACGCATTTTTTCTTAAATCATGCCAGTGCAGAGAGTTTTCCTATACTTGCATTTTTGAGTGCAGGGGTTGTCAATGTGTTTGTGCCTTCAGGGGGCGGGCAGTTTGCGGTACAAGGTCCGATTATGATACCTGCAGGTGCAGCTTTATCGGTAAATCCAAGTGTAACTGCTATGGCGATTGCTTGGGGTGATGCGTGGACAAATATGATACAGCCATTTTGGGCATTGCCATTGCTCGGTATTGTAGGGCTTGATGCTCGAGCAATTATGGGTTATTGTTTGTTGGTGCTGATTGTGTCAGGGCTGATTATTACAGGGACGTTTTATTTTTTGGTATGATAATTAAGATGCATCGCACTGATTGCAAAAGCCACAGCGTTACTCTACAATAAATAAGCGATTTATTTACGTCAATATAGGGAAAATTATGAACGACATCGTTGTTTTGTCTGCCACTCGTACGCCTATGGGGGCATTTAATGGGGTGTTTGCTGGTCTGTCCGCCAGTGATTTGGGAGCAACCGCCATTAAAGGGGCGTGTCAGCAAGCGGGTATTGATACCCATGACATTGATGAGGTGGTCATGGGCTGTGTGCTGTCGGCAGGACTTGGACAAGCCCCTGCTCGCCAAGCCATGATTAAAGCTGGGCTTGATGAAAAGGTCGGTGCGATTACGGTCAATAAAGTCTGTGGTTCAGGCTTGGTGAGTGTCATGCAAGCTGCCAATGCCATCAAAGCTAAACAAGCCAGTGTCATCATCGCAGGCGGTATGGACAGCATGACCAATGCCCCCTATGCTCTGCCTAAGGCTCGTGGCGGTATGCGAATGGGGCATGGCGAAGTTATGGATTTGATGTTCTTTGACGGACTGCAAGATGCCGAAAGTGGTAAACTTATGGGTGTATATGCCCAAGAAATGGCAGATAAAAAGGGCTACACTCGCCAAAGTATGGACGAATTTGCCATTTCATCGCTAAATAAAGCCAACGAAGCGATTACTAAGGGCTATTTTAAAGATGAGATTTGCCCTGTTATCATCAAGGATAAAAAAGGTGAGCAAGTTATTGATACAGACGAGTCGCCAAGCCGTGCCAAAGTGGATAAAATCCCCACGCTAAAACCTGCCTTTGCTAAAGATGGTACAATCACTGCTGCCAACGCAAGCTCTATTTCTGATGGAGCAGCAGCGGTTATTCTAAGCTCAAAGGCGTATGCAGACAGCCACGACTTGCCTGTACTTGCTAGCATTAAAGCCTACGCCACCCACTCACAAGCCCCCAGTGAATTCACCACAGCCCCCATCGGTGCGATTAAAAAAGTGCTGGATAAAGCAGGCTGGACGACAGATGAGGTAGATGTGTGGGAAATCAACGAAGCCTTTGCTATGGTAACGCTTGGAGCGATAGATGCCTTTGGGCTTGACCCTGCCAAAGTCAATATCAACGGCGGTGCGTGTGCCTTAGGACACCCGCTTGGCTGTTCTGGCACTCGCATTTTAGTAACGCTCATTCACGCCCTAAAACGCACAGGCGGCACAAAAGGTGTGGCAAGCCTATGTATCGGCGGTGGCGAAGGTGTGGCAATGGCGATTGAGTTGGCTTAATTTGGGATATGCTAATACTTCATCACCCAAATGCTTATATAAATAGGATATGTTAGTATTTTAACAAATAAGTAGAGCTGTCACTTTTGGATAAAAACGGACAAGTCTTGTTATTTGTGCCAAACCCTTGTGAATGCGATTGAGTATTTTTTGCAAGGTTTTGCTTAGATTAACTGCATTTGTCTTGTTTTTATTACTAAAGACGAAACATCAACACGCTGTATTTGTTTCTCTATTTGTTAAAAAAAATCATCATTTTTAAGGAAAAAAAATTATGGCAATTTCAAAAATTTACCCCACCGCCAAAGAGGCTTTGGCAGATGTGGTGGCGGACTCTCAAACCCTTGCTGTGGGTGGTTTTGGTCTGTGCGGTATTCCAGAAAAACTCATTGAAGCGTTATGCGATACAGGCGTCAAAAACCTAACTTGTATTAGCAATAATGCAGGCGTTGATGATTTTGGCTTAGGTTTGTTATTAAAAACTAAGCAAATTAGCACTATGATAGCGTCTTATGTAGGCGAAAACAAAGAGTTTGAACGCCAATTTTTATCAGGTGAATTAGAAGTGATACTCACGCCACAAGGCACGCTTGCCGAAAAACTGCGTGCAGGTGGGGCAGGCATTCCTGCGTTTTATACCAAAACAGGGGTCGGCACCCAAATTGCCGATGGCAAAGAAGTTCGTAAGTTTGATGGTCAAGAGTACCTTTTGGAGAAGTCTTTGACTGCTGATGTGGCACTTATCAAAGCCCAAAAGGCGGATAAAGCGGGCAATTTGGTGTTTAACAAAACCGCACGCAACTTTAACCCAGAGTGTGCGATGGCAGGAAAAATCACCATTGCTGAGGTAGAAGAGATTGTGGAAATCGGCGAGATTGATCCTGACCATGTGCATTTGTCAGGCGTGTTTGTGCAACGCATTGTGCTAAACACTGCCCCCGAAAAACGCATTGAAAATATCACCACCAAATAACTAAGGAATAATCATGGCTTGGAGCAGAGATGAGATGGCACAGCGTGCCAGTCAAGAATTACAAGATGGGTTTTATGTCAATTTAGGTATTGGGCTGCCAACCTTGGTGGCAAACCATATCCCTGATAGCGTCGATGTGTGGCTACAGTCTGAGAACGGACTGCTTGGCATTGGCGAGTATCCAAGTGTTAATGAAGTAGATGCTGACTTGATTAACGCTGGTAAGCAAACTGTTACTGCCAAAACAGGGGCGAGTTTTTTTAGTAGTTCCACATCATTTGCGATGATTCGTGGTGGACACATCAACCTTGCGATTTTGGGGGCGATGGAAGTGTCCAAGACGGGCGATTTGGCAAATTGGATGATACCAGGAAAACTGGTCAAAGGCATGGGCGGTGCGATGGATTTGGTAGCAGGCGTGCAACGTGTCATTGTGCTGATGGAGCAGGTGAATAAACACGGCGAGCCAAAAATTTTACCCGAATGCACTTTGCCACTGACAGGCAAAGGCGTTGTCAACCGTATCATTACCGAGCTTGGGGTGTATGATGTTACTGATAAAGGCTTGACATTGGTTGAGCTTGCCGATGGCGTAACCGTTGATGAAGTTAAGCAAAAAACGCCTGTGGATTTAGTAATTGCGGTGTAATTATTTGCAAATCAACAATAAAAAGTCTAAATTTAACGATTTAGGCTTTTTTAAAGCAATTATACTAAATCCGCCCAAGCCTTAGGAGATGCCTGTATAAAAGCAGGCAAGCTTATACAATGCTCATAAATAGCGACAATGTTTGGAAATTTTGACAAATCTACATTAAAGCGTTTGGCGTTATACACCTGCGGAATTAAACAACAATCTGCCATGGTAGGCGTATCGCCATAACAAAATTTGCGTGGTGTATCGCCTGGATAACGCTCTAGCATAAGTGTCTCTAAGGCGCCAAATCCTTGTGTAATCCAATGAGCATACCAAGTTTGTTTTTGTTCATCATTCACATTTAAGTCGTTTTTTAGGTAATTTAGCACTCGTAAGTTGTCAAGCGGATGAATATCGCACGCCACCAAATACGCCGCCGCACGCACCCAAGCGCGCTCTTGCACATCGTCTGGTAAAAGCGGTATTTGTGGGTATCTATCTTCTAGATATTCTATAATGGCAAGCGATTGAGTCAGTACAAAGCCATTATCATCAAGGGCTGGCACAAGCTGTTGCGGATTGATGGTTTGATAATCAGGGCTTTTGTGTTCACCCCCATTTTTCATCAAATGCACAGGCACAGTGTCATAGTCCACTTTTTTTAACGCCAACGCAATGCGTACCCGAAACGCTGCTGAGCTAAGAAAATAAGAATATAATTTCATCATCTAGTCCTGTTAGGCTTGATTGGTGGTATTACTAGGCAATTTGGTAATGGTAAAGCCTGTAAAACCAAAAATAATGGTTAAAAATAAACATAAATAACAAAAAAATGCATAAGGCAAATAAGCCAGCACCGATACGCCTAACTGCTCGCTAATAAACACGCCACACACACTCCAAGGCACCAGTGGGTTGATAACCGTCCCTGCGTCTTCAATGGTACGAGCCAAATTTTTGGGGTGTAAGTTTAAGCGGGTGTATTCGGTTTTAAAACTCTCTGCTGCCAACAAAATACTCAAATACTGTTCACCGATAAGTACATTCACCCCAAGTGATGTTAAAGCTACTGCCAAAGTAACTTGCCCTGCATTGATCAATTTATGTTTAATGCTGTTAAGCAACGCTGGCAAAATACCCAAATTATGCAACAATCCGCCCAAGCTTAATGCCAAAATCACGATGGTTTGGGTAAAAAACATACTGTTTAACCCACCCCGAGAAATTAAACTACCAATCGCTCCAAGCTCTAAGTTTTCGGCAGGTTTGTAGCCTTGGAAAAAATAACTGCCAATTTCAGATAGTGTGGGAGAGCTGTGAAAAAAGGTGATCATCACCGCACTGATAATAGTCATGATAATGGCGTATATCGCATTAACTTTAAATAAAATCAAACCGACTAGCAACGCAAAAGGCAATAACGCATAGCCTTGCACCAAGCCTGTGGCAACCAACTGCTCTTTTAGTTGCCCAACTTGACTTAAATCTGCCCCTGCATTTTGCCCCTGAAGAAACCATAACAATACTACCGTTAAAATCCAAGCAGGTACGGTGGTGTAGGTCATGTTGCCAATATGCTCAAATAAATCAATGCCTGCCACCGATGCTGAAATAGTGCAAGTGTCGGATAAGGGCGACATTTTATCGCCAAAAAACGCCCCCGATACCACCGCCCCTGCCACAATCGCTGTATTGGCATCAAACGCCCCTGCCATACCCATAAACGCCACGCCAATGGTGGCACAGGTGGTCAAACTACTGCCAATCGCCACGCCAATAATAGATGTTAAAATAAACGCTGACACATAAAAATATTGTGGAGAAATCAGCTCAAAGCCATAATACATCAAGGTAGGTATCGCCCCAGACATCATCAATGCCGATACCATCAGACCAATAAAAAAGAACAGATAAATCGCCCCAAAGCCACTCATCACCCCTTTTGCCATATAATCTTGCATGGTACTAAAGTCTAAGCCTTTAAAATAACCAAACAAAAACACGCCACAAATGACCAAAAGCAGTGCCAAATGTGGTATCCAGCCTAAGGCAATCATAACGACTGCCATCACCGCAATCATGGCAGTCGCCATTATCATCGCTGTTGGGGTAGTGATATTAACGTTTTTTGTTTTGTTAAAATTTGAATACATGAATATCCTTAATACAAAATAAGCACAAAAAGACTTGCGGCAAATAACCCTAGTCATTGGCAATAAAAACAGACGATTTTGGGGTTATGAGGTTAACATCAGGCAGGGTTAGACCATCGACCCAGCTATGCTAACTGGCAATATAAAGTATAGCAGTAAGTTAAGTATCTACAAAATCAAAAATCATAAAAAAATTATAAAAATTTTTGACGCCATCTTAGATAAACAATCTTAGTTATACTAGAATCATAAAAAAAAGCAAAACTAAGCATCTACAAATAAAATCACCTGAGTAAATTATTTGTTGTAGGCGTAACTGTAAGAGTAGTAGCACAGCTTGTACAAGTTAATAAAACAACCGCTGCTTATTATTTTTATCAGCATTATGTTGGTTAATCGGTGGATAAAGAGTTTACCCTAGTAGAGGACGTCGCCAATCTTGCACTGTTTTTATCGGCATTTCCAACTCATGTTTTTACAAGACAATCCATCGCGGCAAGTCATGGCTGGTTTATGAATCGATACGAAAAAGCAGCTGATCTAATCGCTAAAAATTAGGATAAAATAGACATTTGGCTAAGTTTAACTGGGCTACATGTCTGTTTTTATGTCAATCATCTTATGATAAAAAAGCGCTTTAATTTAACCGATGGTAAGTAAGCACTTATCAAACGAACGTCCCACCACTGGGTGAGACGTCATATTAATGTATTTTATCTACTCAAAAATATTACCTGTAAGATTAAACTCAATTCGCATGAGTTCTTGGAGTTTGAACTTTTGAGGTTTGCCAGAGGCAGTCATCGGAAAGTCTGTGACGAACTTAACGTAGCGTGGCACTTTATGATGGGAGATTTGGCAACGACAAAAATCTTGAATCTCTGTCTCGGTGCATGTGGCATTTTCATTTAGGATAATGCATGCGCATAATTCTTCGCCATAACGCTTATCAGGCAGCCCGATGACTTGCACGTCTGAGATAGCAGGGTGCTTATACAGCAGATCTTCGATTTCTTTAGGGAATAGATTTTCTCCCCCACGAATGACGACATCTTTGATGCGTCCTTTGATACGAACAAATCCTTCTTCATCCATCTCAGCGATGTCGCCTGTATGCATCCAGCCTTGCTTGATGACTTCTTTGGTTTTGTCAGGTTCACCCCAATACCCCGCCATTATAGAGTAGCCACGAGTACATAGCTCGCCTGCCACGCCCACAGGGACGATATGACCTTCTTCATTAACAATCTTAATCTCCACATGGGGATGAATGCGTCCAACCGTGCTAACTCGCTTATCAAGTGGGTCATCAACATGACTTTGGGTGCTGACAGGGGCAGTCTCAGTCATGCCATAGCAGATGGTAATCTGACTCATGTGCATACGCTCAATGACTTTTTGCATAATTTGTCTTGGACAAGGACTGCCTGCCATAATGCCAGTGCGTAAGCTGCTTAAATCATAGCTATCAAAAGACTTGTCTTCAAGCATGGTAATAAACATAGATGGCACGCCATATAAGGCGGTGCAACGCTCTTGATGAACTGCTTGTAAGGTATCTGTGGCATTATAAGCATAAGCAGGATACACCATCGTCGCCCCATGGGTAATGGCGGCAAGATTACCCATCACCATACCAAAGCAGTGAAACAGTGGCACGGCAATACAGATTTTATCTTTATCCGTTAGCTTGATGCCTTCACCCACAAAATAGCCATTATTAAGAATGTTATGATGGGTAAGCATGGTGCCTTTGGGGTTGCCTGTCGTGCCAGATGTGAACTGAATATTAACTACGTCATCAAATTGAAGTTGAGAGCTGACATAGTTAATGTGCTGCTCTTGAGCGAGCGTTGGCGGTGTTAATAGGTCTTGGAATCGATATAAACCATTGTGATGGTCTTCACTGATTTTAATGACAGTTTTTAGGTGGGGTAAGTTATGTGAGACCAATAACGTATCGGCTGATTGCCCAAGCTCTGGAGCGATACTGCTTAGCATGGCATGATAATCAGATGTTTTAAATGTATCGGCAATTACAATGCCCCGACATTCAACTTTATTGAGTACATACTCTAGTTCTTTGGCTTTATAGGCAGGGTTAAGATTGACAAGAATAACGCCAATTTTAAAGGCGGCAAATTGTGTGATCACCCATTCAACGCTATTTAATGCCCAAATCCCCAAGCGATCACCTGTCTTAAACCCAAGATCTAATAAAGATGCTGCAAAAGCATTTACTTTATCGTTTAGTGCTTGATAGGTAAGTCGCTTGTTTTGATGAACACTGACTAACGCTTCTTTATCACCGTATTGCTTGCAAGCACGGTCAAATGCTTCGCCAATTGTCAGTCCAATCAGGGGCTTGTCACTTGTGCCTGATAGGTAGCTTAACTTTTCATAATGCATGATTCTCTCCTTAGTTCATGATGAAATTACATACCTTGTACGTCCCGTCCATGGTAAGGCTTATGATTGTTTGCTTTATATTTGTGTTTAATAATTCCTTATTTTTGTTGATTGACTTAAGTATTGCACCGACTGCTGGTCAAGCTTGGCTACCCAATATGAACTGCATTTAGACAAAAGCTTGCCACTTGGGTGCTAAACATCTCTTTATCTATCGTCTGCGGATCTAAACTTAAAGGCTCAATGACAGCAAAAGTCATCGCCCCAACAATACACAAAGCAGTCGTACTGACGTCTTCAAAGTCAAAGCTATGTTGCTGCTTGCCTTCTAATAAAATGTGCTCGATGGCATCTTTGACTATTTGTTTGCTCTTAAAACGGGCTTCTTCTACTAATGCATCAGCAGGCTCAAGCATGAGTGAATAGGCAAGTTTTGGGTGATTTAATGCACGCTTAACGAAAGTTTTGATCGCTTTATACAGCTTATCATGTGCTGGCATAGAGCGGTTTGCGATGTTCATTAATATCGCAAGCTCAGCTTGTATTGCTTCAGACAGCACTTCGGTGATGATATGGCTTTTATTGTCAAAATATCGATAAACAAGCCCACTTGATACGCCAGCTCTTTCGGCAATCGTCTGAATCTGTGCTTCTTTAATACCGCCTTGACCAATAAGATATTTGGCGGCTTCCAAGATTGCCTGACGGTTTTGTTGTAAGCGTTTTTGCATTAGTTCAGAGCGTTTATAACCCATGAAATTTATTCTCTCTTATTTTAAAATGAATTGCAAATCATTTTTTTAAAGAAATTCACTTTTTTTATTAAAAAGACTGTGATACTCTATCGATAGTGAAATAAAAGCACATAAGCTAATCAAACCAGCGGATGGTGATTGCTTTGGTTTGTGCCGATACCAATAAGATCTGGCAACGAACGGCTTATGTTGCTAATCACTGTATTGTAACACAACCATCATCACCACACTGATATAAACCACACAAGGATGACTGCCATGACACTTTCTACTTTAACCTTTGGCTTAGATGAGACATTGCTTGCAGTGCAAGAACAAGTGCGTAAATTTTGCCAAAAACAAGTCGCCCCACTTGCCAAAGAAGCGGACGAAACCAATGAATTTCCAAGCCATCTATGGCGTAAATTTGGTGATATGGGGCTGCTTGGTATGACGGTTGATGAGCGTTATGGCGGCACTAATTTGGGGTATTTGGCACATATCTTAGTCATGCAAGAGATTTCTCGGGCATCAGCTTCCATTGGCTTATCTTATGGTGCTCATTCTAATTTATGCGTAAACCAAATTAACCTTAATGGTAATGAAGAGCAAAAACAGCGATTTTTACCTAAATTGATTTCGGGCGAATATATCGGGGCACTTGCCATGAGTGAGCCAAACGCTGGGTCAGATGTGGTAAGCATGAAATTAAAAGCTGAACAAAAGGGCGATGTTTTTGTATTAAATGGCTCTAAAATGTGGATTACTAATGGTGGCGATGCAGATGTTTTGGTGGTGTATGCCAAAACAGATAGTCAAGCAGGTGCTAAAGGCATGACGGCGTTCTTGGTAGAAAAGAACATGGAAGGTTTTAGTTGTGGCACGCATTTAGATAAGCTTGGTATGCGTGGATCAAATACCTACCCTTTGTTTTTTGATAATGTACAAGTGCCTGCCAAAAATGTGCTAGGTGGTGTAGGTAATGGCGTTAAAGTTTTGATGAGCGGTCTAGACTATGAAAGAGCGGTGCTAAGTGGCGGACCACTTGGCATCATGGATGCGTGTATGGATTTGGTGATACCTTATGTGCATGAGCGTGAGCAGTTTGGGCAGGCAATTGGCGAATTTCAGTTAATGCAAGGTAAGCTTGCAGATATGTACTCAACTTGGATTGCGTGTAAGGCGTTGGTTTATGCAGTCGGTGCAGCGTGCGATGCTAGTAATCATGATCGAATGTTACGAAAAGATGCTGCCAGTGCAATCTTATACGCTGCTGAGAAAGCCACATGGATGGCAGGTGAAGCCATACAGGTTTTAGGTGGTAATGGTTATATCAATGAATTTAGTGCAGGCAGATTATGGCGTGACGCCAAGCTGTATGAGATTGGAGCAGGAACGTCTGAAATTCGTCGGATGCTGATCGGCCGAGAGCTTTTTGCCCAGACCAAGTAACCAAAGCAATAAAGACGCTAACTTTGAGCCTATATTGTCAATGATAAGGAAAAAAAATGAGCCAAGCCACAAATCAGTTATCCAGTCGCATTAATGTGCGAGCCGAAGAATTTTTGGTAAATCATGCCGCCATGAATGCCATCGTGCAGGACTTAAAAAAGCTTAGCGGAGCAGTCGCTTTAGGTGGCAGCCAAGCATCTCGTGATAAGCACACAGCACGAGGAAAGCTACTTGCACGAGACAGGATTAATGCCTTACTTGACACGGGGTCAGCTTTTTTAGAGATTGGTCAACTGGCAGCTTATCAAGTTTATGATGATGATGTGCCATGTGCAGGTGTGGTTGCAGGCGTGGGTCAGGTGCAGGGGGTTAGCTGCATGATTGTGGCGAACGATGCTACTGTAAAGGGCGGTGCTTATTATCCTTTGACAGTAAAAAAGCATCTAAGAGCCCAAGAAATTGCCAAAGAAAACCGCCTGCCTTGTATTTACTTGGTGGATTCTGGCGGTGCGTATTTGCCACTTCAAGATGAAGTATTTCCTGATAAAGAGCATTTTGGGCGGATTTTTTATAATCAAGCCACCATGTCTAAGCTGGGTATACCGCAGATTGCAGTAGTTATGGGTAGCTGTACAGCTGGTGGGGCATATGTGCCTGCCATGAGTGATGAAACAATCATCGTGCGTAACCAAGGGACAATTTTTTTGGGAGGACCACCGCTGGTTAAGGCGGCGACAGGCGAGATTGTGAGTGCAGAAGACCTAGGCGGCGGCGATGTGCATACTCGTTTATCTGGCGTGGCAGATTATTTGGCAGAAAATGATGAGCATGCATTACTAATGGCACGTCAGATTATCGCCAACCTTAATTATCCCAAGCAAGCATTGCCAACTAAATTTACTGAACCTGTTTATGACGCCAAAGAATTATACGGCATCGTGCCGGCTCAAAGTAAGACACCATTTGATGTGCGTGAAGTTATCATGCGATTGGTAGATGGTTCTTGCTTTGATGAGTTTAAGGCACGTTTTGCCACCACGCTTGTGACAGGGTTTGCCAAAATTTATGGCATGCCAGTTGGTATTATTGCTAATAACGGTATTTTATTTTCCGAATCTGCCCAAAAAGGGACGCATTTTATTGAACTGTGTTGTCAGCGTAAAATCCCCTTGATATTTTTACAAAATATCACAGGGTTTATGGTGGGTCGGCAGTATGAAAATGAGGGAATCGCCAAGCATGGGGCAAAACTTGTGATGGCGGTGGCAACTGCCAACGTGCCAAAAATTACCTTGGTGATTGGCGGCTCGTTCGGTGCAGGTAATTACGGTATGTGTGGGCGGGCGTATTCGCCACGCTTTATGTGGACTTGGCCAAATGCTCGCATTTCAGTGATGGGTGGTGAACAGGCAGCAAGCGTCCTTGCAACGCTTAAAAAAGATCAATTAGCAAAGCAAAATAAAACATGGACAAGCCAAGAAGAGGCACAATTTAAAGCACCTATTCAGGCTCAGTATGAACGTCAAGGACATCCTTATTATGCATCAGCAAGACTGTGGGACGATGGGGTGATTGACCCTGCTGATAGTCGCCATGTGCTGGGATTAAGCTTGGCTGTCGCCATGAATGCACCGATAGATGAGATGGGTTTTGGTGTGTTTAGAATGTAGGCTAGCCCATAAAGCCTATTTATATAGGGCTTAAATTGGTGCTGATGACATAATATTGACTTAATTAAAGATATTTTATGACGGATAGTTATTACACGCTAAAATCTCGTAATCAGACTGATGGCGGTGTGATTGCATACTACCAAAGCAATAAACATGCTCAAGGGGCGTGGAATCCCCATGAGCAGCATATGGCCCCTGCCACAGGCGTGCTGTGTGCCGAACTTGAGACGTTTATGTCCCGAGATGATATGCGTATTGCAAGGATTAGCCTAGACATTTTGGGCTTGATTCATTTTGGTGAGTTTTGTATTCATACTAAGCTAATTCGTGCAGGGCGTACCATTGAGCTGATTGAAGCGGTGATGATAGCTTGCGACAAGGTTTGTATTGTGGCAAGAGCATGGCGACTTCAGATAAGTGATACCACAGCCATCGCAGGTCTTGAAAACCAAGACATAGTAGCACCCGATACTCTGCCTGATTGGGACGGTCTAAGTCATTGGGGTGGTGGCTATATCCAAAGCATTCGTGCTAAAGCTGACCTAAGCAATCGTCAAGGACGAGGGGTAGTCTGGATTAATACGGATTTACCGATGATTTATCATAATAATGATGCCTTGCCGACCTCTGATTTTGTACGTATCATGGGTATGGTAGATGTTGCTAATGGCATTGTGCCTCGTATTCATCAGCCAGATGGTATTCGGTGGATATTCCCAAATATAGATTTACAAATCCACCTATTACGCCTACCTATAGGGTCGTGGCTTGGTCTTGAAACCATGCAACAAATTGGCAATGATGGCGTGGGTCTGACAAGTAGCGTGCTACATGACAAGCAAGGTGTGTTTGGGCATAGTGAGCAGATTTTAACTGTTAGAAAACTGTGAGTTTTTACGACTTATAATGCTAACAACTAAAATGATGGATAATCAAGGAGATGAAATGGGGCGTCAATTTAACTTTATACAGTGTGTGATAAAGGGTGCAGTAGCTCGTGTGTGGGTGAATCGACCAGAAGTGCATAATGCATTTAATGCGGTGGTTATCCGCGAGCTGCATGACTGTTTTGAGATGATTAATGAAAGTCAAGACATCCGGGTGGTGGTGCTTGGCGGTCGTGGCAAAAGCTTTTCGGCAGGGGCAGATGCCAGCTGGATGAAAAAAGCAGGCGAGGCAAGTATGGATGATAATCATGCCGATGCTTTATGCTTAGCAGCAATGCTAAACAGACTTGCAACATTAAGACAGCCGACCATTGCACGAGTTCAAGGTGCAGCATTAGGCGGTGGTATGGGGCTGGCGAGTGCATGTGATATGTGTGTGGCGACCACTCGTGCAATCTTTGCAACATCAGAAGTGCGTTTAGGGCTTGCTCCTTCTACCATCAGTCCTTATGTCATTCGGGCGATTGGCACTAGGCAAGCGAGTCGTTATTTTTTAACTGCTGAGCGGATTACAGCTGACGTTGCTTGGCGTATTGGACTTGTACATGAAGTAGTTGATGACGAAGTAGCATTAGATGAGACGATTGATCATCTTATCGCCGAGATTTTAAAAGGAGCGCCTAAAGCCCAAGCCCAATCAAAAGTATTAATTAACATGGTGGCACATGATTTGCCAAATAATCAGATGCTTGATAAGACCGCAATGCACATTGCAGCACTAAGAACGGGCGATGAAGCTAAAGCAGGATTACAGGCATTTTTATCCAAGCAAACACCGCCTTGGGTGATAGATTGATAAAGTGGGTATTATGCTATCACCACAAGAATACGCTGATGTAACGTACTATCAACGACATGATGATAACCGATAACAAAGGAATTGACGATGTTTCAAAAGATCTTGATTGCCAATCGTGGCGAGATTGCTTGCCGTGTGATACGAACCGCCAAAAAACTTGGCATACAGACTGTTGCTGTTTACTCAGATGCTGATGCTAACGCCCAGCATGTCAAGCTTGCTGATGAGGCGGTGTTTATTGGTCAATCACCTGCCAGCTTAAGCTATTTGCAGGTGGATAAAATCATTGCAGCTGCTCTTAAGACCAATGCTAAAGCCATTCACCCCGGTTATGGTTTTTTATCTGAAAATGCCACTTTTGCTAAGGCTTGTCAAGATAATGACATTGTGTTTATCGGACCGCCTGTGGAGGCAATCTTGGCAATGGGTTTAAAGGCGACTTCAAAATCTTTGATGGAGCAAGCGGGGGTGCCATTGACACCAGGCTATCATGGCAAGAACCAAGAGTCAGACTTCCTAAAGCAACAAGCAGATCGTATCGGCTATCCTGTATTGATTAAAGCAAGTGCAGGCGGCGGTGGTAAAGGCATGAGCCTTGTGGAAGACGCAAAAGATTTTCTAGCATCTCTTGCTTCTTGTAAGCGTGAAGCGTTATCAAGCTTTGGTAATGATGATGTTTTAGTTGAGCGGTATGTCACTAACCCACGCCATGTTGAGGTGCAAATTTTTGGCGATAAGTTTGGCAATTATGTGCATATGTTTGAGCGTGATTGTTCAGTACAACGTCGTCACCAAAAAGTAATCGAAGAAGCACCTGCCCCTTTACTTCCCAAAGATAAGCTGCTTGTCATGCGAGATGCTGCCATTAACGCTGCTCGTGCAGTGAATTATGAAGGGGCAGGTACGGTAGAATTTATCGTAGAGCAAGATGGTACAGCGTATTTTATGGAAATGAATACACGCTTACAAGTGGAGCATCCTGTAACAGAGATGATCACTGGGCTTGACTTGGTTGAATGGCAGCTGCGTGTGGCTTTTGGTGAGCCATTGCCAAAAACGCAAGATGAAATCATATGTCAAGGACACGCACTAGAGGCTCGTATTTATGCTGAGATTCCTGAAGCAGGTTATATGCCTGCCACAGGAGTCATTCGTCATTTGACTTATCCTAAGCAAAACGACTGTATCCGAGTAGATAGCGGCGTAGTCTTAGGCGATGAGATTACCACATATTATGATCCTATGATTGCAAAGCTGATTGTTTGGGGTCAGCATCGTGATGAAGCCATAGATAGACTGCGTTATGCATTAAACCAAACGCATGTCGATGGCTTAGGTAATAACATTGCATTTTTGGCAAGAATATTACAGACGGATTCTTTTAGGCAAGCTAGGCTTGATACTAACTTAATTGGGCGAGAAGAAAATGTGCTATTAAATCCATCAACAGCAGTGGATAAAAAGTATCAAATCATGGCTGCATTCATCAATTTATTAAGCCAGATGAGTCATCATAATGGACTGTGGCACACACAGCCATCATGGCGACAAAACACCCAAGCCTATCAAGATGTCAGCCTTGTATCTCAAGGTGAGTTATACCATGTCCGTTTCACCAAAACAGCAGATGGCTGGATAGCTCGCCTTAATCATACCGATGATGAGTTGATAATAAACGGCTCGATTGATGGCGAAGGTCAAGCAACGATTCATTTAGATGGCATTCGCACAAAGGTTGCCTTTCATCGCCACCCACAGGGCTTTGCCTTGTTTAATGGGTCTTATTCGTTATCTTTTGAGTATCCTGCCACTTATGATAGTAAAAATCATGATGAGGATAATGGCTCGTTAAAAGCACCAATGCCCGGCATAATCACGTCTGTACTGGTATCGGCAGGGCAGCGTGTTGCTAAAGACGATGTATTGCTGACTATGGAGGCGATGAAGATTGTCTATACGATTAAGGCGATACAAGATGGTGTTGTACAAGCGTGTTATTTTGAAGTGGGCGAGCAGGTCAAGGCTGGCGATGAGCTGGTTGATTTTGTGGCAGACGACCAAAATAACGAATAGGGGTGATATATGACGAATGTTAAGATTGTAGAAGTAGGGGCAAGAGATGGTTTACAAAACGAAAAGACGCCCCTAAGTGTCGATGATAAATTGGCATTAATCACAGGTCTGATGGCGGCAAACTTAGTGTATATTGAAGTAGGTTCATGTGTATCACCAAAGTGGGTGCCACAAATGGCGGGTAGTACCAAGGTATTTTCAAAGTTGCCAAAACAATCTAAGACGCAGTTAAGCTTACTTACCCCAAACCTTAGGGGGTTACAAGATGCGTTAGCAGTTGGATGTAAGGATGTGGCGGTTTTTACTGCGGCTACTGACAGTTTTACCCAGCATAACATTAATTGTACGATTGATGAGAGTTTGGCACGCTTTGCAGATATTATTGCTCTTGCTAAAGATCATGATGTGCGTGTGCGTGGCTATGTGTCGTGCATGGTGGATTGTCCTTATGAGGGTGCGGTGTCGCCAAGTCAAGTTGCTCACGTGGCGCGTCGTCTGTATGATTTGGGTTGTGATGAGATTTCTTTGGGAGAGACCATTGGTACAGCAACCCCAAACCGTGTCAAACTTGCATGGCAGGCTTGTCTTGATGAGCTTGATAAGCATGTACTTGCAGGGCATTTTCATAATACTTATGGCATGGCGATTGCAAATGTTTATGCATCGCTTGAACAAGGTATACGAATCTTTGATTCATCTGTGTCAGGATTGGGCGGCTGCCCTTATGCTAAAGGGGCGTCTGGCAATGTCGCTACCGAAGATTTGCACTATTTACTAACTGGAATGGGGTTTCAGACAGGTATCGATATTGATCAGCTGATGAAGGTTAGCCAAATGATTAGTAAAAAGTTAAATCGGGATAATGGATCGCTGTTTACTAAGGCTAGACTGGCACAATGCACCAGTGCTTAATGAATAAAATGATGATTTTGGCTAATCGCCGATGTCATAGTGTGGTAAGGTGATGGCGGTCTATTAGTCACCAAAGCCACTCATGCTTTGCTTGAAATACATACGGTGTTATGCAATAATACCATGCAGATTTTAATTTAAGGAGTTAGCGATGAGATTAATCGCCATTATGGCAGCAAGTGTGGCACTTGTAGCTTGCAGTAACTCAGTGCCAGTTAAGGTGACTGATACATCAGCACCAGTCATCCAAGCACAAGCAGTAACACCTAAAATCAAAGGCACATGGATTGATGTACGCAGCCCACAAGAGTATGCGGAAGGGCATTTACAAGGGGCGACAAACATCACAGTAGAGGATATTGCTGACCAAATACACACCGTTCAGCCCAATAAAGACGCTCAAGTTAATCTGTATTGTCGCAGTGGTCGCCGTGCTGAAGCTGCTCGTGGCATCTTGACACAGCTTGGCTATACCAATGTGGTGAACCACGGTGCTTTTAATGATTTGGCGGAAAAAGGATACCCAGTCGCCCATAAGTAGCTAAAAGCTTAACTTACATAAATCAAGTACGCCAGTTCTGTGATGGGACTGGCTTTTGGTTTTTATAATGTTTATAAGTTTTATCATATTTATAAAAAGTAGCGTTTTGGGTGTGGTTGCAGTTGGCTTTAAATATAAACGAACAATATAAATAGGATTTAACTGCGATGATTTGGCTTGCGTTTTTGCTCAATGTATACAAAAACCTTACAAACTAATAATATACCAGATGGAAAAACATATTATACTAAATGATAAATTTGTAACAAAGGTAAGTATTCATGAAATTTTCAAAGATAACACAATCAGCTCTTTTAGCGTCAATCATTGTAGCAGCTCCGCTAGCAGCATCAGCAGACGACTTGCAGCTAAATCAAAGTGTAGCGACTACCCAAAGTAGTATTTCACTAGCCGATGCTATGAACCTAGCCAAGCGTCATGCACAAGGTACTATCGCTAATGTTAGCTTAGATGATAGCGGTGTCTATGATGTGACGATTTTTTCTAAAAATTACGAACATGAAGTCAGCGTGAATGCCCGTTCAGGTGAGATTCTAAGAACAGAACGTAGCAGTTTAGATCGTAGTGATAAGCGTAAATTGCGTGCTCTAAATTCAGTAAAAATCAAGCAAAACGATGCAGCAGACCGTGCTGTTAAGGCTGTTGGCGGTGGTCAAGCAGTAGAGATTGAATTTGATAAAGAGCGTCGTCTTTGGGTCTATGATGTAAAAGTTGTTAAAAACGGACAACAATATGACGTTCGTATTAATGCCAATACAGGTGCGGTGCTAAAGCAGCAAATTGATTACTAATCAGCCGATAAGTCACTAAAAAGCCAAGGTTGCATGCCTTGGCTTTTTAGTTTTGGGCGGTTAGGATTAAAAAAGACTTACTGTAATGGTAGGTCTTTTTTGTAATTAATTTTATTTAATATGTATAAATTGTTGACAAATCGTTTTTTTTTTGCATTATTATGCCACTTTAAATTATTTATAGGGTTTGATATGAGCAAAGTTCTTAAATTGATATTTTTCATCATTGTTATTGCGGTTATTGTCTCGATGTGTACTGACAATTCCAATGAGCAAAAAGCCAATGTAGAGCCTTCTGAAAAAGAAACGGAAACAACTATCAATAAAGAAGCAAAGGCAAGTGATTATAGTGATAGAGTGGTTTCTATTACCCAAGATGGTTTTCCCAAGATGTATAAAGCATGGGGTAAGCAGTGGGTAGATAAAATCAATGAAACCATGCCCATTGCTATTAATCATGTGGCTAAAAGTGAAAAATGCGATGAGCCTGTTGATATTGGTCTATCCAATGAAAGAAGTGAACCAAGAAAAGCAATGGTGTTTTATGTGGACTGTCAAAATGGTGAACGCTTTTATGTTACTGAACAAGATTTGAAGCAGGATACAATTGTTGGTGCCGAAAGTGAGAAATTAGCTGAGCCATCTGAGTATATTAGACCTTGCATAGAGGGAATTAAGGCTCGTGTAAATTATCCAGCAACTTTTGATGAAAAAACTTTATCAATTCGAGCTTATAAGGGAACTAGTGGCAATGTTGTTGTTAATGTACCATTTACTGCGAAAAATGGTTTTGGGGTCGAAGAAGAACATCAGGCTAGATGTGTTATTGATACTAGAAATAATTTAATTGTTGAGATGTAAGTAGGGTTGATATTGTCAAATCGTTTTGCATACAATTAATAAGGGCGGAAATTTCCACCCTTATTTTTTAAGCAAATCAGCCTTGCAATACCCCAATATCCGCCACACTTAAAAACAGCGTACGCACGTTATTTAAAAGTGCCAAGCGGTTATTTTTTAGATTTTCATCATCGGCATTAACCATCACATTATCAAAAAATGCGGTCAATGGCTCGGCAAGAGCGGTCAAGGCGGTCAATACGCCAACATAATCTGCCTTATCCTGCAAGGGTTTGACGGCGGTCTTGGCAGATTGCACCGCTGTGTAAAGTTGTTGTTCGGCAGGCTCAATCAATAAATCATCATCTACCGCATCGCCTACGTCTCCTGCTTTGGCAAGGATATTGGCGACACGTTTGTTGTTTTCTGCCAATACTTTGGTGTCAGGCAGACTGCGAAATGCCTGCACGGCACGAATGCGTTCATCAAAATCAAGCGGAATCTGTGGATTGATGGCTTGTACTGCCAAAATGGTATCAACGCTTATGCCGTGTTCTGTGTACATGGCACGGTAGCGTGAATTGATAAAATCCATGACGGCACAAAAAGTCTTGTCGGCATCGGCAATCTTGTCGCCATAATTTTTAATGGCATCATTTACCAGACTTGCTAGATTTAATGGCAATTTATTTTCAATCAAAATGCGTAACACACCAATGCTGGCGCGTCTTAGGCTAAATGGGTCTTTTGAGCCTGTCGGTGCTTCATTGATACCAAAAATTCCAACGAGCGTATCTAAGCGGTCGGATAACGCTAAGGCAATACCAATGGGGGTTTGGGGTAGTTTATCGCCTGAGAATTTGGGCAGATACTGCTCACAGATTGCATCGGCAACGCACGCCTTTTCGCCTGATTTGTGGGCATAATATGTCCCTGCCACCCCTTGCAATTCTGGAAATTCGCCCACAAGCGTCGTTGCCAAGTCTGCTTTTGACAGCAAGCCTGCTTGCAGTACATCATCGCTTGCAACCGTCCAGCCATGGGTTGCCATCGTTTCACTGATGAATGTAGATAATTTGGCAATGCGTTCAGATTTATCCCAGATCGTGCCAAGTTTGTCTTGGAACACACGATTTTTTAGCGTTTCGGCAAAGTCTGACAAGGGGCGTTTTTGGTCTTGCAAAAAGAAAAATTCGGCATCTGCCAAGCGTGGACGCACCACTTTTTCATTGCCTGATATGACCTGTGCTTTGTCAAGGCTATCAATATTGCTGACAAAAATAAAGTTTGGCATCAATTTGCCATTTTTATCTGTCAAACAAAAATATTTTTGGTCAGCTTGCATGGTGCTGATTAAGGCTTCTTGGGGGACTGCCAAAAACTTTTCATCAAATCCTGCTTTCATTGCCACAGGGTAGTCCACAAGGGCGGTAACTTCATCAAGCAGTTCGTCAGGCATGATTGCCACCGCACCGATTTCATCGGCTAATTGATGGGTTTGGGCGACAATGTCCGCTTGGCGTTTGTCAAAATCAGCAATCACAAACCGTTCGGCAAGCAATTTTTCATAATTATCCGCATGGTCAATCGTAAAAAATTCTGGGGCATGATGGCGGTGTCCACGAGACTGATTGCCCGTTTTGTGTCCTTGAATGTGTGCAGGGATAATCTTATCATCACTCATCAGCACCACCCATTTGACAGGACGCACAAATTCATTTTTGTCGCTACCTGAACGCATACGCTTGGCGATTGGTAGGTCGTCTAGGGCTTTTTGGATCAGGGTGGGGATTAGCTCTGCGACTTTTTCGCCTTTGATGGTGAGTGTGTAGGCGATGTATTCGCCTTTTTTATCGGATACTCGTGTTAAATCATCTTTGGTTAAATTTAGTCCGCTTGCGTTCAAGCCCTGCAAAAAGCCTGCCCCTGCACGAGTAAGATTGCCATCATCGTCAAAGGCTGTCTTGACACTTGGGCCTTTTTTGGTCTCGGTGCGGTCAGGCTGATACTCGCCCACGCCTGTGATAGACAGGGCAAGACGGCGTGGGGCACAGAATGCTTTGATGTCGTCAAAGGCGATGTTTTGCTCGGTGAGTGCCGTTTTGACATGGTCGGTCAAGGCATTTTGGAGTGTTTTTAAAGATTTTGGTGGCAACTCTTCGCAGCCAAGTTCAAATAAGATTGTGGTCATAAGTTTCTCAATTCATAAAAATATTTATTTAAAGTTTAATCGCCAATATTCGCCCACCAAGCCATCTACCATGTCGTCATGCTGATATACAAAGCCGTATTTGGTAAGTAAATGTTTGGAGATGGCGTTTTGTTTATTTACGGTGGCAAATAGATTGATATTTTTGTCTTTGGCGATGTCAATAAAATGACTGATGATAAAATTGGCAATACCTTTATGCCAAAACTGTGGCAAGATAAAATAGCCAAGCTCCGCTAAATTTTGCTCATATAATTTAAATTTAACAAAACCTGCATATTTATCATGATGATATATTTTAAAATAACCAAAATTATCATGCTCTGTATTACTCATTAACACCGTATCAAAAGCACGTTTAATTTCATCATTATCAATCGCCTTGCCTGTTACCGATTTCATTACCGTCTCATCGCTTAATACTTGATGATACAGATGATAATCTTGGGCGGTGAACTTGGCTAAGCTAATTTTGGCAATTTTAGGTGTTGTCATCTTTTAGCCATCTTGCCAAAGCCTCTGCCTTATGCTTATCGTCCGCCATTGGGAAGCCCAATTTGGCACGAGCTTTGGTATAGCTTGTCGCCACTTTGCGAGCCAATGTCCGCACACGCAGGATAAATCGTTGGCGTTCGGTAACGCTGATTGCCCCACGAGCGTCCAATAGATTAAAGCTGTGCGATGCTTTTAAGACCATCTCATAGGCAGGCAGTGGTAGATTGGCAACCACAAGGCGGTCAGCCTCACTTTCATAAAAATCAAATAACTCAAAGAGCTTATCCACATTGGCGTATTCAAAATTATAGGTGGATTGCTCCACTTCATTTTGATGGAACACATCGCCATAGGTAACTTTACCAAACTCGCCGTCCGTCCACACAAGGTCATACACGCTATCTACGCCTTGGATATACATGGCAAGGCGTTCTAGCCCATAAGTAATCTCGCCTGTAACAGGGAAGCACTCAATGCCACCGACCTGCTGAAAATAGGTAAACTGCGTAACTTCCATGCCGTTGAGCCACACTTCCCAGCCCAAGCCCCACGCACCCAAAGTCGGCGACTCCCAGTTGTCTTCTACAAAACGCACATCATGGGTCAATGTGTCAATGCCCAAGGCATGAAGCGAGCCTAAATACAGCTCTTGAATGTTATCTGGATTGGGTTTTAGTACCACTTGGAATTGATAATAATGTTGTAGGCGGTTGGGATTGTCGCCATAACGCCCATCGGTAGGACGGCGAGACGGCTGAACATATGCACTGTTCCACTTTTCAGGGGTCAAAGCACGCAAAAAGGTGGCGGTATGAAATGTGCCTGCCCCCATTTCCATGTCATAAGGTTGTAGGACGACACAGCCACGGCTTGCCCAATAATTTTGTAGGGTGAGAATGATTTCTTGGAAGGTTAGGAGCTTTTTGGTGGTCATGATACTGCCTTGAAATAAGAAGTTTGCATCATTTTATCACGTTATGGCAGATGAAAAAACCACTAAAATCACGCCATTACAATTAGGGTGATTTTAGCAGTGTGCCTACCTTTATTTGCCTTAAGATGGCGTTGTTTGCATGCTTTGATGTTAAAGCTTAGTATAGGCTAATTAACTTCAAATATTCGGCGATTTTCATAAGAATCAGCGGTGGCGTTTGGCATAATAATCCACAGTATGCAGTAAATTAAAATGCCGGGTACAGCAACGCTTGCACTTGAAATGATGAAAAATGCTAAGCGGGTGATGGTTGGCGACCAACCAAGATATTCAGCGATACCACCCATGACGCCTGCAATCATGCGGTGGTTTTTGGAGCGGTGTAGTTTGGTAAGCTTTGCCATACTGTACTTTCCTCTTGTTTTTATTTTGTGTATAATGTCTTGCTTTGTTATATAAAATAAGGTCAAACCGACCACTTTTCAACATGTAGGATGTAAAAATGACAACAGGATTGTTGATTGGCTATTTTGAACCGCTACACCTAGGGCATTTACAAGACATCAATGTTGCAGCAGGGCAGGTAGATACGCTGCATATCGTAGTGCTAGAGCGTGATGATGGTTCATCAGCGTTTGCTGTGAGCATTGAAGATAAAGCTAGAGCGGTGCAGGTGGCGTGTCAGCATTTTGGCTTTGTCAAGGTGCATACTGCAAAGACTTTAGGTATTGACGTTCGTTCTTGTTGTTATGATGAAGTGGACACTCCATTAACTTTTGATGTACTTAGGCAGCTTATTCATCATTTAAAGCTTGATGATGCCGTGGTGTTTTATCAGCATGATACTCAAGCACCGCTTGATGAGACAGCTTACTCAGATCAGTCTGCTATAGATTTGGCAAGTTTGCATTATAAAATAAAAACTTTGCCACAGACGGCATTTGACAGTAAAACAATCTACGACAACCCCCTTGTAAATTTTCATAGTATTGCACCATCTGCTCGGATAAATTACACCAAAACAATTTGTATCGTCGGGGGTGAAAGCTCGGGTAAGACGACACTTGTGCATAAGCTTGCCAACCACTATGGAGCGACGGTTGCTCTTGAGATGGGTCGCCTTTATGTGCATAGTGATCTAGGCGGCACAGAAGTGGGGCTACAGCTAAGCGATTATGCACTGATTGCTGCTCGCCATGCCAATGCCATTCATCAAGCAACGACGATGGCAACTGCGCCAGTGACTTTTGTGGATACCGATTTTGCGACGACGCAGGCATTTTGTGAAGAATATGAAGGACACACAGATGATGTCGTGGCAGCGTTTGCTATGACTAATCGCATGGATTTGACCATTATGCTGGATAATAACGTGCAATGGGTGGCAGATGGCATGCGTCAGCTTGGCAGCGATCAAGATCGTACACGCTTTGAGAATCGTTTGCTTTTGATGTTTGATCGTTATGACATTACACCACAGATGATCACCCATGACGATTACCATGAGCGATATTTGCAGGCACTGACTATCGTTGATGGCTTTTTATCCCAGTTACTCTCACATAAGGTAAATTCATGAGAATTGCACTTTTAGATAATATCACAGGCTTTGGTGAAAAAGACTGGAGTATGCATTGGATTTTATTGTGGTTCGCTTTAGGTGCGATAGCACTGTTTTTAGGCTTTTTATTGACCACTACCCAGTCAGGACTTGACTGGTTTTATTTGGCGGTGTCGTTGATTGGGCTTTTGTGCGTGGTTGGTCTTAGCTTTCGTAAAAATGTCTTAGGTAACGGCATGGGTATGCTTGCCACGGCAGGAGAAGTGATCGTACAAGGCACATCAGGAGCGGTAGGTTTAATGCTTGCTCCTTTATTTAACTTTTTTACCCATGTCTATGGCGTGTATTATTGGCGAAAAAACACCGATGCTGATGGCGAGATGATTCCAAAATCAGCCAACAAATATGTTTGGGTTACGACGATCATTTTTGTTGCAGTAGGGCTTTTGCTATTTCCTGTGATCAATGACTGGCTCATTGCTCGTGGTTATGGGGTGATTGAAGATGATGGTAGCCGTTTTTTTGGTGTGAGTTTTTTTGCCATCAATGTGGTGGCGTTCGTGCTGTCTATCACCGCCCAAGTCATGATGATTTTACGGTATTCGTTTAACTGGTGGATTTGGATTGCGGTAAACGGTGTTTGGCTGATTGTTAATCTTATGTCGGGCAATTACATATTCGCCATTCAGACGATGGTATATCAGGTGAATGCCATTGTTGGGCTTTATGGATGGTATCGCAGCGAGCATCTAAGATGATAAAAATGGGCGATGATTTGCCCATTTTTTTTAATCTTGTTTTAGGTAAGGCCATGCTGCCTTTAGGTAAATCATCATTGACCAAAGTGTTAAAATCACTGCCACAATCATCAGTACATAGCCGATGGTTTCTAACATTTGCCAGTTTAAAAGTAGTACAGTAATGGCGATCATCTGAAAGGTGGTCTTAAGCTTGCCCACATAGCTGACAGCAACGCTTGTGCGATTGCCAAGCTCTGCCATCCATTCACGCAAGGCAGATACAGCTATCTCTCTTGAAATAATAACGATGGCACTAATTGCCATGACGATATTGGCATGCCACTGTACTAGGATGATTAAGGCTGCCGCTACCATCAGCTTATCTGCCACAGGATCTAAGAAGCGTCCAAATGCAGAGCTTAGGTTCATCTTACGAGCCAAATACCCATCAAGCCAATCTGTTACTGCTGCTAAAACAAATAAAAAAGTCAGCAAAAAATGCCGCAGCATGCTATCACTGTACTCAAGCATACCAAGGCGTGCGATGGCATTATCACTAATGGCAGGCAAGCCAATGCCTAAGGCAGGCGGCCAGTATGCAATCAGAATGAACAGTGGTATCATCACAATGCGAGCGATGGTTAAGTTATTTGGTAAAGTAAAAATCGTCTTATCAGACGTATGACTTTGTATGGGTGGTGTTTTCTTTTCCATGATGGGGTGAAATCAAAAAATTACCATATGATACCTTAATCAGCTAGACTTTGGCAAAATATTTTAAAGTTTGGCTAATCGGTTGACTGCCATGTGTCTATTTTTGGCACATGGCGATGATGTCAAGTTTTTTATCATACAGTGAGAACGATTTGTCCATATCACTCATGCCAATCACAGTATGGTAGAAGTTGTCATGAGAAAAATGCTGCTCATCACTGATGGTTTTTAGGCAGTGCTTATCTATCCTTTTTGATTGATAAAACGCGTCATTTGCCCAAAATATCATCGGTACATGCGTCTGATGTTCTGGTGCGACTGCATAAGGTGTGCCGTGCAGGTAGATGCCATTTTCGCCAAGCGATTCACCGTGGTCCGAGACGTAGATTAAGCTTGATTTGATGCCGTCTTGAGCTTGTAAGTAGTTGATGGCTTTATCTAAGATGTAATCAACATATAAGATGGTGTTATCATAAGTGTTCACCAATTCTTCATTATTGCAAGTGTTGATTTTACTGGTTTTGCAAGTCGGTGTGAATTTATTAAACTCTTTTGGATAGCGTTCAAAATAGGTCGGACCGTGGCTGCCAATGGTATGTAGCACAATGACGGTGTCCTTATCTGTACGACCCATGATATCGTCTAAGTTATGAAATAAAATCTCATCTTGGCATTCGCCATCGTGGCATAGCCCATCGATGTTTAAGGCGGTGACATTGTCATTGGGGATGCGGTTACAGACGTCTTTGCAGCCAGAATCGTTATCTTGCCAGTTGGCATAAATACCCGCTCGTTGCATGATGTCCATAAGATTATCAGTAAAAGGGGCATCACCTATATTAAAGCTATCTTTTGGTAGGTGCGAGAACATACATGGCACAGAATAGGCGGTAGACGTACCACAGCTGATGGTGTTTTTAAAGTTAATGACATCATCTCTTGCGGCAAGCTTTGGTGTGGTTTGGCGAGCGTAGCCACTAAGCCCCCAGTTGGCAGCCCGTGTCGTTTCGCCCACGACCAGCACGGTGACGTTTCTAAGGTCGTCCGTTTTTTGTAATTTGGCATCTAGTCCGATGGTCTCAAAAGGGCGATTGGCATTTCGGCGTATTTTATAATGCTTGACACCTGTTGCGATGAAGTTGCTTGGAACGATGAGATTTTTAGTTTCTCGGTGATTTCTAAAAAATGACGCATAGTCTTGGTAAAATAATGCAGCGATCAATCCAGTCAAACCTATGCCAATGCAGATCGCCAGCAGACGAAAGGCGATTTCTTTGATGATTGGGCGGTAGATGATTTTTGTTTTTAGGTACAAAACGCTTGGCACGATACCAAAGATAACAATCCACGCCAAGTAGGGTAAGGTTATTAGTCTACTGCTCTCAGCTGGCGTGGTCTGTAAGACGTTGGTCAGCATATCATAATCAAAATACACCCCAAAAAATAGCGATTGATAGCTAATGGCTGCTGATATGGTTAGCAAAATGGGTATGATGATTTTATGGATGATTGGCAAGCCAATAACGCTAAATATCGCCCATAGCAAGCCAAAGATAAATACTGGCAGGCTAAATAAAAAAGCACCCGCAGAACCTTCATGATGAGCGATATTAAAGACTTTTTGATAAAAGGGAAAGTTTAATAGGCTAAAATATAATGAAACTAGCCCAAAAAGCCATATAGAGTACATTTTAGGGCGAAAGCGGCGATAAGACTGACGGTTAAGAGTGTATCTCATGGTGGTATCGTGGCTAAAATTTTGTAATATTATAGCATGAAAAATCTAAAGTACAGCGATGATTGATTATTGCTTTTTTTTATGGCTTTTAGTAGCCAACACAAGTTATCATAAGGATGACTAAATAGATGGCGGACGATTTTTTTTTGCCATTATTATAAAATGCAAGTAGAATGGCAATAAATACACTTTAATCCTAAGGAAAAATCATGAGTAACTCTAATCTTATCAATCCCCATGCAGATCGCTTGCATCAGCTGCGTGATGTCATGAAGTTGCACGGTATTGATGCCATCATCATTCCATCAAATGATCCACACATGTCAGAGTATTTACCCGAATACTACCAAGGACGTGCATGGCTGTCAGGCTTTACAGGTTCAGTTGGCACGCTTGTTGTTACGCAGAATTTTGCAGGCGTGTGGACAGATAGCCGTTATTGGGTACAAGCCCCAAAACAGCTAAAAGGTACAGGTATTGACCTAATGAAAATGGAGCAAGGCAAGCCTTCGTTTGCTAAGTTTTTAGCAGAGAATTTACCAAATAATGCTACTGTCGCCATTGATGGGTCGGTGCTGTCGGTGGCTGAGTATGATGACTTAAATGAAAAATTTGCCACCAAAGATATTAAGCTATTAACGGATCGTGATTTTTTGGCCAAAATTTGGCAAGACCGTCCAAGCTTGCCTTGTGCTAAGATTTATGAGCATCAGCCTAAGTTTGTGGATATGACAGCCAAAGATAAGCTGGCACAGGTGCGTGAGCAGATGACTGCAAAAGGTGCTAGCCATCATCTTATCTCAAGTTTGGATGATATTGCTTGGCTGACCAATCTGCGTGGGGCAGACGTCAGCTTTAACCCTGTGTTTTTGGCACATTTATTGATTGGGCATAAGTCTGTGACATTGTTTGTCCACCAAGATAAGCTAAATGATGCTGCTAAGGCCGCCTTAGATGGTGCAGGCATTGATGTATTAGATTATGATGATGTTCAAGCCAAGATTGCCAAGCTAGATGACTCCTTGCTGTTTGATCCTGCAAAGGTGGCTGTTAGCACGATAGAAAAACTGCCAAGTTTAGTAAAGCGTATTCAAGCGGTAAACCCAAGCACCATCTTAAAGGCGGTGAAGTCAGATGCTGATATCGCCCACATTAAGGATGCTATGAGAGCAGACGGTGCTGCACTGTGTGAATTTTTTGTGAAGCTTGAGCATAAGTTGGCAGCAGGCGAGCGTGTCAGCGAACTTGATATTGATGCTATGCTGCTTGAAGCACGCAGTCGCCAGCCTTATTTTGTCAGCCCAAGCTTTGATACGATCGCAGGATTTTGCAGTAATGGAGCGGTTGTGCATTATAAGGCAACCAAAGATAGTTTTGGTTACTTAGATGGCGATGGATTACTACTGATAGATTCTGGGGCTCAGTATGAAAATGGTACAACCGACATCACTCGCATGGCGGCGGTAGGCTGTATTTCAGATGAAGAAAAAAAAGACATTACTTATGTGCTAAAGGCTCATATTGCTTTGGCAAAGGCACATTTCCCTGCTAACATTCCTTCAATGCAGCTGGATGTTTTAGCCAGAAATCAGCTTTGGCAACATGGCTTAGACTATGGTCATGGCACAGGGCATGGCGTGGGTTATTTTATGAATGTTCACGAAGGTCCACAAGTTATTAGTAGGACTGCAGCACCCACCCCTGAACGCATTATGGTTAAAGGCATGATAACCAGTAATGAGCCTGGTCTGTACCGCACAGGTCAATGGGGCGTGCGATTAGAAAATCTTGTGTTGTGCGTGCCAGCGTGCCAGACGGAATACGGCGAGTTTTTAAAGTTTGAGAATCTAACGCTTTGTCCTTTTGATACTCGTTTGATTTTATCAAATCTTTTAACCCAAGAAGAAAAAGATTGGTTAAATGACTACCACCAAAAGGTTCGTGATGAATTAAGCGGGTTGGTTGATGGCGATGCCAAAGCGTGGCTTATAGAACGCACTAAAGCAATTTAGATGATCTTTTATCATTGATTAAATGAAAAACGAGTGCGTTATCGGTTATGATTGCACTCGTTTTATTATCGGCGTATTTAACTTAAGTGTTAAACGATTCATGCTTTAATAAATCAATGATTTTACCCACTTTATCAAAACATTCTTGGTATTCAGCATTGACGTCTGAGCAAATGGTGATGCCACCACCTGCCCAAAGCTCAACCACTCCTTGAAAGCTTTGAAGTGTGCGAATAAGCACGTTCCATTGACCTGTGCCATCAAAATTTAGATAACCTAATGTGCCACAATAAGCACCACGCTGTGTGCTTTCTAGCTCATGGATAATCTCACAAGCCCGTTTTTTGGGAGCACCTGTGATAGAGCCTGCAGGTAGACTGCCTAGCAAAACACTGATAGGGTGGCTATCAGGTTTTAGGACGGCGGTGATGGTGCTGACCATGTGATGAACGTTTGTAAAGCTTTCAATGGCAAATTTAATCGGTGTCTTAACCTGTCCGACTTTTGCATATTTACCCAAATCGTTACGCAATAAATCGACAATCATTAAGTTTTCGCTGATGTCTTTTTCGCTACTTGCTAATTCTGCTTTTAGACGTTCATCTGTCGCTTGGTTGTTGTGGCGTGGGCGTGTGCCTTTGATAGGCTTAGTGGTGATATGACAAGCATTATTTTGACGATAAAAAGTAAAGAACAGCTCAGGCGATACCGATAATAGCTCAAATCCATCAATGCACATAAACCCTGAAAAAGGTGCGTTCATCGCTTGATGCAGATGTGGCAGATGTAAGTGTAAATTATCCGCTAAGCCTTGCCAGCACTGGGTTAGGTTAATTTGATAAGCATCGCCTGACAGTAAGTAATCTTGGGTTTTATAAAAGGCGGTATGGTAGTCGTTTCGTTGCCATTTTGGGCTTAGGCCGATGGCGGTTTTTGGCGGTAGTATTTTGGTGAGAAGCTGAGTAATTTTTTGAGAAATTGTATCAAAGAACACTTGATTATCACCCCAAAAATTTACCAAAAATCCATCATCTGCTTGTGTAATCATCACATCATAATGCCCAAAAAACCCCGCCAATTGGTCATGCTTAAGGCAAATGTTTGGGTTTAGGGTGTTTGCTGAGAGGTCATAACCCATAAAGCCCATCAGACCGTGGTGGTATTTTGGGCTATCGCTTATATCTGTGGGATTTGCATAAGCTTCATAATAGCTGATAAGCTGTGCTTCTAGGGTCGCTTGGTTGCCAAAGCTTGTATTGGTGCTGTACTCTGTGATTTTATCACTTTGACGGGTGGCTTTTTTGATATAAAGTGGCACTGCTTGAGAAGTTTGTTGGCAGGCGTGCTTAGCATTTGGGTAAATTTTCCACGCAGTTTTTGGCAAGATGCCGACGACAGGGTGTCCGTTATTTTGTAAAAAGCAGACTTGCCAGCAGATATCATCATGAGCAAAAAGAGCAGCTAATGTTGTAAGGTTAAATGTGCTTGGAATGAAAGTGGTTTGCATGATGTAAACTTTAATTTGCTTAAAAAAGGTAAATTTTAAAGTAAAATTACCAAAAACATAAAGCCCTAAATGTAATCGCTTGGATTATAGTTAGGGCTTGGGAGCTTTGAACTAATTGAGCTAGTCGGTGAATTTTTTAATGACTAAGGCAGCATTTGTCCCCCCAAAACCAAAGCTATTTGTCATAATGCTGTTGAGCTTGGTGTCGCGAGTCTGGGTAACGATGTCGAATTTTGTAGCATTTTCGTCCATATCTTTAATGTTGATGCTTGGAGCGATGAAGTCATTGTTTAGCATAAGTAAGCAATAAATGAATTCTTGAACACCCACAGCTCCCAAGCTATGCCCTGTCATGGATTTGGTTGAGCTTATCGGCGGGGTTTTATCTGCACCGCCAAAGACATCGGCGATGGCGTTAAGCTCGGTGACATCACCAAGTGGCGTACTTGTGCCGTGGCTATTAATATAATCTACGGTATCAAGCCCTGCTTGTGTTAGAGCAATCTTCATACAGCGAGTTGCACCCTCACCGCTTGGTGCGACCATTTCTGCCCCGTCAGACGTTGCTCCGTAGCCGACCACTTCAGCTAAGATGGTCGCCCCACGAGCTTGGGCGTGTTCTAGGCTTTCAACGACAACCATACCGCCACCCCCTGCGATGATAAAGCCGTCACGTGTTGAGTCATAAGGGCGACTGGCTGTCTGCGGGGTATCGTTATACTGCGTACTCATCGCACCCATCGCATCAAACATACAAGACTGGGTCCAATGCTCGCTTTCTGCGCCGCCTGCCAGTACGATATCTGCTTTACCAAGTGCAATTAGTTCCATAGCATTGCCGATACAGTGGCTTGAAGTGGCACAGGCACTAGACACAGAGTAACTAATGCCTTGAATTTTTAGCCCTGTTGCTAAAGCCGCTGAGACGGTACTGCTCATGATTTTTGGCACAGCCATAGCCCCTACGCCACGCAAGCCTTTTTCACGCATCGCATCAACTGCACCCACCACGTCAGATGTCGATGCTCCACCAGAGCCTGCCACGACAGCAACTCGTGGGTTATTACCAACTTCTTCTAGGGATAAGCCTGCATGTTGAATGGCTTGTAGGGCACTGATGTAGGCATATAGACTGGCATCACTCATAAAGCGTTTTAGCTTACGGTCAATGCCTGTCATGTCTAAGGTATCTTTATCAATACTGCCTGATACGCATGACTTAAAGCCATGATTAGCATAGCTTTCGTTAAAGCGGATGCCAGATTTTCCTTCAATTAAGGATTGCTTAACACTGCCTAAATCATTGCCAATGCATGAGACGATGCCTGCACCTGTGATGACCACTCTTTTCATAATAAAGTCCATGTTGTGTTTACAGTTGTATCTTAATATTGTAACAAATTATCTTATAAAAAAGGGGAAATTTTAAACGTTTACTCAAAAAATTTAAGCAATAATTTAAGCAATCATGTATAAACGGTGTATAAATTGTTACATTTTTAGCTTACAATGGTAGTGATTATCATTTTATGGTAAATATAGCTGGTAAGAACCTATAGAATATGATAGGCTAGGATGTCTGGCAATATTAATTGGAGAACATGATGTCAAACACAAAAAATACCGATCAAGATTTCGCCCAAAGCTTACAAAACGACGAGAATATCGACGTAATCGCAGAAGTGGATATTGAAAATAAAGCAGTTCAGGACGTATTTGTGGTAAAAAATACCGCAAGCCAAGATAATGACCAAACGTCAGGGTCACAAGATGCTAAAGAAGCGGTGAAACAGACTGCTAAAGACGCTAAACAAACCGCTAAAGAAACCTTAGATAACACCAAAGCAGATGCTAAGCAATCGGCTAAAGATGTCGCAAAAGACGCAAAAGATGCTCTTGATGGTGCTAAAGAATCTGTTAAGGATACGGTTAAAGATACTGCCGATCAGGCAAAACAAAAAGCTAAAGACGTTGCTCAAAAAGCCGAAGATGCTGTAGAAAATGTTAAGGCAGATGCCAAGCAAGCTGCTGATACTGCCAAGCAAGCCGTTCAAGATGCTGCTACTAACACTAAAAACACGGCTCAAGAAGTGCTTGACAGTGGTAAGGCAAAAGTTGAAGAAGGCGTTGAGAAACTTGACGAAATCAAACAGCAGGCAGCTGAAGCCATCACAGATAAAAAAGACGAGCTAGCCCAAAAGGCAGATGATTTGACAGAGCAAGGCAAAGGCTTTGCTAAAGATGCCTTGGCAAAAGCTGATGAACTAAAAACTGAAGCGGTGCAACGCCTAAAAGACAGCACAACCGAAGCTAAAGAACGTTTAGTCAATGTAAAAGACGAAGCCAAAGCTGCGTTTGACAATGTGCTAGAAACTGCCAAAACTAAGCTTGATGACCTAAAAAGTCAAGCAGATGACCAGCTAGAAAGCGGCAAAGAGTCTGCTAAGGATGCTTTGCAGCAACTTGATGAAAAAACGCATGCTACTGAGTATGTAGAACAAGCCAAATCAGCTATCCAAGGTCTGCAAGATGACGCTAAAAAGTTACAAGATGATGTTCAAAATGCCGCCCAGAAGGCGAGCGAGTCGGCAGCAGCTTATGAGCAGGAAGGTAAATCAGGCTTTGCATTTAATCTAACGAAGCTTGGTGCTTACTTAGGTGGTCTGTATGGTGTAGACCAAAAAGAAGCATATCAAGGCATCGACTTAAATCAGCATGAATTTAAAGACAGTGCATTTTATAAGCAAGGTACGCATATTGCAGGGCAGTTGTTCGGCTCTAAAGTTGCTACAGCCCAAAAGCTGGTTACGAAAGTTGTGCCACAATCTAAATTTGACCGTTTAGCACAAAGTATATTTGACAAGCTGGCTGATTGGGCAGGTTCTTGGGCAACTAAAGATTTATCAAAAGACAGTCGTTTTCATCGTCTAGGACAGCTGACCGATCGTGAACGTGATGATTTTGCTCACGAAATCGCTAACCAAAACCGTGCTTTAGCGGCACTTGGCGGTGCGACTGGAGTGGCAGGTTTAATCGGTGTTATCCTAGATAGTGCTTGGCTATTACTTGTGTCATTGAAGTCGGTATATCAAATTGCTGCTATCTATGACAAGCCATTAACTGGCCGAGATGGTGCAAAATTAGCCTATGGCGTATTGTCTGGTGCAGGTCTTGAAAAACTTCAAGAAAAGCAAATCATATTGACAGCGTTGGCGTTAGCAAAAAGTGTGATTAGCCATGCTGACCAGACTGATGTGGCAACTGAGCTTAAGAAAGTGGGTAGTCAGTTTTCATCAGCACAGCTTTATACTAAGCAATTAGATGACCTAGCACAGTTTGTCAATTTAGATAAGCTAAATAACGGTTTGCTTGGTGCGATTTTGCCATTAGCATCTGTGGCTGTTGGCGTGCATTATAATAATGAGCTGATTAATGAAGTGCTTGGTACAGCCAAAGCAACTTTTAGACCTGAACGTCCAAAATTGCTTGTTGCACCCATTGAAGCTGGCAAAGATGATACTGCCACTGACGAATAAACAGTAGTTTTAAAGATAAAACATCAAGGGTGATGATGTTGCCCTTGATTTTTATTGTGCTAGGACATATAATATATTGCCCTTAATGGGATAAGTACGTCTTTTTGACATAAAAATTGATGTCACAGGACGATTTTTTAATCAACGGGAGAGAGTGCCTATGGCAACTACAAACCAGCTAATCCGCAAGGGTCGCAAAACAATCACGGAAAAGTCAAAAGTTCCTGCATTGAAAGCGTGCCCACAGCGTCGTGGCGTGTGTACTCGTGTTTACACCACCACACCAAAAAAACCAAACTCAGCCATGCGTAAAGTGTGCCGTGTTCGTTTGACTTCAGGTTTTGAAGTGTCAAGCTACATCGGCGGTGAAGGACATAACCTTCAAGAGCATAGCGTTGTACTAATCCGTGGTGGTCGTGTAAAAGACTTACCAGGTGTTCGTTATCATACCGTTCGTGGAGCGTTAGACTGTGCAGGCGTGAAAGATCGTAAGCAAGGTCGTTCTAAGTACGGTGCTAAGCGTCCTAAGGCATAAGCCTAAGACTTTTTATGCATGAGTAAATCTTTGGTGTGTCAAAGATAGCCATGCAGTAAGGCTGGTTAAACTAGCTTTTAATACCAGATTATCCTGAAGAAATAAGGAACTATTATGCCAAGACGTCGTGTCGTTGCTGCCCGTGAAATCCTACCAGATCCTAAATTTGGCAGCCAAACCATCGCAAAATTCATCAACCACGTAATGGTTGATGGTAAAAAATCAGTCGCAGAAAAAATTGTTTACGGTGCATTACAGACTGTTGCTGAAAAACGCAAAGTTGAAGATCCTGTAGCGTTTTTTGAAGAAGTGCTAGAAAGTGTTCGCCCAACCGTAGAAGTAAAAGCCCGCCGTGTTGGTGGTGCTACTTACCAAGTGCCTATGGAAGTACGTCCCTCCCGTCGTACAGCCCTAGCCATGCGTTGGCTTGCTGACGCTGCTGCTAAGCGTTCAGAAAAATCAATGGCATTACGCCTAGCAGGTGAGTTAAATGACGCCGCCGAAGGCAAAGGCGCTGCTATCAAAAAACGTGATGACGTTCACCGTATGGCAGACGCTAACAAAGCGTTCTCTCACTTTCGCTTCTAATTTGCTTTTGCAATTAAAAGCCGTTTGTCTTGTATGGGTGTATGCTCAGACAAGACAAACAAAATTAGTCTAGTATGAGTTAAATTATGTATCATGCTAGACCCCAATTTAACCCAATTTTTCATAGGAAAAATTATGGCTCGTAAAACCCCCTTAGATAGATACCGTAATATTGGTATCTCAGCTCATATTGATGCTGGTAAAACCACCACCTCTGAACGTATTTTGTTCTACACAGGTAAAAGCCATAAAATCGGTGAAGTGCACGAAGGCGCTGCAACGATGGACTGGATGGAACAAGAGCAAGAGCGTGGTATTACCATCACGTCTGCTGCGACCACTTGCTTTTGGTCAGGTATGTCAGACCAATTCAAAGAACACCGCATTAACCTAATTGACACCCCCGGCCACGTTGACTTCACCATCGAAGTTGAGCGTTCTATGCGTGTGCTTGATGGTGCTTGCATGGTGTATTGTGCCGTTGGCGGCGTACAACCTCAGTCTGAAACTGTATGGCGTCAAGCAAATAAATATAAAGTACCACGTCTAGCGTTCGTAAACAAAATGGACCGTACTGGTGCAAACTTCTTCCGCGTGGTTGAGCAAGTAAAAACCCGTCTAGGCGGTAATCCTGTACCTGTGGTTGTACCAATCGGTGCAGAAGATAGCTTTACTGGTGTTATTGATTTGCTAGAAATGAAATCAATTATCTGGGATGAAGCTTCTCAAGGTATGAAGTTTGAATACGGTGAGATTCCAGCTGATCTAGTAGATGTTGCTGAAGAATGGCGTAACAACATGGTTGAAGCTGCCGCTGAATCTTCAGAAGAATTGATGGATAAATACCTAGAAGAAGGTGATCTATCTCGTGAAGACATCGTTGCTGGTTTGCGTACTCGTACTCTAGCTTGCGAAATCCAGCCAATGCTTTGTGGTACAGCCTTTAAAAACAAAGGTGTGCAGCGTATGCTTGATGCGGTTATTGAATTCTTGCCAGCACCTGTTGACGTTGCAGCTATCGAAGGCGTACTAGACGACAAAGCAGAAACCAAAGCAACTCGTAAATCATCTGATGAAGAACCATTTGCTGCGTTGGCGTTCAAAATCATGAACGACAAATATGTTGGTAACCTAACTTTCGTGCGTGTATACTCAGGTGTTGCCAAACAAGGCGATAGCGTATACAACCCAGTTAAGATGAAGCGTGAGCGTATCGGTCGTATCGTTGAGATGCATGCCAATAGCCAAAACGAAGTTGATGAAGTACGTGCAGGCGATATTGTGGCCTTGGTTGGTCTAAAAGACGTAACCACAGGGGATACATTGTGCGATAATGACAATATCATTACTTTGGAGCGTATGGAATTCCCAGACCCAGTCATCAGCTTAGCAGTAGAGCCAAAAACCAAAGCTGACCAAGAAAAAATGTCTATCGCACTTGGCCGTCTTGCCAAAGAAGACCCTTCATTCCGTGTACGTACTGATGAAGAATCTGGTCAAACCATTATCTCTGGTATGGGCGAATTGCACCTTGATATTATCGTTGACCGCATGAAGCGTGAGTTTGGTGTAGAAGCGAACATCGGTGCACCACAAGTTGCTTATCGTGAAACTATCCGACAAACGGTTGAAGTTGAAGGTAAGTTTGTGCGTCAAACAGGTGGTCGTGGTAAGTTTGGTCACGTTTGGCTACGCCTTGAACCGCTTGATCCAGAAGGTGAAGTGGAATACGAATTTGCCGAAGAGATTGTGGGTGGTGTTGTACCAAAAGAATACCACGGTGCAGTTGATAAAGGCATCCAAGAACGCATGAAAAATGGTGTACTTGCAGGCTATCCAGTCGTTAACGTAAAAGCAACGCTTTATGATGGTTCTTACCATGATGTGGACTCTGATGAATTGTCATTTAAGATGGCAGGTTCTATGGCGTTCAAAAAAGGCTTCTTGCAAGCATCTCCTGCACTGCTTGAACCTATCATGAAAGTCGAAGTTGAGACTCCAGAAGACTACATGGGCGATATCATGGGTGACTTAAACCGTCGTCGTGGTATGGTTCAAGGTATGGATGACTTGCCTGGTGGTACTAAGGCAATCCGTGCTGAAGTTCCACTTGCTGAAATGTTTGGCTATGCCACACAAATGCGTTCTATGTCTCAAGGTCGCGCAACTTATTCTATGGAATTTGCAAAATACCAAGAAACACCGAAGAATGTTGCAGATGAGATCATCAAGAAATTCACTGCAAAAGACGACGACGAGTAATTTGTTGTTTGTTTTATCCCATCATCTTGGTTGCTGATGTGTTTTGCAACCAAGATGAATAACTTAATTTTAGTTAATTTGTCTAATATCTGTTGATTTAGACTGTTATAAAAGGAATACTATCATGGCCAAAGCCAAGTTTGAACGTAACAAGCCGCACGTAAACGTAGGCACCATCGGTCACGTTGACCACGGTAAAACCACTCTAACTGCTGCTATCGCAACTGTTGCTGCTAAGCACCACGGCGGTGAAGCAAAAGACTACGCTGCTATTGACTCAGCTCCTGAAGAAAAAGCACGTGGTATCACGATTAACACATCTCACATTGAATATGACACTGCCAATCGTCACTATGCACACGTAGACTGCCCAGGACACGCTGACTATGTTAAAAACATGATCACAGGTGCAGCTCAAATGGACGGTGCTATTCTAGTTGTATCAGCAACTGACGGCCCAATGCCACAAACTCGTGAGCACATCTTGCTATCTCGTCAGGTTGGTGTACCATACATCATGGTATTTATGAACAAGTGCGATATGGTAGATGACGAAGAACTTCTTGAGCTAGTTGAAATGGAAGTGCGTGAACTTCTATCTGACTACGACTTCCCAGGTGATGACACGCCTATCATCAAAGGTTCTGCTCTAGAAGCCCTAAACGGTTCTGACGGCAAATACGGTGAGCCAGCAGTTCTAGAACTATTAGACACACTAGACACTTATATCCCTGAGCCTGAGCGTGACATCGATAAGCCATTCTTAATGCCAATCGAAGACGTATTCTCAATCTCTGGTCGTGGTACTGTTGTAACAGGCCGTGTAGAATCAGGTGTCATCAAAGTTGGTGAAGAGATTGAAATTGTTGGTATCAAACCAACCGCAAAAACGACTTGTACTGGTGTTGAAATGTTCCGTAAACTACTAGACGAAGGTCGTGCAGGCGAAAACTGTGGCGTGCTACTTCGTGGTACTAAGCGTGAAGACGTACAACGTGGTCAAGTACTAGCAAAACCTGGTTCAATCACTCCACACACCAACTTCGACGCTGAAGTGTATGTACTATCAAAAGAAGAAGGTGGTCGTCACACGCCATTTTTAAATGGCTATCGTCCACAGTTCTACTTCCGTACCACTGACGTAACTGGTGCTATCACTCTACAAGAAGGTACTGAAATGGTAATGCCTGGTGATAACGTTGAGATGAGTGTTGAACTTATCCACCCAATCGCTATGGACAAAGGTCTACGCTTCGCTATCCGTGAAGGTGGCCGTACTGTAGGTGCTGGTGTTGTTGCTAATGTTAAGAACTGATCTTAACTTAACTACAAAGCTAAGCAATACAGAACTAAGCTAACAAAGTTAGTTTAACAAAACCCCTGCTATGTGCGGGGGTTTTTGTTTGGGGGCAAAAACATCATCAATCTTGACTGATTACCCTTAATCTAGCACAGGTTTGGCTGTATTTTCTTATTAGACTTATTAAGCGATATTTTTTAAAAAAGTGGTTGATTTGATGATGGGATTTGGATATGCTAGAAGCATTCATTATGAATTGTTAATAGTCATCAACAAGGAGAAAAACATCATGGAACGCCGCCGCTTTTTGCAATTGGGTTTTGGTTCGGCAATGGCCATGGGATTGCCAAACTTGGGCTTTGCTAGTGCCATACCAATCAACATTCCTAAACGCCTTAGTTCAAATCCTTTGCTGAATTTTGATGGATTGCCTGATTTTGCCGCCGTCAAACCGACCCATATTGAGCCTGCCATTGATTTTTTATTGCAATATAGCCGTGGTGTGGTTGAAGAGATTACTGCCCAAAAAAACATCACTTGGGAGAATTTTTATGTGCCACTACAAGAATCTCAAAATAAGCTAAACCGTGCATGGTCCATCGTCAGCCACTTGCATTCGGTTGAAAATAGCGATGATTTACGCAAAGCCTATGATAAGGCAGAGCAGATTTTAACTGACTATGAGACGTGGTATGGTATGCACCGTCCATTGTACGAGTCTTTTGATAAACTCAAACAAAGCAAACAATTTAAGCACTACACCAAAGCCCAAAAAAAGGCGATTGACGATGCTTTGCTTGATTTTAAATTATCAGGCGTGGCTTTGACAGGGGAAAAAGCACAACGTTATGCCAAGATTGCCGCACGTTTGTCTGAATTAAGTACGCAATTTGGCAATCATGTGATAGATGCAAGCAAAGGCTGGGAGCTTGTGGTAGATGATGTCGTGAAGCTTAAAGGGCTAAGCGAGCTTGCCATCGCTTCTGCTAAGGAAGCTGCCGACAAAAAAGGTGTGTCAGGTTATCGCTTTGCATTAAATTATCCAAGCTATGCCGCCATCATCACTTATGCTGACGACCGTGAACTGCGCAAAGAGATGTACACCCAATATCGCACTCGTGCATCCGACCAAGGGGCGAATGCTGGCAAATGGGATAATACGCCCATCATCAAAGAAATGACCGATTTACGTTTGGAGATGGCACAGCTGTTGGGCTATAAGAATTATGCCGAATATGCCCTTGCGACTCGTATGGCAGATAGCCCTGAGCAGGTTTTGGGCTTTTTGAATGAATTGCTTGATAAGGCACGTCCCAAAGCCGTCCTTGAGCGTGCTGCCCTTGAAAAATACGCCAAAGACAAGGGGCTGATTCAGGCGGACGAAACGCTAGAAGCGTGGGATTTATCCTATGTGTCCGAAAAACAAAAGCAAGAGCAGTATGACATTGACACCGAAGCCTTGCGAGTGTATTTCCCCATTGATAAAGTGCTGTCTGGTATGTTCAAGATTACTCATCGTCTGTTTGGTGTGGATATCAGCGAAAAATCTGGCGTGTCGGTGGTGAATCCTGACGTCCGCTTTTTTGAGATGTATAAAGACGGCAGACACATTGCGTCCTTTTATTTGGATTTGTATGCTCGTGATGACAAGCGTTCTGGGGCGTGGCACAGTGCTGCGATAAAACATTATAAAAAGCCAGATGGCACAATTCAGTTGCCCGTCTCAACGATTGTGTGTAATTTTCGTCCACCCAATCAAGGCGAGCCTGCTTTATTGCTTCATGATGAAGCAGAGACGCTATTTCATGAATTTGGGCATGGGCTACACAGTATGCTAACCCAAGTGGACGTGTTGGCATTATCAGGTACGTCCGTACCTTGGGACGCTGTGGAATTTCCTAGTCAAATGCTAGAAAATTGGTTGTGGAATACTGAGTCGTTGGTGCTGATGAGCGAACATTATCAGACCAAAGAACCCATTCCAAAGGCGATTATTGATAAAATGATTGCTGCCAAAAACTATCAAGCGGCGATGGGCATGGTGCGTCAGCTAGAATACGCACTGTTTGATATGCGACTTAATACCGAATACAAAAAAGGCGACACAAACACGATGGAGCGTATCCGTGAAGACATTCGCAAGCACGTTTCGGTCATTGGCGAGCCTAAGTGGGTGCGTACCGCTCATAGCTTTAATCACATTTTCTCAGGCGGTTATGCGGCAGGGTATTATAGTTATCTGTGGTCAGAAGTGTTATCCAGCGATGCTTATACTCGTTTTGTCAAAGAAGGTGTACTCAACGGCAAAACAGGTCAAGACTTTGTTGATGCCATCTTATCCAAAGGCGGTGTTGAAGAGCCGATGGATATGTTTGTGCAGTTTATGGGTCGCAAGCCGAATTTAGAAGCCTTATTAAAGGCAAAAGGAATCATATAACTGATATAAGGCACGGTCTTCTAGGCTGTGCCTTATTCTCTTGCCATTAACCCTCTTTATTGATTTGGTCGGTCAAAAAGACAAATCTGATGGCAAGGATAATGAGCAAAATCATCACTATTTTTTGCCTGTTGTTCTAAGGCAGCTTTATCGTTTAGATAGTATTCTATGGTTTGGCGTACGGTTTTAAATGCCAAATTCGCCATATCAATTTCATCAGGATAAAATAATCTGCATTCTAGACTTTCTGCCCCCACGCCAAATCTGCCATCTTTTAGCTTGGCAAGATACATGGCATGAATCTGCCCAAGATGGGGTAAATCAAACAGGGCAAACAGCCGTAAATCTGTCGCCACGCCGTCTGCTTCTTCTAGCGTCTCTCGCCTTGCACCATCTGCCATCGTCTCACCAAGCTCCATAAAGCCTGCTGGCAATGTCCAAAACCCAAATCGTGGTTCAATGGCTCTTTTGCACAATAAAATCTTGCCATCATGTACGGCAAGCACCCCACAAATCATCTTGGGGTTTTCATAATGAATATGACCGCACGCACCGCAAACCAAGCGTTCACGTTGGTCGCCATCAGGAATGGTGAGTGTGGCTGTGCTACCACATTGCAAACAAAAAGACATAATAACAGGCGTGAAACTGATGAGTTAAGCTATAATAATGAAAGGTTAAGTGTAATGGAAAATGCCACAAATGACAAATGATTTTCAAAACTATCGCCAACAAATATATACGGATAAAGCGATGATTGATGTGTTACCATCGCACCGTTTTTATGAGTTATCCCAACATTTGAGTAATTATCAAGGCGTGGATATATTGCCATTGACACAAAATAATGAGCTTTTGACAGGCTCAATCAAAGACAAAATAATCAAAAGCAAACCAATCAAAGGCAAACCAATCAAAAAATGCCAAAATCTTTTAAATAATCACTTTTTGCCACAGGCGTGCGTGCTGATTGTCATTACGGACGAAAATTGCCCAAAACTGCTTTTGACACGGCGGTCATACCACCTAAATAGCCATGCAGGCGAAGTGTCTTTGGTGGGTGGTAAGCGTGATGATGCGGACCTAAATTCTATTGGTGTCGCCTTGCGTGAAGCCTATGAAGAAGTCGGTTTGGCATCAAAGGACGTAACTGTGCTCGGCTATTTACCCATGCAGGTTTCTAAATCAGGTCTTTTGGTGCGTCCTGTGGTGGCGTGTGTGTCGCCGTCTGTGGCAGATGGACTGACATCTAATCCTGACGAGATAGCACGGATATTTTGGTTGCCGATTGATGTGCTAAATGCACCGCCTGCGGATTATGTGTTTGACGGACAGGCGGACAACACCAAACTACACACCCCTGCCTGGGTCTATGACTGCAATGATGATGGGCAAGTAGAAGTGATTTGGGGGCTGACAGGGCGGATATTGGCAAGTTTGATGGAGATTGGCTTTGGGGTGCGACATGAGTGGTATTATAAAGTGCGTTAAAATCTATCTGCCATATCACCAAAGCCTACAATCTTATCGCCCATAAGTTCCATAAATAATGCACTCGGATAATGCCGTGCCACATGATTTTTTAGATAATTTAGCGTGTCGGCACTGATGTCATCATCGCCATCAAAATAATGATTAAACACAACGCCTGCCACATCAAGCCCCCGATTGGCGATGGCTTCTAGGCTAAGTAGGGTATGGTTGATACTGCCTAGGCGAGCCGATGTTACGATGATGACAGGGTAGCCACAGTGGGCGATATGGTCTAATGTCAATAATTCATCGCTCATCGGCACCAAAACACCGCCTGCCCCTTCTAGTAGGACGATGTCATAATGGCTTTGTAGCCTTTGAGTTGCCTTGGTGATGATGGCGGTATCTATCGTTTTATTTTCTAGGCGAGCTGATAAATGGGGGCTGGCAGGCTTGGCAAACATCATTGGACAAGTCGTACCATCTGTATCCGTATCCTGCAAGCTAATGCCCATAAGCTGTCGGTGCGTAATGATGTCGTCCGCCACTTGCCCTGTTACGCCTGTTTGTACAAGTTTTTGGGTGATGACCGATTTGCCCAGCTTGATAAACTCACGAGCCAGCACACCTGTGGCATAAGTCTTGCCAATGTCAGTATCTATGCCTGTGATGAAATAAACACTCATGTTATTTTGTCCGTTTTGTCCGTCTGTTTTTGTGGTTGTTTAATCAGCTGTTACGCAAGTTTTGTTTAGGTATTCTGCCAACAATGCCACAAGCTGTGTGCATAAATATGCCAAATCATCATCGCCCATCACGATTGGGGGCATAAGATATACCAATTGACCAAAAGGTCGCACCCAAATGCCATATTTGGGCAGTAGCGATTGAAAGATGGGCATATTTATTGGGATTTTCATTTCAATCACGCCAATCGCCCCCAAGCATCGCACATCTGCTACCTGTTCCCAGTCTTGGCATACCGCCAAATGAGTTTCTAATTTGGCTTGCATGAGTTTGGCAAGGTGGGGCGTGTTGTATTCATGCACCAAATCAATGCTTGCAGATGCCACACCACACGCCAAAGGATTGCCCATAAAGGTTGGACCGTGCATGAGCGTGGGGCAGTCGCTGTGATGAATGCTTAGGGCGACATTGTCGGTTGTCATCACCACCCCAAAGCTCATCATACCCCCTGTCAAAGCCTTGCCTAGGGTCATGATGTCTGGGCAGATATTGGCGTGATTTACCCCAAACATTGCCCCTGTCCGCCCAAAGCCTGTGGCGATTTCATCACAAATTAGCAAGACATCATAATACTGACACAAAGAATGTAAATATGATAGATATTCTGGGCTATAAAACCGCATACCTCCCGCACCCTGTACGATAGGCTCAATGATAAAGCCTGCCAATGTTGCATGATGACGCACAAAAAAATCTGCCATTTGTGCTTTGGTTTCATCATCTAGTGGCGTGTCAAAGCCTGTAGGTGGTTTGGGCAAAAAATATTGCGTAGGTAGTTTTGTGCCATATAATGTGTGCATACTGTTGATGGGGTCGCACACGCTCATGGCGTGCCATGTGTCGCCATGATAGCCTGAATGCGTACTGGCGAAGGTGTTTTTTGTGGGGTTTTGTTTTGCAATGTGGTATTGCAACGCCATTTTTAGGGCGATTTCTACTGCCACCGAACCTGAATCGGCATAGAAAATTTTGGTTAAGTTTTTGGGGGTGATGCCAAGCAGTTTCTCGCCAAGTGTGATGGCAGGGGTGTGAGTTAAACCGCCAAACATCACATGACTCATCTTGGATAATTGTTTGGTAATGGCGTGATTTAACACAGGGTGATTGTAGCCATGAATTGCTGCCCACCATGATGACATACCATCTATCAGCTGAGTGCCGTCCGCCAAATAAAGGCACACGCCATCAGCATGGCTGACCACAAGATTATCATAAGCAGGCGGTAGGCTGGCATAAGGGTGCCAAAGATGGGTGCGGTCAAAGTGTTGTAACGCCTGCACGGTCATTTATTTATTCCAAAAATCATGATGGGTATTTGTGGTATTATAAATAGTTATTGTCAATCAGGCAAATAAAAACCACCCAAAAGAGTGGTTGGTAATGAGTGGTTTGGCAATTGGCAATATCGGTATATTTGTATGAATGATACTAGTACAAATGGCATTGATTAAGATGGTCTTTAAAGCTGTCGCCATGACTAATAATATCAGATATTTTATAAGTATTGCCAAACTCAGATAGTTTAATATCTACAAAAAAACTAGGGAAGTTTTGTCTCTTATTTACGATGTCTTTAAATTTGGCACGAACATCGCCATTTTTAAGGATTGAAAATTGAAACTGATTCATCTTAAAACCACCAAGTGGCGAATCTTGCGACCAGCCTAATAGGGCATTATCACCAAATCCCCAATCAGTACATGGATGGAAAGGGTCTCCTGAGATATCCCCCAAGTCTTTATTCTCATAGGCGTGCTTAACAGCAGAGCGTAGGCTATCATCAAGATAAGACCAAATAGGATTATCACCACAAATCGAGCTATCATTACAATCAATTGCACGCTGATATATTTTTTTGATCGTATCAACCTTTGTTTGGTCGTTGGCAATAGCACTAGCATTTACCAAAAGTAAACCGCCAAATGCAAGAGATAATTTTGTGCCGATAGCTTTCATGTGATAATCCATGTCGATATGTCCTTAGATTAAAAACAACTATAAATTTACGCCTTTTGTATTGCCAATGCTCGCAAGGCTTCTGGTGATGACCACAGACCTTCTAAATCATAAAATTCACGAGCCTGCGGTGTCATGATATGCACGACCACCGCCCCTAGGTCTACCCAAGTCCAATCGCTGTCTTTGTCGCCTTCACGCCCAAGTGGCATAAGCCCCGATGCTTTGGCTTTGGCACTCAGCTTTTTGCCAAGCTAGGCAGCTGGCAAATAAAGACACACGCCATCAGCATGGCTGACCACAAGATTATCATAAGCAGGCGGTAGGCTGGCATAAGGGTGCCAAAGATGGGTGCGGTCAAAGTCGGCTATATTCATGGCGTGATATTAAGCGTCACTTATGGCAGATAGGCTTTTATTTTGTTGGCAAGCTCATCTACTTGGGCGATTGTTGTATCAAAGCCCATCATCAAGCGAATCTCGCCAGTAAATTCATTCCAATCATAAAAATAAAAATCTTCGTGCAGTTTTGCGACGGTTTGCTTGGGTAAGATGACAAATACAGCATTAGACTGCACTTTTTGGGTGATGGTAACGCCATCTAAGTTTTGAATCTGATTTGCCAAGTGACGTGCCATTTCGTTGCTATGCTTGGCAAGCTCAAGCCATAACCCACTTTCTAGCCAAGTGACAAACTGAGCGGAGATGAAACGCATTTTTGAGCTTAATTGCATGGTCATTTTACGCATGTATTTCATGTTGGCATCAAACTCATCGTTTAGCACCACGATGCACTCACCGAGCATAAGTCCGTTTTTTGTTCCGCCAAGTGAGAGCATATCCACACCTGTATCGGCGATGTCTTTTAGGGTGCAATTTAGATAAGCACAGGCATTAGAGAGTCGAGCTCCATCAATATAGGTGTATAGCCCAAGTTTTTTGGCGTGTGCCACAATGGCACGCAGCTCATCAAGACTATAACACGTCCCAACTTCGGTCGTCATAGCAAGATGGACAATCGCAGGTTGTGAGCGATGCTCTTTACCAAAGCCATAAGCCTGAGTGTCAATGAGTTCAGGGGTTAGCTTGCCATCTTCGGTTGGTATGGTGAACATTCTAAAGCCACCAACGCACTCGGGGGCGTTACTTTCATCATTATAGATATGCCCCTTATCTGTACAAATCACCGCCCCAAATCTTGGGAGCATGGCAGTCAGTGCGGTGATGTTTGCCCCTGTGCCGTTAAAGACAGGATAAGCTGTGCCTTTGCCGAAGTGCTGTTTGACTAAGTCGTTTAGCTTGTCTGTCCACGCATCTGTTCCGTAGGCATAATCATGTCCGCAGTTGGCGTCACTGATGGCTTGTAAGATGGTGGGGTGTATGCCAGAGTAGTTATCAGAGGCAAAAGAATGGCTAAGATGATTCATGATAATCAAAACCTAAGTTAGTGGGTTGATGGTGCTAAGTGTCCGTTTAGCTTAAGCGTACTTGGTTTTATCTTAAATTTAGCAACCAAAAAGCCGCTTTATGTCTTCCTAGATGACCTAAGATATAGACCTAAGTGGTAAATGGACGTAAAAATTTGGCTAGGCGTGTAATTTTATCATCAGTAGACACGATAAAAAACACCTAACTGTATTTGGGTTATTCTTGTTTAACAGCTAATGCTCTTAGGGCGTCAGGTGATGACCATAAGCCTTCTAAGTCGTAAAATTCACGAGCTTGGGGAGTCATGATGTGTGCTACTACCGCACCTAAATCCACAAGCGTCCAGTCGCTATCTTTATCGCCCTCACGGCCAAGTGGCATAAGCCCTTGTTCTTTGGCGGCTGCACCAAGCTTGTCAGCCAGTGCCTTAACGTGGCGTTTACTGGTGGCGTTAGCGATGATGATGCGTTCAGCAATCTCGGTTAAATGATCGACGCTCATTACGGTGATTTGTTTAGCCTTTAGGTCGTCTAACGCATTAACAACGAGTGCTACTTGAGCATCCAATGATAGATTATTGGTATTTGTCATAATAGTTTTACTTAATTAAAATAACTTATTATTCTATCATAACTTTACATAAAGTGCGTGGTTTTTGATGTAGTTTGCAACGTTTACTGATAAAAACTGTTCAGCTTTTGGGTTGTTATTTGCCAGCATGGAGCGTATTTGGCTTGATGATGTCGCTATAATGGGTGTTGTATCTTGGTAAATCTGATGCGATTTATCCAAAAATTTGCTTAAACTGTCGGTGATGAGAGGGCTTAAGCTTGGCGGTAGTGGCTCTGATAGGTTAGATCTGTGAAATGCCCAAATATTCACAAAATCTAAAATCTTGTCGCCAGATTTCCATGTCGGCAAAGCGTGCAGGCTGTCTTGCCCCACGATAAAAATTCGCCGATCATTAGGGTGCTGATGGGCTAAATGCTTAACGGTATCAATGGTAAATACAGGTGGTGGCACAGACAGCTCAAAAGTATCAATGCCAATCGGTGTGCCAGCTGCGGCAAGTTGTAGCATGGCAGTGCGGTGCTTATCTGATGTGGGTTGTGACTTAAAAGGATTACCAGCAGTGGGCAGTAGATAAACATGAATGTCACAGGTGGGGCGATGTCGCTTAAGCGTGTCAAAGACGGTTGCTGCCATTTGTAAATGCCCCAAATGTATGGGGTCAAAGCTGCCACCTAAATAGGCACGAATGGTCTGATTCATGGTCGTTTATCGTGTTGGTTTTGGGTATTATAACTTGGGTTGTGACAGATTGCATCTGATTGGTATATCGCTACTGACATTTGACAGATTATGATAAAAGCCACATTATCAAAAGAGCAAGCACATTTTACCTTTAAAACGAGCAAATCACCCCCATTTAGACTAAAAATTATACGGATAAATCAATGAGCGAGTTTATGCATAAGCACATTAGTATCAAAGGGGCAAGAACACATAATCTAAAGAATATTGATGTGGATATCCCCCGTAACCAGTTTGTGGTCATTACAGGTCTGTCAGGGTCGGGCAAGTCGTCGCTTGCCTTTGATACGCTGTATGCAGAAGGTCAGCGTCGCTATGTGGAGAGCTTATCTGCCTATGCTCGCCAGTTTCTTAGTCAGATGCAAAAGCCTGATGTAGATAGCATTGAAGGCTTATCACCAGCGATTGCCATTGAACAAAAATCCACCAACCACAACCCCCGCTCAACCGTCGGCACAATCACAGAAGTGTACGATTATCTAAGGCTTTTGTTTGCTCGGGTGGGTGTGCCATATTGCCCTGAGCATGGCGAGCCTATGGTAGCTCAGACGGTATCGCAGATGGTCGATGAAGTGATGGCAAGACCTGAAGGCACAAAGCTGATGATTTTAGCCCCTGTGGTGCGTGAACGCAAAGGCGAGCATTTGGCTTTACTCGATCAGCTGTCTGCCCAAGGTTTTACTAAGGTGCGTATTGATGGTATAATTTACGATATTGATGAATTGCCAAGCTTAGAAAAAAACAAAAAGCACACCATCGATGTAGTGGTGGATCGGTTTAAAGTGCGTGAAGATTTGGGTAATCGGGTTGCTGAGAGTTTAGAGACTGCCTTAAGATTGGGTTCAGATTTGGCAATCATTCATCTGATGGATACTGCAGATGAGCAAATCTTATCTGCCAAGCATTCTTGTCCTGTGTGCGATAGAGCAGTGGCTGAGCTTGAGCCAAGGTTATTTAGCTTTAACAATCCGTTTGGGGCATGTCCTTCGTGCGACGGCTTAGGTAAGCGTCAGTATTTTAGTGCAGAGCGTCTGATTCACGAGCCACAAAAATCCCTAAATCAGGGGGCAATCCATGGCTGGGATAAACGCCATGCGTATTACTTTGGATTATTGACAACCGTTTGCGCGCATTTTGGCATCGATATGGACACACCATGGCAAGCGTTGGATAAAAAGCACCAAAACATCATTTTAAATGGTTCAGCAAAAGAAAAGATTAACTTTCAATTCACCGATGAGCGTGGACGTAAGACCAATAAAAATACGCCTTTTGAGGGGATTTTACCTTATCTAGAGCGTCGTTATCAATCCACAACGAGTAACCTTGTGCGTGATGAACTGGCGCGGTATCTATCAGACACCACCTGTAATGTCTGTGATGGCGTTCGTTTAAATGACATCGCTCGTCATGTGCAAGTTGATAATCGAGTGATTGGCGATATCATACATCAGCCGATTGGTGAGATTTGGCAATATTATGAGAAACTCACCATCGGCGGTCATAAAGGCGAAGTGGCGGATAAGATATTCAAAGAAATTCGTGAAAGACTTGGGTTTTTGGTGAAAGTTGGTCTTGACTATCTGACGCTGGCACGCTCTGCTGAGACGCTATCAGGAGGCGAGGCTCAGCGGATTCGCTTGGCAAGCCAAATCGGAGCAGGGCTTATGGGTGTGATGTATGTACTAGATGAGCCATCAATCGGTCTGCACCAGCGAGATAACGACCGCCTGTTATCTACTTTGACATATCTGCGTGATCTTGGCAATACAGTGATTGTCGTTGAGCATGATGAAGATGCAATCCGCACAGCTGACCACGTTATTGATATTGGCGTGGGGGCAGGCGTGCATGGCGGTCGAGTGATTGCACAAGGCACTGCAAGCCAAATTGCTAAAAATAAAGATTCCTTAACAGGGCAGTACTTATCAGGAAAACGCAAAATTGAAATTCCTAAAATCCGCCATACCCCAAAAACCATCGAAGTTAAAAAGGGTAAAAAAACACTACAAGAACCGCTGTTCATCCATTTAGAAGGTGCTAATGGCAATAATCTAAAAAATGTCAATTTATCTATTCCGATTGGGGTAATGACGTGTGTTACAGGTGTGTCAGGGTCTGGTAAGAGTACACTGATTAACCGCACCTTGATGCCACTTGCGGCAACAACACTAAACAATGCTACGACACTTATTGCTGAAAAACACGATAAAATTACAGGGCTTGAACACCTAGATAAGATGGTGGATATCGACCAAAGTCCCATTGGAAGGACGCCACGCAGTAATCCTGCCACTTATACAGGTGTTTTCACATTGATTAGAGACTTATTTACGCAGACGCCAGAGGCAAGAGCAAGGGGTTATCAGGCGGGACGATTTAGTTTTAATGTCAAGGGCGGACGCTGTGAGGTCTGCCAAGGTGATGGCTTGATTAAGGTTGAGATGCACTTTTTGCCTGATATGTATGTGCCGTGTGATGCTTGTCATGGCAAGCGTTATAACCGTGAGACTTTAGAAGTTCACTATAAAGGCAAATCCATCTCGGATGTGCTTGAGATGACGGTTGAAGAGGCGATGGTGTTTTTTGAGAACATTCCCGCCATTTACCGAAGAGTGCAAGCCTTATCTGAGGTTGGGTTAGACTACATTAAGCTTGGTCAGTCTGCTACGACATTATCAGGCGGTGAAGCCCAAAGGGTGAAATTAGCAAAAGAGTTATCCAAGCGAGACACAGGTAAGACCTTATACATTTTAGATGAGCCAACCACAGGTCTGCATTTTGCTGACATTGATAAGCTACTAAAAATCCTACACACCTTAAGGGATCGTGGTAATACGGTGGTGGTGATTGAGCATAATTTAGACGTGATTAAGACGGCTGATTGGGTGGTGGATCTGGGCTATGAAGGTGGTAGTGGTGGCGGAAAAATCGTTGCTTTTGGTACGCCAGAAGATGTGGCAAGTGACGAACGATCGCACACAGGTAGATTTTTAAAGTTGGTCTTAGAACAAGGTAAGTCAGATGTCTAAATTGATTAAATTTTCCCTTGTAGTTGCACTGCTACTGATACCAAGACGTAGCAGTCCTAAGCCTAATCATCATGACAAAAGCTGATTTTTATAAAAATTGGTGGTAATTTTTGTAAAATTTGATAAAGTAGGTAGAATATAAGCAAAAAATAGTGGTTTTTGCTTATCAACTAAAATTAGTACCCATTTTAAAGTGATTAGAGTATCTTATGAGTAGTGTAAATAAAGTAATTATTGTCGGTAGATTAGGGAATGATCCAGAAGTTCGCCAATTTCAAAATGGCGGTGGCGTGACGAACATCAGTGTCGCAACTAGTGAACGCTGGACAGATAAAAATACTGGCGAGCGTCGTGAACAGACAGAGTGGCATCGTATTAGTTTATTTAACCGTCTTGGTGAGATTGCTGCTCAGTATTTACGCAAAGGCAGTATGGTGTATGTTGAAGGCAGTCTAAACACTCGTAAATACACCGATAATCAAGGCATAGAGCGTTATAGCACTGAGATTCGTGCATCAGAAATGCGTATGCTAAGCTCAAGTGGCGATAATAATGGTGGCAACGGTTTTCAAAACAACCAAAATGGCAGCTGGGGTAACAACCAAAACCGTAATTTCAACCAAAATGCCAATCAAAACTCTGGTTTTCAAAATGGCGGCAACGGCTTTCAAAATAACAACGGTTATGCAAACCAAAATAGCCAAAATCAGTTTTCACAAAACGGCAATCAGTATGGCGGGCAGTCAAGCGTTGCACCACAAAATGGCTTTGCAGATCGCAGCTTAGCTTCGCAATCTCAAGGTAACTATAATAACTTTGCATCTCAAGAGGATGCTGGATACTCTGATAAAAACGCATTCGGTACGCCCAAGTCAGACACGCCACCACAAGCAAGTGGCACAGCCCCAAGCGTGTCAGATGATGATATGCCGTTTTAAGAATATCGTAACTTCCTAAAAAAGCACTCATCACGAGTGCTTTTTTATGTGTAAGTTGGTGGCGATGCTTGAATGTGTTATAATAGTACTATTTTTATAATTTAGATAACATCATGGATTCTATGATACAGCTTATCGATGTAAGCAAGGTCTTTAACATCCAAAAAGATAGTAAAACCACACAATTTACCGCTGTTCATCCAACTACTCTTTGTGTGCAACAAGGCGAGATATTTGGCATTATCGGCTCATCTGGTGCAGGTAAATCAACACTGATTCGCTGCATTAATTTGCTAGAGCGTCCGACAACAGGCAAGGTTATGCTAAGCGGTCAGGATTTAACCGCGCTTAGTGAGCGTGAACTTGTGGAGGCTCGTCGTCATATAGGCATGATTTTTCAGCATTTTAATCTGCTGCATTCTCGCACCGTGTTTGATAACATTGCTTTGCCTTTAGAGCTTTCCCAAACGCCCAAAAACACTATCCATCAAAAGGTGTCTCGTTTGATAGAGCTTGTCGGTCTTAATGGTAAAGAGCATGTGTATCCTGCTAATCTATCAGGTGGTCAAAAGCAGCGTGTTGCCATCGCTCGTGCCTTAGCGTGCGATCCAAAAGTGCTACTTTGTGATGAAGCGACCAGTGCCTTAGACCCTGCGACTACTCAGGCGATTTTATCTTTACTCAAAAAAATCAATCGCAAACTTGGCATTACCATCTTATTAATCACCCATGAGATGGATGTGGTTAAGCAGATCTGTGATAAGGTTGCGGTGATGGATCTGGGTGTGGTGGTTGAGTCTGGTAAAGTGAGCGAGCTTTTTGCTAATCCACAGACCGAACTTGCAAAGCAGTTCATCGGATCGACTTTCCACGTTCGTCTGCCACAAGCTTATCTATCTAAGCTAAGCCAAACGCCCACGCCTATGCAAACTTATCCTGTCGTGAAGTTTGGTTTTACTGGCAATTCGGTGGATATGCCGCTGTTTTCTCAAGCGACTAAGCAATATGGCGTGGAGTTTAATATTTTAACGTCGCAGATGGACTATGTAGGCGAGGTTAAGTTTGGCTTCACCATTGCTGAGATGATAGGCGATGTAGATAAGACACAGCAGGCGAGAAAATTTTTATATGAAAATGGCGTAACAGCAGAGGTGCTTGGCTATGTGGCATGAATTATATCAAGGCTTTATCGCTGAGCTGACACCGCAGATGTGGCAAATGGTCGCCAAATCCACTTATGAAACGGTGTATATGGGCATCATGTCCACTTTGATTTCGGTGCTATTTGGTCTGCCGATGGGGTTTTTTGCATTCTTAACTGGTAAAGATCGCTTACTTGCTAATAAACCGATGTTTGAGCTGCTTGATGTGGTTATTAATATTGGGCGATCCATTCCGTTTATTATTTTATTAATTATCCTATTGCCTGTTACTCGCTTTTTAGTGGGGACAAGTCTAGGTACGACAGCTGCCATTGTGCCTTTGAGCGTGGCGGCGATTCCGTTTTTTGCACGCTTGACGGCAAACGCATTAACCGAGATTCCAACAGGGCTGACCGAAGCTGCCAAATCCATGGGAGCGACCCGCTCTCAAGTGGTATTTAAGTACTATTTGCCAGAAAGTTTACCAATTTTAATCAATGCCATCACCATCACGATGATTACGCTTATCAGTTATTCTGCAATGGCAGGCGTGGTTGGTGGCGGTGGTCTTGGTAACCTTGCCATCAGTTATGGCGAACACCGTGGCATGGTCTATGTTAAGTGGCTTTCAACCATTATCATCGTGGCGTTTGTGATGATTTGCCAAAAAATTGGCGACGTATTAGCACAAAAGTACGACCATCGCTAAGTATTTATTCTAAAATGGAATAAGCTTTATACGAAAAAATTGAGTGATTTTGTTAATAAAATATTTCTATTTGGTTTAAATTATGCTTTAATATGCATTTACTGACGGTTTTTATGAAATCGTCATCTTTTTTTTATCACTTAAAACGAGAGAATGTTATGAAACTATCAAAATTTTTCGGTGTTTGTGCTTTGGCGTCTGGTATCGCACTTGCTGGCTGTGGTGGGGATAAGCCTGCTGACCAAGCAGCAACACCTGCAGCAACAGAAGAAGCCCAAGTCCTAAAGGTGGGCGTAATGAGCGGTCCTGAGCATGCAGTAGCAGAAGTGGCAGCAAAGATTGCTAAAGAAAAATATGGTCTAGTGGTAGAATACACCGAATTTAATGACTATGCGTTACCAAACACAGCAGTATCTAAAGGTGAGCTTGATGCGAACGCTTTTCAGCATAAGCCATACCTAGATAAAGACAGCGCTGAGAAGAGTCTTGATAACCTAGTAATCGTGGGTAATACTTTTGTATATCCACTGGCTGGTTACTCTAAGAAGATTAAAACAGTAGCAGAGCTACAAGATGGTGCAACCATCGCTGTACCAAACGATCCATCAAACCTAGCTCGTGCGTTAATTTTGCTTGAGAAACAAGGGTTAATTAAGCTAAAAGACAATACCAATTTATTCTCAACATCAATTGACATCATTGAAAACCCAAAAAATTTAAAAATCCAAGAAGTGGATACTTCAGTTGCAGCTCGTGCATTGGATGATGTGGATTTAGCGGTTGTGAACAACAACTATGCAGCCCAAGTTGGTCTAACAGCTAATGATGGTGTGTTCGTTGAAGATAAGGATTCTCCTTATGTCAATATCATCGTTGCTCGTGCTGATAACAAAGATTCTAAAGCAGTTCAAGACTATGTAAAAGCTTTCCAATCTGATGAAGTAGAAGCAGAAGCGAAAAAGCAATTTAAAGATGGCGTGGTTAAAGGCTGGTAATCAGCTGGCACTGATAAAACCCCTTGTTATTTGCAAGGGGTTTTTATTATGGTAAAAATCTATGGTCGTTGTGGTTAGCCGATTAACATTGCAATAATGATTAGTTGTGAGCAACCTTATGGGCTTTTGTATACTTGTGAACGTTGTCGCCTTAAGTTATGTTTATTAAACAACGGTAAATCTTAGCTGTCGCCACTAAACGATAACCAAAAATGTTAAGGCGTTTTTGTATTGCGTTCATCAATTTCTGCCATACTTGTTGCAGGAACGAACTGCTCACCATTGGTGTTAACACCATCTTGTGTGTGCTGTGTTTTTAGGGATTTGGCAACTTCTGGCGGCATGTAATTTTCATCGTGCTTGGCAAGCACTTCAGATGCGACAAAAACCCCATCTTTTAGTTCACCTGTAGCAACGACACCTGAGTTTTCGGCAAATAAATCTGGTAAAACCCCGCGATAGGAGACGGGTACGGTAGCCTTATAGTCAGTGATGGCAAACTGAACATTGAGCTGATCGGCAGGATCACGCTTAACGCTGCCTGCTACCACCATACCACCTGCACGGATACGCTTAGCTTGTGGTGCTTGACCTTGACTGATGGCAGTCGGATCAAAATAATAATCAGTCTGCTGACGTACGGCGTATAAAATTAGACTAACAGCGATGACTGCCCCAACAAGCATGGCAATAACCCACATTAGTTTTTTTTGTCTGGCTTGATTCATGGTGTACTCACAATTGTTGTTGGCGTTGTTTGTTGGTTAGGCGATCACGATGTCCCTTGGCGTATGATTGACGAGTAAGCTTGCTAATAGTGGATTTACGCTCATTTTTCACGAAAATGATTAATAAAAAGATGGCAACAAAGGTAATGCCATAACAAGCCCAAACGAAACTGCCATGCCCATCCATGTGCAAAAGGTCGCTAACACTAGAAAAATAAGGGGTCATGAGTCGCTCCTTTGGCCTGCATTGATAAGTCTTTGTACCCAAGATTTATTATGATCATAGGCTAGGGCGAGCGAGTTGGTGCGATAGATAGCAAGAGCTGCTGCCAAAAAGTACATGCCTAGCATTACAATCAATAGCGGCACCCACATAGTCGCTGACATTTTTGGTGTATTGGTAACGGTGAAAGTCGCCCCTTGATGTAGGGTATTCCACCACTCCACCGAATACTTGATGATTGGCAGATTAACTGCACCGACGACAGACAAAATGGCTGCTGCCTTGCCACGGTTTGGACTGTGAGCAAACGCTGAGAATAACGCCATCACGCCTGCATATAAGAACGCTAAAATCAGCATACTGGTTAATCGTGCATCCCACACCCAGTATGTTCCCCATGTGGGTTTTGCCCAGATTGAACCTGTCAGCAGTGATAGCACACAAAAAATAAATCCCATCGGTGCGATGGCTTGGGCAACAAGGCTTGCTGTCTTAATTTTCCATACTAAGAAAATCACCCCAAGTATTGCCAATGCAAAATAAATACTCATGGCAAGACTTGCGGTCGGCACATGAATAAAGATAATGCGATAGCTGTTACCTTGGAGATAGTCAGGCGGTGCAAAGCCCAGCCCCCAAATTGTCCCAACACCTAATAAAATTGCGGCAATTAAAGACAGCCATTTCACCCATGGTGAAAAGATATGAAAAAATCGCTCCGTGCCAACAGTGGTTAAAAATCCCTGCCATAAGCGAGAGGACAGCTTATCGCCTGCTTTTATGGTTTTGGAGGTTGGTTTTGGCATGACAGTGACCAATCAAAAGATGAATTTAAACTACCGTATTATACCACGCCTATCTAGACTTCTAAAAGTTTTTGTGTAGATTGGTAGCCACCATAAAGACTGCTATCAGCAGTAAATTGACATAAAAAAACCTTTCTATTAGCAGAAAGGTTTTTAAAAAAGCAGATTACTTAGCAATCTTTTGGCTTAGCTTTTCATAAAGCTCAGTCACTTTTTCTTTGGCAGTTTGGATAAGTTCATTATCCGCTTGCTCATCGATAACATCACCAAGTTTGGCTAAAAGCTCTTTGGCTTTAGATTTTTGGTAGACGGGCAATCTAGCACAGACATCAGCAACTTTGGCACGCACTTCGCCAATCACTGTCTCATCGCCTTTGGCATCTAAAATATCACAAATCCAACCTGCTAAGGCAACGCATTCTGCTTCTTTAAAGCCACGAGTGGTTACCGCTGGCGTGCCTAGGCGAATGCCTGATGTAACAAAGGGTGATTTGGGGTCGTTTGGTACGGCGTTTTTATTGACGGTGATGTGAGCATCGCCAAGCCATTTGTCTGCGTCTTTGCCTGTGATGCCTTGTTTGATTAGGCTGACGAGCATTAGGTGGTTCTGGGTACCGCCAGAGACCACGTCATAGCCACGATTGATGATGGTATTTGCCATGGCTTGGGCATTTTTGACGACCTGCTGTTGGTAGGCTTTGTAGTCATCGCTCATCGCTTCTTTAAAGCACACCGCTTTGGCTGCCACAGCGTGCATCAAAGGACCGCCTTGGCTACCGGGGAATACGGCTGAGTTTAGTTTTTTCTCAATCTCTGCATTCGCTTTGGCAAGAATAAGACCTGAACGTGGACCACGCAAGGTTTTGTGTGTGGTGGTGGTGGTAACATCAGCAATCTTGACAGGGTTAGGATACACGCCTGCTGCCACAAGACCTGCCACGTGTGCCATATCCACCATCAGATAAGCACCCACTTCATCGGCAATCTCACGAAACTTTTGCCAATCCACCACTTGGCTATACGCTGAGAACCCACCAATAATCATCTTAGGCTTGTGCGTGCGTGCTAGGCGAGCAACTTCATCATAATCAATAAATCCGTCATCGGTGATGCCATAATGTACTGCATTATAAGTCTTGCCAGAGAATGACACAGAAGCCCCATGCGTCAAATGCCCACCGTGAGCCAAGCTCATGCCAAGCACGGTATCGCCTGCTTCTAGGAGTGCCAAATAGACCGCCGCATTGGCAGATGAACCTGAGTGGGGCTGTACGTTGGCGTAGTCAGCACCAAACAGCTCTTTGGCACGGTCAATGGCGATTTGCTCAATGATGTCTACGTGTTCACAGCCACCGTAGTAGCGTTTGTTTGGATAGCCTTCGGCATATTTGTTGGTCAAAGCGGTGCCTTGGGCTTCCATGACCGCAGGCGAGCAGTAGTTTTCTGAGGCGATAAGCTCAATGTGGTCTTCTTGACGCTGGCTTTCAGCATCAATGGCGGCGGCAAGTTCTGGGTCGTAGGCGTGCAAAGAGATGTCTTTAAACATGGGGTTTTCCTTTCTAATGAAACTTAACACAAAGTCAAGGTTTGGGATAATATGCTCATTTAGTTTAGCATGAATTCATGACTAAAATCATCTATTTTGTTAATTTTTACTAAAGCTTTGGTGGTAATGAGCCAGTGTCGGCACCAGTTGTTTTTTACGGCTGACGATGCCCTTTAGTGTAAACAGTTTGCCATCATCATTGATATCAAATGCTTGTCTGATGATGGCGTTTTGGGCTTCGTCATACGCCATGATAAAGCTTGTTTTTGCTCGGATGTCCACCACAGCGATCATTAGATAATCTAAATTTTTGGTATTTTTAAGTAAAGCGGCTTGGCTTGTTAATTCATCCATGCGATTAAACACGTATGAGCTATCCATAGTTTCAATGCCTGCAATACCCCATTTTACAGTGCCGCTCATCTCATTAAAGCTAAATTCTTTATAGTCCCCAAGTAAGATGTCTTGGGCAGATAGATGTGTAAGGTTGCTTTTGGCGGTGAACAGCCGCTCAGCAAATTCATCCACACGGTGAATCTGTGCGATTTTAGCAAGCTTATCTACCGCTAGGATATCGCTGTCTGTGGTTGTCGGGCTTTGTAGATTTAGGGTGTCTGAGATGATAGCACCGAGCATCAGTGTGGCAGTCTTTGCTGTAATGGGAAGTCTTTTTTCGGTGAATAGGTCAAGTAAAATAGTACAAGTGCAACCAACAGGCATGATGCGAATGTAGGCAGGCGTTTTTGTGTTTAAGGCGATTTTGTGGTGGTCAATCACATGACTGATGGTAAAGTCTTCAAGATGGTTAATGCTTTGGGCTGTCTCATTATGGTCGGTAAGGCAGATGATATCACCTGAGTGAAGTATATCATAAGGCTGATCAGGATCTAAGTAAATGGGTGGGCGAGCTGATACTAAATTTAATAAAAACGTACTTTCGCCATTCATTTTGCCTAGGCGATAAGAGGCGGATGGAACGCCTTGTAAGCGAAAATATTCTGCTAAGACTAAGGCAGAAACGATCGCATCAGTGTCAGGAGATCGATGTCCAAAGATGTGGTGCATGAAGTTGTTTGAATGTGTCATTATGTGCTTTCATCGGTTAGGGTGGATTTTAGGCGATTGCTATAATCGCCAAGGGGGTGGCATTGTAAGCCTGTACCAAATTATACAAAATTGATTGCATAAAAGCTGTTATTGGCTCAATTTTAACAAAGCTCACCCAAAAACACCATAACGCAAGCAAAAGCAGGCGAAGTACTGTCAATGAACCACCAAAGCGTCTTATTATATTTAATATTTTAATAATAAAACTAGTATCATTTTTTATATAAATAGTGAATATACAGTTTCATAGGGTAGTCAAGGTGCAAAGATTTTTGTATGCTGTGTTTAAAGATGATGAAGTCAAATGGTTTGACCATCTTTTTCTTACCAAAACCCCGTGCCTAGCACATCATGACAATAAGGAGTAGTATCATGACACAGTCTTATCAATCAGCACTACAACACGTGAAGAACGTAAAAGCCAAGCTTGGCGATACTTGGGGTGCTATCTGCCCCGATGACGCTGCCCGTATGATGGTGCAAAACCGCTTTAAAACAGGACTTGACATCGCCAAATACACCGCATCAATCATGCGTCGTGACATGGCAGAATACGACGCTGATAACAGCAAATACACCCAGTCGCTCGGCTGTTGGCATGGATTTATCGCCCAACAAAAAATGATTGCCAATAAAAAATACTTTGGCACAACCGACAAACGCTACATCTACCTATCAGGTTGGATGGTGGCGGCACTGCGTTCTGAGTTTGGTCCATTGCCTGACCAGTCCATGCACGAAAAAACCGCTGTGCCAAAACTCATCGCCGAGATTTATACTTTCCTTCGTCAAGCAGATGCCAAAGAATTAAATGACCTATTTCGTGCCTTACAAAAGGCAGAAGAAGCAGGCGATACCGCCCTTGCCAAAGAGATTGAAAGTCAAATTGATAATTTTGAAACCCATGTCGTGCCAATCATCGCTGACATTGATGCAGGCTTTGGTAACGAAGAGGCGACTTATCTTTTGACCAAGCAGATGATTGAAGCTGGGGCGTGTGCCATTCAGATTGAAAACCAAGTGTCAGATGCCAAGCAATGCGGACACCAAGCAGGTAAAGTTACGGTACCGCACGAAGACTTTTTGGCTAAGATTAACGCCGTGCGTTATGCGTTTTTGGAGCTTGGCGTTGATGATGGCGTGATTGTCGCTCGTACCGACTCAGAAGGGGCGGATTTGACCCAAAAAATCCCAGTATCAAAAGAAAAAGGCGATTTGGCAAGCAAATACATCAGCTACCTAGAAACCGCCGAGATTGACATCGCTGATGCCTTTGATGACGAAATTCTCATCAAGCGTGATGGCAAATTACACAGACCCACTCGCTTGCCGTCAGGTTTATATCAGTTCCGTAAAGGCACACAGCATGACCGTGTGGTGCTAGACTGCGTAACATCACTTCAAAACGGTGCGGACATGATTTGGATTGAAACGCCAACGCCAGATGTGGCTGCCATTGCAAGTTTTGTGAACGACATCAAAAAACAAGTACCAGATGCCAAATTGGTGTACAACAATTCGCCATCATTTAACTGGACGCTAAACTTCCGTCAGCAAGCCTACGACCGCTGGGTTGCCGAGGGCAAAGATGTATCAGGCTACGACCGTGCCAAACTGATGGACGCACAATATGACGACAGCGAGCTTGCCCGTGATGCCGATGACAAAATCCGCACTTTCCAAGCTGATGCCGCTCGTGAGGCAGGCGTGTTCCATCACCTAATCACACTGCCAACTTACCACACTGCTGCCTTATCTACACATGAGCTTGCCAAAGGCTACTTTGGTGATGAAGGTATGCTCGCTTATGTGGCAGGTGTTCAGCGTAAAGAAATTCGTGGCGGAATCGCTTGCGTGAAGCATCAAGCGATGGCAGGCTCCGATATTGGCGATGACCACAAAGAGATTTTCTCTGGTGATAATGCCCTAAAAGCAGGAGATGCGAGTAAGAACACCATGAACCAGTTTGGCGGCTAAGACCTGCTCGGCTAAACGCTACTGCTTCGTCAAACTCGCTTGCAGTACTACTTGTACAGCTTCGCTCGTTTTCCTTGCATTAGCATTTATCCGCTTGGTCTCACCTAAATTGACTGTAAACGGTGTTTTGTAAAAAGCAAAGCACCGTTTTTTTTAAATGATTGATTTTAAGGATAAAATATGACCGACCGTATCCAAAAAGGCACACTTGCCATTGACAAGATTTTATTTGACTTTATTGAACAAGAAGCCCTACCTGTTGCACGGATTGACAGCAATACTTATTGGCAAAACTTTGAGCAAGTTGTGCGTGATTTGACCCCAAAAAATAAAGCCTTGCTTGCCAAGCGAGACGAACTACAAGCCAAGATTGATGAATGGCACAAAAACAACCCTTATGAGCTAAGTGCCTATAAAAGTTTTTTGACTGATATTGGTTATCTTGAACCAGAAGTTGATGATTTTCAAATCACCACAGACAATGTAGATGACGAAATTGCAACGATTTCAGGGGCTCAGCTTGTCGTGCCTGTGCGTAATGCTCGCTATGCCCTAAACGCAGGTAATGCCCGCTGGGGGTCGCTGTATGATGCTTTGTACGGCTTTGATGTTATCCCCCAAACAGACGGTGCGGACAAGGGGGTAGGCTATAACCCTGTGCGTGGGGCAAAAGTCGTTGAATTTGCCAAAAATTTCCTTGATGAGACTTTCTCCCTAACAGACGGCTTGCACAGCGATGTAACGGCTTATGCCATCAAAGACGCTAAACTTTTGGCACAAATCGGCGATAGCAAGACGACTTTAAAAAATGCCGAACAGTTAGTCGGCTATAATGGCGAGCCTGACAGCCCAAGCGAAATTATCCTAAAAAACAACGGCTTACACGTCATTATTCAAATTGACCGCACGCACGCCATCGGCAAGTCTGACAAAGCAGGTGTAAAAGATGTTGTGATGGAATCGGCGGTTACCACCATTCAAGACCTAGAAGATTCGGTGGCGGCAGTAGATGCCAGCGAGAAAGTAGAAGGTTATCGTAATTGGTTGGGTTTGATGAAGGGGGATTTGTCTGAACAAGTAGAAAAAAACGGCAAAACCATCACCCGCATGCTCAATGACGACCGCACTTATACCGACCTAAATGGCGACACCCAAACTCTGCATGGGCGTTCGGTCATGCTCCTTCGTAATGTGGGGCATTTGATGACCAATCCTGCCATTCTTGTAGATGGCGAAGAGATTTTTGAAGGGATTATGGACGCACTCATCACGCCCATGCTAAGTGCGGTTGATATTCGTGGCGAAAACACATTGCGTAACTCTCGTACAGGCTCTATGTACATCGTCAAACCCAAAATGCACGGCTCAGACGAAGTGGCGTTTGCTGTGGAGCTGTTTGAGCGTGCCGAAAAAGCCATCGGACTGCCTGCCAAATCGGTCAAAATGGGGATTATGGACGAAGAAAAACGCACGTCCGCCAACCTAAAAAATTGCATCGCCAAGGCAAAAGACCGCACCATCTTTATCAATACTGGCTTTATGGACAGAACAGGTGATGAGATTCACACCGCCATGCAGGCAGGGGCGTTTGTCCCAAAAGGCGACATCAAAAAGCAAGTTTGGTTTGATGCTTATGAAAAACGCAATGTCGCCATTGGTCTAAATGCAGGTCTGCGTTCAAAAGCCCAAATTGGCAAAGGTATGTGGCCAAAGCCTGATGAGCTTGCCGATATGTACCGCACGAAGATTGAACACCCCCAAGCGGGGGCAAGCTGTGCATGGGTGCCATCGCCATCTGGTGCGACCATTCACGCCATTCATTACCACCAGTGCTGTGTCTTGGACCGCCAAGATGAACTGCTTGGCGAAGCGGTGCCAAGTTTGGACGACTTATTGACCTTGCCTTTGGCGACAGACACCAACTTTGGCGATGAAGTCAAACGCCGTGAATTGGACAATAATTGTCAAGGTATTTTGGGTTATGTCGTCAGATGGGTAGATTTGGGCGTGGGTTGTTCAAAAGTGCCTGACATTCATAATGTGGGGCTGATGGAAGACCGTGCCACGCTACGCATTTCAAGTCAGCACATCGCCAATTGGCTAACCCATGGCATTGTGAGCGAAGACGATGTGATGGAAGCTTTAAAACGCATGGCAAAAGTTGTGGACGAGCAAAACAAGGGCGACCTTGAATATCGCCCAATGGCGAGCGATTTTGACAATAACATCGCCTTTAATGCCGCCAAAGACCTAATTTTCAAAGGCACAACCGAGCCATCTGGCTATACCGAGCCACTCCTACACAAGGCACGCTTGAAGCTAAAAGGCTATCAGGGGGATTAAAATCGCATTGTAGAGCAACCAAGCAATCCATCTATAGGGTGGATTGCTTTTAGTTTTTGTTGAGACGACTTAAAGCGATAACCAAGCAGTATATAAGCTGCTATGGATAAGGGGCGGGGTGAATGAAATCTGCGCCATTTTTTAACACTTTAAGCTGATTACAGCTACAAGTCAAAACTTAGCATTCACGCAATGCACAGACCATCAGCACAAGCATCAACGATTACCGTGCCATCGTCAGGGTGTGCCAAATACCAACTTGCCAATAAAGGTTCAAGCTCGGTGCGTATTTTTCGCCCAAGCCCCCTTGCTCCATACCGCACATCATAGCCATCGGCTAGGTAGTTGACAGCGTCATTGGTCAGCTGAACATGATGATCTTTTTTGCTTAGGCGGGCATTGAGTTTATCAAGTTCAATGTCAATCAGTTTGGGGATTTGGTCGTCGTTGATTTTTTGGTAAGCCAAGATACGCTCAATGCGGTTAATAAATTCAGGGTCAAATTTACGTTCAAGGGCTTTTTGGACTAAGGTTGTCTCGTCCAATTTTAATCTGCCTGCCAAGCTTTGTAGAGTGGCGGGCAGTTTATTTAATTGTTCCAAGCGAATTTGGCTGGCTCTTGCACCCACATTACTGGTCATAAAAATCATGCAATTACTAAAATCAATCGCCTTAGTACCAGAAGTTAGCGTGAGTTTGCCTGTATCTAGCACATTGAGCAATGCTCTAATCACTTCGTTGCTTGCTTTTTCTATTTCATCAAATAAGACGATACCAGGCTTAGAAAAACTGCCTGCAATCGCTTCAAGGTTAAATAACGTATTGCCTTCTTTGCTACCAACATAGCCCGGCGGTGCTCCTGTCAGGGCGGCACTATAATGCTCTTGGGCTAAGGTGTTCATGTCAATACGACAAAAGGCGTTGGCATTGCCGTAGATAGCTTCGCTGATGATACGCACCGTTTCGGTCTTACCAACCCCTGTCGGTCCAAGCATTAAGGTAACGGATAAGGGTTTGTCTTTTGGGTTGAAATCTGCCTTAACCACCGTCAGCATTTGTTCAATTTGTTGTAGGGCATCGCCTTGTCCTACGATTGTGGCAGAAAGTTTCGCCATAATCTCATTGACATCAAAAGCAAAGCGGGCATATTTGGCGTGTGTGATGGCTTGCTCGGCTTTTTCTGATTTGGCGGGTGTCTGATGATTGGCTTTTTGGCGTTTTTCTTCGTTTTCTGCTTGATTTTGGGCAAGGCGATCACTCATAAAGGTCATGGACGTTCCTTTTGGTGTATTTGGGTAGTTTGATAGGGCTTTTTTGATAGGACTTTATGGTGGGCTGTGCCAACCAAAAGGATTGGTCGGCACAGCCTGACATGGATAAAAGCCTAGACGTGTTTTTCTTTGCCTTCGTGGGGTACGTTACCCACAGGGCATTCGGCAACGCCTACGGTCGTGCGAGTGAATTGCTCTACGTTTTCTTGGGCTTTTTGTGCGTCCAATACCCATGTGCGATAAAACTCAAAGGGACAATCAGCAATGCCTTTATCGCCATCGCCATCATTATGAGTGGCTGTATAACCACGATGTAACAATTTGAATAAATGGTTTTGAGATTGGTCGTATTTTCTGGCATCACGGATTTCGGTCAAAGATAATTGGGCGTATTGAATGCCGTTTTCTTCGGTGCCACACCGTCCTAGTGTTCGCCCATCAAAGCCAATCAGTGCTGAATGACCAAAGTAGGTATACACACCATCAAATCCTGTGCCATTGGCGACTGCCACATAGCAGTTATTGCACCATGCCATCGTTTGCGACATCATCACTTGTTGGTCTAATGCAGGGTACATATAGCCTTGACAGCGAATGATAAGTTCAGCCCCTTTCATCGCACAATCTCGCCAAATCTCAGGATAGTTGCCGTCATCACAGATAATCAAAGACAGCTTAATCCCCTTAGGACCTTCGCTCACATAAGTGGTATCGCCAGGACACCAGCCTTCTATGGGACACCAAGGAATGATTTTGCGGTATTTTTGGACAATCTCGCCTTGGTCGTTGATGAGAATTAGGGTGTTGTATGGTGATTTTTTGGGGTGTTCTTCGTGGCGTTCGCCTGTGATGGAGAACACGCCCCAGACGTTATTATCACGGCACGCCTGTGAAAAAATCGCCGTCTCATCACCAGGGACGGTTGCGGCGGTTGCCATCATCTCATCGGCATCATACATGATACCTTGGGTGCTGTATTCTGGAAAGATAATCAAATCCAAACCCGGCAAACCCATCTTAATGCCCTTAATCATTTCACTGATTTTATGGCATTCTTCCAAGACTTCTGCCTTGGTGTGCAGGCGGGGGATTTTATAATTGACGACAGCAACACCAACGGTATTTGGGCTGCTACTGATATCACCATGACGCATTGTTCACTCCTTGTTGTTTTTACAGGTTTTGATTATTGGCATTCCTTTAACATTAAATTAGCACCATTCACGTACATTGACAAGTGTTTTTTATTATTTTTTTTTGCAAAATATTATTCCAATATTATCCCATACCCAACTTAAAAAAACTCTCAAATTGCAAAGGTGGGTGAGTTGGTTATTGTCGGTTTTATTGAACTTGCAAAACCCAACGTGTGCATTCATGTGTTTTGCATGTTCCTATGTTGGGTTTGTTTCATGAAGGCTCAATCTATCATTGATTTTTTTAAAGTCAAAATTAAGTTAAGATTGATGTACTTGTCATTTTTTTAGTGTGCTATAATTCTTGGTATACTTGCTGATTTTATCTACATTTTTGTAGATGAGATGGTTGTTGCCATACTATTTTTGCGACATGTTTTATGAAACAAAGAACCTTAATGAGCTGTATTACAGCGATGTGTTTGGTTGTTGCTTGCCATGCCCAAACCAACACACCAAGCCAAGCCCACACCACACAGGACGATACCATGCACGTTTTGCCAAGCGATACTTTAACCCAATTAAAGGGGCTGCCTAATCTTGCTCATCATCTTGGCAAGATGGGTGCTGATATGATTGACCCTAATAAGCCGACTTTGATTAAGTTTTGGGCGAGTTGGTGTCCTTTGTGTTTGGCGACCTTGCAAGAGACCAACGACTATCGTGGCAACCCTGCTTTTGATGGGGTGAATTTGGTGAGTGTGGCGACACCTGGTTATTTGGGTGAGCAATCTTATGATGATTTTGTGGCGTGGTATGATAAGGTGGGCGTGGATTATCCAAATCTGCCCGTGCTTGCTGACCGCACCCAAAATCTTGCCAAAACCTTTGGGGTGAGTGTCTATCCAAGTTGGGTGATTTTGGATAAATCAGGCAATGTGGTGCGTGTTGTGAAGGGCAATCTGACGCACGCCCAAGCGATGGCTTTGGCAAATAGTAGCGACAGTGATTTTGCCGAACTAAAAATGCAAGATTTGACTGCCAAAAATACCCAAAAAGCCTATAAATCAGACGGTATGCCCATGCACACCAAAACCATCTATTTGGCTGGGGGTTGTTTTTGGGGTTTGGAGGCGTACTTTGAGCGAATTGATGGCGTGGTAGACGCTGTCTCAGGTTATGCCAATGGCAATACCGCCAATCCAAGCTATCAAGAGGTGATTGCAGGTTCAGGTCATGCCGAGACTGTCAAAGTAACTTTTGATACAGATAGGCTTAGCTTGGAGGACATACTGGCTTATTATTTTAGAGTCATTGACCCAATCAGTGTCAATAAGCAAGGCAATGATAGGGGTGTGCAATATCGCACAGGTGTTTATTATACAGACGCAAGCGATCGTGCGGTGATTGCCAACGCACTTTATGACTTATCCAAAAAATTTAATCAGCCGATTGCTGTACAAAACGAAGCATTGACACATTTTTATGAAGCTGAGGATTATCATCAAGATTATTTGACCAAAAATCCAAACGGCTATTGCCACATTGATGTATCCAAGGCGTATGTACCCCTAGAAAATAAAACCCAGTCCACCCATCTATCACCTGCAACCACGTTGGCTGATGCCCTAAACCCAAAACGCTACCAAAATTTTGACAAAGCCACGCTCAAAGATAAGCTGACGCATGCTCAATACAACATCACACAAAACGCAGGCACGGAACGGGCGTTTAGCCATGCTTATGATCATTTGTTTGAAAAAGGGCTATATGTGGATATCGTCAGTGGCGAGCCGCTTTTTTTATCCAGTGATAAATACAATTCTGGCTGTGGTTGGCCATCTTTTACCAAGCCGATTGATCCTGCGGTGATTACTAGACATGAGGACAACAGCTTTTATATGAAACGCACAGAAGTGCGGTCTCGTGTGGCAGACAGTCATTTGGGTCATGTGTTTGAAGATGGTCCCAAAGACAAAGGCGGACTTAGGTATTGTATCAATGGTGATGCTTTGTTGTTCGTGCCTTTTGATGAATTGGACGCTAAGGGTTATGGAGCGGTGAAGTCGCTGTTATAAGTAATAAAATTATAATGACACTGTGCCCAGACGTCCTGATAGGCGATGCATGTTGGGTATTTTGCTTAGTGTTATTTTAAATCGTTATATAACGACATGAGTAAAAAGGGTGTGAAAGCATCCTTTTTTATGAAAGTGTGGTTAAAAATAAAATAAAGCGGATTGATATAAATTAATTAAAATCATAGAGTTATAAAAAATTTAACTGATTTTTAATTTTTTTTTGTGGGTGGTGTAAGAAAACCCCTACCTGATTCGTCTAATTCATTAAGCAGCTACTAATATCATGGCTGTGGGGCATGTGATGATGTCATGCTATGCCCAATTTTATCCCAATCCATCTTTAAGGAAATGTTATGAAAAAATCTACCGTTGTGGCACTAACCGCTTCATCTTTATTGGCATTATCAGCAGCTCACGCTAATCCATTCACCTCAACAAGCACCTCAAATAACGCCAAAGACTCAAAATGTGCCAACGCCAGCTGCGGCGGCAAAAAAACACACAACAAAAAATGTGCTGACGCTTCTTGTGGTGCTGCCAAAAGCACAGCGACCAAAAAAGCAAACGCCAAATGTGGCGAAGCTAAATGCGGTGCAACTGCCACAACAAGCAAAAAAGCCGATGCCAAATGCGGTGAAGCTAAATGTGGTGGTAGCAACTAATCATCATGCTATCATGCCTACATGATTGAGTGCCAAATTCTATGAATACATAGGATTTGGTCAAATCTACCCTTGCTGTCGGCTGTGTTTAACACAGCTGATAGCAAACCTAATCTTACATCAAAGCCTGTAACACCCACGAATACCACAAAAGCATGGTAAGGATAGACAATGACTACGATATCCGATATATCCAATGTCCCAACAAAAACCGCCCAAACAACACCTGCTACTCAATTACCAACACCCAAAGCACCAACAGGTGCAGGACTTGGCTTTCGCCGAGAGCTGATTGACGAGCTTAATCAAGCACAGCCACTTGGCATTGATTTTTTTGAAGTGTCGCCTGAGAACTGGCTGACGGGCAAAGGGGCGATTGACGGAGCTTATCATAAACAGCTACGTGCCTTTACCGAGCGTTTTGACTTTGTGTGTCATGGGCTATCTTTATCTATTGGTGGCATACAGTCCTTAGACGTTGAATTATTAAACAACATTAAACGTTTCATGAAAAGCCATGATATGTCCTTATATACCGAGCATTTGTCTTGGTGTAGTGATGACTGGGGGCATTTATATGACTTATTGCCCATTCCTTGTACAGAAGAGGCGGTCAAGTGGGTTGCTGGGCGTATCAAGCAAGCACAAGACATCATGGGTCAGAAAATTGGCTTTGAGAACGCTTCTTATTATTTTCGCCCCACACAAAGCACGCTCTCTGATGCCGAATTTATCAGTGCGGTGTGTGCAGAAGCCGACTGTTTGCTACATTTAGACATTAACAACATTTATGTCAATAGCAAAAATTTTGGCTTTGACCCCCACGCCTACTTGCGGTCATTGCCCTTAGAGCGGACTTGCTATTTACACATGGCAGGGCATTTTACCGAAGAAGATGGCTTTATTGTGGACACGCACGGCAATCAAGTGGTTGAAGAAGTGTGGGCGTTGTTGGCGGACGCTTATGAGTTAATTGGTCAAAAAACAGGCAAACCTGCCAGTAGTCTGCCCACTTGCCTAGAAAGAGATTTTAATTTCCCTGCACTAGATGAGCTGATGGGTGAAGTGGCACGCATTCGCCAATATCAAAATCACAGCAGTCAATACCATCAAAAAAAGCACGACACCGAAGAGCCACTCATGCTATCTGCTTAATGAATGATGAATGACAAGACTTGACATTGAACACAGGCAAAATAAGAAGCGAAAATCATGACTGCGTTAGACCATTCGCCATTGGCACAGTTTTATACACAATTTGGTCGCTATTTGCGACAGCAAACACACGATGCGTCCGATGATACGCTTGTGCCAGCTCGTGTTGGCAAATTGTATCAAAGTTTGACCTTTAATAGTGTAACCAATTTTATTCACGCCTGCTTTCCGATTTGTCGCAGGCTACTCGGCGATGAGTTTGATGACTTGTGTAAGCAGTTTTTTGATAGTTATGCTCTGCACAGTCCTTATTTTACCGACATCAATCGGGATTTTGCCCACTTTTTGGACACCCAGTGCAAACAAGGCACACTGCCTAACGTGATTGGCGAGCTGGCTCATTATGAGCATTTGGAGCTTTTGGTGGAAGTACTGCCAAGCCTTATGCCAAAGTGCCTAGTACAACAAGAAAATCGCAAAATTTTCTTAAACGCTACCGCCCACATCATGGACTATGAGTTTGCTGTTCATCACGCAAATATCGCAGATGACGTGGAAGACATCGCCTGTGAGTTAAGTTTTGTGGTGGTGTATCAAAAATCTGATGGTGGTGTGTATACTTTGGCTATCAATGCACTGACTTATACATTATTACAATTTTTGATGGAGCGTGATACACCTTTTGTGAGTGTGTCTGCGTTGTTTGAGACTTTTCTTATCGGCATGGGCAGTGTATTTGATGAAAAAATGCGTGGATTTGCAGAAGAGTTGCTAGATTTTTTAACCAATGAAGAGATATTGATTGATGAGTATGATGACAAAGCTATGTAGCACCCAAAACCGACTAGCACGCACGATTAGCCAATTAGACTTTGTGCCATTAGTTGCCATTAGGGTGTATCTTGCCCCTATTTTTATCATTGCAGGGCTACATAAGTGGCTACATTTTTCAGATATGGTGGCGTGGTTTGGCAATGATGATTGGGGGCTTGGGCTACCCATGCCAGCTTTGATGGTTTCGTTGGCGATTTTTGCTGAATTGGTGGGCGGTGTGGCAATCTTGTTTGGGATTGCGACCAGATTATTTAGCATTCCCATGCTCATCGCCATGCTTGTGGCACTATTTAAGGTGCATTGGGAGCATGGGTGGTTTGCCATTGCCCCAAGCGACCCTGCGACCAGTACGGCACAGTTTTTTGCGTGGTTTAATATAGACTTAGCCCAGCAGAGTCTGGCAAATAGCGTAGAAGTTGGCGAACGGCTTGGCATGGCAAGACAAATCTTAGAACAGCATGGCAACATGGACTGGCTGACCGAGACAGGGAATTTTGTCGTCTTAAATAACGGCATTGAATTTGCGGCAACTTATGTTGTAATGCTCTTGGTGTTGCTGTTTTTTGGGGCAGGCAAATTTTTGAGTGTGGATTATTGGCTTGCCAAAGCGATGCACAAACACACACAGCCCAAAACCATCACATACCACGAAATGAAGACAAGTCATGACACATTCACCAAAAGATGAATTGAATGCACACAAAGATGAGCTCAATGACGGTGCGATAGACGATTTATACCCCATGCTATTAGGTTTTGCCGTCTCTCAGCTGAATAATCACGCCTTGGCAGAAGATGTGGTACAAGACGCTTGGCTTCTTGCAGTATCGCACCAAGATAAATTTGTCGGTAAATCCGCCTTCAAAACTTGGGTATTTGCCATCTTAAAAAACAAAATCATTGATGTGATTCGTGGTCAAAAACAGATGCTTAGCCTATCTGATATGAGCGATGATGGCGATCAGGTGATGATTGCCACGCTATTTAATCAAAAAGGAGCATGGCATGGCGATGTGGACGTGGCGGACCTTTCATCATGGCGATGTGATGATGACAGCGAATCGGCAGAATTTTGGCAGGTGTTGGAGCTGTGTTTGTCGCACTTACCGCCTTTGTATGCACGCATTTTTTTGATGAAAGAATGTATCGGCTTTGAAGCAGACGAGATTTGTAAAACGTGTGCAATCAGTCCGTCCAACTTTTATACCACAATGCACCGCACTCGCCTAAGGCTACAACAATGCTTGCAGACGCATTGGTTTGATGTATGATGGTATTTATAACAACATTAGCTACAACAACATTAGCACGGAATAAAATATGAGCGATGAATGCAACACGAAAGCTGATCATGGGGAACAAATGACTCACCCAAAAGGACACTGCTATAAAGTCAGCCAACTGATCACTCTAAAAAAGGACGGTCGATTAACTTGGATTGAGCAGCTTATGCTAAGCACGCACTTAGTCATGTGTAAGAAGTGTCGTCAGTTCACAAAAAATGTCGATGAGATGAGTGCGATGATGAGAAGTTTTAATCGTCAAGATTAGGGCGTATGCTTGATTTTAGACCATTAAAATGTCGTTGGTTTGGATTAAAAATGTCTTAGTAAACCCAATCACTTATGGCAGTGCTGTATAAATACAAGCACTGCTTTTTTAAGAAAACCAAACTGCTTAAACAGTCACTTAAGGCTGGGTTAGTTCACACATGAGATATAAACTCATCAATCTGCCTACATAAAATACCCCATAATGTTCTTTGGGCATTTAGACTACCCCAAGCGTTATGTGGTGTAAAAAACACTCTAGGATGGTCTTTTAGGTTTAGTAATGGCTCATCATCATTAAATGGCTCGTGGGGAAATACGTCTGTTGCATAGCCTGTGATTTGCCCTGTGGTAATGGCATGGACGATGGCATGGCTATCTACGATGTCACCGCGTGCGACATTAATGATGACAGGCTTTTTATGCATCTGCTCTAAGGTGTCGTTACTGATAAGATGGTAAGTGTCATCAGTTAACGGGCAGTGCAAGCTTAGTACGTCAGCGGTCTGTAATACCGTGTAAAAGTCGCTGTATTCTTTACTTCTTGGCACTCGCCCACGCCGTTCGGCAAACAGTACGGTCATACCAAAGGCTGCAGCGATTTTACCGACCTGCCGCCCAATATTGCCAGAACCGATGATGCCGATGGTCTTACCTGATAAATCAAAAATCGGCTCATCTAATAGACAAAATCGCCCATCAGCCTGCCAAGTACCGTCTGTGGCTTTTTGGTGGTAGTGGCGAGCTGCCCGCATGATATTTAACAGCAGCATAAATGTATGCTCAGGGACGCTCTTAACTGAATAGCCTGCGACATTTTTGACGGTGATACCGCACTCATCACACGCCTTGACGTCAATGTTATTTACGCCTGTGGCGGTAACGTGGATTAGTTTTAGCTTGGGGAGCTTACTGATGATATCTGCTGTGATAACGACTTTATTGGTGATAATGATGTCAGCATCATAGCAACGATCGATGATCTGGTCTGTCTTTGTACTGTCGTAGCGTTCGTAGTCTGTGATGCACTTTGGCAGTGATAAATCAACTTGGCTGCTGAAAGTGGCAGCATCTAAAAATACAGCTTTCATGATGAAACTAAGGGTTGTGAGTGTCGCTAAACTATAACAGATTTTAATGCCATTTTGATAAAAACATCAAAAAAAGGTGCGAAATTTAACGAAGTTTAGTAAAATGAAAGTTTTTGTTTGCGGTTTAACATATACTAGGCTTAATGTGTTAAGCTCTGGTAAACGACTTAAGTAAGAGTGTTTTATGAGCCAATTATTTGCCATCGGTCAGCGTTATTTGTCAGATTCTGAGAGTAATTTAGGTCTTGGGGTGGTCGTCGATGTTGATGATCGCTGCGTGCATATTTTATTCCCGCAGTCTGAAGAGACACGAGTCTATGCTAAAGCATCGGCACTCTTATCTCGTGTGGTGTTCTGTGTCGGAGATACTATCAGCGATCAGGATGGCAATCGCTATGTGGTGGAACGCTGTGAAGAGATTGCACACGTCATGCGATACCATCTAACCTGCGGTAAGTCCTTGATGGAGACAAGGCTTGCAGCAAATATCTCACTGGCGAAACCCTTAGAGCGGCTGTTAGCGGGGCGTATTGAAAATAGCGAATGGTATGATTTACGCCAAGACGCCTTAAAAGTTAAGGCGATGTTAAGCCGTCACCCCTTGCGTGGGCTTATCGGTGCTAGAGTGGACATCATTCGCCACCAGCTGTATATCGCTCATGAAGTTGGCAAGCGTCTAGCACCAAGGGTGCTTTTGGCAGATGAAGTCGGTCTTGGCAAGACTATCGAAGCTGGGCTAATCATTCATCAGCAGATTATGACAGCTAAGGCGAGCCGAGTGCTGGTACTCGTACCAGACAGCTTACAGCACCAGTGGATGATTGAGCTAAAAAGTCGGTTTAACTTGGATTTTGCATTATTTGACTTGGTGCGTACAGCGTCTATCAAAGAGCATAATCCTGATCAAAACGTCTTTGCCACAGAGCAGCTGATTATTGCAAGTATTGATCTATTGCTTGACCATCATGACTTATATGAGCAGGCATATGCAGCAGGGTTTGATTTGCTTGTGGTAGACGAGGCTCATCATTTGCACTGGGATAGCGAGCAGGGCGGTAATGATAAATATGACTTGGTGGCAGATTTTGCTCAAAATACAGCAGGCGTGCTATTACTAACCGCAACACCAGAGCAGCTGGGTGTGGAGAGTCATTTTGCTCGTCTTAGATTGCTTGACCCACATCGCTTTGATGATTTAGATGATTTCGTTGATTCTCAAGAGGCTTTTGCTGATGTGGCAGCGGTGGCAACTTTATTGATTGATGGCAAGCCTTTAAGTGATAAGCAGATTGCTGCAGTCGCAGGTTTGCTTGGCTTTGATAAAAGTGACATTGATGATATTAATCATAATGAAAAGTTAAGAACACATATCATTAATGAACTGCTAGATCGCCATGGCACAGGGCGGGTACTGTTTCGTAATACTCGTGAGAGTGTGCAAGGTTTCTTTGGGCGTACGAGCATTCCGTATCCTTTGCCGTTGCCAAACGCATGGCAAAACACACACTACACGCATGGTAAATTGCGTGAGCAGCTGTGGGGAGAGGAGAATTATCCTGATGGTTCGTGGCTTGAGCATGATCCACGAGTGGGCTGGCTTATTGGCTTATTAAAAGATGACCTAAAACATAAAAAGGCTTTATTAATCGCAAGATCTGGTGCGACTATCGAAAGCTTAGAGGCGGTCTTACGTCTGCACGCAGGTATTAAGACGGCAGTCTTTACCGAGCAGATGACGCTGCTTGAGCGAGATCAGGCAGCAGCATACTTTGCTGATGAGGACGGAGCTCAGATTTTATTATGTTCAGAGATTGGCTCAGAGGGGCGTAACTTTCAGTTTGTTCAAGACTTAGTGCTGTTTGATTTGCCTGCCAATCCTGATACACTAGAGCAGCGTATCGGACGACTTGACCGCATTGGACAGATTGCTAAGATTACCTTACATGTGCCTTTTGTGGTAGGAACAGCCCAAGAAAAGCTGTATAACTGGTATGATAAAGCACTAAATATCTTTAACCAAATTAGCCCAACTGCCCAAACTGTTCAAGAAACTTACATCGCAAGCTTAAAGCCATTATTACAAGCTCCAAGCACTGATGATAACCTTGATGCTATTGCTCATATCATCGCAGATGGGGCAGCTCTTCGCTGTAAGCTAGAAGCTGAGTTGCAAGCAGGGAGAGATCGCTTGCTTGAGTATAATTCTTGCAGACCAAAGACAGCCGCTCGCATTGCAGATGCTATGCACACATTGGATAGGTCAACATTACTACCAATGTTTTTAGATCGATATTTTGAGGCGGTCGGCATTGATTATAGTGTACAACGCGATAATTCATGGGTGGTACATCCGATTGACGCCAGTGAGATTGACATTGAAGGGGTGGAGAGCTTACCGCTTGATGAAGACGGCATGACATTGACTTTTAGTCGCACGCAAGCGTTAATTCGTGAAGACATGCAGTACATGACCTATGAACACCCTTTGGTGTCGGCAGTCCTAGAGATGCTAACAAGTGGTACATTTGGCAATACGCAAGTTGCCTTATTAAAGACTGCTGCCATGCCACAAGGTATGCTATTACTTGAATGTCATTTTAGAATTGAGGTGGTCGCCCCAAAACAGCTTAATCTATCTGCTTACATTCCTACACAGGTGGTGCGTGTACTGCTAAGTGAGCGTGGCGATAATCTTAGCAATGTCGCAACCCCAGAAAAACTGCTGCCATTAATTGAAAGGCTTGATAAATTTAAGGCACGCCAAGTGGTGAAAGCTCGCACCCATGTTATCGAGACGCAGGCAGGATGTGCCAAAGACATTGCAAGCAAAGAGCTGGACGCTATTAGTCAGCAAGCGATGGCACAGTTTAGCGAGCAGATGAATAAAGAAATCAGTCGCCTAAAACGCTTACAACTGATTAACCCAAATGTACGAGATGACGAAATCGCACAACTAGAAGCGATGCACACTCAGGGCGTGGAGGCGTTAAGCCAGCTGTCGCTTGTGCCTGATAGCATTCGTGTATTGGTTACAGTTAAGCCACATTAACATTAAGGAAGTCTATGCCGCATTTAATCGTAGAATTATCCCAAGGCTTTGAGCCATCTATAGAAAAAGGATTGCTAACCAAGCTAAATGAAGGGCTATTTAGGAGTGGTGAATTTACCCATAGCCGAGACATTAAAAGTCGTATTCATCGCGCTGATAATAGCTTGATTGGACTGTCGGCAGATGATGGTGAACTGTTTGTTGTGGCTCATTTAATGATTATGAGTGGGCGTGATGATGCAACCAAGCGATCGCTTGTGCAGTCAGTGTTAGATACGCTTGTGGCTCATTTTACAGGTCAGTATGATACTGTGCAGTTTGCGGTAAACTTACAGGAGCTATCACCGTTTTATCAAAAAATTACTGTTTAGATTGAGATGTATTTTAACCTAAACTAACTATGTTTAATGGTCTAAAAGTGGCTAAATTTTGCACAGCTGTGTTAAGTTGCTTGATAGTATTTTAATATTATTAAGCAACTGATGGTGATTTTGCTGGCGATTGATTCTATTTTAGCCACATTCTTAAATTAGGGATTTGCCCTAGTGAGCTGTCTTGATTAAGGAAGATTATGTCATTTGCCCAAGTTTTTACACGTTCGGTGGTTGGCTTACACGCACCACAGGTTCTAGTAGAGGTACATCTGTCGCAAGGCATGCCCGCCCTAACCATCGTTGGCTTGCCAGAGGCGAGCGTGCGAGAAAGTAAGGACAGAGTGAGATCTGCTATCTTAAACAGTGATTTGGATTTTCCAAGCAGAAGGCTTACTATCAATCTAGCACCTGCCGATTTACCAAAAGATGGTGCAAGACTTGACTTACCAATCGCCATTGGTATATTAGCAGCAAGCGGTCAGATTGACGAAAAAATCCTAGAACAGTATGAGTTTGTGGGTGAGCTTGCCTTAAATGGCGAGCTTAGAGCAGTGTCAGGGGTATTATCGGTTGCCAGAGCCATCAAGGCGAACGGCGATCAGCGTACGCTAATCGTGCCACGAGCTAATGCTGATGAGGCAGCTAAGGTGGCAGGAGTAACCGTACTGGCAGCTGACAGCTTGGCACAGGTATATCGGCACTTAGAGGTGGTCTGTGGTATGAGTCAGGCTAAGGAAGATCTACTGCCTATCACCATGCCAAGCCTAAATGAAAAAAGCATTAAGTATTCGTTAGACTTATCCGATGTAAAAGGTCAGCATCACGCACGCCGAGCCTTAGAGATAGCAGCGGCAGGTGGGCATTCCATTTTATTTAAGGGTTCTCCAGGTTCTGGCAAGACGCTGATGGCATCTCGCTTGCCTAGTATTTTGCCTGACTTGACAGACGAAGAAGCCTTAGAAGTGGCGAGCATCTATTCGGTGGCGGGTGTGGAGTATGAATTCGGTGAGCGTCCTTTTCGTTCATGCCATCATACCATTTCAGCTGTCGCCTTAGTAGGGGGTGGCTCAAAACCGAAACCTGGCGAGATTAGTCTTGCTCATCAAGGTGCGTTATTTTTAGATGAGTTGCCAGAATTTGATCGTAAGACGCTAGAGGTGCTAAGACAGCCTTTAGAGTCAAAGCAGATTATCATTAGCCGAGCGAACAGTCAGGTGCAGTTTCCTGCTAATTTCCAACTAATTGCTGCCATGAACCCTTGCCCTTGTGGTTATCATGGCGATAAGAGTAATCGTTGCCATTGCAAGCCTGAGCAGGTCAGACGTTATCAAGATAAAATATCAGGGCCACTGATGGATCGTATCGATCTGCATATCCATGTACCAGCCTTGCCCATTGATGATTTACAAAACGCTCCAAGCGGAGAAAGCTCAAGCGTAGTCAGACAAAGGGTCGTTGCCGCAAGACAAAGACAAATCAATAGACAGGGCAAAGCAAATAATGAACTATCGCCAAGCGATATTGATCGTGTGGCAAGGCTTGGAGAAGTTGAACAAAGTCTATTAAGAACCGCTCAATCTCGCCTAAATTTATCAGCTCGCAGTTATCATCGGGTGCTGCGTGTGGCTCGTACGATTGCTGATTTGGCAGGTAGTGATGCCATTAACACCGCTCATGTCGCCGAAGCATTAAGCTATCGTGCTTAATTGGTTCGTTTAACGTTGGCGGTTGGAAGTTTTGCCTGATAGTGGGTGATAATATAATTTACCAATGCCCCAAATTCATCAAACACGGCATCAGGCTTGCTTTGGGTGATAGATTCGCCGTAGTTATAGCCATAGCTTAGAGCCAGCGTGGTCATGGTTGCCGCTTTGCCTGCCAGTATGTCATTTTTAGAATCGCCCACCATGATGGCGTGCTGTGGCGATATCTTTAGCTTATTGCAGATATACAGCAGTGGCATAGGATCGGGTTTTTTGTTGCTTAGCGTATCGCCACCAACCACACAAGTAAAAGTCTCTTGCAGATTAAAAGATTGTAAGATATTAGGTAAAAATCGCTCAGGCTTATTGGTGGCTAAAGATAGAATAAAGCCAGCATCAAGCAGTCGTTGTAGCCCATCTTTAACACCATGATACAGCTTAGTATGCTTGCAGTCACCTGTGGCATAATAGGTTAAAAATAGCTCATGTGCCTGATCTAACTTCTCATCACAGCCGTCTAATCCTGCCCAAGCAAGTGCACGTTGAACGAGTACCATAGAGCCATTGCCCACCCAGTTTCGCACCAGATTTATAGGAGCTTTTGGTGCATTTAGCCAAGTTAGCATATCGTTGGTGGCAGCCGCTAGATCAGGCACGCTATCAATTAACGTGCCATCTAAATCAAAAATAATCAAGCTTTTGGTGGGATTTTTCATGATAGTCTTTAAAGTAGGGTGGTAAATGATTGTAACACAGCCTATGGATATGCCAAAATCTCAACTGTTCTTAGTATTTGTAACAAATTATGTCAGATATTCAATAAATTGACCAACAAGCTTAGCATTTGTTTCAAAACTTTACACATCACATCTAAAACATGCACAAACCATCAATAAAACTTTGTTATGATGTGTCAAGTGAAATGCGATTTAGGTATTTATAGTAAATTTCATCAAGCGATTTTAAAACAAGTGATTCTAAAATTAATATAGAACCCTTGAAAAATACCTATTTGACCATATATTTAAGTTAAGACACATCCATCGTGCGATTGATATCGCCATTAACAGGAGAAATACGATGAAAACTTTAAATAAAGTTGCCTTGGTTCTTGCCGCTTCAGTTGCTGCTGTAAGTGCGAACGCTGCCATCTCTTATGGCACATCAGCAGACGCTGCACCATACATTGGTGTAAAAGTAGGTCAAGTTAATACAGACCTAAGCAACGCTCCAAGCTCTATCGCTTATGGTGTTTATGGTGGCTACAACCTAGACCAAAACTTCGGTGTAGAAGCAGAATACCTTGCTAGTGAAAATAAAGATTACACCGCACAAGGCATCAATCGTGAATATGATGCGAAGACCTATGGGGTGTATGGTACTTATCGTCACCACCTAAATAACACGCCATTTTATGCCAAAGGCAAACTTGGTCTAGCAAAAACTGACATTGATGATAAATCAGTTAGCGGTACGTCAACCACTTCTAAGGACGAAACAGGTCTTGCTGGTGGCGTAGCACTAGGCTATAACGCAACATCTAACATCGGTGTAGAGCTAGGCTACAACTACCTAAGCTCTGATGCAAACACATGGGGCGTAGGTGCACACCTAAAATTCTAATCTTTTGATTAGACCAAAATAACGGCAAAGTGATTTGCCGTTATTTTTTTGTAACGCTATTAGTCAGTCCTTTATAACTGATCTGATTTAGTCTGATATCTATTTAGCCTGATAACGGGCGTAAAAAAATGACCAAGATAGTAATCTTGGTCATTTTTAATATGGTGGCGTGAGGCAGGATCGAACTGCCGACACACGGATTTTCAATCCGTTGCTCTACCGACTGAGCTATCGCGCCATGTCGTAAGCTAATTGCTTAACAGTGGTGCGTATAATAACACAATTTCATAATAAAGCAAGTGCTTTTTTCATATTTTTGGATTTTTTTATCAAAATTAAGAAAATTATCCAAAAATCACACTTTTATTGTATGATACCAACTTTTATTTATGTTGGGGAATTTGTCATAATGACCACCTTTTCTACTTGTCAAACAACGCTTTATGATGTGGCAGATGAGATAATTTTACAGCTACACGATGACTTGGCTCAGATGTTTGATGATATAAAGCTGCCAAATCTGTTAGATGAGGCGGCTCGTTATGCAATGTCAAATGGTGGTAAAAGAGTGCGTCCGCTTTTAGTGGCAGCAAGCTTTTTGGCGTGCTGTCCAAGTGGTGATATATCTGATGAGATTCTTCGGCGTGCCATGATGGCAGTTGAGCTGATTCATGGTTATTCGCTTGTGCATGATGATCTGCCGTGTATGGATGATGATGAGTTGCGGCGTGGCAAGCCAACGTGCCACGTGGTCTATGGCGAAGCGACAGCACTTTTGGTGGGTGATGTGTTACAGTCTTTGGCATTTGAAGTGCTTACAGCCCCACTTAATGATCAAAGCTATCATCTAAAAATATCACGCCTTTTGGCTATTTTATCTAAGGCTGCTCGGCAGATGGTAGCAGGGCAGCAGCTGGATCTAAGTGGTGAGAGCTGTGATGCATTGCTGACACAAGCAGAATTAGAGGCGATTCATAGACAAAAGACAGGTGCTTTGATTGAGGCGGCAGTTTTGATGGGAGCGGTCTGTGCAAACGTGAGTGATGACGCACTTACTAACCTTAGGCGTTACGCACACGCCATTGGGCTTGCCTTTCAAGTGCAAGACGATGTGCTTGATGTTGTCTCTGACACTGCCACTTTAGGCAAGCCTACTGGTAGTGATGAGAAATTACAAAAATCCACTTATGTTCGCTTGCTTGGTGTCAAACAGGCAAGTGCGTACGCCAACCAATTATTTGATGACGCACGTCAAGCGGTGCTAGAGTATGGCGAGCATAACCTACTTATTGAGATGATCGACTGGCTTGAAAAACGTACCCATTAGCCGATTAGCTTATCCATGGCGGCAGGTTTGGCAAGATTTACACCATCTGCCCATGTAAACTTTGCATGAACATCAGATAGTGCGTGATTGATGCGTTCTATAAGCTTATCATCAGCAGTAATAGAAACAATCGCCAAATGCCAGTGAAAATGCGTCAAAGTGTGCTTAATGTGGCGACAGATGGGTGCAGGCTTAGAGATTTTTTGTGCTAACACATTAGCGATTTGACCATCACCGAGTGGCATATCTGTTTGGGATAATGCCAGTGAAGATGGGCAAAGTAACTTAGCTGATATGGCATGACAAAACGTATCGGCATCAGTCTGTATCAGTGGCAAGCACCACAAGCCTTCCCAGATGCCATGACCGCTTGGGTGCTGTCTTTTAAGCCATAGCGTTTGCCCCATATAGGTGAGCTGTATGGCAAAAGCATATCGGTGTGGCTTGTCGGTTTTTTTGGGCTTAACGGGATACTGTTCAGGATTGCCGTTGTGGTGGGCGATGCAGTCAGATGAGATTGGACAGCGATGACAGGCAGGTTTTTTGCGTGTACACAGCGTAGCTCCTAGATCCATCATGGCTTGGGCATAGTTACCACTATTTATATTGGGTGTCAGTCGTTCTGCTAATACCCACAGCTCTTTGCTTGTGGCACTTTTGGTGATGTCGCCATCAATCGCTGCCCAGCGTGTCAATACACGTTTGACATTACCATCACAGATGACGCCACGACCACGCACACCCATGGCGACAATCGCCCCTGCGGTGGACTGACCAACACCGCAAATCATCTGCCAGTCTGATACGGTTTGTGGAAATTGCCCTGTTTGGTCGATAAATTGTGCAACTTGCTTTGCTCCTTGGTGCAGATTTCTAGCACGAGCATAATAGCCAAGCCCCGCCCATAGTGCCGCCACGTCGTCCCAGCTTGCTTGTGCTAAATCTTGAACGGTGGGAAAGGCGGTGATGAATTTTTCAAAATACCCAAGCACGGTGGCAACTTGTGTCTGCTGTAACATCACCTCAGACAGCCAGACCGCATAGATGTCAGCGTCTGCTTTATGGTGCTGTTGCCATGGCAAATCATGCCGTCCGCATTCATCAAACCACGCTAAAAGACGAGATGCAAAGGTGTTGTAATTTTGTTTTGGTGTAGGTATGGTTGTCAAAAGATAATCGCTCATGGTGATGTGTGTGCATTATAGAAATTTTAGGGATAAATTACAAATTTCATCAAATAATCAACAAAATCTTAGCTTGCTTGATATAATGGCAAGTATGAATAATATGATTTTTAAAGTTGTGATTGGTATTTTGGTTGTGTTGTTGTCGTGCTTGTCTGCTCACGCTAGGCAAGCTTATGCGATTGCTCAGGATTTTTTGGCGTGTCGCCAAAATTTCTATCAAGACACAGCACCCACGTTCACCAAAGCAAAGCATGAACAGCTTTCCAAAAAAACCCAAGGCTTGTGCTTTCATGGCTTTGCGGTATTGCACTCAGGCGTATCACGCACGCCTTTTTGGTCGGCAGAGCATCTAACAAGACAGCGAATTAAGCAAGCAACCAAGCTTGTGCGTGAAGATAGCTTTCGTGCAGAGAGTCGCTTACCTCATGGCGATAGGGCAGAATTAAAGGATTATACACGCTCAGGTTATGACCGTGGACACCTTGCCCCAAATGGCGATATGGCGAATAAATCTCAGCAGTTTGATAGCTTTAGCTTGGCAAACATCGCCCCCCAAAACGGCACGCATAACCGCACATTATGGCGACAGCTAGAGAGCAATACTCGCCATCTTACCAACCAATATGGCGAGTTATATGTAGTGACAGGCGTGGCATTTTTGGGTAAGAAGGTGAATCGCATTGGCGATCGAGTATTAGTTCCAAGCCACTTTTATAAGGCAATTTATATCCCAAGTGAACAGGCGGCAGGCGTGTATTTTTCCCAAAATAGCGAAAACGCAAGCTACGAAATCATCAGCCTAAAAGAGCTTGCCAATAGAACTGGGGTAAACGCCATGCCTGCTTTATCCACGAGTATTAAAAGCACAGCCTATGCTTTGCCACGTCTGCCAGAAGAAGAAACCCAGCAAGATGAACCTATTATCTCAAGCGTGGAAGACTTAACCAAAGCGAGCAGCTGGCAATTACTGCTGCTTGAGATTTTTAAGGCATTGCTTCATCATCTGCAGTCAAATTAACAGCATAAGCGTTATAATAAAAAGGAAGTGTAATGGATATTTTTCAAAACGATGCCCAAGTTTTATCAATTGGCAATCTGACCATCGAGAATGGGACAACTAGCATTATCATCTCAGGCGATGTTGAGATTAATCAGACTGACACAGGCAGACAGCAGGCAAAAGCCTTACAAGAATTTGCAAATGCTTTGATAGCGTGGTTTGATGAGCAAGGCACACAAGAGATACAGCCAGTGACAAACCCCCTAAGCGAAGTGGATAATCCTTTTGCCTAAGGGTTTTTTTAGGATAGTGTGACTATCATATATATTGCTTTTTTTAGATAAGCTCGTTATAATGAATTGGCAGGATTTTTTGCCAAAATTCATATAGGAGTTTATGATGAAAATAACATCAAAAATCATCGCCGTAACGGCAGGCTTAGCACTTTCTGCTGCGGCATCTGCAGGGATTGAAGGTAAATGGCAGACTTTCGATGATAAAGACGGTCAGCCAAAAGCGGTAGTACAAATCACCGAAAGCAATGGCGTTTACACAGGTAAGATTGTCTGTGGCAACACCCCAAAAGCTAAGCAGTTCGTGAATGAAGTCGTTATCCGTGGTTTAAAAGCCAAAAGCGGCAATAAATATGGCGACGGTAAAATTTATGACCCTAATAGCAAAAAAGAATACGATCTTGCTGTAACCGATAAAGGCAATCAGCTTCATTTACGTGGATATATGGGCGTTAAGTTCGTAGGGCGTTCTCAGACGTGGAAAAAAGACACTGGACTGTGTAAGTAGTCTAAGTTAATAAAAAAAACGCATGGTTTCATGCGTTTTTTTTGTTTTATAGAGCCGCTTGGTCTATTTCGCCAGTGCGAATGCGGATAACACTGTCTAAAGATGTTATAAAAATCTTACCATCGCCAATCTTGCCAGTATTGGCTGTATCAATGATGGCGTTGATGATTTGTTCGACCATATCATCAGTACAGGCAATCTCGATTTTAATTTTTGGTAAAAAATCTACGACATACTCAGCCCCACGGTACATCTCAGTATGACCCTTTTGGCGTCCAAACCCCTTAACTTCAGTAATGGTAATGCCATTTACGCCAAGATCTGACAGGGCTTCACGAATATCATCTAGCTTAAATGGCTTGACGATGGCAGTAACGAGTTTCATGACTTATCCTAAGTTAATTTGTTATTGATGGCTTATTATATAGTCAATTTATCAAAAAATCCAATGCGTAAATAATCGCACAGCATGATTAAAAACTGCTACAATAATTACCTAATTTTTTGATTTTTTGGGGTAGTATGAGAGCTGTGCAACGTTATGCCGTGATTGGCTTGGGTGGGTCTGGTTTATCAGCGATCAATTTTTTGGTTGAGCAGGGTTTTGATGTTGTTGTGACAGATGAGAGCAGCACGCCAAACTTAGCTTGTAAGCTTCCAAAAGGCGTGCAGACTGCCTTTGGTGGTATTGACAAGCAAGCATTAATGTCTGCTGATCGCATCGTTATTAGCCCAGGGGTGAATCCAAGCCACCATGCTATTCAATCGGCAAAAAAAGCAGGGATTGAAGTTATTAGCGATGTGGCGTTATTTATTGAAACATTAAAGCAAACAGATGCATCACAAGGCAAGCATACACCAGTGGTTGCCATTACAGGCTCAAATGCCAAATCAACCGTAACCACGTTGGTGGCAGAGATGGCAAAGACCGCAGGTAAAGTGGTTGGTGTGGGCGGTAATATCGGCACGCCCGCCTTAGAGCTACTAAAAATAGATAACCTAGAGCTGGCTGTATTAGAGTTATCTAGCTTTCAGCTTGAACACCTTTTGGATTTAGGTGCAAGTGTTGCCACCATTTTAAATTTATCTGCCGATCATCTGGATCGTCATGGTGATATGGCAGGTTATTTGGCAGAAAAATTACACGTCTTTGAGCAAGCAAAAGCTGCCGTTATCTGTGTGGATGATGTAAGCTTAGCGATGGCTTGTCGTGATGAGCTGGACAAGCAGGACACTCAAGCACGCATTATTACGACAAGTGGGGTTATCCATGACAGCCAAACGACACCAAAGACGGATTTTTATTTGGCAAGGCAGCAGGGCGTTATCTATCTGTGTCATGATAATAATAGGCTAATTAGTGCAGATGAACTGCAAATTAAAGGCAGTCATAACTTACTAAATGTATTAAGTGCATTTGCACTATCTTTGGCGGTGGATATACCAATAGCTGCTATGGTTGATACGGTGCGAGATTTTAAAGGCTTGCCCCATCGATGCGAGTATGTCTGTAAGATTGGCAATAAGGCGTATTTTAATGATTCTAAGGGGACAAATATTGGTTCTACCATAGCCGCCATTATCGGACTAGGGGAAGTTTATGGTGAGCGGTCTTTGGCTTTGATTTTAGGGGGATTGGCAAAGGGACAAGACTTTAGTGAGATTGCACCGTTTGTAGAGCAGTTTGTGCATTCGGTTTATTTAATCGGTCAAGACGCCCCATCTATCCGAGCAGGACTATTATCTGTGCCAAGCCTGCAAGATCGCTTGGTAGATGCCAAGACACTACAAACAGCAGTTCAGATGGCAAGCCAAAGCGATGCAACAGCAGTACTGTTATCACCTGCGTGTGCAAGCTTTGATCAGTTTAGCGGCTATGCTCAGCGTGGTGAGTGTTTTGTAAAATTAGTTCAAGATTTATCCTGCTAAAGCGATATGCCAAAAAACAAAACCGTCTTTTAGGCGGTTTTGTTTTTATGATGAGATGGTGCTTAGGACAACTAAAGGTTATCCAAGTACTTTTCTGCATCAAGTGCCGCCATACAGCCTGTGCCAGCGGATGTAATCGCTTGGCGATAAATGTGGTCAGCAACATCACCGCAGGCAAATACCCCATCAATGCTTGTCGCTGTAGCATTGCCTTGTAGTCCGCTTTTTACGGTGATATAGCCATCTGTCATATCCAGCTGTCCTTCAAAGATGGCAGTATTTGGTTTATGTCCGATGGCAACAAACATACCCATAGCATTTAGCGTCTTACTTGAACCATCTTTATGGTCAATCACCACACCAGTAACGCCCATATCATCGCCCACTACTTCACGCACGGTGCTGTTCCATTCGATGCGAATGTTGCCATTTTTTACTTTTTCAAAGAGCTGATCTTGCATGATTTTTTCAGCTTTTAGGCTGTCACGTCTGTGAATAAGTGTAACACTTTTGGCGATATTAGCCAGATACAAGGCTTCTTCTACTGCCGTATTACCGCCACCAATCACGACAACGTCTTGGTTTTTATAAAAAAAGCCGTCGCAAGTGGCACACGCTGACACGCCACGCCCCATAAAGGCAGTTTCGCTTTCTAGTCCTAGGTATTGGGCGGTCGCTCCTGTGGCGATGATTAACGCATCGCAGGTGTACTCGCCATTATCACCAATCAGCTTAAATGGGCGAGTGGTCAGCTCGGTGCTATGAATATGGTCATAGACAAGCTTGGTGCCAAACCGTTCGGCATGTTCTTTCATATGATTCATAAGTTCATTGCCTGTTAGCCCTTCGTGTCCACCTGTCCAGTTATCAATCTCAGTGGTGGTGGTCAGCTGCCCGCCCACTTGTAAGCCTGTAATGATGATGGGATTTAGATTGGCACGAGCGGCATAAACAGCTGCCGAATAGCCTGCAGGACCTGAGCCTAAGATGATTAGGCGGTGATGATTTGACATAAGTATTCCTTATTATGGATAAAAGTGGGCTAAGTATAGGTGACAGAGCATTAAAAATGCAAGCGTTGTAATGAAAATGATGTGTTTTGTAAAAATTTTTAAACAACGCTAAAATTTTTTTAGCACAGATGTCAGCAATCTTATATAATGTAAGGTTCGTTTGGCAACCCATCAAAGCATATCATGAAACACACCATCAATAAAATTCTCCAACATGAACACGCTGTACAGCTTTTAGGTAAGCTGCCATCGATTACGCAGTTTATTTTTAGTGCATTTGGCTTACTGCTATTTGGATTTTTATTTATTTCGCTGTTATCTTATAGCCCTGTTGATCCTGCTTGGTCTCATGTCAGTACAGATCAGGCGGTGGTGAATGTCGGCGGCGTTCTTGGGGCGTGGGTTGCTGATATTTTGCGAGTGTTTTTTGGGTTAGGTTCGTGGTGTTTTGTGCTATTTTTGGCATATGAACTGGTGCGACTTTGGTGGACTGGCACGTCAGTTTTTTGGGGTCTAAGACTGCTTGCCTATGCGTTCTTATTATGCTTTATAAGTGCATTATTAGCACAGATGGGCGTAACTGCAGACTTATGGTCTGGTATCTTGCTTGGTGGGCTTGTGGGTTTTGAAATCCAAAGCGGTCTAGCCAGTGTATTTGGTGCGTTTGGCACAGCAGTCTTTTTGGTGGTGATGACGCTATTTGTGGCAACATTAACGTTTGAGATTCGTTGGCTTACGATATATGAGCGATTGCTTAACTGGCGAAGAAAATCAAAAAGTGATGATCAGGCATTTGATGAAGTGGTGCTAGAAGATGTTCAAGATACCCAAGATGAGCAAGATAAGACGCTTAGCGAAGAAAGTGCGACATCTAACTACCGCCCGCATAATCACGCAGGCACGCTTGAGAGTTTTTTGGTAAATTCAGGGTTGCGTGAAGATTTAATCGCAAAAAAACACAGTGCCACCAATGAGCCTAACGTTACAGCTAAGCCTAAAGTTGCCGAAGTGAATAACTCACCTAAAGATGAGGCTTGGGAAGAAGATATGCCAGTATCTGCGCCGCATTATGATGATGTGGCAACATCATTACAAGCACAGTTGCAAGCAGATGATGAACGATTTGCAAAAATTGCCCAAGCGGCATTGTCAAAATTATCAGACGATGGCGAAGAGGTGGATAAGGCGGTGTTTGATGGTATGGATTTTGATCAGCTAAGTACCTATCAAGACGACACGGCTAAATCATTATCTAGTACAGATGAGCCTACCGATACTGTATCTGAAGATAAAACACATCAAGATGATGATGTGAAAGAGAAATTTTTTGGCGGTTTTGATGATATTGGGTCATTTCAAGGCGATACAGAAAATCAAAACAGTAATCAAGATGGTAACCAAAACGAAGATGAAACGCAACTTGTGCAGCATTTGGCTATGCCTATTGAGCCAAAAGCACAGACAAACGAAGATTTATTTGCCCCTGTGGAGGCTAAGTCTCGGGCGATGAGTACGCTTGAATATCGCATGAGCCTACCCCCAGTGCCAACGCTAGATATTCTAGATAAGCCTGATTTAAATAAAGAGCCAAGCTATAATGATCAGCAATTACAAGAGCTTGCAAGCTTGCTTGAGATTAAACTAAAAGAGTTTAATATTAATGCCACAGTCGTTGCAGCAACGGTGGGTCCTGTTGTAACACGCTTTGAGGTGGATTTAGCTCCAGGTGTGCGGGTGGCACGGGTAAATAACGTCGCCCAAGATTTGGCTCGCAGTTTATCAATGGAGAAGCTGCGTGTGGTTGATGTAATTGCAGGCAAGCCTTATATCGGCATTGAAGTGCCAAATAAAAAAAGAGAGCTTGTGCGTTTTATTGAGCTTTTGGATAATGCTGATTTTAAAAATGGCAAAAGAGAGATTGCAATTGCAATTGGTAAGAACATTCATGGTGAGCCTGTCATTTCTGATCTTACCAAAGCACCGCATATGCTTGTTGCAGGACAAACACGTTCAGGTAAGTCGGTCTTTGTAAATAGTATGCTACTTTCTATGTTGCTTAAATACACATCAGATGAGCTAAAGCTGATGCTGATTGATCCTAAGCTTTTAGAGCTTGCAAATTATAGCGATATTCCGCATTTGCTTACCCCTGTTATCACTGACATGACCGAAGCGACAGCAGCATTAAATTGGTGTGTTAATGAGATGGAACTTCGCTATCAGTTGATGGGTAAGCTGCGTGTGCGTCAGATTTCAGAATTTAATAAGGCGATTAAAGCAGCAGAACAAAGTGGTGAGCCTATCTTAGATCCGTTATGGCGTAAAGAAGACAGCGTCAGCGTTCAATCTGCACCCAAGCTTAAGCCCTTACCGTATATCGTCATTGTGATGGATGAGTTTGCAGATATGATTATGCAGCTTGGTAAGACAGCTGAAGAGCCGATTGTCCGCCTTGCCCAAAAGGCTCGTGCAGCAGGTATTCATCTGATTTTAGCCACCCAAAAACCCATCGCAACTGTCGTTACAGGCTTAATTAAGGCAAACTTGCCGTGCCGTGTGGCTTTAAGCGTGTATTCTAAGATGGATAGCCGTGTGATTTTAGATGAGTCAGGTGCAGAAGACTTATTAGGTAATGGTGATATGCTATTTGTCGCCCCAAATGAGAACACGCCTGAACGTATCCAAGGTGCATTCGTTAGCGATGATGAGGTAAACCGTGTGTGTGATGCATGGCGTGAGCGTGGACGACCTGAGTATATTGACCTGTCAAGTAGCTATACTTTTGAAGGTGAAGGAAGCGGTGATAGCAACACAGCAGGCGATGATGAGTTATTTGATCAAGCGTTGGAGTTTATCTTGGAGACTCGTAAGATTTCAATTTCGGCAATTCAACGTAAATTTTCCATCGGTTATAACCGTTCGGCTCGTATCGTTGATATGATGGAAGAAAAAGGTCTGGTGAGTGCTGCTGATAGTAGTGGCAGACGTCAGTTGCTGATGTAGGTGTGGCATGGATAATCAGACCATCGCCATTATCATCGTGCTGATTGTAGCAGGCTTTATTTTAGGTAGTATCTTTGGTGCTAAGCCACGGGCATACGAGGTGCGAGTGGCAGACCTTCGCCTAATTGCTCGTAAAATGCAACTAAATCCACGCCTTGTACCTGCTGCTGACTGGCTACAGCCTGTGCGTACAGGTATGATTGCTCAGTATAGCGTGGTTAATGACTCTTGGCGATTGCCCTTGCGACGATTTTTGTGTGTGAATGGTCAGTGGCAAGCACTAATGGGCGACGACATGGCTACAGATGACATCATGCCAATACTTAAAGAGTTAAGCTTAAGTGAGATTGGTAAGCTGTCTTTTGGACTACAAGCTAAGTCAAACGGCATCGTTTTTTATTGGCACGATAGTTTATACCAAGGTTTAAAACCCACTGGGCACCTTAACGCTGTGCTAGCAGAGCAAGATTTAATGCAACTAAAATCTTTGCTTGAGCGTATTGCCCAGCAAATGATTAAATATCCTAAAACGCCCTAAAACACGTATTTTTAGCCAAAAAACAGCATAATTTTGATAAAGTGATTGATAAAATCACTGTTATGCATTATAAAGTGGAACAATATTTATAAAGCGATTGACTTTTATCAAAAACTGGTAAGGTGAAGACCTACGACATGGACGGACCGGTTTTATGATCAACTTAAGGTAACATCATGGCACTCCCAAAAAAACCCAGTTCACGTACCAAAAACACCGTCAGTAAGGGTAAAAAAACAACGACAAGTAAATCTGTTGCAGTAAAGTCATCGGCATCAGCCAAGGGCAAGGCATTAGTGATTGTCGAATCACCTGCTAAGGCTAAGACGATCAACAAATATTTAGGGTCAGATTATGTTGTCCGCTCAAGCGTAGGTCATGTGCGTGATTTGCCTGTATCAGGCACAGGTAAGTCAGTAAAACCTGACGAAACAGGGCTTAGCCGTGAGCAAAAAGCCCAAAACGCACTCGTGAGACGTATGGGCGTAGATCCTGAACACGACTGGATCGCCCACTATGAAATCTTACCTGCTAAAACCAAAGTTATCAAAGAGCTAAAAACACTTGCCAAAGATGCAAGCCACATTTATCTTGCGACCGACTTGGATAGAGAAGGTGAAGCGATCGCATGGCATCTAAAAGAAACCATTGGCGGTGATGATGGCAAATACAGCCGAGTGGTGTTTAATGAGATTACCAAAAACGCCATTCAAGATGCTTTTAATCAGCCAAGCACACTTAATTATGACCGTGTCAATGCCCAGCAAGCCCGCCGTTTTTTAGATCGTGTGGTTGGCTTTATGGTATCCCCCCTTTTATGGGCGAAAGTCGCTCGTGGCTTATCGGCAGGGCGTGTGCAGTCGGTGGCGACGCGTCTTGTGGTGGAACGTGAACGTGAAATTCGTGCTTTCACTCCAACTGAGTATTGGCAAATTCATGCAGACACGCACCCAAAAAACTCAAAACAAGCCATCAATTTAGAAGCACTTAAGTATCAAGGTCAAGCATTACAGCTTGTTAATGAAACTCAAACGCAAAAGATTGTCGATATTTTGCAAAGTGCTGATTTTATCGTATCAAATACCGAAGCCAAACCCACTCAGTCTAAGCCATCTGCTCCTTTTATCACATCTACCTTGCAGCAGTCGGCAAGCACACGGCTTGGCTTTAATGTCAAAAAAACCATGATGCTTGCCCAGCGTCTGTATGAGGCAGGGCATATTACTTATATGCGTACTGATAGCACTTTTTTATCAAAAGATGCCATTAATGGCGTGCGAGATTATATTGACAGTCAATTTGGGCAGCAATATTTGCCAAAATCGCCCAATGCCTATGGCAATAAACAAAATGCCCAAGAGGCTCACGAAGCCATTCGACCTTCTCATGTTACAGTGCTTTCAAGCCAATTAAGGGATATGGATAGAGATGCTCAGCGTCTGTATGAGCTGATTTGGCGACAATTCGTGGCGTGTCAAATGCTCCCTGCCAAGTATCAGTCCTTAACTTTAACGGTGATGGCAGCTGACGTGGAGCTTCGTGCCAAGGGGCGGGTCATGACTTTTGATGGTTATACTAAAGTACAGCCCCCCGCTAAGTCAGATGATGTATTACTGCCTGATGTTAAGATTGGCGATGCACTCGTGGTGGATAATATTATTCCAAGTCAGCATTTTACAAAGCCGCCTGCCCGCTACACTGAAGCCAGCCTTGTTAAGGAGCTTGAAAAACGTGGCATTGGCAGACCGTCCACTTATGCCAGTATCATCTCGACCATCCAAGAGCGTGGCTATGTCAAGCTTGAAAATAAACGCCTATTTGCCGAAAAAATGGGCGAAATTGTAACCGATCGCTTGGTAGGTAGTTTTCCTGATTTGATGAATTACACCTTTACTGCTCATTTAGAAGACAAATTAGATGACGTGGCACAAGGCATACGCCCTTATAAAGGCGTGCTTGATGAGTTTTATGGTGACTTTAAAACTAAGCTTGACATTGCCAAAACCAAAGATGGTATGAAGCCTAACGACCCTACCGACGTGCCTGATGTGCATTGCGATTTATGCTCTCGTCCTATGCAAATTCGTACAGGGGGAACGGGCGTATTTTTAGGCTGTACAGGCTATAACCTACCGCCTAAAGAACGCTGTAAAGGCACAAAAAATCTCATGCCTGTAGAAGCCTTCGCCAATCAAACTGCCGATGATGAAACAGACGAAGTTAACGCCTTGCTTGAGAAAAAACGCTGCCCTAAGTGCAACACTGCTATGGATGGTTACATCGTGGATGGTGGATTAAAATTGCACGTTTGTGGCAATAACCCTGACTGTGATGGCTATGTGTTAGAAAAAGGCGTGTTTGAGATTAAAGACGGTAATGCGGATGCACCAAGCATAGACTGCAACAAATGCGATGGGCAAATGGTGTTAAAAACAGGGCGGTTTGGAGCATATTTTGCCTGCCAAAAATGCGATAATACCAGAAAAGTACTAAAAAATGGCGAACCTGCTCCGCCACGCATGACCCCTATTAACATGCCAAACTTACGCTCACAAAAATTTGACGATCATTATATCTTGCGTGAAGGGGCAGCAGGACTGTTTTTGGCGGCAAGCAAATTCCCCAAAGTGCGTGAAACTCGCCCACCAAAGCTTAGCGAGCTTAGAGCCATTAAAGATGAGCTTGAGCCAAAATTTCACTATCTGTTTGACGCACCAGACACGGATGATGATGGCAATCCTACCATTTTACGGTGGTCTCGCAAAAATGCTGAGCAGTATATCGGCTCAGAAAAAGACGGTAAGGCAACTAAGTTTGCACTCGTGTGGAGAAAAGGAAAGTGGGTAAGTGAGTAATGATTGACTTGTTTTGTCATGAAATTTGTGCCTTATGATATTGTCAACCAAGTGCAGATGGGTATGAATACAAATTGCAAATCTATTTTGGTTGTGTTGGGCAGCATTGGTAGGGTGTAACAGCATAGAATTTGCGTACAAATCCTAATCAAGTCATTTGTGTTTTATTTGTCAAGCAGGATGGATAGCCGTATTTGGCGGGGGATAGCAGCCCATAGGGCAGTAATCAAGCCAATATCAGTGTAAGGCGGGGCTATTTGTGGCATTTGTATGGTCACAAAGGGTGGCACAAAGAGCGTGCTGGTTTGCCCGTGTATGACGATAAATTAACTTTGGATAATAGCGAACACGCTTGTAAGGGTGGTGTATTCTAATACCCATGATTTGCGACCGCTTGGCATAACTTCAATAGACAAGCCTTCACCTGCTGATAGCGAATAGCGTTTTTCGGTGGGTTTTAGCCCTTTAATTTTGTTGTCGGTAAGCATTCTGTGTGTGTATCTCGTGTGTGGCTGTGTGTGAATCTGTGTGTAAAATGGTTTGGTGTTCGTTTATATATTATGATACAACACGACTTCACAAGATACAATAAGACAATAAAAAAGCCTTGATTTACAAGGCTTTTTGATAGTTTATGATACTTAAAAATACTCAATGATTTTTAGCGATTTAGGTATGTGGTGGAGATGGCGGGAGTTGAACCCGCGTCCGCCAGCACTACGTCTATGACTCTACATGTTTAGATTCTGTCTATGGCTTTAATCCGCACCGAACCGACAGTCAGGATGGATTGGACGATTTGCTAAAAGTTTCGCTTAACTCATCGCAACGCTAAATTAAGCTATCCTTTGTGCGTTCGCATCTAGGTGAGCAACCAGACCAAAGGCAATCTGTGCCGACCCAAACAGCCCTTAGGCTGCTAGTGCGTAAGTTTCGTCGTTTGCGACTATTTTAAATTGTATTTTTATTTACGAGTGGCATACTCACTCGACATGCATCATTAGGTTTCGCTACCAGCGTCGAAGCCAAAACATCCCCATAGATTTTTGATTATACCAAAAAATAAGCTTGGGTGCAAACCCTAAAGTTATGGCAAAGCAGTCAGTAGGTTAGATTTTAATGTGGTGAGTATTTTTTCATCTAAAGCTTGTCCATTTTCACCACTAATAAAAAACATATCTTCAGCCCGTTCGCCTAAGGTAGTAATCCTAGCACCGTGCACTTCGATATCAAGCTTGCTAAAGACACTGCCAACTTTAGCAAGTAGGGCGGGACGATCCTTAGTGATAAGTGTCATAGCGTGTTGGTTAGGGCGTGCAATGGATTTGGATTTCTCAAAATTCACTTGGGTGGGTACGCTAAAATGCTTTAATTTACCATCAGTGATAAAATCCCATGTCGGCACAGGGCAGTTCGTTTGCTCAAAAGCGGATACAAGTTTTTGTTGTAATTGGTTTTGGCGGTTAAAATCGCTTAAAATGTCATTTTTGTCGTGCTGTGCTGCAAATCGGTCAAGTAGGACATAGACGTCAAGTGCGGCAGGCACACCATCAATATGAACGGTTAAGATGGTTGCATCAAGTACAGACAGTCCCATTTTATCAAGTACGCAGACAGTCTTAGCAAATAAGTCATTTTGGTTTTGGGTGCAGATGAATAATGAAACAGCCCCTAATGCTAAGTCAGAGTGATGTTGGAGTGTGATGATGGGTGTTTTTTTTAAAAACTGAGTTTTATGAGCTAAAATCACTTCAGATTGCCAAGCAATGTCGGCGTGTTTTTGCTTTAAAAAGAAATCTTCACCAAACCCACGCCATAAATTATCTAAAGCTGTATCATTGATTGAGCCTAATAAGGCTTTGGCTTTTTGTTTGCGATTATCAATCACCACGTCCTTATCAGCAGCATACGCCCCAAGACTAAGTACTCGGCGAGTGCTAAGATACAGCTGTTTTAATAAAGATGCTCGCCACGTATTCCATAGCTGTGAGTTGGTGGCATTCATATCGGCGACCGTCAGAACATACAGATGATTTAGTCGGGTAATACTGCCTACAAAATCAGCAAAATCAGCAATGACTTGCGGGTCTGAGATGTCTTTTTTTTGGGCGGCAAGCGACATGGTGAGATGCTCACGCACAAGCCACGCCACAAGCTGTGAATCAACGTCGGTCATGCCATGTTTTTTACAAAATTCATAAGAAAGCCCTTCTCCTAGCTGGCTGTGATCGCCACCACGTCCTTTGGCGATGTCATGAAAAAGTGCTGCGATAACTAGGATATCTTTGCGGTTAATGTTACGGTAAATCTCACTGACTAAACCAAATTTTTGTTGGTAAGTCTCATTGTGCTTATCGCCAAATCGATGTAGCACCCGTAGCAGTAATAAGGTGTGAGCATCTACCGTGTAGCGATGAAATAAGTCGTACTGCATAAGCCCTGTAATTTTACCAAAATCTGGTAAATATCTTGACAATACGCCATAGCGAGCCATCGTGCGTAAGCGATGAAACAGCAAATTAGTTTCTTGTAAATTTGCCAAAAATAATGCTTGATGAGTGGGGTTGTTGCGATAAGATTCGTTAATTATATCGCTTGCGGTGTATAGTGATTTTAGGGTGCTGGCGTGGATATGTTTGATGTTTTCACGCCCCATGACTAAGAAAATGCGTAGCAATGCATCAGGTTTTTTGGTGAATAAATTGGCATTAGTTGCACAAATTTGCCATTCAAAAGCAGCATTATTAGGCTTATTATCTGATCTACTATCTGAGATGATGACGCTAGTAGTAGCGTGATTTTGGGATGTTAATTCACGAACCTGATAAAAATCATCATCAAGCTTACGACGCTCGTAAGTTGGGTTTAGGTATTTTTCATTAAAATAAGCACACAATAGCTTAGACAGTGCAGCAAGCTTCATGGCGTGGCGATAGTACTGACGCATCATCGCTTCTAAGGCTTGGGTGATTTTGGTGTGTTCGTCATGTAAAGTGGCAAAGCCCATACGAATGGCAAGCGATTTTTGATGATCAAACAGCAGACGATCTTCTGGTCTGCCAGTCAAAGTGTGCAGATGATGACGCATACACCATAAGAATGCTTGAGCGTCTTGTAGGCTGGTGACGGTTTCTGCGTCTAAAAATCCTACTTTTGCCAAGTCTGACCATGTCTGTACGTCATTAAATACGAACTTGCCAAGCCACATGATAATATGCAGATCTCGTAACGCACCAGGGGAGAGCTTTAGGTTTGGTTCAAGATTGTACTCAGTGGCGTTTTGTGATAGGTAGCGAGTTTTGGCCTCATTGATTTTAACATTAAAAAAATCTTTAGCGTGCCATGCTGCTGTGACGAGTTGGTTAGGTAGATCGATAAAGTCTTTATTACCTGTAAGAAATCGAGCTTCTAAAAGGGCGGTGGCGATGGTCTGATCATGGATAGCTTGGTTGGTCTGGGCGGGCGTTCGCACCGAGATGGCAGGCGTGATGCCAATGTCCCATAGGCTTGCGACAAAGGATTCGATGATTTCTTGGCTGTCGTCAACGCCTTCACCAAACAATAAAATGTCCACATCTGACTGCGGTAAAAGCTCGCCACGACCATAGCCTCCGACTGCAAACATCGCAAGGCAGTTTGGCAGACTGTGAGTATTAAACAGTGTGATTAAAGCATGATCAACGCATGCGGTGCGTAGCTGCACAAGTTGCTTGATTTGGTCTACTCCATGCCATCCAAGCTGCACCATGCGTTCATCAATGGCTTTATCAACTAAATTTAGCCATGATTTGATTTTAGCATTGACATTAGCAATGCCTTGATGCTCTGATAATGGCGGTATCGTTAATGATAGATTTTCACTGAGTCTTGTTATAAAATCATGGTGGTACATGGCAATCTCTATGCGATAAACTAAGATGATAATAAGTAATAAAAAACGGCCGATTGAGCCGTTTAGTGTCTTTCATAGTCGCTTTAGCTAATGATAAAGCTAAGATCTTCATCATCTCTGGCTGTGGTAACGATACAGCCGTTATCTGTCACAATTAATGTATGCTCCCACTGAGCAGACAGTTTACGGTCTTTGGTGATGGCAGTCCAGCCGTCTTGCATCACTTTGGTTTGCCATACGCCTTGGTTAATCATTGGCTCAATGGTGATTGCCATGCCTGACTTAAGCTGTACGCCTGTGCCTTTTTTGCCGTAGTGTAGCACTTGTGGTTCGCAGTGAAACTCTTTGCCCAGTCCATGTCCGCAGAACTCACGCACGATACTAAAGCGTTCAGGCTCGACGACTGATTGAATGGCAGCTCCGATATCCCCAAGATAAGCACCGTCTTTGACGACGCTCATGCCCGCATAAAGTGCTTTTTGGGCGACGTCGCAAATACGCTGTGCCATAATTGACCCTTCGCCGATGACCCACATTTTTGATGTGTCGCCATAGTAGCCATCTTTAATGACGGTAACATCGATATTGATGATGTCGCCATCTTTTAAAATGCGATCGTGATCAGGAATACCGTGGCAGACGACGTGGTTAATGCTAGTGCAGATAGATTTTGGAAATCCGTGATAGCCAAGACACGCAGGAATGGCATGTTGGGTGTTTACAATGTAATCATGAGCGAGGTCATCTAGCTTGCCTGTGCTAACGCCTGCCTTGACATGATTGTCCAGCATTTTTAGCACGTCTGCAGCCAAGCGTCCTGCAGTTTGCATTTTTTGGATTTCATCAGCGGTTAGAATGGGGATATTTTTATTCATCATAGGCTCTTTATTTGGTTTTAATTGATGCTATTTTAGCATTTTTTGGGTAATTTTACTTAATAAATATAAAGCCTACTACCAAAAATATCAGTCTTCATCAAGCAAATCACGCTCACGGGCAGCCGCTAAGATGGTACTGCTACGATTACCTGTGCGACAAAAAATGTGCAACGGGCGTTCGGTTGAATTAAAAAAGTCAGCAAAATCTTCAACGTGGTTCATGTCTAGCATGCCACCAGAAAAGGCAATTTGCTTATAGGCGATGCCATGAGCATGGGCGGCAGCTTCAATCTGGCTTGACGTTGGTTGGTCAGCAGCTTCACCATCAGGGCGGTTATTGATCAGGGTTTTTACGCCCATTTTAGCCAATTTTTCAACATCTTCTGGGGTAATCTGCCCTGAGATGGTGATGCGAAATTCTGGAGCGACGTCGGTCATGGTTTTTCCTTATTAAGTAATGTAAAACTTCGTCTAGCTTACTTGGTTTTTGGTATTTTGGCAAATAAAAAGTTTGTTGCGTTGTTTATTCACTATATAATGGATAAATATAAAGCTGATCAAAATTACCACAAATCTTGTGATACAATTTAAGCCATTATAAGCATAAATCATTCGTGCAGCATGCATAAGGATAATTATGAAATCGCTTGTTAATCATTTACACACCGCCAAAAATAAACTCGTTAATAAACTGCCAAACTTAACCGCAAAGTCTAGGTCTGATAATGACAAGATAGATGTGCAGACGCCTTATCCGCATTTGTTTGAGCCGCTTGATTTAGGATTTACCACCCTAAAAAATCGCATTATCATGGGGTCTATGCACACAGGTCTTGAAGACAGGTTTTATCATTATGGGAAGCTTGCTGCTTATTTTGAGAAGCGAGCAAGTGGCGGTGTGGGAATGATTATTACAGGCGGTATTTCTCCAAATAAGACAGGCTGGCTGGCCCCGCTTAGCGGTACGCTAAATACCTTTGGCGATACGTTGCATCATGCTCGCATCACTCGAGCGGTACATCGACATGACACGAAGATTTTATTGCAAATTCTCCACGCAGGGCGATATGGTTTTCACCCCTTTGTGATGGCACCTAGTGCGATAAAATCACCCATTTCGCCATTTAAGCCACGCCAGATGAGTGCAAAGAACATTGATGAAACCATTAACGACTTTATCCAAACTGCCACGCTTGCCAAAAAAGCAGGCTATGACGGCGTGGAGATCATGGGTTCAGAAGGCTATCTGCTCAATCAATTTTTATCAAATCGCACCAATAAACGCACTGACGATTATGGCGGCAGTCTAAAGAACCGAGCCAGGCTTGCCTTAGATATCGTGCGTGGCATTAAACTGGCGTTAGGGACAAATTTTATCATCAGCTTTCGGCTGTCAATGGCGGATTTGGTAGCGGACGGAGCGACCATGGATGATGTAAAGACGCTAGCAAGATGGCTTGAACAGGCGGGCGTTACGATGATTAACACAGGGATTGGCTGGCATGAATCTTATGTGCCAACGATAGTCACTTCAGTGCCAAGAGCGTGTTTTATTCCATTTACCGAAGCAGTAAAATCAGCAGTTAATATTCCTGTTATCGCTGCCAACCGTATTAATATGCCAGACACGGCGGAGACAATTTTGGCACAGGGTCGAGCAGATCTTATACAAATGGCGCGCCCTTTTTTGGCGGACAGTCAGTGGGCAAAAAAGGCAAAACAAGGCAATGCTAAGCTTATCAACACCTGTATCGGCTGTAACCAAGCGTGTCTTGATCATGTATTTGAGAATAAGCGTGTGTCTTGCTTGGTCAATCCGATGGCGTGCCACGAGACGCAATATCAGCTAAAGCCAGCTAAGCGTGCCAAGAAAGTTGCCGTGGTGGGTGCTGGCGTTGCAGGCTTGTCGGCAGCAATCACCTTGGCTAAGCGTGGGCATGATGTGGTGGTTTTTGAGCAAGAAGCGGTGATTGGCGGACAGTTTAATTATGCCAAAGTCATTCCCGGTAAAGAAGAGTTCTTTGAGACGATTCGTTATTTTCGTGAAGAGCTGATAAGGCTTAAGGTTGATGTTCGGGTTAATATAACGGTGGACAGAAAGCTTTTAGAAACTGGTGATTTTGATGATGTCGTTGTAGCAACTGGAGTTATCCCACGCACGGTTCAGGTGGCAGGTATAAGCCTGCCACAGGTGATGAGCTATGCTGAGCTGCTGTCTGGACAAAAGATAGCAGGCGAGCGAGTGGCAGTGCTTGGAGCAGGCGGTATCGGTTTTGATGTGGCACAATTTTTGGTGTATGGCAACGTTATACCTATTGATGTTCACGAGGCGACATTTACCCCAAAAGCCCAGACTCGGCAGGAGTTTTGTCGGCAGTGGGGCGTGGACTTACAAGGTGATTATCAGACTAAAGGTGCGTTAACCACGCCAAATCCGCCCAAGTCAAATCGCCAAGTTTATCTATTACAACGCAGTAAAAGCCGTCTGGGCAAAAGCCTTAATAAGACCACAGGCTGGGTGCATAAAGCTGTTATACGGCAGGCGAATGTCGTGCAAATGAAGGGCGTATGCTATGATAAAATCACCGAAGAGGGGATATGGGTCATAACAGAGGGTCAAAGTCAGCTTTTGCGTGTGGATAGTATCGTGATTTGTGCAGGTCAAGAGTCGGTAAATAAGCTTATGCCTGAGCTTGGATCTACACCAAAGGCACAGTATCATATCATCGGCGGCGCTAAAAATGCCGAACGGCTAGATGCTAAGCGTGCGATTAAAGAAGGTTTTGAGGTGGGGCTAATTATATAATCGGGATAATTATCAAATTTTCTTAAAAAAACTATTGACACACCCTAAAAAGTGGGTATAATACGCACCCATACAGCAAATGCTGATAAGCGGGAATAGCTCAGTTGGTAGAGCACAACCTTGCCAAGGTTGGGGTCGCGAGTTCGAATCTCGTTTCCCGCTCCAAATATTTAAAAAGCCACTTTTAATGAAAGTGGCTTTTTTGTTGTGTGTAACATTAGTAACTTAGAGTGCATAAAATACTTATCAAGCAATACACATAGCCTTTTTAAGGCACACAGGTTTAAACATAAAAATCTTTGTACCTTTTTTTTGTGCCTAAAACGTGCCTAAGATGAATTTTAGCGAGTTTTAAGAATGGCTAAAATGACCACGACTTTAATTTAGGCACATTGCTATTAAAAGTTAAATTTTACCTTATTTATCTAGTAATTCATTTGGTGCATATTTAAAAATATTCCCCACCTGTATCTCTAAAAATTCACAAAGCTTACCCAAGGTCTCTAAATCAATTCTTGATGACTCGTCATTATAAAGCTTATGAAAAGTCGTCTTGCTCATACCCGTCGCTCTTACCACATCGGCAACTCTGATTTTTTTTCTGCCAAAATGACAGCAAATCTATTTAAAAATTATAAAAATTACCTTTTTGTGATAAAAATATTTACATAATAGTAAAAATAAGGCAGTGAAAACACTGCAAAAGCAGTAAAAAACTTACCAATTAATATCACCAATGTTCCAGCTCTCAAAATAGACAATAAACAATTAGGGAAAAAATTAGGAAAGTATGTTAGTGATTTTGGTGGAAATCCTTCAAATCCACAAGATAGAAAAATGGTCATTGAAAAAATTTATGATATAAGCAATAATCCCGACAAAGTTATATTTGGTACTTTTGCTGGCCAAAGTCCTAATGGGGAAAGAGAGTCTGCTCATTTTAGAATAAAAGGTAATTATTGTTCAAACTCAATCTGGTAATGGTATGATGGGGTTAGATTATATGTATCAGCCTTATATTTTACCCTTAGATATTGATGATAATATGCTTGGTGAAATATTGTTGAAATCTTTATATAATAGCAGAACATTTATTGTGGGCAGTAAAGAAATTGTAATTTTTTTTTGATTTGACCAAAGCTAAGAGTAGCTATGAAAGCTTAGATAGATCAGTTATGTCAGTTTTTGGGCTACAAATCAAAAAAAACATTATTTAAAAAAATATGATGCTTTGTGATGTATACTTGTTTGATGGTATGATAAATATTTATCCTAATCGCCATGTTGGATTTGATGCTTGGGAAGGCTTGGATGATGATAAGACAGTTACCTTACCTTTGGATGGCATATCCCATGAAGTTGGAAAAAGCTTGCGTTTGGTGTTGAATTCTTGCTTATAGTCTGCATTAAATCAAAGATAAAATAGGTTCTCCAAAAAAAGAGTTAGATAGACTCCTAAGGGAATCAGGTGGAGATTTAGCCTATATTGAAAGAAAGCTCAGTTTGAGTGATGGATATTTATCCAAAGCTAAATTTCTGTTTATCAACAAAAAAAATGGGGGCTGTACTAGATTAACCTTAAACTCCACACCATTTCCTAAGCACTTTAAGCTGATGAGAGGCGAGCCATAGTTAAATCTAAATTAAGTCTTTGATAAAAAGATGAATGTTTTTCTTATCAATGTTGTTATATTTGCGTAGTGTACGCTTAGCTTGCGACCAAAACTCTCAATACTATTGGTATGATTGTAAGCTTTTTTTTGATGAACAAACTCTTTACTAAGATAGCTTTCATTAAGTTTTATTTTTTTTATCAAAGCATGTTTTAGCTTTAAAGGCTGGGCATTCTTATTACAAGGCGGATCTACAACAAAATAACGGCTGCTAAATTTGGGAACATCTAAAGTAAATCGTTGTACTTTTGGTGACTGCTTAGAGCATAAAAATTCAAGTAGGCTTAACTAAAATTTTTCTTATTTTACAAATAGTTAGTTTGAATTTATAGTATATCACATGGTGTAATCTACTACCAATCCAACCTTAACCATAGTAAAAAGACCTATCACAGTTGGCAGGTCTTTTTTATATTTTTATAAAATCAGGCTTAATACGCCTAAGTAATCAATCCAAAAAATTGCAATAAAAACAATAATGTAAATCCACTCAAAAATGCAATACCGACAATCGCAAACCATTTCATGAAAGCAGATAATTGATTCTCGCTCTTGATGAGTGAATAGTTTAAATAGGCGAAAATCGGTGCGGTTACAAAAGCACTGATCATGGCAAATTTTAGCAATGCCGCCATTTGCCCCAAGAAAAAGGCGATTAGAACATAGCCTGCGATGGCAGTTAAGGTCGTCCATATTTTGACATAGTTTTCGGTCATGCTGGTATCGCCTGTCTTGATGAGCGACAAACTCTCTGCGTTGGTACGCCCATAGCCATCAATACAGGTAATCACCGTGCCATACATACACAAAAAAGCGATGAAAGTAACAAGCAATCTAGACCATTCGCCAATGGTTTGGGTATACATCTGTATGAGCTGTCCTACATAAGCACCGCCTTGCATGGCAATTTCTTTACCCGACCCATATTGAACCAACACCCCAAGTGCCAAGAAAAACAACGCCAAAATCGCCGAAGTCATATAACCCACATTAAAATCCACCATGCCTTGATAACGACTGGTATGATCGGTGTGAATTTTCTTGGCGGTCCAAACCGAGGTAATCGCTGAAAATTCAAGCGGTGCTGGCATCCAACCCATCAATGCGATGATAAACCCAAGTGCTGCTAGATTCCAAGGCGATGTTTCAATAAAGTCAGGTTGCATGACAGAAGGCTTGCCTACCGCCACTGCAACTGCTGCCAATGTCGCAACCGTCAAAGCTACGATGATCCATTTGGTAACATTATCAAGCAGTTTGTAATGTCCTGCCACCAATAGCACCCATGACGAAACCATCACAATGGCAGACAATGTCAAAGTACCAAGTTCAAATGGTAGCATATGCCCCAAGATGACAGCACACAGTAGGGCGACTGCCCCTGTGCTGATGACACCAGAGATGATACAAAGAACAAAAAACACCCATAGGTAGGCACGAGATTTTTTGGCATAGCCGACCACGAGACTATTGCCTGTGCTATAAGCGTATTGTGTGCCGAAACGATAAAAAGGATATTTGAACAGGTTGGCAAGAATAATCATGATGGCAAGTTGCCAACCATATAACGCCCCAGCTTGGGTTGATGAAATTAAGTGTGAACCACCGATTGCTGCCGATGCCATCAAAATACCAGGCCCAAAAGCACGCCAATTTAGCTCCTTGCCCGTGCCGACTTGTGATGAGTCTGTCATAATCCACCTTTGTAGAATAAAAAAATAAGATGTAAATTACATATCCATATATTAAAGCAACATTAACACATATTAAAACAAAGGTGCAAGAAATACTATTAATAAAATTTTCAATCACTTTAGTAATAAATCATAACTATAAGTTATTCATATTTATGGATTTTTGTAAAAGGTTACTGATGTCCAATCATGTCTTTTTGTCTTTATGTACTTGATATATCCTACAAAATATATACCACAAAAGCACGCCTTGCAAAAGCTAAAAAAATAGCAGATAATGAAATAATGCCGACAAAGCAAACCCATCAAGATTTTGACAAACGAACAACACACAACCAATCAAGCTAAGGAAGCAAGATGTCTCATCGGTTTATAGAAGCGATTGATAAATTAACACAGCGGTTTGGTGACAAGCTCTCTACGAATATGACGGTGCGAGTACAGCACGCCCATACGATGACATGGCTTGATAATGAGCCAAGTGATGCTGTGCTTAGTGTCATGGATAAATATGAGGTCAGCGATGCCATCAAGATTTGCCAAGAATACGGCATGCCTGTCATTGCCTTTGGCATGGGGTCATCGCTAGAAGGGCAATTAAATGCCCCACGAGGTGGACTGTGTATTGACATGAGCCAGATGAATGCGATTGTGCAGGTAAATAATGAGGATTTGACCGCCACAGTGCAAGCAGGCGTTACTCGTGAAGCATTAAATCAGTATCTTAGGGACACAGGGCTGTTTTTTCCAATAGACCCAGGTGCGAATGCCACGCTTGGCGGTATGGTGGCGACAAGGGCGAGTGGTACGAATGCGGTACGTTATGGCACGATGAAAGATGTGGTGCTGTCTTTGGAGGTTGCCATGCCAAATGGCGAGATCATCAAGACCGCCAGTCGTGCCAAAAAATCATCGGCAGGCTATGATTTGACACGGCTTATCATCGGCTCTGAGGGGACGCTTGGGATAGTTACCGAGATTACTGTCAAGCTTTTTGGCGTGCCTGAATGTATTGGTAGTGGTATTTGTCATTTCCCCAATGTGGATATGGCTTGCCAAGCGGTCATGACGACCATTCAATTTGGATTGCCAATTGCTCGCATTGAGCTACTAGATGCGATGCAGGTAAAGGCGTGTAATGCTTATTCTAAGCTTAATTTGAGCGAAACAGCGACATTGTTGGTAGAGTTTCATGGCACGGATACAGGCGTTGTTGAACAGGCGACTTTGTTTGGTGAGATTATTGCAGATTTTGGTGGTACAGATTTTGTATGGGATACCGATGAAGCCAAGCGTAAACAGCTGTGGGCAGCACGGCATAATGCCTATCACGCCAGCCGTGCCTTACGCCCACATGCCAGTGGTTTATCTACCGATGCCTGCGTGCCAATCTCACGACTTGCCGAGTGTGTTACCGACACCATAAAAGACATAGAAGCTCGTCAGATGATAGGTCCTGTGGTGGGTCATGTGGGCGATGGTAATTTTCATGTCATGTTACTTGTGGATACAGATAATGATACTGAGGTTGCCCACGCCAAAGAAATCTTGGAGAGACTTGCTCGGCGTGCCATTGACATGGACGGTACTTGTACGGGCGAACATGGCGTAGGGCAGGGTAAGCGTCAATATATGAACGATGAGCATGGCGGAGCGTTAGCATTCATGAAAAGCATTAAGCACGCCATTGACCCTAATAACATCATGAACCCTGATAAGATTTGGTTGTAAGTTTATTGACGGTTAATCTAAATAGTCAAGCTAAGATAAATCAAGCTTTGGCTAATAAGCCATTTTTATAGTCTTTTCAACCCACAATAACAAACTAAGCCCATACATCTTGCTTTGATTTTCAATCTTTGCTTATTCCCTAAAACCCCATACCAACACTAAATCCACTCACCCAATCTTTATCTGAGAAATGATTTGGCTCATGAATGGCTTTGGCGGTGAACAGGCCATAGTTGAAACTGGCGTAAGGATGATTGGTAGTTGGGGTGATTTGTCCTTTAATGCCTATAGCAGCGCCAACTAGGCTATGACCAAGTAGTAGTTTATCTTGTTCGTGATTTTTGTTTTTCACAAAGCCAGCATCCATTCCTAAATAGATACTGTGATGATGTTTGGTTTTGTGGGTTTGTTTGGGATTAAGCCAAGATGGGCAGTAGCTAAAATCTTGTTTTAACCCCAATCTCAACTTTCCCAACAACCTTAAAATAAAAAAGACATAACCCAATCCTATTTTTAGCACAAAAACGGAGCAAGTTATGTCTTATGATGATTTTATCATTACCGTGTGCCTTATGGTAGATGTTTTATATAAAAGTATTGTAACAACTCCTATCAGAACTCGTGGCTTTCCCCCTGCCTTGTCTGATAGTGAAGTGATTACTATGCAGATTGTGGCAGAGTGTTTAGGTGTAGATACAGACAGGCAAATGTGGTCTTACTTTAAAAACCACTACACACACCACTTTCCCAAAATTGGCTCATACCCCAACTTTGCCAAACACTGTGCCAATTTGTATTGGGTAACAAACAAGATGATGAATGCACTTGCCATACAAAATAAAGCCAGTCAAAACTCATCGCCTGATTTGATAGATAGCTTTCCTATATCTGTATGTCGCTATGGTAGAGCAAGACGACACAAGAACTTTAATGGCATGGTTGCTTTTGGCTACTGTGCCAGTCAAGATGAGCATTACTTTGGCTTTAAGGCACATCTACTGACCAACACACAAGGACAAGTGATAAGCTACACGCTAACAGGGGCAAACGTAGATGACAGACAAGTGGTATTTGAGCTAACAGATAACCTACAAGGTCAGGTGTTTGGTGATAAGGGTTGTTTATCCAAAGATTGACAAGATGGGTTAAAAAGATATGCCATTGATTTGCAAACTCCCCTTAGGGATAATATGACAGATGATAAAGATAAGGGCTTTTTGTCTTACCTTAAAAAGAAAAAAAAGACCATAGAGACTACCATCTCTCAACTGTCAGATAGGTTTAACATACAAAAGGTAAAAGCAAAAGACATATACCACTTGTCTTGTCGTTTTGTTAGAAAGCTACTTGCTCATACTTTTTGTGTGCAGATTAATAAACAACTTGGTAATCCGCCACTACAATTTGAGATGATTTTAAGTTGAGAGTGGGGTTTATCATTTGCATTTTATAGTTATATGCTTCACTAGCGTAAAACAAGAAATGAACCATATCTATCCATCCACCCTGTTCTGTGTAAATATATCTAGATTTTTTATTATTGAAGTAGCCCGTTTGCGTTGGCTCCAACATCAAATTTTTTTCATTCAAGGATAAAAGGTAGGCATGTGCGTCATCACCACGAAGTAATCCAACTTTACGTATAGAGCTGTTTAGCAAGCCTTCAAAATCTTCTGCCATCCCAACCAATTCTTTATTGACAGCATTATTAACCACCGCCATTAGGCAGGGTGATCTTATGTCCATTGGTCATCCAATCGCCTACCATCTCTCCTATGATAGAGCCAACTGCCCCAGCTTTGCAAGAACTATCTTTGACTTTGGCAGACAGACAGCCTGTTAATCCTGCACTAAGCTTATGGGCGATGTTGGCGATGAGTGTGACACCAGCCTTAGACACAAGAGAAGAAAAGGCAGTGTGCCATTGAGTTGGCAACGACGTTTGAGCAAGACTGTTTGATAAAAAAATACCCCTACCATCATGCTTTGAGGCTTATCTATCATACAAGTTGAGAATGAGGTATTAGAAGAATAAATATAAATATTTTAACTCTGTGAATTTTATTTCGCTACTCTCATAAGATGATAAATAAAAGTTTGCGTTATTTAGTTTTCCTTTATATTTAACTGGCATGGTAAAGTTTTCTACAATTATCTTTCCATCAATTTTCTTGTTTTTTATATATATGTATGTTTCATTTGGATATTCAGCATAAGAATAAATAAGATAAGCGTACCTACTCAACAAAATACCATCATACACTCTAAAAAAAGTATCTCTACCTGCATTATGTTGTATTATAGTTATACAAATATCATCACAATAATAATATGCTTTTTCTTTTGCTATAAATAGATATAATAAAATAATTAAAGACAACAATAAAATAATTATTTTAAAATAAAATATTATTATATATCTAAAAAAACTCATTAATAGCTCCTTATTTTGTTTGGCAATCAGAACCAAGTTTTGCATTATCAATATTGCATTCTATCCTTTTTATTCCTAAATTATATCCATACCTACTTCTTAGGTATTGGTAATCTATTTCGCCATATCTGGGGTAATTACCATAAACTTTACCTGTAGTTAAATGATTCATTAATCCAGCTATACCACCAACATGCAATGCACCACTAGCCTTTTGAAAATCCTCATAAGGTATACCTAAAGTAGCAGCATTCATCCCTGCTAGAATATTTCCACCTTCTCTTAAAGTTACATATTTCCCATGAAATAAATATCCATCATAAGCCTTTCTAGTCCCATCCGCATAAGTGGTTCCATTTCCATGAGCTTCTTTAATATCATAATTCCCCATTCCGGGTATATATTTCTGATAGGGAAGGCTTTTCCAGGCCACTGTTAGTATAAAGTCATTTATTTGGATAGAGTATTATCCTTAATCCATCCATTTCGTTGAGCGATCTTAGATAATGTGTCTTTGATATATGAAATTTTCTTATCTCTTGACAAACCAGGACCATTAACTTTTTGGTTGTACTCATGTAATGATGGTATGTAATCAACAGCCTTAACCCCAGTAGCAGTAGGCTGAGTTGGGGAATGAAGTTTGGGATCGTACTAACGACCATCAGAACCCTGATAAACTGTAACTTGTTTGTCTTTATCGTCTTTAAAAGTATAAAGTTTTCGTCCATCAATCGTAGTTTTTCCTGTTGCTACTGCACCATTTGGGAGATTATTCCAACAATCATTATGCACCCACACTCCATACTTACCGATATGGTAGGTGTGGAGGTCTTGTACTTCAAAGTTATAGGTAGTGTTGATTAATACATATTAATATTATTAAAAAAATATTTGATATCACTTAAAAATAAATCAAAGTTTTTTACACTAATTATTTTAATAATAGGCACATTAACATCGATATTTTTATATTCAAAAAAATGATCTGTGTATAGTTTAAAATAAAAATATAAATTGTCTTTACTTCTAATACATCGCTTCATAAAATCATCGAATGTATCTTCTAAAGTAAACGCATTTTTATTTTCTAATTCACCACCCAATGCCATTTTGGTAAATACATCAATATTCATATTCTCATAAAAATAAACATTTTCCAATAATAAACTTTCTAATGAAGCGATAAAGCTAGGAATATAAGTTGGAGAATCCAATGTTCCAATTCTTGTATTACCTATTATCAGAACAAGATGAGCCATATTATTACAATATGTAACAATATCTACTTCAAGATAAATATCTTTATTTCCTATTAACTTCATATTTAACTACCTTTTTAATTCATTGGGGACATCTGTGATTTTAATAGATCTTGATTCTCCTTTTGATGTTTTTCCATTAGTAGAGCCATTCCAATGAAAATTACCATTTCCATCATTTTGAAATCTATGGCAAAAGGACATGGAAGAACCACCACCATCACTAATACTAACAGCCACATCACAGTAGCAGGAACGACTTATCAAAATGTGGGTGGTGATTATATCCTAGATGGTGCCATAGAAAAAGGCAAGCACATGACAGGGCATATCAGCGGAGGTATTCATGCCACCAGCCGTCAAGATACCAAAACCTATGAGGGCAGACAAAGCAGTGCTGGTTTTAATGTGGATATCGATTTAGCCAAACAAGGTGCAGGCTCAAGTATTGCAGTCAATGGTGGTCGCACCAAAGCAAATGCCGATTATAAAGCAGTAACCGAACAAACAGGATTTGCCTACCAAAAGTCTGATGTTATTGTCCATGGTAAAAGCACATTCAAAGGAGCTTACTTTACCACAGCTACCCAAAAAGATAATCAAACCCAGTTTAATGGTGGTTTACAAGTCAGCGATATTCAAAACCACAGCAATTATAAAGCCGATGACATTAATGTCGGTATTTCTACCAAAGCAGGTCAAAAACCTAAAATCAGTGGCATAGGTTATGGCAAAGACGGCGACAACCAAACTTCCACCACCTATGGTGCAGTAACAGGTATGGCAGGTAAGTTTGAGATAACCACCAATAATGTAAGTACACTCAATGAAACACTGGTCAATAACTTTGATAAGGATAGGGTCAATCAAGAGATTGATGCTCAGATAGCCATCACCCAAGAATATGGTAAAGAAATGCCAAAAGCGATTGGGGATTATGCAAGTAATAAATAGCTTGAGCTAATCAACAAAGGTAATATTGATGAAGCCGAAAAATGGGCAGAGGGCGGTATCTACCGTGTCGCACTTCATACATTATCTAGTGCTTTAGCCACAGGTTCAATTGAAGGGACAGTTGCAGGCGGTGGAACAGCGATTGTTATTCCAAAAGTTGATAAATACCTAGAACAACAAGGTTATGATAAACAAACTCGAGATACAGTCTTACTTACACTATCAGCAGGTATTGGTGGTGCTATTGGCGATAACACCGCAAGTGTGGCCAATAGCGTTAATCAGACGGAGAATAATTATTTGAATCATATTGAGAATGCCAAATTAGCTAAGTTGCAACAGGAAAAACAAAGACTTCTTAGCAGGTATTCAACTAGACTTAGTTGTTTGATTGACTCTGATTGTAAGTCAAAACTTGATAGACTTGATTACCAAATAAAAGAGTTTGACAATCTTGGTGAAAAAAGAGATAAGGATTTTAATGCAGCGTATGATAATTGTCGTGCTGGCAAAGGTTGTCAACAATTCTATTATTTGCATGTGACTCAAAGACAACGATGGAATGCTGAGGCAAATAGTTTATTTTTACAAGATAATACGAATGGCAACATGAATAATTGGAAACCAATGCTTGATGAAGAAAATATTTTTCATAATTTTGATGCAAATGGTATTCCAAATAAATTACCTAATGGACATTATCGTTATAAGAAATTTGTTCATAATAATGGACGGTTAGAAATAGTGATCGATACTAAAGATGGAATATTAAGTCCTGATGATTATAGCAGAATAGTCAATAATCCAACAAATGCCGGTAGCTACAATTATTACGCTCCCAGAACTGAAAAAATCGGACATAAGGATTATGACGTAGATCCCTATATTGACTTTGGTAGTGGAAAGGGAGATATAACTTCATTAGAAAGTAGACGAAATGTGCCAATTAGACAGATTGGCTCAATGCCAAGTAAAGTTATTTTTGGAGAGTTGCCACCTATTCTAGAGGTGAAAGGAAGTATTGCTAACAATGCGACCCAAAATATAGTTGATAAAGCATTAGATAGCTTTGAAAAGGAGAAGAAATAGTGAATAGTTATCTACTTTTTATCGTAGCTATATTCTCTTTTATATATTAATATTCATCGCTGTGCAAAGGTATAAAAATCATTGATGGATAAAAAGTTGTACAACATGATATTCTTTATGACAATTACATCGTTAGTTTTCCTAATATTATATTTGCTATATGGTGCATACATAGTTTTCAAGATGGGTATGGGTGTATAATGGGGCGGATTAGCATTTAAGAACAAGGGTATAAGCCATGAGAACGGAGGCTTTATTTTTTAAGACACTATTTTTGGTTTTTTTATCATTTTATATTGTATCTTACTTTATTTTTTTGATACTGGTAATATCTATAGAGATTGGAGGAGATGGCATCGCTCCTAGCTTTATTGAATCAATTAAGATAATAGCAATGGCACCGTTTTTCCTTGATTTTATTGCCACTATATTTTTTTCCCCAGTCTTGTTGCTTGTATGTTTTATTCAGTGGTGGGTAAGGAATAAATCATTAAAAAATTTGATATCATTTTTATTGATAATAATTTATGGTTTTATGATTTTAAAGTTTCCCAGTTTTCATTTCTACAATACAAATTCTCATGATATTATGGATGAAATGTTATATTATTTTTTGGTATCAATACCATCAACTCTGCTTTTTATGGCTTTACTGTTCTATTTAACCAAGAATCAAAGAAGCTAAATTTTTATGATGAACAACCTACGCCTATTTTATGGCATCACATCCGCCCTATATGCACCTAACGGCAACGGCATCACAGGCGACATATCCAGAGTATTAAGCCCAGAACTTTCCTATCAAATCGGACAACACTTTAAACAAAACAACACCGAAGGTACTGCCCCACACATTTTATCCCATGCCCTACTAGGAGCTGCCACAAGCTATGCGACAGGCAACGACCCAACGACTGGAGCGTTGTCTGCGATGGGTGCTGAGGCTACTGCCAAACCTTTATCTCAATATCTATTTGGCACTTCTGACACAAGTAAGCTAACCACAGAACAAAAACAGACGGTAAGTAGTATTGCAAGCCTTGCAGGACTTGGAGTTGGTGCGACGACTGGCGATGTGGCAGAAGCGGTGAATGCAAGTGAAGTTGGGAAAGTGGCGGTGGAGAATAATGGAGGTGCAAACTATATGCAAAAAGGTAGAGCCTTAAATGCTCGTGCGTGCAGGAATGGGGATGTTAATGCTTGCGAGGTAAGAACCCTTGGTGACATCTTTGGGGAATACGCTGATAAATATCATGATTTAACAATATATTCGGTAAGTGCTGGTGTGTTTTCATATACCATTGTTGTAAACAATAGAAATGGCAATGTTTGGATTGGTGGAATGCCTAAATCAGATGAATACCAAGCTGGATATGGAATTACCATAAATCCAAAAGATTATGTAAATAGAATCCAAGACGATATTAAAGCTAAAGGCTTCAAAAAACCTGTTTCTTTGGGGATTTCTGTTCAGGTTGGAACAGTTATTGGTGCGGGTAGTAGCGAGGCAAAAGTGGATCAGGCGATTGGAGGTAGATCTCTTGGTTTGCAAGGTTGTCATTATGCTTGTTTGAGTGTATCTAGAGGTGAAGGGAAGGAAGGGTATTGGACTGTGGCAACAGGTGTAGGTACTACCCAAGTTGGTGTTGGTGGCACTGTGATGCGACAGCTGACAGATACCGAGAAGAAGATCTTAAAAGACTTAGGTGTTTTAAAATGAATCTACTCAATAAAATCATACTTATCGTAGGTGGTATAATAAGCACCGCTTTATTTGGGCTGTATTTTTATAAATTGTACGACAAAAGTTTTGAAAAGGCGAATCCTTATTTGTATCAATGGAAATACTATGATTTGCCAAATAAAGAGAAAATGGCTCAAGTTGTTGATGAATTGACAGATTTTGACAGATCCTATTTAGATGAAGATTATTTTAGAAAAGCCGACCATTATTACTTTTCAAGATATTTTGCCTATGATAAATCTGAAAATGTCATGATTAAAATCATTGCAGACAAAAAATTTGTTGTGCTTGAAGTGGATGAGAAAAAAATATTTTGCTTGAAAGATGGTATGTATGTTGAATTTAAGATAGATGAACGAGAATTTTTTGGCATACATGTATTTTGGAGTCCTAGAAGTGAATGCCGTAAACACTGGTGGGGCGGTAAAAATCCACGAGCTTTGCAAGATTTGGCATCTTACGCCAAAGCATTAGAATAAATCAACTCGTACCACAACGTGATTATATATTTTTACAAGGCACTAATTATCCCATGCCCTACTAGGAGCTACCACAAGCTATGCGACAGGTAATAATGTAGCACTAGGAGCATTCAGTGGAGCAACCAGTGAAAAAGTCGCCCCTGCCTTATCCAAAATCTTATATGACAAAAACCAACCTAGTAAGCTCACTCAAGAACAAAAAGACACCATCACAAGCATCATAAGACTAGGTACAGTTGCTACTACCTACACCACCACAGGTGATGTGGCAGAAGCAGTAAATGCAAGTGAAGTGGCTAAGGTGGCGGTGGAGGATAATCAATTTAGTTGGACACCAAGTAACTTTAATATATCTACAACAGACATCAATCACCAAATTGTTAAAGCTGAGCATTGTCAAAGAAACCCAAATTTAGAAGGTTGTAGTGATGCCAGACAGAAAAATTCAAATGCTAAAAGTAAGGATTTGCCATTTTTATTTTATGTAATGCCTGAGCATATAACTCCGTTTTTGAGTAGCAGTCAGAAATCAGTAGCGGAAACAATGAAGCCTATCATGAAGTTCAATAGATTGGCTGCAACTACTGCTGGATATACCCCTTATGTCTTCGCAGCAGCTTCAGTTACTCCAACAACAGTCAAAGTAGGCTCTGCAACTTCTGCTGTAAGCTACCATGCAACCACTCCTAAAAATGAACGAAATGCTTTGGGTTATATATCCAATACTGTTACAGGGGGTCTTGGAGGGGGAGCGTTAAATATGACCAAAAATACAACACAAGCAATTACTGTTGGTGTTGCAGCGGCATATAGTAATCAAATTATTTCTAACAAAGGCGATGATTTTAGTGTTAAGCCATCTCATGTGGTGAATGGGTTTACTTATGGTGCAGGAAAGTATCTTGGTAACTACAATTGTGGTGATTTGTGTCAGACCTCAATTACTGTGGCTCCTAATGCGTCATTTGGAAAAATTTCGGATGAGCTATATAAAAAATACACCATTTCTATAGATAAACAAAAAAAAGGACAATAAAAATGAATCGAAGTAATATTTATTATTTTGTCATAGATAGTAATTTTATAAATAGGGTTAATAGAGCTTTCATTATATTATTCTTATGTTTGGCTTTTATGTTATTTTTTTCTTATTATGTGTTTACTTCTAATGCATGGGCTGTTCAAATTTTCGGAGTAAAAATTTCAACATACTATCTGCCACCAATAATATCGTTGGCAGTGGTATCAATCGAAGAGATTGCGCTACTTATAAACTATGGCAGAAAGTCTTTTAAAACCATCAGTATTGTCGATAGTACGATAAAAGGAAAAGGTTTTTTAAATCAAAAAATCATGATTGATAATCCCATCATCTTGGATTGGGATTACTCTATAAAAAAGAATTGGATTATCACCAAAAAAGATCCAATTTTATCCGTCAGCTTTATTAAATTAACTAATGGACATAGCATTTTTTTTATACCACACAGTAAAGCCGATAAGAATTTTATCAGTCATTTGGAAAGTGTTGCGAAATAATAAAATATCATACAAATGTTGTTACTGTTAAAATTGACCCAACAACAGGCAATTCTACATGATATAAGGCAACAAAAACCAACCATAAAACGTACTACGCCATTAATAACTTGCAAAAAAAACAGTGAATGGAATATGTGTTTCTTACCAATGAGGGAGGATTGAATGAATATAATTAAAAATTTAGATTATGATAGATATAATAAATACATTAATCAAAAATATTTAGATGAAAAGAATTTTGAAATGGTGCCAACAATTTTCGCTTTTCTTTGCTTATCTTATATTTTTTTTAAACTCATGCCAAATTCTCACACATATTTTTCTTTATTTCTTTGTGTTGTTGGATTTCTATTTATTTTGCAGAATATTTTATATAAATTTTTCTTAAAAAGAACTGTTGTGGGAATATTTTTTCTTGATGGCAAAATGGCATTGAAATTTTCAAAATTTCAATATGAATATTTAAACAATATTGAAGTAATTGAAGTTAAAAAAATGACACTATTAAGCAAAATAATTTCGCATTATGCTTATGATGCAATATCCATATCAAGCAACAATAAAAAATATTTTATTCCATACAACGAAGAATACAAAGATGAATTGATTAAAATTTTGAGTATGTATCAAAAGATTGGGAACGATGGTAGTGCAGAGAGCAGAAAATTTACCAAATGACAATCCATACAAACTATCATTGGGTACGTTGGAAAAACAATAGGGGCTGTAGTAGATTACACAATGTGGTATACGACAAAAATGAAGATAACTCGTTGTAAACTAACTAAAAAAGTTCAGTTAAAACTACTTGAATTTTTCATCGCCCAAGTTACTGCTAGAACAGCCAGTAATTTGTTAGGCATTTAAGCATAATTTAAGCAGCGTTATTTTATCATAAAATCTTAACTGTGATACAATACCATCTTAGCCTAGAAGCTCAAACACTCTTTGATGGAGAAGTTGAGCTTGATGAAAGTTATTTCGGTGGTGTTCTAAAGGTAAACGTGGACACAGAGCAGGTGGCAAAACCGCTGTCTTTGATCTTTTAAGGCAAATGGTAAAGTTTATACTGTTGTTGTTAAAGACACCAAAACAGACACACTCATGCCTATCATTACAAGCAAAGTCGAGCCTGACAGCATAGTTTACACAGACAGCTACCGAAGTTACAATGCTCTTGATGTATCAGACTTCAAACACTTTCGGATAAATCATTCAAAAGAGTTTGTTAACCAAGAAAATGCTTACAATCACATTAACGGCATTGAAAATTTCTGGTCGCAAGTCAAACGTGTGCTACGCAAATACAACGGTATTGACAAGAAAAACATTCATCTTTTTATCAAAGACGGAAGTTTAGATTTAACTATGGATCGCCTCTCATCAGCTTAAAGTGCTTAGGAAATGGTGTGGAATTTAAAGTTAATCTAGTACAGCCCCTTTTGTTTTAATGTACGTAACAGGAAATATGAAGTTTAGTCTTAAAAATTATGATGATAGAGAAGATATGCCATCAATAAATGATATATATGGCTTAACAGATCAAGTAATAAAAGATTTGCCAAGTCCAGATAAAATCTATCACAGAGTAAAGCCAGAGGTGGTATCTGTTTATATAACATATATTAATTTAGATAATAAACAAAAAGAAAAGTTAATAAAAAACATAGAAAGTCAAAGAAAGTGGGTTTTTCTTGATAACAATAAAGATGGAATGAATTATTGCCACAACCAATATCATTTAGTAATATACGAAGAAGCCATTACCAATGATGTGATGATTTCAATTGGTTGGTCTCAAGCAAGTAAGTGTCGTAGAACTTATCTCAACATAAATCAAGGCAAAAAAACAAGACAGTAATTTATTAAAATGTATCAAAAAAATTGGAGATAGTAATGACCAAGTATGTACACATTAAGAGATTTTCTTCCTTATTTGTACAGTGTAAGAAGATGATTTACTCTACTTCTTATCAGAAGAAGATTATGACACCTATTATAATTGTGATTTAAAAACCACCACCAAACAAAATCAGGCTTCATCAAAGGCAGTGTGGTGTCAGCAGGTAACCAAAGCAATGACAACGTGCATGACCTAACCCATGGCACGGTGGTGATTAACGCCAAATCAGCGAGCATCCAAAATATGAATGCCACCACAGAAACCTACAATCACCAACACCAAAAAACCACAGGTTTAACGATGGGTGTGTCAAACAGCCTAGTTGACCAAGTACAAAGCATTAACAATCTGGTAAAAGCGGGTGAAGCTGCCAACTTTACAAATCTTCTCACGGTTTAGCACAGGCATGACACGGTTAGAACTTTCATGACATTTTTCTTACACGACCGCTAAAGCTTCCAACCTAAAAACAAAAAAACCCTAAAAAAATAATTTAGGGCATCAAATGGGGGCTGTTTGATGTGGCGGTGACGGAGAGATTCGAACTCTCGATAGGCTATTAACCTATACACACTTTCCAGGCGTGCGCTTTCAACCACTCAGCCACGTCACCATGACAGCGTATTATACACAAGTTTTTATGCTTTGTCATAAAAAAATTGTTTAAGCAAGCCGCCTTTTGTGAAATGCAGCTGCGTGCTAAATGTCGTTATTGTCAAAAATATGCTACAATGTACGCCAAATAACACGTTAAATTAACACGTTAAATAACAAAGGAAAAATATGACTAATACCAACTGTGATGCTGTTTTAACGCATAATTTAGAGCTTGTTAAGCATTTCACCGAAGATAAAAATTTAGCCAGTTTATGGTCGTGGTTTGCCCGCATTTGTGCCACACCACACCCAAGCTACCATGAAGAGACCTTGGCACAAATGATTGTAGCGTGGGCAAAATCTCAAAACTTAGAAGTATACCGAGATAGCGTCGGCAATGTCATCATTAAAAAGTGTGCAACCAAAGGTTATGAGAATCGCACGCCGATTGCTTTGCAAGCCCATTTGGATATGGTGCCACAGGCAAACGCAGACACGCCACATGATTTTAGTGTCGATCCCATTAAGCTACGCCTAGATGGCGATTGGCTGATGGCGACAGGCACGACACTTGGGGCTGATAACGGTATCGGCATGGCAAGCTGTCTTGCAGTCTTGGCAAGTGATGATCTGCCACACCCACGTCTTGAGGTGCTACTGACTATGACCGAAGAAACGGGCATGGTTGGCGTGAAGGGCTTGCAAGCAGGCACACTTACTGCACCTATCATGATTAACACAGATACCGAAGAGATTGGTGAGGTGTACATCGGCTGTGCAGGCGGGATTGATGCTGACCTAAGTCTGCCTGTTGACTGGGAAGATCACAGCTTTAATTTGGCGATTGACTTGACCATTAAAGGGTTAAAGGGTGGACATTCTGGACTTGACATTGATCAAAATCGCAGTAATGCCATTAAGGTTTTGGCTAGATTGCTAAAAGATGTGCATAGCAAGCATGGTGATAAATTTGCCATCGCAAGCATTTTGGGTGGCACACTAAGAAACGCCATTGCCAGAGAGTCAAATGCGGTCATTGTGCTAGATGCGGCTGATGAGCAGGAAATTTTGACGACTGTTCAGCAGTCATTTGAGGCCATTTTTACTGAAATTTGCCACGCTGAGAAAAACGCCAAAATGATTACTGCAAAGACAGACTTGCCAAGTTGTGCTCTTAGCTTAACTTCTACTGCTAAGGTGATTGATTTTATTAATGTATTGCCAAGTGGTGTGGTGCGATTTAGTGACGTCGCGGAAGATACAGTGGAGACGTCGCTATCGTTTGGCATGCTGTCATTGGGAGATAAACTTGAGGCGGTACTGCTGATACGCTCATTACTAGAAAGTGGCAAGACGTCTGTTATGCAGACCTTATCAAGCTTGGCTGCCTTAGCAGGAGCACAGGCGGTGTTTGATGGTGACTATGTCGGCTGGAATCCTGATCTAGAGTCAAACATTACCCCCTTAACCGTTGAGCTTTATGAGCAGATTTTAGGTGAAAAACCCCAAGTAAAAGTCATTCATGCAGGGCTAGAATGTGGTCTAATTAAGCAAAGCCACCCAGATTTAGACATCGTATCTATTGGTCCGACCATTAAAAACGCCCATTCTCCTGATGAGAAAGTTCAGATAAGTACGGTTGAGACTTATTGGCAGTTGTTAATAAAAATCCTAGCAAATGCTCCAAAGGCTTAGGTGTGGCTACCTGTGACGGTTGATAAGCAGATTTTATCAGACATACGCCCAAGGTTTTGGGAAAGATGTGCTTTAGATGAGATGACTCATCGTGAATGGGAAGCCTTGTGTGACGGCTGCGGTGTATGCTGTTTGGTGAAGTTTTTGGATGAAGATGATGTCCACTTTACTGAATATACGGACGTGGCGTGCCAACTTCTCGACTGTCAGTCTGGACTGTGCAGTAACTATGAACACCGCCAAAATTATGTGCCAGACTGCATTCGTTTAACACCTGACATGCTGCCAGATATGATGTGGCTACCAAGGCATTGTGCCTATAAGCGGCTATATCTAGGTCAAAACTTACCCAAGTGGCATCGGCTGATTGGTGATGAAAAGACACACCAGCAGGGTCTAGCCCGAGTAGGCGTGGCTCGTCGCTGTGTGAGTGAACGCAATTTTAATGATGAACAGATAGAAGAACGCGTCATTCGCTGGGTGAAAATTTAACATTTTTTAATAGATTGCTTGCCAAAACACAAAAATTGGGCTAAATTTAGCAACTGCAACATAGCTTACTTTATTCTTATTTTAAACGAGGTTAAAACGCCATCATGTCAGATGACAGTTCTGGTTGGTCAATGCGTGGGCTTAAACGCTGGCTTAGTACCGCACCTGAGACCCGAGACGATTTGTTAAAACTAGTACAAGACTCTCGGCAATTCTTAGAGCCTGATACGGTTGATATGCTCGAAGGTGTGCTTGATCTGCCTGCCACCCAAGTGCGAGAAATCATGACGCCACGCCCACAAGTCGTTACCATCAGTAGTGATGGCGATTTTTCGGATATATTATCTACTGTGCTTGAGACAGAGCATTCTCGCTATCCTGTAACTGATAGCCGTGATAATGATGCAGTGCTTGGTATTTTATTAGCAAAAGACCTTATCCCCATTCTAAAGGCTCGCCTAGAAGGGGCAGAAGCAACCTTAAGGCTGACCGATATTGTGCGTAAGCCTTTATTTATCAGCGAGACGGCACGATCTGATACGTTACTACGATCGTTACAGCGTGCCCAAGTACATATGGCGATCGTCATTGATGAGTTTGGTTCAGTGTCAGGCGTGGTAACGATGGAGGATTTACTTGAGGAGATTGTTGGCGACATCGTTGATGAGCATGATGATCTTAATGAAGACAGTGATATTAATAACATTATTCCTCATCCAGATAAGCCAGGCGTGTGGCTGGTACAAGCTTCAACACCTATCAGCAGCTGTAATGAGAAGCTTGGCACAGATTTTGATGATACCGAAGTAGATACTATGGGCGGCCTGGTTATGCAGGCATTAGGTTCGGTGAGTGATTTGGCAGGCGAGGTTGTGCAGATTGATGATTGGCAAATCACCGTCATTGATGTAGAAGGTCGCTTTATTCACTTACTTGAGTTGACGCTTGTGCCACAACGGCAAGATTAATCTTTTTTCTACTAGAGAGCACAGTTGATCGCTGTGCTTTTTTTTATTGATATTTGTTTTTTATACAAAATCGTATTTTGTTTAAATTTGCTAAACAAAGATTGATAAAGTTTGTTAAAATTAGCTAATTTGTTAAAACGATACATATCATGACTCAGACATTACGCCGCTACACCACTAAACCTACTAAAACCCAATCCATCTTACGTATTCCCACAGGGGCTGCACTAATCATCGCATTATGCGCTGGTATGATTTTTAGCTTGTCATTAGCACCTTATTACATTTGGGGGATTGCCATCTTATCGCCTTTAGTGCTTTATGTTTTGCTGTCGGGGGATATTTCTACCAAGCGAGCATTTTGGACAGGTCAGTTCTACGGTTTTGGGGTATGGATGGTGGGAGCGTTTTGGCTTTATACTTCGATTCATCTGTATGGTGGGATACCGTCTTGGCTTGCGGTCGTAATGGTGGCTATTGTAGCAATCGTGATGGGATTGTTTCATGGCGTGATGTCTTGGGCTTTTGTGCGATTTTTGGGTAGGCAGCCACTTGCTTTTGCATCCTTATGGGTAGCTCAAGAGTGGCTAAAAACGTGGCTTTTCACAGGCTTTCCTTGGCTATTTGTGGGTTATGCATTTACAGAACAGGTCTGGATTAATCAGCTAGCCCCAGTGCTTGGTGTGCTTGGTGTCAGCTTTGTTGTTGTGCTTTTATCAGCAAGTCTTGTGGAGCTTTTTCGTAGAAAAGTCGGCTACCTTATCATCAGCTTTAGCCTTATTATACTTGCTGTTTTATTGCATTTTAGTGGCGTAACGTGGGCTGTGCCGACAGGTCAGACGATGTCGGTGTCGCTTGTGCAGGGTAATATTTCGCAGGATATAAAGTGGCTGACAGACTACCGCTTAAAGACACTTGAAATCTATGAGTCTTTATCAAAAGATGAATGGGGGCGTGATCTGGTGGTGTGGCCAGAAGCTGCTGTGCCGATGTTCCAAGACGAAATCGAGCCATTTACGCATGCACTATCTTTGCAGGCAAAACAAGCGGGCAGTACATGGCTAACAGGCATACCTTACCATACTAAAGATGATGGGGGGCAATCGCAGTTTTATAATAGTGTTCTTGCCTTAGGCGATAGCGAAGGGGTTTACCAAAAACAAAATCTTGTGCCTTTTGGGGAGTATATTCCTTTTCAGGGGTTGCTAAATGTCTTGCCAGACTTAGCAGGTATGCAGAACATGGCAGGTTTTAGCCGTGGATTATCCAACCAAGCCCCGCTTAAGGTAAAAGGGCATGATATGGGAGTGGCGATTTGCTATGAAGTGGCATATCCTGAGACGACTCGCCAGAACGCTCGCCATGCAGGCTTTTTATTGACTGTGTCAAATGATGCGTGGTTCGGCATGAGTGCAGGACCTTGGCAGCACTTACAGATGGTGCAGATGCGTAGCCTTGAGACGGCACGCCCCTTTGTCCGAGCGACGAATACGGGCGTGACAGCTTTTATTAATGAAAAAGGACAGATTGTCAGTACCGCACCACAATTTAAACGTGTGGTGCTGCGAGGTGATGTGGCGACATTTACAGGACAGACGCCGTTTGTTATATTTGGGCATTATCCGATTTTAGGGTTAAGTTTGTTGCTGATTTTACTAAGTTTTGTGGTGAAGCGTCAATCAGGTCAAAGCGGACGCACTCAAAAATACTACACAGGGCAAGGCGTCCGAGACTAAAATCATCGCCTACTGCATGAAAAGTACTTACAATATATTAAACTATTGTACAAAAAAGTAAAATTTGGTATATAATAGGGTTATTTATAAAGCACTAAGCCAAGCAGTCGCAGGCTGTATGTGCATAACTTTTAGATGGTAGGTGAATTATGGCACATGATGCATCAGAAAACAGCCCAGTTAAAGAACTTTTAACCTCTTTAATTGGCATCACTTTATTTTTAGCGATGGTTGTGGGGATTGGCGTTTTTGCTTTCTTGCGTCCAGCAGGCGAGCACCACAGTGAACCATTACAGACTGCTGAGACAGCGGTAGAAACAGTTGCCAAGTAAGGCAGTCAGATAAAAACCTTGCCAATGAGCAAGGTTTTTTTATTGATTATCGTTACAAGCTAACTCAGCGTTACGCTTTTTATTTAGTCAAACTGTGCTAGCATCTCATCGATACGTGCATCTTTGGCTTGCCATATTTGGTCAAGCCAATCAAATAAGGCTGATTTTGTCGTATCATCGCTGTCGTATTTGCCCTGTACAAGGCTGCTAAATAACGTATCGTCCATCTTAACAGGGCGAATATCCACCGCCAAGCGAGTGATTTTACCTTGCCATAGGTCTGTGTAAGTGGGTATGCCATCAGGATAGACGAGCGTCATGTCTAAAATGCCATCAATCTTATCACCTAGGCTATGAACCGCTAGAGCAAAACCGCCTGCCTTGGGCTTTAGTAGATGGCGATAAGGTGAGTTTTGTTTGGCATGCTTGGCTTGTGTAAAGCGAGTGCCTTCAAGATAGTTCAATAAAACAAAAGGCTTGTCTTTGAGCAGTTGGCAGGCTCGTTTTGCCTCTTGGATATCTCGACCAGCAAGGCTTGGGTTTTTGGCAATTTGCTCTTTAGAGTGGCGTTTCATCATCGGAAAGTCAAGAAAATAAAAGGTCTGACCGACAATAGGGATATAAATGAGCTCATGCTTGGTAAAAAAGCGTGTGATAGGCAGACGGTTTTCGCTGATGTATTGAATGATACTGGTATCTACCCATGATTGGTGATTGCAGATAAGCAGATATTTGCCATTTGGGTTTAGGTTATCAGGCAGAGTGATACGCCAATCTTTATTTGGCAAGATTTTATCAATCAATAAATTATTCGTTGTAATCCAATGCTTGGTAATGCCAATCACCGCATCATCAGCACGCTTAGAATTGCCAAGCGTTTTGGCAAGTCCAGCAGCATAGATGGGCAGCCCTACTGCCAAGCTGTTTAGGGCTATTGTCCCTGAGCCTGCAGCTAAAGACAGCTTTTGGGCAAGCTTTGGGAATGAGTGATGTAGCTTTTGGGTGAGCTTAAAAGGGCTTCTAGCGGGTTTTTGGGAGTGATGTGTCATGCAAGTTCCAACAAAAGGCGATAAAATTTACCACATTCTAACAAAATATCGCCGATTTTGGCGATTTTATTTATAAAATATACACAATTAGATACATAGTTACAACACAATATTTATTTTTTATAGGTATACTGATGATAAATACCCATAAGTATAAGCATAAGGAGCTTATCATGAAAAGCGTTAAATTATTTGCAGTATCAGCCCTAGCCTCCACTATGGTTCTAACAGGCTGTGCAACTGGCAATGGCACAAACGGCAGTACTGCTAAGAATGCAGGTCTAGGTGCGTTAGGCGGTGCAGTGCTAGGTGCGGTTATCTCAAAAAGTACAGGTGGCGATAACACAGGTCGTGACGCTGCTATTGGTGCGGCACTAGGTGCAAGTGTGGGTGCGTATATGAGCCGCCAAGAAGCCCAGCTTAAGCAACAAACTGCTGGCACAGGCATTGAAGTTGCTCGTGATCCAAACACCAATAACATCAGCCTTGCTATTCCAGAAGCCATCACATTTGATGTGGCTCGTTATGACATCAAATCACAGTCATACCGCACGCTAAACCAAGTGGCGAATACGTTGGCACAGTACGACCAAACTAATATCCAAATTAATGGCTATGCTTCTGTGGAAGGCGACAGCGACTTTAACTATCGTCTATCACAAAACCGTGCTCAAGCAGTAGCAAATTATCTACAACGTCAAGGCGTGTCATCGCACCGTATCAGTGCTTATGGACGTGGCGAGACAAGTCAGTTTGGACCATCTTATGAAGACAATCGCCGTGTTGAGATTACTATTTTAGCACCAAATGATATCAGATAATTATCATGCTGTGCAATAAAAAACCCCTTAGTTAAGGGGTTTTTTGTGTTATTTTACTGATGATGCTCTTTTAAATTCATTTTAATGTACACTACACTTAAGGCGCAGTTTGCCCATCATGGCATCTGGCTTATTATCACCAAAAAATCTGTTAAAAATATCAATTTTCGCATGAAGCCAAATAAGCTGTATGTGAGTATACCGCATCTGCTTAATCCTAACCAAGCGATAAGCTTGATTGAGAGCCGATTGGCTTGGGCGATTGATGTTAATGCTAAGCTAATACAGCAAAACACCGCCCAAACATCACCCATACTGTGGGGTCGGCCACTTGACATCCAAGCTTATTGTGATAAAAATGGCATAAAGACTGATGATATTAAGCTTAGCAATACCCACAAACAAAATCTTTTGATGGTAATCTATCGGCAGGCATTGCAGGGAAAATTACCCATATTGGCACAGACGTGGCAGCCTATCGTGGGGCGTTGTGCAAGTGAAATTCGCCTAAAGAAAATGACGACACGGTGGGGGGGCTGTAATACCCATTCGGCTAGAGTTTGGCTATCGATATATCTGGCAGCTTATCCTTATGAATGCACAGAATATGTCTTTGTGCATGAATTATGCCACTTGCACCATGCCAATCACAGCAAGGCGTTTTGGCAGTCGGTTGAGCAGGCGATGCCAGACTATCGCAAGTGGCATAATATCTTAAGGCAGCGTAGTATCTAAGCGTCATGATCTGCTAGGGCTTTGCTAAAAATCTGACTAAGTAGCTTAACATCATTTACTCGAGCGTAGTTTAGCCGTGTAATAAAAGCAAGCTTACGGTGTGGCCCACGCTCTGCTAATGGCACAGCGGAAATGGTGTCAAGATTACTGATCTGGTCAAGAGCCATCTTAGGCACAAGTGTCGTCCCCATGCCTGCAATCGCCATCTGAATGATGGTGTTTAAACTGGCATCAAAAAAGTTTGATTTAACTTCATGCTGATCCATAGCACACACAGACAGTGCCTGATCTGTCAGACAATGTCCTTCGCCAAGTAACAAAAGATTTGACCTTGCCAATTCACTACTGGTAATGTGGGGCAGGTTGGCTTTTGGGTCGTTATTTGGAAAAATCGCAAAAAAATCTTCTGCCCAAAACTCAAAACTGTGTAGCCCATCTACAGCATAAGGCAGGGCGATGATGGCGGTATCAATATGCCCATAACGAACCTGTTCGATGAGCCGCTCCGTTTGTTTTTCGATAATCGACAGCTTAAAGCTTGGGTATCTTGCCTTTAAGACAGGAAGAACTTTCGGTAGTAAATAAGGAGCGATGGTGGGGATAATGCCGATTGCCATTGGATAGGCAAGTGCGATCTGGTGGCTATGAGCTCTTGTTGTTAGGTCATTAACTTCGCTAAGTACTCTTAAGGCACGTTCAATAAGCTCTTCACCGATAGGCGTGATTAAGACTTGTTTGTTATTACGTTCAAAAATCTGAGTATCAAGCTGTCTTTCAAGCTCGGCAATGCCTAAGCTGAGTGCTGACTGAGAGATATTACATTCTTCAGCAGCACGCTTAAAGTGTTTATGCTTAGCAACCGCAAGGGCAAATTCTAATTGACGAAGAGTAATCATGGTATGGCTATTATCATTAGGGCGTGTTGATAATTCATCACGCAAAGACTTATAAAAATAGGGTGTGTTGGTTTTTAATTTTCAAATAAATAAATTATTCGTTTTTGGGTAAAAACGGCTAAGTTTTTGTCGTTTTTTTAAAGCCCGTGGGTGTGGTGAGATATTTTTGTAGGCTTTTAAAAAAAACTGATTTTGTGCCAATCTAAAATCGGTCTAAAAATAGCGTGTTTTATTATCAAAGACGAAAAGTTACCACGCCCATTATTGGGATATTTTACACTTAAGTTTAATAAAACAAAACAAAATATTTAAAATTTTTAACTGGATAAAAATTATAGATTTTATACGTGAAAAGTAGGTTAAAACGCTAAACCAAGTCTTGATTTGGTCGGTAAAATCTAATCGGTATTAAATTTAAGATGATAAAAGCCCTAATATTTGCCAAAGTTTTTTATTTTGATTTAGATGTTATTTGACTAATGGCAGGCGTGAAGTTATCCGCTAATAAGTTTAGAAAAAAACAAACCCCAGCAGGTGGGGCTTGTTACATTATTTAGCTAAGAATTAGGCTTTAGTTGCTAGATATCGACCAAGTTCGTCTTTTAGTGCAAGCTTTTTACGCTTTAAAGATTCGATTTCGCTTTCACGGCTAACAGCTTGCACAGGATCGTTTTCGATGTTAGTAATTTCTTCATCAAGCTGATTGTGTTCATCAAACAGCTTAGTGAAGTGCAAGTCATTTTCTGCTTTTAGCTTTGTCATTAGTTCACGGTATTCTGGAAACATAACATTCTCCTTTTGGTGGTTAAAATTTTATGTAGGGTTATATTAACAAGAATGACACAGCTTAGCAAGCTGATTTGAGTAATTTTATAACGATTGGTAAAATTTATAAAATATATAAATGTGTGCAGTTTTTATCATCATAATATTTTACATTCTAAATTCTTTTTTTTCTAGGCTTTTGGGTATTAATGTCTAGGTAAATTGGTAATGGTGCCAGCTTTCAATCATAATCTAAGTGAAGTAAGCAACAAAATATGGCAATATTAGGTTTAGGCTTTATTAGATGCTGTATGAGTATATAGCGAAAAATTATCCAACCTATAACTTTTGTGATGGGAAAAAGATGCCTAAGACATTGAGAGCCTAATTTTTTATGCCTTTAACGACTGGTAGTCAGCTATCGGTCAATCTTACTTAACATATAAAGACCTATGCCATCACGGCAAAAGAACATATCAGCATGTCTAACATTGAGAAAGTGGATGATGGCTATCGCATCACGTTAAATACAGGGCTTGTATCTGAGCCGTAGCATCATCGTGGCAGGAGCCAAATGGCGCAAGCTTGGCATATCAGGTAAAGATGAGAATATTGGTGGTGGCGTGGCGTATTAACTACACTGTGATGGGCTATTTTTAAAGAAAAGCCCAGTGGCAGTCGTCGGTAGCGTTAATTTGGGTGTAGAAGCGGCACTTAATTTGGTAGGTATTGTGCAAGATGTGATCTTACTTGAGTTTGGTGACAGCTTACAGGCAGATCACGTGCTAATTGATAAAGTTGTTATTAAACAAAATATTTGAATACTTAATGATATAAGCTTAGCTCTTAAAATAAAAGCCTATCAATGACTGATAGGCTTTTTTAATTACATATTTGGATAATTTGGTCCGCCACCACCTTCAGGAGTTACCCAAGTGATATTCTGAGCAGGGTCTTTGATGTCGCATGTCTTACAGTGAACGCAGTTTTGACTATTAATGACAAACCTAGCACCATGCTTGGTGGTCTCGTCTGCTACCACTTCATATACGCCTGCTGGGCAGTACAGTCGAGCAGGCTCTGCATAAATTGGTAGATTTTGCTCAATAGGTACAGTAGGGTCGGTGAGCTTTAGATGGCAAGGCTGATCTTCGGCGTGGTTGGTGTTCGAGATGAATACGCTAGACAGTTTATCAAAGATAAGTTTACCATCTGCTTTGGGATAATCAGGCTGATAAGCGTGATCGGCTTTATCAAGCTGATGGTAATCAAAGCTGTTATCATGAATGGTAAATGGTACTTTACTGCTGAGTAAATTTTGTTCCACAAAGGTAAAAGCACCGCCCATCCATAGACCCATGCGATGCATAGCAGGCGAGAAGTTGCGTGCTTCATAAGCGTCAGTAAATAGCCACGAGTCTTCAAATGCGGTCTGATATTCTGTCACTTCATCGTGGCTGCGTCCATCAACGATCGCTTTAAAGATACTCTCAGCAGCAAGCATACCTGATTTCATGGCGGTATGAGTGCCTTTGATTTTGGCAGGGTTTAAAAAGCCTGCATCATCGCCTACTAAGACACCGCCAGCGAAGCTAAGTTTTGGCAGGCTGTTTAATCCGCCCTTGGTTAAGGCTCTTGCTCCATAGGATAGTCGTTTGCCCCCTTCTAAGATTGGGCGAATCAGTGGGTGTAGTTTTAAGCGTTGCAACTCATCAAAGGGTGAAACGTAAGGATTATGGTAGGATAAATCAACTACGATGCCAAAGCTGACTTGATTATTTTCGGCAAAATACAGCCACCACCCCCCTGATGTGCCTGTATCACTTAATGGCCAGCCAGAGCCATGTAATACCACACCTTCTTCGTGTTTATCCGCGTCAATCTCCCATAATTCTTTTAGACCAATGCCATAATGTTGCGGGTCTTTACCTTCATCAAGGTAAAAGCGACTGACAAGCTGCTTGCCTAAGTGCCCCCGACATCCTTCGGCGAATACGGTGTATTTGGCCAAAAGCTCATAACCTGCCTCAAAACTGGGTTTGGCTTGACCATGAGCATCCAAGCCCATATCGCCTGTTTGGACGCCACGTACAGATCCATCATGATTATAGAGAATCTCACTGGCAGCAAAGCCTGGAAATAGCATAATTTCCATGCTTTCTGCTTGCTCGGCAAGCCATCTGACGACATTGCCCAGCGAGACGATGTAATTGCCTTCGTTATGCATACTCATAGGCACAACTGAGCTTGGTAGCTTGACAGATTTTGTGGCACTGCTTAGCGTATACACACGATCTTCTTTGACGCTTACATTTAATGGTGCTCCCATCTCTTGCCAGTTTGGGAAAAGTTCGCTTAATGCACGTGGCTCGATGACCGCTCCACTTAACGTGTGTGCTCCAAATTCTGATCCTTTTTCCAAAACACACACCATAAATTCATCCATGCCTGCGTCATTGGCAAGCTGTTTTAGACGAATGGCGGTGGACAATCCTGCAACGCCGCCGCCTACGATGACGACATCAAATTCCATGGATTCTCTTTGAATTGGTTCTTGCATTGGGTTTCCTTTGGCTATTTATCTAATGCCTTTTAGTGGGTGAGATAGTCATTTTACCAAGCATTGGGCAGATTGACAATTAGCGAATGCGTGTATAACAGATTTAACAGGACGTCTTTTGGGGATTTTGGTGCAATCTATTTGCTTTTTTAGGTGTTTTTAGGCACAATGAGTGTCTAAATTTAATAATAACGCTGTTTGCGATGGTGTGTTCGGCACGCCATAATTTAAGGATAACCATGAATGCCAATCACCATAAACACCCAACGCAACAAAACGCACTTGACCATCTGATTCAAGCGATACCCAGTGAGCGCCCTATACCACCGCTTGAGCTGTGGTCGCCTAAGATTATCACACCGTTTGATATTAGGATTGCCGATAATGGCGACTGGTATCACGAAGGGGTGAAAATAACCCGCCAATCATTGGTGGATTTATTTGCCAGCGTGCTGTGGGCACAGATTGAAGGCGATAAAAAACGCCATTTTTTAAAAACACCAAGCCATCAATACGAAATCTGTGTGGCGGATGTGCCATTGTTTATCAATCAAGTGGAAGAGGTGGCGATAGATGGCATGACATTGATTAAATTTACAACAACACATGGCGATGAAATTTTCTTAGATGAACAGCATATACCTTATTTTAAGACGGTGATGAATGATGGCGTGCTTGATGAGCGCCTGCATATTGATACTCGCTTTAATCTTACAGCACGTGTGAATCGCAATGTGCTGTATCACTTGGTGGAGATGGGTCAGCTGACAGATAAGGGGACAGGCACGGTGCTAAGCCTAACAAGTGGCAATCAGACGTTTGAGATTAAGCAAGATAAGCGGTGAATGCGATGAATAATGCACCAATCGGGGTGTTTGATAGCGGAGTAGGCGGTCTGTCGGTGTTCTTGCATTTAAGACGAACTTTGCCAAATGAGCAATTTATCTATTATGCTGACACTAAAAACATACCTTATGGCGATAAATCTGCAGAGCAGATTTTAAGGCTAACCTGCCAAGCGGTGGAAAAATTATGCCAAGCAGGCTGTAAGCTTATTGTCATCGCCTGTAATAGTGCTTCTGCTCACGCACTTGAAGTATTAAGGCAGCAGTTTTTAATCCCAATCGTGGGGCTTGTTCCTGCACTAAAGCCTGCTTGTTTTTTGACCAAAACCAAGCAAGTGGCTGTGCTTGCTACGAGAGCCACGCTTGATGGTAAACTGCTACAACAGGTCATCTGTGATGTCGCCATGCCAAGCAACATCACTGTTCATAAGCATTTTGAGCCAAGCCTTGTGCCGTGGGTGGAGGCAGGTAAGCCGATTGATAGCCCTGTGGCAAAGCTTTTGGTTAAGCAAGTCAAAGCATGGGCGGATGATGGCGTGGACACCATTGTGCTTGGCTGTACGCATTATCCGTTTTTTAAGGCTTTTTTAGCAGAAGAAATCGCTGCACGTCGTTTACAGATGGAGCTTGTGGATTCTGGGGAGGCGGTGGCAAATCGAGTTTGTGATTTATTGGTGGAATTATCACTTGACCATCAAACACAGCAGATGAGCGATTTGATTTTTTATGCTAGCCATTTAGATGATAAAATTCAGACAACTGTTCGGGGGCTGGTGGGCGATGGGGTTGTTTTTGTGGGCGATGGATTTTTTGAGAATTAGAGGGTAGATTTGCTTTTTTTGGATAAATTTGGTTTAATGGAGATATATCTAATTTAGGAGAAAATCATGACCGATCATAAAGAGCTGATTAATCAGCTGGACAAACTAGAAGATGCGATGCACGACGCAGAAAAAACACGTACGCTAGAAGAGCAAGTTGCTTATCTTAAGTCCCAAGGCATTGACCCTGCCAAAAGTTATGCCAAGTGGGATGATGACGAAGAAGAATCCTAAATCATAAAAACGGCTACACTAAGTAGCCGTTTTTATTGACCAAAAAACACTAAGGCATGGGAATGAGCGAAACTGTGCCATCTGCATTTAGCACCTTGCGATATGTTATCGCCTTAGGCTGTGTTGGCGTACTGCTGCTGTATGGATAAGCTTGTTGTGTACTGATCTGAGATGTAATCAGTCTATGGAATTTTTGACCTGCTCGTCCATCTACACTCACACCCATTTTACGCTGATAATCCATAATCGCACGACGTGTATTATCCCCAATAATGCCATCAACATTACCAATGTCATAGCCTGCATTGAGCAAGGCTTGCTGAATTTCTTTGGCTTCACGGCGACCAATACCTGCATCATCTGTTGGCCAAGGCGTGGCAAAGTTGGTATTGGTGCTTTCATATTCAAGTAAAGTAGCTAAATGGGCGATGGCAAGAGCGTAGCTTTCAGAGGCGTTATAGCTATAAAACGTGTCAAAGTTTTTCCCCACTAGGAAGGCAGGCCCATTTTTACCAGCAGGAAGTAGCAGTCCTGCCGATGTCATATTATATGGTAGTGGTCTGCCGTCAGGTAGCGTAATCCCCATGCTTTGCCAATAGCTGATGGGTTTTTTATTTCGGCGTCCGCTTGTGCCATCATAGCCATTAAGCACAACTTCATAACCCCAAGGCTCACCTGTGCGATAGCCACGTTTTGACAAAAAGTTGGCAGTGCTTGCCAAGGCGTCGGCTTTAGAGTTTACCAAGTCTTTACGACCATCACCATCAAAATCCACTGCAAGCTCTAAAAAGGTGCTTGGCATAAACTGTGTCTGACCAAAGGCACCCGCCCATGAGCCTGTCATGTCAGCAGGGGAAATGTCTCCGTTTTGGACGATTTTTAAGGCGTTGGCATATTCGCTGCGAAAGTAGCTTTGGCGACGATCAAAGCAAGACAGCGTCGCTAGGCTTGTGAACAGGTCTTTTTTACCCAGCGTCTGACCAAAGTTAGATTCCACGCCCCATACGCCAAGCACATGCTCTGCTTTAACGCCATAACGTGCCTCAATACGACGCAGTGTATCAGCCATCTCACGCTTGGCATTTAGACCGTCTGCCACACGCTCACTATCCACCAAAGAAGCGTGGTAATCCCAGACATCCTTTTTAAATTCTGGCTGATAGTTTAAAGAGCGAATGACCGTAGGATCAGGCTCGCTTGGGCGATAACGTTCAAATGTATCGCCAGATACGTCACGAAAAGCTGCTGTATATTTTAGTCCATCAAGGCATTGATGAAATTGACTGCTTGATAAGCTTGGCAAATCATCTGCGATTGCAGGCGTGCTAAGTGTCAGTATGGCGATAAGCGGGGTGTATTTTTTCATGATAATCTGTAAAATCGCAAGTGTGATGAGTGTCTAATTATAACAAAAGCTGTAACCGCTTGGGGTGTTTTTATTGGTTAATCAATATTAAAGCGTTATCACCAAACTTGCTCATAAGCATAGTTTGGTGTGTGAATTGGTAAGTGTTTAGGCGGTATGCGAAGGGATTTTATAGGCTTTGCTGTATTTTTCTAGATACCACATTAAAAACCCTGCGCCGACACAAAGCGACACAACAAGTGCTGTCCAAAATCCATAGATTCCCATACCCATAAAAAATGCTAAGATAAAGCCGGGTATCAGACCGCAGCCCCAAAAGGCAGTAGCATGAATAATCATGGGGATTTTAGTGACTTTATAGCCACGTAAGGCATAGCTTGCCACTGTCTGGGTTGCATCAAACATCTGAAATGCTGCAGCAAACAGCATGATGTTTGTGGCGATACCGATGACCGCTAAATCGTCAGTGTACATTTTAGCCAGTGGATAGCGAGCGACTACCAAGAAGATAGCTGTTATCATGGCAGCAACAATCGCACTAGACACCGATACACCGCTGATATAGCGAGCTTGGGCGGGTCTGTTTTGACCAAGTGCATAGCCGATACGGACGGTGCTTGCTGTTCCGATACTCTGCGGAATCATATAAATTAAGCTAATAAGGCTGATGACAATCTGCTGGGCGGCGACAAGATTTTCGGTATGCCCATCAAGCTTTGCCACTAAGAACATAATGCAGGTAAATAAGCTAATCTCAATGAAAAACGAAAAGCCAATCGGTATGCCAAGTCGTGCAATATCACCAAATAGCTTAAGATCAGGCAAGCTAAATTTATCGGTTAGACCAAACTCTTTAAAGTACTTATCTTTAGCGATGAATAGCCCAAGCACGATGGCATTTACCCAAAATACAATCGCTGTTGCCAGACCACAGCCAGCACCACCAAGCTTAGGCATGCCAAATTCACCATAAACAAAAATCCAGTTTAGGGGAATGTTTAGAAAAAAGCAAAGCCAGCTGACCCACATGATGGCTTTTGGGCGGTTTAAGCTTGAAGCATAAGCATGAAGACTGCGATGAATCATGGCAGCAGGCATGGCAAGACTTGCAAACCAAATGTAGTTTGAGCCGACGGTTTGTGTGTAGTCGGTGAGATCAAAAAATGCCTGAAATGGACGAACAGCAAGCCACATGAGTAGCATGCCTATTAAGCCCATTAACGCACCAAACCAAATGCCTTGACGCCCCATTTCACCGATGGCTTGAGAGTTACCACCTTTAACGGCAGCACCGTGAGCTTGGGAAATCATCGGATTTAGGGCGGTCATTACGCCAAGCATGGTGATGTATATGGTGATAAAAAAACTATTACCTAAGGCGACAGCCGCCAAGTCTTCTTTACCTGCACCACCTGCCATGACAGTATCAATAAAGCCTGTTCCAACTTGGGCAACTTGTGAGAGCATCATGGGCAGCCCAAGTGTTAAGATGGCGATAAATTCTTTTTTATAAGTGGCGAATGAATAGCGATTAATGTCTAAGAGCATAGTAATATGGTCAAAAATGCGTATTGTAACTGATTTTATATAAAAAGTGGGGATTTGACTTGTCTTTGATGAGAAAATTAGGCAAAATGCCAAGCATTTTATCTAAATGTTATATTCATGCAGGCACTCATTTGACTGTTTGAGTTTGATGGCGTATTTTATTTTGATGGTGTATTTTATTTTAAAGAAGGCTTGCTTTTTATGACCGACTTGCTGACGCTTTTGGCGAACTTTCTAAAAAGTCATGCCAGTCAAGCCCAAGATACAGCCCAATGGTATCTGGCGTGTAGTGGTGGTCGAGATTCTATGGCGTTGGCGTTTGCTTGTGTGCTACTACATAAAGCAGGTAAGCTAGATTATCTGCCCACCTTAATCCATGTCAATCATAATCTACAACGTAGTAGCGATTTATGGGCAGATTTTGTGGTGCAATTTGCCAAATGTCACCATTTACCTTGTCAAGTAGTGTCGGTCGATGTCTGCCATCACAGTGAAAATGGTGCAAGACAAGCACGTTATCAGGCGTTTTTTGAAGTGATGTCAGATGGCGATGCGATTTTGTTGGCGCATCATGCAGATGATCAGGCTGAGACCATGCTTATGCGTCTCATCAATGGCACAGGACTACATGGTCTAACAGCGATGAAACCTGTTCAAATTAAGCGAAATATCAATCAAGACGGCACATCTAAAGCCATCAAGGTGTATCGCCCTTGGCTTTTTGCCGGTCGTGATTTAATTGATCAATTTTGCCAAACGCATCAGTTGCAATACATCGACGACCCCACTAATTTTACAGGCAAAAACACAAGAAGCATTCTTAGACAAAACGTTTTGCCAAACTTATATAAGCTAAATCCAAAGTTTACTCAAAACTTTGCTAAAGCCAGCTGCCATCTTGGTCAGATTGACGAATTTATCACCCACCATGTGGATCAGGCGATAGAAGAGTGCGTGCAGGTTAGGCACACATTTGAAAGCCAGCTTTGTATTGATAAGCTTAATTGCCATCACTCTGCCATTATCCCGCTCATTATCCAAAGATTTATACAAGGCGATGAGATTGCTCCTTGTGGCAGTCAGTTGATTGATGACATCACGCATCTGATAACTCGTAATGATGGCGATCATGCCACAAGATTGTTTTGGCAAGGCGTAAAAGACAGTTTTGTGTTCATGCGATATGATAATGTGCTTTATCGCTTGAATGTGCGACTTTGGCAGGCATTGCAAGGCGATTTTATGTGGCAAGATGGCTATTTCATCAGTAAGATTGATAACGCCATCGTTTTTAATGCCCCAAAAACCAAGCCACGACCGCTCGCAAAGACTGATAAAGTTATCATCAAACACCGAGCCTTATCAGGCAAAAAACTTTACCAAACAGTGCGTATTGCACCATGGCTTAGACGACATTTATGGTTAGATGGCGACCATCTGATGAGTCTTGGCGTAACGTGGTCAAGCGATTTGGTGAAATGCTATAAATAAGGTACAATGCAAGTCTACTTTGGCATTGCCAATAACCCTATAAAATAAATACTGGAGCGTATCATGACTGATTTTAACACCGACTTAACTGTTTTAAATGATAAGTCCATCATCTTTGTGGGTGGTGGCAATATGTCATCTGCCTTGATCGATGGGCTTATCAATGCTAAACGCACAAAAAATATCAGCATTGACATTCGTGTGTCTGATCGTAATCAGCCTAAGCTTGATGAATTTACCAAAAAAGGCGTAACGTCTGTACTGTCAAGCGATGCCGATGAGCTAATCTGCACAAGCGATATCGTCGTGCTAGCTGTTAAGCCACAAGTGATGGCGGACGTATGTAAGAGTATTAAGCCTGCCTTAGGTCATGGTCAGCTTATCATCTCGGTGGCAGCAGGGCTTGGTATGGATAAGCTTTATGCTATGACAGGGTCAGATAGGGTGGTGCGAACCATGCCAAATTTACCATCAACGGTAGGGTTTGGAGCGACTGGGCTTTTTGGGAAAGTTGCACAATCAGATAAGGATCTAGCAGCAGCGGTGATGGCGGCATCTGGGATTGCTGTTTGGGTAGATGATGAGAGCGATTTGCATGCGGTAACCGCAGTGGCAGGCTCAGCACCAGCATACTTTTTTTATATGTTAGAACAGATGGTTGATAAAGCAGTGCAGATGGGTCTAGATAAAGATAAGGCTTTGGCATTAGCTACCCAAACCATGCAAGGTGCTGCAGTTATGGCAACCAACGCCAATCCAAGTGAGCTTAAACAAAAAGTCATGTCCAAGGGCGGTACGACATTTGCTGCCATCTCAAGTATGGAGCAAAATGGCGTAGGTAAATGCATTCAGCATGCCATGCAAGCTTGTGCCGACCGTAGTATTGAGCTTAGCCAGTCTTAGCTGTATTTATTGACATTACCCTAATTAATTTAAAAAAAACGATTATTTTATGAACAGTCCTATTTATCTTATCGTCAATATGCTGATTAATTTTGGTTTATTGGCACTTTTTTTGCGTTTTATGATGCAGTTTGCTGATATTAATCCACGCCATCCTTATATGCTCGCTGTTCGCCGTTTTACGGGTGTTGTTGATGTGTTTTCCCGCATATTTCCTAATGTGATGGCAGGGCGAATCAGTTTGGCAGCGATTGCATTAATGTTGCTGCTGTATTGGGTAAATCTTGTGGCAGATGCGTTTATTTTGCAAGAATCTCTGACAGCATTACAGGTGTTTTTTATTGGAACAATCCAAGCGATTATTAAGTTTTTAGCCATGCTTCGCTACATTATTTTAGCGTCTGTGGTAGCAAGCTGGGTGATTATGCTTGCCAACGTCATGCATCCTGCTCTTGAGCTTGTCATGGCGTTATCTGAGCCGATTATCGCACCGTTTCGCCGTATCGTGCCAAATTTAGGCATGCTGGATTTATCACCGATTGCAGCATTATTTGGCTTGCTTTTACTCCAAAAGTTCGTTGAAATCGTAGCGATGAATATCTTGCAAGGCATCGCATAACTTACTATTGGTTATGCACCCAAAGCACCTAAATCCCTATTAGGCATTTATGATAAAAAAAGCAGCTTAACGCTGATAAGGTGTCGTGTAAAACCGATTGGGAATCAGCTGAGCTTTGGGGTTATTGGGGTGGGGAGTGTCGGCATGGTGTAGTGTTTTGGCAATCCAATCATCAGCACGCATGACGGCACTCATCAAATCATCACCCATCGCCAATCGCCCTGCGATATGACTTGCCAAAGAACAGCCTGAGCCATGAAATTCGCCATCTAGACGAGTGATGATACTGGTGTGAGCGATTTGACCGTCAATATACAAAAACTGCTGAATGTCGCCTTCATCAAAATCATGCGATGTCTTGACAAGCACGGCTTTAACGCCTGCATCATTTAAGGCTTTGGCACAGTCATGCAAATCATCAAGCCCTGCTAATGCTCGCAGTTCGTGTGTGTTTGGCGTGATGATGGTGGCGTAGGGCAAAAGCTGTTTAAAGGCGGTTACGAGCGTGTCTTTATCACCAAGACTGCCCCCAGAATTTGCCACAAGCACAGGGTCTAGCACGAAGGGTGTATCAGGAGCGATACGTCCTGTACGAAATAATTCGGCGAGCAGATTGATGTTATCAACCGTGCCAAGCATACCTGATTTGATGGCTTTGACTGGTAAATCATCAAGCACGGCAATCGCTTGGGCTTTTAATAATTCACAAGACACCGCCTCAAAACCAAATACTGCCTGCGAGCTTTGGACGGTGATAGCAGTACACGCCACCGCTGCATGAGCATAAGCTTGCCCGATGGATTCAATGTCTGCCTGCAAACCTGCCCCACCCGATGGGTCAAGCCCTGAAAAACACAAAACAACTGGACGCATAACACACCTTTAATAGACGCCATATTAGGTATTTATAATAGCATTTTTATTGCGTGGCGAGTGCATTTTAAAATTATTTTAAAAAATTTTATCAAAATGTCTTGCATTATCCTGAAAATTTGATATAATTTTCGCCCACAACGGTGACGTGGGTGAGTGGCTGAAACCACATCCCTGCTAAGGATGCATACGGGAAACTGTATCGAGGGTTCGAATCCCTCCGTCACCGCCATTTTTTATTTTTTAAAATTGAGTTTAAAAAATAAAAAAAGTGCTTGACTTACTAAATTTATCCAGTATAATAGCACACCATCAAGCAATAGCTTGATAAATAAGCGCCCGTAGCTCAGTTGGATAGAGCACTTGGCTACGAACTAAGGGGTCGGGAGTTCGAATCTCTCCGGGCGCGCCATATAAAGTAAATCACCAAAGTCATAGATTTTGGTGATTTTTTATTTTTCTGTTATAATTCTTGCTACTTTTCATTGATCTATACAGCCACCATGCTAAAACAAGCTAAGAATAACCGTCCGATATCTACTGCCACCACCCAAGCCCAAGATATCATCATCGCTAAGCCTATCGTACGATTGGTTGCTATGCTTTATGATGGCATGCTGATTTTATCCATGCTGTTCTTGGTGTCATTGGCGTTGGCTGTGGTAGGGACTTTGGCATTTGGTGAGGTGGGTAAGACGGCAGCAGATGCTCAATCGCTGCCAGTCTGGTATCAAAATGGCGTCATGTCGCCAGCATTTGTGCTGACGTTGATAGGTTTTTATGGGGTTTTTTGGCGTAAGTCAGGGCAGACATTAGGCATGCAGACATGGCAATTAAAGACGGTGACTGCAACAGGTGAACTACTAGGCTGGTCACAAAGTGTGCGACGTATTATTTGTGCTTGTTTGTTGCCTTTACTGTGTGCGATGATTGGGGCTTTGGTGTATCATGCTCGGCTTGCAGTGATTGCCAGTGCGTTCTTAGGGCTGCTTGGCAATTATATCTTTGGTATGTTTCACGCTAAGGGGTTGGCTTTTCATGATATTTTATCAAATACCATGACCCTAAAAATTCCTAAATTTGAACACGAAGGTCTATTTGCTTCTTTTAAAAGATCAAAAAAATAAGCCAATGATGGCTTATTTTTTTAGTTTAGCGTGCTAAATCACCTTAGAAAAACGTCTTGCGTGCTTTTTACTTAAGTATTCATCAAAGACCATAGCGACATTACGCCCAAGAATTCTTCCCTTTGGTAGAATACGAACGCCATGCTCATCAATACGTACCAAACCATCGTTTTGCATGTCTTGTAGGGCGTTGATTTCTTCAGCAAAGTAGCTTTTAGCATCAATTCCAAATCGCCCACTGACATCAGCGTAGTCTAAATAATCATGGCATAATAAATTCATAATGACATAGCGACGAAGGGCGTCTTTTGGGTTGGCTTTGATGTGTTTGACCGCAGGCAATTGACCATCAGCAATCATGGTGGTGTACTGCTTAAGATCGGTATGGTTTTGTAGGATATGGCGACCGATTTGACTGATTGCAGATACGCCAAAACCAATCAGGTCGCACTCGCCAAGCGTGGCATAACCTTGAAAATTACGGTGTAATTTGCCATTTCGCTGAGCGATTGCCATTTCATCATCAGGCTTGGCGAAGTGATCGATGCCGATGTATTGATAATTTGCTAAAGCTAGTGCATTAATGGTATTGCCAAACATGGTCAGCTTGTCAGAAGGGCTAGGCAAGTCAGTTTCATTAATGCGTTTTTGGGCAAAAAAACGCTCGGGCAGATGTGCATAATTAAAGACTGACAGGCGGTCTGGAGCGATATCGATAATTTTAGCGACGGTCTTTGCCATGCTATCGGTAGTCTGATGGGGCAATCCATAAATCAAATCAATGTTGATGGATTTAAAGTCCAATTGGCGTGCCTCTGCCATCACAGCCCGCACAAGAGATTCAGGCTGAACTCTATTGACGGCGATTTGTACTTTTTCTTCTAAATCCTGCACCCCAAAACTTAGCCGATTAAAGCCCAGACTTTTGAGTGTGCTTAGGGTATGCTCGCCCAATTCTCTGGGGTCAATTTCTATGGAATAGTCGCCATCATCAGCAAAATCAAATTCATGGTGCAAAAATTCCCAAAGTCTTATTAGTTCATCATCACTAAAAAAAGTCGGCGTGCCACCGCCAAGGTGTAGCTGTTTGACGATGGGCGTGCCTTGGAGCAAGGATTTTTTGTGCTGAATCTCTTTGATGAGATAATCCAAATAGTCGCCAGCATCGCTATTTTTCTTGGTGATGATTTTGTTGCAACCGCAGTAGTAGCACAAATGCCGACAAAATGGGATATGAAAATACAGCGATAAGGGGGTACTTGGGTCTTTTTGTTGGAGAATTTGTTGTTCTGTGCCGTCTTTGATGGGCAAAAATTCTAAGGCAGTGGGGTAGGAAGTGTAGCGTGGACCTTGTCGGTTGTATTTATTGATGAGCTGTTCATCAAAAGTTACGCCACAAAAATGCAGTGGCTCTAAGTTGGCATAAGGATTCATAACGCACCTTGTCTTACAAAGTTTAGGCTTAATTATAGCACTGATGACACAGCTTGTCTTTGGCGTTTGGACTGATTGACGTGGTTAAACTACCTTGGTCAGCCAACTTTAAGTCAGCCAGTTTAAAAATTTAGCCAAGCTTAAAGCCGTTGATGATATTGCGTGCCTTATCTAGCTCGCCTGCCATGATAAGGTCAAGATTGTCCAACGCACAATTTAAGGCACGCTCAATACTGATGGCATCATCACAGCTTGGCTTGGACAGTACCCAAGCACTCACACGGCTGGCATGACCGGGGTGTCCGATACCGACACGCAGGCGATGAAAATCCGCCCCAAGATGTGGCACGATGTCTTTTAGTCCGTTATGCCCACCATGTCCGCCACCCATCTTTAAGCGAATGCTACCAGCTGGAATGTCAAGCTCATCATGAGCGATGAGAATCTCGCTTGGCTTGATGCCATAAAACTTAGCCATCGGTGCAACAGCAAGCCCTGAGCGATTCATCAGCGTGTGCGGTTTGAGTAGCCGAACATCATGACCACAAATCACGCCACGACCGACATCGCCCAAGAATTTTTTGTCATAATTTAGACGGATGCCATATTTTTGGGCAATCAAATCTATGAACCAAAAGCCTGCATTATGCCGAGTGTCTTGATAACTGTTGCCGATATTGCCAAGTCCCACAATGAGTTTGATCATACCATATTCCGTGATACTAAAACGCATATTCTAACATTTTTTAGCCATTTCCCAAAACAAAAAGCCAATGAATGTCATTGGCTTTTTTGAGTAACTCATAGGCTTATTCTTTGTCAGACTTATCTTCGTCTTTATCTTCATCTTTGCCATCTTTGTCGTCAGATTGAGCTTCGCCTTCAACGGTCTCAATGTCGCCTTCAATGACTTCGGTTTCGTCCACTTCTTCTTCTGGCTCTTCTTCAACAGTCGGTGCTTGTACGCTTACTACCACACGGTCTGTTGCACCGCTATCTAGGTCAGCGATGGTTACACCGTCTTCTAGTTTGATGTCAGATAGACGTAGCAAATCACCAATTTCAAGTTTGCTTACATCAACTTCAATAAATTCTGGCAATTGACGTGGCAAGCAGTTGATGTCAAGCTCGGTGATGTTGGTTTGTAGTACGCCGCCAGCTTCTACGCCAGTTGCTTCACCAACAAAGTGTACAGGTACAGTAAACTGCATGGCTTGACCACGAACAATACGCTGAAAATCGGCGTGTAGTGGCAGACCCTTAGATGGGTGGCGTTGTAATGCTTTGATGATGACTTCTTCTGTATTGCCATCTACCACTAGGGTGATGATGCTTGAAAAGAATGACTCTTCGCTTAGGGCTTTGATAAGTTCGTTGTGCTTGATGGCGATGCTCAGTGCTTCACCTTCACCGCCATACACAATGGCAGGAACTAGGTTTTCTTTACGCAGGCGGCGGCTCGCACCCTTACCCTGCTTGTCTTCGCTACGCAAAACAGCGTTTAATTTATAGCTCATGATGATTCCTTAAAAATTAAAAATAAATAAGCTTGCGACCAGCTTATTTGAGAACTGCCTTTATTAATTTATCAAAAAAGACAACTAGATATTATAGCACTATTTTAAAAGCAAAAGAAGATAAATTTAGCTAAAAAATTGATAAAAATACAGTAAATTGAATAAAAATTTTAATAATTATGCTAAAAAGTTGCCATCTTGTTATAATAGCGTTGCTAAAGGTCTTTTTTAAGATCTTATTTGTATCGTAGAATTTTGTTTGTCTTAGCACTTTATAATACAAAATTAAGAAGTTAAGTCCAAAGACAAATATAAAAATATCGTAAAATCAAGGAGATACCATGAATGGTGTTATTGAATCTGGCGTGTGGATTTCGCTCGCTCTTTATTTTCTGCTGATGATCGGCATTGGCGTATATGCGTATTTTAAGCAAAAAAGCGACGTGGAAGGCTATATGCTAGGCGGTCGTAATCTAGGGCCTGCAGTAACCGCTTTATCAGCAGGTGCTTCAGATATGTCAGGCTGGCTACTTTTGGGCTTGCCTGGGTATATGTATTCATCTGGCATTGTGAGTATTTGGATTGCACTGGGTCTAACCATTGGTGCAACCTTAAACTACATTATCGTCGCTCCACGTCTTCGTGTGTTCACTGAAGTGGCAGATAATGCCATTACCTTGCCTGACTATTTCTCAAATCGGTTTAACGACTCATCGCATATGCTGCGTATGACTTCAGCGATTGTTGTTATCGTATTTTTTACAGTATATACAGCAGCAAGCTTAGTGGGTGGTGGTAAACTATTTGAAAGCTCGCTTGGCTTAGATTATCAGCTTGGGCTTTGGGTTACTGCTGGCGTGGTCGTGGCTTATACGCTGTTTGGCGGCTTTTTGGCAGTGTCTATGACCGATTTTGTACAAGGTGTGATTATGCTTGTCGCCATGCTACTTGTACCAATCGTGGCATTTACTAACATTGGCGGTTGGGATGTAGGTATTTCGGTCGCACATAGCGTAAATCCTGAGCTATTTAACTTAATGAATGGTGTAACCGTCATGGGCGTTATCTCGCTGATGGCGTGGGGTTTTGGCTACTTTGGTCAGCCGCATATCATCGTGCGTTTTATGGCGATTCGCTCGGTAAAAGATGTGCCTGTGGCTCGTAATATCGGTATGAGCTGGATGATTCTTAGCTTAATCGGTGCGTTAATGGTGGGCTTATCTGGCGTCGCTTATATTAAAAATCACAATATGACATTAGAAGATCCAGAGACGATTTTCTTGGTGTTCTCTCAGCTTTTATTCCACCCACTGATTTCAGGTTTTTTGCTTGCAGCAATTTTAGCGGCAATTATGAGTACCATCTCAAGTCAGCTTTTGGTGGTGTCAAGCTCGCTGACTCGTGATGTGTATAAGCTGTTTCTTGATAAGGAGGCTTCTGAAGCTCGTCAAGTACTAGTAGGGCGTATCTCAGTGCTGGCGGTAGCAGTTGTCGCTATTATTTTAGCGGGCGATAAAAATAGCTCGGTATTGAGCCTAGTGTCACATGCATGGGCAGGTTTTGGGGCAGCATTTGGTCCGCTGGTTATCTTAAGCTTAATGTGGAAACGCATGAACCGTAACGGTGCTCTTGCTGGTATGATTGTGGGTGCATTAACGGTAATTATCTGGGTGTATGGTGGTTTTACCATCGGCGGACAGCCTGCTAATGATGCCATTTATTCTATCTTACCTGGCTTTACGTTTAGTGCGATTGCAACGGTTGTGGTTAGTCTAATGACTGCACCACCAAAAGCAAATATCGTCGCAAAATTTGAAGAAATGCAAAGAGGTCTAAGAGGCTAATTTCTTGGGCAAGAAGATTAAAAACACCGTCTTAGGGCGGTGTTTTTGTTGCGATATACGCCCATTAAATGTATGATGGTTTTATTTAAAAGACAAGTTATGACAAAAGTAATCTTATTTAACAAGCCTTTTGGGGTGCATAGCCAATTTAAAAAAGACAATGAGACAATGCCAACGCTACTTGATTATTTTAGCGATAAATCTTTAAGAGTGGCGGGGCGTTTGGATAAAGACAGCGAAGGATTGTTGGTTTTAACTGATAATGGTGCATTAAACCATGCCATCACCACGCCTACGCCAAATGCCAAAAAACTCTTTGGTAAGACTTATCTTGTACAAGTAGAAAACACCCCCACCAAGGCACAAATAAAGGCGTTAGCAGACGGTGTTTGGTTAAAAGATGGCAAAACATTGCCTGCCATCGTCAAGCACCTAGATGAGCATGAGTTACCTGTTGTGCTTTGGGAGAGAAATCCACCCATTCGTGAACGAAAAAACATACCAACAGCATGGCTTATGATGACGATATTTGAAGGAAAAAATCGTCAAGTTCGTCGCATGGTTGCCCATGTCGGCTTGCCGTGCCTGCGATTGATTCGCTATCAAGTGGGACCTTGGTCGCTTAAGTTAGCAGGCATCATTGGCGTTGGAGAATACCGCACATTAACCTTATCAGATGACCAGCTGCTAAAAATAGGGGTGATTAAGCATCGCTTACAGCCCCATTTAAAACCAAGCTTTTCAAATAACAGTGAGAAAAAAGCTACGCCCAAAATCCATCAAGCCAAGCACCGTTAGGCATAGCAGTGATGGTGATTTGTTCATTTTGATGGTCAAGCTCTCTTGCTTGCACGTTAAAATGACACAGACGATCTTGGTGAAACGCCCATACACAGATTGGCGTTGATTGGTGCTTTTGACGTTGGATAGCGGCATTAAGTACTGATGACGTGGCACGAATGCCATCAATGGCAATAATGGTGTCCATTGCAGATAATCCTGCACGACTGGCATCGCTATTTGTGTCAATATGGGTGATTTTAAGACCTGCAGGCGTGCTGTTAGTTTGCATACCCCACGGTTTATCAAGATTCTTTTTGGTATAGGTAACCCCAAGCATTGTCAGAGTTTCGTTAATAGGCAACTCATCTGTGCCAATAATGTATTTTTGATAAAATTCTTGCCAAACAGACGGTGCGATAAAATAGCTGATAGTCTCGCTTAAGTTTTCATCTGTCATGCCAAAGCGACCATTTGGTGTGGTTTTTGCTTTATTATAAAAGGCTTTTATGACATCAAACAAGCGATACCGACCCGCTGAATGCGTCATGAGAGTAACATCAAGCAGCCATGCGACCAACGCCCCTTTGTTATAATAACTAATGCTGTGGTTGCTAGAATTTTCGTCAGGGCGATACAGCTTAATCCACGCATCAAAGCTTGATTCGGCAACGCTTTGATGATGTCGCCCATTGGTTGCTTGATAGCGATTAATTTGGGCTGTCAGCAGTTTGGCATAGTCATCTTTATTGATAACTCCTGATTGTAATAGCATAAAATCATCAACGTAGCTGGTAAAGCCTTCAAATACCCATAGAAGTGGCGTATAAGCTTCTGCTTGTAGACTACTTGTCATCATGACATCAGGGCGGACAGTTTTGACCCACCATGCATGAAAATATTCATGGCTACATAGCCCAAGTAGCCGTTGATAGTCAGCCGTTGGCTGCTTAGGCTCATGAATACTTGGCAGGTCACTTCTTGGACTGACAAGGGCGGTTGAGTTAATATGTTCAAGTCCACCGTACTCGTTATCGGTTGCAAGCAACATAAAGGTGTAGTCACCAAACGGTACATCTTCAAGCCAAGTAACATAGCTTTGGCAAATCTTGCGAACGTCTGTTTTTAGACGATCTAGGTCGCCAAAATGAATACCACTAACAAAAAACCTATGAGCGATGGTCTTATGATTGCAGCTGACATCAAAGCAAAATTCATCTTGAGATGCAATCTCAAATGGATAATCATAGCTTTCAAAGGCTTGGATAGGACGCAGTTGATAAAGCGTGGCATCACCATCGTGGTGTGTGTCATGCGGTAGTCCACAAGCAAGTATGGCATTTGGATTGCGATCAAAAAAAGCATTTGGCACAGACAGTGTGATTTGGCACATTGCTTGTTCGCACTGGGTCACCATCAGTAAGAGCGATGTAAAATTACCAAATAATCTTAGATGATCAACAAATGCCGTCCGTACCGATAAGTCATAGCAGTACACTTCATACTGTATGCTGACTGTCTCGCCTGCATGGACGTGAGATAGTTGCCAAGTGTTTTTGCTAAGCTTATCGGCTCTGTGTGTGATGTCTGTGCTGTATTTTACGTTTGTGATATTTTTGCTAAATTCACGAATCAAATAGCTGCCTGCAATCCAGCTTGGCAGCCATACTGTGGGCGAGTTAGTTTTAGCAATGAAGTCTAGCTTAACATTAACAAGGTGTTCATTGAATCGGCTAAAGTCTAGATGATAAGTTAGGTGGTTCATAAAATCTGATTGTCAAAATGAAAAATATCATAATGCACCTAAATGAAAAACTCAACCCAAATATTATTATCGCCATCAAGTTACGATTTTGTAAATTTACGACATAATGGCTGAAAGTCTGTTATAATATGCTTAGGTATTGCTAAATTTTATTAAAATGAATTTGGCAATGTAATAAACTAAAGCGGTGACATACCGCAAATTTAGGTGATTTATGACTACAATCGCAAAAGATACCGTTGTTAAGTTTAACTACACACTGACGAACGATAAAGGCGAGACATTAGATCAATCTCGTGGTGAGCCGTTGGCATATCTACACGGTCATCACAATATCATTCCGGGTTTAGAAGCCCAAATGGAAGGTAAATCAGCAGGCGATAAGTTCACTGCCACCATCGCCCCAGAAGATGCGTATGGCGAATATATCGCAGAAGCGGTGCAATCTGTGCCACGTGCCAATTTCCAAGGCGTGGATAACATTGAAGCAGGTATGCAGTTCCAATCACAAACCGATGACGGTCATGTGATGCTGGTTACGGTCAAAGAAGTGACTGATGAAGAAGTGGTTGTAGATGGTAACCACCCATTGGCAGGTCAGGCTTTAACTTTTGATGTGGAGATTGTAGAGGTGCGTGCAGCGACTGCTGATGAAATCGCACACGGTCATGCACATGGTGCTGGCGGTCATCAACACTAAGTTTTGGCTTTTTGTTTTTACTGTTTATCAATACGATCAAAACCCTACCAGACGATGGTGGGGTTTTGTCATATTCGTATGATTGCCTAGTATTTTACGGTCATCAGATTGACTGTGCGATGGGTGATTTAAAAAAATAACGCCAATATAAAATTGGCGTTAATTCATCAAAATGGTGATGGTTTCTTAGATAAATCAGTTCATATTGGCAGTCAAAACAAACAAATCCCAATAACCATTGCCGTCATCACTGCTAATCTCGGTAGCATAATGCCATAAATCGCTATCATCTACCACGCAGTATCCGCCTGTTTTGCTGGGGATTTTTTCTAGGACGGTGTCAGGGTCGTTATCGCTATAGATACGAAGCTCTGCTCCTTCGGCATTTTTGAAGCTGACGGTGAACATACCAATGCGGTTGTAGCCGTCTTGATGAATGCCTTCTGGGGTGGTTACGGTAGGTTTGGCTGGGTCTTTGGCGACCACACGAATTTGATGTACATCAATAGTTGCGTCTTTTGGTAAACCGCCTTCGTTAGCAAAGGTATCAACAATGCGTAAAAAACCTTCGCTGGCAATGAGTTCATCGCTGATGTCGTCATATTCACGCACCACATCGCCTTGGAATTTATTAAATTCACTGCTTTGGCAAAAGTTTGTGCCACGCAGTAAATCAATGTGCTTGTCGTCTTTGTTATAGACGATTTTGGAATAACGACGCAGGCGATAGCTACCATCTTTATAGACGCTAGGTTTTAGTCCATCAAAATCACCCTCTAAGGCAGCGATGATGTCGGTTGGTAGGGTTCCTGTGTGCAGTAGTGAAGCCATAAGATATCCTTATTATGAAAAAAATAGGCATACTTAATATAACAAAAAGTATTTTAAATGGCAATAAAAAAGTAATGATTTTGTTGTTAATTTTTTTTAAAATTTAAAGTGGAAGTTAGGCAAAAATAAAGATAAAATTTATCGCCAAAAAAAAGCCAAACCCACGTTGGATTTGACTAAATTTTTAATTATTTGCTTTACCCAAGCATCTGCTTTAACAGCTGATTGATCTGTGCAGGGTTTGCCTTGCTATATACCGCTATTGCTCCGAAAGTCAGGTCAGGCAGACTGCTGTCCACAATGTCTGCCCCTGTGGCAAAGAGTAGGCTGTCGGCACGGTGGAGTAGGGGCTTGATTGGTTTTGTGTTATCATTTTTCATTATTCAAGAGTGCCTACTAATTCTTTTAACTTTTTGATAATTAACGCTTTTCTTTTTTCCACAAATACATCAAAATTCATTAAACTCAAATCAATATCGGGAATTAAATGATTATCCAAAAATTCTTCTTTGTTTTTGGTTTGCGTTTCTTGAGAAACCCATTCTGCTAATTCTTTGTTTTGTTTAGATGAATTTTCATTTGCACCGAGCATTTGTAAATTGATAATGGAATTATAAACCTCACGACTATATTTTTCTTTTAAGTCATCGCTTAATAGCTCGTAGCTAGTTTCTGGGTGCAAATGGTCTTTATGAAAATTGTTGTTTTTGTAATCTAAATTGGGATAAAGTAATGACAATATAGAGAAGGCATACTTATCTTCATATTGTATATTTAAAATATTATCATAATCAATAACCATGTCTTTTCTAATACTATCAAGCATTTGAATTTTAGGAAATATATCAATGTCTAATTTAATTGGTTCTTTTACCACATCATTGGAAAAAACTTTTCTGATTTGAGATAATGTACTATCAGAAGTACCGCCAAAAACTCTGTTTATTAGTACAATATGTAGCCATTCTTTTATGATTTTTCTTTCATTCTTAAATTCTACTTTATGGGTAAAGTCTTTATAGATATTTCTATGATATAAGTAATAAATAATAGGAATGATGGAATTTTTTGATGTTAAATTATATTCATCAAAACCAAATGATTTAATCAAATCAAAGGTAGATAAAATAGCATTCTTAATACTTAGCCAATTATCTTCAAATATTTTTGCTTTTTCCGATGAAAAATTTGTTACTTTAAAGCCAATATCTGTACTATATAGGTATAAAAATGTTTTTAATATTAAATCTTTTGATATATGAAAATCTTTATTTTTTATCTCATCAACCAAGCCTAATATTTCTCTTCTTGCGTCTTTGGTTTTCCAATTTGAAATAGCAATAGACATAATTAAATCCGAAAAACTTAATGCTATTCCGCCACTATTTATTCTTATAAATATTTTTAATGCTTTATCTAGATTTTGTTCTTCTTCTAGATAAAAATTTATAATTTGTCTCTCATGAATAACTCTTTTTAGTTGTCTGATAGATTTTCTAGCAAATTCGCTGTCCAAATTCTTTATCATATCACCTAATTTTTTATCATCAGTATAGTCTAAAATATGTGATACTCTGAACCATTTTTGCTCATCTTTATCATAGAAATTTTTTTGGTTGGTTAAATTTCTATCTAAAAATTGAAACTGATATTTTCTTCCATTTTCTTGTTCAGATAGTTCCTTTGTAATATTTAAATACAAATCCCTAGTAGGTAATGAATTTTGATTATCTTCCCATTTTTTTCTAGGGGTTTTATAGGCAAAACTTCCCTTTAAGCCAATATATAATGATGTTAATCTTTGTTGTCCGTCTAAAATGGCGTAAAACCCATTGGATCCAGATGTGTTGTATTCTTCATTGTGGGTTTTGTAGCGTTCACGAAAATCTTTAATGATTTTATAAAATTTAAATTGATTGACATTTTGTTCTTGAACCTCCCAAAATAAAAATGAGCTGATTGGGTAGCCTTGCATAAGTGAATCAAAAAGCTGCTCAATTCGATCGTGTTTCCAAACAAATTCTCTTTGAATAGCTGGAACTAAGTATTTACTATTTTCAATTTGACTTATCGCATTCGCAATAGTGACTGGTGTTTGAAATGACATAATTATATTATTCCCTTTTGTTAATATATTTTATGATAAAGCCAAATCTATTTGGATTTGGCTTTATCATTTACCCAATTCACCCAATCATCTCTTTTAACAACTGATTGACCTGAGCTGGGTTTGCTTTGCCACGACTTGCTTTCATGACTTGCCCAACCAGCCCATTAAAGGCTTTTTCTTTGCCAGATTTGTACTCGTCCACCATCGCTTGATTATTCGCCAAGACTTCGCTGATGATGGCGGTAATCGCCCCTGTGTCGGTTTCTTGTTTTAGTCCTTTTTCATTGATGATTTCATCGGCGGTTTTGTCAGTCTCCCACATAAAACTAAACACTTCTTTGGCGATTTTACCGCTGATGGTGTTGTCATTGATACGCATGATAAGCCCTGCCAAGCGTTCGGCGGAGATGGGGGAGTTTGCAATTGTCAGTTCATTTTTATTTAATGCCCCAGACAGCTCGCCCATGACCCAGTTTGCCCCAATCTTGGCGTAGTTTTTTCCAATAATATCAACTACTTGCAAAAAATAATCCGACAATTCACGGCTACCGTTTAGCACGAGTGCGTCATAAGCAGTCAAGCCAAATTCATTCACAAATCGCTCTTTACGATGACTAGGTAGCTCTGGCATATCGGCACGCACTTTGGCGAGCGTTTCATCAGAAATCACGACAGGCAATAGGTCGGGGTCTGGAAAATAGCGGTAGTCGTTGGCTTCTTCTTTGGTACGCATGGCACGGGTTTCATCTTGCTCAGGGTCGTATAGGCGAGTGGCTTGCACGACTGTTCCACCGTCTTCAATCAGATCGATTTGTCGCTCCACTTCTGATTTGATGGCACGTTCAATAAAGCGAAATGAATTTAGGTTTTTTAGCTCACAGCGTGTGCCAAAGGGGGTGTTTGGCTTATGCACTGAGACGTTGATGTCGGCACGAAACGAGCCTTCTGCCATGACAGCGTCTGAGATGCCAAGCCAAGTAACCAGCTCATGAATGGTCTTGACATAAGCCACAGCTTCACCCACCGAACGCATATCAGGTTCAGAGACAATCTCAATCAAGGGTGTGCCAGCACGGTTTAAGTCCACGCCTGTCATCTGTGGTACAGCATCATGCACTGATTTTCCTGCATCTTCTTCTAGGTGAGCCCGTGTGATGCCGATACGCTTGGTGTATTCGTCTTTTTGCCCTGCATTGACGAGCACGTCAATGTAGCCTTTGCCGACAATAGGGTTTGCCATTTGGGTGATTTGGTAGCCTTTGGGTAGGTCAGGATAAAAGTAGTTTTTGCGGTCAAAGGTGTTATAGGTGCCAAGTTTGGCATTGACTCCTAAGCCAAATTTTAAGGCACGCTCAATCACGCCTTCGTTCAAGACAGGCAATGCCCCAGGAAAACCCAAATCCACAATCGTGGCTGCCGTGTTCGGTGCTTGCCCAAAGGTGGTGGGAGCGTTTGAGAATATTTTGCTGTCCGTGTTTAACTGGCAATGGATTTCAATGCCGATAATCACTTCATAGCCGTCAATGAGTAGGTTGGGTGAATTGGAGATGGTCATGTTGTTTTCTCTTTTAAACAATAAACTAGTTTGTGAATAATTAGGGTATGTTGAACGCTTGCATTTTATAACTTGTATTTTATAAAAAAGTGTTAGAAAGTTTAATGTGCCTTAATAAAGGTTAAACATTGTCCGCCCTAATTTGCCAATTGATGGGATTTTGGCTACCGTGTAATACTGCAAAAACAATCACATCAAAACCATCAATCTGATAATGTACTGCATAGGGGAATTTATGCAATAAAATTTTGCGAGTATTTTGATAAATAATTGCATGGCTGTCTGCCATATAGCTTAATTTTTCCAAGGTGTGTTCAAGAGCAGTCAAAAAACGTTTGTCCAGATTGTTCGCTTGGCTTTTGTACCAATGGGCAATTTGTGCAATATCATTTTGTGCTTCACTGCGAATTAAAATATTAAAAGCCATACAGTTAACCAAGTGTTTTGCGAATATCAGCCAAAACCGATTGATAGGGCTTGCCTTTATTGCCATCAGATTGGTAACTTGCCAAGCGTTCATCTAAGATTTTTCGGTGCATTGGGCTTAATTCATCATCTGATGGCTCATGACTTTTTTTGTGAAGCCATAAATAGGGTTCGGATACTGTTTTAAAAAAGTCTGATAAATTGTCTTCGCCCACTTGACTAACCAATTCTTGATAATAGACATCATCAAATTGCAAAGTAACAGTTTGCATACCAACTCCTTAGCTTTCGCTCTTAATTCTTGCCATCGTATAGGCATTGACGAACTTGCCGTGTCTAAATGCAAACTGCCTATGCTCGCCTTCAATGTCAAAGCCAAATTTTTGATACAGCTGAATGGCTTTTTCGTTATCGGTATAAACGGTGAGTTCTAGGCGAGTTAAATTAAGCCAATTATCCGCCAAATCAATGATGGTATTTAGTAGTTTTTTGCCGATGCCTTGACCTTGATGCTCATCGTGTACCGCAATCACAAAACTGCCAATATGTCGTCTGCGTTCAGCTGTTTCAAGTTTTAAGGCAACATTGCCAACCACCTTTTGGTTGACACCATCATCACATACCGCCACAAAAGAATGCACATGGTCAGGGATATTGCCAAGCCACTTTTTCCAATTATCCGCCGATTGACTGGGTAGATGTAGGGTTTGGCTATATACACTTGGGCTAAGATAAAGTGCTTGTACGCCATCGCTGTACTTTTGTTCTGTGCGTTTGATGATGATGTCCATCATGTTTTCCTTAAAATTAAGTGTTGGCAAACTTAGGCAGTTGCTCATGAAAATCAGTATTCGCCTGATAAATATGAGCTGTCTTTAAAAGCTCGCTTTCTGCCCAATGCTTGCCAATCAGCTGTAAGCCCACAGGCAAGCCGTTTGCTTGTCCGACTGGGTGGGAGAGTGCAGGCAGTCCTGCCAAATTTACGCCAATGGTATAGACATCGCCAAGATAAATGGTGGCAGGGTCAAGCGATTCGCCCAATTTGTAGGCGGTTGTCGGTGCGGTGGGGCTTGCGATGATATCGCAGGTTTCAAAGGCTTTTTTGAAATCTTCCATGATGATACGGCGAACCTTTTGGGCTTTGGTATAGTAGGCATCAAAATAGCCTGCCGATAGGGCGTATGTCCCCATGATGATACGGCGTTGCACTTCCGCCCCAAAACCTTCTGAGCGACTGCGTGTGTACAAATCCATCAAATCTTTGGGGTCTTCACAGCGATAGCCAAAACGCACGCCATCATAGCGAGACAAATTGGAGCTGGCTTCGGCGGGGGCAAGCAGATAATAAGTCGCCAAAGTGATTGCAGGGTCGGTGATGTCCACTTCCACAATCGTCGCCCCCAGCTCTTCATAGGTAGCCAAGGCGGTGCGGATTGATTTTTCAACATCGCTGTCCAAGCCTTGACCAAAATAGGCTTTGGCAACACCGATTTTTTTGCCTGCTAAGGGCTTATCGTCTGTCTTAACCGCCAAAATGTCCGCCACATAGTCATCATTGGGGCGGTTGATAGATGTTGCGTCCTTGACATCGTGTCCTTGCATGGGGTTTAACAGATACGCACAATCAAGGGCAGATTTGCCAAAGGTGCCTGCTTGGTCTAGGCTTGACGCATAGGCAATCATGCCATAGCGAGACACACGCCCATAGGTGGGCTTGATGCCAGTTACGCCACAAAAACTTGCTGGCTGACGGATAGAGCCACCTGTGTCTGAGCCTGTGGCGACAGGGGTAAAGCCACTTGCTACCGCAGCTGCCGACCCCCCAGATGACCCCCCAGGTACACGGGCGGTATCCCAAGGATTATGCACTGCCCCAAAGTATGAAGATTCGTTATCCGACCCCATGGCAAACTCGTCCATGTTGAGCTTGCCTAGGTTGATAAATCCTGCCTTGGCGATATTCTCAACCACGGTTGCGTCATAAGGCGAGACGAAGTTATATAAAATCTTGGAGCCTGCCGTAGTCAGTACGCCTTTGGTGCATAGGTTGTCTTTATGAGCCATCGGCACGCCAAGCAGGGGGCGTGTGTCGCCTTTGGTACGCAATTGGTCCGCTGTTTGGGCATTTTTTAGGGCATGATCAAAATCATGGGTGATAAAGCTGTTGATTGTGTCATCGTATTTGCCAATGCGATTGATGAAATATTCTGTCAGCTCCACGCTTGAAAAGTCTTTATTGGTCAAGCCTTGTGCCAATTCATGGACGGATAATTGATGAAATTGTGTCATGTCATTGCCTGTCATATTTGGATATTTTAAATGATTTTTGGTGTTTAACTGCTTTGAAATCGCCCTAAGCTGTACATCGTTTTTAAGCTTTAACTGCTTTGGGTAACTAAGCTGTTTTGTTTATTTTTGTTGGGCGGTGTATTTGTTATTTGCTTGTCTAGGTTACTTGTCTGGACTCTTGTGCTTGATGATTACTTATTATTCAATCACTTGTGGCACAAGATATAAGCCGTCTTGTACATTTGGGGCAACCTTTTGAAAGCTGTCTTTGTCAATGTTGGTATCTGCCACGTCCGCACGCAAATCGGTGCAGGCTTCATGAATATTGGCAAGTGGGGCGATGTCTTGTGTGTCTACATCGTCTAATACGTCCATCATGGCTAGAATTTTATCAAGACCGCTGGCATAGCTTTGGGCGGTGGTGTCATCAATGGCAAGGCGTGAGAGTCTGGCACAATTTTGTACATCTTGGGCGGTGATGGTCATTGGCATTCCTTAAATTTAGGCATCAATAAAAATGATATAATTGTATCATAGCTTGTTGTCTGCTCAAAATTATTTATGTTTTTAAGTCTAATTTGCCCAAACGTCCGAAGTGGCGAAAAAATCAAGGAGAGCGTATAATTGGCATTGGTTGTATCTAATCATCGTGTGATTACCCTTACTTTTAATAGGCATTTTTCATTGCAAATACAAAAGGCAGGCACGCCCTAGTCATACAGGGTATTTTTAAATCAATTTTTAAATAACTAAAATGGTAAAACTAAAATAGCAAATAGGCAAATATATGCAAAATCCACACATCATCTTAGCTTCAACATCGCCACGTCGCCAAGAGCTTTTGGCTGCCGCAGGTGTGGATTTTAAGGTTTTAAAGGCTGACATTGACGAAACGTGGCAAGCAGGCGAGTGTGCCAAAGATTATGTCGTGCGTATGGTACAAAATAAGGCACAGCAGGCTGTACAGCTACTACAAGATACCCAATCATCACAAGATACGCATCAATATTCATGGGTCATTACCGCAGACACGATTGGTGTGCTTGATGGGGTGGTGCTGACTAAGCCAGTTGATCGGGCAGATGCGTTTATGATGTGGGATAAGATGTCAGGTAGGACGCATGAAGTTTGGACGGCGGTTTGTATTAGTGGGCTACAAGATGGTGTCATCACACATCAAAGGCATTTTATTTGTACCACAGCGGTTGAATTTGTGGTGCTAACTGATGACATGAAAGACCGCTATTGGCAGACAGGCGAGCCACAGGATAAGGCAGGTGCCTATGCCATACAAGGCGGTGCGATGGCGTGGGTAAAGGCGATTCATGGCAGTTATACCAATGTCGTAGGCTTGCCACTTGCCCAGACTGTGGCGTTAATTGATGAGATGTGTCATGACAGATAGGCACGTCCTTTTAATTCATCAGTCTGATGAATACATTTGGCAGGCAGCCTCCTTAAAGCATGGACAATTAACTAATTTTAGCGTGCTTGGCGATACGCTTGTAGGTTCAATTTTTTTGGGTAAGGTTGTGCGGATTTTACCCCAGTTAAATTGTGCTTTTGTGGATATTGGTCGAGATTTGATGGCGTTTTTACCTGCTGATCAGCTGATGATGATAAATGGTAAAAAATGTCTATCCACTTTATATACAGGCGAACTCATTTTAGTTGAAGTGATTAAAGATGAGATTGGCGATAAAGGGGCTACCATTAGCACAGACATCGGCTTTGATGGGCAATACATAAGATGGTTGCCAAAATCATCTGCCAAGCACCACATTTCTAAGCGATTAGATCGCAGTGCTAAGGCGATGGCAGAGCAAGTTTTAGATACGATTAAAATGACGGGTAGTGTGATTATCCGTACTAATTTTGCACTGCTTAAGCCCCAATCTTTTAATGAAATATACGCCATTATTTATTCACAGCTTGAGTATCTTATGCAGATTTATCACGATGTGATAACCGCCTACAAAACCACCAAAAAGCCGATGCTTTTATACCAGCAGGCGTTAGCATCGCAGCTGGTGAATGACGCTATTTTTGAAGTGTCAGACTTACCTGATGTGATTTTAGCGGATAATCAAGCCATCTGTGTGCAGTTACAGTCACTACCTATAAAGGTGAGCTATTGTGCGGCAGCGTTTGCTGATTTTGCCGTTATTGATAAGCTTACTCGAGCGTTGAATCGTAAAGTGGTTTTGCCATCAGGGGGTTATCTGTTGATTGATGAATGTGAGGCGATGACAGTTATTGATGTTAATTCAGGGTCATTTGTTGGCAAGGCAGGCGTGAACGTTGCTCATCAAACCAATCTTGAAGCGATTGCTGTTATTGCTACTCAGCTAAAACTTCGGGGGCTTGGCGGTATCATTATAATAGATTTTATTGACATAAAAGACGCTGCAATGCGAAAAAGTGTGTTAAAATCACTTAAAAATACCCTGAAAAAAGACAGTTTTATCAGTTATGTATCTGATTTTAGCCGACTTGGCTTAATTGAAATTGCTAGGCGTCGTACATCGTATCGTTTAACATCATCTATGATAAATCTGAATTAAAAAACATAATATAGACTTGCTTTTGTCTAAATTTTGTGTATAATATAGGAACTTTTATTGTTTAGCGTTGTCGTTTTTGGTATAAGTTTTTGCTTTTACTAAAAATTTAAAAAGTAGTCATCATTGGCGAAAAAGACAACGATACAGCCGAAGCATCGTTTTTGGCACTATAAAACACTTCTCTGTTGCTATCCTTTAGGATGGTAGACAGGGATTGGCTTATTTTGTCTAAAAGCAATGCGATTGGACAAAATATTAAAAAAATGGCAACCTAATCCTTCACAGTGGTGAAGTTAGAGGTTAAAAAAGCACTTAATTAGGAGCTTGTTGGCATGGCTAACCAGAGAATCCGTATCCGACTAAAGTCTTTCGATTATCGTTTGATTGATCAGTCGGCACAAGAGATTGTCGATACTGCAAAACGTACAGGTGCGCAAGTTTGTGGCCCTGTGCCGTTGCCGACTCGTATTGAGCGGTTCAACGTATTGACATCACCACACGTCAACAAAGACGCTCGTGACCAGTATGAAATTCGCACCCACAAACGCATGATTGACATTGTGCAACCAACTGATAAAACAGTTGATGCATTAATGAAACTTGATTTGGCTGCTGGTGTTGATGTTCAAATCGCCTTAGGCTAATGAACAACTGGTTTAATATTAAACGAATGATTAATTAATGAGGTCTAACATGGCGATTGGTTTAGTCGGTAAAAAATGCGGTATGACCCGAGTTTTTACTGAAGCAGGCGTATCTATTCCTGTAACAGTAGTTGAGGTTGAAGCAAACCGCATTTCGCAAATCAAAACAGTAGATACCGATGGCTATAACGCAATTCAAATCACCACAGGTGAGCGTCGTGAAAGTCGTGTAACTGCTGCTCAAAAAGGACACTTCGCAAAAGCTGGCGTAGCTGCTGGTCGCGGTGTTTGGGAATTCCGTGCTGAAGATGCTGACCTTGAAGGTCGTGAAGTTGGCACAGAAATTTTGGCAGACTTATTTGAAGCAGGTCAGTTAGTTGATGTAACTGGTCAATCAAAAGGTAAGGGCTTCCAAGGTGGTGTAAAACGCCACAACTTCCGCACTCAAGATGCAACTCACGGTAACTCTGTATCACACCGTGTACTTGGTTCTACTGGTCAAAACCAGACACCAGGTAAAGTATTTAAAGGCAAAAAGATGCCAGGTCAAATGGGTAACAAGCGTGTTACCGTTCAAGGACTTGAAATCGTGTCTGTTGATGCTGAAAAAGGTGTACTAGTCATCAAAGGTGCACTTCCAGGTGCTAATGGTGGCGATGTTATCGTACGTCCGTCAGTGAAAGCCTAAGGGGATTAACGTGAATTTAAAAACTGTTACAGGTGCGGCGGTTGAATTATCAGAAACGACTTTTGGTCGTGAATTCAACGAAGCTTTAGTTCACCAAGTCGTAACTGCTTACCTAGCTGGTGCTCGTCAAGGTACTCGTGCACAAAAAACTCGTGGCGAAGTATCTGGTGGTGGTAAGAAGCCATGGCGTCAAAAGGGCACAGGTCGTGCTCGTGCGGGTTCTATCCGTGGTCCAATCTGGGTTGGTGGTGGTCGTGCATTTGCAGCCAAGCCACAAGACTGGTCTCAAAAAGTAAACCGCAAAATGTATCGTGGTGCGATGCAATGCATTTTGGCAGAGCTTGTTCGTCAAGACCGTCTGATTTTGGTTGATGACATTAAAGTATCTGCACCAAAAACTAAAGAAATGATTGCAAAACTAGCTGAGCTAAATGCTCCACGTGCATTGATCGTTACCAGCGAAGTTGATGAAAACTTGTACTTAGCTGCACGCAACATTCCGCATGTCAATGTACTTGGCACTCGTGAAGTTGATCCTGTCAGCCTAGTGTCTTTTGATAAAGTTATCATGACTGTTGATGCTGCCAAACAATTTGAGGAGTCACTAGCATGAGTAACGCAAGATTGTATCAAGTGTTAAAAGCACCTGTATTTTCTGAGAAATCTCAACGTTTGGGCGACAGCCTTGGTGTACAAGTTTTCAAAGTTGATAACAATGCAACCAAACGTGAAATCAAACAAGCGGTTGAGCTAATGTTTGAAGGCGTTGAAGTGGTTAAAGTAAACACCCTAAACACTAAAGGTAAAACCAAGCGTTTTGGTCGTGTTACTGGTCGCCGCAACGACGTGAAAAAAGCGTATGTCACCTTAAAAGCAGGTTCAGACGTACAAATCGGTGCTGGTGAAGAAGTCACTAGTGAAACAGCGACTAACGAATAAGGATTAAAATCATGCCTATCGTAAAAGCAAAACCAACCTCACCAGGTCGCCGCTTTGTTGAAAAAGTAGTGCATCCACACCTTTTTAAAGGTCGTCCTTATGCACCGCTTGTTGAATCAAAAGCTAAAACTGGTGGCCGTAATAACAACGGTCGCATCACTACCCGTCATATCGGTGGTGGTCATAAGCAACATTATCGTCTAATTGACTTTAAACGCAATAAAGACGGTATCATTGCAACTGTTGAACGCATTGAATACGATCCAAACCGTACTGCACACATCGCATTATTAAAGTATGCAGATGGTGAGCGTCGTTATATCATTGCCCCTAAAAAATTGGCAGTAGGCGATCAGGTTCAATCTGGTGAAGGTTCTCCAATCCGCCCAGGTAACTGTTTGCCACTTAAAAATATCCCAGTGGGTACTATCATTCACAACATTGAACTAAAAATCGGCAAAGGTGCTCAAATTGCCCGTTCTGCTGGTGCAGCGGTTCAATTGCTTGGTCGTGATGGTGCTTATGTGATCGTACGTTTGCGTTCAGGCGAAACTCGCCGTATTCACGCAAACTGCCGTGCGGTAATTGGTGAAGTTTCTAATACAGAAAATAACCTAAAATCACTTGGTAAAGCAGGTGCTAATCGCTGGCGTGGCGTTCGTCCTACCGTTCGTGGTACGGCTATGAACCCAATTGATCACCCACACGGTGGTGGTGAAGGACGTAACTTTGGTAAACATCCAACAAGTCCTTGGGGTCAGAAAGCTAAGGGTCTAAAAACCCGCTCTAATAAGCGTACTGACAATATGATCATCCGTCGCCGTCGTGCCAAGAAATAAAGGAAAAGTTTCATGCCTCGTTCATTGAAAAAAGGTCCATTTATCGATGCGCATTTGTTTGCCAAGGTTGAGAGTGCTCTTGAAAGCAACAGCCGCAAACCGATCAAAACTTGGTCTCGTCGCTCGATGATTCTACCACAAATGGTAGGTCTAACCATCTCAGTCCATAATGGACGTACACACGTACCTGTTATTGTAAGTGAGCAAATGGTTGGCCATAAACTCGGTGAATTCGCTCCGACCCGCTCATATCGTGGTCATGGCGTTGATAAGAAATCTAAGAGATAAGGTGCTACCATGGAAGTAACTGCAAAATTACGTGGTGCCGCCATTTCGGCACAAAAAGTAAGATTGGTTGCGGACGAAGTTCGTGGTAAATCAATCGAGCGTGCTTTGGATATCCTAACTTTTAGCAATAAAAAAGCTGCTAAATTAGTTAAGAAATGCCTACAATCAGCGATTGCTAACGCTGAACATAACAACGGTTTGGATATTGACACATTGCGTGTTTCTACCATTTACGTTGATGAAGGTATTACTTTGAAGCGTATTATGCCTCGTGCCAAGGGTCGTGCTGACCGTATCAGCAAACGCACTTGTCACATCACTGTTAAAGTAGGAGCATAATCATGGGTCAAAAAGTACATCCAATTGGTATCCGTCTAGGCGTTGTTAAAAAGCATAACGCAAACTGGTATGCAAGCCCAAAGCAATACTCTGAGTATTTGTTAAATGACTTTAAAGTGCGTGATTATCTACGCAACAAGCTAAAAGAAGCAATGGTCAGTCACATTTACATTGAGCGTCCTACTGGTGCGGCTAAAATTACCATTCACTCAGCACGTCCTGGCGTAATCATTGGTAAGCAAGGTGCAGATATCGAAGCACTTCAAAAAGAGCTTACTAAGCTTATGGGCGTGCCAGCTCAAGTAAACATCCAAGAAGTTACTCAACCTGATTTGGATGCACGTCTTGTAGCGGTAGGCATCGCTAATCAGTTAGAACGTCGTGTGATGTTCCGCCGTGCGATGAAACGTGCAGTACAAAACAGCATGCGTGCTGGTGCTGGCGGTATCAAAGTTGAGCTATCAGGTCGTCTAGGCGGTGCTGAAATCGCTCGTACTGAATGGTATCGTGAAGGTCGTGTGCCACTACACACACTCCGTGCCGACATTGATTATTCAGAAGTTCGTGCAGAAACCACTTATGGCACCATTGGTGTTAAAGTATGGATTTTCCGTGGTGAAATCCTAGATGGCATGAACAGTGTTTATAACCCTGTGGTTGAAGACAAGACTCGCGCACCTAAGCGTCGTGGTCGTAGCAATCGCCGCAATAACGACAGAGGATAAACTATGTTACAACCAAAACGTACCAAGTTTCGTAAAATGCACAAAGGGCGTAACACAGGTTTAGCTCAACGTGGTAACACGGTTGCATTTGGTGAAATTGGCTTAAAATCAGTTGGTCGTGGTCGCATGACTGCCCGTCAAATTGAAGCAGCTCGTCGTACCATTACTCGTCGCATTAAGCGTGGCGGTAAAATTTGGATTCGTGTATTCCCAGATAAGCCAATTACTGAAAAACCATTAGAAGTTCGTATGGGTAAAGGTAAAGGTCCTGTAGAATACTGGGTCGCTGAAATCAAGCCAGGCAAAATGCTTTATGAAATCCAAGGTGTTAATGAAGAGCTTGCACGTGAGGCATTGACGCTTGCGTCAGCTAAGCTACCATTCAAAACCACCATTGTTAAACGGACGGTAATGTAATGAAAACCAACGAATTACGTGAAAAGTCATTGGACGAGTTGGTACAATTGCTAGACGAAAAGCAACTTGATGCATTTCGTATTCGCATGGCGAAAGCAACTGGTCAGCTAGGTCAAACTCATGAAGTTAAGACAAATCGTCGTACGATTGCAAAAATCTTGACTTTGATCAATGAAAAACAAAGAGGCGATGCATGAGCGAGAATACCCAAACTCAAGAAGTTGGCGTTGTAACTGGTAAAGTCATCAGTAATAAGATGGATAAGTCTATTACTGTATTAGTTGAACGCCAAATTCGCCACCCAATGTATGGCAAGCAAGTCCGCCGCTCTACCAAACTAAAAGCTCATGATGAGAACAACGTTTGTCAAGAAGGTGATATTGTTCGCATCAAAGAGACTCGTCCTATTTCTAAAACCAAATCTTGGACTTTAGTAGACGTAGTTGAAGCTGCGGTTAAAATTTAAGCTATTTGCATTAAAAGTCATTTACTAGTATAATGGTCTTTTGACACATTATCCAAGACTTGATTATTCAAGTCTTGGTGATTAGACTTTTATTGTATTATTATTTATGGAGTAATGCGATGATTCAGACTGAAACAATGCTGGAAGTTGCAGACAACAGCGGTGCACGTCGTGTACAGTGCATTAAGGTATTGGGCGGTTCTCATCGTCGTTATGCCTCTGTTGGCGATATTATCAAAGTAACCGTAAAAGAAGCTATTCCTCGTGGCCGTGTTAAAAAAGGCGACGTGATGAATGCGGTCGTTGTGCGTACTAAAAAAGGCGTGCGTCGTCCAGACGGTTCGGTACTACGTTTTGATGATAACGCTGCTGTTATTTTAAACAATAACAAAGCACCGATTGCAACTCGTATTTTTGGACCTGTTACTCGTGAGCTACGTAGTGAACAATTTATGAAAATTGTTTCTCTAGCACCAGAAGTACTGTAACCTTTTTAGAGGCATCTTATGGCAAAGTTACGCAAAGGCGATACCGTGGTTGTGATTGCTGGCAAAGATAAAGGCAAGCAAGGCACAATTTTGGCGGTTAAAGCAGATCGTGTAAAAGTTGAAGGCATTAACATTGTAACCAAACACCAAAAACCTAACCAAGCGTTAGGCAAAGAAGGTGGCATCGTTAAGCAAGAAGCATTTTTACACATTTCAAACGTTGCGATTTATAACGCAGCAACCCAAAAGGCAGATCGTATTGCTTACCAAGTGAATGAAGCGGGTAAAAAAGTCCGTATCTATCGTTCAAATGGTGAAGTAGTGGCGACTGCATAAAATACTAAGGGTATATAGTAATGGCAAGATTAAAATCTTTATACAATGACCAGCTAAAGCAAAACATCAAAGATGAGCTTGGCTTGGAAAATGTTATGCAAGTGCCAAGAATTACCAAAATCACTCTAAATATGGGTGTTGGCGGTGCAGCACAAGATAAAAAATTACTTGAAGGTGCATTAGCAGATATGACTGCTATTGCTGGTCAAAAACCAGTAGTAACTAAAGCACGTAAATCTGTAGCAGGCTTCAAAATTCGTGAAGAATGGCCTATTGGTTGTAAAGTGACGCTTCGTGGCGAACAGATGTACGAATTTTTAGATCGTCTTATCGCCATTGCGATTCCTCGTATTCGTGACTTCCGTGGTTTTTCAGCAAAAGCATTTGATGGTCGTGGCAATTATTCGCTCGGCATCAAAGAGCAGATCGTTTTCCCAGAAGTGGATTTTGATAAAATCGATCGTATCCGTGGTTTGGATATCACTATCACCACCACAGCTGCAAACGATGATCAAGGTCGTGCATTGTTAAAAGCATTCGGCTTCCCATTTAGATAAGGTAAACGTTATGGCTAAAAAAAGCATGATTAATCGCGAATTAAAGCGCGAAAAAACAGTTGCTAAGTACGCCGAAAAGCGTGCAAAGCTAAAAGCAGTAATCAGTGACGTTAATGCAAGCGATGAAGAGCGTTTAGATGCAATGTTGGCACTTCAATCATTGCCACGTAACTCATCACCAGTTCGTCTACGTAATCGCTGTGGTTTGACTGGTCGTCCACATGGTTACTTCCGTAAATTTGGTTTGTCACGTAATAAACTGCGTGAACGTGTAATGCAAGGTGATGTACCTGGCGTTCGTAAAGCTAGCTGGTAAGGAGTTACGCTATGAGTATGCAAGATCCTGTTGCTGATATGCTAACCCGCATCCGCAACGCACAATCAAGAAACAAACCATCAGTTCAAATGCCATCTTCTAAGCTACGTAAGTCTATCGCTGATTTATTAGTTGCAGAAGGGTATCTAACTTCAGCAGAAGTTAGTGAGGCTGACAATGGTAAGAAAGTTCTAAACATTGAACTAAAATACTATCAAGGTAAAGGTGTTATCGATCAGCTGAAGCGTTATAGTCGCCCTGGTCTTCGCCAATATCGTGGCAAAGATGATCTCCCAAGCGTTCAAAAAGGCATGGGTGTAGCTATCGTTTCTACCAGTAAAGGTATCATGAGCGATCGTGCTGCACGTGCTGCTGGCATTGGTGGTGAAATCATTGCTTTAGTTGCGTAATTTTAATTATTCAGCTAAAAATAAAAATCCTTAGTTTGCACTAAGGATTTTTTCATGGTATAATAGAACGCTTTTTAAATAACTTATGTTTATTTAAATTGATTTTTTTTTGGTTCCGCTATTAATAGCGGTTGTAATTTTATTTAAAGGATATTCCTATGTCTCGTGTGGCAAAAGCCCCAGTAACGCTGCCAGCTGGCACTAGTGTTACTTTGAACGGTCAGCAGGTTGAAGTGAAAGGCAAGAATGGTTCTTTGTCTTTACGCCTGCATGATTTGGTCGAGCTAAAGCAAGAAGATAACGTTGTTACAGTTTCTCCTGTAAAAGACACCAAAGAAGCGTGGATGCATACTGGTACAGTGCGTGCACTACTAAATAACATGGTAAATGGCGTAACCAATGGTTTTGAACGTCGCTTACAGTTGATTGGTGTTGGTTATCGTGCCCAAGTAGCTGGTAATGTAGTTAATCTTAATTTAGGTTACTCTCACCCAATCGCTTACAATCTTCCTGAAGGCGTAACAGCTGAAAGCCCTACTCAAACTGAAATCGTACTTAAATCAAACGATAAGCAGAAATTAGGTCAAGCAGCTGCGAAAATTCGTAGTTTCCGTCCACCAGAGCCTTATAAAGGTAAAGGTGTTCGTTATAGCGATGAAGTCGTACTTCGTAAAGAAGCTAAGAAAAAATAAGTAAGGTGAGACACAATGTTCGATAAAAAAGCAGCTCGTCTTCGCCGAGCTAAAAAAACCCGTGCACACATCCGTCACCTAGGTGTAAACCGTTTGACAGTAACTCGCACTCCACGTCATATCTACGCACAAATTATCGCACCAACTGGTGGCGTTGTTATTACTCAAGCATCTACACTAGATTCAAGCTTGCGTTCTGGTGCAACTGGTAACGTTGAAGCTGCAAAAGCTGTTGGCGCTTTGATTGCAGAGCGTGCAAAAGCTGCTGGTATCACTAAGGTTGCATTTGATCGTAGTGGATTTAAATATCATGGCCGTGTTAAAGCTTTGGCTGACGCTGCTCGTGAAAATGGATTGGAGTTCTAATCATGGCAAAAGTTGAACAAACTGATGGTTTGGTAGAAAAATTGGTAGCGGTTGACCGTGTAGCAAAAGTTGTTAAAGGTGGTCGAATTTTTTCTTTCACTGCTCTAACTGTAGTTGGCGATGGTAATGGTCGCGTTGGCTTTGGTCGTGGTAAAGCACGTGAAGTGCCAGCTGCTATCCAAAAAGCACTAGAAGCTGCTAAACGTAATATGATTACTGTTGATCTAGCAGGTCATACGCTACAACACCCAATTAATGCACGCCATGGTGCATCAAAAGTGTATATGCAGCCTGCATCAGAAGGTACTGGCGTTATTGCTGGTGGTGCGATGCGTGCTGTACTTGAGGTTGCTGGTGTGCAAAACGTCCTGGCAAAATGCTATGGATCAACAAATGCTGCAAATGTTGTAAATGCAACATTTAAAGGCTTGCGTGACATGGTTTCGCCAGAGCAAGTTGCCGCAAAACGCGGTAAATCTGTTGAAGAGATTTTGGGTTAAGTAAGGTAAGTTACGATGAAAAAAATGAAAGTTACTCAAACTAAGTCGAGTAGCCATCGCTTAGCAAGCCATAAAGCTTGCCTAAAAGGCTTGGGGTTACGTCGCATTGGTCATACTGTAGAGGTTGAAGATACACCATCAACTCGTGGTATGGTAAATCGTGTAAATTACATGGTTAAAGTGGAGGAAGCGTAATGGGTCTTCGTTTAAATGAATTATCACCAGCATTAGGTGCTAAAAAGACTGCCCAACGCCGTGGTCGTGGTATCGGTTCAGGTCTTGGAAAGACTGGTGGTCGCGGTGTTAAAGGTCAAACTTCACGTTCTGGCTCAAGCGTTCCAGCGGGTTTTGAAGGCGGTCAAATGCCGATTTATCGCCGTCTGCCAAAATTTGGCTTCACCAGTAAATTGGCAATGACAACTGCAGAAGTGCGTCTATCTGAGCTAAATAAAATTGAAGGCAATGAGGTTACTGTTGAAAGCTTGAAAGCAGCTAACATCATTCGTGGCGATATGAAGCGTGCTCGTATTATTTTGTCTGGCGAAGTTACTCGTCCTTTAAACTTTAAAGGCGTTAAAGTAACAAAAGGTGCCAAGCAAGCAATCGAAGCTGCTGGCGGCAGTGTCGAGGAGTAATCTTGTGTCTAAGCAATCAATGCCAAAATCATCTATTCCATTAAATCCTTTTGTATTCATTAGGAAGTACAACGAATTGTGGCAAAGAATACTATTCTTGCTAGGGGCATTGATTGTTTATCGTTTAGGTTCACACATTCCTGTGCCAGGAATGAATCCTGATAGATTAGCCCAATTTTTTGATGGTAGTCAAAACACCTTTTTAGGCATGTTTAACATGTTTTCTGGTGGTGCTTTAGAGCGTATGTCTATTATGGCCTTAGGTATCATGCCTTACATTTCTGCATCTATTGTGGTGCAAATGATGTCTGCTGTGGTACCATCTTTAGAGGCACTCAAAAAAGAAGGTGAATCTGGTAGGAGAACGTTGAATAAGTACACTAGACAGGGTACTTTGGCTTTGGCATTTGTGCAAGCTGTTGGGATGTCGACAGGCTTAATTGCTGGTGGATTGACTTTAACAAGTGGATTGGCTTTTTACATTCCTGCGGTAACCTCTTTGGTTGCGGGAGCTATGTTTTTAATGTGGCTGGGCGAGCAGATTACAGAACGTGGTATAGGCAACGGCATTTCTATGCTGATTTTTGCTAGTATTGTGTCAAGTGCTCCAGGTATGATATCTCAAGCCTTTACCGATAACACCAATTTAATTGTATTACTGCTTTTTGCTGTATTAGGTCTTGCGGTAGTTGTGGCGATTGTGTATATCGAAAGAGCACAGCGCAGAGTCCCAGTAAATTATGCACAAAAGCAACAAGAAGGTCGTAAAATTTACGCACAACAACAATCACATTTACCACTTAAGATCAATATGGCTGGTGTGATTCCTGCGATTTTTGCTAGTTCTTTATTGCTTTTGCCTGCAACATTGGGTCAATGGGCAGGTTCTTCTGCTAATCCAACAACGCTTCAGAACATTGTGCAAAACATTTCTTTGGTTCTACAGCCAGGTAGTCCTTTGTATTTGCTTATGTTTGCAGTACTCATTATCTTTTTTTGCTATTTCTATACGGCATTGATGTTTAATCCTAGAGAGGTATCAGAAAATTTAAAGCGTAGTGGTGCATATATTCCAGGAATCAGGCCGGGCGAGCAAACTAAACGATATCTAGACTTTGTTTTAAACCGACTTACTTTTATTGGGGCGATTTATATGGCAATTATTTGCCTAATGCCTATGGTGATTCAAACATCATTTGGTGTGTCGTTTCAGTTAGGCGGTGCATCTTTATTGATTATGGTGGTGGTGCTTATGGATTTTATTGCACAAGTTCAAGCTCATCTTATGACCCACCAATATCATGATCAGACATTAATTAATACACCAAAGTAATGCGGTGTGAATAGGAGCATGACATGAAAGTTCAAGCGTCAGTAAAAAAAATCTGCGGTAGCTGCAAAATTGTTCGCCGTAAAGGTAAAGTACTTGTAATTTGCAGTGCAGAACCACGTCATAAACAGCGTCAAGGTTAATTAATAAATTAATACTTGAAATTTAGTGGCGGATGTAGTATCATCCGCTAATTGCCATGCTATTTTTTATAGCAGAGTAAACTCAGCAAAACAAATGCCTTGCATTTGTGCTAACGGAGAGAAATCAATGGCTCGTATTGCCGGTGTAAACATTCCGGACAACAAACATGCTGTGATTTCACTAACTTACATTTTTGGTATTGGACGCACTACCGCTAAGAAAATTCTTGCGGCAGTTGGCATTCAAGAAACAACCAAAATTGGTCAGTTAGATGATTCACAACTGGATGCTGTTCGTGTAGAAGTTGCAAATTATATGACAGAAGGTGACCTTCGTCGTGAAATTTCAATGAACATCAAACGTTTAGTTGACTTAGGTTGCTACCGTGGTCTTCGCCACCGTCGTGGTCTTCCAGTCAATGGACAACGTACTAAAACTAACGCGCGTACCCGTAAAGGTCCCCGCAAAGCAATTAAAAAGTAATTAACTTAGGAAGCTAAAAGATGGCAAAAGACACTCGTAGCCGCAAAAAAGTGGCTCGTCGCTCGGTATCAGAAGGTATCGCCCATATTCATGCGTCTTTTAATAACACCATTGTAACGATCACTGATCGTCAAGGTAATGCATTGGCTTGGGCCACCTCAGGTGGACAAGGCTTCCGTGGTTCACGTAAATCAACGCCTTTTGCTGCACAGGTTGCTGCTGAAGTTGCTGGTAAAGCAGCTCAAGAAACCTATGGCGTAAAAAATGTTGATGTCTTGGTTAAAGGTCCAGGACCAGGTCGTGAGTCTGCGGTTCGTGCATTAGGTGCATTGGGTTATAAAATTAACAGCATCAGCGATGTAACACCAATTCCACACAACGGCTGCCGCCCACCTAAGAAGCGCCGCGTTTAAGGAGAAAGACACATGGCCCGTTATATTGGTCCAAAATTAAAATTGTCACGTCGTGAAGGCACTGACTTACAACTGAAATCAGGTGTAAAGCCTTTTGATGTAAAGACAAAAAAAGCAGGTCGTGCTCCAGGTCAGCATGGCAACAGTCAGAACAAAACGTCTGAATACGCTTCTCAGCTTCGTGAGAAGCAAAAAGTAAAACGCATGTACGGTGTGTTAGAACGCCAATTTGCTAATTACTATAAAGAAGCTGCCCGTATGCGTGGTGCAACAGGTGAAAATCTACTTGGCATGTTAGAACGCCGTTTAGATAATGTTGTGTATCGTATGGGTTTTGGTGCGACTCGTGCAGAGGCACGTCAGCTTGTTAGCCACCGTTCAGTTTTGCTTAAGAAAGCTGGTCGTGATGAGTTTGTTCGTGTGAACATTCCTTCAATTCAAGTTCAAGATGGTGATGTGATTGCTATTCATGAAAAGTCTAAAGAGCAATTACGTATTAAAAATGCTATCGAGCTTGCCTCTCAGCGTGGTATTCCTGAGTGGTTGGAAGTTGACCATAGCAAATTGCAAGGCATCTTTAAGACCGCTCCTGAGCGTAGCGAATTGCCTGCTGAAATCAACGAGAACTTGATTGTTGAACTATACTCTAAATAATCTGAACTGATCGAGGTGACACTATGACAAATGCAACTGAGTTTCTTACACCGAATGCCATTAACGTGGATGCGGTTAATGAAACAACTGCTAAGGTCACGCTCGAGCCGTTAGAACGTGGCTTTGGGCATACTTTAGGTAACGCTCTTCGCCGCATTCTACTTTCTTCACTGTCTGGTGCAGCTGTTGTTGAAGCCGAGATTGAAGGTGTTGATCACGAATATTCAACTTTAGAAGGCTTGCAAGAAGACGTGTTGGATCTTCTTTTAAATCTTAAAGGGTTGGCTATCACTTTGCATGATCAAGGTGAAGCTTACCTAACTTTGGATAAAAAAGGACCAGGTGTCGTAACTGCTACCGATCTAGAATTACCACATAATGTTGAGATTGCTAATCCTGATCATGTCTTAGCAAATCTAAGCGATCGTGGACACCTGAAAATGCGTCTGCGTGTAGTAACAGGTCGTGGTTATGAGCCTGCTAACCAACGCCGTGAGACTGCTGAATCTAAATCTATTGGTCATTTAAAGCTTGATGCAAGCTTTAGCCCAATTTTACGCGTTGCTTATGATGTTGAGAATGCTCGTGTAGAACAGCGTACTGACCTTGATAAGCTGATCATTGAGCTTGAAACAAATGGGACAATTGATCCTGAAGAAGCAATTCGTAAAGCTGCGACTATTTTGCAACAGCAAATTGCAATTTTTGTAGATTTAGAAGCGGAAACACCACCAGAGCCAGTAAAAGAGAAAGAAGAGATCGATCCTGTGCTACTACGCCCAGTTGATGATCTTGAGCTAACGGTTCGTTCGGCAAATTGTTTAAAAGCTGAGAACATTTATTATATCGGTGATTTGGTGCAGCGTTCAGAAACAGAACTGCTTAAGACTCCAAATCTAGGTAAGAAATCATTGACTGAAATCAAAGACGTGCTAGCATCTAAAGATTTAGAGCTTGGAATGCGTCTTGATAACTGGCCACCTAGTGACCTTAGAGTTGATGACCGTTTTTCTTATCGTAGCCGTTAATTTAAGGATACCTGACCATGAGACATCGTAATAGTGGAGTGAAACTGGGTCGTACCAGTAGCCACCGCAAGGCTATGTTTCAGAACATGACCAATTCTTTAATTGAGCATGAACTGATTAAAACTACCTTGGTAAAGGCAAAAGAACTTCGCCGTGTGGCTGAGCCATTGATCACTTTGGCAAAAGAAGACAGCGTTGCTAATCGCCGTCTAGCTTTCAACCGCACTCGTAATAAAGCTACCGTAGGTAAGCTATTTTCTGAGCTTGGTCCACGCTACCAAGGTCGCCCAGGTGGATACTTGCGTATCATCAAATGTGGCTATCGTGATGGCGACAGTGCACCTATGGCTTATGTCGAGCTTGTAGATCGCCCATAATAAACACATTATGGATGAAAAAGACTTGGATTATTCCAAGTCTTTTTTTTGATGGGGCAAAAGCTTATTTTGTTAAATTCATTGGAAGATTATTTAAGGTGTCGGGCCTTTGCCAACATCTTTAGATTTACCAGTAATTTGTGTGAGCAGAGGAATGCTGACAGATGCTTGAAGCCCTCCGTCTGGGTGATTTGTGACGGATACAGTGCCTTGGTGTAATCGTGCAATACGATCAACAATTGCTAATCCAAGTCCGCTACCTTGTGTTGTTCTGGCGGACTCTCCGCGTTCAAATGGCTGCATGATGCGTGCCAATTGATCTTCTGCCACGCCATCGCCCTCATCTTTAACGCTGATGATTAGCATAGGATGGGGTGTGTCATTAACATCACTAGTGTCTTTGACTTCAGTATAGGCACTTAGATGAATGGGTTCTTTGCCATAACGGATGGCGTTATTGACTAGATTAATAACTAAACGTTTAATGGATAGGGGTCTGACAGGCACTTCTGTCTTTAGACATTGGTCGCAAATAAAGCGAACATCACCGAACTGCACCATAACTTCTTTAAAAATACCACTTAGATTGGTTGGGCGAACAGGTTCATCGGAACCATCTTTCATAAATGAAATAAATTGTTCCAAGATAGCATCCATATCTTCGATATCATAAACCAAGCCCTCTCGAAAAAATTCATCTGGCAACATTTCGGCAGTAAGACGCATTCGTGTAAGTGGCGTTCTTAAATCATGAGAGATGCCAGCAAGCATAATGGTACGCTCTTTTTGAGCTTGGTTTAGCGTAGTAAAGAGTTGGTTAAACGCAGTGTTTACTTGACGGATTTCTCTTGGGCCTTTTCTAGTTGGCAGGGTGGTTGCATGACCTTCGGTAATATAGCTATTGGCTGCTCTTTCTAGCTTGCGAAGTGGTCTATTTAAGCCTCGAACGAGTATGAATATCGTTAGAAGTGTCAATAACGGCAAGCCAAAACTGAAACTAAAAAGTAATCCGGGACTGTAATGAGAATAATAGGTGATGGGCTCACTAAGCCAAATCTCAGGATGCTCACTGTCTTGGATCCACAACATTGGTATGGGCTTAAATTTAAAATAAACTTGTACACTACGCCCAAGCTCACGCTCAACTTCAGATGACAGAACATCTGTAATGCTATCAACAAGCAGCTTATCTGTAACATCAGGAAAGTGTTCTGGATTACGAGTGATTTTGAGACGACTTTGTTGCTCTAGCCATTTTAATGTACTTGGATCATCTGCCCAGCGTTTATGTGTTTGGTTGATAAAATTTAATTCGCTTGCAAGATAATTTGCGTGGTTTTTTAGTTCTGGCAGATACAAACTTCGCCAAAATAACCACAATGACAACCCAACACTACTAAAGACGATAAAAAAAACCACAATGATGGTCTGCCATGTATTAGAATAAAATTGGTGGCGAAGCTTGAGCAGCAGAGTGTATAGTGACTTGTTCATGTTGTTCATGATAATGATGCTAAATTTTTAGAAATAGTATAAAACAATCACAACAACTTATGCAATTTTACTTTGATTTATGGTGTAAATTTGTTATAATTACAGCTTTAGTAATTCCATGCTTTCGGCTCATCCTCATTTTAGGCAGGAATATACTATCTAAATTCTTGCACCATACTTTTATCTTATTTCAAATTTTTTAAAGAGAGTTATCATGGTTGTAATTCGTTTAGCTCGTGGCGGCTCTAAAAAACGCCCATTTTATCAAATCGTTGTAACTGACAGCCGTTCACCACGTGATGGCCGCCATATCCAAAAAATCGGTTTCTTTAACCCGCTGGCTCGTGGTCAAGAAGAGGCTCTACGACTTGATCTAGAAGCATATAATGCTTGGATTGAAAAAGGTGCGCAACCTTCAGATCGTGTTGCTCAGCTAGCTAAAAGCAAGCAATCTGCATAATATTGCTTAAGCCTTAAATCGGTTTGTGTTCTTCTGCTTGGCAGTTTAATGCAAACCGATTTTTTATTTAAGCCTATATTTAACTTTATTGAAGTTTAAGTTATGATTAAAAAACCAAATCTTAGCCGTGCTCACACCATGCCAAATCCTGATGATTTAATTAAAATTGCCACGCTTCAAAAGCCTTATGGTATTAAAGGGTGGTTATGGGTATTTAGCGAGACGGATGAACGTTCTGACGTGTTTAATTTTCAGCCGTGGTGGATGAAAACAGCAACTGGATTTAAGCCTTTGACGGTGAGTGAGTGGCGACATCAAGGGGCAGGTTTGGTCGCAAGCTTCCAAGAAATTCCTGATCGCAATGTCGCAGAGACGATGCAGGGTGTAACGATTTGGGCGGATAAAGCAAACTTTCCAAAGCTTGACGATGATGAGTATTATTGGTCAGATTTGATTGGATTAACCGTCATTAATGAAGAGCATGAGATACTGGGTGTCGTTGAGAAATTATTTGAGACGGGTGCTCATGAGATTGTCTGTGTTAAGCCAACAGCTCAAAGCTTAGATGGCGAAGAAAGACTTATCCCTTGGCATAAAGACGTTGTGCTAAAGGTGGATCTGGATAGCCAGACGATGCTTGTCGCTTGGCAGTCAGATTATTAACATCGCTTAATTGGCAGTGGACTTATGTTTTTTGCAGTAATCAGTATTATGCCTGAAATGTTTCAGGCGGTTCAGGGTTTTGGTATTACCAGAAGGGCTTTTGAGCGTTCTCAAGCAACCCTTCACTTGATTAACCCAAGAGACTTTACTAAGGATAATTATCGCCGTATTGATGAGCGTCCTTTTGGTGGTGGTCCTGGTATGCTCATGATGGCAGAGCCTTTACAAAAGGCTATTTTACATGCAAAATCATTGTTTAAAGCACATTGCACTGCACATAATCTATCTGATACCCTATGTCCTGTCGTTTATTTGTCACCGCAGGGTGAGTCATTGTCTGAACCTAAAGTGGTTGATTTTGCCAAATTTGATGGCATGATTTTATTGTGCGGTCGATATGAAGGTGTGGATGAACGTTTAATTCAGTGTTATGTTGATACCGAGATTTCTATTGGTGACTATGTATTAACAGGCGGAGAGCTGCCTGCTATGGTGCTAATGGATAGCATTATCCGCAGATTGCCAAGCGTGATGAATGATGATAAATCTGCCAAAGAAGATAGCTTTGTAGATGGATTGTTAGATTGCCCGCATTATACTAAGCCGTATGATTTTCAAGGTCTAAAAGTGCCAGAAGTGCTGATGTCTGGGCATCATGCAAAGATTGCTAAGTGGCGGTTTTTGGAACAAGTTAAAAGAACTCAGAGCAGGCGTTTTGACCTGTGGGAGCGATTTACACCCACAAAGCAACAACAAAAATGGCTAGATCAAGCCGACTTATCTGATGATATATCGGCAGATTAGCCATTTATGGAAATATTGCGTTCGTTAATTATTTAAGAGATTAGCAATCAGTGTGCGATGACGGATCTTTTGTTTATCGGTTAATAAGCGATGAGCAGCAATAATCGTCTGCAAATCATGTAAGGCGGTATTAAAATCATCATTAATCACTAGGTAATCAAATTTATCGTGTTCACGCATTTCGGTGATTGCCCCTGCAAGACGTGTCTGAATGACTTCATTGCTGTCTTGCCCCCGATTAGATAGGCGACTGGCTAAGGCGTCACGACTTGGTGGTAGGATGAAAATCATCTGGGCTTTTGGGAATTTTTCTTTGACTTGTAATGCCCCTTGCCAATCAATCTCTAAAATGACATCGACGCCAGTTGATAGCAAATCTGCCACGGCTTGCTTGCTTGTGCCATAAAAATTGCCAAATACTTCAGCATATTCTAAAAACGCTTGTTCGTTAATCAATGCTTTAAAATCATCTGTATTGATAAAATGGTAATGTGTGCCTGCAATCTCACCCGGTCGAGGCTGGCGTGTGGTGTGTGAGACACTAACGGTGAGATTATCAGTTGTCGCTAATAGCTCTTTGACAAGGCTTGTTTTACCTGTACCTGAAGCGGCTGTGATGATAAAAAGTGTGCCCAAAGCGGTGTCAGCATGCATAAACATTTTCCAATCTAAAAATTGTCATTATACTATAAAATAGCCATAAAAAAGCACCCCTATAAGAATGCTTTTGTTGAGACATAGCTACTGGGTCAAATCGACGTTCTTAGTTTCTTTGGCGAACCAATAGGCGATAAAGCTTAATATTGCATTTACAGATAGGTATAGTCCCACGCCTGTCATTCCATAAAATTGGTTAATCTCAATGGCGACGATAGAAACGACAGATGCTCCTGTGATGGCAGCTAAGTTATAGGTTAAGCTAGCACCAGTATAACGAACTTGCGTTGGAAAGATTTCTGGTAAAATTGCTGCTACAGGGCCAAAAGCAAAGCCCATCAAGGTGAAACCTACCACCAAAAATGCGAGTACGGATGTTGGTGTGCCATTTACTAAAAAGCTTGGCATGGCAAGACCGAATACTACCAATAATGCCATTGTGATAAGTTGCAAGCGACGACGCCCAATGCGATCGCTGTACACGCCAGAAATACTCACAAAAATCCCAAAAATTACCGCTCCAATCAGCAAAAAGCCCGTGTAGGTGTTTGCTGCGATGCCAAGACCTGTCTGATGGCCAGCGTCTGAGAATGCCACGGGTGATTTTGAGTATACTTGGGCGAAGGCCGTCATGATATAAAATAAAACATACATTGTCGTCATCATTAGCGTGCCTTGTAGGATTTGTTGCCAGTGATTTTTTAGTACGCCAGAGATGGGGTCACCTTTGGTTTTGCCAGCTTTTTTGGCTGCTTCAAAAACGTGACTTTCATGCAGACTAAGTCGCATCCATAAGCCAACGGCAACTAACAAAAATGATGCGATAAACGGAATACGCCAGCCCCATTCTATCAGTGCTTCATGGCCAATGATCGCGCTAATAATAAAGAAAACAGCATTGGCAACAAACAAGCCAATCGGTGCTCCAAGTTGTGGAAATGTACCAAACCAAGCACGGCGATTAGCAGGAGCATTTTCAACAGCAACAAGTGCAGCCCCACCCCATTCGCCGCCAAGCCCAATGCCTTGTCCAACACGGAATATACATAATAAAATCGGAGCCCAAATCCCAATCTGTGCATACGTCGGCAAAAGACCAATAGCGATGGTTGAGATTCCCATGGTGAGTAGGGAGGCAACTAAGGTTTTTTTGCGACCAATTTTATCACCAAAATAACCAAACAACAGCGATCCAAGTGGCCGTGCAAAAAACGCCAATGCTAAAGTAGAAAGTGAGAGCAGGGTGGCAACCGTTGGGTCTGATTTATCAAAAAACTGCGTACTAAAGACTAAAACGGCAGCAGCAGCGTAGATGTAATAATCGTAAAACTCAATCGCTGTGCCAATCATCGATGATATGGCGACCTTGTAGGGGTTATTTTGTTGGGTGTGGCTCATCGCTGATATTCCATAAATTTATTAATATGATATTAATATATAACAATAAAAGTTACGCAATTATGACACAAGTTACTTGGCTTATATATGATAAATTTTTTGGTAAATTAGAACAATTTATCATAAATGTATACAGCTTAGTTTAAGTTTGCCCACCATAGTCTTGCCTTGAGTAGCCATAAAGGAGCAATTCCTGTAAAACTTTGAGCAATGTTGCCATCTTTGAGAATGACAAAAGATGGCGTCACTTGACCTTGCCATTGATTAAATACTCTGCCATCACTGTCATTAATGGTTAAAAAGTGATAGCCATGCTGGTTAAGATAAGCTGACAGTTCGTCATTATCACCACTTTGAACAGCGACGCTGACAACTTGGATACCATTTTCATGAAGCTTTGCGACATTAGGCGTGGTTAGGCGACACACCGAACACCACGTTCCCCAAAAGTAAACCAAGACAGGGGTTTTATGGCTTTGGGCGATGGCATCTTGAGCCTGCCCATGGGTGTCAATATAAGCTAGGCTCGGTGCAGCAGGTAGGGTGGGTGAACGCCACATATTAACCGCAATATAGATGATGATAAAAAAGGCGGCGTATTTAAGTAAAGACAATAAAGCTTTCGTAATATTTGACATGATTAAAGGTATTAAAGGTGTGTTAGTGAGAGTTGATACTAAAAAAGTAAGTCGCCTACCATACCAGTTAAGCGACTTAAAGGCGTGTTAGGCGTCAAAAACTTTACCACGGTTCATGATATTATTTGGATCAAAGACGGCTTTTAGTGCTTTCATATATTCAATTTCTGTGTCGGTTCTGGTGTAATTTAGGTATGGTTTTTTGGTCATGCCGACGCCATGCTCAGCACTGATTGAGCCTTTGTATTTTTTGACGGTATCAAACACAAGCGTATTGACCGTTTGGCATTTGGCAAAAAACTCGTCTTTAGTCAGATGATCAGGCTTTAGGATATTAAGGTGTAAATTACCATCACCGATATGCCCAAACCAGCAGATCTCAAAGTCAGGATAGTTGTCTTTGACAATCGTCCCAATATCATCAATAAAGTCGCCCAAATGAGTAATCAGCACTGATACGTCGTTTTTATAGGGAGTGAATACCGAAATGGTCTCAGAGATGCTTTCACGAAGCTTCCATAACTCAGCAAGCTGTCCAAGATTATCGCTCATCACGCCATCAATAATATGCCCGCTTTCCATGCAATCTTCAAAGACGCTCATGGCTGTATCTAGTACAGATTCGCTCACCGCTTCAAACTCTAGTAATACATAAAATGGCGTGCGACTCTCAAAAGGTTCTTTGATGTGCCCTGTAGCAAGCACCTTTTCTATGGCGATTGCATCAAAAAACTCAAAAGCGGTCAGATTTAGCGCTTGATTAAAGCGATTAAGCAGGCTGATAACACTACCAAAATCAGGCACGCCAAGCACCATAGCGGTTAGGTTGGTTGGTGGTTTTTCAAGCTTGATTAGGGCTTTTGTGATAAAACCAAGTGTGCCTTCTGCTCCGATGAATAGATGGCGAAAGTCATAACCTGTCGCATTTTTTAGCATACCACCGTTTAGCTCTAAGATATCGCCTTTACCTGTGACGACAGTTAGGCCTAAGATTTGGTTGCGAGTCATACCATAACGAATAACCTTAATACCGCCAGCATTTGTGCCGATGTTGCCTCCAATTTGGCTTGAACCACTGGATGCAAAATCTACCGCATAATACAAGCCCTTACTTTCGGCGAACTCTTGCAAGGTTTTTGTGATAACGCCTGCTTCAACTTCAACCATGCGATCGGCTGCATAAAACTCACCGATGGCATTCATCTTATCAAAGCTTACCACAACTTCTTGACCGCTTGCGACAGCACCTGCCGATAGCCCTGTGCGTCCGCCACTTGGCACTAACGGCGTCTTATGAATGTTGGCGATTTTAACGATGGTTGCCACATCTTTAGTGCTTTTTGGAAAAACAATGGCAAAGGCGTTTGGGGTAAAGTGTTTGGTCCAATCTTTACCCCAATATTCTAGGCTGTCAGCATCGGTTTTAATGTCAAGGCAAGGCAAGGCGGCTTGTAAGTTCGCCAAAAAGACGGTATGAGTCATGGCATATTTCCAAAAATAAAAGAAATGGCTATCATAGCAGATTATCGGATTTTGGTTAAGATGTTATGCTAAGTTTTGCCATAAATGAGTGTAAATTTGTTATAATGAACGCCATTTATCAGTCATGAGCAACCAATATGAAACCCTACACCCCAGAACTTCTTTGCCCAGCAGGTACCTTTAAAAATATGCAATACGCCTTTGCTTATGGGGCAGATGCTGTGTATGCAGGGCAAGCCCGTTATTCTTTGCGTGTCCGCAATAACGATTTTGATGAAGAGAATCTACAAAAAGGCATTGATTACGCCCATTCGCTTGGCAAAAAGTTTTATGTCGTGGTCAATATTCAAGCCCACAACGCCAAACTTAAAACCTTTATTGAAGACATTACGCCTATCATTAATATGAAGCCTGACGCACTCATCATGTCAGACGCTGGCATGATTATGATGGTGCGTGAAGCCTTTCCTGATATGGAAATCCATCTGTCAGTGCAAGCTAATGCTGTAAACTGGGCAACGGTCAAGTTTTGGGGGCAAATGGGCGTTAAACGTGTCATTGTCAGTCGTGAACTATCGCTTAAGGAAATTGAACAAATCATCAAACAAGTGCCTGACATGGATATTGAAGTGTTTGTACATGGGGCACTTTGCATGGCATATTCAGGTCGCTGTTTGTTGTCTGGCTACATTAACAAACGTGATGCTAATCAAGGCACTTGCACCAATGCTTGTCGTTGGAATTATAACACCTACAAGGCAGTAGAAAATGAAACAGGCGACATTGTTCCGGCTACGCCAGAGCTTTTTGTACCTAATCAAAGCGAAAACTCTATTACCAATGTTAATCTTAATGGCGATGTGGTCATGAGCGATGACTATGTACAAAAGCCGTCCGATGAAGTGGTACTATTAGAAGAGCAAGGTCGTAAAGGCGAGCTGATGGCGATGTATGAAGATGAACACGGCACTTATATCATGAACTCAAAAGATCTGCGAGCGGTGGAGCTTGTGCCTGAGCTTATCGCGATGGGCGTGCATTCTTTAAAGATTGAAGGGCGTACCAAATCGCATTATTATGTGGCACGCACCGCCCAAGTGTATCGTCGTGCGATGGACGATGCACTGGCAGGCAAGCCTTTTGACGCAAGCTTAATTACAGCGTTGGACGGTTTGGCAAATCGTGGCTATACCGAAGGATTTTTACGCCGTCATGTGCATTCAGATTATCAAAATTATGAACATGGCTCATCAAAAACTGATCATCAGCAGTTTGTCGCTGAAGTGGTCAAGTTTGACGAGCAGTATTTAACGCTTGAGATTAAAAATAAACTTATAGTGGGTGATACCATTGAGATTATGACCCCGAAAGGCAATGTCAGCTATGTGCTTGATGCCATGTGGGATAAAAAAGGCGAGCCGATAGATGGGGCGTTAGGCTCTGGGTGGGTGTGCCAAATTAACAATCCGTTTGAAGCGTTTGATGACAGCTTGCAATTTGCACTTGTGATGAAAAATGTGGATGAGCCGATGTTTAGTTAGGGGTATTAACAATCAATGAAACCAATATTAAAACAAGCAAGGAGTAAGACGCAAGCTACTTGATAAAATTAAGGCACTTCATCTGACACACAAGATATTGACAACAAGTGAGCTAAAACAATGCAAATTCAGAACGAAATTAAAAAATATCAAGCCTTGTATCGCAGATGGCTTGATATACAAAGCGACGATGATAAGCTGATAGCAGTTTTAAAAGAACGTGCTAAATTAACCCAAGAGCTGTCTTGGTTTTACTTTGGCGATCATACAGACAAGCCGTCAAGATGGTCTTGTCTGTATGATGAGATTGAGATGGGTGCGCAGGTGGATCTAAAGACATCGGGCGAATACAGCGTGATGAGCCAAGATACACTATGGGATATGGCTATTGCTGAGCGACAGTTTTATGAAGAATTACAGCAGCTGATAGAGCTTCAGTTACGCAAACTTAATAACGAAGACGAATCGCTGTAATCAATAACTACTAAGGCCAGTTCCCAAACGGTGACAAAAGCTGTTATTGGTGATAAACTATAAAACATATTTTGTAACATTTGGATAAATTATGACTTATCAGCGTACCATTGCACGCACCATTACAGCGACTGGCATCGGTCTACATAGTGGTAAGAAAGTTGCTTTAACCCTTATGCCTGCTCAGATTGATAGCGGAATTGTCTTTGAACGTAGTGATCTTGGCGAACGTCTAGCGGTATCTCCAAGTCAGGTACAAGATACGCTCATGTCATCAAATCTGACGAAGGGCGATGTTCGTATCGGTACGATTGAGCATCTGATGTCAGCCATAGCAGCGTTCGGTATCGATAATCTACTTATCCAAGTGGATGCACCTGAAGTTCCTATTATGGACGGATCTGCAGCTCCGTTCTTGTTTTTATTAGATGAGGCGGGTGTTGTAGAACAAAACGCCCCCAAAAAATTCATTAAAATTACCAAAAAAATTCGTATTGAAGAGGGCGATAAATGGGCGCAACTTGCACCGTATGATGGTGGGTTTTTGATGGATTTTGAGATTGATTTTGCACATGTAGCGATTGCTGCCACTGACCAAAAAACGACGTTAGACTTTGGTACAGCAAATTTTGCCAAAGAAGTGGGGCGGGCGAGAACTTTTGGCTTTTTAAAAGACTTAGAATACATGCACCAAAAAAATCTTGCTTTAGGCGGTAGCTTAGATAATGCAGTCGTGCTAGATGATACCACCATAATGAATGAGGGTGGGTTAAGATACCCCAACGAGTTTGTTCGTCATAAGATGTTAGACGCTGTGGGAGATTTATTTGTAATCGGACACGCCTTGCTTGGGCAATTTTCAGCTTACAAATCAGGGCATGCAGTAAATAATAAGCTAATTCGTGCCGTGCTTAGTGACCCAACCAGCTATGAAATTGTAACATTTTGTGACAAGAATGACTGCCCAATTGATTATGCACCTGCCATAATGGCAGATAATTAATTTATTGCTAAAATATTGCATCTTATTTTGCGTAGGTTTTTAGTAGTTTTGAGGTAATTTTAAGTAAATGATTTAAATTATCATTTATATTTATTTAGGTTGATATAGTTAACTTAGTATCGTGTTATTAAAAGCCCTTTAAGGTCAAGGATTTTGGTTGTATTTGGACATTTTTGATAAGGGTGTTTTAAACTGTGTTTAGCTAATCTTACAAATCAGTTTTTTGGCATACTGTGTTACATAACTTAACAAATTAGCTGTTACAAAAGCTTATCATTTTATTGAAAATAAGATACTTTGGTGGTTGTGCTGATTGGCTTTGGCAGGGCTGTCATGTATATATTTACTTGCGTTGCCATTTACTACAAAGGATGACAGTGTCGCGACTTTGGGTTATAATGTCTTTTGTGTTTTCGCTTAAGGCTTTTGCACCTTTAGTATTTAGTGCAAGTTTGGAGTTTTTTCAAAGCGATTTTGAAATTTAGGTACAACGATAACTTTCAATTCGTCTAGCTGACGAAACGCATGATCGAAATGACGTAAAGCCATTAAGCAGTGCTTTGATTGATAGCGTAAGTGATTTGCAGCTGTCACAGAGTGTAAAGCGATGGTAATCGTATGAGTGTCGGCGTAAGTGACGGTACAGCTATCTAGTATATCTTGTGGCAACAAGTGGGCTAAAGACAGTTGCACTTTTTTTGTGCAAGAGTGTAGATGCTGTAGTCTTGACAGTAGGTGTTTAGGGGGTTTTTTACCCGCTGCTGCAAGTTTTTCGGTTGTGCTTGCCAAGTGATTGGTAAACTTAAAATTAAAATCGGACATGACTACTCCTAAAAAGCCTTGGACATGGCGTCCAAAGAATAAGTGTACCATGCCTTATGAGTAAAGTGTAGTTGCACTGAACTGGTTTGTATGGATATAAATCGCAGGTTGCTTATTTTAATCAAAACCAATACAACACTCCACAAAAGGCTGACACAGTCGTATGTAAGTGTAAGGATTTTTTTTATGAAACGATTTTTTTGGCTTGCTTTTGCCATTATGCCGATGACGGTAGCAACTCATGCTCAGGCATCGATTGGCACCAGCCAAGTTACCGTGATTGAAAATGACATCGATAGTATTATTAATGATTTGATTAGTCAGTCAAATCAAGCTAACCGTAATATTGACCTTTCTTTAAATACAAGCCAAGTGGTACTACCAACCTTAAGTAGTACTAAATTAACTGCCAATAGTGCTCCAAATATCGCTGCCAATTTAGCATCTAACGCGGCTCATCACAGCTCTACTGGTCGCTGTGCGTTATATGTGCGTAAAGCTTTGCAGTCAGCAGGCTATGAATTTACCCCACAGCCTTCAGCTTATCAGTATGCCACCAACGGCACGTTGCAAAATGCTGGCTTTGTTAAGATTAATTCAGATAATTATCAGCCACAAGTGGGCGACGTTGTGGTATTTAATCGCACTTCTCGTAACCCGCATGGGCATATCCAGATTTATGATGGGAATGACTGGGTTTCAGATTTCCGCCAGCCAAATTTCAGCCCTTATCGTAACCATAATGGCTATACTGTATGGCGTGATGCACGTTACTTAGATGCTAGTGCAAACACTGGCACTATGATGGCAATGAACGACTACTAAAGGCAGGCATTAATAAAAAAAGCTGATTTTGATCAGCTTTTTTATCAACCTGATTTTGTGTTAACCGAGTTAAGCTAAATTTAGCGTCTGCCAGTATGCTTTATCATGAAAATCTGGCGGTGTGGCGTGTTGTACAGCATAAAAGTAAGCAGTATTGTCACGGTACAAGATGACGCATGGATTGATGTGTTTGATATCGCTAATTGGTATCTCAACACAGACGCTAATATGGCGAATAATCATACGATCATCATATTCTTGGGAGATAGACACACTGCCTGCTGCTTGCATAGGAGGTAGAGTGTTGGGCGTGCGATAATTTTGAAATTGGTAAATATTAAAATTGCCACTTAAAGCAACGTTTAGCTCGTAATATTGCCTTACATTATCTTTGCTCATAAAGCATTCAAGGCAGTTGTTTTCCCATAGATAATCTTGGCGAGTAACGTTGTCAGCGACATCATCAAGCTTTAACCAATCGGTCTTTTCGATGAAGTAGCTTAGATGAAGATGTTTGGAGTTATCATGGCAACTAAGTACAACCCAAATTTTAGGGGCGTTATCTGATGGCGTATCACAAAACACACTCAAGCTTAGGCATTGTGCCAAATGATAAAAAGCACTTTGATGATAAAAGTGCTTTTTGTGTTTTGTGATAAGTCTCTTATGTGGCACATCAAAACCCAAATCGTGATAAATTAGATAATTTATCATTTGGTTCTGGGTTAGCCTTTAATAGCAATACCATACGTCCGATGTGATGAATGACTTGTGCATTAGTAGCATCAGCAATGGCGTTGGCACATTCTTTACGAGTGGTACTATCGCCTGCTGGAATTTTGATTTTAATAAGTTCGTGATCGTGTAGGGCACGAGCAACTTCTTCTACCACAGTTGGCGTGATACCATTACCGCCAACAATCACCACAGGATCTAAACGATGACCGATGCCACGCAATGCTTTGATGTCTTGCATTTTTTGTTTTTTTGAAACCATAAGTTTTCCAAAATAAATTAATTTAGCTATTATATCAGAATTTATCCCAAAATTTATGCTAAAAATGCTAAACTAGCTATTATTTTTTTAAGTGTATTTTCATGGCAACACGTATCACAAACAAAAAGTTTTCCAAGTCGTCAAAGGCTTGGATGAAAGAGCATATTGATGATTTTTATGTGCAAAAAGCTCAAAAAGATGGTTACCGCTCCCGTGCGGCGTATAAGCTTTTAGAGATTAATGAAAAAACAGGCCTGATTAAAAAAGGTATGACAGTAGTAGATCTTGGTTCTGCACCTGGCAGCTGGTCGCAAGTAGCAGGGCAGCTGGTCGGTGATAGCGGAACGCTTATTGCATCTGATATCTTGCCTATGGATACGCTAGAGAATGTTACGTTTATCCAAGGTGATTTTCGTGAAGAAGAGACTTTCAATGCCATTATGGCAGAAGTTGGCAGTCGCTTAGTAGATGTGGTGATTTCAGATATGGCACCAAATACGTCAGGCATGGCGGCAGTAGATATGCCGCGCATGATGTATTTATGTGAGCTTGCGGTGGATTTTGCTTTGCAAGTACTTCCTGAAGGCGGTGCGTTAATTATGAAAGTATTCCAAGGCGAAGGCTCTCCAGAGCTTCGTGCTAAGATGCAACAAAAATTTAGCAAAATCAAAAGTATCAAGCCTGCAGCGTCTCGCCCCCGTTCTAAAGAAATGTTTTGGGTGGCAATCAAATAGATGCTTGATTTTTTGTAAATAAGCCTTATAAATAATAGAAGCCATTTTGGCAACAAGTAAATAACAGCGAAAAACGCTATAACAGGATGAGTTCGTGAGCGATATGGTAAAAAATACTTTATTGTGGTTGGTCGCTATCGGTGTGGTGATTGCGGTATTTGGTAATTTAGATCGTGCAGGTAAAGACGCCGACACTCTAAATTATTCGGCATTTGTGGTGGCGGTATCTGAAGGTCAAATTAAAGAAGTTAAGATTGACAATGAGGAAATCACAGGTAAGAAAGTAAATGGTTCAAGCTTTGAGACGGTACGTCCTGCCATCGCTGATAATGAACTTATGCCACTGCTTCGTGAGCATAATGTAGAAGTGCAAGGGTCTGTACCAGAAAAACAAAGCCTAGGCTCTCAACTTCTTGTTGCTGCTTTCCCTATTTTATTGATCGTCGGCTTGTTATGGCTATTTATGCGTGGCATGAGTGGCGGTAGCAGTGGTGGTGGCATGGGAGGCATGGGTGGCCGTAACCCAATGAGCTTTGGTAAATCTAAGGCAAAAATGCTTTCAGAGGATCAGATTAAGGTAACCTTTGCTGATGTGGCAGGGTGTGAAGAATCCAAAGAAGAGGTAGTTGAGGTTGTTGATTTTTTAAAAGACCCAAGCAAGTTCACTAAGCTTGGGGCGACTATCCCCCGTGGCGTACTGATGGTAGGTCCTCCTGGAACAGGTAAGACACTACTTGCCAAAGCGATTGCAGGCGAGGCGAAAGTCCCATTTTTTAGTATCTCAGGCTCAGACTTTGTAGAGATGTTCGTTGGTGTGGGTGCATCTCGTGTGCGTGATATGTTCACGCAAGCAAAGAAGAATGCACCTTGTATTATTTTTATTGATGAGATTGATGCAGTCGGTCGCCATCGTGGCAGTGGAACGGGCGGTGGTCATGATGAACGTGAACAAACCCTAAACCAATTGCTTGTTGAGATGGATGGCTTTGAGGGTAATGATGGTGTCATTGTTATTGCTGCGACAAACCGTGTGGATGTGCTTGATAAAGCCTTGCTTCGCCCAGGACGTTTTGACCGCCAAGTATCTGTCGGCTTGCCTGACATCAAAGGACGTGAGCAGATTTTAAATGTACATCTTAAAAAACTGCCACAAACCATCGGTGTAGATGTCAATGCCTTGGCTCGAGGCACACCGGGATTTAGCGGTGCTGAACTTGCTAATTTAGTGAATGAGGCAGCTCTTTTTGCTGCCAGACGCAATAAATCTCATGTGGATATGAATGACTTTGAAGATGCCAAAGACAAGCTATACATGGGGCCTGAACGTAAATCTATGGTGTTGCGTGAAGAAGAACGCCGTGCGACTGCGTATCATGAAGCAGGTCATGCCTTGGTAGCTCAGCTACTACCTAACACCGACCCTGTGCATAAAGTTACTATTATGCCACGTGGCTTTGCCCTTGGGGTGACTTGGCAGTTGCCTGAACAAGATGCGGTGAGTAATTACAAAGATAAAATGCTAAGTGAACTATCCATCTTGTTTGGTGGCCGTATTGCAGAAGAGATTTTTGTGAATCGTAAATCTACTGGTGCGTCCAATGATTTTGAGCGTGCAACTAAGATGGCACGTGCGATGGTCGCCAAATATGGCATGAGTGATAATCTTGGCATTATGGTATATGAAGCCGAAGAGCATGGCGGCTATATCGGTGGTTCTACACGCACCATCTCTGAGGCGACACAGCAAAAAGTAGATGACGAGGTTCGTGCTATTTTGGAACGTCAGTACGATGTGGCATACCAACTCATTGACAGTAATCATGATAAAATGCATGCCATGGTAGATGCACTCATGAAATGGGAAACCATTGACCGTGAGCAATTCTTACAAATCATGAATGGCGAAGAGCCACGTGAGCCTAAGGAATATCAGCACGATGTGCCAAAACTTATAAGCACGAATGACGACTTGCCACCGCCATTACCAATAGCTTAATCATAACAACTGAATCGTAATAAAAAACGCCATCTAAATGATGGCGTTTTTTATTACAATTAGAATAAAACATCTACTTTTATGGAGAGTTTTATCTGTGGGCGAGAATTATTAGCGTTCTAGATATTGTAATTTATCAGATACGCCATCCCACTTCTCATAATCAGGCAATGGGTCTTTTTTCTCGGTAATGTTTGTGAAAGTTGCTGACAGCTCTTCATTAATCTGCAAAAAGCCTTCTTGGCCCTCAGGTATTTCGTCTTCGCTAAAAATAGCATTAGCAGGGCATTCAGGTTCGCATAAGGCACAGTCAATGCACTCATCAGGATTGATGACAAGAAAGTTAGGGCCTTCGTAAAAGCAGTCCACAGGGCAGACTTCAACACAGTCGGTATATTTACAAAGAATGCAATTATCAGTTACAACAAAAGTCATAAGATCACCTTTTTGGCTAAGCACAGTTACCTATGCATCACTACAGTATGAGAGTGTCGCTATTGTATACCTTTTATGGCAGTTTGACAAATGACAGCCACAGGTTTTTTAGTCGATTTGGTAATATTGATATTAAGTTTAAGAAACTAGAGTGGCAAAATTAAAAGAGTGCTATCTTTAGTAATCTTTGAGTTTACTGTTTTAGTAGCCATAAAAATACGCCATTTTATTAGATTGTCTAATAAAATGGCGTGATTTAGTGTTTTAGATAGAGTTATACAGATTTTTGTTGAGCTTTTTGAGCTGTCTTATAGCAAGTCTCAATGTGATCAAAGGCGATTTTTTTAAAAATCATGTAACCCAAAGTAGCAGCGACCATCTGACCACCAAAAGGGATGTATTTAGCGACTTGTTTGCTTAAAATACGACCACCGAATCCTTGAATGGCTTTATTGGTAATACCACGAGTGGCAACCAGTCCACCCACTGCTAAAATACGGTCACGAATGGTTTTTTGTTGCATCTTTTTACCATCTTCTGTGCTGATGTCTGATGCATCTTTTAGACCAAATTTTTCGGTGATTTCAGGCAGTAGCTTTGATAGCATACCAACATCAATCGCAACATCTAAAAAGGGTACTGGGATAATGGCGGCACCAGCTGATAGCTTAGCACGAGATTTTGCCAAGGCTTGGCATTCTGTACGCACTTGCTCAAGGTTTAGATTTGGATCAACGTAGTCGGCTTGAGGTTGGCTAATTGGCTTACTTAAACTCATGATTCTTCCTTAGGTTGTTGGTAAATGGCGATACACGCTCGCCAAGGTGTTAATTGTATTAATTTTAGGGCATATTTGTCAAATTTCAAGGGCGTTTGGCACTTTGTTATGACCGTGCCGTCATTTTTATGCTTTTTGATTTTAGCCATGCTTTAACTGAGAGGGGCGAAATCCAGTTATTAGTAGCGTTACTCCGTACACGGTAGCACCAATGGCACATATGCCAATCAGTGCAACCACACGCAACCACTCGCTGCCGTGCGTTGGGAAATGAGGTAATATAAGATACAAAGTTATCGCCATCATTAAGGTGGCAAAACCAAATTGAGCAAATGGTTTTTTCCATGTTCTATCAAATTGCCAGATGCCTTGCTTTTGCAAGAAAAAGTATAATAATCCTGCGTTAATGAAGCTTGCACCAGTTGTGGCAAGTGCCAATCCGCCATGAAGTGGTAAATCAAGCAGATGAAATACGCCAATAAATAGCACGCTAAATATCATATTTGCAAAGACAGAAGCGATGCCAATTTTCACAGGGGTTTTGGTGTCTTGGCGTGCAAAAAAAGCAGGGGCAAAAATTTTAATCAGCATAAAGCCTAAAATCCCACCTGCCATACTTTTTAGGGCGATTGCACTCATAGTGGCATCGTGATGGCTGAATTCACCACGCACGAATAACGTCGTCATCAGCACATCAGACAGCACAAAAATCGCCACGCTAGCTGGTAGTCCCACCAAAATAATCAGGCGTGTTGCCCAGCTTAAGGTGTTTTTAAAGCCACTCTCATCTGCTTTAGCGATGCTAGATGATAGGCTTGGTAAAATCACTGTACCGATGGCAACACCAATTAGCCCAAGGGGTAGCTCACTTAGTCGTTCAGCAGCGTACAGCCAAGAAACAGACCCACCTTGCATAAGTGAAGCAAAAACAGTGTTTAAAAGTAGGTTTATCTGCGTGACTGATACGCCAAAAATAGCAGGCAGCATTAATGCTAAGATACGCTTAACGCCTTCATGTTTAAAGTCTACTTTGGGTGGGGCGAGCAGCTTTTGGGCAAATAGCTGTGGCAGCTGAATTGCCATTTGAAGTATGCCTGCCACAGCAACAGCAAAGCCTAACGCCATAATAGGGGTATTTAGCATAGGAGCGATGACGATTGCTGCGGTAATCATACTTAGATTTAGCAAAACAGGTGCAAAAGCGGGCATGGCAAACCGCCCATAACTTTGTAAAATACTCCCTAAAAACGCTGTCATTGAGATAAATAAAAGATATGGAAAAGTTAGGCGTAATAAAGTGCTTGCCATATCAGATTTGATGGCATCAAAGCCAGGGGCAAACAAATCGACCACTATGGGAGCAAAGACAATTACTATCACTGTCAAGGTCATTAAGATGCTCAATAAACACCCTGAAACTGAGCTGATGAGTAGCCGAACTTCATCTAAGCTATTTTTTTCTTTATATTCTGTCAAAACGGGGACAAAAGCTTGGCTAAATGCCCCTTCGGCAAATAATCTGCGTAAAAAATTGGGAATTTTAAAGGCAACCAAAAACGCATCCATTAGTCCGCCAGCCCCAAACACACCCATTAAAACCACATCACGCAAAAGCCCTAAAATGCGTGAGAGCATGGTCATCGCACTGATAACCATTGTTGAACGAAACAGACGAGATTTTGCCATAAAAATACCTAAGTGAATATAAGCGGCTTAATGTTCAGATTGTGGTTGGCGATCGTGTAGCATTTGGCGTAATTTAACCCAATCAAAATGTACGCCTGGATCGGTTTTTCGCACAGGAGCGATGTCGCTATGCCCCATAAGATGGTGTAAAGTATCAGGGTAAGCATGGTAAATCGCTAAAATGACGTCTGTTAGTACGTCGTATTGGACATCGGTAAATGCTGTATTATCACTGCCTTCAAGCTCAATGCCGATGGTAAAATCATTACAGTTATCACGCCCAAGATAGCGAGAGTGTCCAGCATGCCATGCTCTATCGTTGAAATTTACAAACTGAGTTATCACACCATCACGTTCAATAAATAGATGAGCAGATACTTGCATGGCATGAATTTCTTTAAAATAAGGGTGGTCATTTTTATCCAGCTTGTTTTGAAAAAATGCTTTTACAAAGTGTGTGCCATCTTTATTTGTCTTGCCAAATTGGTTTGGTGGAAGGCTGATATTATGAATGACAATACCGCAAATGCCGATCGAATTTGGCAGTGCTGGTCGTAAGTTAAAGTTCGGTGACGCGATGAATGCTGCTTGGGTCAGCACCCCATTTGCGATAGTAAAGCGTGTCATAATTGGTTATACTAGCGATAGTTTGGCGTATTTTAGCAGATTTTATATGAAGTTAGCTCAATTTTTCGTTAAAGGTGTTTTTTGTACTTCAATGCTTGCCATAAGTCTGCTTGGCAAAGCAGCAATAGGCGACAGTGGCGACCATCATTCTAAGATAGTGACAAGTCAAGTGGATGCTCAGACATTGGCTAAGCACCCAACTTGGAGAAGGTTGTTATTTTTACCAAAAGTTCCACAGGCTTATGAAAAAAGTGAAATTACCCAATCAAATTTCTTTTTGGTGCATGGTGATGTGGTAAATCCACAGGCTGAATTGCAAGCGATTATTCAAGCTTTATCTGTAAATGATTTAACGGTTATATGCCAATTCCCTGCACGAGCGGCGTTTGTCAGTCATCAGATAGGCATTTCATTTGATGATGAACAGTGCCACGATTTTAGTGTGTGGCAAAGCCAAATGGGTCTAGATGAGCTTGCCTTGGTATTTGCAAGCGAACATTCAGAAAATTTGGCTTCAGCATTTGCCCATGTGTTTATTCGCGCAAGTGACAAGGGTGCTTGGCATGATACTTCTATCAACTATACCGTATCTACAAATCCAAGCGACTCAAAGGCACTAGCCCTTACTAAAGCTTTGACTGGTCGCTCGCCTATGGTTTTACAGATCATGCCTTACACTAAAAAGACAGAACAATATCTAAGTGATGGGCGTGATGTGTGGGTATATCCTTTGGATTTAACTTCTGATGAAGTACGCCAAATCATGAGACATATCTATGAAACCAGAGCATTGAATCGACCTTATTTTTTTACGCATAAAAACTGTGCTACTGAGATTTTAAGGCTGATTGACGTGGTGCGTACTGACCAAAACCTAGCCGATAGCTCGGGGAAAATTACCACGCCATCTGAGATTGCACGCCTGCTTACAGAGCATGGCATGATTGCTAGCCGTGAATTTATTTCTTCAGAAGTTACTAAAGCTCAAGCAAATTTTAAAAAAGACATCACCCAAAGTTATCTAAATCAAAAAGATCCAGCTTTATCAGCACCCATGCACCGCATTGGCGTCGGTGTGGCAAAGGTGCAGGCCGATACGGCGTACACTTTAAGTATAAAAGGGGCGTATCATGACCTGCTAGATCGCCCCCAAGGTGTTAGACAGTTTCATGATTTAAGCCTACTAACTGCTGATATCGCATGGCAACACCAACAAGGCCCAAGCCTAGAAAGCTTTCGCTTATTATCCACCAGAAGTTATCATCCAGATGATGATAGACCATCGCACGGCATTCATTTGGGTCTGATTAAGGCTGTGGATGCGTCTAATACAGATAATACTCGGCATTTGGTGTTAGACGCTCGTCAAGAAAAGGGTAAGGCGTGGGTGGTTGGTGTAGATGGGTTACAAACACTAATGTGTCATGCATTTTTGATTAAGGGCGTTCAGCTTGGCAATATCAATCAAGGCTATCGTGTGGGTATTGGGGCAAATGCAGGCTGTGCTTATGTTGGTAATCGCTACCGAATGACAGGCGAAATGGAGTTGCCAATTTGGCTACACCCAGACAAAAGTGCAAGCCGTTCGGTATATGTACAGCCCACAGTTAAGGTGGCTGCTCAGTACGATATTAATCAAAACGAAGCAGTTAGACTGACAGGCAAGCTATCTAAAAATAATGCCCACACTGATAATGACGTGACATTGCAATACTTAAAGTATTTTTAGTTAATCAGTGATATTAACGATTTCTTGTTTGGCAATCTGAGAGCGTGATCGATTCTCAGGATTGACCCACTGGTGGGGCGTGCCTTGAAGTTGTTGACGAGTAAAGTCTAGCCAAATTGGCAATGCCGCCACACCGCCATATTCTCGCGCACCTAGCGTAGATGGCGTGTCAAAGCCGACCCACACCACAGTAGCACTCGTTGGGTGTATGCCTGCAAACCATGCGTCTTTTGCAAGGTTAGTTGTGCCTGTTTTACCGCCTACATCAGAGCGTCCCAGTGCCAATGCTCGACGTGCTGTCCCACTGGTGATAACTTCTCGCATCATGGTTGACATGTTATAAGCTGTCTGCGGGCTTAGCACTCGTGGAGCTTGAACGGCAGCATTATATTGGGCAGGCGTGGTAGGGTCTAGCCTATCCATCTGAGCAACTGCATCGGTATTTGAGCCATCATTGACATCACTTTCTGCTTTTTTGGTTTTTTGTTCTTTAAAGTTGTCCACGAGCATTTGATTATGCTGAGCTAAATCTTGGTTAAAGCAAATAGCACAGGCTTGGGCGGGATTGGCTTGGAAAATGATTTGATTATCAAAGTTATAAATCCGCTCAATAAAGTAAGGCTGAATGCGATGTCCGCCATTAATTATCGCACTAAAGCCTGTCGCCATCTGTAAGGGGGTAACGCTTGCTGCTCCAAGTGCTAGGGCATAACTACCTGGCAGGTTTTCTTTTTCTAAACCAAGCATGGTTAGCGTGTTTCTAGCATTCTCAAGACCAGCCGTGCGAAGTACTCGTACAGCTGGAGTGTTGCGAGATAATGCTAAGGCACGTCGCACTGTCATATCGCCTGTGTAACGACCATCGGAGTTTTTTGGTTGCCAACCGCCAATGCGAATGGCAGCATCAGATACTAAGCTATCGGGAGTTAATTTGCCAGTTTCTAAGGCGGCAGAATAAATAAAAGGCTTGATAATTGATCCAGGCTGGCGATAACCTTGAGTGGCTCGGTTAAACTTACTTTGGTTATAGTGAAAGCCACCGACTAAGGCACGCAATGCCCCATTTTCTGGATTTAAGGAAACAAGAGCACCTTGAACAACAGGTACATTTGCCATTTTCCACGCTGTCTTATCTTCGTTCAGCGGTGAGATGCGTACGATATTGCCTACTTTAACCATTTGATGAGCGTTACTAAAGCTGCCACCTGAGCGGTCGGCATCGTAATAGCGGCGTGCCCAATTCATACCAGACCAATTAATAGTGACAGTATCACCAGATTGAAGCTTAGCCTCAAAGCTGTGATCATTTACCTTGATAACTTCAGCAGGCAGTATGTCGTCAAAGGGTTTAAGTGATTGTAGATCGCCTTTTTCGGCCTCTACGCCTCGCCAGCCGTGACGAGCATCATAGTTTCTTAGTCCTGATTGCACCGCATTTTTAGCGGCAATCTGCTCTTTGCTGTCCACGGTCAGCTGAACACGCCAGCCACTGTCTATGACTTGCTCTCCATAGCGTTCAACTAAGGCAGAACGAGTCATTTCTGATAAGTAAAGCATATTTGCATCAAGCTGCTCTCGGTATAGGTTTAGTCCAATGGGTGCAGCGACTGCTTCATCATGCTCTGCTTGGGTGATAAATCCTTCGGCAAGCATACGCCCAATAATCCAGTTACGACGTTCTAAGGCTCGCTCAGGATTGACAACAGGGTTAAAGGTTGATGGTGCTTTTGGCAGACCTGCAATCATCGCCATCTCAGCGATGGTTAAGCGATCTAAAGTCTTGCTGAAATAACGTCGAGCAGCAGCAGCGATACCATATGCCCCTTCGCCTAGATAAATCTTATTGACATATAAAGTCAAGATTTGATCTTTGGTCATTTCATTTTCAATTTTACGAGCGATAAACAGCTCGGTTAGCTTACGGTTTAAAGTACGCTCTGAACTTAAAAAGTAGTTTTTAGCGACCTGCATGGTGATGGTTGAACCACCTGTTTGTGTGTCATCATCTGTGATAACTTCAGTGACCGCACGACCAAGCCCCTTAACGCTAATGCCACTGTGCTCAAAAAAACTACTGTCCTCTGCTGCCAAAAAAGCATGAATTAGATGCTCAGGAATCTCTTTACGAGTGATAGGAAGGGCGTAACGATTGCCGTATTGACCGATGAGCTTATTATCAGCCGTGTAGATTTGTAGGGGCATGGCAAGTTTATTTTCGTCAATGGACTTGACATCTGGCAAGGTTGGCTCAAGGTACATTGCCATGCCATAAAAGCTGATCGGAAGGGCTAAAATTAGAATCAATACCAATGCAAACAGTGCCACGGCACAGCGAATCATTATGATGATGATTGGTGCAAGCAAACGTTTATTTGGCTGGGTTTGGGTTGTCATACAGTGCCGTGCTCTATTTTTATATTCATCGGCTATTTTACCACGTTATCTAAATAAAATACCAGTTTTGTCATATCATATGTTTGCACTACTTTTGTCTGATAATAACCAAGCTTAAGCGTGATGAAACTTTCGCACGCTGTAAGCAGTCATGATATAATGTATTTATTTACTAAATTTAGATGGATGATTATGAAAGTTTTGGGCTTAGAAACGTCGTGTGATGAGACTGGACTTGCCATTTATGACAGTGAGCTGAACGAAGGTAGGGGCGGTATCTTAGCACAAGTGTTATACAGCCAAATTGAGCTACACGCCACTTATGGTGGTGTCGTTCCTGAGCTTGCCAGCCGTGATCACATTCGTAAGCTTGTCCCATTATTAAGACAAGTGCTTGATAAGGCAGACATCCAAAAATCCGACATCGACGCAATCGCCTACACTAAAGGCCCAGGATTAATCGGAGCATTAATGACAGGTGCGTTATTTGGACGCTCGCTTGCCTTTGGGCTTGGCGTGCCTGCAATCGGTGTGCACCACATGGAGGGGCATTTATTAGCTCCTTTGCTTGGTTCAGACGATGTAGCATTCCCATTTGTCTGCTTGCTTGTATCTGGTGGACATACCATGCTTGTGCGAGCTGATGGCGTCGGTCAGTATCAGATTTTAGGTGAGTCGATTGATGATGCAGCAGGCGAGTGTTTTGATAAAGCTGCTAAGATGCTAAACCTGCCTTACCCGGGCGGACCTAATATTGCTAAGCTTGCCGAAGCTGGTGATAAGTATGCTTACGAGTTGCCACGCCCTATGCTGCATAAGGGCTTGGACTTTAGTTTTAGTGGTATGAAGACCGCGGTACATAACCTGATTAAAGACATACCCAATTCTGATAGTGACCCTGTGGTGCGTGCCGATATTGCCGCAAGCTTTGAGTATGCTGTTGTTGATACGCTGGTCAAAAAAAGCGTGAAAGCCCTTAAGCAAACAGGTCTAAAAGATCTAGTCATCGCAGGTGGCGTATCAGCAAACACAAGTTTAAGGCTTAGCCTTGAGCAGGCATTAGATAAGATTGGGGCAAGTGTGCATTATGCACCGCCACATCTGTGTACGGATAATGGGGCGATGATTGCTTATGCAGGGTTTTGCCGCTTAAAAGCAGGACAACGAGATGATCTATCGGTCGCCTGTGTGCCTCGCTGGGATATGCAAACGCTTACCTTACCCAATCAAGACAGCCTAAGTCTTGGCAACTAGCTTTTGATGTGGTACTGATACGCCAATCGATATTTTAAGGGTTAAGCGTACTAAAAACATATATTTTTTTCATAAAAGAATTAAAAAATAAGAGTCTATTTTGTCTTTAACATCATTAAAAGTGGAATTATTACCACGCTTTTCGTCAAATTTTATCGCCAATATCAAAGCGGCATTTTATATGCTGTGTGGTAGTACTCGAGCGTTTTTGTTTGTGAAGCCGACCTTTGCACAGTTTGTACTATTTTTGGTGTCTGCACTGTGTGCTAATGTGTTATTTTCACATTTATCAGCGGATTTTGGCAGTTATTTTAATGAACAAGGTCTCATTAGCTACTTGGTTTGGCCTGCTATCATTGTGGTGGCAGGCATTATCATGGCAAAACGCACCCAAAATTACTCGCTGTTGTTCGTGCCTGCGATATTATGGCTGACAGCTGATACGGTGCTTGCCTTGCTCCAAAGTGCCATTCAGTTCTTAGACATTAAAGGTGTTTTGCCTGATGCTGTTTATACGGTGATGCCAACGCTATTCACCATTTTATTTATTTGGCAAACCGTTGCATTGCTGTGGATATTTGCCAAGCAGCAGCGGTGGGTCTGGTGGGAGCGAATATTGATGACGGTAGGCATGATAAGCTTACTTGGCGTGTGGCAAAAAAACGTCGCTGACCAACCGATTTTTAAGGCAAAACAAGTACAACCTAGTATCAGTGAAGCCATGTTTTACGCTCAGCCGATGATACTAGATACAGTCTTACAAGATATTCATCACGGGGTAAAAGGAACGACAGAGTGGTTCTTTGTGGGTATGGCAGGCTATGCAGACCAAGATGTATTTGCCAGCGAAATAGGTCAGGCAAAAGATTTGTTTGATGATAGATTTGGTACAAAAGGACGCTCGATTGAGCTTGTCAATAATCCCAAAACATGGGAAAGTGACCCAATCGCCAGTCGCACAAGCTTAGCTAGAACTTTAAAGCAAGTGGGCGAGCGGATGAATGTTGATGAAGATGTGCTATTTTTGGCACTTAGTTCGCATGGTGCGGTAGATGAAGCTGGCACGATTAGTGGCGATTTGGTGCTTAGCAATCCCCCCTTAGAACTTGAACTAATTGATCCAGTGTGGCTGCGTGGGGCTTTGGATGCTTCGGGTATTAAGTGGCGTGTCATCGTGGTGTCATCGTGTTACTCTGGTGCATTTATTGACAGATTAAAAAGCCCAACAACTGCCATTATCACTGCATCACGAGCCGATAGAGCCTCTTTTGGGTGTAGTAATGATGCGGATATGACTTATTTTGGTAGAGCTTTCTTTTCTGAAGGATTAAGACAGCAGACAAGCTTACGCCAAGCGTTTTTGCAAGCGACACGCCGCGTCTCTGAACGTGAAGCTTTGATGGGGTTTGAGCCATCTGAGCCACAGATGTCAGTAGGTGTGGTCATGCAAGAAGCCTTGCCAGAGCTAGAAAAGGCGTTATTCTTCCATGCTAAAGATCATGTGATTACCTTGCCAAAGACAAGTGTGATGCTAGATAAATAACAATAAAAAAGATTTGGTACTTGCCAAATCTTTTTTATTGTCCACTAATCTTATGTCTAAAAACACGTGTGGTAATTTGCGTGACAATTTGGTAATTCTGCCAAGTGATTAAATTATAAAGACATTTTTGCATCTAAGATGCTAAGGTAAACAAAAAGTTGCAAAAATGCCGATTTAATCATACTTTTAGGATTATTATTGACCTTGAAACCAAGTTGTGGCTAAAGTCTTGGCTTGCTGGATTTGGCTTGATGATAAATTTAGTGCCAACTCACCAACTTTTGCGTGGGCTTTAGCACGAATGCCTTTGTCAAGCATGCCATCACGACCTGAAAGATCATACCATTTATAAGCATCGACAAAGCGTTTTTGACTCTCGTCAATCATTGCTAGGGCGTAGCTGGCACGGTTATCGCCTAGGCGTGCTGCTTTTTCTAGCCATGTGCGACCAAGTGCCATACTGCCTTGAACGCCTTCGCCTTTAAGATACATAAAGCCAAGATTTAGCTGTGCTGGGGCAATGCCTTGTTCGGCAGCTTTGGTGTACCAATAGGCTGCTTTTTTTGCATCTTTTACCACGCCTTTTCCTTTTTGCAGACGCATGGCTAAGAAAAATTGAGCATGATGGTTGCCAGACTGAGCAAGGTGCGTAAGACCTGTAATATCCATCATCTCAAAACGAGAGACGTTTAGGGGTATGTTTGATGTTAATTCAGCAGAAGCTAAGCTGGCAGTACACAATGACCCGACCAATAACACAGCCTTTAACAGTTTCATAGTCACTCCTAATTGGTTTGTCAGTATGGTAACATTAAATCGGCAAAAACTCAATTTACCTACTTATATCAGCCCTTGGCGATGTGGTAGATTGCAACGTCAGCCAGTAGGTTTGGTGCATACTTGACGACTTTTTGCATGAGCTTAGAAGGTAGATGAGAGTCGTCATTAATCGCCACAGCATCTAAGATTTTAATATCGTTATCAGCACACAGTCTTTCAAAGTCCTTAAAAGTGCATAAATGAATGTTTGGGGTGTTATACCACTCATGTGGAATGGTCTTGCTGATAGGCATAATGCCTTTTAGCCCAAGATAGACACGGTTTTGCCAATAGGCGAAATTTGGAAACGTAACAATGCCTTCATTTGCCACTCTTAGCATATCTAGCAGTAGATTTTTGGGGTTTTTGACCGCTTGTAAGGCACGGGTCATCACCACAGTATCAAAGCTACCATCAGCAAACCTACCAAGCCCATCATTAAGATCTTGCTCGATGATATTTAGACCTCTACTAATGGCTTGGTTGATGTTATGCTCGTCAAGCTCTAACCCATAGCCTGTTACACCATGGTATTTTTGTAGGTGTTCAAGCAAGGCACCATCGCCACAGCCTAGGTCCAATACTTTTGAGTTCTTCTTAATCCATTTTTGGGCAAGTTGATGATCAATGTTCATGCGTTTTTCTTATAAGTTTTGAGTGGGTTTTAAGATTAGTGGAGCGTTTAAAAAGCCTTTTATGGCATGCACATACCTTGGAATGTCAAATAAAAATGAATCATGTCCATGCGGTGCATCGATATTCACATAGCTGACAGGCTTTTGATTGGCGATAAGTGCATCTGTAATCTCTGCTGAACGCTCTGGGCTAAATCGCCAATCTGTGGTAAAAGATACAATTAAAAACTGGCATTGCGTGCGTGCGAGCGTCTGCTTTAGTGCCGTTGCATCATCTACATCATCATCTGAGTAATACCGTGTGGGGTCGAAGTAATCGAGTGCTTTTGTCATCAGTAGGTAGGTGTTTGCATCGAAATTTTTGCTAAAACGCTCTCCTTGATATCGCAGATAGCTTTCAACCTGAAACTCTTCATCGTAGCCGTACATGAATTTACCAGACTTAAGATCTCGTCCAAATTTGGCTTTCATCGCATCTTCTGTGATGTAAGTAATATGCCCAAGCATACGAGCAAGCATAACCCCTCGGCGTGGGTAAGTGTCTTGTTCTAAGTATCTACCGCCATAAAAATCTGCATCAGATAAGATGGATTGGCGCGCCACCTCGTTAAAGGCAATGTTTTGGGCAGAGATTTTTGGGGTGCTGGCGATAATAACAGCGCGAGCGAGTCTTTCGGGGAAATCTACAGACCATTGCAGTGCTTGCATACCGCCCATAGAGCCACCTACGATGGCATGCCATCTATCGATGCCAAGATAATCTGAGAGCATGACTTGAGTTTTTACCCAGTCTTTAATGGTGATGAGCGGGAAGTCTGCCCCCCAGATTTTACCTGTATTAGGATTGATGGTGGTAGGGCCTGTTGAGCCGTGGCATGAGCCAATGTTATTTAAACACACCACAAAAAATTGACCAGTATCAATTGCCTTGCCTTTGCCAATCAGCTTATCCCACCAGCCAGGCTTGGTATCGGTTTTGCTGTGATAACCTGCTGCGTGATGACTACCTGATAAGGCATGGCAGATTAAGATGGCGTTTGTTTTGTCTGCATTTAATGTGCCATAAGTCTCAATCACTAAGTCAAATTCATGTAATGTACGCTGACATTCTAAGAGTAATGGCGTATCAAAATGTATGGTCTGTGGGCGAACGATGCCAACAGAGCTTGGGTCTAAATAAGGCGGTATGGTAGTCTGATTCACAAAAATTCTCAAAATGACAAATGCTAAAAAAATATAAAAGCTAGTGGTTTATTTTTAAGTAGGGGGCTAGTTTACTACCCATTATTTTGTAGGCGATAAAATATGTCACTTATGTTAGTGACCGACCAAAGTAAATAATCTAAGTCTGTGTAGTTTCACCTATCATTTTATGGGTTATTTTAAGGCTAAAAGCACCGCTTGGCAAGTTAAGTACAGAATCTGAGCAAAAAAGCCCTAAAAATGTTAAACTAACGCAGTTTAATCATCCTTAATCAGCAGTTATGAACCATCTTAATCAAAAAACCGCCGTCATTTTAATGAATCTAGGAACGCCAAGCGAGCCGACAACAGCAAGTGTGCGTGAGTATTTAAGAGAATTTTTGTCAGACAGTCGAGTTATTGAAATACCTAAACTCATCTGGCAAATCATTTTAAATGTGTTTGTGCTAAGTACACGCCCACGCCGTGTTGCCCACGCTTATCAGAGTATTTGGACACCACAAGGTTCACCGCTTTTGGCAATCTTAAAAAGCCAAGCCAAGCAACTTCAAGCACTATTGCCTGATATTTTGGTTGTTCCTGCTACCACTTATGGCAAGCCAAATGTTAAGCAAGTTTTGGCACAGTTACAGCAAGGAGATTATGATAGATTTATCATATTGCCACTGTACCCACAATACTCAGCCACTTCAACAGCTGCCGCATTTGATAAGGTTATGGCATATTGTATGTCGCATCGCAACATGCCTGCTTTAACATTAATTAAAGACTATCACGACTATCCTTTATATATTGATGCCTTAGCACGAAGTGTGCAGGCGTACTGGGCAACGCATGGACGTGCCGATAAGCTTTTGATGAGTTTTCATGGCATTCCTAAGCCCTATGCAGATAAAGGAGATCCGTACCCTGAACAGTGCCGTATTACCGCACAGCTTTTGGCAGATAAGCTTGGCATGGCAAAAGATGAATGGGCGGTAAGCTTCCAATCTCGCTTTGGTGCCCAAGAGTGGGTTAAGCCTTATACCGATGAGCTTTTGGGCGAATGGGGGAAATTAGGTCTATCTGTGCAGGTTATCAGCCCTGCATTCTCAGCAGACTGCTTAGAGACGCTAGAAGAACTGGCGGTAGAAAATCGTGACAACTACCTAAAAGCAGGTGGTAAATCTTATGCTTATATCCCTGCTTTAAATGACAATGCTGACCATATCCAGATGATGGCAAGCCTTGTTAAGCCTTATTTGTCAAGCTAAAAAAAATCGTCTTAAGTAATAGGTGTTAGGCATACACTAAGCCTACACGGTCGTTTTGTTTATAAAATTGCCAATCTAAATTCGCACCCATAAAAAAATCACCGCCACTTATTGGCGGTGATTGTCTTATTGGGGTAGGTTATAGTGCTGAGATGATTTGGTTTAGCGTATTACTTGGACGCATTGCCGCATCAATTAAGCTACGATCAGCAGCATAGTAGCCATGTACATCTACAGGCTTGCCTTGGACGTCATTTAGCTCAGCTACGATGGTCTCTTCATTTTGAGCAAGAGCATCGGCAACTGGTGCAAATTTTGCTGCAAGATCTAGGTCAGTCGTTTGGGCTGCCAACTCTTTTGCCCAATATAGTGCCAAATAGTAGTGGCTACCACGGTTGTCAAGCTCGCCTGCTTTACGTTTTGGTGACTTGTCGTTTAGCAGTAGCGTTTCGGTGGCTTTATCTAATGCATCTGCCAATACCTGAGCTTTGGCATTGCCTGTTTTTTGGGCAGTATGCTCAAGCGACACAGCCAAGGCTAAAAATTCACCCAAGCTGTCCCAGCGTAAGTGGTTTTCGTTATTAAACTGCTGAACATGCTTTGGTGCAGAACCGCCAGCACCCGTCTCAAACATACCACCACCATTCATAAGCGGAACGATTGACAGCATCTTAGCAGACGTGCCAAGCTCTAAGATTGGGAATAAGTCGGTTAGGTAGTCACGCATGACGTTACCTGTGACGCTGATGGTGTCTTCACCATTTTTTAGGCGAGTGAGTGTGAATTTTGCAGCTTCTGCCAGTGGTAAAATGTGAATTTCTAGCCCTTTTGTGTCTAGTGTTGCAAGCTCAGCATGGATTTTCTTAATAAGCTGTGCATCGTGTGCACGATTCTCATCTAGCCAAAATACAGCAGGCATACCACTTAGGCGTGAACGGTTTACCGCAAGCTGAATCCAGTCTTTAATCGGGGCGTCTTTGGTCTGGCACGCACGCCAAATATCGCCTGCTTCTACGTTATGGCTAAGCAGTACATGACCTGTTTCATCGATAACTTCAACTTTACCATCTGCTGGGATTTCAAAAGTCTTATCGTGTGAGCCGTACTCTTCTGCTTTTTGGGCCATTAAGCCAACGTTTGGTACGGTACCCATGGTGGTAGGATTAAACGCACCATGCTCTTTACAAAAATCAACAACTGCCTGATATAGACCTGCATAAGTGCTGTCAGGAATAGTGATTTTGGTGTCTTGAAGCTCGCCATGCTTGTTCCACATACGACCAGAAGAGCGAATCATCGCAGGAATAGAAGCGTCGATAATAACGTCGCTTGGAACGTGCAAGTTGGTAATGCCTTTATCACTATCCACCATGGCGATATCAGGACCGTTCTCATAGCACTGAGCGATTAGTGTCTCAACGTCGGTGCGAGTTGGCTCATCAAGCTTATCTAAGTTAGCAAACAGATTGCCTAGGCCGTTATTGACATTGACACCTGCATTTGCCAGTTGTTCACCATATTGTTCAAACACAGGTGCAAAGAAGGCTTTTACTGCATGACCAAAGATGATAGGGTCTGATACTTTCATCATGGTAGCTTTCATGTGTAGACTAAATAGTACGCCTTTGTCTTTAGCGTCTTGGATTTCTTTGGTTAAAAAGTCAACCAAGGCCTTTTTGCTAAGCACAGTAGCATCAATGATTTCCCCTGCTTTAAGAGCTAGTGGCTGTCTTAGGTTGGTTTTATTGCCATTTTTGTCGGTAAAAACGATGTCAACAGTAGTGGCATTAGGCACAGTCACAGATTTTTCGTTATGAAAGAAATCTTGGCTATCCATAGTAGCGACGTGTGTTTTGCTGTTTGCATCCCACTCGCCCATTGAGTGCGGGAATTTTTTGGCAAAGTTTTTTACCGCTTTTGGAGCACGGCGGTCAGAGTTGCCTTCACGCAGCACAGGGTTTACTGCAGAACCTTTAACACGGTCATAGCGTGCTTGAATGTCTTTTTCTTCGGCTGTGGTTGGGTTTGCAGGGTAATCTGGAATGTTATAGCCGCTGGATTGTAGTTCTTTAATAGTGGCGAGCAGCTGAGGAACAGAAGCTGAGATGTTAGGTAGTTTAATAACGTTCGCTTCTGGGGTTTTTACAAGCTCACCAAGCTCTGCTAGAGCGTCAGGCTTTCGCTGTTCTGCTGTCAAAAACTCTGGAAACTGTGCCAAAATACGAGCAGATAATGAGATGTCACTGGTTACAAAATCGATGTCTGAACTTTTGGTAAAGGCTTGAATGATTGGCAGTAGCGAGTGAGTCGCTAGGGCGGGTGCTTCGTCTGTATAGGTATAGATGATGGTTGATTTACTCATAGAATAACTCCAATTTATTTAAGAAATGGTGGTGAATTTGCTTTGAACATTAAGTGCAAAGCGGTCATTCATCATGCGGGCATTTGCTTTAGTCCATTAGTTAGCACTTGTTATTTTAACACTTTTAATGGATGAAAAACCATTCATTTTCAATGATGGCCGTTGTTTAATCATTTATTTAAAAAATAGTACCATTTATGTACATGATTTATAAGCATTCTGATGCGATTGAGTTAAATAGGTCATGCAGATGATGGCAAGTATAGCTTGATTTGGTGTTCATATTTTCTTTTATTGTTTAGGATAGATGAATATGATTTTATCATTTGAGCGTAGCTATGGCACAAATTGATGTCATTTGATGTCAAGCACTAACCGATAGGCACTTATTTGCTCAATATCTATTTGCTAATACCGCAAAATAACACATCTTTTAGCTTATCAAAATATGTGTGAATACCTAAGGGCAAAAGTGTTGTTAAAAATTATGCCAATAAGCGGGCGTTAAATTAATCTTGCTAAAACTTGAAAAATTTAGCAATAACCATAAATTATCTTTCATAAATTTAATAAACGGAGAATATCTATGAGTAACCCAACCACTCATCATTTTGAGACAGAAGTAGAGCGTTTGCTTCACTTGGTAACGCATTCTTTGTACTCAAACCCTGATATTTTTGTGCGTGAGCTTGTGTCGAATGCGTCAGATGCTTGTGATAAATTACGCTTTTTGGCGACAGGCGATGATAGCTTATATGAAGGCGATAGCGAGCTTGCCATTAAGATTGAAATGGACGACGCAGCAAAGACACTTACCATCAGCGATAACGGCATCGGCATGAATGAGTCAGACGTTATTGAAAATCTTGGTACGATTGCTAAATCTGGCACAAAAGCGTTTTTGGATAATCTATCTGAAAGCGATAAAAAAGACGGTAATCTTATCGGTCAGTTTGGCGTGGGCTTTTATTCTGGTTTTATTGTCGCAGACAGCATTACGGTTGAAACACGAAAAGCAGGCGAGCCAAGCGATAAAGGCGTACGCTGGGTGTCTGACGGCACAGGAAAATTCACTACCGAACACATGGATAAGCCAAAGCATGGCACGACCATTATTCTTCACCTAAAAGACGAATTCTCAGGCGAAGGTGAGACAAACTACCTAGATCGCTCTAAAGTTAAGTCGCTGGTTAATAAGTACTCAGACCACATTAGCTTACCCATTCAGATGCACAAGCAAGTCTGGCAACAAGAAGAGCAAGCAGATGGCGATGATACTCCCCCAAGCGGTCAGTACGTCACTACCGATGAATGGGAAACTATTAATAAGGCGTCTGCTTTATGGACAAGAAGCCCAAGCGACATCGATGAAAAAGAGTATCATGAATTTTATAAAACAGTGAGTTATGACTTTAACGAGCCGCTGACATATACACATAACCGTGTAGAAGGGCGTGTGCAGTACACCCAGCTATTGTATATCCCAAAAACCGCTCCATTTGACTTATATGCTCGTGAACACCAACGTGGTCTAAAGCTGTACGTTAAGCGGGTGTTTATCATGGATGATGCTGAGCAGCTTTTACCAATGTACTTACGATTTGTCAAAGGCGTGATTGATTCAGCTGATTTGCCACTAAATGTCAGCCGTGAAATTCTACAAGAAAGCCGTGATGTTAAGGCGATTCGTGATGGTAATGCTCGCCGTATTTTAACGCTTTTGGCAAGCTTGGCAAATTCTGAAGATGGCGATAAGCAAGAAAAATTTGCTCAGTTTTATGCTGAATTTGGCGACGTCATTAAAGAGGGGTTGGGTGAAGATCCGTCTAATCAAGAACGCATCGCCAAGCTACTGCGTTATCACACCAGCACGACAGATGGCTTAACCACAGGCTTTGCAGATTATAAAGCACGCATGAAAGAGGGTCAAAAAGCGATTTATTATTTGACAGCCGATAATTTAGCAGCCGCTAAAAACAGTCCGCAACTTGAGCTGTTTAATAAAAAAGGCATCGAAGTTATACTAATGACAAGCCGTGTCGATGAATGGGCGATGAACTTTTTGACCGAGTTTGACGGCACACCATTACAGAACATTGCTAAAGGTGCGGTAGATTTAGGCGACTTAACCGATGAAGCTGAAAAACAAGAGGCAAAGCAAGCACAAGAGAATCTAAAGCCTGTGATTGATAAGCTAAAAGACACCCTAAGTAAAAAAGCCAAAGATGTGAAGGTGTCAAATCGTTTGGTGGATAGTCCTGCGTGTCTTGTGGTGGGTGATGGTGAGCTTACACCACAAATGGCTCAAATGCTAAAAGCAATGGGTCAAGCAGTCCCTGATGTGAAGCCGATTTTGGAAATAAATCCTAATCACCCCTTGATTCAAAAACTAGAAACTTCTGAGCAATTTGATGATTTAGCTCAGGTGGTGTTTGATCAGGCGGTATTGGCAGATGGTGGACAGCTTGAAGATCCTGCAGGGTACTTAAAGCGTGTCAACGCACTACTGCTAAAATAGACACCTACTGTTAAATGCTTGCCATTCATGTCACACTACCTGATATGAATGGCAAAGTTAATTTGCCACATGATGATTAAGCAGTACATCGCAGCCTTTATCGGTGCAGGTCTTGGGGCTTGCTTAAGGCTTTGTCTTTCTACATTAAATGGCTGCTTTCGGCATACGATAACATGGCTGCCACTAGGTACGCTTATCTCAAACGTACTAGGTGGGCTATTGGCAGCCGTGGTGCTCGGTGTCTTACAAGACGTAAAACTATCTGAGACTGTTAAAGTATTTATAATGACAGGGTTATTGGGCGGATTGACTACTTTTAGTACCTTTAGCGTAGAAGTATTTTCGCTACTACTAAGTCACAAATGGCTTTATGGCTTAGGCTTAGTCATGATACATGTGGCTCTTACACTACTGGCAGTGGCATTGGGATTTATGGTGGCTCGCACCTATATCCATCTGTAATACTATTCATTGAACTTTATAAAATACTTCATAAAATTCACACCACTTGAAATTCACATCATTTGCTTGAGCAATTTTAAAAGTCAGGCTTGGTAATGCCATCTAATAGACTTAAAAATCCTTGAACATATGCTATATTCAAGCTGCTTTTACGAACAGCGGCATACAGCTGACAGTGTACGCCAGCACCTAAGGTGCGAGAGACGATCCAGCCTTTTTTTTCATATTCTTTTGCCACCCAGTCAGGTAGGGCTGCCACGCCACGATCGCTTGCAACAAGCTGAATGAGCATGGCGGTAAGCTCTGTTGTGCGGATGCTTTTTGGGGTAATGTTTGCAGGCTCTAAGAATTTTGCGATGATGTCAAGTCGTTTTTGCTCCACAGGATAGGCGATAAGTGTTTGGTTTTCAAGGTCTTTAGGCGTGATGATGCTTTGAGCTGCTAAGGCGTGTGCAGGCGATACAACAAGCCTACTTTCATAGGTGAATAAGGGTAGATAATGCACGCCATTTATTGGGATATTGCTTGCGGTAATTAGTAGATCAATATCGCCATCAATCAGCATTTGGTGCGGATCTGGTTCAAAGCCTGTGCTAAAATCAAGCTCCACATCGCTGTAGGCTTTGCGATAGGCATTTAAAATTGGCATAAGCCAATCAAAGCAGCTGTGGCATTCACTTGCCAATCTAAGCCGTCCTGCTTGACCGTGTGCCAGCCGTCGGATGTCTGCCTTGGTGCGAGCTACTAAAGGTAGAATGTTATCAGCAAGCTGCAATACAAGCTCGCCTGCAGGCGTGAAAGTAACGGGCCGAGTGCGACGATTGACAAGCGTAATGTCGTAATGATTTTCAAGCTCTTTGAGCTGATGGCTGATGGCAGAAGCTGTTAAGTTTAGCTCATCGGCAGTAGTGGCAAGCGAACCTAAGCGTGATAAGGTCTGAAGCATCAGTAAGTGACGAAGTTCAAGCATGGGATACAGTCTTTGGTGGTATCATAAAAAAAAGATGGCATGATTATAGCATAAATGCCATTAAATGAAAAATTTTTCATTTTAAAATGAAAAACTTGATTTTTATTCATCATTAAGCTGTGTTAATATACACGCCATCAATATTGGTTTTGATGAACTTTCATCATTTATGACAATATTTGTAACTTTCAACCCATAAATAAGGTAGATAACATGACTGTACAATCTCATATTCTAGGTTATCCACGTATTGGCGATAAGCGTCAAACTAAATTTGCCCTTGAAAAATACTGGAAAGGTAAAGCCACTAAAGATGAAACTTTAGCTGCATTGCAAGCGGTTTTTGATACCAATATCCAAAACCAAATCGACGCAGATCTATCAATCATCACAACAGGTGATTTTGCACACTATGATCTTGTGCTAACCCAAGCGGTATCTTTTGGCGTTGTGCCAAAGCGTTTTGCAGGCAGTGAAAGTCTAGACACTTTTGATCGCCAGTTTTATTTTGCTCGTGGTCGTGATTGCACCAATCAGTTTGAAGATACGCCAGCTTGGCAAATGACCAAATGGTTTGATACCAACTATCACTATCTAGTGCCAGAACTAACCGCTGATCAAGAGTTTAAAAACACTGACTTTACTCAAGTGTTCAAGCAAGTAGATGACGCCAAAGCAATCATCGCTAAAAATGGTGTAGAAAAAGCCCTAAAAGTGGTTTTGGTTGGTCCTTTGACTTTCCTTTATCTATCAAGCCTAAAAGCCGCTAGCCAAAACGGCAGTTGCTGTGGCTGTGGCACAACGCACAATGAAGATGCGGCAGGCGATGACGCTACTAAAATCGCATTGCTTGACAAGCTGCTGCCTGTCTATGCAGACCTACTAGCACAGCTTGGTGAGCGTGGCGTGGAATGGGTTCAGATTGACGAGCCGATTTTATCGCTTGACCTATCTAGCGAATGGCAACAAGCCTTTGAACGTGCATATAACGGCTTACAACGCACTCCACCAAAACTTATCGTAGCAAGCTACTTTGATACGCTAGGCAATAACTGCAACGTGGCTTGTAACTTGCCAGTAAGTGGCATTCATATCGACATCACACGTGCTAAGTCACCAAAACAGTACGTTACCCAAGTTATCGATCACTTACCAACGCATAAAGTGCTATCTATAGGCGTGGTTGATGGCCGTAGCGTATGGACGACTGACCAAGTACAAGCCAGCGAAATTTTAGGCGGTGCTTATGAACGTCTAGGCGAGCGTCTATGGGTAGGTAGCGGCTCTTCATTATTGCATTTACCAGTTGACCTAAGCCATGAAAACGTACCAAGTGAGCTAAATGGTAAACTTGCTTTTGCTAAACAAAAGCTTGCTGAAGTTACACTATGTGCTAAGCTTGCCACAGGCGATGCTAAAGCGGATAAGAACGCTACTAAGATTGACCTAACACCGTTAGCTGACAGTGCAAAAACTCGTACAGGCGTGTTTAAAGATCGTTACGCTAAGCAGCAAGAGCGTTTTAACTTGCCACTATTCCCAACAACTACCATCGGTTCATTCCCACAAACTCCTGAAATCCGTAAGGCACGTGCTGACTGGAATAAAGGCGTTATTAATGATGAAACTTATGAAAATGCAATGAAAGCTGAAATCCAAAAAGCATGCGATGAGCAAGAAAAGCTTGGTATTGATGTTTTCGTTCACGGTGAAGCAGAACGTACCGACATGGTTGAGTACTTTGCCAAGTACATGAAAGGTTTTTGGCTTGCGTCAAACGGCTGGGTACAAAGCTATGGCACCCGCTGTGTACGTCCACCAATCGTAGTAGGCGACATTAGCCGTCCAAATGCGATGACTGTGGATTGGACAGTGTATGCCCAAGGCTTGACTGATAAGCCGATGAAAGGTATGTTAACTGGTCCTGTGACTATTTTAAACTGGTCATTTGCACCAAGTGATACAGCGACTCGTGATATTCTTCGCCTACAAATTGCCGATGCGATTAACGAAGAAGTGCGTGATCTGCAAGACGCTGGTATTGGAATTATCCAGATTGACGAGCCTGCATTCCGTGAAGGTCTGCCACTAAAACAAGCCGATCAAGCTCACTATTGGGATGAAGCGGTGGCGACATTTAAGCATTCGTGCAGCATCGCTAATGAAGATACTCAGATTCATACGCACATGTGTTATTCAAGCTTCCATGACTGCTTAGAGCATATCAGTGCGATGGATGCGGACGTAATTACCATTGAAACTTCTCGCTCTGGCTTGCAGCTACTAGACGCCTTTAAAGGCGAAGGCTACCATAACGCAATCGGGCCTGGTGTGTACGACATTCACTCGCCACGCACCCCAAGTGCTGAGAATATGCAGGTGGTGATTGATGAAGCAGCCAAATACATTCCTGTTGAGCGTCTATGGGTAAATCCAGATTGTGGTCTAAAAACTCGTAACTGGGAAGAGACTATCTCTGCTTTGGATAACATGGTTAAGATGACGAAAGTTGTACGTGATCTGTATACCAAGTAATTAGTCGCCATAAAAACCGCCAATCGTATGATTTGGCGGTTTTTGTTTTGGGTTGTCTGTCATTGTTGGGCAATTTTTATGATAAAATGGTTGATATGATAAACTGTATTAAATTAAGCTATGCCCACATTTCATTTGAAAAAATTAAGATAAATGCAATTAGCTTTAAGTAAGGTTTATCAAATACTCATTGCACATAAGCTTTTATGAACATAAAAACTTTGACCAAAAATGGTAAGTTTAACTGTTTTTCACCCAAAAGTAGATATTTTTAATTAAAAATAAATTATCAATACACGTTAATTTACCACCATTTATGTGATGAATTATCAATACGCTCTTATTTTATAAGGAAAAAATCATGTCTGATATGAACGCAACTGTGACTTGGCTTAAAAACGACGCCATTAACTTTGAAGCAAAAAACGACTCAGGGCATAGTGTAATACTAGATTCTGAGCTGAAGTTAGGTGCTAAGCCGATGGAGTTATTACTAATGGGTGTGGGTGGCTGTGCAAGCTATGATGTGGTAAGTATTTTACAAAAGGCTCGCCAAGCCATCAGCGATGTTCGCTGTGAAGTTTTTGCAAAACGTGCAGACGCTATCCCTGCAGTCTTTACAGATATTCATTTACATTTTGTGGTTACGGGCAAAGATATCAAAGAAAGCCAAGTGGCAAAAGCCATTGAACTGTCAGCAACCAAGTACTGTTCAGCCTCAAAAATGTTGGCGGCAGGCGGCATTAACATCACACATGATTTTAAGATTATTGAAGGCTAATTATGAGTGCGATTGTTTCTAACTTCCCTCATCAACTATCAATCATCGTCATTTTGGTGGCAATTGCTTGCCTGCAGCCTTTGCTATTTGCCTTAATTGCTAAGATGGCGGGGAATTTTAAGAGTGCAGACAATGCCAATCCTCGTGAATTTTTTGCCAAAGCAACAGGAATGACTGCTCGGTTAAATGCCGCTCAACAAAACAGTTTTGAAGGATTACCCATCTTCTTAGCAGCAGTATTACTTGGTATGTACTGCTTTGTTCCCCAGAATATCATTAACTTTTGTGCTTGCTGTTATGTGGTATTGCGGTTTGTTTATGCAGTGTGTTATGCGTTTAACTTGGCGCTGCTACGCTCGGCGGTCTGGGTGATGATGATTATGATATGCTGTCAGTTATTTTATTTTTCTTATGTAATGATTAGGTAACTGCCTACATATTAGTGGCTGTCTGCTTGATTAAAGTATCGTTGCAACCCTTCTAACACCAAGTCTTGGCGAATAGTTACTTTTTTATTTAGATGCTGTGCGATGTGTGGAGCATCGCCACCTGTCATGATAAATTCATGGTTTGGGTGGCTTGTCATGACTTCGTGAATTGCTCCAATAATTGATAATAAAATGCCGTGATTAACCGCATCAACCGTCCGTGTCGCAGGCTGGACACCGCCATAGCTATCCATATGGCTAAACTGTCCAATTTGTTTTGTACCTACAAATAGTGATTCTCGTTGTAGGCGGGCGTTAGGGAAAATGTATCCGCCCAGATGTACGCCTTTTTCAATAATATCAATCGTCATAGCAGTGCCACAGCCGATAATACATTGGTGCTTTGAGCAATCTACAACCCCAAGCATCTGTAGCCAGCGATCCACACCAAGCTGATCTGGGTGGTAATGGCTTTGAATGAGTGGGTGGCTTTGATGCACTTTGGCAAATTCATAACGAATACCCATGATGTCAAGCGTCGCCAGTACTTTGGCATTAATCTTATCGCCTAAAACAGATGATATACCGATAAACGTCGGTTGTAGGCGGATGAACGTATCTGACAACCCCATCAAAAGCTCGGCAGGTGCCTGCAAGTGTAATTGGGCGTCGTGGTTTTTGATGATGCCATTTTCGCTTAGCCAGTATTTTAGGCGAGTATTGCCAAGATCAAGCCAAAGTTTTGTCATGTTATTACATCCGTATAAGGTGGTGTGGTTGATGATTTATCTGCATAAGGGGTAATTTGGGCTGTGCCAGCAAAAACTGCTTGAATGGTGTCTGTTTTATCGCACTGCACAAGTAAAGCTCCATTTAAATCAATACCAAGGCATTTGCCTTGATGGGTGATTTGCTCTTTGTTGTTTTGGGGGAAAATCTGTACTGATTGACCAGTTAGCACATGATGCGTATTAAACTGCGTGATGAATTGACTAATAATAGCCGTGTTCTGAGTATGGCTAAGCGTGTTATGGTGTAAGATGGCTTGCAGTATTGCTTGGGTTATCGGCAAGTATAATGCCTGTGCAGATGGCGTATCTTCACTTAAGTTGTGTAAGCTAATCGCTTGGTATAGCTTATCTTTAATCACAGGAGTGTTTTTGACATTCATACCAACGCCTATAATAACGCCCACCAACTGCGATTGACCTTGCAACTTAAAAAACACAGGCTCAATTAAAATACCCGATAATTTAAAAAACGTTTGTGCAATTTCATCATAAAAACCTAAGTCATTCGCCCACTTTATGCCTATTGTGGGCTGCTTTTGGGCGTGCCGCTTAGCGTTAAGGCTTGCGATGATTGGTATATCTAATAAATGTAGCCCAACCAGTAAGGATAGCAGCCCTGAAAGCTTATCTAGACCTATACTGTCTGAGTAGTAGGTGATGGGCGTATACAGCGACAAAAAGACGTTATCAGTGCCACTTTCCCAAGTGCGTCCATGCTGTCCACGCCCAGCATTTTGTGTGTTGGCGGTATATAAAAGGGTATATGTGTAGGGTAGCTTGCCTGTGGAGATGTCTGTCATTAGCTGGGTATTGGTACTACCTACGATGTCAAAATGACGATGTCTGTGAGCGATAATCTGCTGACATTCTGTGGTGATTTGATTGGTCATTGCTGTCTTTTTTAGCAAAAATTGGGCTATAATAGCATATTTTGATACCGATGAGAAAAATCAATGATGTATGTGTGGTTTATGGCAGCAGGGATAGTGGCGGGCTTGTGTGCAGGCTTGTTCGGTGTGGGCGGTGGCTTGATTATCGTGCCAGCCTTGGTGTGGATTTTTTTGGCGTATGGTATGCCAAGTGAGATTGTACCACATGTGGCGGTAGGAACGGCATTGGCAACCATCATCATCACATCTATTAGCTCCTTGAGTGCTCATCATAAAAAAGGCGGTGTGCGGTGGGATATTTTTAAGAACATTGCCAAGGGTTTGGTGCTTGGTAGTTTATTTGGGGCGTGGGTGGCAACCTTAATTAAAGGGGATTATCTGCAAGGCATTATTGGGGTTTTTGCTATCGCTATGTCTCTTAAAATGTTCATGAAAAAAGCAAACCAAGTACAAAACAGACCCCTGCCAAAAGATTATGAACAAGGCATGGCAGGGGTGATTATTGGTGCGATGTCAGCGGTGTTTGGTATTGGTGGTGGCAGCTTAACTGTGCCGTATTTGACCCATGTCGGCTTACCAATTAAGCAAGCGGTCGGCACAAGTTCGGCGTGTGGTTTACCAATTGCACTGGCAGGGGCGATAGGGTTTATGTGGTTTGGGCACTCAGCGGTTGAAAATATGAATGTGGCAGGTTTGGTTGGGTTTGTACATTTACCTGCCTTTGTGATGGTGAGTGTCATGAGTTTTATGACGGCTAAGGTTGGGGCAAAGTTTGCTCATAAACTGCCTGCTACCACACTTAAAAAAGCCTTTGCGTGTTTGTTATTCTTCGTGGGTTGCCAGCTAATTTATGGGGCGGTTGCCTAAAAATAAAAACTGATAAGATAAGTGGCTCTTAATGAAAGTTATTTAAAGGACTGGGGTGAAAGGGTGGGGCAGATGGCAAGATACTTATTTTTGGTCTTTTAAATATCATAGCAAGGTTTTACGACACTTGTTAAAGACGCCAAACAAACAATGCTCATGCTTATCATCCCGTTAATTAAGCCTGATAGCATTGTTTATGCAGATGGCTACAAGGGGTATAATGCCTTAGATGTGAGTGAGTTTTAAACACTTTTTGATAAATCATTCAATAAAGTTTGCCGATAAAAAAAACAGAGCTAATCACATCAAAGCACAAGAAAACTTCTAGTCGCAGGATAAGCGTACACGACGCAAATACAACGGTATTGATAAGAAAACTTCCATCTTCTTATCAAAGACTTAAAGTTTGGATTTAACTATGGCTTAACTGTAATCAGCTTAAAATATTAAAAAACGGTGTGGAGTTTGAGCTTAATCTAGTTTAGCCCCAATATAAATCTTGCCACGCCCAAACATTACCGCTTGCCCAGACAATTCCACACGCTCGCCTAAGTCGTTGCAGTACAAAATTCCGCCACGTTCGGACGCTTGATAGGCGGTAATGCCCACTTTGCCAAGCGTTTTTGACCAAAACGGCACAATATGGCAATGCCCCGCACCGCAGACAGGGTCTTCATTAATGCCAAATTTTGGGGCAAAACTTCTAGAAACGCAGTCAAATTTGCCGTGAGATGGTGCGGTGATATGGCACAACGCTCCGTCCAATTCGGTCAGTTTGGCAAAATCAGGTGTGCATTCACGCACAAGTTTTTCGTCATCAACCACAATCAGTAAATCTCTCGCCAAATACACGCTTTGCAGGGCGTGGGCTATGCTATCCCCTAAAGCGTTTTTGATTTTGGCAATCAATTCGTCTGTGATTGCCATATTTTTTAGCGTGTAGGCAGGAAAAGTCATTTTGAGTTTGACACCCACTTGTTGTACGGTAAGCTCTCCGCTTAACGTATCAAATTTGACCGTATCGCCTACCACGCCCACGCAGTTGAATAATACAAAAGCACTGGCGAGCGTGGCGTGTCCGCACAAATCAATCTCGCTTGTTGGCGTAAACCAACGCAGATGATAATTGCCGTTGTCTTTTTTTAGAATGTAAGCGGTTTCAGATAAATTGTTTTCTTTGGCGATGTTTTGCAAAGTCTCGTCAGGCAAGGGTGTATCCAAAAGACACACTGCCGCAGGATTACCGCCAAAAACGCTGTCGGTGAATGCGTCTATGATAAATTGGGGGATAGCTTGGGTCATGACTGCTCCAAATACAACGGTAAGGTTTTACCACACTTATTAAAGACACGAAAAAATATGCTTATGCCTATCATTAGTAAAATCAAGGCTGATGGTGTTATCCATACAGATAATTGTAAAGTTTAACACCCTTGATAAACCATAAGGCTCACTATCATGCGCTTGCAATCTTCATACAGCCAATACTGCCCAAAAAAGTATCAGCCGAATGGCGAATCTGCTGACAATCAATACCACGGCAAATGAATACCAATTTAGAAACCTGCTTTGACCACAAGGGTTTGGACAGATGTTCTGGTGGATATAGACAATGCTGCACACCATGGATAAAAATCGGCTGATCCACATTATCTAAGTAGAGCATGCCCTTAATTCTTAAAATATGCTCGCCATATTGATTCAAAAGCAAACTTAACCACAAACCAAACACCGCCCAATCAATTGCCTTGTCATATTCTAGGACGATGCTTTGGACTGCTTGATGTTTTTGTTGTTCAACGGCTTGAAAAAATCTTGGGTTGAGTGATGAAATAAAAGACAAATCCTTGGCGAATAAGGCGTGTACATCACTCAATATCGCCCTATCCACAAAGCTTGCATCAGGATTTAATGTGTTCAAATACGCTTGTAGGGCAGGTAATTGGGCGTGGTCTATGCGGTCAGTCTTACTCAAAACAATCTGCTGGCAGGCGGTTATTTGTGCCAACCACTCAGGCTGGGTGTGGGCTTGTGACAGAGCAAACTCGCTGTCCACCACGGTGGTCAAACCATGCACGCTAAAATGATTTTTAAGATGTACATCATGATTAAATAAGCTTAATATGGCAGCAGGATTGGCAAGCCCTGTCGTTTCTATGATGACTTTGTCAAAATAAGGCATTTGCCCTGTTTTAAGCTCACGCAAAATCTCTACCAACGTATGCTTAATGTCGGTTAAGACAGTGCAGCACATACAGCCAGAAGGCAGTAGATAAGTATTATCCGATACAGGTTCAATAAGCAGATGATCCAAGCCTATCTCGCCAAATTCATTGATCATCACCAAAGTTTGATGGTTTTGGTTGTTGCTTAAAATCTGCTGGATAAAAGTGGTCTTGCCACTGCCCAAAAAGCCTGTAATAATATGAACGGGAATGAGAGTGGCTAATGTCATATACCAGCCTTTGGCATCGCTTGTTGCAATTGCCCTAAATAAGTATCGTCCAAAACATCAAAACACTGATTGCTCAGCGATTTCACCGCAAGCCACAGCTCATCAAGCCCATTGACAATCTGCTGTTTGCCTGTGGCGGTTTGGAGCAGATAATTCACGCCATGCACATCAGACACCCTAATGCGATAAGGTGCGATGATTTGATTGAGCAGCTTTAAGCGTTGGTAACGGTCTTGACGGCGTGGCATCTCTTTTTTACGCAAGCTGTTTGTCCAATCTGTCTGCTCTTCTATCAGACCACAAAGACCACACATAAAAAATTCCTATTATTAGCGTGTTGAACCTTAATAACACTTTTTATAAAATAAAAATCATTGGATGATATTTTGATTGCTTAGTTTTTGGTGTAACAAGCACCCATCAATTGGTATTGGTGGTTTTTTAAAAAAGAGAAGCGATTGAACTTCTCTTTTTAACCTCTCTTTTTTGAGTGTGAATTTTGAAACATGAATTAAGATTTATTTTTGGCGTGGATTGCGTTTGGCAAAATCATCAGCAATCTCATTCATGGTAACAAACTTGACCCCATCGTGTGCCTTAAAGTGCTTGATTAGGCGTTCTAACATCAAAAGTACTTGGGGGCGACCTGAGACATCAGGGTGGATGGTGATTGGAAATACCGCATAATCCATATTGGCATAGACCCAGTCAAATTGATCACGCCACATCTCTTCTATATGACGTGGATTAACAAAGCCATGACTATTGGGCGACTTTTTGATGAACATCATCGGTGGCAAATCGTCCAAATACCAGCTGGCAGGCACTTCAATCAAATCCGTCTCCTGCCCACGCACCAAAGGCTTCATCCAAGTGTCTGGGTGCTGACTATAATCAATCTTCGTCCAAGAGTCGCCAACACGCACATAGTAGGGGGTAAAATCATTGTGCATTAAGCTGTGGTCGTACTTGATGCCTTTGGCAAGGAGCAACTCATTGGTAACATTACTAAATTCCCACCACGGAGCCACATAGCCTGTCGGTGCCTTACCAGCAAGCTTGGTAATCAAATCAAAGGATTTATTTAATACCGCTTCTTCTTGCTCACGAGTCATGGCAATGGGATTTTCATGGCTATAACCATGAATACCAATTTCATGCCCTGCATCAGCCACCATTTGCATCTGCTTGGGGAAGGTTTCTACCGAATGTCCCGGAATAAACCAAGATGTCGTCAACCCTTCTTTGTCAAATAAGTCCAACAAGCGGGGCGTAGCCACCTCTCCTGCAAACAATCCTCGAGAAATATCATCAGGCGAATCTTCGCCGCCATATGAACCCAACCAACCTGCAACAGCATCTACATCAATGCCAAACGATACGAAAATTTCTTTCGCCATAAAAAAACTCCTTTTGTTCGTGTTAATCACCAAAGTAAAAAAATACTTGGCGGTCGTGAATCTAAGTTTGTCAAACTTAGGGATTAAGAGCATAAGCACCTAGATGCTCAATACAAACAGCGTACTGCAAAATTTTAGTCTCCAAGCCTTGTTTGGCACTCATTGAAGCACCGATGGCAAGATGAGCTTGGTTAAACGCAATTGGGATATTCATAGTCGGCACATCCAAAAAGCTACCAATCATCGTCAGTTTTAAGGTTTGGGCATTGACAATCGCAAATTTCTCATCATCATTTTGTAATTCATCAATTAAAGGGGCGACATGAGCCACCGTTGGCATCAACAAAAGATGATCGCCAAGCTCATCACTTAGGCGGCTTTGTAATTTTTGACGCTGCTGATACAGCCGTATTTGGGTGCTGGCGTGGATATCTTTGGCAAGACTTAGGCGATTTTTAATTCGTCTGTCTAATAACCTAGCTTGATGGCTGTCTAATAAATGCTGATGCAGTGCATAAGCTTCGGCTGAACCAAGCCACTGCTGCTCAATTAAGTGCAAGCTGTCATGTAGGGCTTGGATTGTCTTAAAGACGATGGCACACCCCAATTCTTGCAATCTGTCCAACCAAGCCAAAAATGCCTGTGCCACTTCATCGCTTGCCAACGCTACGATGGCTTTATCCACAACAAAGACAGGGGCGAACGGCTTAAATATCCGCTCAAAACATGATTTTACACCTTTGAAATGATTTATGCTTAAAAAGGGTAAAAAATATTTTGGCTTATCAAGTATCTTTATTTATAGGGGTGTACTAAAATAACACTGACACTCACTTATATCATAAAGCCAAACTTATGATAACACAACAAAAAGCTTAAGTTAAAACTACTTGAATATTTTGTGCTTTTATAAATGCAGTAGAACCAAATACAGTATTCTTATCTTATCATAAAATCAAGCTTATAATAAAATACAAATTGGCTCTTAAAACCAACACCATCTTTGATGGTAAAATACAACTTGGCTTTGGCGTTACTTTATTATAAGCTTTTGGATAATATCTTTTATTTTCTCCTGCTCAAACTGCGTAACAAACTTCACATCAATGCCACTTTGCTCATTCATTGCAGAAAACCACCTTTGGGCGTGTTTGATTTTTTGGTTCTCAAATTGGCGCAAGCCACTTTCATCTGCCACGCCTTTGCTTTCTATCACCAGATTTAATGTCTCACCTTTAGCTGTTTTGACAATATAAGCAAAATCAGGCGAATAAGTCTTACCACCTGCCACAGGGATTTTAATGGCATTTTTGGGGATTTTGGTAAACACGATAATCTCGGTCGTATCCACTCCATTATTTTCAACAATATTTTGTTTTTCAATCTGACTGTCAAAAAACACTCTATCAAACAAAAAGTTGTCTAACGGTTTTTCATCAGTAAGTACGCCCCAATCTTGGTTAATCTCAATTTCAGGCAGGGCATTGCCTTGTTTGTCGGTCAATTTGGTTGGGTGAATTTGACCGCTGATTTTTTGATAACCGATTTCAAATTTACTCAAAGAGTGTTGTAACAGATAACCATCAAACCCACCGACAATAAAGCGTATCGTGTCATCATTTAAAAACCGCCCAATCTCAATTGTATCCTGCAACTCATAAAACGCTTGGTGAAGGGTTTGTATTTTAATGTAGGATTGTTGGGCAAGTTTTTGTAAAAACTCACGATAGTTTAGGGTGTTAATCGGTTCAAAAACGGCATTTTCCACGCTGGCAATCTCCTTAAAACCAACGGTATTTTCATCAATTTTTATGAGCGTTTGCGTTTTAACGGCAATGCCTGTGGCGGTAAATTTGCTTTGGTTTTCCACCAAAAACGCTTTGAATAAATCAAGCGTTTGATTTTCTGTCATCTCATAACGCAAAATCGCTTTTTGGTTAATCGCCTTCCACAAGTCTTTTAATTCATCGTATTTGCCCACACGCAAATTGGCAGTGTTTTTGCGTTTATCATTAACATTGGTGATTTTATCGCCTTTTAGTTTTTGAGCGGTAAAGGCAAGCGGATAAATCGCTTTTAATTGTGCCAAAACATCATCGCCCACCAAATTATCATCATCGTCCAATAAATCGGCTAATTTTTGGCGGATTTGTTTTTTGCTTTCATCATAATGATTTTGGATTTTGACAAATAAGTCATCATTTAACGCCGTTGGTATCACTTCACGCTCGCCACTTTGGTTAATCTCAGCCTTAAGTGTTTCCACAAAATCACTCTCGGAGCTATCCACAAAATAATGCAATTTAAAATCGCTATTTTTGACACGGCTCATATATTCATTGACAGGCAGTCTTAAGCCCCGCCCCACTTCTTGCAATTTACTGGTGTCAGAACCGCTAGAGCGTAATTTACAAATACCGAACACATTCGGATTATCCCAGCCTTCACGCAGTGTCCATTTTGAAAAAATAAAACGGCGTGGATTGTTTAGCGACAACAGACTTTCTTTATCGTGCAAAATCTCGCTGATTTGTTGGGCGATGTTCTCATCATCAGTGCTGTTATCTTTGGAGAAATAACCGCCGTGCGTGGCAGATACGTCTTTTAGCACAGTTTGGAGCGACCGATAAAACGCCGTGCCAACTTCTGCCGTCTGTAATGCTCGCTCGGCTTCGACTTGGACAATCTGTTCAAAACGGTTTTTCAAACTGCCTGAAACATTATCGCCGTCTCGGTAGCCTTTAATATCGTCAATAAAAAACAGCGTTAAGGGTTTGATTTTGTCATCACGGTTTAGCAGGATTTTTTCATTATCAAAATGCGTGCGAACCGCTTGGCTTATCATTGTATCCGTTACCAAATTGGCATAAGAATACGGCTTAAAAGTTTCGTTTAGTTGTAATTCAAATTCGCCATTTAGAACCACAAGCGACTTTTTGGCGTGAATATCGGTAATCACCAAATCATCAATGGCATGATGAATATGCTTTAAACTATCGCCTTTGGATAAAGTAAAAGTTTGTTTTTTGCCGTTTTCGTTTAATTCAAAAATCACATCATCGGTGTCGGTTTTGCCGATAAATTTAATGCTCGTTTTATTGTCGCCCTGCACTTCTTGAATATGGGCAACCACGCCTTTTACCAAATCTTGATTAAAGGCATCAATGGCTGATAAGCGGTAAATTAAGTTCTTAAATTTGTCATTAAAGGTCGCCCCATATCGCAAAATAAATTGCGGTTTAAGGCTCATCAAACTTTGCCACGTTTTATTGCTGTCATCAAAACGGTGCGGCTCGTCAATAATCAGAATCGGCTTGACCGAGCCAATCGCTTCAAAGGGCTTATCAAATTTATCGTTCAGCAAAATACTGCCATCATTGCCACTATCTTCGCCTTTCATCGTTTTGCTGTTTACCATCCCCATATTGAGCAGCAAAACGTGGATTTGCTTGGCATTGTCCGCCTGCACAAACTGCACAATTTCAGATGGCATGGGGCTGCCTCGTTTGCCTTTTTTTGTCTTTTGACTTTCCACAACATAAAGCTTGATTTGTGCTTGCCCATATTTACCGTCAAAATCCAAACGAAAATGCTCACGCAACGCATCTGATTTTAAAAACTGCTCGGTGCCTGCCTTAATGGATAAAGTCGGCACGACAATCACAAATTTATTCACGCCAAGCAAACGGTGCATTTCATACATCGTCTGCGTGTAAGTGTAGGTTTTGCCTGTGCCTGTTTCCATCGCAATATCTAGCACATTGGAAAAATCCGCCTGTTTATCAAGCTGATTTTGCGACTGGATTTTTTGGATATTTTCACGATACAGGCTGGCTGAAAACCCCAAAGTTGGATTTTCACCCACGCTATTATCAATTTTATTTGCCCCATTAAACACGCCCAAAACCGCATTTATCGCCCCTATTTGGTGGGGCAGCTCTTTTTCGTAATGAAAGCCCATGTTAGTACCTCACCAAAAGCGATAGATTTAGGTTTTTCTTGTTATTGTAGGTGTCTAATGCCTGTTTTAATTCTTTTTGTTTTGGGCTATCAATGTTCACACCATTTAGCACAATCCGTGTCGGTAAAAATACCTTGTCGTTGTCCAATTTATCCATTAAATTTTTGATATGACTGCTATCAAAACCGCTTGCCAAAAGATACAGATTATCACCACAAAGATGTGCAACATATCCGCCAAAATCAACCGCTTGCACGCTGTCTGTAAGTAGTTGCCCGTCATAGACACGCCAAGTGGTTAAAAGCGTTTGGTATTCGTCATCGCTTAATTGTTTTGCCAATGTATCCACCCAATCCAAACTTTTAGGCGTAATATTTTCATCATCAATCGCACGAAAATCGGCAGTAGTTTCAAAAATTTTAAAGCCTAAATCGCCCCCATAATCAGGATTTTCGCTTTTGATTTTTTGAGCCGAACGGATAATGCGTTCTTTGGTGATTTCAAAAATGGTTTTATAACCTGCCCTATGAGCATCACTTTCTTTGGAAACAATTTCAGGTAACTGAACACAAATATATTTCCTATTTGTTTCTTGTCGTACATTTAATGTCATAACAGCGTGGGCTGTTGTTCCACTTCCTGCAAAAAAATCTAAAATAACATCATTATTATCTGTAAAATGAAATAAAAGTTTTTCTATTAAATCTAATGGTTTTATTGTTTCAAACCCATGTTCTTTACCTAGAATTTCTAAAACTAGTGCTTTACCATTTTCGCTTGTTCCAACCGTATCTGATAAGTCTATCCAAAGCGGATAATGACTTTCGTTAATTTCATCAGATTTATAAATTTTTCTAAATATGGTTTTATTTTTAACGAAAACATCTCCTTTCTTTTCTAAATCTATCGCAGTTTGATTACCAATAGTCCAACGATTTCCATCTCTTGGGTAAACTCCAAGTATAGGAAAAACCATTTTTTCAGAACGCTTAATTCCTGTATTTTTTCTCTGCTGAACCTCTTCTTCTCTATAAAATTCACCATTTTCATTTTGGAAGGGGTAGTCTTTTTTCTCTTTCACTTCCAAATTGAATGGTGGGTGATCTTGCATACTCATTTTTCCATATACAAGAATATACTCATCTGATTTTTGAATTTTAAACTTCGCTGAACCTGCATTCATTGCTTTGGTTGTAGAAGTCCAAGAAGCCATACCATAAAAATTCTCCTCCCCAAATACTTCATCACACAATAATTTGAGCTGTGCTTGTTCATTATCATCAATACTGATAAAAATCACACCGTCATCTTTGAGTAATTCCCTTGCCACATACAGACGCGGATACATAAAGGTCAGCCACGCACTGTGCGAGTTGGATTTTTTGGCGGTAAAATCCAGCACCCGTTTTGCTTCATCTAGGCTCATATCGGCAAGCTCGGCAAGTTTTTGGGGTGTAAATTTACGATCGTCTTGATACACAAAACCATCTGAACCTGTGTTATAGGGCGGGTCAATGTATATCATTTTTACCTTGCCTTGATAGGCGTGTTTTAGGTGTTTTAACACTTCTAGATTATCACCTTTGATTAGCAAATTTTGGCTGTTTTTATTTTCAGGTAGGCTGTTATGGGCGGTGTTTTCACAGAGGAGGGTAGTCGGCGGACACTCACGCAAATAGCGTGCGTAGGATTTGCCCAGCCAATTCATCGTGTAGTATTCACGGCTTGTGGCGATATCTTGGGCGTGTAATTCTTGGGCGAATTTATCAGGCAAAAAATTACCGTCTTTATCAAAGCAGTGGGGGAAGTGGGTTTTTAGTAGGGTAAGTTTGGGATTGTCGCTAGTTTGACTATCAAACAATGTGTGCGATTGGGTTTGAATAGTCATTTTAATTCCCCTGTTTTGAATAATTGGGAAATTAAAATACGGGGGCAATTATGGCTTACATTGCGAATTGCGAATTGCGAATTGCGAATTGCGAATTGCGAAAAATTTTAAGCAATTTTATCGTGATGTCAAGTATTTTCATGATTATTTTTTCCATAAAAACAAATTTAGAGCTAAACTAGATTAACACTTATGTCATGCTTAGTTTATAAAGATTGCCGTGCAATACAGCAAAAACAGCAGATTAAACCACTTGAACTTTTCTTTGTCCAAGTTGCTGCCAACAGCTAGTAACCTGATAAATATTTATGCCAATATAACCTTATTATTCTACCACAAATGCACTTTGCAAGAGGAGTTTTAAGCTAATTTAGTGTAGCCCTGTCTTTTTTACACGCCCACATCACAGCCATATTTGTTTGTCGGCACAGCACTAATACTTCAATTATCATTGAAATATTATCTCGCCCCTGCTAAAATACCCCCTTTTAACAGCACGCATCTTCACTTATGAACCCCAAAACCGCAAGCAAACTTTTTGAAAGTCTGTCATCGCCCATTCGCTTGGCGATTTTTCAAATGCTCACACGAGCAGGAAAATCTGGGCTGGTGGCAGGTGATTTATCCAAAAAACTAGACATCGCCCCCAACAATTTATCCTTTCATCTAAAAACGCTCACCCACGCAGACTTAGTGCGTAGCGAACAGCAGGGGCGGTTCGTGCGTTATTATGCCAATTTGGATTTGATGAAGCAGTTAGCAGGCTTTTTGACGGACGAATGCTGTCAAGATAGTGGCGGGCGTTGTTAGTGTGGTTGTTTGTTTTTGATTGATTGACGGTAGGGCAAACCTGCGTGAGTTAGCCAAGCAAAGGCTTGGTTTTTTTGTTTTAGGCGTGCGATGGCCATGCCTTTTGATTTTGGTTGATTTTAGGAGTTTTTCATTGATTGACAGCATAAAACAGCAATGGTTTTGTAATGTGCGTGGCGATATGCTCTCAGGCTTGGTGGTGGGGCTGGCACTCATTCCAGAAGCGATTGCCTTTTCTATCATTGCAGGGGTTGACCCCAAAGTGGGGCTGTATGCGTCATTTTGTATTGCGGTGGTGATTAGCTTTGTCGGCGGTCGTCCTGCGATGATTTCGGCAGCGACAGGGGCGATGGCACTCGTGATGGTTACACTCGTCAAAGAACACGGTTTAGAGTATCTGCTGGCGGCAACGATTTTGACAGGAGTCATTCAGATTATCGCAGGCTTTTTAAAGCTTGGCTCGCTCATGCGATTTGTGGCTCGGGCGGTGGTCATCGGCTTTGTGAACGCCTTGGCGATTTTGATTTTTATGGCACAACTGCCAGAGCTGACGGGTGTAACATGGCATACTTACGCCCTTGTGGCATTGGGTCTTGCGATTATTTATCTATTTCCTTATATTCCCAAACTTGGCAAAATTATCCCATCGCCACTCGTTACCATCATCACGCTCACCGCTTTGACGGTGGCACTGGGCATTGATGTACGCACAGTGGGCGATATGGGGCAGCTGCCTGATACCTTGCCTGTATTTTTGTTGCCTGATATACCGCTAAACTTGGAGACCTTGTGGATTATTTTGCCGTATTCATTTAGCCTTGCGATGGTGGGACTGCTTGAATCCTTGATGACGGCGACCATCGTGGACGAGATGACCGAAACCGACAGCGACAAAAACCGTGAATGTAAAGGGCAAGGCATCGCTAACATTGCGTCAGGCTTAATGGGGGCAATGGCGGGCTGTGCGATGATTGGGCAGTCGGTGATTAACGTCAAATCAGGCGGTCGCACACGACTTTCTACCTTTTTGGCAGGTGTGTATTTGCTGATTATGGTGGTGTTTTTGGCGGATTTAATCAAAATTATCCCAATGCCTGCACTGGTGGCGGTGATGATTATGGTGTCTATCGGCACATTTAATTGGGCTTCAATCAAAGAGCTTAAAAGCCACCCTGTCGGCTTTAACGTGGTGATGGTGGTAACGGTCGCCATCGTGGTGTTTACGCACAATTTGGCACTGGGTGTATTTGCTGGCGTGCTGCTCGCCGCTTTGTTTTTTGCCAACAAAATCGGACGCTATATGGTGATAAATACCTTGCCGACCGACAGCCCCAAAAGTTTGGCATATGCTGTGGTAGGACAAGTGTTTTTTGCATCTGCCGATGATTTTATTGCCCAATTTAACTTTGGCAAACAAGGCATTACCGATGTCAGCATTGATTTGACTCACGCCCACTTTTGGGACGTAACTGCCATCTCAGCCTTAGATAAAGTGGTTATCAAATACCGCAAATTAGGGGCGAATGTGAGTGTATATGGCTTAAACGAAGCCAGCCAAACGCTCGTGGACAGATTCGGTGTACACGACAAATCCGAAGATGTGGATATTGTGATGGGGCATTGATTGGTGGGGCTTTCAGGCTGTCTGAAAGCCTAAATCAAAAGTAAATGCCGTCTGAAAGATTGGTTTTCAGCTTGTAGATACCATCTCTCCTCACCCCTTGTCAAGCCATATTTTCTATCCTAACTTGTGGGGTGTAGGGAGTTTGGTGTTTGATCACACCAAAGCAGATTTGTACCAATTTACGCATACAAGCACATAAAGCTTGCATTTTGCATTTGCCATTTTGTTGTAAGCGTTCGTATTGGTCTTTAATGTCTGGATTGTACTTGGTGGCAACAACTGCTGCCATATATAGCTTAGCTCTTAATTGAGCATTGCCTGTTTTGGCAAGTCTTGATCTGCCTTTAAACAATCCTGATTCTTGTTGTTTGGGAATTAACCCTAAAAAGGCAGAGACTTGTTTGGCATTGTTAAATTGCTTGGTATTAAACAGAGTTAGCATTTGTCTTGAAATGACTTGTCCTACTCCTTTGATGCTTTGTAAGAGTGTTTGCTCTTCTTTAAGTTTGGGGTGGTTGTTGATATGAGTGTCAATGTCTTGGTTTAATTTGCTGATTGCCAATTTTAATGCCACAATCATCTCATCAATGGATTGTTTAACAATGGGGGTTGTGTCTGCCACTTCTGCTTTTTCTTTGCGGTTTTCTTCTCGTTGTAAGTCTTCATTTAGAGCATCAAGACGAGAAAGCAAAGACTTTAAATGACGAGCTTCAATACTTGGGGCAATCCAAGCATCAGGGTGGGTGGCTCTGCCGTATCTGGCAAGGACAATACTGTCTTTTTTATCTGTCTTTTGTCTTACGCCTAAACTGTCTGCATAGTGCTTGACAAAGGCAGGATTGATGATAGAGACTTTAAAACCCAAATCGTGTAAATAATACGCCAAAGGTTCATGATACACCCCTGTGGCTTCCATAATAAGATGAATGTCATTGAAGCTGACATCTGTACCAAGATTGGTTTTAAGCCAATGAATGATGTGTTCAAAATCATCAAAGTGATTATTAAAGACTTTGGTTTTGACTTTCATTGTACTTAACTCTTTAAGCCAAGCCACATCCAGCTTGTGCTTACTAACATCAATACCAACATAATAAGTCATTGTCATCTAGCCTTGTTCATTCAGCGTCATGATTGAAAATCAATCAAGCGCTTGGATACCATTCAGATTGTACGATGATTAAAAAGTTACTCGGGTTTAATCTACGAGACAGCATCAAAGTACTCAGGTTGGGTAGAAACTGCCAAGTAACTTAGGGTGATGGTATAATCTACCATGCCATCACCAAGATAGCTAGTCTTGGTGGTGAGATACAAGGTTGGGTCAAGACCCAACGAAACCCATGCCGTCTGAAAACCCGTTCGGACAAATTTTCAGACGGCATATTTGTAAAACCGACCTTTCAGACTGCCTGAAAAAAAACGCTGTTTTTCATGAGCAAAACAGCGTTTTTATTTTAGACAAATCTCAATGCTCCTTTAACTCCGACCAAGCTCTACTGATGATTGCTTTGCTTGCAGATAGTGATAAATACACCATAATGCCTGCCACCAGCAAATCAGGGATTTTGGATTGGCTAAAATACACCGCAACCGCCGCCAAAACCACCATCACGTTGCCAATGGCATCGTTGCGAGAACACAGCCAAACGCTTTGCATATTGCTGTCGCCTTCACGAAAATGGTACAACAGCCACGCTGCGGTTACATTGACCGCCAAAGCAAGTAAGCCGACCACGCCCATATCGTGATAATTTGGTACATCGCCCATAAATAGATTGTATAAAGTTGTAAACAAAATCCAAAGCCCCATTAGCCCCATAGAAATACCCTTAATCAGGCTGGCTTTGGCACGAGTTTGCAAGGTTTTGCCCAACACAAACAGCGTGATGAGATAGTTGGCACTGTCGCCCAAAAAGTCCAAGCTGTCAGCCAGCAAGGACACCGAGCCAGACCGCCAGCCGATAAAGACTTCCACAAAAAACATGGAGAAATTGAGAATAAGCACAATCCACAATATATTGCGGTATCTGTCCGAGTGTACGGCGTTGTTTTGCGTAGAGCATTGGCAAGACATGATTTTACCCTTTTAAAATAACTGTTTATGGTTTATCATAAACCCTGTTGTCGGAACAAGGTCAAGCGTTTTATGAAAAATTTATTGCAGGTAAAAACCGTCAGCGAGCAAGTCGGCTTGTCGCTTGAAAGTATCCGTTATTATGAAAAAATGGGGCTGATTAGCCCCATTCGTGGCGAAAACGGCTATCGGCTGTTTAACCAAGAAATGACAGACACCCTAAAATTCATCAAAAACTGCCGTCATGTCGGTTTTTCTGTTGAAGAAATCAAAGCCTTACAGCAAATGCAAAGCCAACCGCACAACCGCTGTGATAACGCCACCGAACTGCTCACTCGCCATATCGCACGGATTGACGAGCAAATCGCACAATTACAGCACATGAAAGCCCACCTGACCGCCTTGCAAGGTTGCCAAGAAAACGACGTGGCACATTGCAAAGTGATAACGGGACTGCAAAAAAATTGTGAAGTTTGACCGTTTTGGCTGCCTGAAAATTAAAAATCTATGCCGTCTGAAAAAAACGCTGTTTTTAAAACAGCGTTCTTGTTTAATTTTGGTTGCCCTTGTAAGCCTGATACACTTGGCTGGTGCCGTCTTTTTGCACCAAAAGCACGTTGTAATCATGCTTTTTACCCTGATAGGCTTCGCCGTCCATACCGGGCGAGCCAAGTGGCATGGCGGGGGTTGCCAGACCTAGGGCATTAGGCTTTTGTGTGAGCAGACGCTTGATGTCGGATGCCGGCGTGTGTCCTTCAATCACATAACCGCCCACTTTGGCGGTGTGGCAGGACGCAAATTTTTCAGGCATACCGAGCTTGGCACGCATTTCACGGTTGCCCGTGTTGTGGACGCTCACGGTAAAGCCGTTTTTCTTCATGTGTTCTACCCATTCGCCACAACAACCGCAATTGGCGTCTTTCCACACTTCCACATGATTGACGGCTTGTGCTGGGCGGTTCATGACAAACAAGGATACCGCCCCTGCGATGATAGAAACACTTAACACGCCTGTTGCCAATGCTTTTTTCATGCTACGCATAAAAACTCCTAAATCCTATTTAAAGGCAAGATTTGCCCGACCAAACCAGCTGGCTTGGCGGGCGACAGGTTTATTTTTTGAGCCATTGCTCCATCTGTTTGATTTCGGGGTCTTGGGCTTTGATGATTTGTTCAGCGAGTTTTCGCATTTCTGGGTCTTTGCCGTATTTAAGCTGAACTTCTGCCATCTTAATCGCCCCCAAATGGTGCGGTATCATGGAGCGGGCAAAGGCTCGGTCGGCATCGCTGTCGGCAACGCCTACCATCATCTCATCGTGCAGGGCGTTCATCGACTGCATATATTCTTGGGTGTGCGGTGCTTGGTTGGCTTTATTTTGGTTCATGGCATTCATGTCGTGGTTCATCGCCCCCATTTTGGCGTGATTGTTCATCATGTTTTCGTGCATTTGCGACATATTATTTTGCTGGGTGGTATTGGCAATGGCAAATCCGCCCACACCGCCAAGTGCCACAGACAGCACGGCAACGGTAAGGTATTTTTTTAAATTGTTCATAACAGCTCCTTAAAGCATGGATAAAAATGGATAAATTAAGTTGGTTTGTTTGCCATACCAAGCCGTGATGACTTGGCATGGACTTGTTTAAAAACAGCGTTTGCCCTTATTGGCAGTTGCACGAGCATTGCTCGGTAGTGCATTGGCAGTCCGCACAGCAAACGCAAGTGCAGTTGGCGTTGTGTGTGCCACAAGGGCAGTTGGGACATTGGCAAGTTTTGTTTTTGATGTTCATAACATTTCTCCGTTTTGGATTGATAAACCAGAATGTTCTGGACGGATACACAAGCAGTATTGCTGTTTTGCTGTGTATGGACATATAATAATCCTTAACCTTGCGTCAAGGTCAAGGGTTTTTCAAAACTTTTATGTTACGTTTTGTAAAGGAGAAAAAACCATGAAAATCAGCGAAGTCGCCAAAATCACCGGTCTATCCAGCAAACAAATCCGAGATTACGAAAAATTGGGCTTGCTTACCCCTGCCGAACGCACCTTTTCAGGCTACCGTGATTACAAACAAGCGGATTTGGCACGGCTTCACTTTATCCACCACGCCCGAGAAGTGGGCTTTGGCTTGGCACAAATCGGCGAATTGCTCGCCTTGCAAGACAACCCCAACCGCAAAAGCTGTGATGTCAAAGCCCTGACCGCCAGCCATATCGCCACGTTGGCTCAAAAAATCGCCCAGTTGGAACAGATGAAAAATACCTTGCAGGCGTGGCACGACGAATGTGCAGGCGATGAGCGTTCACATTGTGCGATATTACAAAATTTACAGTAAGCGGTTTCAGACAGCCTGAAAGGTCGGTTTTTGCCAAAATGCCGTCTGAAAACCAATCTTTCAGACGGCATTGTTTTTTGGTTTTTCAATTTGGGTTTTCAGGCTGCCTGAAAAATAAAAACGCCCATCATTTCAACCATCATTGAAATATCTGTACGTCTTTGCTAAAATACCCCTTCAATCCAACGGATAAACACAAGCCATGAACACTCAAAACGCAAGCCTACTCTTTGAAAGCCTGTCATCGCCCATTCGTTTGGCGATTTTTCAGGAACTTACCAAAATGGGAACGGAGGGCATGATTGCAGGCGATTTGGCAAAAATACTGGGCATCGCCCCCAACAGCCTTTCTTTTCATCTTAAAACATTAAGCCATGCTGGGCTGGTGCAAAGCGAACAGCAAGGGCGGTTTGTGCGTTATTACGCCAATTTGGATTTGATGATGGCGTTGGTGGTGTTTTTGACGGACAAATGCTGTCAGGACAGTGGTGAGAATTGCTAAGCGTTTGTAGGCTAACTAAAAAATATAAGCGCATTTTAGGGATTGTTATGTATTTTTATATAGATGAGAGTGGTAATTCTGGTTCAAACCTTTTTGATTTAGACCAACCATACTTATATTACGGAGTATTGAGTTCTAAATTTGATTTAGACATCGTAGCCCAACAGGATGTTATAAATTTAAAGAATAAATTGTCAGTGAGTGAATTGCATGCTAATGAGCTGGGTAATGGTGGATTAGTTAGAATTATTGATGATTTAGGAGATATATATCAAAAATATGACATATATTTTGATTGTTGTAGGCTAAATAAAAAAGATTTTGCAATTATCAGTTTTTTTGACCAAGTCTTCGACCAAGGTGTTAATCCTGCTGTTCCTTGGAATTGGTATTGGACACCATTAAGATATCCTTTGCTACTTGCAATCGCAGAGTTATTTGATGATGATTTAGCTAATCAGGCTTGGAAAGCACGCATAAATATAAATTCAAAAGAGACAGAAACTAGTCTGGTTGATATTTGTGAACAAATTTTACTTAAAGCATCTTGTTTTTCAGATAAACGCTTAGTTGAGATTATTTCCGATGCAATGAAATGGGTGATAAAAAATCCTTCCGAGATTGGTTACAATGTTCATTCCAAAGAAAATATATTACAAGTTTCACCAAATATCACATCCTTTCAATCAGTAATTTTTATGATTTGTCATAGAATTGAACAAAATCAATCAAGTGCAACAAAAATTATTGTGGATATTCAGTCTCAATTTAACAAATCACAAAATTGGCTAACTAAACTATATCAAAATATCAGTAATAGTACAGACACAAATTTACAAATTGGTCCATTTTTACCAAGTATAAACTTATCAAATATGCCATCAATAGATATAGATTATAAGTCAAGTGATAGTAATGTTGGCTTGCAATTAGTAGATATTCATTTATGGATTTGTAGAAGATTTTTAGAAAATAAAAATTTAGCTAATTCACTAAATCGATTTTTTGCAATTCAATCTGAAAATACTCTATTTGATGAAATATCTCTAACGTCTATATCAGAACGATGGGCTAAATGGTTTTGTGAGCTTTCCAATCCGTTGGAGTTGGATTTACAAAGAGCCACGAACTTTGCGAATTAATTGAACAAAAGAGACGACCTTATATCATCAAATAAACCAAATTAGAAGATTGATGATAGCACCTGCAAGTATTCGAACAAGGTTTTTTCAGACAGCTTGAAAAATACAAGCGATAGGATTTTACAAAAATTTTGCGATTTCCGACCGCTCTTTTATTTCAATAACCATTGAAATATCTAAAAACCCCTGCTAAAATGCGCTTAAATCTCACCTGATGGCTTTATCAGGTTATTTTTGCTTTTATAATTCAATATTTCTTGAATAATTAAACTAATGACGGAGGGCACTATGCCAAGTGCTAATACATCAAACACCCCAATCACCATCTACCACAACCCAAACTGCGGTACGTCCCGCAACACTTTGGCGTTAATTCGCCATTTGGGTATTGAGCCGACCATCATTCATTATCTGGACAATCCGCCTGATGAAGCGACTTTGCGTGAGTTAATCGCCAAAATGAATATCACACCACGCTCACTACTTCGCACCAATGTTGAACCATACGAACGCTTAAATTTAGAACGCCCAGAGCTGTCTGATGACAAGCTCATTTCGGCAATGCTTGCCCAGCCGATTTTAATCAATCGCCCGATTGTTGTCACCGAAAAGGGCGTGAAACTGTGCCGTCCGTCCGAAGTATTTTTGGACATCTCGCCTGTGCCTTTGAAAGCGGATTTTGTCAAAGAAGATGGCGAAATCATCACCAAACAACACCCAAAACAAGGAGCATAAAATGGGAAATTTTGAACGATTTTTAAGTATTTGGGTGGCTCTTGCCATCATTTTGGGCGTGGTCATTGGGGTTAATTTCACTGATACGGTGGGAAAGATTGCGACACTACAAATCGCCCACATCAATTTGCCGATTGCCGTGCTGATTTGGCTGATGATTTATCCGATGATGATTCAGATTGACTGGTCTGCCATCAAAGATGTCGGCAAAAAGCCGAAGGGCTTGGCGATGACTTTGGCAGTAAATTGGCTGATTAAGCCCTTTACGATGGCTCTGGTCGGTTGGCTGTTTTTTCGGTTGCTGTTTGCTGATTGGGTGGACGCACAGACGGCACAAGAATACATCGCAGGTATGATTTTGCTCGGCGTGGCTCCGTGTACGGCGATGGTGTTTGTGTGGTCTGGGTTGGTCAAGGGCGATCCGAACTACACACTCGTGCAGGTGTCGGTGAACGACATCATTATGATTTTTGCCTTTGCACCGATTGCAGGCTTGCTACTTGGTGTAAGCGACATTAGTATTCCTTGGCAGACCTTGATTGTAAGCACGGTTTTGTATGTGCTTTTGCCCCTTGTCGCAGGCTGGCTAACTCGCAAAATTTTAATCAAATCTGACCGCTCTATCGCTAAATTCACCGCCAAATTAAAGCCCTTTTCCATCTTTGGCTTGCTTTTGACAGTGGTGCTGTTGTTTGCTTTTCAAGCAGGTACGATTTTGTCAAATCCGTTTGTGATTGTGCTGATTGCCATTCCACTTTTAGTGCAGACCTATGGCATTTTCTTTTTGAGTATGGGAATTGCCAAATGGCTTAAATTACCGCACGAAATCTCTGCTCCCGCCTGCTTGATTGGCACGAGCAACTTTTTTGAACTTGCCGTAGCGGTGGCGATATCTCTATTTGGCCTGCACTCTGGGGCGGCATTGGCAACGGTGGTGGGGGTGCTGGTGGAAGTGCCTGTGATGTTGTCGCTGGTGTGGCTGATCAATCGGGGGAAAAATTAGACAGGCAAAGCGGTCATTGTTTTTATATTTTTTACATTCACCATCTTAAAAGGTATTTATTATGAAACTCTCACAAATCAAAGACATCTTGGGTTCTGTTGATAACATCTCGTTTATACTAGAAGACGGTACGACAGTGCCACCACATTTTCACGTTACCGAAGTGGGGCTAATTAGTCAGCATTTTATTGATTGTGGTGGCACGGTTAGACAAGAAAATACTGTTAATTTTCAGTTGTGGACTGCCGATGATTTTGACCATAGGCTAAAAGCATACAAGCTACTTGATATCATCAAACTTTCCGAAGAAAAGCTCAATTTACCTGATGTAGAGATCGAGGTAGAATACCAATGTGATACCATTGGTAAATATGATTTAGCATTTGACGGCACACATTTTTTACTCAAAAATAAACACACTGTCTGCCTTGCCGAAGACCAATGCGGTATTCCTGCCAAGCCACAAAAATCCAAAATGAAACTTTCAGAATTTGGTCAAGTCTGTAAGCCTAATTCAGGGTGCTGTTAATTATGTATAATCTGCTGATGGTTGCAATAGGCGGTGGCTCTGGGGCGGTACTGCGTTGGGGACTTAGTCAATGGAGCGGGCAGACGGCATTATCGCTTGGAATGCTGACGGCGAACTGGCTTGGGGCGTTTTTGATTGGTGTACTGGCACAATGGCTGGATAATCCGCACTATAAACTGCTATTGATCACAGGCTTTTTGGGTGGGCTGACGACTTTTTCTAGTTTTTCATTAGAAGTGGTAACGCTGATCCAAAACGGACGGTTTTTTGGGGCATTGATGGCGGTTGTGCTACATGTTTTGGGTTCATTGGCTTTGACGGCTTTGGGAATGTATGTAGTGCAGGGAAAGTGAAAGTGAAAGATTGAGCAAGCGGTTGGATTTTGGTGATTTTTAGTGAAATTTCATTTTAAAAATGCTTTACAACACCAATCAACCACTTGAACCACCAAACACACCAACGATTGATGGGCATCTTGAATATTAAAAGCCAAATTTAACTGATGTTATTCATCGCTGTTTTTTGTTACAATAGTCCAAACCCACACCAAAAATCAACCATGACCATCAAAACCACACTTACCGAACTCCAACACAAAGCCAAAACATGGCGAAATGACATCACCTTCACCCAAGACGTTTTGGGTAAGCCGTTTAGTTTTGCCACCACTTGGGGGATTTTTAGTCCTGAAAAATTGGACGATGGCAGTCTTATGCTGCTTGATTATATTGATTTTAAAGATGATGACACCAGCATTGACTTAGGCTGTGGCTATGGCGTACTTGGCATGACAGCCGCTCGTGAATGCCCAAACGGTCAGCATTTTTTGATAGATAAGGACTTTGTGGCGGTAGAATACGCTCGCTTAAACTGTGAGAAAAATGGGCTAAAAAACACGCACGTACAGCTCTCCAACGGCTTTAATCAGGTAGACAATACCCAAAAATTTAGCCTAGTCATGAGCAATCTGCCTGCCAAAGCAAGCAAAGAACAGCATTATTTGTATCTGCTAGATGCCTATGAACGCATGGAGATGGGCGGACGCTTTTATGTGGTTACCATCAATGGGTTAAGGGATTTTATGAAACGCTCGTTTACCGAAGTGTTTGGTAATAGCGACAAAATCAAACAAGGCAAGACTTATACGGTAACGCTTGCGGTGAAAGAGTGACTAGGCAAGCCATGAAGTGTTTTGGCAAGTTTATAATGGCATAGCCATAAGCTTGCCGCTACCAACGCTTTAAAAATCACACGCCTAATGTGATAAGAGTACTGTCACAGTTTGCTTATTTGGTTTATGCGTATTTTATCGCTTTTGGTTGTTATTTTATGAGTGGCTTAAATTGATTGGTGCGATACTCATAGGATGATATTGCAGTGCAAATCTTTTAAAATCATGTGTAAAATGCTGTAAAATATGGCATAATAGAGCGATTATTTTGGTGTAATTTGCCTGTTTGGCAATTTTGATATTTGGAGCAACCATGAAAATTCAAAGCATTTTAGGTCTTGTTTTATCAGCAGTAGTGTTAACAGCATGTGGCGGACACCACGAAGAAGTGGCAGCGGTTGATAAGCTGGCAGAAGCCCAAGCGATTGCCAAAGAAAAAGCACCCCAAGTTGAAGAAATTAAGTTTGACGATGAAGGTCAGCCTAGCATGGTTCAATTAGCAGCCGATGCTGCACCTGCCAGTGCGACAGCGACGGATACAGCCAGTGAGACTGCACCTGCTACTACGGACGCACCTGCCACAGCTGAAGCGGTACAGGCGACTGAAACGGCTCAATAATTTAAAATCTTTCTTGCTTTTATGATAGTAAATGGCTATAATATGGGGCTTGTTGTGCAATAGGTGCGGCAAGCCCCAAGCCAAAGGTTGGTTTGGTTTATTTTTCCGATCTGAGCTGATGCCTACGTCAAGACCGTAACGCTATATATTATAATACAGCCTGATTGATGCAACCTGTCTTGATTTTTAGGAGTGATTCTATGCCTTCAGTTAAGGTAAAAGAAAACGAACCAGTTGATATTGCTATCCGTCGCTTTAAGCGTGCTTGTGAAAAAGCAGGTGTCCTAGCTGACGTACGTAAAAAAGAATTCTTTGAAAAACCAACGCAAGAGCGTAAGCGTAAAAAAGCCGCTGCTGTTAAGCGTTACAAGAAAAAAGTATGGCGTGAGCAAGTACGCACTGTGCGTAAATACTAATCATAGCCCAGCTTATGATAAAACCCCAAGTAAAGCTTGGGGTTTTTGTTTTGGTGGTTTTTGCTATTTTTGGGCGATGAAATAACTTGCGTGATAGCTTAATGGATATTGCCAAGTACCATCGGCTGTGTGTACGCCAAATCGTTCTTGATAAGCTGTCTTAAAGGCGTGTAAATTGGTTTTATTCCATATAAAACCGCTATTTGTTGCTGTCGTGCCTGTTAGCTTTAAGTGATGTAAAACCGCCATAGGGTCATTAAAGTATAACGTCTGCGTACTTGTTGATGTGTGTAACAGCTTAAATCCAGCCTGATTTAAAAGCGATATTTGCTCATCTGTGCTGCGATAGTCTAACCCACGACCAGTTAGGCTTTTGATTTCGTGCAGGTTGTTTGGCAAAAAGTCTGAGAATGCTAAAATACCACCGCTTGCCATATGGGTGTGGATTTTTTGGTATAACTGTGCGACATCATCAATCCATTGTAAGCTTGAGCTTGCTGTCACAAGATTTAGATGGTGAGGCAAGGCGACTGCCAAGACATCACCGATGATGTGGTGAGTTTTACCGTGGGGGTTGGGCAAGTTTTTGGTGATTTTATCGTATAGGTCGTTTAAAAAAATGCTATCAATGCGTAAATTTTCAAATAACAGCTTACTAAGATTGCCAGTGCCGCAGCCGATTTCTAGGACGGTATCTAGTTGCCTGCTAGGTAAGTAGGGCAATATTTTTGTGATTAGATGCTGACAAATGACATATTGAGCGGTCGCATGCTGATTATAGCTGTCGTATGCTTTACTAAAATGCTTAGCAACGCCCAAAATAGTGGGTTTTGTTATTGGTAAATCGGTCATAACCGCCCATCAAGTAACGGCAAAGCGTCTTTTAAGGTGGTAAGAACATCATCAATATCTGCCTTGGTGATTAGGCTGTTTAGGCAGATACGAAGTCGTGCAGCATTCTGTGGCACGGTAGGCGGACGCACCGCTAGGGCGAAAATCCCTGACCGTTTTAGATGCTTTGATAAAGTTAAGGCATTGTGGTTACTGCCGACTATGATGGGCGTGATATGGCTGTTTGATGGGCAGTTAAGCCCTAGTGATTTTATTTTTTGGATAAAGTATTGAGTGTTTTGAGCAAGCGTTTCTCGTTCATCTTGCATGGTGATAATGTGGCTAAAGGTAAAAGCTGTCCATGCTGCATTAAGGGGTGGTAGGGCGGTGCTAAAAATCAGCGACCGCATGGTGTTAATCAAGTAGGCTTTCATATCGACATGGCAGATTACATAACCCCCAACAGAAGCGATAGCTTTACCAAACGCTCCTACGATAAAATCAACGCCGTCAATCACGCCTTGCTCTTGACACACGCCAAGCCCATGCACACCACGCACGCCAATACCATGGGCTTCATCTACATACAGTAAGACATTGGGATATTGGTGCTTTAGTGCAACTAAGCTTTGCAAATCTGTGACATCGCCATCCATGCTAAAGATGCTTTCGGTCACGATGATGGCTTGATCGTATTGATGAGCGTACTTATCAAGCAGCTGCTTTAGCTGGTCTAAGTCTTGATGGCGATAGCGTAGATATTTAGCCTTAGCAAGGCGTACGCCATCAATGATACTAGCGTGTACCAATTTATCAGCTAAAATAAGTGTTTTATCTGTGCCAATGGCAGGCAAAATGCCGATATTAGCATGATAGCCACTGTTAAAGGTTAGGGCGTGAAGTTCGGTGTTGCCTGACTCACTAAATGCCTTGCCAAGCAGTGCTTCAAGCTGCATATGCTCATCAAAACTGCCTGTCAAAAGACGTGATGAAGAGGCACTAAGGCGATAAGAATGATGACAATCAAAAAACTTTTGTTGTAATTGACCATCTTGAGCGATACCAAGATAGTCGTTACTGGCAAGATTAAGTAGAGGCGGATGATTAGCCCCTTGATTAATCCACTGGCAGCTTTGCTGATGAGTTCGAAGCTCTCGGTAGTTATCCAAGCTTTTGAGGGTGTTGACTTGCTTGGTATAGTTTGCCAGTGGTGTGTTCATTATTGTGGTTGGCTGCTAGAGCTTGGGTATTGGCCGCCTTTACGCTGAGTTTCTTGCATATCTGTTAGAGCAGCTTGTGCTTTTTTGTTAGCGTCGTATTCATGACCTTCGCCAACAGGGTATTGCGTGTTTTCTAACTGGGAAAAATTGCTTTGTTTGTAGAAAACTTTGTCAAAAGTAGAGGTCATGGCGTTACAGCCTGTTAGGATAACTGCCAATGATGCCAAAAGTGCAAGTTGTTTCATAGTAAAGTTCCTGTGATTGATGCAATCATTATACTAAAGCTTTGGATTTTTGCAATGATGATTATTTTATTGTTTTGTAACGACGTTAAAGTTAAACAGCAGTCTAAAAGACCAGTTGGTTTTGGTCAGTCATATAAAACATCTCAAATGATTTTTGGTAAATTATGATAAAATAGGCGGCTATGATTGCAAATAGATAGGAAATACCCACCTTTTTGTTGGCATAACTTATTACATTACAAAACTACGAATATAATGCGATTAAAATCTTTAAAACTTGCTGGCTTTAAATCCTTTGCCAATCCGACAACTTTCACTTTTAAGCATGACATTACTGCCATCGTCGGACCAAATGGCTGCGGTAAATCAAACGTCATTGATGCGATTCGCTGGGTGCTTGGAGAGACTTCTGCCAAGCAGCTGCGTGGGGCGTCCATGAGTGATGTGATTTTTGCAGGTGTGGAGGGGCGTGCCGCCAAGAGTCTTGCAAGTGTGGAGCTGACCTTTGAGCATACCCAAGATGAGACGACAGGGATTCGCCATGCGTTAAATCTCTACCAAGAGCTGACACTGCGTCGCCAAGTTACTCGAGAGGGTAAGTCAGACTACTATATTAATGGTCAAAGAGTGCGTCGCCGTGATGTGGTAGATGTGTTTTTAGGAACAGGGCTTGGTGCTAGAAGTTATGCGGTCATCGAGCAGGGTATGATTGGGCGTATCGTTGAGAGTAGTCCCATGCAGCTAAGAGAATTCATCGAAGAAGGTGCAGGCGTCTCTCGCTATCAGGCACGTCGAGATGAAACAGAAAAAAAGCTTGCAGAAACTCAAGATAATCTAGAGCGACTAAGCGATCTACAAGGTGAGCTCAAAAAACAGCAACGCACCCTAGAACGCCAAGCAGAATCGGCCAAAAAATACCAAGCCTTAAGCGAAGAGCTTGCTAAGATTAACCAAGAAGATCTGCTAAAGCGTATCTTTGAGGCGTGGCAGTATCATGAACAAAATCAGCAACAAGAGCAAGAGGTGAATGCTCATCTAACGACATTGCAAGCGTCGGTTAATCGCGCTAAAGCTGAGCTTGATAAGCTGTCGGCTAAGGTTGCCGAAGGGCAGTGGCTAAAAGACGATGCCAAGGATAAATACCATAACGCCCAGATGGCAGAACAAACGGCACAGCATAATTTTTATACGATGAGCCAAGAGCTAAGCCAAGTAGATGAAAAACAAGCACGGCTTATCGCGACACAAAAAGACGCCCAAGAAAGCATGACCCATGCTAAGGCTGATATTGATAAGATAGATGCTGAGCTTATCAGTATCACCCCCTTACTTGCCGACGAAAGTGACAAGCTAAAATCGGTACAAGAATCGCAAAACCAAGCACAAGACGCTTGGCAAAAAGCTCGCCAAGATCTTACAGCCTTGCAAGAGCAAAAAAACTCACTACAAAACGCCAAAAAACTTGCCGAAACCCAAAAGAGTCGCACGCTTAGCTTGCGTGAAAAATGGATTAAAAAGCATAACGACTTATCACTTAGTGCAACAGAATTTAGCGATGATACAAAAGATAATGATCGATTGATAAGACTGACTGAGCAAATTGATATTGCTGAAGATAAGCTGATTAATCTACAAGACAATCAAACGATTAAGACAGATGTAGAGACGACAGAAGTTAACCTAAAAAATACACAAACACAAGTTACAACATTACAAAAGCGTCATGCAATCTTAATGGCAGAGTATGAGTTTTTACATAAAATCGTTCATAAAAAACCAGAGCAGGCGTTGCAGTCAGCAGATAAGCCATCGCCTTTAATGGGTCTATCTACCCTAAAAGAACATATCCGCCTAAGCCAGATGGGCGAAAATTATGCAGCGGTGCTTGATGGCTTTTTAGGGTTTTGGTTAGATGCTTGTATATCAGATACTATGCCAGATGCTGTATTTTGGCACATTCCTGCCAAGGATATGCCTAAAGCGATATTAACCATCGGCACTAAAGCCCATAGCGAACAGCACACTCAGTTATTACCAATCAATCGCTTGATAGACACGCCAAAGCTAGCATTATTTGAGCGGTGTTATTTATGCATAGATGAGCTTGATGAAGCAAATGATTTGACCAAGCGGTATGCCGATTTGCTAAGTACAGGTGCTGTGATTTTAACGATGAACGGCTGGATTGTCGGTGCGTTCGGGACTTTACACATTACTAAGTTTGGCTCACAACATGACAATTTTTTGGCACAAAAAGCAGAGTACACCAAACGTTTGGCTGTGCTAGAAGATGATTTAAACACGCTTGAAGAAGAGTTAGAAGGTCAGCAGACTAAGATGAAGGCGTTATCTGCTCAGCTTGAAAACCAAAAAATTCTACTCGACGAGCATACCGCTCAAAAGACAGCAGCCACAGCAGCATTGCATAAATTGCGAGAAGAACAAACGGTATTACAAAGCCAGATAAAACTTGAACAACTCAAAAAAGACAATTTTACAAAAAATAAAGCAATCTTAGACGAAGAAAAAGCCGAAATCGTCCAAGAATTAAAGGCGTTAGAGCAAGAAATCACAGATATTACTCAAAAGCTGGCAGAACACTTACCAAAGCTTACTCAGTCTGAAAAAGATTTGGCGCACTTAACAGCTAAGCTTGATGAGCTTAATCGTGTGATTAAGCACCACCATGACAGTAGCCAAGATTTACAATTAAAACACAGTGCATTAACCCAAAGCTTAACGCATAATAAAAGACTGCTTGAGATGGCAGATAAAAATGCCAAACAGGCGGCTTTAGACCTTGCTAAGCTGACCGAGAGTCAACAGCGGCTCGATGATAAACTGCCGCAAGCTGAGCTTATCTTTAAGGAAGCTAAAGCCCAAACCATGCGATTAAAAATCATCAGCGAAGAGCATGAAGCAGCAGCTAAAGCCTTACAGCTAATGCACACTAAGCTACAAGAAGACTTAACGCAGTCGCACGCTGAACTTGCCAAAGAACAAGCTAAAGCTGCCCAAGTGGGTGCAGATACAGCCGTGGCGTTAAGTCGTTTACAAGATTTTGGTGAGCAGATGAGAAAGTGTGATGAGACGTTTAATCTATCATCAACGCTTGCAGATTTTCGCCAAAAAACGCCTAAGTTTAAGGATAATTCTGCTCGCATTAGTGCAATTAATGATGAAATTGCCAAGATCGGCGCGGTAAACCTTGCTGCCGCTGCCGAGCTTGATGAGCTAAATGCTAGAGTATCGCCAATGGATGCACAGATCTCTGACATCACCGAGAGTATGATAAAGCTCCAAGATGCGATTCGGGCGATTGATGAGAAGACAAAAACGCTATTTTTAGCGGCATTAGATGCAGTAAACACAGAGCTAAACGCTTTATTTTCCAAGGTATTTGGGGGTGGTACGGCAAGCTTAACGTTAATGGAGGATGATAGCCTGCCAAAGTCGGATAAATGGCGAGCAGGGCTTGTTTTGATGGCTCAGCCTAAGGGCAAGCGAAACTCACGCCTTGCTGTGCTGTCTGGTGGCGAAAAAACATTAACCGCATTAAGCTTAATTTTTGCAATCTTTAAGCAGCACCCAGCACCATTTTGTCTGCTTGATGAAGTGGACGCCCCGCTTGATGATGCGAACGTCGGACGCTTTACAAGCTTAATCCATGAGCTTGCAGACAGCGTGCAGTTTATTTTTATCAGTCATAATAAGCTTGCCATGCAAATTGCCGATGAGTTAAAAGGCATCACCATGCCGACAGCAGGTGTTTCAAGTCTTGTTACGGTTGATTTGGCACAAGCTGAAAAATATTTAGAACAATAACGAACAATAACTAAGAGCAATTACATGAATCACTTGTCTAAAGATACAATTTTTACCACGCCCTTAGATGAGAACGCCCGATTTAGCTTTGATGAAGAAGTGGTAGCGTGCTTTCCTGATATGATACGCCGCAGCGTACCGGGCTATGGGCAGGTGCTGTCTATGCTCCCTATTTTTGCCAAAAGACATCTGGCTTTTGGTCAAAGTGATAATCAGGGGCGTAAGTTTAGTCGTATCTATGATTTAGGTACATCTTTAGGGGCGGTGATTTTTTCGCTGGCAGGCGAGTTTGGTGAGCGTGATTTGCAGTTGATTGGTGTGGATATCTCACAGCCAATGACCGATAAAGCAAGTAAGATGTTAAAAACGCATTATCCAAATCATGACATCATGATTATTACTGATGATATTTATGAGCTTAAGTTACAGCCGTGCGATATGATTGTGCTAAATTTAACCTTACAATTTTTATCGCCTGATAAGCGACTACAATTGCTTAAAAAATGCCATCAAGCATTAACTAAAGGCGGTATTTTAATCCTGACCGAAAAAACGCATTTGCTAAATGAAGAGCAGGATGCTTGGCAGGTGGAGCGTTACTATGACTTTAAGCGAGCTAATGGTTATAGTGAGATGGAGATTAGCGGTAAGCGTAATGCACTTGAGAATGTACTGATAACCGACACCGAACAAATGCACCATGATCGGCTAAATAAAGCTGGCTTTGATAAAGTGATAACGTGGTTTCGCTTTTTAAATTTCATCTCTATGGTGGCATTTAAGTGATTAAATAACAGTTTGGTTGTGTTTTTGGTTTTTAGGATATGCCGTCATAAGTGCCAAAATTACCAAGCAGCTTTACCAAATGGCTTTGCATATAAAAACATATAAAATGACTTTACATCAATGAGAAAAGCAATGAGTCTGACATCAAAAAATAACAAAAGCATCGCTCAGTTTGAGCGTGATTTGTATCTGACTTTATTGGATTTATCCCAAAAAAATCCCCAAATACAAAACTGGCTTACTTTATTGCCTACTTGGCTTTTTGATATAAAAAATAAGTCACGCTATGCCCATGCTCCTTTTTATGCATCAGTGATACAAAAGTTGCCAACGATTGATGATAAAGAGGTTTGTTTGGTAGATGAGGTAGCGGTCAGATTTCAATGGCAAAAGGCAGACCTTAAGAAAGCTGAAAACCTACTAAAGAGCCTAATGCCATGGCGTAAAGGTCCTTTTTGCTTGGGTCAAGGCGATGATAAGATATATATTGATACCGAATGGCGATCAGATTTTAAATGGGATAGAGTAGCTATTCATCTAGATTTAAGGCATAAGACGGTGTTAGATGTTGGTGGTGGTTCTGGCTATCACGGCTTTCGTATGATAGGAGCGGGTGCTGATACGGTCGTGGTGATTGATCCATCTTGCTTATTTTATCATCAATTTATGGCGGTCAAGCACTTTGTGGGTGAGGTAAATGTGCATTACATTCCTGTGCCATTAGAGGCACTGCCTGCTTCTGCTGTTTTTGATGTGGTGTTTAGCATGGGTGTTTTGTACCACCGTGCATCGCCATTTGAGCATTTTGAGCAAGTAAAAACACAGCTTAAAAAAGGTGGCGAGTTTGTGCTTGAGACACTCGTCATTGATGGCGATGAAAATACCGTGCTTGTGCCATCGGATCGTTATGCTATGATGAATAATGTGTATTTTTTACCAAGCATTAAGGCCCTTGAAAAATGGCTAATCAAGGCAGGGTTTACAGATGTTCGATGTGTGGATATTAACATCACAACCACAGATGAGCAGCGAGCGACCGAATGGATGGGTTACCAATCTTTGGCTGATTTTTTAGATAAAGACGACGACAGTAAAACATCAGAAGGCTACCCACGACCAAAGCGTGCAGTCATGATTGCTAAGAAATGATTGACAGATTTTACATAAAATAAGTTAGTATTTACATCACTGCAAAAAAGTGGTGAGAAAAGTACAGAAATGCTTTATAATGCGTGCCATACACCCACAAGGTTTAATCTTGACGTGTCAGATTAAAAAGGGTATCTGTTGAAGACAGCATTCATGGATGATGGATATTGCTTTGGCATCACAAGCTAAATGCAGTCTTTTGGAGTAACAAGGATGGTTTGGTCTAGTGCCAAGCCTTTTTTTTATGAGTATAAATTATGTACGACAGTCCATTTTCATGTGCAGCTAAGCCTACATTTGTAGAAGGCTTGCATTGCGTAGTCAATACATTTAATGCCCCGCTTTGGGATATTTTGGTGTGGGTCTTGGTTGGTGTGGGGTTTTTCTTTACATTGATGACAGGATTTGCGCAGTTTCGCTTGTTTGGAAACAGTGTCAAAACCATGCTAGGTAGCCGTAAAGCTGCAAATACTGGCGAGGGTATCACCGCTTTTCAGGCTTTTGTAACAGGTCTTGCCAGTCGTGTTGGTGTGGGTAACATCGCAGGCGTGGCAATCGCCATCAGTGTAGGCGGTGCAGGTGCGGTATTTTGGATGTGGTTCATCGCCTTAATCGGCATGGCGTCCGCCTTATCAGAATCAAGCTTAGCCCAACTGTTTAAGGTCAAAGATGCAGTAACAGGTAAATTTCGTGGCGGTCCTGCTTATTATATCGAGCAAGGCTTGGGTCAAAAATGGCTGGGCGTGGTCTTTGCTGTAGCACTGATCGTGTGTTTTGGTTTGGTATATGAATCAATTCAGTCAAACACCATCACCCAAGCACTGCAATCAGCGTCAGGCTGTGTGGCAGATGGCGATTCATGTCATGATGCATGGGCAACGTATAAGCACTTTGTAGCTCTTGCTCTTGTGGTGATGACAGCCCCTGTGATTTTTGGTGGTATTGGTCGTGTGGCGAAGATTGCTGAGAGCATTGTGCCATTTATGGCGGGTATCTATTTACTTGTGGCGTTTTATATCATCATTATTAATATTGGTGAAGTGCCGGGCGTACTAGCTTTGATTTTTAGTAAAGCGTTTTCTTATGAAGCAGCTGGCGGCGGTCTGTTTGGATCGCTTGTTTCGCAAGCGATGATGCTGGGGATTAAGCGTGGTCTATATTCAAACGAAGCAGGTCAAGGCTCAGCCCCGAACGCAGCGGCAGCCGCTAGTGTCAAGCACCCTGTAGAGCAAGGCGTCATTCAGATGCTAGGCGTGTTTGTAGATACATTGATTGTTTGTTCTTGCACAGCCTTTGTCATTTTGCTTGCTCCGATTGCAAATGATGCAGCAGATGGTGTACAGTTGACCCAGCTGGCTTTAGAAAATCACGTCGGCATGTGGGGACAGTATTTCTTGGCATTGATGATTCTTTTGTTTGCATATTCTACCATCATTGGTAACTATGCTTATGCTGAATCAAATATGCAGTTTTTGAAAAACAACCCAGTAGTATTGAACGCTTTTCGTGTCGCTGTCTTAGTATTTGTGTATTTTGGTGCGGTGGCTAAAGTATCTGTTGTATGGGACATGGGCGACTTGACCATGGGTACGATGGCGATGATTAACTTAATAGCGATTGCTTTACTATCTAAGTACGTTTTTACTCTTGTTAAAGACTACAGTCGTCAGCTTAAATCAGGCATAGCAGAGCCTGTGTTTGATCTCAATCAGTTCCCTGAATTAAGATCAAAAGTAGATGCTAAAATCTGGGAAGGTGGTGTTGTTAAAAGCGACGTGGTGAAAAAATAACACCGTCTTAAAAATACATTTTGCTTGTTAAATTTACTTAAATAACGTTATCTGTACTTATTTTGCTTGATGTTGTAATTTTTAAGCTTAGTGTAACCCCAATAAAAAGAGCGTAATCAGTTACGCTCTTTTTGTTTTTGGTGATTAGGCAATCAATGATTTATAACCAATTATTTGCCTGTCAGCTGTCCTGCTATCCAACGCTTTAGTGGTGGTAAATGATTACTCACTCTAAGGGCGACATCACGCACCATCTTCATGGGTTTTTTATCATCGGTGAATAAAGACACCATAGCATTTGTGCCGTGATATAGTGGGCGAGTGTGTAGCTGATGGGTGTGATTATAACGGCGTAGTAGTGAGCTTGAGCCGATGTCATCGCCTTTTTGGTGAGCGTTTAAAATAAGATTGCTTAGCGTTTCGGTGCTAAGTAAGCCTAGGTTAAAGCCGTGAGCGGTAACAGGGTGCATACCGACAGCACTGTCGCCGATGAGAGCGGCACGAGTAGAAACGAAAGTCTTGGCGTGAACACCCATGAGTGGGTAGTGATGTACTGTGCCTGCCAGTGTGATTTTACCAAGTTTATCACTCATCATACGCTGAACTTCTGCCGCTAGTTCTTCATCGCTTAGGCTAAGTAGGCTATCAGCTTGAGTATTATCAATGGTGATAACACAGTTGGTTAGGTTGTCATGTAGCGGTAATAATGCCAAGGTGCGACCATATAAGAAGCACTCTTGGGCGGTTGCTTCGTTAGATAATGGGTGCGACACCCTAAATACCATCACTATGCGTCCAAAATCATTCATATCAGCACCGATGCCAAGCTGTCTTCGTACAAATGACATACGGCTATCTGCGCCGACTAATAAGTCAGATGTGTATGTATCGCCATTATCAAGCGTTACAAAGGCTTGCTGTGCAGAAGTTTGTACACTTTTTACGGTCGTATCGGTGATGATTGTGACGTTTGGCAGCTCTTTGACTTCATCATATAAGGCTTGTCTGATGTTGTGGTTTGAGATAAGGTTGCCTAAGCGGTCAATAGAGCTTAATGCCTTTAGGTCTTTTGGCAGCTTAAAATGCAAAGCGTAGTTAAAGTCACCATTATACACTTTAGCTTCATGCAGCTTATAGATTTCTTTAGGATTAAAACGCTGCCATACCCCTAGGTTTTGGAGTATCTCTTTAGACTTATGCGTTAGTGCGATTTCACGCCCATCGTAGGCAGGGTGTGCAATGCTCTCAAGCGGTGCTTTTTCTAAAACGGTGATACGCAGATCGCTATTTTTGAATTGACAAGCGAATGCAAGACCTGCAGGCCCTGCGCCGATAACGATGATGTCGCTGTGATGGTTCATTGATGTTCTACTTATGTTAAGTTATTTATACTGTGCTATTTCACTTTTTACGGCGGTTTTTAGCCATGATCTAAGCTCATCAGACAGCTGATCTATATGCTCTATAACGAACTCATCAAGCTGATTATTTAGTTTGGCGATGATACGCTCTTCCATGAGTTCTAATTCATGCTCATTTATTGGTGATTTATCATCTGTTAAAGAAAGACTTTCTGGGTTTTGAAGAACCGTGCTGGTTGATGTGCTAAGATTTTCTTGATGCTTGGTGAGTAGTGGCTCGATGGTGTCGGCAAAATTACCATGACGAAAGCGATAATCTTTGGCTAACGTGTCGCCTTTTAGCATATCAATGATGTCGTCTAATTCTTGGTGAAACATATCCTTTACTTGAGCTGGAGCGGCTTGCCAACGTTTTTGAAATTGTAAAGAAGGGGAGAAATTTGCCATAACAATCCTTAATTTTATTGCTTTAAATGAATATATTTCATCATTGTAATGCAATTTTTAGCAATGATAAAGGTTTATTTAAAATATATTTTTATTTAAAGGTTGCTTGATAAGCATCGCTTTTAACCAGCTCAAATTTATCTTTATCTTTATTTTTGATGATAAATAACGCTTTGATGTTGTTTGAGTTGGCGATGGCAAGTGCTTGCTGAAAGCTTGTAGCGGTTAGTGCGGTCGCCCACCCATCAGCTAAGGCGACGCTGTCATGCACGACCGTTACGCTGGGTGCTCCATCTGCCACAGGGTGGCTTGTGTGCGGATTAATGCTGTGGCTATAACGCACACCGTCAAACTCTATTGAGTTACGGTAGTTGCCAGAAGTGGCGATGTTTAGCCCATCACCGTTTTGGGTAATGGTGGCGATGACGTTACGATCTTGGACTGTACTGCCTTCAATAGGGCTGTCAATGGCAAGTGTCCATGGTTGGTTCTTGGCGTTATGTCCGTGTGTTGCAACTTCGCCACCGATTTCTACCATGTAGTTGGTGATGTGGTATTTTGAGCGTAAGACATCAGCAATGGCATCCACGCCATAGCCTTTGGCGATTGCAGAAAAGTCAAGTCCCACGCCGTCTGTCGTCTTGGTCAGTGTATTGCCGTTTAGAATGACTTTATCTAATCCGATTTTATCCTTGGCAGCATTGATTTCAGATTCACTTGGTGGCGATTGTAAGCGTTCTACATTCATCTTGCTACCAAACCCCCAAAGTTCCACGAGTGGATAGACGGTAGGATCAAAAACCCCACCACTTTGGGCGAAAATGGTACGACTGTCTGCTAAGACACGACTAAAGTCGTCATCAATCTGAATGGAGTCACCTGCTCTTAGCTGGTTAAACTTAGAAATGGTGCTGTCTTTTTCGTAAGTGGACATACTGTGGATAATGTCATCAAGCCTATCATCAATGCTTGCACTGATGGCGGATTTATCGACGTTTTTTGGCAACTCAAAGGTGATGTGATAGCTTGTCCCCATCGTCTGCCCTTCAAGCTTTTGGTAGTTTGGTGTATCAGAGCAGGCTGTTAGTATGATTGAGCCAAAAATCAAAGGCATAAAGATAGAACGCATAATAACCCCTAGAGTATTAATGTGCAAGTTTACGTTGCCATGTGCTAAAACGAAATTGGATACCGCTTTTTTCATCTGTCATTACATCAGATTGAAAAGTTTGCTGAAAATCGCTTAACTGTGATGGATAAAAAGTATCGCCCGCCACGTCAAGGTTTACATAAGTAATCTCAAGTCTGTCTGCCATATCAAGGCTTTGCTTATAAATCTCTCCGCCACCGATGATGAATACCGCTTGCTGATTAGCAGATTTGGCTATGTTTTTTGCCATGCTGATGGCATGTTCTAAAGAGTGAGCCACTTTAACATCGTCTGCTTGCCAAGCGGTGTCACGAGTAATGACAATATTTGTGCGATTTGGCAATGGGCGACCAAGTGACTTAAAAGTCTTTCGCCCCATGATGATAACGCCACCTGTTGTTAGCGATTTAAAGTGCTTTAGGTCATCTGGGATATGCCAAGCCAGCTGATTGTCTTTACCGATACAGTGGCTGTTATCCACCGCCACAACATGAACGATTTGAATGTCTGTCATGATTATACTGCCACGTCTGCTTTGATTGCTGGGTGATGGTCATAATCTAAGATTGTGATGTCATCATAGCTAAACTCAAAAATATCTTTAACATTTGGATTTAATTGTAATCGGCATAATGGTAAAGTTTTTCGTCCCAGCTGTTTTTTGGCTTGCTCAAAATGATTGTGGTATAAATGCGTATCGCCGCCTGTCCAGATAAACTCACCGACATTTAGATTGCACACTTGGGCGACCATGTGCGTCAGTAAAGCATAGCTTGCGATATTAAATGGCACGCCTAAAAATACGTCGGCAGAACGCTGATACAGTTGGCATGATAGCTTATTATTTACCACATAAAACTGAAATAGCGTATGGCAGGGCGGTAGGGCAACTTCATTGGCTTCGTTAGGATTCCAGCCAGAAACAATCAAACGCCTAGAATCTGGATTGGTCTTAATCTCATTAATCAGCCATTTAATCTGGTCAAATCCATCTGATTGATAACTGCCATCAGCATTCTTAGTTGCCCCAAAGTTTCGCCATTGATGTCCGTACACCGCCCCTAAATCACCTGCTTGCCTGTTAAAGCGTGCAGTCTGCTGTGCAGTCGCCCATTCGTCCCAGATGGTAACTTTATTGTCTTGTAGGTATTTGACGTTGGTATCGCCTTTTAAGAACCACAGTAGTTCAATGGCAACCGAACGAAAATGTATTTTTTTGGTGGTGAGCAGCGGAAAGCCGTCAGCTAAGTTAAATCGCATTTGGTAGCCAAACACTGAGCGTGTGCCTGTTCCTGTACGGTCAGACTTATCTTGTCCGTGATCTAAGATGTACTTGAGTAAGTCTAGATAGCTTTTCATGGTTTTTGCCAGTCGTAAATTTGTTTTTGATATGCGATGATGAATAAGATTACACCTAAGACGATCATCGGTAGGCTGTACAGCTGCCCTTTACTCATCCACCCAAAAAACAGCTCATAACCGACATCAGGCTGACGGAAGAACTCTGTGGTAAAGCGACTAATGCCGTAACCTAATAAGAAAAGAGCAGATACTGCATAGCGTGGGCGGGGCTTAGCACTAAAAAACCATAAGATAATAAATAATAACACCCCTTCGCTAAATGCTTGGTAAAGCTGTGATGGGTGGCGTGGAAGTAGCCAGTAGCCATGAATGTTTTGGGCGATGGCTTGCAGAGTAGGATTGGCTTGTAGTAACTCAAAATCAGCCTGTGCTGCTTGGGGAAAATACATCAGATAGCGAATAGAGCTGTCTGATACACGCCCCCATAGCTCGCCATTAATAAAGTTGCCAATGCGTCCAAAAAGTAGCCCTGTCGGCACGGCAGGTGCGATAAAGTCTAATACGCTAAAGACAGACTTTTTATACTTATGAGCAAAGTAAAACATGGCAAGTACCACGCCCATAAATCCGCCGTGAAAGCTCATACCGCCTTCCCATACCTTAAACAGATAAGCAGGATTGGCAATTAATTCGCCAAAATTATACAGCAGTACATAGCCAATGCGACCCCCTAAAATGACGCCTAACGCCCCATAAAAGACTAAATCAGAGACCATCTCAGTATTAAAATCACTGCGTTGCTTGGCTCGCACCATCGCTAATAGATAAGCAAATCCAAAGGCGAGTAGATACATTAGTCCATACCAATGCAGCTCAATAAAACCAGCATCAAGTGCGACAGGATCAGGTTGGGGGTGGATAATCGCCATAATATAGCCTTAGTGATGACAAAATACCGCTATTATAGCTTAAAATGTCGTTTTTTGATAGGAGATACTGTTGTATTTGGCAGCGTATAAGTGTGCTTTTGGTTTGTGGCAGTCTAATACTGGATAACAAAAAACCGAGACAATGCTCGGTTTTTAGGTCAGCTTTCAGGGCTTAAGGGTAGTTGCCAGATTAGCTCTTGGAGAGCTTTTTGGTATACGCCACGCTTAAAAGCGACCACTTGATCTAAAGGATACCAATAGCTGACCCATCGCCATTCGTCAAACTCAGGCTTAGCTGTGTCAAAGCGAATTTGCTGGGCATGGTGTTCATCTAGGCGGAGCAAAAACCATTTTTGCTTTTGTCCAATACACAGTGGCTCTTGACCGACTCGCACATAACGCTTAGGCAAGCGATAGCGGAGCCAATCACGTGTCACCGCCAGCACTTGAACTTGGTGGGGACGCAGCCCAACTTCTTCATACAGTTCACGATACATAGCATCAATCGGCGTTTCACCGTAGTCAATCCCACCTTGCGGGAACTGCCAGCTGTCATGTCCGATACGCTTTGCCCAAAGTACTTGCCCCTGTGTATTTGCCAAGATGATACCGACATTGGCTCGAAAACCATCCGAATCAATCATGACCTAACTCTTTATTTTCAGTTTTAATTATCTGTTATTAAAGCAAATTTTAGCCAAAAAGTACAGTCAAGCTGGTGAGTATTTGTAAATAAATTTCTCAAATGTCAATTTTAGGTGGTTTTATAGGTATAAGCTTTAGGGGGTATTAGACTTAATAAGGCTAATAAAGCCATGATAAAACCCCCAAGCTATGACTTAGGGGCTTAAAGTTTGCTAGGGCTTAATTAATCAGCTCTTAACAGTTCGTTAATGCTTGTTTTGGCACGAGTTTGGGCGTCTACTTTTTTGACGATGACTGCACAGTATAAGCTGTGTGAGCCGTCTTTGCTTGGTAGGCTGCCTGATACCACGACTGAGCCTGCAGGAATGCGACCATACGTAATCTCTCCTGTGGTACGGTCATAGATTTTGGTGGATTGACCGATATACACACCCATAGAGATAACCGAGCCTTCTTCTACGATAACACCTTCTACGATCTCACTTCTAGCACCGATAAAGCAATTATCTTCAATGATGGTTGGGCTTGCTTGTAATGGTTCTAGCACGCCACCAATGCCCACACCACCTGATAGATGGACGTTTTTACCAATTTGGGCACATGAGCCGACAGTTGCCCACGTATCTACCATTGTGCCTTCGCCAACATATGCACCGATGTTTACATAAGACGGCATTAAAATTGCACCTTTGCCGATGAATGAGCCTTTACGAGCGACAGCAGGCGGCACGACACGAATGCCTGCATTGTTGAAATCTTCTACGCTCCAGTTGGCAAATTTGGTTGGCACTTTGTCAAAAAACTGCAAATGCTCGCATGATGGCATGGCGTAGTTATCATTTAGGCGAAATGACAGCAATACTGCTTTTTTTGCCCATTCATTAACCACCCAGTTGCCATCTATTTTTTCGGCAACTCTTAATGAGCCATTATCTAGTTGTTCTAGTGCTAAATTAACTGCATCACGCACTTCAGTAGGAGCATTAGCAGGGCTGTAATCGGCACGGCATTCAAAGGCTTGTTCAATGATGGTGGCTAGGTTTGACATGATGATTCCTTTTAGGTTGGATAATAAAAATAGATGAATGTAATTAGGGTGTGCTTTTTGTATCATGCTTTTTTCAAAATTAAAATCATTTGATAATATCTTGAAAATTTTGCATTAAAAATGGCAGACACACCCTAATTTTACCATTAATTTTATCATAGTTGTTTGGGAAATTCCCACCAAATCCATTTTTGTAAAAGATAAAATCCTTATGGTTGATAAGATTGTTAGTGATTAGGCGTGCGTGTGGCGTATAAGCCATGCTAAGACATCGCCAAACACCATACAATGATTGGTTTCTTGTAATGGTTCATGTCGCATATTGACATACAAGCGACTGGTAACATCAGCCCCTATGGCGATAAGCTTATCATGCAGGCGTGGCACATCTGCCCCCATACTGCCAACAGGGTCATCTTTTCCGCTGATGAGTAAGATAGCATAGTCTTTAGGGATTTGGGTGAGCCATTCACCACGGCACGCTTTTTTAACAAGAGCGTTTAGCGTGAAAAATCCATTATTGGTAAAGGCAAAGCCACAAAGCGGATCAGACTCAAAAGCTTTAATATTATCAGTATTCTCAGATAGCCATGCAAAGGGGCTTGATGAGACTGGTGAGCGAAGCTGACTGAGTAAAGAGTCGTTTAATAGCCAAGCTAGTCGTTTATTTTTTAGTGTGGGATAAAAACGATTTAAGACTGTAAGAGCAGGTGTTGCGATAACACCAAGTGCACCGACGCGATCACCTGCTCCCATCAGTATCGCCCCATGAAAGCGATGAGCGTGGTGAGTTAAGACCAATCGCACGATGAATGAACCCATGGAATTTCCTAGGATAAACTGCGGAACGTTTGGTGTTAGTTCCTTGAGTTTATCTGCCATGATAATGACGTCTTTACACAGCGTTTGGATAGGGTGATCTGTACCAAAAAATCCAAGTTCGTGAGATGATTTGGCGGTTTTACCATGACCAAGTTGATCAAATACGCCCACAAAAACCCCATGATCTGCCAAAAACTGAGCAAATTTGGCATATCGTCCACCATGCTCGCTCATGCCATGCACGATGAGTAAGGCTGCTTTAATATCGCCTTTGGGTTTATAAAAGGTGTGGTGAAGTAGGTGGGTGAGGTTAGAAGATAAAATGGGGGTCATGGCGGTTAGTCTTAAGTCGATTTATAAAAATGATACATATAAGTATTCGCCTAACTATCAATCGATATCTGCTATAAAAACTTAAGTGACTAAGCGTGTGTGACACTTTAGTCTGTCATAGTGATGATGTTAGCGTGCTAAGGGCGTAACTTAACGCCCTTATTTGATGATTGATTACATACAACCTGCTTTTTCGCCACGTTCTGCTTTTTCTAGCCTTTCAGCTGCTAAGGCTTTTGATGAACGCACGGGCGGCGGACAGTCTTCACCATAATACTGACGGTCGGCAAAGTAGCTTGAGCGTACCATAGGATTTGCCCAAATATTAAAAAAGCCCAATTTTTTGCCGTATTCGGTGTAGCGAGCGAACTCGTCAGGGTGGACATATCTATCCACAGGGGCGTGTGATTTACTTGGGGCAAGATATTGCCCAATGGTGATAATATCTACGTCGTGGGCTTTTAGGTCGTCAAGTAAGGCGTACACTTCGTCTTCGGTCTCACCAAGTCCCACCATAAATCCACATTTGGTGGCAATGTCTGGACGGCGAGCTTTGTATTCTTTGAGTAAATTTAAAGAATGCTGATAATCTGATCCTGGGCGAAATGCCTTATATAAGCGTGGCACAGTTTCAATATTGTGGTTAAACACATCAGGGGCGGTCTCGGTCAATAAATCTAAGGCAAGCTGTTCACGCCCCCGAAAATCAGGCACCAAAATCTCAATTAAGCAGTTTGGGCTTAAGGCTTTAGACTGTTGTATCACTTCCACAAAGTGTCCTGCACCCCCGTCTTTTAGGTCGTCTCTGTCTACGCTCGTAATCACAGCGTATTTTAGACCAAGTCCCAAAATAGTCTCAGCGGTGTGGCGTGGTTCATCGACATCTAGGGGGTTGGGTCTGCCATGTGCCACATCACAAAACGGACAACGGCGAGTACAAATATCGCCCATAATCATAAATGTCGCTGTGCCATCAGCAAAGCATTGCGGCAGGTTTGGGCAAGCGGCTTCTTCGCAGACGGTATAGAGCTTTTGGGTACGCAAGGTGGATTTGATACGCTCAACTTCGGCAGGGCTAGATAATTTGACCCGTATCCAGTCAGGTTTTTTGGGTGTATCTACCGTAGGAATGACTTTAATGGGAATACGAGCGACTTTGTCGTAGCCACGCAGTTTTTCGCCTTGAATAGCCTTTTTTGGGGCGGGGCGGGCGGCGGGTGTAAAGGTCTCAACAGTCATGATATTCTCAAATTTGATATAAAATTTGGGGTTATTTTACGCTAATTTTGATAAAAAAGCGACTGTCTGGGTGTAATTATTCATTGTGGCTTTTTATTGTATTTTAAAAAAACTACCTTTTAACTATTGCAAAAAATTAAAAATTACGGTAGTTTTACTATTCTTTTTTATTATGTTAAGGATATCTTTATGAAACAATCAATGAAACAAGCCATATTGGGAATGAGTATTGCTTTATCAAGCTTATCTTTGGTGGCGTGTGGTGGTAATGACAACGCTCATAAATCAGCTGAAGTTCAAAGCGGAGCAGATCAGCTTGAGACGAAATTTTTAACTGTTGGTACGGGCGGTGCTTCAGGTCCATATAACATCATCGGCACATCATTAACCGAATTGTATGCTAAGACTTTTGGTGTCAATGCTAAGACTCAGACTACAGGAGCTTCTGTTGAAAACCTAAACTTGCTAGCACAAGGCAAGTTAGAAATGGCGTTCGTAATGAGTGATTCACTAAGTGATGCTATCTCTGGGGAAGGAAGTTTTTCTACTAAGATTGATAACGTCTCTCAGATTGCAAGCTTATATCCAAACTATGTACAAATTGTCGCATCTGGAACATCAGGCATTAAATCAATTGAAGATTTAAGAGGTAAGCGTGTAGCAGTAGGGGCTCAAGGCTCTGGGGTGGAGAGAGCTACACGAGCACTACTTGAGGGTTTTGGTATTACTTATGATGATATTAAAGTAGATTACCTAGGCTATGCTGAGGCTTCTGATGCTCTAAAATCAGGGAAATTAGACGCAGCCTTTTTAACCAGTGGCTTGCCAAACTCATCTTTGATGGAATTGCAGCAGGGTTTTGATTTACAGCTTGTTTCAATCTCTGCTGATAAATTAGCTGAAATTGCTAAGAGCAAGCCTTTTTTTATTCCAATGGATATACCAGCTGGCACTTATAAGAATGATGCAGACATTCCAACGGCTGCAATTTTAAACGCTTTGGTTGTGCGTAGTGACTTAAGTGAAGATGATGTGTATAAGATTACAAAGACGCTATTTGAAAATTTAGAAAGCTTAAAAAGTGCTCACCAAGCTGTAAACGATATTGATGTTCAAAAAGCTCAAACAGGGTTAGTTGCACCACTTCATGCAGGAGCAAAACGTTATTATGATGAGTTAAACTCAGCAAAATAATAGCGATCATGAAAAGATTTACGATCACAACGGTGGCAGTTTTTGCGATGGTTGTGATCGGTTTTTTATTAAAAATCCCGCTCAGTTCAACGGTGTTATTATCAGCTGCAGATGCCCAAATTCAATGCCAGTTGCCCAAAAAATTCTCTCTTAAATGGCGACATTCTGTGGAGAAACAATTTTGGCGTGAGTTTTATCAAGTCCAAAATGACCAATTATTCTTGTATTTAAGCCATGTTCAGACATTCGGTGCAGGTGTTCCCAACGATCCTTTAGTGGTAGAAGCTCCAGCAGGTTATATTGGGCAACGGATTGATAGAATTTTACCAAAGATTAACTGGGTGGTATCTCGTAATATGCAAGGCGTGGTTTTGTTTGACCATGAGCAAACCACAAAACAGTTGTCCATTTATCAGATTGTGCCTGATTATTCAGTGATACAGATTGCCATTGTTAATCTGTCATTTTGGGAGAAAATAACTGTTCCAAGCTGTGTGAGATTTACAGACAATCCTTATTAAGTTATTATGCTTTAGAAGAATTAACTATGACCAATCAAACCCCTTTACCGAATGACCCTCTAACAAACACCCAAGAAATTCTAGAAAAGTATGATCGTGAATCAGTAACACGGACCGTATCCAATCAAGTGGTGCGTTATCTTATTGGTTTGATTGCTATTTTTTATTCAGTGTTTCATTTGTATATCACCTTTAATCCTCTGCCAGAATTAATCCAAAGATCTGTTCACGTGGCGGTTGGTGTTGCATTAATATTTTTAATTTATCCTGCTACTAAAAGATCAAGTCGCAAGTTAGTTTCTTGGTTTGATTGGTTGTGGCTCATCTTATCTTTATCTACCGCTGGGTATCTGATCTGGGAGTATCAGGATATCGTTTCGGTGCGTGGTGGTATTCCCAATCAATGGGATATAGTATTTTCTGCCATTACTGTGCTTGTGGTGCTTGAAAGTGCAAGACGCATCACAGGTTGGATTTTACCAGTATTTGCATTGGTTTTTTTAGCTTATCCTTTTGTCAGTCATATGGGCTTTATGCCTGATAGATTGTTAACTCGCCCTTATGATTTGGGAGATATTTTTGGGCAACTGTATCTAAAGACAGAAGGTATTTATTCGACAGCAATTGGTGCATCAGTAACTTTTATATTTCTATTTATCCTTTTTGGGGCTTTTTTATCTCGCTCAGGGATGGGGCGGCTATTTAATGACTTGGCATTGGCATTAGCAGGTCATAAGCAAGGCGGTCCTGCAAAAGTTGCTGTTATTTCTAGTGGGTTTATGGGGTCAATTAATGGAGCTGCCGTTGCCAATGTCGTAGGGACAGGTGCTTTTACTATCCCTTTGATGAAAAAAGTTGGCTATGATAAGAATTTTGCTGGGGCGGTGGAAGCCAGTGCTTCTGTCGGTGGGCAAATCTTACCACCTATCATGGGAGCGGCAGCTTTCATCATGGCTGAGACGACGGGCGTGGCTTATGGTACAATCGCTATGGCGGCCGTACTTCCAGCGTTGTTATACTATTTGGGTGTGATTGCTCAAGTACATTTTCGTGCTGGTAAAAATAATTTGCGTGGTATACCCAAAGCAGATTTACCACGAGTAAAAGAAGTGTTAAAAGCTCGTGGTCATATGCTACTTCCTATCGTATTTTTGGTGATTTTACTTGCTAATAATATGCCTGTTGGTTATGCGGCTGCTTATACGATCGGCATAACAGTATTGGTCAGTCAGCTGCGTGCTGAAACTCGCATGGGCGTAAAAGATATTCTAGCAGCCTTAGAAGATGGAGCAAAACAGTCATTATCTACGATGGCTGCTTGTGCGGTCGTTGGTATCGTTATTGGTGTGGTCAATCTTACAAGTTTTGGCACGGTTATGACATCTTCTATTGTAACGCTTGGTGCAGGCTCGCTCTTATTAACATTGATTTTAACAATGCTCGCTTCTATGGTACTCGGTATGGGACTGCCGTCAATTCCAGCATATATCATTACAGCTACCATGGCAGCCCCCGCACTTGCCAATTTTGATATCCCTGTGCTTGTGGCACATATGTTTGTCTTTTATTTTGGTATTTTTGCAAACATCACCCCACCTGTTGCTTTAGCTGCTTTTGCAGGAGCGGGGATTAGTGGCGGTGATCCAATGAAGACAGGCTGGCAATCTCTTAAATTGGCTCTTGCAGGATTTATTGTGCCATTTATGTTTGTCTACAATCCTAATATGATGATGATTGATACAGCAGATATTGCAGTAACTGCTAAAGAATTTGCGATGCCAGCATGGCATATTATCGTTAGTGTTGCCGCCACGTCTATTATCGGTGTTTTGGCACTATCAGCAGCCGTCGAAGGATTCTTTAAGAAAGTTATGTCTTTATGGCAGCGTATCATCTTAGCGTGTGGGGCATTTTGTTTAATCATCCCAGAAACTGTTACCGATCTTTTTGGCATCATTGTGGTGGCGGTGATACTTGTGCTAAATATTAGACAAAATAAAGCTTATCGTGGCAATACTGCATAGCACCCATTCACCCAAGAAAATACCAACATTTTTTAAAAAAATGTTGGTTATGGGAGTAAAACTTTTGAAATTAACGCCATTTTAGGCTATCATAATGAGAATGTATTTTTACCGTCTAGGCACTTGATTTTTGATTTATGTGATGATCAATACATCAGGCACTTAGGACTAATTTTAGCCATCATTACAAGGAAATTGTTATGTCAGATATGCTAACTGAATATCGCAAACACGTCGCTGAGCGTGAAGCACTTGGTGTGCCGCCCCAGCCATTGACCGATGCTCAAACTGCTGATTTGGTTGAACTTTTAAAAAACCCACCAAAGGGCGAAGAAGAATTTTTAACCCACCTACTTGAAAATCGTGTACCAGCAGGCGTGGACCAAGCTGCTTATGTGAAAGCTGCCTTTTTAAGTGCTATTGCTAAAGGTGAGACGACGTCACCACTGTTAGACAAAGAGCGTGCTGTGTATCTGCTAGGTACAATGCTTGGTGGTTATAATGTCGCACCGCTGGTTGATTTATTAGATGATGATAAACTTGGTGAGTTAGCTGCCAAGGCACTTAAAAAAACCTTGCTTGTGTTTGACGCATTCCACGACGTGGAAGAAAAAGCCAAAGCTGGTAACGAGAATGCTAAGTCGGTACTACAATCTTGGGCAGATGCTGAGTGGTTCACTAGCCGTCCAGATGTGCCAGAAGAGATGAAAATCACCGTATTTAAAGTAACTGGCGAAACAAATACAGATGATCTATCACCTGCCCAAGATGCGTGGAGTCGTCCTGATATTCCACTACACGCTAATGCCATGCTTAAAAACGAGCGTGATGGCATCTATCCAGAAAAAAATGGCGAAGTAGGTCCATTAACCCAAATTAAAGATCTAATCGCTAAAGGCAACCCTGTCGCCTATGTGGGTGACGTGGTCGGTACTGGCTCAAGCCGTAAGTCAGCAACGAACTCTGTGCTATGGTTCTTTGGTGATGATATTCCATACATTCCAAATAAGCGTGATGGTGGCGTATGTCTAGGTGGTAAGATTGCACCGATTTTCTTTAACACCATGGAAGACGCTGGGGCATTGCCAATCGAGATTGATGTTTCTGAAATGAACATGGGTGATGAAGTTACCCTAAAAATCGATCATGACACTGCTAGTGTTACCGCCCTTAAAGACGGCAAACAAATCGCCGAATCTAAACTAAAAACCCCAGTACTGCTTGATGAAGTGCGTGCAGGCGGACGTATCAACCTAATCGTAGGTCGTAGCCTGACAACTAAGGCACGTGAGTCTTTAGGTCTAGAGCCATCTACATTATTCCGCAAGCCAGAACAGCCAGCCGACACAGGCAAAGGCTTTACGCTTGCCCAAAAGATGGTTGGACGTGCATGCGGTCTCCCAGAAGGTCAAGGCGTTCGCCCAGGCACTTACTGTGAGCCAAAAATGACTACCGTGGGTTCTCAAGATACCACAGGTCCTATGACCCGTGATGAGCTTAAAGACTTAGCATGCTTAGGTTTTACTTCTGATTTAGTGATGCAGTCATTTTGTCATACAGCTGCATACCCTAAGCCTATCGATGTGAACACTCACCACACTTTGCCTGATTTTATTATGAATCGTGGCGGCGTTTCTTTACGTCCTGGCGATGGTATTATTCACTCATGGCTAAACCGTATGCTACTGCCTGATACTGTGGGTACAGGTGGCGATAGTCATACACGCTTCCCAATCGGTATTTCATTCCCAGCAGGTTCAGGTCTTGTGGCATTCGCTGCTGCAACAGGGGTTATGCCACTTGATATGCCAGAGTCTGTACTTGTTAAGTTTAAGGGCAAAATGCAGCCAGGCATCACCTTGCGTGATTTGGTGCATGCTATCCCTTATGTGGCAATCCAAGAAGGCGACTTAACTGTTGAGAAGAAAGGTAAAAAGAACATCTTTAGCGGGCGTATCCTTGAGATTGACCTAACTGAGATGGAAAACTCTTTAACTGTTGAACAAGCTTTTGAATTGTCTGACGCATCGGCAGAGCGTTCAGCAGCAGGCTGTGCTATCACGGTGGCTGAAGATAAGGTTGCTGAATACCTGCGTTCTAACATTGTCATGCTAAAATGGATGATTTCAGAAGGATATGGCGATGCTCGTACGCTAGCCCGCCGTGCTGAAAATATGCAAAAATGGCTTGATAACCCGAGCCTACTTAAGGCGGACGCTGATGCCGAATACGTTAAAGTCTATGAAATAGATCTAAGCGACATCAAAGAGCCTATCTTGTGCTGCCCAAATGATCCAGATGATGCAAAATTATTATCTGATGTGGCAGGTGATAAGATTGATGAAGTGTTCATCGGTTCTTGCATGACGAACATTGGTCACTTCCGTGCAGCGGGTAAATTACTGTCTGAAGTACCTGCAGGCAGCTTAACCACTCGTCTGTGGATTGCTCCACCGACTAAGATGGATGAGCGTCAGCTAATGGACGAAGGTTATTATAATACTTTTGCCCAAGCGGGTGCTAGAACTGAGATGCCGGGTTGTTCACTATGTATGGGTAACCAAGCCCGTATCGCCCCAAAATCTACCGCTGTATCTACATCAACACGTAACTTCCCGAACCGATTAGGTCAAGGTGCGAACGTGTATCTAGCGTCAGCGGAGCTTGCAGCAGTCGCTTCAGTGCTTGGTAAACTGCCAACAGTTGAAGAATACATGCAGTATGCTGGTAAGCTTGAATCTATGGAAGCAGAAATTTATAATTATCTAAATTTTGACCAAATGAGCGACTACACCGACAAATCAAATCAAATCGATGTCGCACAGCTGTCATAATTGCCTTTAAAAACAAAAAACACCGTCTTTTGGCGGTGTTTTTTATGCTGGTAAATAAGGCATGCTAGATTAGGGCATTAAGCACCAGGAGCTTTTGTTGAATTTTGAATGTTATTTTTAAAATTTAAGCATATTATACCCTTCGATGATTTATGAAAAATACAACAGATAGCATAGATTTTTAGCCAATGAATAAAAGTTAGATAAAAACTTTAATTTTTTTTGAAAAAAGTGTATCATATTAAATAGTTGGCATTATTATTGGCTAATGTTTTGTGGCTTTATTTTAAAGCTTAATTTTAATCATGTTAGAGAAAGATAGCCTTAAGCAAATTTTCTTCAACCCTTATCTGAGATGGTAATCCGATATGAGCGTTACGCCTGTTACTCCCACACATTCTTCCAACCAATACTACCTAGACCGCCAAGAGCTTATGGAGTCTAATGTTCGCAGTTACCCACGTAAATTACCCCTTGCCATTGCCAAAGCCCAAGGCTTGCACGTTTATGACGTGGAGGGTAATGATTATTTAGACTGTCTTGCAGGAGCAGGGACGTTAGCGTTAGGACATAATCATCCTGCGGTGCTAGAAGCCTTGCAAGACGTGCTTGCCAGTGGGTTGCCACTACACACCCTTGACATCACAACCCCTGTCAAAGACGCCTTTACTGAGGCATTGCTTGGCTGTTTCCCTAAGGATTTTGTGTTGCAGTTTTGTGGCCCAACAGGGGCGGACGCTACCGAGGCGGCGGTAAAACTTGCTAAGACTTATACAGGTCGTGATAATGTGATTGCCTTTAGTGGTGGTTATCATGGCATGACGCATGGTTCGCTTGCGATGACAGGTAATTTATCTGCCAAAGAAAAAGTCGGCAATCTGATGGCAGGCGTGCAGTTTATGCCGTATCCACACGAATACCGCTGCCCGTTGGGGCTTGGTGGCGACAAGGGTGTGGACGCTTTGACTTATTATTTTGAAAACTTTATTGAAGATGTGGAAAGCGGCGTGGTTAAGCCTGCTGCCGTGATTTTAGAAGCCATTCAAGGCGAAGGCGGTGTCGTTCCTGCCCCTAAAAAATGGCTACAAAAGATTCGTGAAGTTACCGCCAAGCATGACATCGTTTTGATTTTGGACGAAGTGCAAGCAGGCTTTGCTCGCTCTGGTAAAATGTTCGCTTATCAGCACGCTGACATTATCCCAGATGTCGTGGTAATGAGTAAGGCGGTGGGCGGTGGTTTGCCCCTTGCGGTACTTGCCATTAACAAAAAATTTGACGCATGGTTGCCAGCAGGACACACAGGCACATTCCGTGGTAATCAGCTTGCCATGGCAGCAGGCTTAAAGGTTCTAGAAGAGATTAAAAACAACAATTTAGCAGAAAATGCCCACATTCAAGGCGAGTTTTTGCGTAGCGAGATTAGCAAATTGCAAGCAGAATTTGGCTGCATCGGTCATGTGCGCGGGCGAGGCTTGATGAATGGCATTGAGATTGTGGACGAGCGTAAAGCGGCTGATTCTATGGGGTCATATCCTGCTGACAGTGAGCTTGCTGCTGCCATTCAAACAGCGTGTTTTAATAATAAATTATTGCTTGAAAAAGGCGGTCGTGGCGGTACAGTTATTCGTATTTTATGCCCGATTACCATTACCCATGATGAATGCGTGGAAGTGGTTAAACGCTTTAAGCAGTCACTCATCGATGCGTTAAAAGCGGTGCGTGGTTAATGATTTATTAAGCTTATGACGGCAAAGTCAGTTTGCATGGCTTTGCCGTTTTTTATGCTAAAGATACAAAAATTTTATCCTTAGGTATGTTATCTGGGCTATCTAAAAATACTAAAAATACAAATCTTTATATTACCTGCTTTTTTGTTTATCAAAATTTTGAAAATAAAATCCACACTTGATATTCGACAGATATGTCTGATGATTTTATGAGCTTTATTATATATTATAAAAGGTCGGTAAAGACAGTGATTTGTCAATTTGCTAGATTTTATAATGCAAAAAGTTATATTATCAAAACTTAAGATATTAGCGTGGCTCTTTGTTTAGATAGATGATAAAGCGATAAAGCTAAGTATTTTTATGTTCAAAAATAGACAAAAACATTATTGGTGTTAAACGCGTACAGTAAGGGTAAATTTATAAGTGAGTAAAGATGGTAAAATAATCATAGCCAATCAATTGTATTGAAAATTAAACGATTGGATTTTTATGAGTTCAAATTTTACAATTACAAATTTGATAATTACCAAGCTGCGTTCGTTGGTAAGTTTATTTAGCCATTTTTATGCCTATTTGCTTTTTTATTATTATAGGTTTATAAAATTTCATCTTCTTTATTAAAAAAGGAAAAGCCCATGCCAAGCCTATCTGAAAACCGACAAGCTTTATTTTGCAATGACTCTAAGTCCATTGCTGATTATAAAAAAAACATGAACACCGCCGTGCAAGCTGTCAGCGACTGGCTACAAAACGACAAAATGTACACAGGTGGTAGTATTAGACAATTAAGAGAAAAAATCGCTTTTAACCCAAACAAAGACGGCTTGGGGCTAGAAAACGCCCTAAACCGTGCGGTAGAGATTTTTTTGAACAACAGCCTAAAAGTCCATCACCCCCATTCACTCGCTCATCTTCATTGTCCAACCATGGTGGCAAGCCAAATTGCTGAAGTTTTGATTAACGCCACTAACCAGTCTATGGACTCGTGGGATCAGTCGCCAGCAGGGTCATTGATGGAAGTGCAGATGATTGACTGGTTACGCCAAAAAGCAGGTTTTGGGGTAGGAACGGCAGGCGTGTTCACGTCAGGTGGTACGCAGTCTAATTTGATGGGTGTGCTACTTGCTCGTGACTGGTGCATTGCCAAGCATTTTAAGAATGACAAAGGTGAACCGTGGTCAGTACAACGCCTTGGCATTCCTGCTGACGCTATGCAAAAAGTTAAGGTGTTATGCTCGCAAAATGCCCATTTTAGCGTACAAAAAAACATGGCGATGATGGGTATGGGTTTTCAATCGGTCGTTGCGATACCTGTCAATGACCATGCCCAAATGGATACGGCAGAGCTTGAACGCATTATGAGCGAATTGACCGATAAGGGTAACATCATTGCGTGCGTGGTGGCAACGGCAGGCACGACCGATGCAGGGGCGATTGATGATATCAAAGAAGTGCGTAAGATTACAAACGCCCACGGTGCGTGGCTACATATTGATGCGGCATGGGGTGGGGCGTTATTGTTGTCCAACCAATACCGTGATAAGCTCGCTGGCATTGAAGAGGCTGACTCTATCACTCTTGATTTTCATAAGCATTATTTTCAAAGCATTTCGTGTGGGGCGTTTTTACTAAAAGATGAACAAAATTACCGCTTTATGCACTATGAAGCAGAATATCTCAATTCTGCTTATGATGAAGAGCATGGCGTACCAAATTTGGTATCAAAATCATTGCAGACGACTCGCCGATTTGACGCTTTAAAACTGTGGCTTACCATTGAGGCTTTGGGTGAAACGCTTTATGGTGAGATGATTGACCATGGTGTGGATTTGACCTGTGAAGTGGCCGATTACATCAAGGCAAGTGATGAGCTTGAACTGCTTGTTGAGCCACAATTTGCGTCTGTGCTGTTTCGTGTTGTGCCAAAGGGCTATCCTGATGAGTTGATTGATAGCTTAAATCAGAATGTGGCAGATGAGCTGTTTGCCAAAGGTGAGGCAAATATTGGCGTAACTCGTGTGATTGATAATAACCGTGATGTACAGTCGTTAAAGATGACCACCTTAAGCCCAATTGCCACATTAGATAATGTCAAGGCGTTATTAGCTCAAGTGCTAGAGCAGGCAAACGCCATTAAAGATGATATTCAAAACGGAGTTTATACACCACCGATTGATTGATTATGAATTAAAAAACCGATTGAGTTTTAATTCAATCGGTTTTTTATGTTAAGGCAGTTGGTTGATTGCTAAGTCCATGATTTCAAATAGTTCATCAATCTCATCTACCGTATTATAATGCAGACAGCCAAGTCGCAATACCGCAGCTGTTGGAGATAGGCTTTCTACCAGCGTTTTGGCATAAAAATTACCACAACCAAGAGCAATGTTGCGTGTTCCTAGGTATTCACTGAGTGCAGCACCATTTTGGATTTTCCCATCTTTTACAAGGTTGAAGGCAAAAGTAGGTGTGCGATCATTTGCGGTGGTTTTACCGTACAGTTTTAAGTGGGGACGACGGGCAAAATGCTCTAAAATCCGCTTATTTAAAGTAAGCTCATGGGCTACTACGTTTTGGTAGGCAAGGCTTTTATTATCCTGTGTAAGGGCGGTAGATGGTGTATCAAATGCTAAGTTTGCCCAGTAGTTCATCATGGCGATAAAGCCTGCTTGAGCTTCAAAAGACTGCGTGCCTTGCTCCCAAGACATGGGGGCGATATTGGTGGCAGGCTCAACTTTATAGGGGTTTAAGTGTTGCAAATGTTCGTGTTTGGCGTACATCATGCCAAGATGAGGGCCGCCAATTTTATAAGCAGAAGCAAAAATAAAATCTGCCCCCATCTGTGCAGCGTTAACAGGTAAATGCACGATGGCATGAACCGCATCAACACTGACCAAAGCATTTACTGATTTGGCTTTATCAATGATGCGTTTGACATCGACGATTGTCCCAATGACGTTTGAGGCTAAAGTGACTGCTACCAATCGGGTTTTTTCATCGATTAAAGTATCTAGCATATTATAATCTAAGTCATTTTTATCGGCATTTAAAGCAATGGTGCGAACCTCTACGCCTTTATCGTGTGCTGCTCGCTCCCATGAAGAGACGTGCGAAAAGTGGTTTAGGCTACACACGACTATGTTCTCGCCTGCCTGCCATGTTTGAGCGATGGCACGACTGACGTTAAACATCAGACTTGTAGAATTTAGCCCAAAGACAATAGAATCGCTATCTGCACCAAGCCAAGTAGCTGCCTGCTGTCTTGCGGTACGGTTAATTTGTGTGGTGTTTTGCCCTGCATGGTTATGACCACCCATATTACTATTACCAAGGCGTAAATAATCACTGATGGCGTCAATGACGGTATTTGGCAGCTGTGAGCCGCCTGGTCCATCAAAGTACAAGGGTTTTTGTCCTGCATCATCCAAGCGTTGCAAGGCATCAAACTGAGCCCGAATATGATTTAACTGATTAGAGGTAAACATAAATTTCCTTAAGTTAAGTGCTGTTGTGGTGGTAAGATAGTTGCGTGATTATGTAATATGAGTCATCAATGCAAATAAGTTAAATTTTTAGTGCCTTTTGGGCTAGTTGCTATAACGGCACGCAACACCGCCCTGCAAGCGGACAGTGTTACCGCCTTGCACAAGCTATCACTTGCCAAAAGCCGGGTTACACTTACTTGACCATTAAAAATTAAACTTAGAATAACGACGAAAGGCAAATTCCTCATCTTTATATTTTCTAGACTTTAGAATATCAAAAAAAAAAAGACTGCAATTGGCTAATTAGTGTGCGGTCAATAGTGCCTGCGTGCAGACTAAAGCTGGCAGGGGAAGTTGCCATAAACATTCCTTGTCGGATTGATAAACTCGGTCAATTTATATCATAAAAAATAATTATAATCAACCAAATAAATAAGTTATTAACTTTAGGTAATATGATAAGAAAAATTTGATGAAATGACAATTGTTTTATTTGCATTGGTTAGTATTTATAAACCATTAAAAAAACATGATATCTGGCAGTATGTCAAGTGAAGATGTATTTATAATGATATTATTGGCTTTAGTTTTAGTTATTTATACTACCGTTATAGTTGTAAAACAAAGATAAAAATGAAAAATATTTGATTGATTGTTGATATGTAAAACGGCTTTGCTTGTCATGAACAAACAAAGGCAGTTTCTCAAAATATAAAGCATTTGCTTGATCTAAAAAAATTTGACAGTGTTATTGCGACAAGATTTTTTAAATGCTGATAATAGCACCTATGAAAGATTTTTTAATTGGCATAAGCTTAAAGATGATTACGAAAAAAGCCTTATTGATGGCTATGCTCAATATGTCGACGTTGTGTTTGATAAATACATATACAATTGTATCAATCCTAGCTTTATTCAAAGAATCTCTTAGCTTAATGATGGAAAAGTACCCAATAAAATATTTGTTGTGGGTGTGGATACAGATTGCTGTTTTAACTGTCGCAACCAGCTTGTTTGAATATAACATAAGACCTATGGTGCTAACCCATTATTGTGGCTTTAATGGCGGCAAGGTTTCTCACCAAGCGGGCGTGCAGTGCTTAAAAAGCTCGATTGGTGATAAGCAAATATTAGATATTAAAATTGATGAAAAAACAGACCTATCAGCCTTCTAAATACAAGCTATTATCATAAAAAAAGCAAGACTTTTAGCCTTGCTTTTTTATGACAATGATTGACCTATTATTCTGCCAAATTGCTTGCATCGTGCGACATAACATCTTGACCGACATCAGTCATCAGTGATAGATAGCGTTCATAGTGTTTTAAGATGTCGCTGATAAGCTCATTATGCGTCATATAATGTACTTCATAGCCTGTACGACCATCAAAGAAGTAGGTTAAAGGTTCATAACTTACCGTCTCTTGAATGTGTGGCAGGTTGCTGTCATGCACCATCTGTTCAGCAATCTCTCGGCGAACCGAACGAATACCATAGCTAAAATCACGCACCGTGTCTTGGTGGATAATCAGCTCGACTGCAGGCTCGTCTGCTTCAAAGAGTGTCTGAATTTCAACGCTTAGACCGTACTTATCGATAAGCTCAGTACGCAGCTCACGCATGGCAGGCAGGGCAGTGCCTTTTAAAAATTGTAAGATCTCTTTTTCGTCGCTTTGATTAAGCATGACATTTAGGCGTTCTCTCCACTTATCGCCTGTCCATGTGATGGAGCTTGTGGCAAAATCGCTACTAAAGTATTTGGTGTCAGCAATTAAGGCTATAAATAACGCTCCACACATCAGTAGCATAATCACAGCAAAGGGAAGTGCTACAATTAAGGTAACTGTCTGTAAAGTGCCTAATCCACCAAAGGCGATCAACACGATGGATACCACCGACATTAACACACCCCACATGATAGCTTGCCAAGCTGGAGAAGCCATTGATTTATCACGAGAGGCGATGTTATTTAGTACATAAATGCCTGAGTCAGCAGACGTAATAAAAAACAAGCCAATGCTAAGTAAAGCAACCAGACTGGTTAATCCAGATAAAGGCAATAAATCTAAGAAGCGGAACAGCAGTACTTCTGGCGTGCCAGTCAAAGCAGAGAGTGAGCCATCTGTAACGTTTGTATCAAGCCAAATGGCACTGTTACCAAATATGGTAAACCACAAAATACAAAAAATCGTAGGAATGCCAAGCACACCAAAAATAAACTCACGAATCGTACGCCCACGGCTGATACGTGCGATAAATAGACCGACAAATGGAGCCCATGAACACCACCATGCCCAGTACAGCACTGTCCAGCCATTAAACCATCCAGTGTTTTGCGGTTCGTAGACATAAGTTTTAAAGCTTAAGCGAACAAGGTTGCTAAAATATACGCCTAAATTATCATTAAATGCCCCTAGTAGGTACAGCGTAGGACCTGTGGCAAGCACAAACAGCAATAAGCAGATGGCAAGCACCAAGTTAATCTCGCTAAGCATTTTTACGCCTTTACCGACACCGCTGATGGCTGACAGCATTGCCAATATCATGACGACGATGATGACGATTAGCTGAAGCCCAAAGCTTGTTTCGCTTATCCAGCCCATCTCCACAAGCCCTGACCCCATCTGAGCTGAGCCAAAGCCAAGCGTTGTGATGATACCAAACAATGTAGCGGTTAAAGCAAGAATGTCAATGACATTACCTATACCGCCATTAATTTTGTCTTTTAGTAGTGGATAAAAGCATGAACGTAAGGCAAGCGGTAGCTTATAACGAAAGGCGAAATAAGCCAAAGCAAGTGCGATAACAGCATAGATAGCCCAAGCGTGCATCCCCCAGTGGAATGCGGTATGTAGTAGTGCTTGCTTACTCATCTCTTGGGTCGTGCCTGTTGTGATGTCTGAGCCAAAATGTGACAAAGGTTCTGCCACGCCAAAGAACATCAAGCCTACACCCATACCAGCGGCAAACAGCATGGCAAGCCATGAAAAAAAGCCAAATTCTGGACTTTCTTCATCTGTGCCAAGCTTAATATTGCCAAATCCACTGACTGCCAAGAAAAATAAGAAAAACAAAAAAAGCGATACTAAGAAGATATAAAACCAACTAAAGTTGGCAAAAATACCTGATTGAGCTTCGCTTAAAATAAAGCCCATTTGCTCAGGCAATAAAAGGGTGGCAGCGACCAGCACCACCACAAAAAAAATCGTCACTCCTGTTACAACAGGATTAAAGGACGACTTTTCATAAAAACGTTTTAAACTCATTGAAGTGTCCTAAAGTCGTTCGTTAAGTTAAAAAGTTTTTATCAAATACGCTTGCTAAATATGCAAAAAATAAACGTCATTTGATAAAAATTTTATTAAAATTCAAAGCCATAAGATGGGCTTAAGTTAACTAGCTTAACAAATTAGATACAATTTTTCAAATTTGATTTATTAGATAACAAGAATAATATCCAAGAAAAACCTTATAAATGATTGATATTTATAAGGTTAATTAATAAACATTTATTTACAATTTAATTAACGTTATGATTATTGTAAGTTATATCTCGGTAATAAAACCCCACATTAGTAGGGTGTTTTATTAGATGTGTGGTCTAGCAAGCGATTTTTACGCCCATACTGGCATGACATCAATTTGTGGCACACAGGGTAAAAATGAGCTTTTGATTATATGCTTGTATTAAGCAAGTTTTGATTGCTGACAAATACATCATAGATATGATTGCCAATGGTGTTTTGGGTGGTCTTAGGTCGTCAGTGCTAAAAATTAAGATATTGTCTTGGGTCTATACGGTGAGATTTAATCATGATAAAAACGCCTTACTACTAAAAGGTAAGACGTTTTTATTGTCAGATTGCTTATAAGATGCTGTGACACGCTTATAAGATTTTCCTTAAAAAACGCACCATTTTTCCTATCTAAATGACCAATTTCAAAGGTAGCGCGCTTTAACAGATTAGGTGATTTTCTTTGATTTTTTGCCAGTAACCAGACGATAGATGGGTAATAGCACCATCATAGCTGCTAAGCACCATAAAGCGATGGTGATTGGGCTGCCCCATAAAATACCAAGATCGCCTTGAGAGATGGATAGGGCGCGACGTAGGCTAGATTCCATTAGATTCCCTAGAACATAGCCTAAGATAAGAGCAGATAATGGAAAGTTTAGCTTACGCAAGAAATAGCCAAAAACACCCAGAGCAATCATTAGTATTAAGTCAAAAGTTGTGCTGTGAATAGAGTACACCCCCACAAAACTCACCGCTGCGATGGCGGGGATGAGAATGTAGTTTGGAATGTCTAAGAGCTTAGCAAAGAACTTCACGAGTGGTAAGTTAAGGGCTAATAAGATGATGTTACCAATGAATAATGATGCAATCAAACTCCATACAATATCAGGCTGTTCAGCAAATAACTGCGGACCTGGTGTGATATTGTATAGTGTTAATGCTCCCATCATAACAGCAGTTGTACCAGAGCCTGGCACGCCAAGAGTTAGCATGGGTATAAATGACCCGCACGCTGAAGCATTATTGGCGGCCTCTGGAGCGGCAATCCCACGTAAATCACCGTTACCAAACTTACCTGTTTCACCTGCGATTTTACGCTCGTTTGAATAAGTCATTGCACTGGCAATGGTTGCTCCTGCACCAGGCAGCACACCCACAACAAAACCAGTCAGACCGCTACGAACGATTGCCCCAAGACTAAAGACAAATTCTTTAAAGCTAAGTAAGCTACGTTTGCCCTGCTCAAGTGCCTTTTGACCTGTGGCAGTGTTTTCTAGCATGATGAGAATCTCACTAACGCTAAAAAAGCCAATAACAATGGTGGTAAATTGGATGCCATCTGCAAGATTAACCGAATCAAAGGTAAAGCGGTACACGCCTGTAACAGCATCTACACCGACCGTCGCTAGTACCAATCCTATTAAAGCTGCGACGCCTGTTTTGATTGGTGCATCACCGACTAGACCGCTAAGAGAAGTGATGGCAAACACCATAAGAACAAAGTATTCGGCAGGGCCAAATGATACTGCCCAGTTGGCTAGTAATGGAGCAAATAACACCACGCCAGTAATGGCAATCATTGAACCGATAAACGAGCTAAATGCAGATAAAGATAAGGCAATGCCTGCTTTGCCTTGCTTGGCAAGTGGATAGCCGTCAAGTGTGGACATGATGGCAGCAGCATCGCCTGGCACGTTAATGAGAATGGCTGAGATACGGCCACCATATTCACAGCCTAGATAGACAGCCGCAAGTAAAATCAATGCCGATTCAGGCGGCAAGCCTAAGGCATAAGCAATGGGTAGTAAAATTGCCACGCCATTGATTGGACCTAAGCCAGGAAGCATACCAACGATTGTACCGATAAAAGCACCAATAAGAGCAATGAGTAGGTTCTCAGGCGTCATGGCAATGCTAAAGCCATGCATTAAAAAATCAAAAGTTCCCATGAAATCATCCCACCAAAAATGCTAAAGGACCAGCGGGTAAGCTGACTTCAAGCGGTCCATTAAATAAGAAAAATGAAGCAATAGCAATCACCGCTGATGAAACAAAAGCCTTAATCCACGACCCACCAAATAAAATACCTAAAGCCCATGCCATGAGTGTTGTGGCAATGATATATCCAAGCACTTCAAATAATATAGCATATAAAGTCAGTGCAACCGTACACACTACCAAATGCTTGATGATGGGTGCAGATAGACCCATTTTTACTTTATCAGCGAATCGAGCTGGTCTTAAAGCGATAATGCCAGTCAGTATTGCTAATAAAACCAGCAACATAACTGGATAGGGGCGTGGTCCAATAGGGTCGTAGGCAATAGCAGCAGTATAACCCCATGCCATATACAGCATGATAAGACAGGTGCATGCCAATAATCCAGAAAAAATACGTTCTATCATGAATTTGCCTTAATTTTAAGCAAGGCAAGAAACCTTGCTTAAAATAAATTTTAGAGCGGGTTTGATAATCTATTTGTTTTCTACAAGATTAAACTCTTGAGATCTTTGACGTAGTGCTTCTGTTTCTTTATAGATGTACTGAGTAAGCTCATCACCTGTCATGGCAAATGGTAGAAGTTCACGTTGAGCACGCAGTTTGGCAAATTTTGGATCAGCAAGCATGGCGTCAAACTGGGCTTTCCACCACTGGTATGACTCTTCTGAGACATCTGGACCCATGTAGTAACCACGAATGACAGGCCACTGCACATCATAACCTTGTTCTTTTGCAGTTGGAATGTCTTTCATGCTTTCGCCTTCAAGTCGCTTATCGGCAAATACAGCAAGCACTCGTAATTTACCTGCTTCAACGTGCGGCATAACTTCAGCAATGCCTGCACTCACTGCTTGAATATGGTTACCAAGTACGGCAGTCACAGCTTCACCACCACCTTCCATTGCCACATATCCCATATCGTTTGGATTAATGCCAGCAGCTTTTGCGAGTAGGGCAGTTTGCATCCAGTCTTGGCCGCCGACACTACCACCTGCCCCAAAGGTGATGGATTTTGGATCTTTTTTAAGAGCATCAACAAGGTCTTGTAGGTTCTGATAAGGTGAATCGGCATTTACTGCTACCATGCCATAATCTGTGCCGACAGCAGCCAGCCATTTAACGTCTTTTTCGGTGAATTGACCAAATTTGCCTTGAGCTAGGTTTAAGATTGAACCAGTTGAAAAGGCAATAATCGCATCGCCATTAGCACGGTCGTTGGCAGCGATTTTGTTGTAGGCTACCGCACCCACACCACCTGGCATATAAGTCACACGCATTGGCTTATCTAGTAGGTCTAGATCTTTTAGACCAGATTGTGCAAGCTTACATGTCAAATCAAACCCACCACCCGGCTTAGCAGGAGCGATACATTCTGGGCGTTTTGGTGATGTGCCAACATCTGATTTTACGGCTTCATTCTTATCGCCACCACATGCTGTTAGTGCCAAAATAGATAAACCAAGCATTCCGTATTTAAGTGCTTTCATTGCATTTTCCTTAAAAATAAGGGTAAACCTTAGTGTTGATGGTTAATGTTTCATTACCAATGTTTAAAATTTTGCTAAATTAGGTAAGAAAACTGATTTTGTTTTGTAACTCAAAGTTAATCTAGTATTACAAAATCTGGTTATGATAAAAGAAAATAATGTAACTTACAATCAAAATATTATGTTTTAATCAAACAAGTGTGATAAAAGGTTTGTGTATCAAAACTATTGCTGATAAGATACTTTTTTCCAAAGAGTAAAGGAAATATTGCAATGTATGAGCAGAGTATCTGGACTGATTTGACCTTGTCTATAATCAATCTTTTCACTTCTGCTTTAGCAGGTATTACAGGTGTTGGCGGTGGGACTATCCTTATTGGACTCATGCCGATGTTTTTGCCTGCTTTTGCCATCGTACCAATACATGGGATAACCCAACTGTCTAGTAATGTTAGCCGTATTTGGTTTGGTCGTGATGAGATTGACTTTACTCATTTAAAACCATTTGTTATCGGTGCATTTACAGGTGTCATTGTTTTTGGGGTGTTGGTACGCTTTGTCCAGCTTGATTTGGTGCCACTGTTTATTGCGTGCTACATCTTACTAACGCAGCATTCAAGCCGCATTAATCAGCTGTTAAAAGGTATTGAAAACTTTTATTTAATTGGGTTTTTGCAGGTGGGCATAGGTATGTTTGTTGGAGCGCCTGGACCGCTACATATGCCAATGTTGCTTAAACTTTATGACGATAAAAGTGTTGCTGTAACTGTCGGTTCAATGATGATGACGGTGGTGCATACACTAAAGCTTATGGTGTATGTGTCAATGGGCTTTGCTTTTTGGCAGTATTGGCAATTAATTGGATTAATGGTGGCAGCAGCAGTATTTGGCTCGTATCTAGGCGTACGACTTCGCCATCGTCTGCCGATGACATGGTTAAAGGTGGCTATGCCGTGGATATTAACGGTCATAGCGATAAAAATTATCTGGGATAATGCTGTAAAGTTTGGCTGGTTTGTTTGGTATTAACAAGAAGTTATCCACGCATTCCTGCTAAAATCCCACTACAAATAATCAGACCAATGCCGATAAGCGATAGGATGTCTAACACTTCGTCAAACACAACAAATCCATATAAAGTTGATAAAAGCACGGTGCAGTAGCTTAGTGATGCCACCATAAATTTACGCCCAACCTTATAGGCGTGCGTCATCATCAGCTGGGCGGCGAGAGCAGTTATACCAATGCCAAGCACAAAGGGTAAGATTTCCCAAGTGATGATGGTCCAGCCTTGAATGGTGGTTGCGATGGCAGAAAGTACTGTCGCTACGAGTGCAAAATAAAACACAATCCGCCAAGACGGTTCACCAAGCAGTGATAGCTCTCGCACTTGCAAGTAAGCATATCCTGCCATTGCGCCGCTTGAGATGCCGATAATGGCAGGCGTGATACCGCTTGACATGATGGCAGGCTTTAGCAGTAAGACGATGCCACCAAAACCAATGACCAAAGCGAACCATGTCAAAGGGTGAGGACGCTGACCTAAAATAATCACCGACCACACCGCTAAAAATATCGCTGATGTGTAGTTAAAACTAATGGCGGTGGCAAGTGGTAAGTGACTAATGCCATAAAAAAACATCAAAACACTAATACCGCCAACCATGCTGCGATAAAAGTGAGCTTTTGGGTATTTGGTGTGAAAATTTCCGCCCGTCAAACCAGCGTGCAGCCCTAATACAAGTGTTGCAAAACCCATTCGCCAAAACGACAGTTCATAGCCGTGCATGGCAAATTTTTGGGCGGACATTTTAACCAAAACTCCCATCATGGTGAAGCAGACTGCTGCTGCTATCATCCATAAAGAACCAAGATAAGAGCCTGTGTGTGGGCTGGGCGACTTTGTCATATTTTACCAAAAGTAATTTTGCCTTGTCCGTCATGCAGCTTGGCATACTATGAATGGGCGAGCCAAAGGGCTTATAAAAGGTGGTTAGCTACCAATATCTATACACCAGTATTTGGTGGTGATGTATTCATCAATGCCGTATTTTGAGCCTTCACGCCCAAATCCTGACTGCTTAACCCCGCCGAATGGAGCAACTTCAGTGGAGATAAGCCCTGTATTTTGCCCAACCATGCCATATTCTAGCTGCTCGCACACACGCCACGCTCTGGCATGATTTTGGGTATAAAAGTAAGCCGCTAAGCCATAGATGGTATCGTTGGCTTGATGGATGACAGTTTGCTCATCATTAAAGGTGCGAATGGCAACAATCGGACCAAAGATTTCTTCATGACCGATATCCATCTGATCTGTGATGCCTGTGATGATGGTCGGCATAAAGCTAAGCGGTGAAGCTTGGTGTTTTTTGCCACCTTGCACTAATGTCGCCCCTTTATTTAGAGCGTCTTTTAAAAGTTGTTCAACCTTTGTAAGGGCGTCTTCATCAATCAATGGACCGATGTTAGTTGCCGTATTTTTGCCATCTCCGACTTGCAATTCATTAACCTTTTTGGTGAAAATTTCCAAAAAGGACTCAAGTATTTTTTCATGAATATAAATGCGATTGGCACAAACGCACGTTTGTCCTGCGTTACGAAACTTCGATGCGATCAGACCGTCTGCTGCTTTTTCCACATCGGCGTCGTCAAAAACGATAAAAGGAGCATTTCCGCCAAGCTCCAGCGAAAGCTTTTTAATGGTGCTGGCACATTGTGCCATAAGCTTTCTACCTACTTTTGTTGAGCCTGTAAAAGACAGCTTGGCAATACGTGGATCTTGAGTAAACACATCGCCAACCGTGCTACTGTTACCAGTAACAACTTGTAGCACGCCTTTTGGAATGCCCGCTTGTACGCTTAAGTAAGCTAAGGCAAGAGCTGAGTAAGGCGTTTTGGTTGCAGGCTTTACGATGATGGTACAACCTGCTGCTAGAGCAGGGGCGACTTTTCGGGTAATCATCGCTGCTGGAAAGTTCCAAGGGGTAATGGCAGCACAGACGCCAACGGCTTGTTTTAGGACGACGTGACGCTGAGTTGGTTTTTTGGCAAGGATAACATCACCATAGACACGCTTAGCTTCTTCAGCAAACCATCGAATAAAGCTATTGGCGTAGTCAATCTCACCACGAGACTCAGTGATGGGCTTGCCTTGTTCGGTCGTCATGATAAGAGCAAGATCATCGGCATTTTCATCAATTAAATCCGCCCAGCGATGCAGTGCCTTACTGCGTTCTTCGGCAGTTTTATTTTGCCACTCTTCTAAGGCATCTTGTGCATAGCCGACTGCTTGGGTGATTTGTTCTGTGGATAGGCTTGGCACAGTGCCGATGATATCACCGCTAAAAGGATTAATAACGTCTATGGTTTCGTTGTTATCGGCTTGTTGCCATTTGCCATTAATCAGGCAGCAAGTTTGGAAAAGATGGGGGTTTTTTAGTGTTTTCATAAGTATAAATATGTCTTTATTAAAAAGTATATTGTAGCATACTTTAGCCAGCTATGTTTGTTAGAGAGCTTTGTCTTGGTTTGGGTGGTTGGGTGTATTTAGCAGTAGTTTTGAGTCTTTTTTGACGGCCTATCACGAATACCAAAAGGACTAATTCTGATAAAGTAAAAGGCTTTTCGTATTTCTACAAAAGCCTTGAACTATTATTTGGTCAGCCATAAACCGCCCCCATCAGAATGCTTATCAGGACGGTTAGGCGTGCATTTTGTCGCTAGGCTGTAAGCGTTTAATGGCGGTATCTGTAAGGCTCATTGCTGGTATATTTTAAAAATAAACTACAATACCAACAATAATACCAACTTTTTTCATGGCTTGCAATAGATAATCATAGACAATCACGGATAACAAAACCGCTAAAACCCTAGAAATAACAAGGGCTGTCGCATGATTATGGACAGCCCTAGATTATTATATGGTCGGAGTGGCGGGATTCGAACTCGCGACCCCTTGCACCCCATGCAAGTGCGCTACCAAGCTGCGCTACACCCCGAATAGTTCTGATATTTTACTCGTATTTTATAAAATTGCAAGTGATTTTAGGTTATCTTTTTATGTTTCTTTGACAAGTTTGGGCATTGTTCTACTGACGCTAAGTGCTACCCAAGCAGGACCGATGAGCAAAAATTGTAAATCTTGAAAGAAAGAGGGCTTTGCTCCTTCTATCTTATGACCGATGAATTGACCAATCCACGCTAAAATAAAAATCATTATCCATATCCAAAGTGGCAATGCTAAAAGATGCACGATTGCGACACAAATCCCCATAAAAAATGCCATTGCCAAGAATAACGATTTAGATAACCGCAAATAAAACCAAAGCACCAATACGGCTGCAAACATCATCACAGCATAGTGAATCGCCATTAAAAAAGCAACAATGGTTAAAAAGATGATAGGCACACAAACAAAATGAATTTTTTTATTTGTGATATTTTTATGACTGACTGCATAATCGCTAAGCCAGCTATTTAGGCTCTTTTGGCTTTTTAGTAACATGACAACCTCCCTTTGTTTTTCTTGAAAGTGTAGCATAGCCTAAAAATAAAATAAATATCAAATTAAAAAACCACCCAAATCTTTTGGGTGGTCTTAAGCTTGGGATTAACCGCCAAAGTCGTCAAGCAAGATGTTTTCATCTTCTACGCCCAAGTCTTTGAGCATCTTAATGACAGCGGCGTTCATCACTGGTGGCCCACACATGTAGAATTCACAATCTTCAGGAGCAGGGTGATCTTTTAGGTAATTATCATAAAGCACGTTATGAATAAAGCCTGTATAACCTTCCCAGTTGTCTTCTGGCTGTGGGTCAGATAAAGCAACATGCCACTCAAAGTTGTCAAACTCTTCAGCAAGCCCATCGTAATCTTCTACATAGAACATCTCACGCTTAGATCTAGCACCATACCAAAAGCTGATTTTGCGGTCAGAATTTAGACGTTTTAGCTGATCGAAGATGTGCGAACGCATAGGAGCCATACCTGCACCACCACCGATAAATACCATCTCAGCTTTAGTGTCTTTGGCAAAAAACTCGCCATAAGGGCCTGACACGGTGATTTTATCACCTGGTTTTAGACTAAACACATAAGATGACATTTTACCTGGTGGAATGCCTTCAGGCCCACGTGGCGGTGGACTTGCGATACGAATGTTAAACTTGATGATGCCTTTTTCTTCTGGATAGTTTGCCATTGAGTAAGCACGAATCACAGGCTCATCTACTTTAGAAGTGTACTGCCATAGATTAAATTGATCCCAGTCTGGACGGTATTCTTCTGCAATATCAAAGTCTTTATAATGCACTTCATGTGCTGGTGCTTCTAGCTGTACATAGCCACCAGCACGAAATGGCACAACTTCGCCTTCAGGAATTTTAAGGGTCAGTTCTTTAATGAAAGTAGCAACGTTATCATTAGAGATAACTTCGCATTCCCATTTTTTAACATCAAAGAATTCAGGGTCAATCTCAACTTTCATGTCTTGCTTAACGGCTACTTGGCACGCCAAACGCCAGTTATCACGAATTTCACCTTGGGTAAAGTGTCCTTCTTCTGTCGGTAGGATTGAACCACCGCCTTCGGTCACTTGACAGCGACATTGCCCACAAGTGCCACCACCACCGCAAGCTGAAGATAAAAATACGCCTTCGCTGGCAAGTGTTTGTAGTAGTTTTCCACCAGCTGAAGTGGTGATGTTGTTTTCTGGATTGTCGTTGATGTTGATTGTTACTTTGCCTGAACTAACTAATCGTGAGCGTGCTACCAAAATGACAGCAACCAAGCTCATGATAATGGCAGTAAACATGGCAACACCGCCAAATGCTGTACCAAATTCCATGATACTTTACTCCTAATCAGTTATAGCGACATGCCGCCGAATGACATAAAGCCAAGCGACATCAGTCCTACAGTAATAAAGGTAATGCCAAGTCCACGTAAAGGAGCAGGCACGTCCGAGTATTTCAGCTTCTCACGAATCGCTGCCAGTAGTACAATCGCTACCGCCCAGCCAAGACCTGAGCTTAGACCATAAACGGCAGATTCAGCGATGGTGTAATCTCGCTCTACCATGAACAGTACGCCACCCATGATGGCACAGTTTACTGTGATAAGAGGTAAGAATACCCCTAAAGCGTTATACAGTGCAGGCATAAATTTATCAAGGAACATTTCCAAGATTTGCACAGTTGCTGCAATCAGTGCGATATAAGACAGCAGACCTAAGAAGCTTAAGTCCACATCAGGAAAGCCCGCCCAAGCAAGTGCACCGTCTTTTAATAAAAATTGGTACAGTATATTGTTTAATGGCACAACGATAGCCATTACAGCAATAACTGCCACGCCAAGACCGATAGCGGTAGGCACTTTTTTAGAGACAGCAATGAATGTACACATCCCCAAAAAGTAGGACAACGCCATATTTTCAATGAATACGGATGTGATAAATAAACTGATATAATCGCCCATTAGTGACCTCCCATGCCTTTAGATTGTGCCTTCATGACAAACTCGGCAGGCTCTTGTTGTGCTGGTTTCCAAATGCGTAAAATGGCGATGAATAAAGCAATCACAAAAAAAGCAGATGGCGGTAGTAGCAGTAAGCCATTTGGTACATACCAGCCGCCATCAGTCACTTTTTCTAGGATTTGAAAGCCAAATAACGACCCACTTCCTAGTAGCTCACGAATGGTTGCCACAAAGATGAGTACGGCAGAGTAACCTAGACCATTACCAATGCCATCAATAAAGCTTGGTACAGGTGGGTTGCTCATGGCGAACGCTTCAGCACGTCCCATCACGATACAGTTGGTAATAATTAGACCAATGAACGCTCCAAGCGATTTGGCAGTGTCATAAGCAACAGCTTGTAAGATTTGATCTACGATAATTACAAGTGAAGCGATGATTACCATTTGTACGATAATACGAATCGATGACGGAATTTTATTACGAATAATCGAAATAAAAAAGCTTGAAAATGCAGTTACCAATGTCAAGCCAATGCACATGACAAGGGCGTTTTGGATGCTTGTAGTAACCGCCAATGCCGAACAAATACCCAAAATCTGTAAAGCGATGGGGTTGTTGTTAATAATCGGCGTGGTTAAAAGACTTTTTTTGTCAGCCATAATTACGCTCCTTTACCGTACTTTTGGCGTAAGTTGTCCAAGAATGGCTTATAACCATCTTCGCCTAGCCAAAATTGTATCATGTTATTTACGCCACGCCCTGTAAGCGTTGCTCCGCTGATACCATCAATGTAGTTTTCTCGGCTATTACCTGCTTTTGTAATACCTGTGATAATCTGACCTTGGTCGTTATAGACACGCTTACCTACCCATGTATCACGCCACCAATCTTCTTCGATGAGTGCACCTAGGCCGGGAGTTTCTTTGTGTTGGTAAAAACTAACGCCTTTAATGGTATTCATATCACCTTCTAAGGTAACTAGTCCATAAATCGTACCCCATAGACCATAACCATAAAACGGCATGACGATAAGCTTAGGTGAGCCATCGGCAGCTCTTTGGATATAGACTTTGCCATATTTTGGCACACGCCCGATGCGTACGATGTCGTTTGTGAGCGTGCTACTCATGCTGGGTGTTTTGCTAGCTTTACCCATATCATAAGTTTCAACATTAATGCCTTGTGCCTGAATGACATCATCGCTAATAAACTCACCGGTCTGCATATCAATAAGCTTAATTTCGAAGTCTTTGATACGATCGACAACGACAGCATTGGTGTCAGTTGCTGGGTCAAATTGACCAGCAGCAACGAGTACGTTTTTATTTAAGTCTAATAAAGCGTTTTCGTTTTGTTTAGGCTTAAGACCTACGGCAACTGCCGCCACCATGACCGAACACACAAGACAAAGCACGAGGGCGGTCATTATTGTACTGGCGTTACTATTTTTCGCTGACATGGGCTAATCTCCGTGTTGCTTGGCGTTTGATGTTGGCTTGTGTGACAAAATAGTCAAATAGCGGTGCAAACAAGTTGGCAAACAAGATGGCAAGCATAATGCCTTCTGGGAATGCTGGGTTAATCACACGGATTACCACAGTCATAAAGCCGATAAGCAGTCCATAGAACCAGCGACCAGTATTCGTTTGAGCGGCTGATACAGGGTCGGTCGCCATGAATACCGCACCAAACATAAAGCCACCTAAAACCAAGTGCCAATGTGGTGCAAGGCTCATCATCGGATTTTCACTGCTGCCAAAGATATTAAAAACAAAGGCAGTCAGTACAAGACCGATCACAGCACCTGCGATAACACGCCAAGAGGCGATTTTAGTGATTAAAAGACCAGCCATGCCGATTAAGATAGCAAGCGTTGATACTTCGCCGATTGAGCCTGACATATTGCCAAAAAAAGCATCTGTCCAAGTGATGGCATTGCCATACGCATCGATAAATTGATCTGGTAGAATGCCAGTAGCTGCCTGACCAAGTGGTGTTGCACCACTATAACCATCTACTGTGTTTAGGCTTTTGACCGCTGTCCAGACTGTATCGCCTGACATATAAGCAGGGTATGCAAAATAAAGAAATGCACGACCTGCAAGAGCAGGGTTTAAGAAGTTTTTACCTGTGCCACCAAAGACTTCTTTTGCAACAACAACACCAAAGCTGATACCTAAGGCGACTTGCCAAAGTGGAATATCAGGTGGTAGTGATAAAGCGAACAGTACTGAGGTTACGAAAAATCCTTCATTAACTTCATGCCCGCGTACGACTGCAAAGATAACTTCCCAAATAATACCTACCACAAAGGTTACCGCATAGATGGGTAAAAACTGCATTGCACCATAGACAAAGCAGGCCAAAATGCTGTTTGGATCATAACCTACCAATGATGTGATGGCAGTACGCCACCCTTGTGCTTGTAGCCCATAATGAGCCATGGCAGTTAATGCCTGAAAGCCAGTGTTATACATACCCCAGAACATGACAGGGAAAGTACATAGCCAAACTGTAATCATGATGCGTTTAAGATCGATACCATCGCGCACATGAGAAGCACTGTGAGTTTGTGTGCCTGGCTGACGGAAAAATGTGTCAAACATCTCAAACACGGCGTAGTATTTTTCGTATTTACCGCCTTTGGTGAAGGACGATTCCATACGGTCAAAGATATTGTGAATAAATTTCATCTTTGGTTATCCTTCCATCTCAATGCGTGTTAAGTTTTCACGCAGAATGTCACCATACTCATATTTGCCTGGGCAAACAAAGGTGCATAATGCCAAATCTTCTTCATCAAGCTCTAAAGCACCTAAATCAACTGCTGTAATGATGTCTTCTACAATAAGTGCACGCAGAAGTTGAGTAGGTAAGTAGTCTTGAGGCATGACTTTTTCATAAGCACCGATAGGCACCATCGCACGGGGTGAGCCGTTCGTGCTTGTGGTCATAGTGAACTTTTTGCTCTTTGAGAATTTTGATAGATAAATTGGCATCTTAGAGAAGCGATTTAGCCCTAATGAGAAAAAGTGCAGGGCAGGGCGTTCACGACCTTCTGTTAGGACACTTACTTGAGTGTGGAAGCGTCCTAAGTGAGCCACAGTCAGCGAATATTGACGACCAGAAAGCACAGAGCCTGAGATGATGCGGTTATCTGTACCGATAAGTTCACCATCAGTAAGCTTTGATAGGTCAGCTCCACGGGTTGTGCGAATGTAGCGAGGGTTGGCAACAGATGGACCTGCCAAGCTGATAAGACGCTCGGTATAAAGCTTGCCTGTGGTAAACAGCTTGCCGATAGCAATCACATCTTGATAACCAATTGTCCAGACGCTAACACCACGACTTAATGGATGTAAAAAGTGAATATGCGTGCCTGCATTGCCTGCTGGATGAACACCAGTGAATTGGTGATATGTTGTTTCATTGGCAACTTTCACACGTGGCAATTCTACCTTGCCATGACAGACGTATGTCTTTGGCGACAGTGTAGATAGCACTGCCAAGCCGTCATTAAAGGCTTGTAGCTTATCACTGTCTTCAAGTACCGCTATAGGATCGATTGCCAAAGGGTTGGTGTCTGTTGCTGTCACAAAAATTGCAGACGGTATGTCTGTAATTTCTGGTGTACGGCTAAAAGGACGTGTGCGAAATGCAGTCCACTCACCAGAATTCACCAACTGGTGGACAACCGCTTCACGATTTAGCGTGCTTAGGCTATCGCTATCATAGGCACTAAATGTGATTTCGTCGATAATACTGTCGTCAATCTCAATGACTAGACTCTCAAAAACACGACGTGCACCACGATTAATGGCAATGACACGACCTGATGCAGGAGCGGTGTAGATCACGCCTTCACGTTTTTTGTCGGTAAAAACTGCCTGACCTTTGGCGACGATATCGCCTTCTTTGACGAGCATTGTAGGACGCATGCCAATATAATCGTAGCCGATTAGGGCGGCATGCGTGGGCGTATGTTCGCTGATGGTGCTTGACGGTTCGCCAGTAATTGGCAAGTCAAGACCTTTTTTGATGGTAATCATAAGCTAAATACTCTTAGTAAAATAACCATACCAGACTCCTGTTGGTACAACGGCGAACCGCATAAGAGCTTTAACGCTGACCTTAGACTCCTTAACAACACGTTAATGCTTGTGGTTACAGTGGCGACTGGCTACCCTTTTTGTTGCATTTTAAATGCACAAAATTTCATCTATCATACCATAAATTGCTATAAATTTGTAGGGTTTTTCATAAGGTTGCTAGAGATTAGCAAATTTGTAACCAAAGAAATGCAAAAATGGATACATTGGAAAATGCAAACCATTAAAAATTTGGCTAACAAATCTTATAAAAAGTTTGTTACAATGCCAAAATGATTTATTTGCGTGCTTTTATTTAATTTTAAGGAAACAATCATGTCTATGCTGATTATCCCTGCCATCGACCTAAAAGATGGTAAATGCGTTCGTTTAAAGCAGGGGCGAATGGAAGATGATACCGTATTTGGCGATGACCCGACCGCGATGGCGGTAAAGTGGGTTAATCAAGGGGCAAGGCGTCTGCATTTAGTGGATCTTAATGGGGCATTTGATGGCGTGCCTGTGCATAAATCTGTGGTGGCAGACATTGCAAAAGCCTGTCCAAACCTACCCATTCAGTTAGGCGGTGGCGTAAGAAGTCTAAGAACTATTGAAGAATATCTGTCAGTAGGATTAAGCTATATTATTATTGGCACAAAAGCAGTCGAAGAGCCTAAATTTGTGGAAGAAGCTTGCCGTGAATTTGGCGGTCATATTATGGTGGGCATTGATGCCAAAGAAGGCTTTGTGGCGACGCATGGCTGGGCGAATGTGACAGATGTTAAGGCAACTAAGCTTGCCAAACGTTTTGCTGATGCAGGCGTATCAAGCATTGTTTATACTGATATCGCTAAAGATGGCATGATGCAAGGGGTAAACCTAACGCAGACAGTTGAGCTTGCTAAGTCATGTGGTTTACCTGTCATTGCATCAGGCGGTGTTAGTCATCTTGATGATGTTAAGGCGTTAAAGCCTTACAGTGAGTATCTACTTGGAGCAATCACAGGGCGTGCCATTTATGAAGGCACGCTAGATTTGGCAGCGGCGCAGGCATTTTTGGATCTGTGATTAGATGTGTTTTTGAGTATCATCTTTGGCTTGTTTAAGTATATAAAAACCCGCTTTATATATTAAGCGGGTTTTTTTAGTTAGTCTTTTTTAGATCTTGCTTTTTTGTTTGTTCTTGGCTTTTTGGTCTTTGGTTTGGCGTTTTCGTTCAGCTGTTTAACTAAAGCAAAGTCAATCTGAAGCAGATCCATGTTCACGCCTGCAACTTTCACAAGCAGCTGTTGACCCAAACCGTATACATCGCCTTTATCGCCAACAAGCGTTTGGGTCTTCTCATCATAAGTGAAATAATCATCACCCAGCCCAGAGATATGAATTAACCCATCAATAAATAGCTCGTTTAAGGTAACAAATAGCCCAAAGTTCGTTACAGTCGTGACCGTGGCGGTAAATTCATCGCCTACATGACGAGTCATGTAGTGGCACTTAAGCCATGTTTCCACTTCTCGGCTGGCTTCTTCGGCACGGCGTTCGGTTGTTGATGTCTGCTCGCCAGCTTCATCAAGATTTTTGTATAGTGGTGTAGCAGGCTTTTGTTTGGTCACCTTATCTTTGATGGCACGGTGTAGCATAAGATCTGGATAACGGCGAATGGGTGATGTGAAATGACTATATTCATCATAAGCAAGACCAAAATGCCCAATGTTATCAGGACTATAATTTGCTTGCATCATAGAGCGTAGTAACATACTGTGAATACTTACAGCGTCTGCTCTGTCTTTAGTGGCATGAATGATACGCTGATAATCGGCATGTGTTGGGTTCTCACTTGGGAAAGACAGTCCAAAAGTTTTAACATATTCAGACAGACGAAGTGATTTTTCTTCACTTGGTTTATCGTGGTTGCGATATAGCACAGGCAGTTCATGCTCTAGGGCAAAATTGGCAGCACAAGTATTAGCAAGGAGCATCATCTCTTCAATGAGTTTATGGGCATCGCCACGAGTGCGTGCTTTAATGTCTTTGATGTCGCCATCTTCATCAAAGACGATGTAAGTTTCAGCAGTTTCAAACGCCATAGCACCACGTTCTTCACGCTTTTGCTCTAGTAATTGGTATATTTGGTGTAGCGTATCTACTGATTTTAAAACATCAGGATTTTGCACCAAATCATCAGGCAGTGTTTCGTTGGTTGGATCATCAAGATAGGCATTTACTTGATTATAAGTGAGTCGAGCTTTAGAATGCATAACCGCAGGATAAAACTCATAGCCTGTCACTTTACCAGCACGAGATAGCTTAATATCAGCGACCATACACAGTCTATCAACTTTTGGATTTAATGAGCATAGTCCATCTGATAGCACCGTTGGCAACATGGGAATAACCCGATGTGGGAAATACACAGATGTGCCACGTTCATAAGCGTCAACATCAAGTGGTGAGCTTGGAGTGACATAATGACTGACGTCAGCGATGGCAACGACCACACGAAAGTTACCCCCTGCACGTTTTTGGGCAAAGACAGCATCATCAAAATCACGTGCATCTTCACCATCAATGGTAATTAGTGGTAAATCTCTTAGGTCAGTGCGATTTTGAATGTCTTGTTTGCTCGGTTCATCATAACGATAAGCCTGATCTAAAGCTGCCTTGCTAAACTCATTTGGAATACCGTGATTTTGTAAAGTGGTTTCAATGATTAGTTCTCTATCATTTAGACCGCTTAGCAGTTGGGTGATTTTACCTGTGGCATACTCTTGATATGTCGGAAAATCAATCACCGCAACTTTAACGCTATCACCTAAGTTTGCCCCAAATTCAGAGACGTTTTCATCGGTGAGTGTGATGGGCTGGTGGGCATTTACTCCGCTTAACTGTACAAAATAGCCATCATCATCAGAGCTTAGCACGCCAACAAATTCAGTCTGAGCGTGCTTGATGACATTGACAATACGCGCCTCAGGCTTGCCTCGAAACTCCGTTGCCACCGCCTCTACTGTATCGCCATCAAACACCACTCTAAGCTGTTTTTCGTGTAAGAATAAATCTGGCATATCATCTAGGACAACAAATCCAAAGCCTTTAGCGTTGCTTGCCACCTTGCCTGTTACGATGGTTGGCAGTGGGGCGATGCTAAAATGAATGCCATCTGTGCGTTCAAGTTGATGATCTCTTAGCATGGCTTTTAGGCGGTTATTTAAGGCAAAAAATCTATCCTCGTCGCCTAAGATTTCAAAATGTAAGCCTAAGCTTTCTATGGTTGCAGCTTCACCACGGTTATTCATTTGTGCGACAGTTTGCAAAATGAGCAGGCGTGATGGGATAGGGTTTTGGTATTTTGACGCCTCTACGTTGGCGTTCGGATCATTCCAGTGTTGGGTAGTCATATGCTTTATTAACTTCTAAAACGGATAAGTTAGGTAAATTGTTTAAATCATTGTATCATATCACAACAGATTTTATTAAATGCTTATATAAAATAATGGATAAGTAAAATGATGCAAATGTTCTATCAAAAAGGTGTGGTTGGCGATGTGATCTTGGATAATATCGCAAGCCTTGAGTTATGCTTACAAGCAGACGATGCTTGGGACAGATACGCGATACAAGATGTTCTTAATCAGTATGGGTCGGGTGCTTTATGGCAAATGTCTGATGATGTATTGGTGGGTTATTGTCTATTTTCTTGTGTATTTGAGATGGCAGAAATTTTACGTATTGGCACGCACCCAAGATATCAAAAGCAAGGCATAGCAAGGGGGTTGATTAAAAAACTTTGCCAGTTATGCACCAAAGACTTTGTGCCATGCGAAAGGATTTTATTAGAAGTGCGTGCTGATAATATGCCTGCAATTTATTTATACCAAACCTGTGGTTTTGTTCAGATTGACGTGCGTAAAAACTATTATAAGACGTCATCAGGTGCTATTGATGCTATTATTTTTCAAAAACAGTTATTAATATGATAACCAACCCTAGAAATCTTAAGGTATAACCATTAGGGTTGGTTTGGTATTAGATTTGCTTATTTCTTTTTGGCAGGTCCAAGTAGCATACCCATTTGGCGACCTTCTACTTTAGGAGCTTGTTCAAGTGTCGCAAACTCTTCAGTGTCTTTTACAATTCGCTCAAGCTGTGCTTTGCCGATTTCTTGGTGAGCCATCTCACGCCCACGGAAACGGATAGATACTTTAACTTTGGCTTTTTCTTCCAAAAACTCCAAAATCTTACGCAGTTTAACTTGATAATCCGCCTCTTCTGTTCCTGGACGAAGCTTGATTTCTTTAACTTGTGTGACTTTTTGGTTCTTTTTGGCTTCTTTTGCTTTTTGCTTTTGATCGTACAAGTAACGCTTGTAGTCCATGACTTTACATACAGGGGGCTTAGCGTCTGGTACAATCTCTACCAAATCAAGTTCGCTGTCTTGTGCAGTTTTTAGGGCAGTTTTTAAATCAACGACGCCTGCTTGCTCGCCATCGGCATTAACCAAGCGGACTTCTTTTGCACGAATGTCTTCATTCACGTTTAGACGATTGGACGGTTTAATAAGTCATACTCCAAATAAAAAGATAGATACTTATTCTACCCAATTTCACAATGAGTTACAAGACTTGTTACAAAAAATCCACTTTTTATCAGTGGATTTGGATTTATCTAGCAATCATTTTAGAAGTTTGGCGGTGATTTTGTACCAAAGCCCGCCATATAATAACTATCCAAGGTGATGGCATAAGAATTGTGATATTTATCAAATACTACATATGAACTGTGATAAGCTGCATATACGAACCAAAAACTTTCCCCAAAACATCGGCATTGCTTGGTGTTTTGGCAACCATCGGTGGATAAAAGTCGTGATAATCTTATGCTTACCATCAAATACAAATTAGTACAGCTTGCCTTTATAATTTGAAAAAGGTTATAAAAAAGTTCAAATTTGACATCTGTGTAGTATTTTTTAATATTTGTTAAATAATGGCGTTAAATAACAAAAAAGTCGGACGTAAAGCCGACTTTTTTGTTTTAGTTTATTCCGCTTTCGCTTCAACCCGTCCTTTCATCGCAATCGCTTTATCCAGGATTGCCACAAAATCATCTAGATTCATACTGCCTAAATTGTCGCCTTCACGAGTACGTACGTTTACTGTGCCACTTTCTACTTCTTTATCGCCCAGTATTAGCATAAAGGGTATGCGTTCTAGGGTGCGTTCACGGATTTTAAAGCCGATTTTTTCGTTTCTGACATCGCCAATTGCACGGTAGCCTGCACTGCTAAGCTTGTTCACCACTTCGTTTACGTTGTCTGCTTGCTTGTCGGTGATGTTCATGACGGCAACTTGTGTCGGTGCAAGCCATGCAGGGAAAAGACCTGCATAATGCTCAATCAAAATACCGATAAACCGCTCAAAACTGCCCAAAATCGCACGGTGTAGCATGACAGGACGCTCACGCTCGCCAGTTTCACCCACAAATTCGGCATCTAGGCGTTCTGGTAGGTTAAAATCTAGTTGCAATGTACCGCATTGCCATTCACGACCTAGGCAGTCTTTTAGAGTAAATTCAATCTTAGGACCATAAAACGCCCCTTCGCCTGCTTGTAGTTCCCAATCTAGACCTGCGGCATCTAATGCGTCCGCCATATCTTTTTCGGCTAAATCCCAAAGCTCATCTGAGCCGACACGCTTGTCAGGGCGAGTGGAGAGTTTCATCAGTACCTGATCAAAACCAAAATCTTGATACACCTTTAAGGTCATTTGAATAAAATCAAGAGCTTCTTGTCTGATTTGAGCATTGGTACAAAAGATATGAGCATCATCTTGCACAAAACCACGCACACGCATGATGCCATGCAACGCCCCAGACGGCTCATTACGGTGGCATGAGCCAAATTCAGCAAGGCGTAGCGGTAAATCACGATAAGACTTTAAGCCTTGATTGAACACTTGCACATGGCAAGGGCAGTTCATGGGTTTGATGGCATAATCACGGTTTTCGCTAGATGTGGTGAACATATTTTCGGCATAGTTTTCCCAATGCCCAGATTTTTCCCACAGGCTTCTGTCTACAATTTGTGGGGTTTTGATTTCTAGATAGCCGTTGTCTTTTTGTACTTTACGCATATACTGTTCAAGTATTTGCCAAATTGTCCAACCATTGGGGTGCCAAAACACCATACCGGGGGCTTGTTCTTGCAAATGAAACAGTCCTAGCTGTTTGCCAATCTTTCTGTGGTCTCGTTTCTCAGCTTCTTCTATGCGTTTGATGTAGGCTGCCAAATCTTTTTTGTCTGCCCACGCTGTGCCATAGATTCTTTGTAATTGCTCGTTTTTGGCATCGCCACGCCAATACGCACCGCTCATTTTGGTTAATTTAAAGACTTTCAAAAAGCGAGTATTCGGCACGTGTGGACCACGACACATATCAATATATTCTTGATGATGATACAGTCCCATGTGTGTCTCATCAGGCATATCTTCTACCAGACGTAGCTTGTAGGTTTCGCCACGCTCGCTAAATGTCTTGATGACTTCATCTCGTGGGGTCATTTTTTTGATGACATCATAATCTTGGTTGATGAGTTCTTTCATGCGTGCTTCAATCGCCGCCATGTCGTCAGGCGTGAAAGGGCGTTCGCTATAAATGTCATAATAAAAGCCATCTTCAATCACAGGTCCGATGACCATCTTGACCTCAGGATACAGCTGTTTGACGGCATGACCAAGCAGGTGGGCACAAGAGTGGCGAATGATTTCTACGCCAGCTTCATCTTTGGCGGTGATGATTTGCACATTGGCATCGGTGGTGATGGGGTCGCAAGCGTCTACAAGACGACCGTTCACACGCCCTGCGATGGTGGCACGAGCTAAGCCTGCTCCGATGTCTTGGGCGATTTGCATTACAGTAGTGGCGTTGTCATAGTGTCTGATACTACCATCTGGCAGAGTGATTGCGACCATAATTTTTCCTAAGTTTGGTAAATATTGGCTAGTTATTTGGGTAATTTTTTATTATAACAAAGTTTGCTACAATAACCAATATGTGCCAGTCGTATCGGTGAAAAAATAAGAAAAGAAAATAAGTATAAAAGCGGAGTTTAAAGGGTTTATACAGAAATTTATTGGTCATTACATATCTCAATTTCCAAAAAATCGGCAAAACCCCTTGACTTTATAAATGATAATAAATATCATTATCAAAATATCAGCTAAGATATGTGTCGTTCATAAATGCCGTTCAAATATAAATAGTGCTATTTTTTGGGCAGTTTATCATAAGTGTTCATTTTATTTGGTTGTTGGGAGGGATGATGAAATCATTAAAAACATTAGGGGCGTGTTTTGCGTTTGTGTTGGCATTGACAGGCTGTAACCAGCCCACTGAACACACCGCAGACACCGCCAAACAAGAGCCTGCCGTTCAAGCAGACCACAAATTTACCGTACTGACGACCTTTACCGTCATTCAAGACATCGCCCAAAATGTGGCAGGCGATGCTGCCGATGTGCAGTCCATCACCAAAGCAGGTGCTGAGATTCATGAATATGAACCAACACCCCAAGACATCGCCAAAGTCAATCAGGCGGATTTGATTTTGTATAATGGACTAAATTTGGAGCGGTGGTTTGAAAAATTCTACCAAGGTGTTAAAAATGTGCCTGCTGTGGTGGTTACAGAAGGCATCACACCCCTGCCCATCAAAGAAGGGTCGTATAAAGATATGCCCAATCCGCACGCGTGGATGTCGCCATCTAATGCGTTGATTTATGTAGAGAATATCAAAAATGCTTTGATAAAATATGACCCTGAGCATAAAGACGTGTATATCAAAAATGCCGAAGCTTATCGCCAAAAAATCAAAGAGCTTGACGCACCCTTGCGTGCCAAATTAGAACAAATTCCCCAAAATGAGCGGTGGCTTGTCAGTAGTGAAGGGGCGTTTAGTTATTTGGCGAAAGATTATGGTCTAAAAGAAGCATATTTATGGCCCATCAATGCCGAACAACAAGGCTCACCCAAGCAGGTCAAAGCGTTGATTGATACTGTGCGTACCAACAAAATCCCTGTGCTATTTAGCGAAAGCACCATCTCTGATAAGCCTGCCCGTCAAGTTGCCAAAGAAAGTGGGGCTTATTATGGCGGTGTCTTGTATGTAGATAGCTTGTCTGAGCCAAATGGGGCAGTACCAACTTATCTTGACCTGCTCAATGTTACCGTCTCTACGGTGGTCAAGGGATTTGAAGATGCTAAGAAAAAGTAATGACAAGAAAAAGTAATTAAAAGTGTACTAGGACAATCAGCAATCGGTGTATGGCTGATTGTCATTTTTATCAAATTTTGTCATGCCAACATACATCAATCTTAAAAAAAGACACTGCTTAATTTTTTAAATATTTTTAGGATAACCAAGTCTTTTGTTTTTTAAATTGTTCATCAAACATCAATCCTTTATAATAATTCAATCATCATGAGGGTCTTTGCTTATTTGATGTTCGTTATAAATAAGATATGAAAAACAAGACATTGGTGAAATAAGATATTGATTTAAAAAACACAAAATCTTCATCTTGGCGTTTTTATGTTTTTTAAATTAACAAACTAACGATGCGACCATGCAAAAATTACCACATGCCACCACAAAACCCATCGCCAAAATAGACGTAGCAGGCGTGAACGTCCGCTATGCCAATGGTCATCATGCGTTGTACGACATGACTTTTTGTTTGACTGGGGGGACGACCTGTGCCTTGGTGGGGGTCAATGGCTCTGGCAAATCCACGTTATTTAAATCCATCATGGGGCTTGTGTGTCCGCAATCTGGACAAATCCGCCTATGTGATATGCCCATCAATATCGCACTTAAACAAAATCTGGTTGCCTATGTCCCCCAAAGCGAAGAAGTGGATTGGCAGTTTCCTGTGTCGGTATTTGATGTGGTAATGATGGGGCGTTATGGCTACATGAATTTTTTGCGAATACCCAAAGCCATAGACAAACAAAAAGTAGCAGATGCGATGGCTCGTGTGGACATCAGCCACCTACAAGACCGTCAAATCAGCGAGCTGTCAGGTGGTCAAAAAAAGCGAGTATTTTTGGCAAGGGCGTTGGCACAAGAAAGCAAAATCATCTTGCTTGATGAGCCGTTTACCGGCGTTGATGTCAAAACCGAAAAAGCAATCATGGCACTGCTTGATGACTTGCGTAGCGAAGGGCATTTGATTTTGATTTCTACGCACAACTTAGGCACGATTCCTGAATTTTGCGACCAAGTGGTGATGATTAACCGCACGGTATTGGCGGCAGGCAGTACGGCTGACACTTTTACCCAGACCAATCTAGAAAAAGTCTTTGGCGGTGTGCTAAGACAAATTCGCTTGGGCGGTAGGGATTTGCATGATGATGATGACCGCCGTTCGGTAACGATTTTGGCGGACGATGAAGTGCCTGCGGTGTTTTATGGCGTGCAAGATGGCACAACCAAAAGCAATGACTACACCGAAGAAAAACACAGCCGTTTGGCACAAATCAATATCAATGCCTTTAAAGATGTCAGTGGCTGTGGTCAAGCAGGCGGTGGCGGAGTACAAATTTTTGACCCAAAAAGTGGCAGTACTTATCCATCACAGACACAATCAGCCACCACAGCCAGCCACTCGCCATCAAAGGATACGCCATGACACAGATAGCCATGACACAGATAGTTACGCTATTATTAGAGCCTTTTGCTTATGAATATATGCTAAAAGCTGTGGCACTCAGTGCGTTGGTGGGTGGGGTGTGTGCGTTTTTGTCGGCGTATTTGATGCTAAAAGGCTGGTCGCTCATTGGCGATGCGTTATCTCATGCGGTCGTACCGGGGGTGGCGATTGCTTATGCCTTTGGCTTGCCTTATGCGGTGGCGGCGTTTTTTTCAGGGATTTTGGCGGCATTATCTATTTTGTGGATTAAGGCATTGACTAATCTAAAAGAAGATGCGGTCATTGGCTTTATTTTTACCACCTTTTTTGCTTTGGGGCTGTTTATCATTTCGGTCAATCCAACCGCCGTCAATGTGCAAGAGATTATTTTTGGCAATATTTTGGGCATTAGCGACACCGACATGGTGCAAGTGGCGATTGTCATGGGCGTGTGTTTGCTTTTTTTGCTTATTTTTTGGAAAGACTTGTTGTTGGTTTTTTTTGATGAAATTCAAGCTCGTGCAGTAGGGTTGTCGCCCAAGGTGTATCAGGTGCTGTTTTTTAGCTTGTTGTCAGCGTGCGTGGTGGCAGCCTTGCAGACGGTGGGGGCGATTTTGGTGATTGCGATGGTGATTACCCCGGGGGCGACCGCTTTTCAGCTGACCGACCGTTTTCGTCCGTTGGTGCTGATGGCGATTGCCTTTGGGGTGCTGACAGGGGGTGTTGGGGCGTATTTGAGCTATTATCTGGACGGTGCGACAGGTGGGGTGATTGTCGCTTTGCAGACTGCTTTATTTGTATTGGCGTTTTTGTTTTCGCCGAAGTTTGGGGTGATGACGCAAAGATTTGCAAAAAATCAACTAACAAGATAGCATGATTTGTGATTAAATATACTTGTTTTTTAGTGGAGAATTGTTATGAATATAAAATGGTTTGAAAAGTCAGTGGAATATGCTTTTGTGCGTCAATTTGACTTTATTGCCACTCCTTTGGACGGCAATTTAGAAAAAATGGGCGATGTTATTTTTGGTGAAGACGATAAATTTTTTTTGGTAGAGTTTAAACGAACATCCGAACTAGCATGTATCCAAAGTGAACAGAAGAAGTATACTGATTTTCAACATTCTATTAATACTTTAAGTAGTTCCCAATCATCATCTTGTCATTTTATAATTTATGGGGCTAATAACAATCAAAGTTTTGTTCTATTGATGACAAATTATTGTGATTTTTTAAATAATAATTTGAAGGATAGGTTTTACTCTGTAGATAAAAAAAGGTTATTTGATTCTGCAATTTCATATCAGGATTTTAAACAATACTTAGAAGTTGTTATTGAGGAAAAACTAAAAGGTAAGAAAGAGGGTTCGGCAGGTGGTATTATCCATGAGTTGGATAATATGCTGGTCGTAAATAATGAAGGTGTGGTTGCATCATTATTTGAAGCCATACAAGAGTTTAAATTGGAAAAAAACTTGGACTTGTCCCAAAAAATACAAAAAGATCATACACCTAACCGTTCATGTGATATGGACGGACCCAGTTTTTGACAGGTGGTTACAAACGATGACTAACCTCTTATCCTACCTAGCCGAACCCCTATCCCACACTTTCATGCAACACGCCTTGATTTCGGCGATGGCAGTGGGTGTGGTGTGTGCGGTGCTGTCGTGTTTTGTGGTGCTAAAAGGCTGGTCGTTGATGGGCGATGCGATAAGCCATGCGGTGTTCCCGGGGGTGGTCGTGGCGGTGTGGGCAGGTCTACCCATATCGCTCGGGGCGTTCGTGGCAGGGCTGTTTTGTGCGGTGTCGGTGGGCTATCTAAAAAGCAACACTCGCATCAAAGAAGACACGCTCATGGGCATTGTCTTTGCAGGTATGTTTGCACTCGGACTGATTATGTTCACCAAGATTGATACCGACCAGCACTTAAAGCACATTTTATTTGGCAATCTTTTGGGTATCGGACAAGATATGCTGTATCAGACGCTTGCCATTTGTGCGGTGGTGTTTGTGGCGATGATGCTCAAAAAATCAGACCTGCTACTTTATTGTTTTGATGTCAGCCACACCCGAGTGGCAGGGCTGTCGCCAAAGTTTTTGCATTATGGACTGCTTGTGCTGTTGTCGGCGACCATTGTTGTTGCCATGCAAGCCGTTGGCGTGATTTTGGTGGTGGCAATGCTCATCTCGCCTGGCATTACGGCATTTGTGCTGTGTCGGCGGTTTCATACCATGTTGGTTGTGGCGGTGTTAAGTTCGTGTTTAACAAGTTTTATGGGCGTGATTTTAAGTTATCATTTAGATTCAGCGACAGGGGCGACCATTGTGCTATTGCAAGCGGCAGCGTTCGTGTTGGCGGTTTTGTTCGCCAAATCAAAACAAAAATACCAGTCAACAAAACCCACACCAAGTACCACTTCATGATTGCCCTTACAAGATAAGCAACCGATACGTTCAAGTCATTTGGCTTGATTGGATAAATTTTGATGGGTAGATTGTGGTGGATAGATTGTGGTGGGTGGTTTTGGGGGCAGACAGACGGCTTTAAAATTTAACAAAAAATTTGGCTAAGTCAAATATTTGCCAGCTAGAAGTTCTGGTTGCCATTTGGTTAAGTTTGATGGGATAAACTTAATCAAATGGTAACCGCATTTGACTGTTATTTGACCGACATTTGCCATCATTTTAGATTGTCAAAGACTTATCGTATCAATTTTATCGTCTATTCGGGCGGTATTTTGAGTGTCTAGATTAGCGTCCCATTCATCAAGCAAAAGTATGGCGTATCATCATGTGTCAGCTCGTCAATCTCACTCATGAGTCGTTGCCCTGTTGAGCCAAAATTATTATCAAAACACAGCTCGTGCTTGGCAGGCAGGTAATAGGACTTGGCATACAACCGCTCTTTGATGGTCAAAAGCACACAGGACTTGCCCACGCCATTATCGCCAACGAGCGTAATACGCCCTGTGCGTGGCGGATTGTCCAAAAGTTTTGTCAAATCAAATACTCGCCCTGTCTGCTTGACCAAAATTTTATCGCTTTGTATGAAATTAGCAAGCGAGATTTTGGGTGTCTTAAAAATACCCAACAGCCCATCAACCCTTGCCGATAGTGCCATCAGATTAGCCTGATAAGCGATGATGGCTTCGCACATTTGTAGCATTTGAATTTGACGTGGCAAGGTGGCGACCAATACAGCAAGCATGGCGATATTGTGGTGGTGTTGCCAAAACAGCCACGCCGTAACGCCCAGTGCAGACGACATCAAAGATAGCATACCAAGATTGGCACTGACATGATGAATCAGCTTGGCACGCACGACCGCACGTTTGGCGGCAGCTAGGCTGTCATTGACTTTGTGGCGGTGGCGAGTGTGATTGTAGGTGTTGAATATGATGATATTATCCCACGCATAGGATAGGGCGGACAGCACCGACAGGCGAGTGTTTTGGGCGACAGTGGCACTTGTGCTTAGGCGGTTTTTAAAGAGCCAAACCACCCCCAACGCCAAAACAAAGCCCACCGCATAACCCCACAAAATTCGCCCATCAATCACCCACGCAATCACAAATAGATTGAAACCGACATTAAAGATAAGTGATGTCAAATCATAAATGGTCAGTAGCGTATCATCAAGGGTCAGCTTGGCTTCTTGGGATAATAGGGCTTTGGCATTTTGTGTAAGGTTGCCATCATGATAGTGGCAGGCTTTGCCTAGAAAATGTCGTTCAAAATCATCATGGTAGCGTAGTAGAGCGTCAAAAGTTGCCCGCTCAAAATAAATACTACCAAGATAAGCAGGGATAAATACCCCCACCAAACTGCCGACAAATCCAAATAAGTAGCCCACGTTTAGGCTGCCATGAGCCACGCTTTGGGCAAGTTTGCTGATACAATAAGTAGAAAAAGCAACCAACAGTTGCATCATCACAACAAAAAATAGGCTCGTCAAAAAAGCACGATTACCCAATATAAATCGTCTCATACATAATCCTTGTTCAACTAAAATAAAAATTAGCTTGATTAGTTTGATGACGATAATTACATTGGACAATTCCTTCTTTGGCGATGATGGTATTGATGATGGCGGTATTTGCACCGCTCAAATGGCTATTAAATTGAATAATTAAATGGATAAATTTCTGATCAGGTATAACAATCAAATCGCAACCAAATCAATAATACACGAAATAATACATGAATGGCATAAAAGATACAACAAAAATATCAAAAAAAATCCCCACAAAAACAATCACTTACAAACTTTTCCTAACTTTCTTCAAAAAACCCCTTGACCCACATCAAATCTTAGGTATAATACGCACCACTCAAGCAGTTCAAGTTCTAAAAAACTTGTTAAATTTCAATAACTTAGTTAGTTTTAAACAAACTTCCAAAATTCTTGAAAAAAAGCTTGACATCAAATATTAAAAGCGTATAATACGCCACTCACAAAGTCAAGGCAGTTACCAACGATTACAAATAGCAATCGTAGCCAACTTGATACAGTGAAAAAACAACTTAAAAAAAGCTTGACATTATAACTTTTCAATATATAATGTACAGCCTTAATTGATACAGACGATGTATCATACACTATTTAAAATCAAACAAAGAACAACTTGTGTGGATTTTTGTCAATACAAGATAAATCAAATAATATAAATATGCAAGTATCATTTATTATTTATTATCATGACAAAAATACTCAAAGTTAATTCATTTACACGATGAGCAAATTTTGCTAGTAATAAACATAAATGAGCCAAGTCCTAATCTTTAATTTACTTTAAAGCCTTAGGCAAAACAAAGATTAAACTGAAGAGTTTGATCATGGCTCAGATTGAACGCTGGCGGCAGGCTTAACACATGCAAGTCGAACGATGATTATCTAGCTTGCTAGATAGGATTAGTGGCGAACGGGTGAGTAATGCTTAGGAATCTGCCTATTAGTGGGGGATAACTATCCGAAAGGATAGCTAATACCGCATACGTCTTACGAGAGAAAGGGGGCTTTTAGCTCTCGCTAATAGATGAGCCTAAGTCGGATTAGCTAGTTGGTGGGGTAAAGGCCTACCAAGGCGACGATCTGTAGCTGGTCTGAGAGGATGATCAGCCACACTGGGACTGAGACACGGCCCAGACTCCTACGGGAGGCAGCAGTGGGGAATATTGGACAATGGGGGAAACCCTGATCCAGCCATGCCGCGTGTGTGAAGAAGGCCTTTTGGTTGTAAAGCACTTTAAGTGGGGAGGAAAAGTCAATGGTTAATACCCATTGACCCTGACGTTACCCACAGAATAAGCACCGGCTAACTCTGTGCCAGCAGCCGCGGTAATACAGAGGGTGCAAGCGTTAATCGGAATTACTGGGCGTAAAGCGAGCGTAGGTGGCTTATTAAGTCAGATGTGAAAGCCCCGGGCTTAACCTGGGAATTGCATCTGATACTGGTAAGCTAGAGTAGGTGAGAGGGGTGTAGAATTCCAGGTGTAGCGGTGAAATGCGTAGAGATCTGGAGGAATACCGATGGCGAAGGCAGCACCCTGGCATCATACTGACACTGAGGTTCGAAAGCGTGGGTAGCAAACAGGATTAGATACCCTGGTAGTCCACGCCGTAAACGATGTCTACCAGTCGTTGGGTCTCTTGAAGACTTAGTGACGCAGTTAACGCAATAAGTAGACCGCCTGGGGAGTACGGCCGCAAGGTTAAAACTCAAATGAATTGACGGGGGCCCGCACAAGCGGTGGAGCATGTGGTTTAATTCGATGCAACGCGAAGAACCTTACCTGGTCTTGACATATCTAGAATCCGAAAGAGATTTCGGAGTGCCTTCGGGAATTAGAATACAGGTGCTGCATGGCTGTCGTCAGCTCGTGTCGTGAGATGTTGGGTTAAGTCCCGCAACGAGCGCAACCCTTTTCCTTAGTTACCAGCGAGTTAAGTCGGGAACTCTAAGGATACTGCCAGTGACAAACTGGAGGAAGGCGGGGACGACGTCAAGTCATCATGGCCCTTACGACCAGGGCTACACACGTGCTACAATGGTTGGTACAAAGGGTTGCTACACAGCGATGTGATGCTAATCTCAAAAAGCCAATCGTAGTCCGGATTGGAGTCTGCAACTCGACTCCATGAAGTCGGAATCGCTAGTAATCGCAGATCAGAATGCTGCGGTGAATACGTTCCCGGGCCTTGTACACACCGCCCGTCACACCATGGGAGTTGATCTCACCAGAAGTGGTTAGCCTAACGCAAGAGGGCGATCACCACGGTGGGGTCGATGACTGGGGTGAAGTCGTAACAAGGTAGCCGTAGGGGAACCTGCGGCTGGATCACCTCCTTAACGATATTATCTGATTGGCAAGAATTCACAACAAGTTGTTCTTTGGAAAGATGTTTTAAAACGGGTCTATAGCTCAGTTGGTTAGAGCACCGTGTTGATAACGCGGGGGTCATAAGTTCAAGTCTTATTAGACCCACCATTAACACATGGGGTTATAGCTCAGTTGGTAGAGCGCCTGCCTTGCACGCAGGAGGTCAGGAGTTCGACTCTCCTTAACTCCACCATTAAAACATCAATAAGCATACATAAGCAATTTAAATAAGATTTCTTATTTATGCTTTAACTTTATAAACTGACGAAGTTTATATCATTATTTAACAACATATTATGAGTCTGGGTTAATTATTTATTCCAACAAATAATTAACCATGGTGATTATACCCAATATAATCACCTAAAAGTAAAGAGAACTGAATCAAGCGTAAACATAGGTAAATCGTTACAATCATTCTCATACATCACAAGTAAGTAAAACTACTTGGGGTTGTATGGTCAAGTAATGAAGTGCACATGGTGGATGCCTTGGCAGTCAGAGGCGATGAAAGACGTGATAGCCTGCGATAAGCGTCGGTGAGGTGGCAATATCCTGTGACCCGGCGATTTCTGAATGGGGAAACCCACTTATCATAAGATAGGTATTCTATCCTTTGGATAGAAGGCAAACCGGGAGAAGTGAAACATCTCAGTACCCCGAGGAAAAGACATCAATAGAGATTCCGTAAGTAGCGGCGAGCGAACACGGAGGAGCCGATCAAATTTACAGTAGCAAAATGGCGTGGGAAAGCCAACCATAGTAGGTGATAGTCCTGTATGCGAAACTGTTTATACGACATATTAAGTAGGGCGAGACACGTGAAATCTTGTCTGAAGATGGGGGGACCATCCTCCAAGGCTAAATACTCCTGACTGACCGATAGTGAACCAGTACCGTGAGGGAAAGGCGAAAAGAACCCCTGTTAGGGGAGTGAAATAGAACCTGAAACCGTGTGCATACAAGCAGTCGGAGCTGAATAATTTATTATTTGGTGACGGCGTACCTTTTGTATAATGGGTCAGCGACTTATATTCTGTAGCAAGCTTAACCGTTTAGGGGAGGCGTAGGGAAACCGAGTCTTAATAGGGCGACTTAAGTTGCAGGGTATAGACCCGAAACCGAGTGATCTATCCATGAGCAGGTTGAAAGTGCCGTAACAGGCACCGGAGGACCGAACCCACTGTCGTTGAAAAGCCAGGGGATGACTTGTGGATAGGGGTGAAAGGCTAATCAAACTCGGTGATAGCTGGTTCTCCCCGAAAGCTATTTAGGTAGCGCCTCGGACGAACACCATTGGGGGTAGAGCACTGTTTCGGCTAGGGGGTCATACCGACTTACCAAACCGATGCAAACTCCGAATACCGATGAGTGATATCCGGGAGACAGACGGCGGGTGCTAACGTCCGTCGTCAAGAGGGAAACAACCCAGACCGCCAGCTAAGGCCCCAAATTCCTAGTTAAGTGGGAAACGATGTGGGAAGGCACAGACAGCTAGGAGGTTGGCTTAGAAGCAGCCACCCTTTAAAGAAAGCGTAATAGCTCACTAGTCGAGTCGGCCTGCGCGGAAGATGTAACGGGGCTCAAACTAGGAGCCGAAGCTGCGGATTTAATTGTTTCAATTAAGTGGTAGGGGAGCGTTGTGTAAGCCTGTGAAGGTGACCTGTAAGGGTTGCTGGAGGTATCACAAGAGCGAATGCTGACGTGAGTAACGACAAAACGGGTGAAAAGCCCGTTCGCCGGAAGACCAAGGGTTCCAGTCCAACGTTAATCGGGGCTGGGTGAGTCGACCCCTAAGGCGAGGCCGAAAGGCGTAGTCGATGGGAAATTGGTTAATATTCCAATACTTGTTTATGATGCGATGGAGGGACGGAGAAGGTTATGTCAGCCTGGCGTTGGTTGTCCAGGTGAAAGGATGTAGGTAGGTTTAGTAGGCAAATCCGCTAGACTATTACTGAGATCTGACAGCAAGCCAATTTATTGGCGAAGTGGCAAATACCATGCTTCCAGGAAAAGCTTCTAAGCGATAGTCTTAAACAAATCGTACCCGAAACCGACACAGGTGGTCAGGTAGAGAATACCAAGGCGCTTGAGAGAACTCTGCTGAAGGAACTAGGCAAAATGGTACCGTAACTTCGGGAGAAGGTACGCTGCTGATGGTGATAAGACTTGCTCTTTGAGCTATTGGCAGTCGCAGATACCAGGCTGCTGCAACTGTTTATTAAAAACACAGCACTCTGCAAACACGAAAGTGGACGTATAGGGTGTGATGCCTGCCCGGTGCTGGAAGGTTAATTGATGGGGTTAGCGTAAGCGAAGCTCTTGATCGAAGCCCCAGTAAACGGCGGCCGTAACTATAACGGTCCTAAGGTAGCGAAATTCCTTGTCGGGTAAGTTCCGACCTGCACGAATGGCATAATGATGGCAGCGCTGTCTCCAGCAGAGACTCAGTGAAATCGAAATCGCAGTGAAGATGCTGTGTACCCGCGGCTAGACGGAAAGACCCCGTGAACCTTTACTACAGCTTTACATTGAACTTTGACCTAACTTGTGTAGGATAGGTGGGAGGCTTTGAAGTGTGAACGCCAGTTTGCATGGAGCCAACCTTGAAATACCACCCTGGTTATGTTGGGGTTCTAACTTAGATGTAACAACATCAAGGACAATGTATGGTGGGTAGTTTGACTGGGGCGGTCTCCTCCTAAAGAGTAACGGAGGAGTACGAAGGTGCGCTCAGAACGGTCGGAAATCGTTCAAAGAGTATAAAGGCAAAAGCGCGCTTAACTGCGAGACCCACAAGTCGAGCAGGTACGAAAGTAGGTCTTAGTGATCCGGTGGTTCTGTATGGAAGGGCCATCGCTCAACGGATAAAAGGTACTCTGGGGATAACAGGCTGATACCGCCCAAGAGTTCATATCGACGGCGGTGTTTGGCACCTCGATGTCGGCTCATCTCATCCTGGGGCTGAAGCAGGTCCCAAGGGTATGGCTGTTCGCCATTTAAAGAGGTACGCGAGCTGGGTTTAGAACGTCGTGAGACAGTTCGGTCCCTATCTACCGTGGGCGTTGGAAATTTGAGAGGATCTGCTCCTAGTACGAGAGGACCAGAGTGGACGAACCTCTGGTGTTCCGGTTGTTTCGCCAGAAGCATTGCCGGGTAGCTACGTTCGGATGGGATAACCGCTGAAAGCATCTAAGCGGGAAGCCCACCTCAAGATAAGATTTCCCTAAAGAGCCGTTGTAGACTACGACGTTGATAGGTTGGGTGTGGAAGCATGGTGACATGTGTAGCTAACCAATACTAATTGCTCGTTTGGCTTGACCATACAACACCCAAGTGGTTTTGTATGATTAAAGTGTAAAGATTTTACCTAACAAGCTTGATAAAGAATATATCTTGAAGTAAATTTAATAAAGATTAAATCAATTTAATAAATTAAATTTAAATAAAAACAGACTCATAATCGTTGTTAATCCTTTTACGCTGACGACAATAGCAAGATGGAACCACCTGATCCCTTCCCGAACTCAGAAGTGAAACGTCTTAGCGCCGATGGTAGTGTGGTTCGCCCATGTGAGAGTAGGTCATCGTCAGCACCCTTATTTAAGACCCCCGCAAATGCGGGGGTTTTTGTTTTGGGAGAGGGGTGAAAGGTGAAAAAGGGCTATCATTTAGGGGGAAAGGTTGGTAGAATAGGGAGTTTGTTTAATGTATGAAATGTGATTATATTAGGAGTTTTTTATGGGTTATCAAAAAGGATTTACTCTAATTGAATTGATGATTGTTGTAGTGATTATCGGCATTTTGGCGATGTTTGCTATTCCTAAATTTCAGGATCGGACGATAGCTGCTCAAGTTAATAGAGTTGTTATGGAAACAAGCCAATTGCGTAGTACTGTTGATATTTGTCAAATGCAAGGTGATGATGAAACAACATGTGAGCTAGGCTGGACAAAAAGTAATTTATTGGATACTGATGAAACTCAAAATGCAGCCGAAACAACTGCTAATACAGGTCAAAAAGGATTGGTTGTTACTCTAGGCAATTCACCAACGATTAAGGCTGTATTAGGCGGTGATGCCGCTACTCAGTTAAAGTCAAAGCATGTTACATGGGCTAAGATCGATGGAGCTTGGTCGTGTACTTCTAATATTGAGCAAAAATACTTAACTAAAGGGTGTCAACATAAAGATAACTAATTAATACATTATTATTTACAAATAGTCTTTTATTTGCTAGAATAGGTACTCCATTTTTTACAATGGATTTACCTTTAACCAAAACTACACACACGAAACTAATTTACATATAAGTATTCAGGGTGTTGGATTGCTTGATTAATTGATCAATTACTGTGATTAATGCGTGCAATCTAATTTGATGCTTAATTTCGTGGAGGCGTAACCCAAACTAGGAAAACTGACATGTCAGAAAAAAACCCTACTCAAATCTCAATGCGTGATTTATTAGAAGCTGGTGCTCACTTTGGTCACCAAACTCGCTTCTGGAACCCAAAAATGAACCAATACATTTTTGGTGCTCGCAACAAAATTCATATCATTAACCTTGAGCACACTGTTAAGCAGTTTAACGAAGCTTTAACTTTTGCTAATCAGCAAGCTGCTAACCGCAATAAGATCCTATTTGTTGGTACTAAACGTGCAGCAAGCCAAGCAATTCGTGAGCAAGCTACTCGTGCAGGTATGCCTTACATCGATCATCGCTGGCTTGGCGGTACTTTGACTAACTGGAAAACCATTCGTCAATCTATCACTCGTCTAAAAGATTTAGAAAAACAAGCAGAAGACGGTACTTTTGCTAAGCTAACCAAACGTGAAGCTTTAGAGCGTACTCGTGACATGGAAAAGCTTGAGCGTGGTCTTGGTGGTATTAAAGACATGAATGGCCTACCTGATGCTATTTTTGTAATTGATGTAGACCATGAAGCCATTGCTATTAAAGAAGCTAAAAACTTAGGTATTCCTGTAATTGGCGTTGTTGATACTAACTCTAATCCTGATAACGTTGACTATGTGATTGCTGCTAATGATGATGCAATCCGTGCAGTGACTTTATACGCTACTGCAATGGCAGATGCAATTATCGCTGGTAAAGAGTATGCTAAGACTCAAGGTGGTGCTAATGCACAAGCTGCTGATGAAGAAAAGCAAGCTAGCCGTGATAATGCTACCGCAGAAGTTGAAGACAAGGTTGATCAAACAGGTCAAGTGGTAAATAACCCACACGGCTAATTTGATAATCGTAAATATAATGGCGGTGATAAGAACCGCCATTTTGGTTAATAAATTCATATTAATAAGGGTATATTATGAGTCAAGTATCTGCAAAACTTGTAAAAGAATTGCGTGATCGTACTGGTCTTGGTATGATGGAATGCAAAAAAGCACTAGAAGAAGCAAATGGCGATATTGAGCTTGCCATTGATAACTTACGTAAATCAGGTCAAGCAAAAGCTGCTAAAAAAGCAGGTAATATTGCAGCTGATGGTGCAATTATTATTGCTCAAGAAGGCAATAAAGCATTACTATTAGAAGTTAACTGCCAAACAGACTTTGTAGCAAAAGATGAAAACTTCACCGCATTTGCTAACCAAGTTGCTCAATTAGCATTAGCGAATGACACAACTGATGTAGCTAAGATTGCTGAATTGCCATATGGCGATGGTTCTAATGTTGAAGAAGCTCGTGTGGCTTTGGTTCAAAAAATTGGCGAAAATATCCAGATTCGTCGTGCCGAAGTGATTGAAGGGGCAAATCTTGCTGCTTATCGTCACGGCATTCGTATCGGTGTGGTAGTGTCTTATGAAGGCGGTAGCGAAGAGCTTGGTAAAGCTGTTGCAATGCAAGTAGCTGCATTTAACCCACTAGCGGTAAATGAAGAAAGTGTACCTGCTGATATCTTGGCTCGTGAAAAAGACATCATTGAAGCCAAAGCCAAAGAATCTGGCAAGCCTGAAAACGTGGTTGAGAAAATGATTACTGGTGGTATCCAAAAATACCTAAACGAAGTAACGCTTGTGAACCAACCTTATGTTATGGACAATGATAAAAAAGTCGGCGATGTTCTAAAAGCTGACGGCGCTACTGTTCTTAGCTTTAAACGCTTAGAAGTGGGTGAAGGCATTGAGAAAAAGCAAGAAGACTTTGCTGCTGAAGTAGCTGCCGCTCAAGCTGCTGCTAACAAATAAGCCAATTGCTTAAACAAAAAGCCCGATTGTAATGATTGGGCTTTTTTATTATGATAAATTCTGACCGCCTTTATTTAGGCGTTACAATCAAAACTTTTGACCACAAAATTACTTGACAAACTCAAATTTAGCATTACAATAAGTCATTGACAAAAATTTATCCATTTTTTTTGATAAATTTCACATTTATATAATTTTAAAAGAGTGAAAATTATATAATCCCCAAGCTACGACCCTGCCGCATCGCAATTTTTATAAAATTGTTGGTTTTATGTGTAAGATTTTTATGTGAGTTCATTTTCTAAGTGACTGGGCGAATGACAGTTCGTCTTACTTTGATATTGATTGTCATGATAAATTTTACATTGTTTTAACGGTTATTTTCATTGTTTAAAACAGTAACGATGAATAAGGGTTTTATTATGCAACAATTTATCCTAATCCGTGGGCATCAAGGCTCAGGTAAATCTACTTTTGCAAAGCAAAAAATTGACGAATTTTTAAAAACTTATCCCAATGCTCTAATTATTCATTTGGAAAATGACTTGTTATTGACCGATGAAAAAGGCGTGTATCGCTGGTCTGTGCAAGCGGTGGATAAAGCACAACGTCAAAACTTAGCGACTTTCAAAAACGCCTTAAAGCAAGGGCGACAAAATCCAAGTCAGCACATTTTAATCGTTAATTCTAACACCAACCAAAAGGTTGCAGCTTGTACTCATCTTATGCAAATGGCAAAAAAGTTTGATTTTGAGGTACAAGTGTATCGCTTGCACAACTTTTTTAACAACACACACAACGTTAAACAAGCAGATGTTTTGACTGCTTATATCAACTTAAACAACAACCGTTTAAAAGAAGAAATTCACGTTCCTGCGATTAAGCCTATTGATGCAGCAACGCAAGCTTTGGTTGATAAAATGAATACCTTTAGTCAAGGGAAATTACCTTTTGATGAAGTACAAAACACCTTTGTTACCGATGAATATTTAACTTTTGCTCGTAAAAACTTTAGCAAAAAGACAAGTAAGCGTTATCCTGAGCTGTCGGTGCTTAAATATGCCCGCAAGGTGTTTTATGAAAATAGTTTTGATGATGCTTTGCTTGAAATGCGCGGGCTTATCGTGGATAGCCATAACCGTATTATTGTCCGTCCATTTAAAAAAGTGTTTAATTATTCTGAACGCATTACTCAAAACAGCCGTTATCCGATTACCATAAGCGATGATACGATTGTTAATGCGGTGGTTAAGGTTAATGGTTTTTTGGGCGTGTGTACGTTTGTGGATTTGGATAACACACACCCAAGTTTTGGAGCGAGTTTTAATCGCCAAGTGCTGTATTCTACCACAGGCTCGCTTGATAGCGATTTTGCCAAAATGACTCAAAGCCACTGCCAGCAATATGAGTCTGTATTTAAGGCTTTCCCCAACCATACTTTTTTGTTTGAAATTACTGATCCGGCTGATGTGCATATCATCAATGAAGATTTTGGTGAAACCTTGATTGGCGTGGTGGATGTGGCGACAGGTGTACAATTTGATGAAAAAACATTGGACGAAATTGGCAAAAAATTTGGCTTAAAACGTCCACAAGCCATTGAAAAAATTCCTTTTGGTGAATTAAAGGCGTTATTAAAAATGGTCAAGCACGAAGGGTTTATGGTGTTTGATGAGCATTGGCGATTATTGTTTAAATTAAAATCGCCGTATTATTTGATTTCAAAGTTTTTGGGTAGAAGTACCGATAAAAATTTAAGCCATAAATTAAACACCACCCAATTAAATAAACAAGAATTTGATGAAGAATATTATCCGCTTGTGGATTATATTAAGGCAAACAAACAGATGTTTAACCAAATGAATGAGTTGGATAAAATTGCGTTTATTCAAGGGTTTTTGGAAAAGTTGGATTAAAAATGAGCAAAATATTTTTCACTTCTGATTTACATTTTTCGCATAAAAATATTGCTAAATTTTGCCCACATACTCGCCCACAAGGCACGATTGATGTGCTTGATGAGTATATGATTGAGCTATGGAATGACACGGTGGGTGTTAATGATGTGGTCTATAATTTGGGTGATTTGAGTTTTTCTTATGACTTGTGTCGTATTAAAACAGTACTTGAGCGACTAAATGGGCAACATCATTTGATTTTTGGTAATCATGATGACGTGATTGCCACGCATTTGGATAAATTGTTGACCGCCAAAAAGTTAGACGGACACCCAATGCTTTCGTCCGCCCAAGCGTATTTAAAACTAAAAATCGCTGATAAGACATTGATTTTGTTTCATTATCCGATTAATGAGTGGGATGGCTGTCATAAGGGTTATTATCATTTGCATGGGCATATTCATGACCGCATGGCAGATGTGGCTGGGCGGATTTTAAATGTAGGGTTTGATTTGCATGGTAAGTTTTTAACGCTTGATGATGTGGCAGGGTATTTGGGCGATTTACCAAAACTTAATCATCATGGTGATGATAGTCTTTTAGGTGGGCTTGATGTGCCAAAGGCGTTGGAAACAGGGTCTTATGTGCAAGTGTGCCAAGATGATGAGTGGGGACGGTTTTTGGTGGATAGCCACAGTTTGATTGAGCAAAAATTTACTGCAGTAAATTCCCAAGAAATTTACCCCAGAACCGTGTAAAATAAACACTATATTTTTTTGGAGTAATACATGAATATACAAACACACGCATTTGATAAACAAGCCTTTATTCAACTACTGCTTGATTGTGGTGTCCTAAAATTTGGTGAGTTTACCCTAAAATCTGGACGAGTCAGCCCCTACTTTTTTAATGCAGGGCTATTGGCGAGCGGACAAGCCTTGGATATGCTGTCTTGTGGTTATGCTGATGTGCTTGCCAGTCAATTGAAAGATAAGGATAATCCGACCATTTTTGGAGCGGCGTATAAAGGCATTCCTTTTGTGGCAACCACCGCCCAGACCTTGTGGCAGGCTCATGGCATTGATGTGGCGTGGGGTTATAACCGCAAAGAAGCCAAAACGCATGGCGAAGGTGGCAGTCTTGTGGGGGCGGATTTGTCAGGTAAGTCGGTATGGGTGATTGATGATGTGATGACAGCAGGGACCGCCGTGCGTGAAGTGGTGGAGATTTTGCAAGGTGCTGGGGCAAGCTTGGCAGGGATAGTGATTGCACTTGACCGCAAAGAAAAAGGGCAAGATGACCGCAGTGCCGTCTGTCAAATCAAAGATGATTTTGGTGTGAGCGTGCATAGCTTGATTGATATTGATGATATTATTGATTTTTTGGGCAATCAAGATGGTGATGAGTATTTGACCAAAATGATGGCGTATCGCAAGCAGTATGGGGTGTAATGTATGAAAGCACTGAATTTTCTTATCGTCATGGACGACATTTCCACAATCAACTACAAAAAAGACTCAACGCTTGCCATGATGTGGGCGATTGATGAGCGTCATCATCGCCTGTTTTATTGTAATATTGATGACCTTTGGCTTGATCGTGGTAGGCTGATGATTGATGCTTGGGCACTTAGCGTCTTTAAAAATCCCAATCATTTTTATGAATTGGGCGAGAAAGTCAGCGTTCAAGCGACTGATTTTGATGTCATTTTGATGCGTAAAGACCCACCTTTTGATATGCAGTTTTTGTATGCACTGCATTTGTTAGATTATGCTAAGCGTGCAGGTGTGTTGGTTGTTAATGACCCAAATTCGGTGCGTGCGTGCAACGAAAAATTGTTTGCAACACAGTTTAGTCAGCACATGAGTCCAACCATCGTAACCGCTAAGCAGTCGCACATTCGCACGTTTATTGATGAGCATCAAGATGTGATTGTCAAACCGCTTGATGGCATGGGTGGCATGGGGATTTTTAGATTGACGGCAGACAGCCCAAATATTGGCTCAACGCTTGAAATACTCACCCAAATGCAGACTTTACCGATTATGGCTCAAAAATACCTACCCCAAATCAAAGATGGCGATAAGCGGGTGCTTATTGTTGGTGGCCAGGTTGTGCCTTATTGTTTGGCACGCATTCCACAAGGTGGCGAGACTCGGGGTAATTTGGCGGCAGGCGGTCTTGGCGTTGCCATGCCTTTGACGGCTGATGAATTAAAAGTTGCCCAAGAAGTTGCACCTGTTTTGCTTGAAAAGGGCTTGTATTTTGTCGGTTTGGATTTGATTGGTGCTAAAATCACCGAAATTAACGTAACGTCGCCAACTTGTGTGCGTGAGATTGACACTGCCTATGGGACGCAGATTGCCACAGATTTTATTGTGTTTATTGAAAATTTATTAAACCAGTAATTAAACAAGTGAAACAGTGTTTTTTAATTTTATGGTGTTTTACAAAACGAACGAGACAATCGTTCGTTTTTATTATTCAAGTACACATCAAATCTGCTAAAATAGCACAAAGTTTCATTCATCACTATTTATGTCAAGCCAACATACCTACGTTGCCATTCATATAGACGTGGTTATTCCTATAATGCCATCACCACCTTGTGCTGTGCGACGGGCAGCGTGCTGACCCAAAGTCATTTGGGTAAAATTTATCTCATTGACGATGGCTCTACCGATGACACAAGGTAAGTCATCACAAGTCTGCAACAAGAAAACCCCACTAAAAAGTGTTAACAGCCACAGGTAAAATGCCAATTAAGCTGTCGTGATGGTGTTGGCAGGCGTGCTGATAGATAAGAGTTGGGTGGATAAATATTTTTTAACAAAATCATTCATTTGCCTTGTAATTTACCTTGTTTTGTTACAAAATAGGGGGATTGTATCTAAAATGGGGTAAATGATGAATGTATTAATCATGGCAGCAGGCACAGGCGGACACGTTTTTCCTGCGTTAGCGGTGGCAGACGAGCTTGCCAAGCAGGGGGTGACCATTCACTGGCTTGGCACACCAAACGGCATGGAAAATGAGCTGGTTGCTAAGCATGGGTATGTATTTCATGCCATTGACATGCAAGGCGTGCGTGGCAAAGGCGTGGCAAAATTTGTAAAACTGCCCATCATGCTGACAAAGGCGGTCGTCCAAGTGCTAAAGATTATCAAAGATAATAATGTCCAAGCATCTGTGGGTTTTGGTGGCTATGTGACTGCACCTGGCGGGCTTGCTACTAAGCTTGCCAAAAAGAAACTCATCATTCACGAGCAAAACGCCATTGTGGGTATGAGTAATCGTCATTTGGCACGCCATGCTGATCAAGTGTTGCAGGCATTTGATGGGGCGTTTGATTTTATGGCAGATTCATTGGGTCAGCGTTTACATACGGTTGGCAATCCTGTGCGTGAATCGATTGCCAAGCTACCTAAGCCAAGCGAGCGTTATTATCCTAATGATAAGTCACCCCTAAAGTTATTGGTTATTGGCGGTAGTCTTGGTGCGATGGCAATAAATAACGCTATTGTCGAGCTGCTAAAAATCAGCAAACGTCCTTTATCTGTACGCCATCAGTGCGGTAAAGCCAACCATCAAGATATGCTGGTTGCTTATTCTCAAGCAGGGGTTGATTTAAACTTCCATACGCTTGAGCTTACCCCCTTTATTGATGATATGGCAGCCGCCTACGCTTGGGCGGACGTGGTGGTGTGTAGAGCAGGGGCTTTGACGGTAACGGAGATTGCCAGCGTGGGCGTTGCTCCGATTTTTATCCCATTACCGCACGCTGTGGACGACCACCAAACCGCCAATGCCAAGAGTCTAACCGAGCATGGGGCAGGGATTTTGTTGCCCCAAAATGAACTGTCGGGCGAAAAACTTGCACAGATTCTAGGCAATCTTGACCGCCAAAAATGCCTAGACATGGCAACTAACGCCCGAGCCTTTGCCAAAACAGACACGACTACGCAAGTGGCGGATATTGTGGAGCGTGTGGTTAAGGCATGAGTGATACCCATTAACCCCTTATCAGGTTGTTGGTACGCCTGTATTTGACCGTTGGTTAAGCAAATTACGCAACAGACGTGTAAAAATGCAAATTGCTGAACGTCTTTTTCGTATTGAAAATGAAGGATTTTTTTGGCGACATTAATTCAGTCGGTGGTGGTGTTCATGAATTAAGATTTCATGACGGGGCGGGTTATCTTGTGTATTATGTTATTCGTGGCAACGTGGTAGTTGTTTTGCTGTGTGGTGGCGATAAAGATAGCCAGCAAGATGATATTAAAAAAGCCAAATTGTTATCATCGGAGATTGACAATGAAAATGAGTGAATTAAAAAAAAATTTGACCCAGTTGATTATATGCAAAGCCATGAAGATATTGAATTATTTCTTGAAATGGCAATGACAAATGGCGGTGGCGTAGAGCATATCAAACAAGCCTTTTTGGTGGCTGAAAAAGCCCGTGCCAAATTGGATAAAGAAAATAATGAGATAAGTTTGAACGATTTAATCGCCAGTGCCATTGCCAAAGTAATGACCAATCAAAAAAGTGTTCAGTTTGGCTAATTGGATATTAAAATGTTTCATTATAAAATCAACGACGCATTAAGCCTAACCTTAGTACATTCATCATTTGCCAGTCAAATGAATGATATTGTTAATGTCCAAAAAGATTATTTGGGCAAATGGCTACCGTGGGCGAATAATTTTAGCGAAAATAGCTATCGTGAATTTGTCAAATTTGCCTTACACCAATATGCTGATGATAAAGCCATTCATACTCATATTATTTATGATGATAAAATCATCGGGGCGGTGAGTTTAAATAACATTTATCATCATCTAAAAAAGGCGGAGATTGGCTATTGGCTACACCAAGAGTATCAAGGGCGTGGTATCATGACCCTTGCTGTGCGTGCGATTATGGATATTGCCAAAGATACTTATGGCATGGACGTGGTGGACATTAAGGCAGGTGAGCATAATACCCCAAGCCGACAAGTCGCCGAGCGATTGGGATTTGAGTTTTGTGGTATCATTGCCAATAATGAAAACGTCAATGGTGAGATTATTAACCATGCGGTTTATATGTATCGGTTTTGATTGGTATCTACGTTATTTGTATAAATGGGTTGAAAAATGACTGCTAATTTTCAATTAAATAAAAAATACAAAAGAAGTGATGTTTTGGATTTGATTGGCGTGCCAAAAGATGAAAATGGTTATCGGGGCGGGGTTTATGCAACTGGATATTTTAAGTTTGAAAATGCCTATTATTTATTTGTAAATATTGGCATAGAAGGCAGAACGGGTCATGATTATGACAATAAGTTTTTGTCTGATGATGAAATATACTGGTTTGCAAAAAGCAATGCCAAAATGGGACAATCTCAAATACAAGAATTGTTAAACCCAAAAACATCAATCAATCTATTTTATCGTGAAGCCAACAGAGATGATTTTACTTATTTTGGTAAAGTTAAAGCAATATCTTATCAGGATATGAAACCAGTTCAAATTACTTGGCGTATTGTCGGCGACAATTAAAAAATTCACTTATTTAAACCCATTTAACACCTAAAAAGAGAAAAAGTTATGCCAAATTCAACCAACGTCAAAACCCTACCCAAACAACTCATAGAAATCCCCGAAATGCGACGTATCGGCAATATTCATTTTGTCGGTATCGGTGGGGCAGGGATGTGCGGTATTGCCGAAGTGCTTGCCAATCAAGGCTACACCGTTACAGGCTCAGACATCAAAGAAAGTGCGGCAACGAGACGTTTAGAAAGCCTTGGCGTAACCGTCTTTATCGGACACGACAGTAAAAATATCCAAAATGCGGACGTGCTGGTCGTCTCATCTGCCATTGACAAGACCAACCCTGAGATTCAGACTGCCCTACAAGCTCGCTTGCCTGTGGTTCGCCGTGCCGATATGCTGGGCGAGCTTATGCGATACCGCCATTCTATTGCGGTGGCAGGGGCTCACGGTAAGACCACGACTACAAGCCTTTTGACGATGATTTTGACCGAAGCAGGGCTTGACCCCACTTATGTGATTGGCGGTAAATTAAACGCATCTGGCAAAAATGCATCTTTGGGAAGCTCTCGCTATTTGGTGGCAGAAGCGGACGAGTCGGACGCATCGTTTTTGTCGCTACGTCCGATGGCAAGTATCGTTACCAACATTGACGAAGACCACATGGATACCTATGGGGGCAGTTTTGAAAAATTAAAACAAGCTTATATTCAGTTTTTGCACAATATGCCCTTTTATGGCTTGGCGGTGGTGTGTGGCGATGATGAAGACTTGTACGGCATGATTGACGACATCGCACGCCCTGTCTTGACTTTTGGGCTAAAAGAGCATAATGACGTGCAAGCGGTGGATTTGGTGGTGGACGGTACTCGCACGCATTTTACCGTGCTAAGAAAAGACCGTGAGCCACTTCGCTTAACGTTAAATATCCCAGGCGAGCATAACGTTTATAACGCCCTTGCTGCCATTACCCTTGCCACCGATGAAGGTGTGGACGATGGGGCAATTATCCGTGCGGTGGGTAAATTTGCAGGCGTGGGACGGCGGTTTGAACAGCAGGCGGACGTGTCGGTGGACGGTGGCAACGTGCTACTTATTGACGACTACGGTCATCACCCTGCCGAAGTTCAAGCCACCATCAAGGCGGCTCGCCAAAGCTATCCTGATCGCCGCTTGGTGATGATGTTCCAGCCGCACCGTTATAGCCGCACCCGAGATTGCTTTGATGATTTTGTCGATGCATTATCGCAGGTAGATGAGTTGTTGTTATTAGAGGTGTATTCAGCGGGAGAATCACCGATTGTGGGGGCAGATACAAAAGCACTGGCTCGTAGTATCCGCCTAAGAGGGCAAGTTGAGCCGACACTTGTGGATAACGATAATTTGCCTGAGACTATGAAGCGTATATTAAAGGGTGGCGATCTGCTTATCACGCAAGGAGCAGGCAATGTGGGGCAGATTTGTCAAGATTTAGCAAAAAATGAGTTGTTTTTAGAAAAATAAATGCCGATAAAGCATATGCTTTTGTCTTTGTTTGATAAATTAAAAGTGTTAAGCAAAGGGCTAAAAGTGTATGTTTGTGCTTTTTATAGATAAATGCTTTTTGCACCTTTTAAACATCGCTTGTGCGTAAAAATTTTAACATACTAATAAGCTAATAAGGCTAAAACATGAATAAAATTGATGTAAAAAAATTTGGCAAAGTTGCTGTGGTTTGTGGTGGCTTTAGTGCCGAGCGTGAGGTATCACTAAACAGTGGAAAAGCGGTGCTAAACGCCCTTTTGTCAAAAGGTGTAGATGCACACCACTTTGATCCAAAAGACGCTGACATCAGCGAGCTAAAGCACTTTGATAGAGTCTTTAATGTGCTGCATGGCACTTTTGGCGAAGATGGTAGTTTACAAGGCGTGCTTGATGGTTTTGGTGTGCCTTATACAGGCTGTGGCGTGTTAGCTTCTGCCATCGCCATGGATAAGTTTCGTTGTCGCTTGCTGTGGCAATCTTTGGATTTGCCGAACGTGCCTTATGTGGTGCTCCATGATGACAGTGATTTTGATCAGGTGGAGATGGATTTTGGGTTGCCGTTATTTGTCAAGCCAGCTGCCGAAGGTTCATCGGTGGGCGTGGTGATGATTGAAAAGGCAGGCGAGCTTGCCAAAATCTATCCTACTTTAAAGCAATATCATGGCGAGATTTTGGCAGAAAAAGCCATCACAGGCGGTGAATACACACTATCGTTATTGGGTGATAAAGCCTTGCCTAGCATTCGCATGATTCCAAAAAATAAATTTTATGATTATGAAGCCAAATACTTGCGTGATGACACCATCTATCAATGCCCATCTGATTTGACCGCCGAGCAAGAACAGCAGATGAGTGTGCTTGCCAAGCGTGCCTTTACTGCGGTAGGTGGCGTAGGTTGGGGGCGAGTGGATTTTTTGAAAGATACAGATGGTAAGCTGTACCTATTAGAACTAAATACCGTCCCCGGCATGACAGACCATTCGCTTGTGCCAATGGCGGCAAAGCAAGTTGGTATTGATTTTGCTGATTTGTGCATCAATATTCTTGAGCAGACTTTATAGAGATTTTGGTAAAAATTAAGTAGTTGATTTATATTTTATGTTGGTTGATGTTTCTTATAAGTCATTTTTTATACAAAAATTGTAAATGCTTGTAAAAACTTAACTTTTAATTATCATTTGGCTTTTACTTATATTTAAAATGCGTTATCATACGCGTTTTTACTAATCTTATGCCAAACCTATGATGGGCAATCAATGAGCGACACATCTTCCAAAAGTTTGAACCTTAAATTCTGGCATGCCGCTCTTATCTTGGTGGTGTTGCTTGTTGTTTTTGGTTTTACAGTAGCTCGGTTAATTAATAATGCTCCTGCAAGACCAATTGCGGTGGATAGTCACAATCTAAGTACAGTACAAGCTAAAAATATTGAAGAGATTGCTCAGTCATTTGGCGATGTTCAGTTTTTTAATGCAGACCTTACTGCCATTCATCAGGCGGTAAGTCAGTTGGCTTGGGTTGAGCGAGTAAGCGTAGTAAGAGACTGGTATCAAGGCGTACTAATTTCTGTTACCCCAAGACAGGCTGTCGCAAATTTTGGCAGTGATCGCTTGATTGATACCAATGCTGTGGTATATGTCCCCGCTGATAGCCAAGAGCTTATGAATAAAAAGCTCGTCAATCTTTATGGGGAAGATGTGCAGTCTCATCAGATTATGCAAAAAATGCAACGAATCAATGAATGGTATGCACCGCTTGGATTAACTGCAAGAGATCTGATTTTAACACCTAGACAGACTTGGGTAGTTCGATTTGAGAATGGCTTGCGAGTCATTGTTGATTATGAGAATACCGATCAAAAGCTTTACATGCTGGCAACTTTACTGGGCTCAAACTTTAAGTCTGATATCTCAAAAATTCAGTCGGTAGATTTGCGTTATAAAAATGGTTTTGCGATAGCATGGAAGAGTCAATCTGCTGATAAAACTTAGTCGTTTTAAGCTTTATTTAAGTATTTTGTGAGTACTTTTTTAGTTCTCACCCTTTTAGATTTGTAATAAAAGTGCTACAATGTCAAGGATTTATCCCTAGATTTGTTTATTTTAAAGACAAGTTGGTTAATTGTTGTATTTTTTTTTGATTATTTAATATTTTTGATGGTTGATAAATGATGCAGAACCTGAAGGTTGCGATACATTTAAGCTCGACTGCAGTTTATACAGCGGTCGGCTGTTTTGATGGATCGCCAGAGAATCGCCGAGTGAAAGTAGCGGGCGTTGGGCTTGCTCACACGGATGGCTTTTTTCAAGGTAGAGTAGAGCACCGTGATCATCTATTGGGAGCGATTAGTAAATCTGTACAAGAAGCTTGCGATATGGCAGGCGTGCAGGTGTATTCAGCTTGCTTATCATTTGCATCATCAGGAATGAAATCGAGCAACTCATCATGCAGTATTGTTATTGAGTCTGACATTACAGATGAGCTGGGCAAGGTAGAAAAAGAACATATTTTAGCAGCCTATGACCGAGCAAGTCAGAAGCTTTATAATCAAGATCGCAGCTTATTTCAAATGATTCGTCAATGCGTTTATGTTGATGGACAGGTGACAAAAGATGCAGTCGGTATGCTTGCCAATAAAATCAAAGTCGCAAGCCATGTTATTAGTCTGCCAAAAAACTATCATGGACAAATTCAGCATGTCATTGAGCCTTCTGGGTTTGAAGTTGAGGCAATGTTGTTTGATGGCGTAGTGAGTGCTGAGTATGCCTTGACCAAAGAAGAGCGAGAGCAGGGCGTTTGTTTTATTGATATTGGTGCTGGTACAACCAAAGTATGTGTGTATTACCAAGGCGTTTTGTTATTTACGCATTGTTTGGATATGGGCGGTCACGCCGTTACGCTAGATATTGCGTCTGAACTTGGCTTAAGCCCCCAAGATGCAGAAAGATTAAAAATACAGCACGGTGGCGTTGTTATTGAGCCAGCAGACCGTGCAACATTCATCACCTATAAAAAAAGTACAGGTGATGAAGTGACAATCAGCTTACACCGCTTAATGAGTATTATTGAAGCTAGATATCATCTAATCTTTGATGAGCTGGCTAAGGTCTTTGACGAACAAGGCTTATTTGCAATTTTTGGGTCAAATATTGTCTTGGCAGGTGAAGCAACAAAAGCAAAAGGGTTGTCTGGCTTTTTAGCGAAGAAATGGAGCGTTGCTGCTCGTAGAATTGAGCCAAACAAACAAGTAAGCGTAAGTGTCGGCGCTAAAGGGCTAAGCGATGAGCAGATTCTCTCGTTGCAAGAGCATCTTAAGAGTACGAAATTACATAGCGTTATCGGCTCATTGATGTATCAACAAAGTGAGCAGTTTATGCGTGATGATTCTGCTTCTTTGTATTATTTTGAAGAAAAAAATGGTGTTTTTGATAAGGTTGTACAAGGCTGGAAGTCCTTTACGCAGAATATCAAAAACTGGGTTTAGGGTGTTACTTTAATAAAATTTTATGGAGTTCGGTATGTCTACATATGGTTTAGCAGACAGTTCACAATTTGATACAGATGGTCAAGCACGCCTTATCGTGTTCGGTGTCGGTGGTGGTGGCGGTAATGCGGTAAACCACATGATCAACCAAGGTGCAAAAGGTGTGACCTTTGTCGGCATTAATACTGACCGCCAAGCTTTAGATACGCTTGCTACGCCAAATAAATTACAGCTTGGTAAAGGCTTAGGTGCAGGCGGAAACCCTGAAGTTGGTCGTGAGGCTGCAGAAGGCGACGAAGAAGATATCCGTGCATTTTTAGAAGGTTATGACATGGTATTTATCACCGCTGGTATGGGTGGTGGTACAGGTACTGGTGCTGCCCCTGTAGTTGCACGTATTGCAAAAGAATTGGGGATCTTGACAGTTGCTGTGGTAACCACGCCTTTTACTTTTGAGGGTAAAAGACGTATCATGGCAGCTAAAGATGGCGTAGAACAGCTTGTGCAGCACGTGGATTCTATCATTACCATTCCAAATGAAAAGCTCCAACAAGTGCATCGCAACCTTACAGTAAAAGATGCGTTTAAAAAAGCAGATGATGTATTATTACACGCTGTGAATGGTCTAGCCCAAGCGATTACTTCAGAAGGATATATGAACCTTGACTTCCAAGACGTGCGTACTGCAATGGCAGCACGTGGTCATGCAATGATGGGTGTAGGACGTGCTAGTGGTGAAAATCGTGCTCGTGAAGCCACCGAAAAAGCCATCCGTTCGCCGCTACTTGATGATTTGCGTTTAGAAAATGCCAAAGGGCTAATCATTAATATCACAGCTGCCGATCTGAAGATGGATGAAGTGGGCGAAGCTGCTGAAGTGGTTGAAAGTATTACCGATCTTGACAATGCAAACATTTTTTATGGCTTTGTTGAAGATGAGAGCATGGATGATGATATCCACATCACTGTGATTGCAACAGGTCTTACAATGGACGACAAGCCAAAAACAGCTTCATCAGCGTCTGGCTATCAAAGTGCACTTTCTATGTCAAAAGGTCAGCCGTCAGCCCAAGTTCGTCCAGCGGCTAAGCCTATTAATATCGCTGATTATCTACAAAACCGCCAGCAAGGCGATGATGAGTAATCGCCATCACATATCAAAAAGTCTCACTTTTGTGGGGCTTTTTGTTTTTAGCACCACATAGCTTACGGTAATACAAATGAAATATGATCTACACAGTCACAGCACATGTTCAGATGGCACTTATCCACCTGATCAACTTATTCATAAGGCAAGTCTAGCAGGCATTACCATGTTTGCTCTGACAGATCACGACACTGTATCTGGGCTATGCCAAGCACGCAGTACTGCCGAGAGTCTGGGCGTACAGTTCATCAATGGCGTTGAGATAAGTTGCACGCATGCTTTATCTGGTGGCTACGGCAAGCATAAACAGATCAATCAGATAATCCATGTGGTGGCACTAGACTTTGATGATGTGAAGCAGATGGATAAAGCCTTGCAAGCCTTACAAGAAAGTCGCCATAATCGGGGTTTTGCTATTATCCAAAAGTTAGGTCAGCTATTAGGCGCTAATAACGCCGATCATAGTGAATTAACTGAGCTTTTATGGCAAAAAGTATTGGTAAAGACAGATGGTAATCCACAAGCGGTGGGCAGGGCACACATCGCCCAAGTTTTGTATGAGCTTGGATTTGTACCAACCATTCAATCGGCTTTTGATAAGTATCTTGCAGACGGTAAAGCTGCCTATGTTGCAATCGATGCCATGAATATGGAGCAGGCGATAGCACTGATTCATCAGTGTGGTGGTCTTGCTGTATTGGCTCACCCGACACGCTACGGACTGTCAGCAACTAGAACCAGAAGGCTGATTGAAGATTTTGCAAACTTAAAGGGTGATGCGTGTGAATTACCAAATGGCGAGCCAGACAGCTTAAGGGCGATGGTAGATCGCAGTATCGCATCCCATGGGCTGCTTGTTTCTGTTGGTAGCGATTTTCATGGAGAAAATATGCCTTGGCGTAAGATTGGTTCAACCTCTATTCCTAAGCCAGAGCAGATTGGGGTCTGGGAGAAGTTTGGTGCAGCTAGTTACACCCCTTAGTCAATTTCATCTAGGGTATCAAGTGTGTACTTTAAGGCATCAAAACATACGCCATTATCAAACCCACGATACTGTAAGAATCTTAATTGACGAGCTTTATCTTTTTGATCTTTTGGCAAATGATTGCCGTATTTTTTGCAGCGTGCTTCAACAGCAAGCTTTAGCCAGCTCACCGCTACCTGCTCGGTTTGGTCATCGGTGTGCAATATGGTGTCGTCAAGCACATCAACGCCTGCCTTGGCAATCATCTCATCAATTGAGTAGGCTAAGGTAATGCCTGCTTTTTTAATACTATGAGCAATGTGCTTTTTGCCACGACCACGCCGCACGCCTTCACGCACCAGCATACAGGCACATCGTTCATCGCTTTGGTAGCCTTTTTTAGCAAATTCTACTAATAAAGCTTCCACCATTTTAGGGTCTTGGTCTTTATCTAGTAATTTTTGGCGTAATTGCTTAGTAGAGAGTTCACGATTAGATAGATAATAAAATGCCAGCCATCTAAGGCGATTCACCGCTTTATTGTTTTGGTAAATAGGCTCTTTTTTAACATCGCTTAGTAGCTGAGTAAGCTGATGATTATCTGCATGCTTGGGGTTTAAATTATTGACAGCTTTGATGGGGGTAGTTGACGTGATTGCTTTGGTATTATCTTGGGCAACGAGCGATGATTGTGGGGTAGCTGGGGTATGCGTAAATGTTTTTGGTGCTAAATTTTTGGCAGAAGTGGGGTTATTCATTTCTGCCAAAATTTCGTCTAGGGTTTTGATTTTACTCATTAAAATACGTTACTATCTTCCATGCCCTCGATAAACTCAGGTGGTTCGTCACTGTCATTAGTAGCGGTTACTGACCCAAGCTTTTCGGTACGGATTTTTGTCTCAACTTCTTGGGCGATGTGCAGATTATCTTTTAGGTATTTGACAGTATTTGCCTTGCCTTGACCGATTTTACCATCGCCATAGCTGTACCATGCACCAGATTTGCCAATCGCTCCAATATCCACACCCAAATCAATAACTTCACCGAGTCGATTAATGCCTTCGCCGTACATGATTTGAAATTCGGTTTGGCGAAACGGAGGTGCCATTTTATTTTTGATAACTTTAACACGGGTTTCTGAGCCAACTATCTCTTCGCCTTCTTTAACTGAGCCAATACGACGGATATCAAGGCGTACGGACGCATAGAACTTTAAAGCATTACCACCTGTTGTGGTCTCTGGGCTACCGAACATTACGCCAATTTTCATACGAATTTGGTTAATAAAGATAACCATGCAGTTTGAACGTTTGGCATTACCTGTAATTTTGCGTAAAGCTTGGCTCATTAGGCGAGCTTGCAGTCCCATGTGACTGTCACCCATCTCGCCTTCAATCTCAGCTTTTGGGGTTAAGGCGGCAACAGAATCCACGACAATCATATCTACTGCACCAGAACGCACAAGCATATCAGCAATCTCAAGAGCTTGTTCGCCATTATCAGGCTGAGATACCATCAGTTTATCAATATCAACGCCTAATTTACGAGCGTAAATAGGGTCTAAAGCATGTTCAGCATCGATAAAAGCACAAGTACCACCTTGTTTTTGGCATTCGGCGATGGTTTGCAGGGTTAGCGTGGTCTTGCCTGAGCTTTCAGGTCCAAAGATTTCAATGATACGACCTTTTGGCAGTCCACCAATCCCAAGGGCGATATCAAGCCCAAGTGAGCCTGTGGAGATGACATCAACATCAATCTTGGCAGATTCATCACCTAAGTGCATGATGGTATTTTTACCAAATTGCTTTTCAATTTGGGCTAGAGCGGCTTTTAATGCCTTTTCTTTATTTTCGTCCACGATATTTCCTTTTAGTATGAGTGTTAATATAAGTGGTTTAGTTTCTTATTATAGCAGATTTTAACAATAATTTATGGATAAATGTTAAAAGCGACCTAAAGTCTAGCAGTGTTTGTCAGCTCATAGCTTTAAGTAAGATTATGCCCTTCATGCAAATTAAAATAAAAGTTATCCACAATTTAATACAATAAAGTCTTATCTTGTTTTGTGAAACATCGTTTAAAAATCAGGGTTTTAAATTGATGATTATTAAGCCATGTATTACTGGATAGAATTTTTATAAGCTATTGTTTTATAAATAAAAATAATAAACATATGGAAAGTATTATTTTATATAAAATTGACCTAGACCCACCGTATTTTGGGCGGTTGAAAGAAAAAATATCGCCTTTTCCACAAAGTTATCCACAGTTTTTGGGGATAACTTTTTTGGTGGGGTCTAAGAGTAGAGTTTGTAAGGGTTTGGGGAATTTTATACTATTATGCCAATCTTATGCTAGTTGCACATTTTTATTATATTATTGTCATGTTCCACAAAAATTTATAAAAGTAAGCTGCCTAAAGTTTAGCATTTTTGATACATTAAATCCCAAGAACTACGTCCGTAATCTTGACCCCGTTTTTCAAACTTCGTCTCGGGTCGAAAGTCTGGGCGGGGAGTGAAGTTGCCTTTACCACTGATATTGTTAAAGATAGGCATGCCATCTAATACGTCTAGCATCCATAAGGCATAATGCTCCCAGTCAGTGGCAGCATGAAATATACCACCAGTTTTTAGGCTATTGCCGACGATTGTCATGCGGTCACAAGTTACGAAGCGACGCTTATAGTGACGCTTTTTTTGCCATGGGTCAGGAAAATACAGCTGCACGGTATCTAAGTGCTCGCAAGGTAGATTGGTCAATAGTTTAATCGCATCGCCATTGATAACTTTTAGATTGGTCAGATTAAGTGCGTGGGCTAAAAATGCACAGCGGCCAATGCCTGGCTCATGCACTTCAATGCCGACAAAATTACGCTTTGGCATATTTTGTGCCATCTCAAGCAGACTATCGCCCATGCCAAAGCCAATCTCTAGCGTCAAAGGAGCGTCATAGCCGTTTGGCGAATCTTTAAAGTGTGTGCGTAAATCTGTAATGTGGCTGGTATCGCCAAGCTTACCGAGCGTACCATCGTGGTTAATAATGTAGTTGGCGTACTCACTTGATGTTAAGGCAAGTTCAGCGTTATGATTCATGTGCGTGCGACGCTTCATAAATGTGTTAATGTTACGAAATTGCTCTGGCGTCTTTGCTAGATGAGCAATCTCATCGCTGATGATGTCTGGGTTAATGACAGGTGTCTGGCGATCGCCGCCGACAGGCTCTAGGATTGGTGTTTGGGTATTTTTGGTGTTCATAGATTATGGTTTATTTGTGAATAAAAAAGGCGTAAAATAAGCCAGTCATTATAAATTAAGCCCATGACAACCGCAAACCAATTTTTTAAGATTGTGCATTGGTGATTTGATGTTTTTACGACTGCCTTTTTTAGAGCAAACCACGCCACCACCTTTTTATCAAGGTGATATTAGTCACACGCAGCGAGATCAGCTAGATCGCTGGTTTATCGGATTGCGTTCTCAGAAGTATTATCTTAAGCGTTTTGGTGAGTTTGACCAAAAGGGGCGACTATATGCACGTTGGAATTGGGCAGCGTTTGTTTGCACCTTTGGCTGGCTACTATATCGTAAGCGGTATTTGGATTGCGTGGTGTATTGCATTGCAGGCTGGTCATTTATTAAGGTAAATATTGCCATTATTTTGGCGATTTTTGAATTTTTAGGCATGCGATTTATCACACCTGATTGGCAGATTTTTGTAAGAGTTTTGGTAGGAGGCTTTGTTTGGTTGTTTTGGGCGTCTATGGTTGCAAGATGGGCGGATGCTTATTATTACCGTATGGCACGTCGTGAGATTGCTGATGCATTGGCATTATATCCAAATGATACACACTCACAAAAGCAACATCTTCATAAAGAAGGTGGCGTGTCAATTTTTGGGCTATCATGTGCATTTACAATATTTGGTCTGATTTTGGCAATAATCGTTTTTCAGTTTATGCCTATCATCAGTCAGCAAAAAGAGCAAGACATTATCTTTGAGAGCTATCAAGCGGCAAATACCGCCAAAAATCAAGTGGCTCAAATCTACAAAAATACAGGGAAATGTCCAGTGAATCTGCCCGTATCAATATCAGGTCAGCGTGTGGCAATGCAAGTGGTAGATAAAGTTGCAGGCGTTACTACGGACTGTGCTATTATCGCAACCGTATCAGGTGCGTATTATCCTATCCGTTATTTGAACGGCGAAACGCTTGTGCTGTATCGCTTCGTGGAAGAAGATGGCGAAACAATCTGGCGGTGTCAGACGTCGTTAAATAAGAAACGTACACCCAAAAAATGCATCGGTTAGCTTAGATGTTGATGAGCGTTTAGCTTTTACCAAGCCATCGGATCGATGTCCAAGGTCAGCTTGACGGCTTTTGAGGTGGGTAGGCTAATGATGTGCTGCCAGTAGGTGTTTAGTAATCCATGTAAAGATGCTCTGTCTTTAGCGATGATGAGCAGCTGCACATGATAACGCCCATTTTTCTTAGTCATAGGAGCGTCAGTGCTGATAAATGTTATGGCTTTAAAAGGCGATAATGTCTGCCCAATTTGAGTGATGGCAAGCCGTGCGGTGTCTAGGTTATGGCTTTCGGCACGAACAAGAGCAGCATGGCTAAAAGGCGGCAGACTAAGCATACGGCGTTCATCTAATAGACTTTTTGCAAATGCTTTGTAGCCTTGCTGTGCAAGCAAGGTTAGCATGGGATTATCTGGCTGGCGGGTCTGAATTAGCACCTTGCCTGCACGTCCTGCACGTCCTGCACGTCCTGCAACTTGAATGATTCTTTGGGCGGTGTGTTCTGGCGAGCGAAAATCTGGTGATAAAAATCCAACATCAGCATTGGCAATAACCACCAAAGTGACGCTTGGAAAATGATGCCCCTTAGCAATCATTTGAGTGCCGACCAAAATCATCGGCTCACCTGTTAAAATGTGAGCGTGCATTTGCTCCCAAGCCCCTTTTTTACGCATGGTGTCACGGTCTATCTGCACGATGGGGTAGGTGCGTTTATTCGTCTGGGGGTTGCCAAATAAGGCGTGCAGATGCTCGGTAAGCTTAGTTGTTCCTGTGCCAATGCTATCTAAGTTTTGGCTGTGGCATTCAGGACAGGCACAAGGTAAGGCTGTCTGATAGCCACAGTGATGGCATTTTAGATGGTCGATTCTTTTATTGTTGTACTTATGTAAAGTAAGGTGGGCGTCACAGCGTGGGCAGTCAGCTTGCCAGCCACAGGCATCACATAATAAAATCGGAGCATAACCACGCTGATTAATAAAAACCATCACTTGTTCGCCACGTTCTAGGTGCTCGTGAATATGATAAACAACCTTCTGGCTAAGCGTGGTGTCGTGCGTGCGTCCATCGGTATGAGTTGCATAGCGTGTGCCAAGTCGCATATCTACAAGCTCCATCTGTGCTATCTTGGCATTAGCCGCTCTGTGGGTGAGCGTAAGTTCGGTGAGTTTACCATCATAGACAAGCTTAATTTGCTCTAGGCTTGGCGTTGCTGTGCCTAATACGACAGGTATATTATTGCGGTAACCACGCCAAATAGCGACATCACAAGCATGATATCTTAGGTGGTCTTGCTGCTTATATGAGCTGTCATGGGCTTCATCGATAACAATCAAACCTAGATTGTCAAATGGATATAATATGCTAGAGCGTGTGCCGATGATGATTTGGGCTGTGCCATTACGGCAGTCTTGCCAGCCTTGTAAGCGTTCTGTGTCATTCATGCCAGAATGCAAAACGCAGATATTGGCATCAAATCGTGAACTAAAGCGTGCTTTTGTCTGGGGGGTTAGCCCAATTTCTGGTACTAATACGAGCACCTGTTTATCCAAAGATAGCACATACGCCATTGCTTGTAGATAAACTTCCGTCTTGCCAGAACCTGTAATGCCGTTTAGTAAAAACCCTTGATAAGCTTTATCAGTTACTGATTTGATAATACTGTCTATGGCGTGTTTTTGTTCTGCTGTTGGCGTTAAAGGTGTATTGATTACTTGAGCAGGCTTAGGTTTTATAATAGCTTTTTTACATTCTTGTCTTTCAATTAGATTTTTACGGTAAAGTGCATTTAAGGTAGGGCGGGTTATGCCAAGCGATAATAAATGGCTTTCTTCTTGTGCTTGGTTAAATTGGGCAATGATGTTAAATTGTTCACGTTGCTTTTTGGCGGTTTTTGATAGATGTGCATTGATAAAATCATCAGATAAGGCAGCTTTACTGATTTGCCAAAACGTGATGGGTCGATCTATATTTTCGCCTTGATTGATGAGCGTAGGCAACATGACGTTAAAGGTATCGCCTAATGGGTGGTGGTAATAGCTTGATAGCCAGTGGGCTAATGTCAGCAGCTTGTCATGAATGATGGGTGTATCATCTAAGACGTTAATGATAGGCTTTAGCTTATCATGCGATACTTGTGCTTGATGAAGTGGAATGTGTGCTAAGATAATGCCGACAAGTTTTTGGCGACCAAATGGAGCAAGCACTCGCACCCCTATCTTAGGCAACGCACCATCTTTAAGATAATCATTTGGGCAAAGATAGTCAAATAACTGATATAAGGGTACAGGCAGAGCAAGACGTAATAGCATCATAATAGGCTTGGATAAAAAAAAGGGGCGATATATGCCCCTAATGCGGTGTGGCCTGTCTTATTCAATCCACAAAATCGCTTCAATCTCAACTGCACCGCCTTTAGGCAAGGCTGCCACTTCAAGAGCTGCACGAGCAGGATAAGGAGCACTAAGACGCTTTTCAAATACAGCATTTAGCTTAGAAAAATCGCTAAGATCATCTAGTGAGACATTAAACTTCACGACATCAGCAAGCGAACCCCCTGCAGCTTTTGCGATGGCTTCGATATTATCTAAAGCCTGTTCAGCTTGCTCGGTAAAGCCGTCGTGCAGCTCCATTGTTTTTGGGTCTAGACCCAGCTGTCCTGATACATAGACGGTATTACCGACTTTTACAGCTTGTGAGTACGTGCCAACAGCGGCAGGAGCGTCATCGGTGTGGATGATTTGTTTTGTCATAATAATGCCTTAATGAGTTAAGATTTTTTGGTATTAAAGTAAGCGACTAATTTATCAAACAAGCTCATCGCAGGCGTGTTAGAGTAAATAACGCCAGCAGAAACGTTATCTGCTGTCTTTGGCAAGATTTTCGGCTCAGTCTTACCTAGAAAGTGAGCTGCTTCTGCTTGTGAATTAAGGTCGATATTACAGCACATAAAAATCCTCCATATTTTTACCAACTCTTATAGATCTATATTATCCTAAACATTAGGTAAAATTCAAGCAATTTTTGTTACGAACGATACCTGATCAAACTAAAGACCATTTAAAACTGATATAGTCGCATGATATTAGGGTAGCCTAGAATTTGGCGAAGTCTTACAACACCTTCATCTAAGTGATCACGAGACCGCACGACGACATGAAATAAAGTTGAGCCTGTCTTGCTGTCTTTATTATCCATCTTAATCGATGTCTGCTCTACACCGATATTAAAAGCACGAAGTTCATAGATGGCTTGACTGATTTGTTCTTCATTTAGCATGGCAAAGATGCGTAACGTAGCAGGAAAATGCAGCTGATGTGCCTTCTGGTCGATATCTACATTAGGCTTCCAGCTAACCTGAATAATCTGATAGGGGTTATCGGCGCGCACCGCAGCGAGCGAATAGCATTTATGGCGGTGAATCACCAAGCCCTTGCTTGATGATAAATGCCCAACGATATGATCGCCATAGATGGGGTTACAGCACTTACCAAAGGCAACTTCCACGCCACGCACACCTGCTAATAGGTGCTTTGACTGGGTGATTTGGTTAAGATCAGCGGTGTCAATTTCTTCGCTAAACAACCGAGAAACGACCATCTGTGGTAAAAGCGTGCCGCCAGCAATCTGTAAAAATAGTTCGTTCTTATCGGATAGCCCACGCCAGTTTAGGATGTCTTGCCAGTCAAGTGGCTCAAGGTCGGTGATGCTTTTTCCATAGGTGCGTAAAGCTCGGTCTAAGGCTTCATAGCCGTGTTTGACTTTATCGCTGTCTGGCAGGCGTTTTAAGACCCGTAAGATTTCGGCACGAGCTTTATTAGTTGCAACAAAGCCTAGCCATTCTGCTTTTGGTATGGCGTTTTTATCGGTGTCAATGCTGACACTATCACCATCTGCCAGGACATTACCAAGCTTGCCATGTTTTCCATTAATATCAGCTCCTGTGGCGATGTTACCGATGGCAGGGCCGACAGCATAGGCGAAATCAAGGGCGGTTGAGCCTCGTGGTAGCTCATAAGCACGACCTTTTGGGCTGTAACAGACGATTTTACGTTCGTGTAGGTAGTTTATCAGTTCATCAATGATGGCGACAGAATCTGCATTCACATTCTCATCAGTATTGCGATCGAGTTTTTCTGCATTAGCAAGGTCTTTCATATTGCGTAAGCTTGCTTGGATGACTGATTGGCTGACGTCTCCTTTATCACGACTAATAACACCAAGTCTTGCCGCTTCTTGCATCCGCTTGGTGAGTAAAGTTACCTTAATGTGATTATAGTCTTGCTCATAGATAAGAGTTAGCGACTGATTGCCACCAGCCAGGGGTTTACGGATATTATCTTGAATCTGTTTGTCGGCGATGTTATGCTCTTTAACCAAATAATCAGCTAATATGTCACAAGACTTAATATCATCAAGCACTACCTCAAAATCATACTGACGAGCAAGCTTGCTAATCTCGCCACGATTCTTAAAAAACTGACGGTACATGGATGCACGATTATCCAGTACTTGGACATTGCCATTTAGCTTAAGCTGCTGAAGTAGGTGCTGTAAATAGGTGCTGGTTTCTAGTTTTTGAAAATTACGCCCTAGCCCATGCTGAAGTAGCTTATCGGTAAACTTGGTGTACATGGCAGGGTTTAGGTTGCGATAGCACAGCAGTTCGATATAATCAGCGATGTCATTTAGCCCCATAATGCGAGCAAATGGGATATAAAAATCTAGGGTCTCACGAGCAGTGCGTTTTTGTTTTTCTTCGCTGACAGCATCTAGGGTAGACATATTATGCAGGCGGTCAGATAGCTTGATAATCAGTACTCTAGGATCTGAGATGGTCGCTGTGAGAATCTTATGAAAGGTTGCAGCTTGGCTTTGCTGACGGCTCATGCTAGATGACTTAAGCTTGGTGACTCCATCCACAAGACACGCCACCGTCTGCCCAAATTCTGCAATTAAGTTGTCATGGGTAACGTCTGTGTCTTCCACCGTGTCATGCAAGATGGCAGCGATAATCGTGTCTTTATCAAGCTTAAAGCCTGCAATAATCTCAGCAACAGCGATGGGGTGAGTAATGTAAGGCTCGCCTGATTTACGTTTATCTTTAATGTGGGCGACATCGCCAAAGTGGCACGCACGCCAGACATCGGCACGCTCTTCATCGCTTAAATAGCCAGCCGCACGCATTAAGCTGTCGGCAGACTCATCGACTAAAGGGTGGCTAAAACGATCTGATATATCATAAGAATGATGAGCTGGCATGGATAACTCGGCTTGCTGATGTTCGTTAGTAAATATTAAGTGGTAAGCTTGCGACATCAGCTAAAAAATCGCAAATTTTGACCATCTTAACAAAGGGTAATATAGCCTTATACTACACCAATTATCGGGTGGCTTGTCAATAGGTTTTTGTGTAAATTTTCAAAAAAATCTTATCAAAAATAGTCCGCCATATAATAAAAAACCACACAAGATACTGTGCGGTAAATTAATGGATTGTGTCGATTAGAAGTCTGCAGGGTTTAGTGATAAATCAAAGCGTTCAACCGTTTTTACAAAGACTTCTTCAGGTTCGTCTAAGATGGTTCGAGTAACGTTACCTGCAGCAATCTCACGTAGGGCAAGCACAGTTGGCTTGTCGTTTTGGACAGCTACCGTAGGATCTACATTACCTTGTGCTAATTGGCGTGCACGACGACTGGCAACCAAAATCAGCTCAAAACGGTTATCAACATTTTCTAAGCAATCTTCAATAGTAACTCGTGCCATAGTGCGATCTCTTTTAATAAATAATAACGGATAGCTCGCCATTTTATCAAAGTTTATGGTGATTGCAAAGTGTTTATTTGCAAATTTGGTTTGCAAATTTGGCGTCATTTACCTTTGGCGTCCGCCCAGATGATTTTATGCAGCTGCAGACCAAATCGCACAGGCAGTGCGTCTGCCAGTATCCACTCTGCCAGATCGGTTGCAAGGCTTGGCATGGCATCTAAAGATTTGCTTGAATCGTGTAAATTAAACATAGGTGACAGCCATACTGTTCCGCATTTTTGGTGCAGACGGTGCTCATCGATGATTTTTTTTGCCCAGTCATAGTCGGTGCGATTGGCGATGACGATTTTGATTTGGTCGTGGGGTGTAAGATGGGCTAGATTTTCCCATAAATTCTTATCGCATTCTCCAGATGATGGGGATTTTAGGTCCATGACTTTTGAGACGGCAGTAGGGACTTGTGCCACTGATAAAGCCCCTGCAGTCTCAAGTGATATCTCATAGTCTTTAGCCAGCAAGGCGTGCATCAGTGCGATGGTATTGGGCTGTGCTAATGGCTCACCGCCAGTTAGGCAAATACGCTGGCAGGGGTAGGATTCGATGATGGCGATAATCTCATCTAAAGACAGTCTCTCACCGCCTGTAAATGAATAAGTAGTATCACAATAAGTGCAGCGTAATGGACAGCCTGTAAGACGTACAAATATGGTCGGCAAGCCTGAACTGAGTGCCTCGCCTTGCAAGGAGTAAAATATTTCGGTGATCTTAAGTCCTGCTTGGGGGTCGGTGGTGGGGATTTGGGTGTTTCTTAATGGGTTATTTGTCATGATAATGGCTAGTTAAAATCACTATTTTAAGCCAAAATTCTAAAATTTACATCATCTTTTTTACCAAAAATAAAACCGCTAAAAAGTAACTCTTTCTTAGAATGCGTTAGTGCGTGCTGTTACCACAGTCATCAAAGTAGCAATTTTACTTATTTTTGGGGCTTTTTAAGTCCATCTATCTTTATCTAAAGCTCAGGTTTGGTGTTTGATTTGTGTTGTTGTTTGGCTTAAGAAAGTTTTTTTAATGAAGTAAAGGGCGTGCATTAAAAGATTTATTTTTTAAAAGATGCTTAAGATAGCAAATTTTAGAATAAATGTAAGCTAAAATTAAGCGTTGGATAATTAGGGTAAAATCCTTTTTATTCTGATGATTTTAGGCATAAAAAATCCCATCATGCGATGGGATTTTTGGTGAGCATAAAACAGTATTATTCATGCTCGTTATACTGGGGTACAGGTTTTTTAAATCCAGAAGTTTTAATACCAAGCCATACAAAGCCAAGTGCTGCCCAAGCTAAGCCGACATTTAGTGTAATTTTATCCACTTCAAGCCACATTAAAAATACGCTGATAAAGCCAAGCACAGGCACGACAACATAGCTAATAAATTGTTTTAGCGAGCCGACTTTCTTATCACGGATGGCATAACGAAAGATTACCGATAGATTTACAAAGCTAAATGCCGTCAATGCACCAAAGCTGATTAGGTTTACCACCGCCTCAAGGCTGATAAAACCTGCGGTTAAGGCAACTGCACCTGCAATCAGAATGTTATTTACAGGCGTAAAGAATCTTGGGCTAATTTGACCAAAGATTTTATTACTAATCACGCCGTCACGACCCATGACATACATCAGTCTTGATACACCTGCGTGAGCTGATATGCCTGATGCCATTACTGTTACGATAGCAAAGCCAAGTACCCATGCTTGAAATAGTGAGCCACCAACCAACATCAAGACTTCAGGCTGAGTCTCATCAACAAGCTCAAAGTAAGTGCTAGGGTTTGATGGGAAGAAGACTTGCATAAAATAGGTACTGATGATAAAGACCACACCTGCGATGAGCGATGTTAAGATCATGGCTTTTGGTAGGGTGTTTTTGACGTCTTTGGTCTCTTCAGCAAGGCTTGATAATGAATCAAATCCTGTGAACGAGAAGCATAAGATGGTCGCCCCTGTGATGAGTGCACCGACTGATGTCATCTCATTCCAAAATGGCTTTAAGCTCCACATTTCATAAGCGTCTGCCATGATTGTGCCATCGGCATAAGTCCCCATTTGCAGCTTAGTATAGATCAAATAGACGAACACGCCGATGACAATTAACTGTACAAACACAATCCAGCTGTTAAAATAGGCAACCACTTTTGAGCCAAATATATTCACCCCAGTCATAAGAGCGGTAAGGCTAATCACCCACACCCAGTGATTTACACTTGGGAAAAGAGCTTCTAAATAGATTACTGCCAAGATGATATTGACCATCGGTGATAGCAGGTAATCAAGCCAGCTTGACCAGCCAACCATAAAGCCCATAGATGGGTTGATTGAGCGTTGGGTATATGTGTAAGCAGAACCAGAAGAAGGATAGGCTCGGATCATGTGCCCATAGCTGATAGACGTCAGCAAAATAGCAACCAGAGCGAAGATATACGACATCGGCACATGACCGCCACTGTCACGAGATACCATACCGAAAGTATCTAATAAAGTCATCGGCTGAATATAGGCAAGACCGATGATAATGACGTGCCATAGTCCAAGATTTCGTTGCAACTTAGCAACGTTAGTAACAGGTGTACTCAACGTAGAGTCCTCCAAAAGCGTGCGTAAACGCAAAAAAGAGAAAAGCGTTGGGATCTTAATACTGTTATCAAACGTACTTTTGGCAGATTGATTAATCTGTTATCGGGTGTGTTTGAGATTTGATTAAGCTATCAACTCCAAATATTTACAAAATAAATCCCAAAAAACCAACTTAGCTTTGGGATTGTGAAAATAGAACGCACATTTTACACGAAAATGTAAAAAATACCAAATACTTTGTAAAAAACCAGCAAGATTAATAAGGCAGCGTAAGACTTCGTCCACCATCTACTGGTAACACTTGCCCTGTGATGTAGTCAGTTGTTGCCAAAAAGAGTACAGCTTTTGCGATATCGCTTGGCGTGCCAATTTTTGCAAGTGGGATGGAGTGCTGCATATGTAATGCAAAATCATCGTCAAATTGTGGGCTATCTTCTGGCAGAATGTTCACGCCAGGCGATACGCCATTAATGCGTACATTTGGGGCAAATTCCAAAGCAAGAGATTGTACCATCGCAAGCTGAGCGGCTTTTGCCATAGTGTAGATGGGGTGCTTAATAAAAGGCTTGCCCTGTGCGTGAATATCTAAAATGCTGATAATGCTACCACAGTTTTTGACAAGCTGCGGATAAAACAGCTGACTTAAGATAAGCGGTGCTTTGGCATTGGTTAAAAATAAATCATGCCAATGGCGATGTAGGGTGTCAAAATGAGTGGCATTGAGTAGGTCTGTCTTAACGTTACTAGGATAAAAGCTTGATGCATTATGCACCAGTATATCAAGCCCACCAAAGGCATTTATAACTTCGGTATAAAATGTATGGAGCTGAACCATATCATCAACGACTGCCAAGTCTGCTTGTATCACCTTAGCAGAGCTTGGTCGGATAGCATTGAGCGAGCTTGCAAGCGATGCAGCATCATTTAGACTTTTATTGCAGTGAATAATTACATTAAAGCCAAAGCTATGAAATGCCATAGTGATGGCTTTACCGATACGCCTACTACCCCCAGTGATTAGGGCGGTTTTTGTGTTTTGAGCTTTCATATTTATCATCACATTAAGTGTAAAATTATATGCTATCGTCAGTGTGTCTGCTTAAGGCTTGTAGTGCCATGATACGCAGGCGTGTCAGCTCATCGCCGATTGCCTTACCCTTTAGATTGGTATCTACATCATGAATGCTGACACTTTGGTAGGTACTAATGGCTGATTTTAGGTAATTTTTATCTAAGTTTGTGCCGTGCAAGATATCAACAGCGTCCATCAGCTTAAAAAGGCTGTCATCGCCTTTATGAGCTTTGGTGTTTTCAATAAGCTTTAGCAATGTGTCCGCCTTTAAGTGCTTTAGGTCTATCAAATCATCGTGATGAACCAAAAACAGTTGGGCGAAATTTTTTATCGCATTGGGGATTTTTAGGGTGCTTGCGATGGCATTTAGCTGAGCCAACTGATTAGGGTCATTTAAGAATACGCTGATTAATAGGCTAAATTTAACCCTGATAGGCTGGTGGAAAGCAGCAGCTAAAGCGGTGAAAGTCGCGGATTTAGCGGCAGGGTTGTTCGCCCATGATGTGGCAAGATTAGGTAAAATAAATGGCAAGATACCGAGCTTATCTAAAAGACTAAAATACGCAAAGCCATGCACTTCATCTAGGGCTTTAGTTGTCTCTGTCCAGATACGCTCACAGCTTAGCTGAGATAATTCGCCACGGTTGGCAATCTGCTGCATGAGTTTTACGGTATCTGGATGAACATGAAACCCTAAGCCAAAAAACCGAGCAAAAAATCGAGCCACTCTAAGTACACGCAGTGGATCTTCATCAAAAGCACCTGATATATGACGAAGGGTTTTATCTGCTAAGTCTTTTTGTCCACCATAAGGGTCGATAATTTCTGTTGTTTTTGGAGTATCATCAAACAGCCCCTTAGTTTGGATTGCCATGGCGTTAATCGTCAAATCTCGCCGAAGCAGATCATCTTTTAAAGATACATTGGTCGTATCTACGCTAAAGCCCTGATAGCCTTGACCTGTCTTACGTTCGGTTCGTGCTAAGGCGTATTCATCATGGCTGTATGGATGTAAAAACACAGGAAAATCTACCCCTATTTGGGTAAAGCCTAAGTCAAGTAAGTCTTGTGGTGTCGCTCCCACCACGACGAAATCCTTGTCCTTAACGGGTAGGTCTAGTAAGGTATCACGGACGCTGCCACCGACAAGATAAGTCTTTAGTGTCATTTATGGTAATCTTGATTTAGTTTAAATTTTTATCATTTACTATAACATAAAAAAGCACCCCATTTGAGTGCTTTTTTATGAATTGATTTATTGATTATTTAGCCACTTGTTGGGCGTCTGAGACAGCGATTGCTGTCATATTTACGATACGGCGTGCTGTCGCTGTCGGTGTTAAGATGTGTACAGGTCTATCTGCACCAAGTAAGATAGGGCCTATCGCTGCTGAGCCTGTTGCTGATTTTAGCAGATTAAAGGCGATGTTGGCACTATCAAGTGTCGGCATGATTAGTAGGTTTGCTGAGCCTTTAAGTGTGCTAAAGCTGTAATCTTGGTTGCGTAAGTTGGCATCTAATGCCACATCACCATGCATCTCACCATCAAACTCAAAATCGACATCCATCTGTGTCAATAAGTCATGCACTTTGCGCATCTTAGTGGCTGAATCTTTATCAGAAGTACCAAAATTTGAGTGCGACAGTAGGGCAACTTTTGGTGTAATACCAAAACATCGCACGCTTTCTGCTGCTAGTATGGTCATCTCCGCCAACTCTTCTGCTGTCGGATCTTCATTAATGTAGGTGTCTGCAATGAAGATGTTGCGGTTTTGCATAAGCACAGCACTCATCGCATAAAATTGGCTGATGCCATCACGTTTGCCAATAACACGGCGTAGGTAATTTAAGTGCAGATGGTAAAAACCAAATGTGCCGCAGATGAGACCATCGGCATCACCAAGCTCTACCATGAGTGAACCATGCAAAGTGGTCTTACGACGGACATCTCGGCGAGCCAGCTCAAGGCTGATGCCATCACGCTGCACTTTTTTATAATAGTGGTCGTAATAGACGTCGTTGCGTGGGTTGTTCATCGGATCGATGATGGTGATGTTTTTGCCATCAATAAGACGCAGTCCTAAAGACTTGATTTGTTGATTGATAACATCAGGGCGACCGATTAAGATTGGTTTGGCAATCTCTTCATCGACGACTACTTGCACCGCTCTTAGAACGTTAATATCTTCGCCTTCAGAATAAACGATGCGTTTAGGGTCTGATTTAGCTTTATTAAATACAGGTTTCATTGCCAAAGCAGAGTTATAAACGAACTCAGAGAGCTTTTGGCGATAGATATCAAAGTTTTCAATCGGCAATGTCGCAACACCGCTATCCATCGCTGCTTTTGCAACTGCTGGAGCGATTTCTAAGATTAGGTTTGGTTCAAGCGGGCCTGGAATAAGGTAGTCGCGTCCAAATCTTTTGGCTTGATCTAGCGTTGTAACGTGTTCGTTGGTTGAAGAGTCGCTATGTGCCATGGCAGCGATGGCATGCACACAAGCAAGTTTCATTTCTTCGTTGACGGTTGTCGCACCAACATCTAAAGCCCCACGGAAAATATAGGGGAAGCATAGAGCGTTATTGACCTGATTTGGGTAGTCTGAACGACCTGTTGCCATAATGACATCTGAGCGAACCGCATGAGCAAGTTCTGGCATGATTTCAGGCGTTGGGTTGGCAAGTGCAAAGATGATTGGATCTTTTGCCATAGATTTGACCATTTCTTGGCTAACCACGCCCGGCCCTGATAGACCTAAGAATACGTCGGCATTTTCCATCACTTCTGCCAAAGTCGTCTTATCGGTATCACGAGCATAACGCAGTTTAGATTCATCTAGCTTATCACGCTTGGTGGTGATGACGCCTTTAGAATCTAGAACATAGATGTTATTTTTATTTACACCAAGTGCCACGACTAAGTCAAGGCAGCTAATCGCTGCAGCCCCCGCTCCTGAGCAGACAAGCGTAATATCGCTGATGTTTTTACCGTTTAGTTGTAAGGCATTTAAAAGAGCGGCAGCTGAAATAATGGCTGTACCATGCTGATCGTCATGGAACACAGGAATGTTCATGCGTTCACGCAGTTCACGCTCGATTTTAAAGCATTCGGGGGCTTTAATGTCTTCTAGGTTAATGCCACCAAACGTTGGCTCAAGACTTGCAACAGTTTCGATGAATTTATCAGGGTCGTTTTCGTTAATCTCAATATCAAATACATCTACACCAGCGAACTTTTTAAATAGCACACCTTTACCTTCCATAACAGGCTTAGATGCTAAAGCACCGATGTTACCTAAGCCAAGCACGGCTGTACCATTGGTGATGACACCCACTAGGTTGGCACGAGCAGTGTACTTAGCAGCAGCAGATGGATCTTTTTCAATCTCAAGGCAAGGTACTGCAACACCGGGAGAGTAGGCAAGAGCCAAGTCACGTTGGTTTGCCATTTGTTTGGTTGGGGTGACTGAGATTTTACCAGGGCGGGGATGTTCGTGATAGTGTAGGGCATTTTGTTCAAACTGCTTTTTTTGTTGGTCGGCGTCGCTGTTAAAAGCGGTGTCATCAACTCTTTCTTGGGCTGTTGCTGTCATGATGTACCTTGATTTATTTTAATGAATAATGGTAAATTTATTCTAACATGATTTTTGGGCTTCTGCTAGGTGCAAGTTAATGGGCTTGTACAAAATCTAAGCTAAAAAGTAAACAGGTTTTGCTCTGTGTTAGCGGCTGTTTTAGGATATAAATTGACAGCCCCACATTGTTTAGTGGAGCTGTTTTTATTATTCGTTCATCAATTGAGCTGCTCTTAGGGCAAAATAACTTAAGATGCCATCGCAACCAGCACGACGAAATCCGATTAAACTTTCTAAGATAACTGTCTCGGTTAGCCAGCCGTTTTGGATGGCTGCCATGTGCATGGCATACTCACCAGAAACTTGGTAAGCAAAAGTCGGTATGCCAAAGCAATCTTTTACTTCACGAACCACATCAAGATAAGGCTGGCCTGGTTTTACCATTACCATGTCCGCCCCTTCGCTAATATCTAGGGCGACTTCATGTAAGGCTTCAGCTCGGTTAGCAGGGTCCATTTGGTACTGCTTTTTATGACCTTTTAGGTTGCCACTGCTGCCCACTGCATCACGAAATGGGCCGTAGTAGGCAGAAGCGTATTTGGCAGAGTAAGCCATGATGGCTGTATTATGAAAGCCTTCAGTTTCTAGGGTTTGACGCATCACGCCGATACGCCCATCCATCATGTCGCTTGGTGAGATGATGTCTGCTCCTGCCTTAGCGTGAGCGAGCGTCTGCTTTACAAGGGTATCTATGGTGATATCATTTATCACATAGCCTGACTGGTTGATGATACCATCTTGACCGTGGGTGGTATAAGGATCTAAGGCGACATCTGTCATGACAGTCATCTCTGGTATGGCGTCCTTAATGGCAGACACAGCACGGCAGGCGAGCGTATTTGGGTTATAAGCTTCTTCGCCATGTTCGCTTTTTAGTTTTGGGTCAATGACAGGAAAAATATCAAGGGTGCGCACGCCGTTTTGGTAGAGTTCTTTGGCGTGATTAATTAGTAAGTCAATAGATAGGCGTTCGACATTTGGCATAGACTGGATGGATTGACGTTCACCTTTGCCATCTAACACAAAAACAGGTGCGATTAGATGGCAGGGTTTAATGTCGGTTTCACTGACCATTGCACGAATGGCATCTGTTGTACGCATACGGCGTAGTCGTGTGGCAGGGTAAGTGCGATTGAAGGTATAGTTTGTCATGAGCATCACCAAGTATGTTAGCTTTTAGGTGCTTATCATAGCATATTTTTACTTGGTTTTGGCGTAAGTCTTAGCTTGCTAAAAGGTCATTTTGGTAAAATCTTGGCACATTCGCTGATTGACTGACCAAGGGTAGCTTTGTGTCCAGTCACGCATCTTTTTGAGAGTTAAGCGGTATTTGGGTTGGCTTGATAAGAAATTAAGTGTGTCTTTGGGATTGCTTGTGTGAGTGATGAATATAGACAGCTGTTGGCGATAAGCGTAGGCAAATTCAACCCGCTCACTGGGGTTTAGCATAGATGGACACATCTCTGAAAACACCTGTAAAAGGGCGATTTCATAAAGACTTGCATTTAATTCAGCGTAGTTTGATGAGCCGACAGCTTTAATAGCACCAGCATGACTTGACTGAATCGCCCCAAGTAGTAGAACACAAACAAAGCCAGTGATGCAAAGCGAGTCGACAGATACTGTGATTAATCTCTTCATACAACATGATTATGACTTAAAGTGCGATTATAATAAAGGGTTTGGATTAAAAAATCACATCACTTATCAGCTCTTTGTGTAGGTTTATTGTAGTGACAAGCGGGTTATTGCAACATAATTGTAATATTTATAAAAATCTGTAAGAATTCCCTGTGTTAGTGCAAAATAAACGAAAGAATCTCGTGATTGCTTATTTATGGGTAATTTAAGACAAACGATGATAAATCCTTTATACTATGCATGATCAAACTTTATAAATATAAAATGCTAAATCATGACCTCTTTTAACCGCTTAATCGACCCAAATCCCAAAAAAGATGATCTACTTGATCGTGCCATCCGTCCTGCGACACTAGCTGACTATATTGGACAGCCAAAAGTTCGTGAGCAGATGGAAGTGTTTATTACTGCTGCCAGACGCCGAGAAGAAGCTTTAGATCATGTGCTGATTTTTGGACCGCCGGGACTTGGTAAAACCACACTTGCTAACATCATAGCACGTGAGATGGGTGGTAATTTACGCTCCACATCAGGGCCTGTACTAGAAAGAGCAGGTGATTTGGCAGCGATGCTTACCAACTTAGAAGAAGGCGATGTGCTATTTATTGACGAAATTCATAGACTAAGCCCTGTTATCGAAGAAATCTTATACCCTGCGATGGAAGATTATCAGCTAGATATCATGATTGGCGAAGGCCCAGCTGCTCGCTCCATTAAGCTTGATTTACCCCCGTTTACACTTGTGGCAGCAACCACTCGGGCAGGCCTACTCACCTCGCCACTAAGAGATAGGTTTGGGATTACTCAGCGGCTTGAGTTTTATGATGTAAACGATCTTAGAACAATCGTACAACGTTCAGCAAGACTAATGGGCATACAGATGGACGATGGCGGTGCGTTAGAAGTTGCTCGTCGCAGTCGTGGTACGCCACGAATCGCTAACAGACTGCTGCGTCGCGTGCGTGATTATGCTGAAGTAAAAGGCGATGGCTTAGTAAATGCGGTCATGGCTGGCAATGCCTTAGATATGTTATCGGTGGATAAGCAGGGGCTTGATCACCTAGATAGGCGTTATCTGCAGATGCTTAAGGAAAGGTTTAATGGTAGACCTGCTGGGGTTGAGGCGATCGCTGCTGCTATGGCAGAAGATCGTGGCACGCTTGAAGATGTGATCGAGCCTTATCTGATTCAGCAAGGCTATATTCAAAGAACGCCAAAAGGACGTATTTTACTTGATAAGGTGTACCAAGATTGTGTTTTTGACGCTTAACGATGATTAAAACGTTACTCATCTGTGTGTCTATCTGATTATTTTGTATTTAATTTGTGATTAAATGCTAGATTGATGATGGTGAGTAGCGTTTATTTTAGCTTTTTTGGTTATAATTTTGCTATAATAGCTAAGCTTTATGGTATGGACTGGCTTTGTGGCATTAAGTTAATCCATTAAGAATTGAGCTTTCGTATCACTATTTAGATTATAATATCAGACCAAGTTAATTTGGCAATTTAACCATGAAAACATCACAAAAAACACAACGTAAACTCAATAAGCTAAAAGTTGCTTTGGGTTTTGCGATAGTCAGTCTGTGCAATCAGGCAGTGGCAGGCGTAAACCCCATTCAGGTGAACGAGCTAATCTCTTATGCAGTGCAAACACACCCACTCATCAGTGCTGCACGTGCCGACCAGCAAGCAACGACCGAGGGCGTAACAGCAGCAAAATTAGGGTTCTTTCCGACGCCATCTTTAAGCACAAGTCATAACAACGCAAATGGCATAACAACAAGTCTAATTGTGCGTCAGCCAGTATGGACAGGGGGTAAGCTGACTGCTGATGTGAACCGAGCTATTTATGACGATAAAGCAGCAACAGCTAAGATTTTAGAGCAACAAAACACTGTCGCTAAAAATGCTATTGATATTTGGCAAGGCTATATCTATTCATTAGCACTACAAGAACTGTATGTCAGCAATCTTAAGCAGCTTGATGAGTTTGAGGCAATGATGAAGCGACGTGTTGCCCAAGGTGCTTCAGCAAAGATTGAACTTGAGTTGATTACCAACCGTATTTTACAAGACCAAAATGCCTTACAAGGTGCTATTGAGCAACAAAAAATTGCCGAAGCACGACTAGAGCAGCTGATTGGACAGCCGATAGAGCGGATAGAATCTGGTCTTTCTTTGGCTAAAATGACTCAAGAAGTGAAGAAAAATGCAGCCAATTTTGGTCAGTTGGCGTTCGGTGATATTAGCCGAACTCATCCGATTGTTATAAGACAGCAGTACGAAATTGAGGCGGCACGCCAAGATGTGAAAGCTCAAAAGGCAAACTATTATCCCAAATTATACGTCCAGTATGAGAATAATTACCACCACCGCACACGCGACCATTCAGATGATGTGATGGTTGGCGTAAGCTATGATCCAGGAGCGGGGTTTTCTAATTTGGCGTTGTCACGTGCGTCCGAATCTCGTGTCCAAAGCTTAACCCAAAGCCAAGAAGCGGCTAGGCGTACCGTTATGGAAAACATACAAACACAGTATCAGCAGTTCATCAGTGCAAAAGATCAAGAGTTGTCACTTACTGCTGCAGTAGGTGGTGCTCAAATTGTGCTTAATTCATATCGCCGTCAATTCATCGCAGGGCGAAAAAGCTGGCTTGAGGTGCTAAATGCTGTGCGTGAGCAATCGCAATACGAGCAGCAGCTACGACAGGTGCAAGCTCAAATGATTGCAAGTTTTTACAAACTACAAGTAGATTTTGGGCTGATGCCATGGCAACAAGGCTATAAGCTTGATGTGAATCGTCATGCTGAGTTTAGCCCATTTAAAGAGCTAAGTACAATAGTTGCTAAGACCAACGAGATTTTAGCAGTGTCTAATTCAGCAGTGCCTAATGAGAATGATGAAGATGACATTAGTCAAGACAGTATCATGCATCAACATCATCATTTAGCAAAAAACCAAGTTAAGTTTCGTTCAGAAGAAGCAAGCATTCGCCAAGATGGTACGATGATTAGTATGCCTTATAATATGAATGATAATCAACCTAAGACTAATGGCAAAAGCCAATTACAATCTGTTGATGAAGTGCAAGAAGAAGTGCTAATTGATGAGGTGCAAAGCCACCCTAATGATATCAAACTTAGCCAGTAAGTGTTATATATTAAAAGTTACGATAAGCCGCCAAACAATCAAGGAATCTTTGTCACATGCTCGAGCAAAATCATCAGGTTTCTACCACAATACTAAACCCAGAAGAACTTGCATTTGCCTTATCAATCCTGCTAAAAGAGCAGGGTTTTCCAGTGGATAAGAGCCGTTTGCAAACTGCATTAGATCGCACAAAGGGGATTAGTGACCCTTATTCTAGTATCATGACGATGCTTCAGATACTTGGTGTTCACGACATTCCTGAGCGTCTTGATGCACCAGATGGAGCGTACATGCCATTGATTGCTTATCATAAGACTTTGGGTTTTGGTCGTATCGTCCAACAGCCCCAAGAAAATCAATGGTTATTCGCCCAAGAGCATGGCTCACGCCACTGCAAGGCTGACGAATTTAGCATGGTTGCTCGTGTTATACTTCATGAGAACCAAGCCCTAAAACAAAAAGTATCCTTTAAGACATTATTGACCGATAGCGTAAAAAGTCACAAAAACGTCATCATAGAGGCAGTGATTGCATCATTCATCATTAGCTTGCTTGCATTGGCAGTTTCTTTGTTTTCAATGCAAGTCTATGACCGTGTGATTCCGACCCGCAGTCAGTACACGCTGATTATCTTATCAAGTGGTGTGGCATTGGTGATTTTATTTGAAGCTTTTATGAAATTTGCCAGATCTAAAGTAATGGATCGCATGGTTGCAGGTATGGATCAAGGCTTATCACGAGCAATTTTTGAAAGACTGCTTAAGGTGCGTGTTGATAGTATGCCTAATTCGGTAGGTTCTTTGGCAGCACAGCTTCGTGGTTATGAGCAAGTTCGCAGCTTTTTTACAGCAAGTACGCTATTTACCCTTGTTGATCTGCCGATGAGTATTTTATTCATCATCTTGATTGCTGTTATTGCGTCACCATTTGTAGCTTTAGTGCCAATTATTGCTGCAGTCATCGGCATCTTTTTAGGTCTGATGAATCGCAAAAAAATTGATAAGATTGCAGCTGAGGGAGCATCAGCTTCATATGCCAAGACGGGTATTTTGGTTGAGGCGGTTGAAGGTGTAGAAACCATCAAAGCGGGTGCGGGTAACTGGAAATTTTTATCACGCTGGTTGAATGTGACAAACCAAACAACCACGAATGACTTAAAAATGCGTCATGCACAGGATAATTTAAATTATAGTGTGCAAATGCTTCAACAGGTCAGTTATGTGGGTATTGTCATCACAGGTTCATTTATTGTCATGAGTGGACAGATGACGATTGGTGGGCTGATTGCCAGTACCATTCTTGGTGGTCGTGTATTAGCTCCTATTATGAACGTGCCAAATATGTTGGTGCAGTATTCGCATGCTAAGGCATCACAGGCAAACATCGAAAAATTATTTGAATTGCCCCAAGACAATGCCGGTGTCAGCTATCCTTTATCACCATCAAAAATTTATGGAAATTATCACTGCAGTCAGGTTGGGTTTAATTACCAAGGTAATGAAAGAATGGCATTGCGAGTGCCAAATCTCACCATCCGTGCAGGCGAGCGTGTGGCAATTTTAGGTGCGATAGGCTCTGGAAAATCAACCTTATTAAAGCTGTTATCTGGCTTATATGCCCCAAGCAGTGGTCATATTTTGCTTGATGGACTTGACATGACGCATTTAAGTCGTGAAAGTTTGTCTGATCAAGTAGGTTATCTGCAACAAGACCATCGACTATTTCAAGGCACACTGCGTGATAATTTACTAATTGGTATGCCAACACCATCTGATGACGTGATTAATCGTGTATTACACCGCACAGGATTAATCCGATTGGTGTCTAATCACTCAAGCGGTTTAGATTTGCCAATTAGTGAAGGCGGCAAGGGTTTATCTGGTGGGCAAAAACAGCTTGTTGCATTTACACGACTTGTTTTGACTCAGCCGTCAGTCTGGTTACTTGATGAACCGACAGCGTCTATGGATAATTCGCAAGAACAGCAGTGCTTGCAAGTATTGGCTCAAGAACTTCAAGACCCAAGTAAAACTTTGATTGTCTCAACTCATAAGCTTGGTTTGTTATCGCTCGTTAATCGAATCATTATTATGGCAGATGGTCAAGTTGTGATGGATGGTCCAAAGCAAGCCGTTCTTGAGCAACTACGCAAAAATGAAGAAGAGGCTAAAAAACAACAGGCAAAAGTTGTGAGTGAGCAACAAGCAAAATTACAAGCTCAGGCAAAACAGCAGCCAGAAGATGGGTCGCAAAGCGAATAAGGACCTGATCGGTGAATTTATATATACGCCAGCTGCAAACATTTGCCGCTGCAACTGGAAATGGAAATTAAGATGTCAAATACATATCAATACCAACCTTACAAGCCGGATACCAGCCGTGCAAGAATCATCGTATGGGTCGCTTTGGTGACTGTGATTGCATTGTTGACTTGGGCTTATTTTGCTAAGATTGATCAGGTAACTCGTGCCACAGCCACCGTTATTGCAAGTGCTAGAACCCAAGAGGTTCAGGCATCTGAAGGTGGTATTCTGACTCAGCTGTTGGTTCAAGAGGGTGATGAAGTCAGACAAGGTCAACTACTTGCTGTGCTAGAAGAAGAGCGAGCGCAGGCAGCGGTAGATAATTCAGCAACTAAAGTTGCCGCCTTGCAAGCCCAAGTATCTCGCTTGGAGGCTGAGATTTTTAATAAGCGACTTGTTTTTCCAGAGAGTGTTTATCGCTACCCTGAATATATTCAGAACCAAACAGAGCTTTACAACAGACGCCGCCAAGCTATCCAAGAAGATGTATCATCATTACAAAATATGCTAGAACTTGCAAAAAAAGAGTTGCGTATTCATGAACCGCTTTTAGAGGCAGGAGATGTCAGTCAAGCAGAGGTGATTAAACTACAAAGGCAAGTATCTGATGTTGAAGCTCAGATTGCCAATAAGCGTAATAAGTACTTTGAAGAAGCACAGGCAGAACTGACAAAAGCCCAAGAAAATTTAGAAGCAGAACAAGAACAGTTGCGTGAACGCACCCAAGTTTTAGGTGAGAAGCGATTGATTGCACCGACTGACGGCAAGGTCAAGAATATCGAAGTAACCACCATTGGTGGTGTGGTGCGAGCAGGTGATACCATCATGCAGCTTTTACCAACAAGCAGTGATTTGATTGTTGAGGCAAAAGTCAGCCCTGCAGACATTGCTTATGTCAAAGAAGGTCAAGTGGCAAGCGTTAAGCTAGATGCATACGATTATTCGATTTTTGGTGCTATGAAAGGCGAAGTGACTTACATTAGCCCAGATACGCTAATGGAACGCACCGAACGAGGTGAAAAACCTTATTATCGTGTACAAATTCACATCTCTGGAGCGGAGTTTTCAGGTCGTGCAGATGATATCGTCATCCGTCCTGGTATGACAGCAAGTGTTGATATTAAAGCGATGGAGCGTACAGTCTTATCTTATCTAACCAAGCCGATTACCAAGACATTATCTGAGGGCTTTGGCGAGCGTTAATTTAAAGAAGATGAACGTGAAGGTGTATTTAGGCGTTATTATGGCGGCATTATTAAATGGTTGTACAAGCGACGATACGAACAATCAATCTGGGTGCCAAAATGACGTCGCCATTCACAGCTTTCAAAATCACCACTCTAATGTGCAAGTTTTAGCTTGTGGCGTGGTGGTTGCGATATTAAAAGATGATAACCGTGGCAGTCGTCATCAGCGATTTATTGTGCAGTTATCTAACTCATCTCAAACGGTACTTGTGGTACACAATGTTGATGTCGCTCATCGTGTCAATGGGCTAAATGAGGGTGATTTTGTTGCGTTATATGGTGAGTATGAATATAACGATCAAGGTGGCGTTATCCATTGGACGCATCGAGATGTCGCAGGTCGCCACCAAGACGGCTATATCAGCCATAATGGCGTGCGGTATTATTGATTTTAGTGAAGTTTAAGTCGACTATTTGGTAGAAGTGACGATGAAATTATCATGTGCAATTAAGGCGTTAAGCCTGTCTATGCTTGCATTAAGTGGCGCTGCGTATGCTAATGACGTGGCAAGTCAGACAGATGCTAAAAGTGTAAATGAGCTTGGATTTGATCAAAAATCTAAGCAAAACTTACTTGAAAAATGCACCCAGATTACTGTAAATACGACCCGCTTAGCATGCTTTGATCAAGTTATGGATAATGAAGACACCAAAGTATTGGCAGATAAAAAACCCATCGTCATCAGCCAGACTATTAAGAGTATTTTTACTGGTGATCCTGCTTTGGTGCGTGATGATGTGCTGTCTGTTGGATTGACGATAGAACAGCAGGCAAAGAATACAGAAATTGTAAAAAGTCTAAATCAGCGTTATTCACCACTTAGCCTTGCTTATGATTTAGATAAGAACAGCGAACAAGGCTTATGGACTGCCAGACCACATAACCCAACTTATGCATTGCCATTATTCTTAAATGCTCGCCCAAACCGTAGCCCAGGGACGCCTAACCAAAGAACGCAAGATTTCTCGTTAAATGAAATGCGTGAAGCTGAGTTAAAGTTCCAAGTGTCCTTAAAGACAAAGGCTGCTGAGGACTTGTTTGGCACTGACGCTGATTTATGGATGGGCTACACTCAGCAGTCACATTGGCAGGTATATAATGAAAACAGCTCTCGTCCATTTCGTGCCCATGATTATCAGCCAGAGGTGTTTGTAACTCAGCCTGTGAAAGCGGATTTGCCGTTTGGTGGCAGTTTGCGTATGCTTGGAGCAGGTTTGGTACACCATTCTAATGGAGAAAATGATCCGCTATCACGTTCGTGGAATAAAGCATATTTGATGACTGGTATGGAATGGAATAAGCTGACGGTTATGCCGCGTTTATGGACAAGAGTTTTAAAGGGAACTGACTCAAAAAAGCCTGATGATAATCCTGATATTTTGGATTATTATGGATATGGTGATATAAAATTTATCTATGAGCTTGATAAAGGCAAAAATATCTCAGGAACGGTGCGTTATAACCCTACCACGCATAAAGGAGCATTGCAGCTTGACTATGTACGCCCGCTTGGTAAAGGCGTGAGTGGCTACATTCAGTTTTTTAAAGGCTATGGGCAGTCGATTATTGATTATAACCATGAGTCAACGACGCTGGGTGTAGGTGTCATGCTAGACAGTGGTTGGACTGGGCTTTAACGATTGGTATCACATCACATTACCACGATTTTACCACCTTATCCGCTTGCTGTGTTACCTAGAAAATGGGTGATGCAGCATGGTCGGCAGTTATCTTTTTTAGCTTGTCGCTGTGTGCTGTGCCGACAAGTCATGATAAGGCAGAGTCTGCTATCACAGTTATATGATCCGTGCTGCGCATTTTTATGCGAGACTTGCCATAATCTTACCACTTGGCAAGTGCCAATGGCAAAAATTCCAACCAGCAATCGTAAGTTACCGCTATTTGCGGCAAGTTTTTATCAGTATCCGATAAACCATGCGTTAAATGCCTTTAAGGATAAAGAGCATTTGCCTTCTTTTTTGATGTTAATTCACGCATTAAACCTTCTGCCAAAGCCAGAAGGGGCAAGCAGGCATAATACCGTGATTATCCCTGTACCAACGACCAACCAGCGTCTAAAGCATCGGGGTTTTAACCCAACACTTGCATTGGCTCGTTATCTGTCTTATCACTGGAAAATCCCTGTTTGGCAAGGGGTGGTAAGGATCGATGATGCTTCTCATCAGCGTGGTCTTGATCGTGACAAGCGTCTAAAAAACATCAAAAACGCTTTTTACGTTTCAAAAGTGTTATCTGTCAAGCAAGCGGTTTTGTTTGATGATGTGGTCACCACAGGTGCAACACTGTCTGCTATGGCGAGTGCGTTATGGCAAACTGACCCAGATTTAAAGATGTTGGCGGTGTGTGTCGCTCACGGTCGAGATGGATTTTCAAAGTTAGGGGGCTAGGATAGGCGATGATAAAACAAAGTGGCTTTAGCTTGATTGAAGTATTGGCAGCACTGATGATTTTTTCGGTGGCAATTTTTGGGATTTTAGCAATATTTCTAAAAACAGGCCATGCCAGCAAAGACGCCTATATCCGCACTCATGCGACGACACTACTAACTTCTGAATCTGAAAAAGTCCGATTTATGAATCACGCCCAAAAACAAAGCTACACAGCGACGTTTATACCGCTGATTCAGGCGGTGCAGTCGGATACGCCCTTAATGAATTATCAAAAGTTAGCCCAAGCTATGAATAGACCGAACTGCCAAACTGCGGTGTGCCGTAATACTGAGTTTGGCAAGGCAAATGCCATCAGTGCTGCTCACTATGCCGCCAATGAACAGGCGATGATTATCGCCCAATTTTGCCCACACGCACCACAGAGTATCTGTATTATCATCGCTTGGGGTGATACCAAGCCACTAATAGGCTCAGCAAAGCCTGCATGCATTAACACCAAAGGGCAATATCATAGTGGAGCAACCTGCGTATATTTGGAGAGTTATTAGTGCGTGAACGTGGCTTTAGCTTGCTTGAGTTGATGGTTGTGCTTTTGATTAGTAGCGTTCTGCTTTTGGCATTAATGCAAGTGTATACGCTTGGCATAAAAAGCACAACCACCCAAAAAACCACGGCAGAGTTAATGGCTACTAAGACATTTGCCCTGTCAGATATGGTTAAAAATATCCGCTTAGCAGGGCTTGATGTAGGCGATGATATATTGTCTGGTGGTGCAGCTGGTGTATTAACAGATGTTAATCAGCTGGCTAAGCAGCACTTACAAGGCGGTCAGGCTTTGTCCTCGCTATTGACACGCATGGATCAAGAGGGTACATCGCATACGACAGATAGACGGTCTGATCAGCTGACGATTATTTATCGAGCTGCCCAAGATATGTACGACTGTGAGGGTGCTTTAGTGCTTGGACCTAGGCAGGTCAGGTTATCGTCTGGTAAGCAGGCTATGATTGCAGGGCAAGTGGTAATTGAGCGGTATTTTATTGGTGAAAGTGTATCATCTGGCTCTCCTACTAACCAAGATAGTTCATCTAAATCTTTGAGCCTGCGGTGCGATGCTGGTAAATTTGTTCCTGAAGCGATTAAGCGAGATGGCACCAGAAATGGTAAGTCAAGTATGTATAATCACGCCATTATTGATGCACAAAGCCCTAAGGCGAAAAAAGTAAATACCATCTATCAGTTTGGTGATAATGGCGTGGTTATCGCTGATGATGTGGTTGGGTTTTGGGTGCAGATGAGCATTCAGACGACTGATGGAGTGCGGTGGCTGTCTCCCAAGCAATACCACGACGATTATGCCAAAACCCACCAGCACAAGCCTATCGTTTTGCTAAAAGTCGCTTTACTGAATCGTTCATCGGTTGCGATGCCAACTGATGATGTAATGCCAGCTGCATTTGACATTTTTGGTAAGCGTACCCAGATTCAAGAAAATTATCTCAATTACCGCCTAAAATTACATCAAGTAGACATTGCATTAAGAAATGTCGCAAATGAAGGTGTATTGCCATGAATGTCAAGTCATCTGATGGTATGGAGCAAGGTTTTGTATTGGTGGCAGTGTTGATTGTGCTGTTAATTTTAAGTGTGTTGGCAGCGGCATTTATTAAGCAAAGCCTGACAGATGCACGCTTAGCACAGGCAAGTCGCACGATGGAATTATTACTAATAACAGCCGATAAGGCTTTACAAAGCCTAACCACTCCTAAGGCATTGGCAATGGCAGCGTCTGAGCGTGGCGTAATTGGTAAGCTAATTGACATACACCAAAATAACGTTGATGATACATCGGTTGCCATGCTGTGCTATACCCCCACACTTGGCGAACAAAATTTTCAGGCGGTTCGTGCAAGTTTCAATCAATCATCAAAGGGTTGGTGTGATTTGAGTGCTGCAAATGCAGTCCAAATGTGGATAATGGTGCAAAACGAACCCATCCAAGGGGATTTTCGTCATATCCGCACAGGTAGATCTGCAGATATGGCAAATGAGCAGTTCGCTTATGGTGTAAACTTGCGGATTAGTGCGTATGCATTGGCGGTGCAAATCAATGGAAAATTGGCACATCAGGCAGTATCTTCATGTATGAGCGTATCTCCAAAGCAAAGTGTAGAGTGCCTAACTAAAGCAGGCGTATTTTATCAGATGGCTGTCCAAGAGTATGGGTATGAGTAGTTGGCGAGCGTGGATATACTTGGCTGTGTTGGCATTTACCAATACAGCGTTTGCTAATGGGTTTGGATCAAGCATTCTTGCAAATATAGCACCATCTTTAGATAGTGTGCTAATTTTTGAGATAGATAACAGCACACGCAGTGGCGTTCGCTCTATTCAGCAGGCTGATAAGATATGCGATGTATCAGGCGATATGGTTATACATAACCATGTAATGGCACAGTCAGTGCAGATTGGCGATGAACGTATCACTTATACCATGCACGGCTGTCGTCGTGGTAATCAAACCATCTATGATGCTAAATCAGTAGCGACTGCTGCGTTACTGACTTTATTAACAAAAGATTTTTCTGTAGACCACCTTGCTATCGTCGTTCATGGTGATCATGGTTCATCATTCATAAAGTCACAAGATACCCAAGCTGGGCGGGCAGCATTGGCCAAAAAGATTGCTCGTTTATCTACCGATGACCAAAGCTTAAGCCGCATCTTTGATGATAATCATCAGTGTTCGTCACACGTTAAAATTCAAGCAAATGCCACTTATGCAGAACATTTAGATACACAAATCCATCAGATTATTACTACTGCCATTCATCAAGTGCCAAATGATACAACGCCTGTGGTGAGCATGATGCACACTCATGGCGATCATGTATATGTCGCAACAGCACATCAAAAAGAAGGTCGCTGGCACGGTAATTTGCTAAAATTTCCTGCAAAACACGGTAATTTAACTTGGCAGTATGGCAAAGACGGTGACGGGCGATTGACTTGGCTTGGTGGTGTTGATGTATGGGCAGCATCTACAGATGTCGGCATGAATGCACAGCGAAAGATACACCCTCAGGATAATTCAATTTGGGTGCGTCAATCCCCAACATCCGACAAATTTGTTCAGCTATCTATCGGCAAGCGTGATATTATTGGGCTTCGATTGCTTAAAGATGGCTATTCTGCCAGTCAGCTGATCCATTTGGTACAGCTTTTGGGGGTGGATACGTCAGGCATATCAGCAGCTGTAAGTAATAATGAACTGACTGATATACTAAATGCCAGAGCAAGACGTGGTGTAAAACCGACTATGGGGGCGATTGTTCACAGACCCTATATTCATGATCGCCTAATGATTATCACAGATACCCAAGGTGTCTTGCGTGGGGTAAATCTAGACAGCGGACGGCAGGTGTTTGCGATTTTGCCAAGACTTATAACAGGTCAATTTGGACTAGATGCCGCTTGGGTTTTGTCAGATTTTAAGCAGGGTGATGCCAGTCGTATGATGGCAGTAGGTGGCTTTGGTGAGAGCGATAAAGGGATTACTGCACTTGACATTACCAATACATCTTATGGCGTAGCTCCAAGACTATTATACGATTTGACCCCATCTGATTTACCTAAGCTGTCACATATTTATGCTGCTATTAGTGCAACACAGCTGACGCTAGCAGATGGTAAAACTGTGCCTGCTCTTATCTTTGGCGGTGGCACGACACCTTGTCATATGCCTTTTATCGCTTGTGATGGAGCGTCTGCAAATGCTATCTATGCTGTGCACGCAAGATCTGGCCAATCTTTAGCGGTATGGACGTCGACAAAAGCGATGAATGACAGTCGTCTGATGGTGCATGACATTGCAGCGCCGCTAACCTTAATTGATAAAGATCGTGATTTTGTAGCTGATCATCTGTATGCTGCTGATCTAGGCGGTCAGATTTTCCGTGTGGATTTCGTGGGTGATATAGAGCACTCACCTGTATGGCGTATTTTTTCGGCACATGGTGATTATTTTGCATCAGATCGTAGCCGAGTGGCATTTTACCAAAAACCACAAGTTAGCTTGCACCGCATAGCAGGGCGTAAACGCACCGCAGTCATTAGCATTGCTTCATCTCACCAATCACCACATTTAGCAGATGATAAAAGTTATCTTTTTGGTGTGTTTGATGATGGCTTAACAAATCAGATAAACCATGCCAAAAGCCGCCATATTACCCAAGATGGGCTTATCAGATTAGATGGCAGATCAAATGCAATTTTACCAAATCAGATTCGTCATGCTCGTGGGTGGTATCGCACGCTTAAGGTGGGTGATGATTTTGCAAGTGGTAGCTATGATGGCAGGATTTGGCATGCTGTGCATAACCCAAAGCAAAGTATGCACTACCTAACAGCTTATAAGTATCTTTTACCAAAGCCATCTTGCCAAGGCTCACCGATTATATCGCAACTGCAAGGGTATTGCTTACCCTTTGGTGTGTGCCAAAACCGCAGTAATGGCAACTTACCAATGAGCTTTGTGGATTCTGTGGATGGTATGGGTAGTATGAGTACGATGGTAAATGGCGTTTGGCAGGTGAATTTGATTAATAAAAATAATCAGCATTCATCTATAAATACCCCAAAGTCTGTGGGCATTCTCACTCCAGATGATACCACCAAAGACGCTCCGACTGCGGTGGAAAATGATGTGAACACGCTAAGTGGCGTACTTGTACCACAACGATGGTATGATTTTCGCTTGCTTAATCATAACTTAGAGTAATATCATGGATAGATTATGAACCAAAGAGCTGTTTTAGGATTTACTTTAGTTGAACTTTTAGTTGTACTGGTGATTATAGCGGTGCTTGTTATGATTGCGATACCCCGCTATCAAGCCCATCAAGCAAAAGCAGCTAAACTTAATCTGATGAGTCAGATGCAAAGTCTAGCTACAAGGCTAGATATGGCAACGACTGTAAAAGGCGTTCATTTATTGGATTTAGATGATTATCAAGGTTTGTCTGATGATGGTGATTATCAGCTAAACGCCCAAGCAACGGGTAGTTTTTGGCAAATTGTTGCCACACCCATATCTAAAAATGCCCCAACATTTAGCTTAGACCAAAACGGTAAAAAGTGCCAGCATCAAGACGATAAAAGCCAGTGTGGCATGGGCGATGAGTGGTTAGTGCAGCGGTGATAAGCGTGCCATATTTGGTAGCGTGACCCATGATTCACAAAATAAGCCATTGTTTATCATAAGAAATGCAGAAAATCAGGATAAAATGTGGTAGAATAGCCCATTGTTATTGAAAAATGGAATGTTTACCCCATAAACTGGGTGTAATACATTCTTAGTTTGTATAATTTTTGTAACAATTGGTTACATAAAATTACAAAAAGCATATAAAAATGATGATGACAAAATCAATCAAATGCTTTTTAATAGCAAGCAAGATTTGACCAGTATTTTTAATTTCTTATAGGTCAATAAACTTAACTTTTTGGAGAAGCGAATGAAAGCTATCAAATTATCTGCAATCGCAGTTGCTCTATTATCTACCACTGCTATGGCAAATGTGGTAACTGACGGCGTTAAAACTACTGGCACAACCGTTGTGAACAGTGGCAAGACTCTATTCACTACCCTATCTAAGCCAGCATCTATCAGTGCTGAAGTGAGCACACTAGGTTACGGTGGTAGTATCGCATGGTCTGCAAACGAAAAAACTGAAGTTGTTGCTGGTTGGAACGGTGCAGACACTGAAGGTACTGTTGACCTAAATGCTAACGACTCATACCTAAACTACAAAAAAGTACTAGGTAAAGGCTATGAAAACTTCAAAGGTGATTTTGCCTACGATCTAAGCCTAAACAACCCATACATCGGTGTAAACCTACGCCCATTTGCTAACAGCGTTACTGTAAGCACAGGCGTGATTTATAGCGATAACAAACTAAAAGCAAAACTAAGCCCGAAAGCTGGTGAAACTGCCGACATTTCTATTGATGGTAGAACACACACTATCGGTTCTGGTGAAAGTGTAGCGATTGAAGCAAAACACAAAAACACACTAGCACCTTATGCAACTATTGGCTATCGTCCAAACCTAAGCGAGCGTTGGGGCTTGTTTGGTGAAGTGGGTGCAGCTTATGTAGGTGACATCAAAGCCGATGTTAAATCAAGTGCTAAAGATCTGGTACTAGAAAGTGATGTTAAAAAAGAATTTGAAGAAGCAAGCCTTGAGTGGTGGCCTATTGTTAAAGTTGGTGCAACTTTACGCTTCTAATCTAATCTAGTATAGATTAAACCAAAGAAAACAGCATAGTTATGCTGTTTTCTTTTTTTTGTAGTTGATTCAATAAATAAGCGACGTTTATTTAAGGTGTATTTTACAATTTAATATCTTTTGTGTAGATTTTGCTCGTTTCTTGGCTGATAAGCCCCTGATTGACAAGCTTAGCTAGTGCTTGATCAAGCGTTGTCATGCCTTGGTTCAGACCAGTTTGCATGGCTGAGTGGATTTGGGCTAATTTATGTTCTCGTATCATATGACGAATGGCAGGCGTGCTGATGAGAATTTCGTGAGCCGCTATTCTTCCGCCACCGACTTTTGGCAATAATGACTGGCTGACAACTGCCTGTAGCGATTCTGAGAGCATGGTGCGAATCATTGCCTTATCATCTGCATTAAACACATCCACAATCCTATCAATTGTCTTTACCGCACTAGCAGTATGTAGCGTTCCTAGCACCAGATGACCTGTTTCAGCGGCGGTGAGTGCTAAGCGAATACTTGCCAAATCACGTAGCTCACCCACTAAGATAACATCAGGATCTTCACGCAAAGCGGACTTTAATGCTTGCTCAAAGCTTGCCGTATCTCTTTTAACTTCACGCTGACTAATTAGGGAGTATTTAGCATGATGGATAAACTCGATGGGATCTTCGATGGTGAGTATGTGCTTATTTTGGGTGTGGTTGATATGGTCAATGATGGCGGCTAGTGTGGTAGATTTACCAGAGCCTGTCGCCCCTGTGATGAGTACTAGACCTTGTGATAATGTGGCGATTTTCTCAAAAACAGCCCCAAAAGATAGCGAGGCTAACGTAGGAATGCTATCTGGAATGTGGCGAAAAACAGCCGCTACACCACGATGATGAGTAAAAGCATTGACACGAAATCTCCCAACTTGAGGAATTTGTAAGGCGTAATCTAGCTCTTTTTGGGAACAAAATTCATCAAACTGACCATCTGACATGGAAGCTTTGATAAGTGCAATCGCAGCATCAGCACTAAGCGGCGGTAAATCAGTGCGAGTAATTTGCCCGTCTATACGCATGATGGGCGGCTCGCCAGTACTTAGGTGTAAGTCGGAGGCGTGATGATGTGTTACAAATGCAAGTAATTGATTAAGGTTAGGTGTGTTTGTCATTGTGATATGGGTAAAATAGATATTAAAGCACGTTTACTGGTAGATGAAAAGCGTTTTATGCTTTAAAATACATGCTAAAGGTTTTTAGACTCAAAATATCTATTTTATGGTGGGTTTGTATTTGATGATAAATAACCGTATTTTTGTAATCTATAATATAATAAAAATGGGCTAAACATGAAAGTAGCAGATGAAATGATAAAGACACACACCTTACTGCAAAATTATCAAGCGGTTAAAACTGCCTTAGGTAAAGCCAATCAAGGTGCTGGTCGCAAAGCAGGGGCTTTATTATTAGCGGTATCAAAAACTAAGCCGGCTCAAATGATACGAGAGCTGTATAAGGCAGGGCAGGTAGATTTTGGTGAGAACTATCTACAAGAAGCCTTGCAAAAACAGCAAGAACTCCAAGACCTGCCCATTATATGGCATTATATCGGTAGTATTCAGCGAAATAAAACCCGAGATATCGCCACGTGTTTTGATTGGGTGCATACAGTTGAGCGTGCACTTATCGCTCGCAGGCTTAGTCAGCAGCGTGAAGGCTTACCGCCATTAAATATCCTAATTCAGGTGAATATCGATGATGAAGACAGCAAGTCTGGCGTGCTTGCTCAGGATTTATTTGGGCTAATTGACGAGATAATAGGCTTGCCAAATCTTAGTCTGCGAGGGCTGATGATTATTCCTGCAAAAGCAAATGATAACGCCTTTATCCGCACGAAAGTCTTATTTGATCAAGTGGTAAAAAAATACAATCTGCCAAATTGGGATACGCTATCTATGGGCATGAGTGGCGATATGACCCAAGCGGTCGCTGCTGGCTCAACGATGGTTCGTGTGGGGACGGCAATCTTTGGCGACAGAGAGTATTCTTAATAAAAATGACACGTTCAAACGTGTCATTTTAGTCTTAGATTAGATATCGCCTTAGATTAGATATCTAGCCCTTGATGGACCAACCATTCACCAAAGGATAGCGACGTTCACGGCCGAAAGATTTTTTGGTAATTTTTGTGCCAATCGCACCTTGGCGGCGTTTATGCTCAGCTTTATCTACCATGTCAAGCACGCGTTCAACCGTGTCAGGATCAAAGCCTGCTGCACAGATTGCCTTATAGCCTAGATCTTCATCAATGTACATTTTTAAGATTGCATCGAGTGTGTCATAAGCAGGCAAGGTGTCTTCGTCTTTTTGATCTGGACGTAATTCTGCTGATGGTGGGCGAGTGATGACACGCTTAGGGATAACAGGATCATCTTCTAGGCGATTGCGATAGTTGGCTAGACGATAGACGTCCGTTTTGTAGACGTCTTTAAGTACGTCAAATCCGCCAACCATATCGCCGTAGAGTGTGGCATAGCCTACTGCGTTTTCTGATTTATTGCCTGTGCTTGCAACCATATGCCCAAACTTATTAGATAACGCCATAAGAATCATGCCACGAGCTCTGGCTTGTAAGTTTTCTTCGGTAACGTCAGGCGTACTACCTGCAAACAGTGGTGCAAGTGATGAGCGTAAGCCTGCTACCGCATCATGGATTGGGCAGACGGTATAAGAGACGTTGAGGCGAGCGGCTTGGGCAGCAGCATCTTCTAGGCTCATGCCTGATGTGAATTCATATGGCATCATGACGGCATAAACTTTATCTGCACCTAAGGCATCTACGGCGATGCACAAGGTTAAGGCGCTATCAATACCCCCAGATAAGCCGATGATAACCCCTTTAAAGCCTGAACGATTGACATAATCACGCAAACCCACAACCAAGGCTTGGTACATCTCTGATTCTTCAGATAGTACGATAGGAGGCTTAACTTGGGTGTCAAATGTTTTGGCGGTGGCGTTAAACTGTGCCATAATCAGCTGATTTAAGAATCGAGAGCCTTCATGAGCGATACTACCATCTGCCTGCACGATGAGTGACCCACCATCAAAGACAATGTCATCTTGAGCACCCACTGTATTTGCATAGATGATGGGTAGATTGTGCTTAGTGGCTTGGGCATGCAGTTGTTCTTTGCGCTTGGCTTGTTTGCCGATTTCAAAAGGCGAGGCATTTAGCACAACCACCAAATCTGCCCCTTCGTTTTTTAGGGCGGCAATCGGTGCATCATGCCAGATATCTTCGCAAATCAACAGACCAATCGTTGTGCCTTTATAGTCAAATAAAACGTGGTTAAAGCCTTTTTTGAAATAACGTCGTTCATCAAAAATACCATAGTTTGGTAAGCACTGTTTATGATAAAAACCTTTTTGGCTGCCGCCTTGTAAGATAGCGGCAGAGTTAAAGGTGCCGTGATGGTCAATGTGTGGATACCCTAAAATGGTAACAATGCCATCAATTTGAGCCAGCTCATTCATCGCTGATCGAACACGTTCGCCTAGGGTTGGGCGAAGTAGTAGATCTTCTGGCGGATAGCCAATCAATGACAGTTCAGGGAAGATGACAATGTCAGCACCTTGGCTTTTGGCACTTAAAGCTAGTGCTTTCATTTTTTTGACATTGCCTGCAATATCACCTACCCAGAAGTTTGTTTGCATAATAGCAAAATTAATATGACCTTCGGGAGTGTCAATACTGTGTATTTGAGACGTATCACACGGCTCTATTGGGTTGTTTTTTGGCATTGTTATAATCCTAATGATGTAATGTGATGCAAATTGTATTTTCTTAGATTGCACGGTTAATATATCATAAATCAAGCATGCAATCATCATGTCTGCATACCAAATAACAGTATAGCATAATCAGGCATATTTTGTGATATAGTACGTCTGGTTTATTAGATGTTTATTTAAGCTGTTTGGCTCATTATAGAGGTAAAATTATGTTCGCTGTTTTAATTAATGTCATTATCATCTTATTGATTATGAAAATATTTTTTAAATTCATGTACCCAAAGCCACCCCGTGACTTTTTCCCAAAAGAGGGCGATGATACAAGCCTGCGTCATTGCGACTATTGTGGGCATTCATTAGCGACGTATCGAGGAATTGTGGTGCATGATGATGACAAGGAGCGGTTTTTTTGTAATGATGAGCATCAAAGTAAGTTTTATAAAAATAACCCGTCTGTGCCATAAAAAACCACTCAAAAGAGTGGTTGTGATCTTATGGTTTTGATACCGCTTGGATATCTTGGGTGATTTTATCGATGAGTAAATCAATCTTTTTATCGTTAAGACTCTTTTGGTAAAGCGCATCTTGTAGATTTTGGAGCTGGTCGAGTAATTCTAAGCACACCAGCACCAATAACTCTTCGTTATTTGGGCTTTTATTGGAGATGGCACGGCGAAGAGTACGGATTTTCTCGTTAAGCTTATCAGCGGTTGCTTCAAGTTGCTTGATTTTATCAGCAGGGCAAGCAATGCGGTGAGTTGTTCCTGAAATACTAATACTGACAGGTTTTACTGTACTGTTTTTGTTTACAGCATCTTTCATATTGGTAATTTGGTTCGGCTTTTGGGTGTTATCTGCCGTCTTTGTAGTGTCGGTCATTGGTGCGTCCTTAGTGGATTAATTTGGTTTAGTGTCAATCTTAGCAAGCCAATCTTGAATGACTTCAGCGCGAGAGATGGCTAAGTTGTTTTTATTTTTCAGTTCTTGATTTTTCTCAGACAGCGTGTGGTTTTGTTCAACTAGGCTTTCAATTTGTGATTGTAAAGCGGTGCGTGACTGTTCAAGCTGCTCAATCTGAACAGTTTTTTGTTTAGCGTCAGCTTTTGTGCTGTTAAGCTCAGATTGCAAGTTAGCAATCTGCTGCGGCTTATCATCATGTGCGATGGCGTGCCGAAGCTTAGACAGCTCAGCTTGAGCGTTGTTGTATTTTTGGGTTAATTCATGAACGGCTTGTTCTAGGTCTTTTAATTTATCAATCATAAGTTTCTCAATTAAAAATAAAAAGTGGCTACTAGTGTATCACTTGGTAAATCATTGACAATATTACCAACTTTTTTGGTAAATTAACAACAAAAATCTACAATTTTATGCAGTTTTTTATCATTTATCTTGTCTTTTATAAAAAAGACGGCATAAAAGACGGTAAATATACTTAAGTAATAAGGAGTTGGTTTATGAGCGATCATTTGTCAGGTTGGGATGATTGGACGGCAGCATTTAGCGGTTGGACAGATGTGTCTATTAGTGAGCTTCATGGTCTGATGACGGGTGTGATGACGGTGTGTAATGCACCCGATGAGGCGGTTTGGACGCAGTTGTTAGAAGAGTTAAGTTTTAGTGTGCCAGATGAGGCAGCACTTGAGTTATTAACTCAATATGCTGAGGATGTCAGCTTTGCTCTAAAAGATAAAGATGATGCTTATGCTTATGAACCGCTTGTGCCAGACGATGAGCATGATCTGTATGAGCGAGTTTTGGCACTAAAAGACTGGGCAGGTGGCTTTTTGACAGGAATTGGTGTTGCAGGCGTGGCGATACAATCTGAAGAAAAAGAGATGATTAAAGATCTATCTCAGATCGCTGCCATTCGCCTAGATGATGAGGAGTCTTTAGAAGGTGGTGAGGAGATGTGGCTGCATTTATTTGAGTTTGCTCGCATGGTTCCTGTGGGATTATCGGTGCGAAAGCGTGGCGAGGTGAAAGACTTGCCATTATTAAAAGGCTTAGCACCAGACGCCAAAACCGCCAAAGAAGTCAGCGAAGAAAAGCTGTTGTATGTTGATGCGATGCACCAAAAGCAGTGAGATTGACGATAAGCCTGATGGGCAAAAGCCAGATACACCTAAATGCTAGGATAAATGCTAAAATTGCTTTATAATGAGCGGTTTGTGATAAATGAATAACGCTTTATGCAGACGATATATTTAGACCCAAATGCACCCATAAATCTTCCGCCAATCGCCTTGACAGTGGGTAATTATGATGGCGTGCATCTTGGTCATCAAGCAATGCTATCAGCACTAATTCAAGACGCTGCTTCTCGCTTTTTAAGCTCGGCGGTAATGGTGTTTGAGCCGCAACCTAGAGAGTTCTTTGCTTTTGATAATCCGCCACCACGACTGACAAGTTTGGCAGAAAAATCACATATTTTAGCCAAGCTTGGGGTGGATTTTTTGTTGGTGGTGGATTTTAACCAAGCCTTTTGTTCGCTGACAGCCACAGAGTTTGCCGCATTGTTAGGGCGTCTAAATGTGCAGCATTTGGTATTGGGCGATGATTTTCGCTTTGGGTCTGGGCGTGTTGGCGATAGAGCATTTTTGCGTCAAGCGGGCTTTAGTGTTGATAGCCTAAAGACCATCACCCTAGCAGGCGATAGAATTAGCTCGACAGCAGTACGCCAAGCCTTACAAATAGGTGATTTAGCGACAGCAAAGCACATGCTAGGACGTGATTATGCGATTACAGGCGTGGTGGTGAGCGGTGATAAGATTGGGCGTACGCTTGATTTTCCGACCGCAAACGTTGCTTTAGAGCGTCAAAAACCTGCTTTGCAAGGGGTTTTTGGTGTAGATGTTTTTGCTTATAAAGATGGTGAAAGGTTGTCTTGGTCATTATTAAGCGATGGTCAGCAGACGGGCGTATCTGGTGTATCTGCAGGCAGTTTATTTGGGGCTGCAAATATTGGCATTCGTCCAAGCGTGGGCGGTGCAGATTATCGTTTGGAGGTGTATTTACCGAACTTTTTGGGTGATTTATATGGCGTAACCCTTAAAGTGGTTTTTTTGCATTACTTGCATGGCGAACGCCACTATGACAGCTTAGATGCCTTAAAGTTAGGCATTGCTGAAGATGTGCGTGCTTTACTGGCATGGCGTTATTGCCACGACTAGGACAAGCATAAAAGGTTTGTACAATAAAAAAGCTGACATTAGATCAGCTTTTTTATTGATTTATTTATGATATATCAGTTATCTGCCTGCTCATGTAAGCGAGCATTTAGCTCATCAATAACCAACGCCCATACAGCATCTAATTTCCATTCTTCAGCGATAAAAGCACGCTGCCCATCATCTAAAAAAGATGCTTCTTTTAGGCTAGTGTTTTCGTCTAGTTGATGGGTTTGGATGAACTTTTCGATTGCTTCATCTGTATGCTCAAGCCCCAACTGTTTAAACAGTTCGTTCATGGTGTATTCAGTATCGCCTAACATGGTATTTCCTTAAAAAATAAAGATAGATTTTTATCAATATAACAATGCTATATCACATAAATATTACATTTGGTTGGTAATTTGTACAAAATACTCACTAAAAAACAGTTTTTCACGCCATATTGTTAAGTTATATCATAACATAATGATTTTAAAAAGTATTTTTTCTAAAATTGCTTTTTTTTCTAAAAAAAATCTGTTAAATTAGAAATAAGAAACATGGCAAATCAATGTTTCTTTATAATCAACCATCAATAAAAGGATGAAATTATGAGCAAGACCATGAAAGCAATGACGTATTATGGCAAGGATGATTTGCGTTTTGAAGAGCGTCCTGTGCCAACCATCATTGAGCCGACCGATGCGATTATCAAAATGGTCAAAACCACCATCTGTGGTACAGACTTAGGCATTATTAAAGGCAAAAACCCTGAAATTGAAGCCACCGCTCGTGAAAAAACAGGCGAATGGAACGGCCGTATCCTAGGACATGAAGGTATCGGCATCATTGAAGAAGTGGGCGAGTCTGTCAAAAACTTTAAAAAAGGTGACAAGGTCATTATCTCTTGTATTAGCCGCTGCGGTGCGTGTGAAAACTGCCAAAAGCAACTGTATTCACATTGTCAAAATGGCGGTAGCTGGATTATGGGCTATATGATTGATGGGACGCAAGCTGAATATGTACGTACGCCATTTGCTGATACGAGCTTATATCATCTACCAGAAGATTTAAATACCGATGTGGCGGTATTTTTATCAGACGCATTGCCAACAGGGCATGAGATTGGCGTACAGTATGGCGATGTCAAGCCAGGTGACGACATTGTGATTGTCGGTGCAGGACCTGTGGGTATGGGAGCGTTATTAACTTCACAGCTTTATTCACCTGCTACCATCATCTCGGTGGATATGGATGAAAGTCGCCTAAAAATGGCAAAACAAATGGGTGCAACCCACACCATCAACCCAAGCAAAGAAGATGTAGTGGCTCGTGTTAATGAAATCACAAACGGACGTGGCGTGGATACTGCTATTGAAGCAGTAGGCGTACCTGCAACTTGGGAAACTTGCCAAAGCGTGATTAAGGCAGGTGGTAATATTGCCGTCGTTGGCGTGCATGGTAAAGCGGTGGATTTTGAGCTTAATAAACTGTGGATTAAAAACTTAACCATTACCACAGGTCTTGTTAATGCTAACACCACAGGCATGCTATTAAAAGCGTGTCAATGCAACAAATTGCCGATGGAAAAACTTGCCACGCACCATTTCAAATTCAGCGAATTTGAAAAAGCTTATGACGTGTTCAAACATGCCGATGAGCATAATGCGATGAAAGTTATCATTGAATATGAGTGATTTTTGGGCATTCATTAAGTAGGTATGAAATAAAAAACGCAAGTTAAAACTTGCGTTTTTTTTTTGCGTTTAAAATTATGTCAAATTGTTTATTTATAAAGCCTTAGCCTAAAACTTCTGTAATCTCACCTTCAACCAAGTGCATACTGATTGCCTTGGTGATTTTGACCATGACAAATTTGCCAAGCAAACTTTCGTCTCCTGCAAAAATCACCGAGCGGGTATTATCTGCACTACCATGCAAAAACCCTTCACGTCTGTTGGCTTTTTCTTCTACCAATACACGCACCGTCTGACCCACCATGCCTTGTGTTTTGGCAAAAGTAGATGTTTTAATCACTTCTTGGAATGTCGCTAGTCGTGCTTTTTTGGTGTCAAGACTGACATCATCAGGCAAGTCAGATGCAGGCGTGCCGGGGCGTTTTGAGTAGATGAAACTATAAGAATGGTCAAAATCTAAGTCTTTGGCAAGTTGTAGTGTGTCATTAAAATCAGCGTCCGTCTCCCCTGGAAAGCCGATAATAAAATCGCTGGACAAATACAAATCAGGACGCACAGCACGCAGTTTATTGATTTGATTGATATAAACATCAATGGTGTGGTTTCTTTTCATGGCTTTTAAGATATTGTTTGAGCCACTTTGTACAGGCAAATGCAGGTGCGAGACCAGTTTTGGCAAGCTCTTATAAGCGTCTATGATGTCATCGGTAAATTCAAGGGGGTGGCTTGTGGTGTAGCGAATGCGTTCAATGCCATCAATGTGTGAGACATAATGAAGCAGTTCGCTAAATCGGCAAACCGTGCCGTCATCTTTGTCGCCACGATAGCCATTGACGTTTTGTCCAAGCAGGTTAATCTCACGCACGCCTTGTTCTGCTAAGGTGGCAATCTCAGCCAACACATCATCTAGTGGGCGAGACAACTCTTCGCCACGAGTATAAGGTACGACACAAAATGAGCAGTACTTAGAACAGCCTTCCATGATGGACACAAATGCCTTATAGCCTTCTACTCTTGGCTCTGGCAAAAAATCAAATTTTTCTATACTTGGAAAAGACACGTCCACCACGCCGATGCGGTTTTTGGACAAGGTGTCTGTTTGTTTGGTGGATTTGTCATACAATTCAGGCAGGCGGTGCAAGGTCTGCGGTCCAAAGACCATGTCCACAAAAGGGGCTCTTTTTTGGATATTGTCGCCTTCTTGGCTTGCCACACAGCCACCTACGCCGATGATGAGATTGGGGTTTTTTTGTTTGAGCTTTCGCCATCTGCCAAGCTCACTAAATACTTTTTCTTGGGCTTTTTCACGAATAGAGCAGGTGTTCATGATGAGTACATCAGCTTCGTTGATGTCTTTAGTGATGACCATGCCATGACTGTCGCCTAGCACATCGCCCATTTTTTGGCTGTCGTATTCGTTCATCTGACAACCTTGGGTTACGATATATACTTTTTTTGGGGCGGTGGGGTCTTTGGGCAGGTGTTTTAACTGCTCAAGTGTTAGGGTGTTTTCTCTATGGATTTGGGTATTTTTAGGGTTAAATACGGTAGCGGTCATGGTTTTCTCCAAGGGCTTTAGACGGGTTGGTATTAACAAACTTGCTATTATAGCATAATCAGTGTAAATATCATGGCATAGATGAATTTAGCGGTTATAAAAAGTTACAATTTAACCACTTACCGACACCTTAAAATTTGATAGGATAGAGATATTTTGATTTAAAAGTAATGAGTTATGGTAGTCTCAACTCCAAAAACACACGTTAAGACCATTTGTGATACGGTACTTTTTTTATGTATCGGTGCGATGGCTTTACCACTGATGGCAAATGCCAACAACGAAGATATTTATCAGTTTATCGATGCTGAACGCCAAAAATCAAACCCAACTGCAATGGCAGATTATGAATATGCTATGTCTGATTCACTATTTGCGGCATATCCGACTTATTGGCGACTAAATTATAACTTATCAAGCCAGTCACCAAAGGTGATAAATGACTTTGTGCATAAATATCCAAGCCATGTAATGAGCGAAAAACTAGCAGCAGATTATGCCGAAACCAAAGCAAGGCAGGGCGATTATGCCAGCGTGCGAGCAGTGACCCACTCCATTGAGAATGCCGATGAATCAGAGGCGTGTGCGATAGCCCTTGGGCAAAATGCCATCGGTGATGCCAAGGCTTTATCTCAAAAAGAAGATGTCTGGCTAAACACCCACCTTGATCGTTCACTTTGTGAGAAATTAGCCACCCAGATGGCAGATCACCCTAATATCAGCAATACTGATCTTGAAAACAGACTGGTTAGAATGTTAAGAATTGACTACCGCCAGCTGTCTAGTAAAAAGCCACCGCTTGATCAGTCTAAAGACATTCTAAAATTAGCAGGTAAATTAGGCATAGCCATTGACTATGCGACGATTTTAGAAATCCGTCAAAATCCCAATGGCTTTTTAACTCGTTTTCAGAATGAACCATACAGCCAAACCAACCAATATCTATACATCTATGCCATCAGTCAGATAGCACATCGTTCATATTTACAAGCAGCTGACCAACTAAATTATGACATCACCCAAGATCGCACACGCCATCACAAACTGCTGTCAGATATGGCGATTCGCTATGCGTGGCGAAGCATTGCGGTAAAACGCATGAATATGAATACTGATGACGGCTTTAGTATGGATGCGGTAAATTGGTTTCGAAGTAGTATCGGCGTCCCATTTAATTATGAAGAATCTGAAGATTATGCCCAAGCGGCGATTTATTTTGGGCAGTGGCATGACGTCGTAACAGCAATCAGCACGATGAGTATTCAAAATCAGCAAAAAAGAGTGTGGCAATACTGGCTGGCTCGTAGCTTTGAGCAGATTGGTAAGACTACTGAGTCACGCGGCATTTACCAAAATTTAGCAAAAGAGTTAGACTATTATGGGCTGCTTGCCAAAGATAGACTGGGTCAGACTTTAACAGCAAGAGAGCTTGGTGGTACTCAAACACCTAAGGCTAGCCATTATGACAACCAAAGAGTGATGCAAAATCCGTACTTTGCTCGTGCATTTTTAATGATGGAAAGTGGCGTATCTGATGTGCATGCTGGGCGTGAATGGAACTGGGCGGTTAAAAAAGCCCGTGATACAAACGATGCAAACCTAGCAATCGCTGCTGCTAAAAAGGCGTATGATTTAGGGCTGTATCATCGCAGTATTTATGCGATTGATAACATGCCAAACCTAAGAGCAGCACCGCTGTCACATCCGCTTGCTTATTATGATGAAGTGGTTAGCCACAGTCAAAATGCAGGCATTGATCCTGCTTGGGCGTATGGCATTATTCGCCAAGAAAGTCGCTTTCAAGCTGGGGCAAAATCTAATGCTAATGCAGGTGGCTTGATGCAGATTATTCCAAGTACTGCAAGGCTTATCGCCCAAAGAATGGGTGAAACAGCAGGCAGTATGAATAATCCTGATACCAATATCCGCTATGGTACATGGTATCTAAACAATCTGGCAAACACTGCAAATGGGCAAATTGCCGTTGCCACAGCAAGCTATAATGCAGGACCAAACGCTGCTAAAAAGTGGCTACCAAAACACGGCAGTATTGCAGCTGATCAGTATGTTGAGGCTATTCCGTATTATGAAACCCGTGATTATGTCAAGCATGTCATGGAAAATGCGACAATTTACAGCTCTTTATTAGGGCGTTATACGCCTATCTCGACCCGCATGGGGGTGGTGGCAGCTTATTAATTTTTCTGATGTTTTGTTTTGTTGCGATTTATGATTAAAAGTGCTACACTTGACAGGTCTTAGCTTAGCGATAGCTTGGCAAGATGTGCTGATGATTTATAATCTTAAAAGGCTTTAAATTATAAAATCCACCCCATTTATTTTTTTTTGAGGATACAACAATGAGTAAACAACCCGTTCGTGTTGCTGTGACAGGTGCTGCAGGTCAGATTGGTTATAGCCTACTATTTCGCATCGCTTCAGGTGAGATGCTTGGTAAAGACCAGCCGGTTATTCTACAACTGCTAGAGATTCCAGTAGAAAAAGCTCAACAGGCTCTACAAGGCGTGATTATGGAACTTGATGATTGTGCATTCCCACTACTTCACGATGTAATCGGTACAGATGACCCAAATGTGGCATTTAAAGACGCTGATTATGCATTGCTTGTGGGTGCTCGTCCCCGTGGTCCTGGCATGGAACGTGCTGATTTACTCCAAGAAAATGCTAAGATTTTCACCGTTCAAGGTAAAGCCCTAAATGACGTGGCAAGCCGTGATGTTAAAGTTCTGGTAGTTGGTAATCCTGCTAATACCAATGCTTATATCGCGATGAAGTCAGCACCAGACCTACCTGCTAAAAACTTCACAGCAATGTTACGTCTTGACCATAACCGTGCCTTAACTCAAATCGCCAAAAAAACAGGCAAAGCAGTTAAAGATATTAAAAATTTAACCGTATGGGGCAACCACAGCCCAACTATGTACGCTGATTACCGTTTTGCCACCATTAATGGCGAAAACGTAAAAGACATCATTAACGACCAAGAGTGGAATGCCAATACTTTCTTGCCAACAGTTGGTAAGCGTGGTGCAGCCATTATTGAAGCTCGTGGATTGTCATCTGCTGCTTCTGCTGCCAATGCAGCAATCGATCACATCCGTGACTGGGCACTTGGCTCAAACGGTGAATGGGTAACAATGGGTGTGCCATCTGACGGCTCTTATGGTATCCCAGAAGGTGTGATTTTTGGTTTCCCTGTAACTACCGAAAATGGCGAATACAAAATCGTTCAAGGGCTTGAGATTGATGACTTTAGCCAAAAATACATTGACACTACGCTAAATGAATTAATCGAAGAACGTGATGCGATTAGCCATCTGCTATAATTTAGTTTTGTTCTTTTGGTAACTAAAAACACTCAAGCTTGCTTGGGTGTTTTTTATTAAAAGTATACTATGGATAAGGATAAAAGAAGATTTGATGCAGCAGATAAACATTAGTATAAAACAGCACCTAAAGCTTGCAACGCCTATCATGCAAGCACCGATGGCAAAAGCAAGTAATGCAAGCTTTGTGGCAGCAGCTTCCACGGCAGGTGCGTTAGGTTCGCTAGGGGCGGGCATGATGCCACCTAAGCTAATGATAAGTGAGATTAGTGCTATTAAAACTCTCACTAACCAACCTTTTGCGGTAAATTTAATGGTGCTACGAGATCATCAAACCCAAAAATTTACCCACGCCATGCCAGATTGGCTTATCCAAAAGTATGCTTTGCTGGGTGTTAATCCTAATCTTGGTGCTAAGCCTGCATTGGATTTTAAAGAACAGTTTCAGGTATTAATTGACCACCCTGTGCCTGTGGCAAGCTTTACGTTTGGTATTTTAACCCATGATGAAGTTGCTAAGCTTAAGCAGGTAGGTACGCTTGTTATTGGTACGGCAAATCACTGTGATGAAGTGGTGTTATGGCAACAAATGGGGGGCAGATGCGGTCGTGGTGCAAGGCAGACAAGCGGGCGGACACCAAGGTGGTTGGCTGTATGATGAAGCTGAACGCATAACGACATTTGAGTTACTAACCCAAGCCTTAAAGCTGAGCTGTGTGCCGCTAATTGCGTCAGGTGGCATTGCAGACGCCAAAGCGGTGCGTGATGCACTGATGATGGGTGCAGATATGGTGGCAGTTGGAACGGCATTTTTGACGACGACAGAATCGGTGATTGATGAATTATGGAAAGCAAAGTTGCTAAGTGCTTGTGCAAAAGATACTCATTTGACAAGATTATTTTCTGGCAAGCTTGCAAGGGGACTTGTGAATGACTATCTGCGTGAGTTTGCCGATATTGATGGCGTCATTAAGCACGCACAGATACCGCCTTATCCTGAATTAAACGCCATGACAAAAGAACTTCGTGCTACGGCAAAGCATCTAAAAGACCCTAATCTTATGAGCTTATGGGCAGGTACGTCGGTGGATAAATGCCGTGATGAAAGCATATCAGAACTCATCGATAGACTGTTAAATTAGTCTTATCTTTATCGTCTGCACTGTGGCTTGTTTTAACCACTTTGGCAAAGTCGGCGGTTATAGTGACGGCGTGGCAAATATAAAGCCTAACAATAAAGTTAGGCTTTAGGCGGTATTAACAGGCTAATGGTTGGCGATAAACCCTTCTTCTTGATTTTTAGCCCAAGTAGGGTGATCGGCATCTTTGATGGCACCTCGCAATATCAGATAGCCTGCAATCCCAGAGATGAGCGAACCTAAGATGATACCAAGACGTGGATCAAAAGCGTCTGGCACACCATTAAAGGCAAGCCCTGAGATGAACAGACTCATGGTAAAGCCGATACCACAAAGCAGACTTGCTCCATAAATTTGTCTATAATTTGTGCCTGATGGTAGGCTTGCAAGCTTTAGCTTAATGGCGAGTAAAAATACGCCCATAACCCCAATCTGCTTACCAAAAAATAAGCCAAGCGTGATTCCAAGTGGTACGCTGTGAGTTAAGCTTGACAAGTCTGTCCCCACCAAAGAGATACCTGCATTAGCAAAAGCAAATAATGGCAAAATACCATAGGCAACTGTGTTGCTTAAATCATGCTCTAGCTCTTCAAGTGGAGAGTGTTCTGGGTCGTATTTATTACGCAGTGGAATAAAAAATGCCAACAACACCCCAGCCAATGTTGCGTGTACGCCTGATTTGAGCATGGCTGCCCACAGCACAAGCCCAATCAGCAGATAAGGGGTAAGGCGGACAACGTTAAAGCGATTTAGGGCGAATAGTAGGGGTAAGCATACGCCAGCGATAGCAAGCGATGTCAAGGATAAGTCGGCAGTGTAAAATAAAGCAATGATGATGATTGCCCCTAAATCATCAAAGATAGCGATGGATACCAAGAACACTTTTAGGGCATTTGGCACTTTATTACCTAAAAGGCTAAGCACCCCAATGGCAAAGGCGATGTCGGTAGCAGCAGGGATTGCCCACCCTGATAAGTGTTCACTGTTTTGGTAGTTAAACAAAGCATAGATTACTGCAGGAGCGATCATACCACCTACTGCACATAAGGCAGGGAGTAAAATTTGCTTAATGTCAGATAGCTCACCGACCAAAGCTTCACGCTTTAGCTCAAGTCCAACCAAAAAGAAAAATATCGCCATCAGCCCATCGTTGATCCAGTGATGGGCGTCTTTATTGATAGAAAAATTACCAATCTGCACCACCACAGGAGCATGGATAAAGCCATGGTATAAGTCGTGTAAAGGAGAGTTGGCGACAATCATAGCAAGCATCGCTGCTAGTGCAAGAATGATGCCTCCTGCTGCCTCTAATTCAAAAAATGCCTTGATGCGACCTATTGCCATGTATTTACTCCCCTTTGGTTTATTTATGTATTGCTAAGATGCGTGCAATTAACACAAATTGAGCGATAGACCTTGGTTTTTTTAAGCGTAGACTACCGATCATTAAATTATTTTTTAAACACTCCAATTTACCATAAAAAAAGGTAGGGATAAAGCTTTTTTGTGTTTATCTATACTACTTAAGGTAGTGATGTCCTAAAGTCGGTATCAGTTTTTCATAGAAGATTACTTGTAAAAGCATTATAATCGGCATTTTATTTGTGGAAAAGCCCAAGATGGATTTGTCTTTTACGTTTAATATCATTGTCATGCTCTTTTTTGTGGCGTTATTTGCAGGATTTATTGATGCGATGGCAGGCGGTGGCGGACTGTTGACGATACCTGCACTGCTACTGACAGGCATGAACCCTGTGGCAACCCTGGCAACCAATAAACTACAAGCCTGTGCAGGGTCGCTCTCAGCAAGTGTCGCCATGATAAAAAAAGGATTGGTTCACCCCAAGATGATGAAAACTGCTTTGATGATGGCGTTCATCGGTTCTGCGGTGGGGACGATTTTGGTGCAATTATCGCCCCCTGATTTTTTGCGTAAAGCCTTGCCCTTTGTCATAGCAGGGGTGGGGATTTATACCTTATTTAGCCCAAATCTTGGCAAATTAGAAAGCACGCCACGCATGAGCCAAGCGGTTTATGAAAAAACAGTCGCTCCCCTTGTCGGCTTTTATGATGGGTATTTTGGACCGGGGACAGGGACGTTTTTTAGTTTATCACAAGTTGTCTTGCGTGGGCGAGAGTTGGTGGCTGCCACAGCAAGGGCGAAGCTCTTAAATTTTGCCACCAATATTGCAAGCTTGATTTTCTTTATTTTGGGCGGGCAAGTGGTGTGGGTTGTTGGGTTTGTTATGATGGCAGGGCAGGTCATTGGGGCGTATCTTGGCAGTCATTTGGTGGTCAAAGGTGGGGCGAAATTTATCCGCCCTGTGATTGTGGTGATGTGCTTTGCGATGGTGGGGAAATTGGTGTGGGGCTAGATTGACGTAAAGATGAGATGGGGATTGGATATGGAGTTGATATGGACTTAAATTAAAAAAAGTTTTATGGGGGTTTGATTGTCTTTTATTTTAGTGATATGTCGCTACTATTGATGGTGATGTGGCTATCTTACCAAATCACCAAAAATCCACTCATGCTTAGTGTGCTTGTTTTTATCAGCACCATCATACCTTTTGTCATCAAAAAAAATCGCCAAAGTTAATCTGCTGTCATTGCCCATGTCTTGGCTGATGAAAGTTCGGATTGTGTTATATTTGTTTGTACTGATGTTGTCTGCCATCAATCCTAATACATACACGTTTATCGGCATGGCATTAAGTTTGGGTATCTTGGGCGTGAGTATATTGAGCAACTACGAATCTTATAATAATTGCCTTGTGGTTAAGCAGTTGGTTAGTGCTGATAAAGCGTCAAGATATATGCAGGCAGTCATTCAGATTGGTGCTTTTGCTGGGGCGATGATTGGCGGATTTTTATTAAGCCATTTTACATTTTTTTTTGGCGGTGCTTATCATCGCTTTGATTGACATTGCTTTTTGTATTTTTAATTTGTTTTTGGTTAAAAAAGGTAAGTTTGAGCAAATACAGCTTCAAAAACAACACAGCACCACCAATCATAACAGCTTTCATCATCAGTTAGACCGTAAATCGGTTTATCTGCTGTGTGCTTTGCTTGGGTTTCTTGGCATTCATATCATCAGTTTTAATATCACAACACCAATCATTTTTCAAGAAATTAGGCAGTGGACCGCCCAAGATTATGGGTTGTCTAGTGCCTGTGCAGGCGTGGGGCTTTTTCGGCAGTTTTTTGAAAAATGGTGTCAAAAAATGTTTGGCGATGGCGTTTTTGATGATTGTGGCTGATGTTGTATTTGTGTTGTCTGACATCAAGATGGTGTCGTTTTTGATGTGTTTTTTTATTGGGTTATTTATGAATAGTGTCAGAATGTTGGTTAGGGCGAATTTATCTTTGCTTGCCAAAGATGACAACCAAGCATCAATCATTGGGCAATACAGTGCGGTGAGTTATACTTTATTTCAAGCAGGTGCCAGTTTGACCATTGGCTATATTTTGGCAACATCTGGCAACATTACTATGGCTCAATTATTTTTGCCGTTGATGGTGGTGGTTGTTCTTATTTTGTATGTGTTTTGGACAACAAAAATCAATACCAATCGCATCTAAACCAATTGCATTAAACCAACAGCACTAAACCGATTGCATTAAACCAACAACATCTAAGCCAATGTTTAAATGGTGCTGGGGATAGCTTGGGACTGTGCAATGGGGCTGTGCAATGGGCAGTGCGTGATGGGGTTACTTGCGATGGTTTTTTGCGTTATAATGGCTGTTTTATAGCCATGTTAAGCCTATCCATGAAAAACGCCAATATCTTGCTTGCCATCACAGGCGGTATCTCTGCCTACAAATCTGCCATTCTTGCTCGCCTACTCATCAAAGCTGGGTGCGATGTGCGTGTGATGATGACTGATGGGGCGTGTGAATTTATCACGCCGTTGACGTTGCAGGCATTGACAGGGCATGAAGTACATACCGATTTACTTGATGAGACTGCTGAGCGTGGCATGGGGCATATCGAGCTTGCCAAATGGGCGGATTTATTGGTGATTGCCCCAGCGTCTGCCAATACCATCGCCAAACTCGCTATGGGCTTGGCGGATAATCTTGTGAGTACCGTCGCCCTTGCCACGACTGCCCCCATCTTGGTTGCCCCTGCCATGAACCAAGCGATGTACCATCACGCAATCGTACAAAATAATCTAGACACGCTCATCAAGTTTGGACATCACATCATCATGCCTGCCAGTGGCGAGCAGGCGTGTGGGGATATGGGGGTGGGGCGATTGCCTGAGCCAGAAGACTTGTGCGAGCGGATTTTGGATTTTGTCAGCTCAAAGCAGTCGCCACCCCTTCTTCTTGCCGATAAAAAAGTCGTCATTACCGCAGGGGCAACGGTTGAGCCGATAGACCCTGTGCGGTTTTTGTCCAATCATTCCACAGGCAAAATGGGCTTTGCTTTGGCTCGTGCGTGCGTGCGTGCAGGGGCAGATGTTACCATCATTGTAGGCAAATCGGTACAACTGCCCACACCCATTGGCATAACACGCCTAAATGTCGGTACGGCAGATGAGATGCTCACCGCTTGTCAAGGTGCGATGACGGACGACGGCGACACCATTTTTATTGCAACTGCCGCTGTGGCAGATTATAAAGTTGCCAATGTCGCTACCCAAAAAATCAAAAAAGTAGACGGACAAGACAGCTTGACACTTGAACTGATTAAAAATCCTGATATTTTAGCCACCATCAGTCAAAATTTCCCCCACGCCATCATGGTGGGCTTTGCTGCTGAGACTTTTGATACAGAAAATTATGCCAAAGGCAAACTTGTCGCCAAAAACTTAGACATGATAGCCGTCAATGACGTATCAGACCAATCCATCGGTTTTGGCAGTGATGATAACGCCATGACGGTGTTTTTTGCCAAGCAATATGAACAAGATAAGGTGGTGCTATCTAAGGCGAGTAAGGATAATATCGCACAGCAACTGGTGGCGTGCGTGGGGCAGGTATTGGCTCATCGGGCAACAGCACAAGACGAAAGATAAAGCAAGAAAAAACAACCACATCAACTACGCCATTTTCTCCCAAAAGACCATCATTTGCTCTGATTTGGGCGAATGACTAAGCAAAGCATCTATGAAATTTGAACTTTGGCTCATTCCTTTATTTATCATCGCAAGTGTGCTACACGGCATTGCAGGCATGGGATTTCCGCTCATCACCATTGGGGCGTTGAGTGGGTATGGGCTGACCTATGCCATCATCTTGGTCTTGGTGCCAACCGCTGTACTTAATCTCGTCGCATGGCTTGGTGGCGATGGCGGTATTTGTCATAATTTTTGCTTTTATCTTAAAAAATACCTACCCTTAGTCATGCTCTCGGTACTCGGCTCGGCGATGGGGGCGTATCTGCTTTTGGTGGTTAATTCGGCGTATCTGATGCTTGCTTTGAGTGTCGTGGTGCTGTGGTATGCCATCACAAGCCTTTTGGGTAAAAAGATTGTCCTGCCAAATACGACTGCATCGCTAATTATCATGGCGTTAATTGCAGGCGTGGTGGGCGGTGCGACCAATGCCATGTCGTCTGTGCTACTGATGTATCTATTGTCCATGACGGACGATAAGATGACGATCATTAAGGTGGGTAATCTGTGTTACTTTGTCAATAAACTTGTGCAAGTGATTGTATTAAAAGATATTATTATGACCGTGCCAATGGCGACGTGGGGTGTGATTGGTCTTTTGACGGTGCTGTCGGTTGTGGGGATTTTGGTGGGTGGGCGTGTGGGCGGATATTTACCAACGGACAAATTTCGCTTGCTGATTTTGCTGATTTTATTGTTGCTTGGTATCAAAGTCGGCTGGCAGGGCATCAATATGTTATTGATATAATGTTTTTATGTTAAGTCGTTTCATATGATTGTCTTAAATGTTGTCTTAAATGTTGTCTTACTTAAATGTTGTCTTAAATTTTAACTGTTGATTGTCTGTTTGATTGTCGTCAAGTACAAGATTGGCAAATACTTTTGTTGGGCATTGCCATTGTGATGGTTTGTTTTGGTATGTTGACACAAAAACCATTTGGCAATTGACCAAAAATAGTGTATTTTATAAAACACTTGTTTTCTAAATAAAGCACAAACCACATTTGCTTTGATAAATATGTTGTGATTACTACAACACCTGCTAAATATTGTAAACAACTGCCAAAACGACCAAAAAAGGAAGTCACTATGAATCATTGCCACTTTACCACCCCTGCCAGTCGCCCTTGGGTTCAAACTTATGCCAAATATGGATTGGACATTGATTTGAAGATACCAAGCCATGTTCATTCTTTGATTGATGTTTTTGAAGAAGCGTTCGCCAAGCATGGCAATCATGTGGCATTTAGCTGTATGGGTGCGTCCATGACCTACAAACAGCTGGATTTGTACAGCAGACAGATGGCGGCTTATTTACAGTCGCTTGGGCTGACCAAGGGCGATAAAGTGGCGGTGATGATGCCAAATATTTTGCAATATCCCATCGCCATGATTGCCATCATCAGAGCAGGGCTGACGCTCGTTAATGTCAATCCGTTATACACCCCAAGAGAGCTTGAACATCAGCTCAAAGACAGTGGTGCCAGCGTGCTGTTTATTGTGGAGAATTTCGCCCATACTTTTGAAAAAGTGCAAGACAAAAGCGGTATTAAACACGTGATTGTGGCGACACTGGGCGATATGCTCGGCATAAAAGGATTTTTGGTAAATACAGTGGTGCGTCATGTCAAAAAAATGGTGCCAAAATGGCAAATCCCCAATCATATCAGCTTTAAAGATGCCTTAGACAGTGTGTCTGCCAGTCGCTACCAAAGACCAAACCCAAGCCTTGATGATATTGCTGTGTTGCAGTACACAGGTGGCACGACAGGTGTGGCAAAAGGGGCGATGTTAAGCCACGCCAATTTGGTGTGTAATATTGAGCAGTGCATGACCTTTGTTACCAAAGTATTCGCCGATGATGATGACGCTCATCATCAATACATTGCCACAGCATTGCCTTTGTATCATATTTTTTCATTTACCGTCTCTATGCTTGGCATGAAAATGGGTTTTGCCATGCTACTTATCACCAACCCCAGAGATTTGGCGGCGGTAACCAAAGACTTTGCTAAATATAAGCCAGCATTTTTCCCTGCGGTCAATACCTTATTTAACGCCTTGGCAAATCACGAAGGCTTTAAGGCACTAGACCACAGCAACCTAAAACTGTCGTTGGGTGGCGGTATGTCTGTACTGCCAAGCACCGCCAATCTTTGGAAAAATCTGACAGGCAACGAGATTATTGAAGGCTATGGCTTATCTGAGACATCGCCTGTACTCACGCTCAATCCACCGGGGGGTTACACGGGTAAAATTGGCATTCCTTTTCCATCAACGGACATCATCTTATTGGGTGATGACGAATGCGAAGTGCCACTTGGCGAAGCAGGCGAGATTTGTGCCAAAGGCCCACAGGTGATGGCAGGCTATCATAATCGCCCAGACGAAACGACAAAATCCATGACAAAAGACGGCTATTTTCGCACAGGCGACATCGGCGTGATGGACGATGATGGTTTCATTAAAATCGTTGATCGCAAAAAAGACATGATTTTGGTATCGGGGTTTAATGTCTATCCCAACGAAGTAGAAGAGTGTATCGCAGGTCATGCCAAAGTCTTGGAATGTGGCGTGATTGGTGTAGATGACAGCCACAGTGGCGAAGCGGTCAAGGTGTTCATCGTGAAAAAAGACAGCAGTCTGACCGAAGAAGAGATTAAGGCATGGGCAAAAGAGCATCTGACTGGCTATAAACGCCCAAGATTTATTGAGTTTATTGATGAATTGCCAAAATCTAATGTTGGCAAAATTTTAAGAAAAGATTTGCGTGTGCTTGAAGATAGCAAGCAACAAGGCGGTCAATAACCATTAAGCAATAACCAAAATTGCCCAAAACCGCCTTGCAAACAACATAAGAGTGATATGGGTAAGTGAATAAATCAACAAATAAAAACCGTCTTTTGACGGTTTTTATTTGCTAAGCTGACTGGGTTTATTTTAGCTTATCGCCAACCAAACCTTTGACGGTATTGACAATGTCTGCTGGTATGACGATGGTTTTGGCGTTGGTTGATTGAGCCATCTCATTCATTGCCTTGATGTATTGTTCGCCAAGCAAATAGATGACAGGCATTTCTTTGCCGTCCATAGCTTGACTGATAAGGCGGATAGATTCTTCTGAGCCACGAGCAAGCACCACTTGGGCTTCGGCATCACGGCGAGATGCTTCAAGTCGTCCATCTGCTTCTAAGATTGCTGCTTGTTTTTGACCATCGGCACGAGTTACGGTGGCACGGCGTTGTCGTTCAGCCGCTGCTTGCTCTTCCATCGCCAACTGCATGGTGGTTGATGGTTTGATGTCTTGGATTTCTACGGTTTTTAGGGTGATGCCCCAATCGGCAATGTCATCTGAGATGGCGTGTTTTAGCTGTGCTTTGATTTGATCACGGCTAGATAAGGCGTTATCCAAATCCATCTCACCGACAATGGAGCGTAGTGATGTTTGTACCAGATTTTGAATGCCGTACTGATAGTTTTCTATCCCATAGACCGCATGTTCTGGGCGGATAATGCTGATGTAGGCGACGGCATTGGCGATGATGACCACGTTGTCTTTGGTGATGACTTCTTGGCTAGGAATGTCTAATACGATGTCTTTGGTGGTAACTTTATATGACACCGTATCCACAAAAGGAATGATGAAATTAAGACCGGGTTCTAAGGTGCGATGGTATTTGCCAAGTCGTTGGACAACCCATTTGTAGCCTTGTGGCACAAGACGCACGCCCTTAAATATGGTAAAAATAGTAAAAATCACGAGCACAACCAATATCACATTCGTTGCGATGAATTGTCCTAATATCATATCTATGATGTCTGTTGTCATAAGCTTACTCCGATGACGTTTTGTGTGGGATACACACTTTAAAATTCAATGTCAATCAAGCGTGGTTTTGATAAGATGTTTTTTCAATAAGATGTTTTTGTACAATCAGTTTATTGCCGATGATTTGAGTGATTTGTACACCATCACCCACCATCAATATCTCATCGCTTTGGCATTCCCACTGCCTTGACCCAAGTTTTGGCACGGCAAATTGCACCACGCCCAAATGACCTTGTGCATTGATGATGACCCCTGTATCACCAATAATACTGCTACCCCCAAGCCCTGCCGTGGTTTTATTTGTCATCTTGGGTTTAAAGAATGCAAACCAAGTAGCACAAAGCAGTACAGAAACAATAAGCCACAAGAGCAGTACAGAAACAATAAGCCACAAGACAACTAAGACAGACATTGATGGGGATAATACCCATGCGATGAGTGCCACCAATATCGCCGACAGCCCAAACCACAGCAAGAAAAAGGTGGGTACGAATATCTCTAATAGGCAAAGCACCAACCCAAAAACGAGCCAATGCCAAGCTTGTATCGCCATGATGATTCCTTAAATAATTGGGTGTGTGATTATTATAGGGTATTTACAACAAAAATATATAAAGATATGCAAAAATATGCTAATCTACCAAACAATTAACCCAAGCCCTTAATTTCCAAGCTCTTATTCTAGCTCTTATATTCTAGTTCTTATGTTATGAAGTTATTAAAATCCCTAGTGTTGCTCGCTGTTTTTGGGTCGGTTATGCCAAGCTATGCCGATGATTCATTGGTTATTAATACCGCACTCAATGGCGGAGTTTCTGCTAATCAAGCCCATGCAACCAATGACACAGCCCCACAAGATAACAGCGTTCTTAAATTTACACCAAAAGACACGCACGACTATTCATTATTAAAATCCCAGCTACTTGGTATTTATACTCAAATAGATGGTCTAAAAGATGTGCAGATTGCCGTAGATGGCTTGGGTGTTACGTTGTCAGGCGATGTGCCAAATGACGCCAAAGCTACACAGGCGGTCAATCTTGCTAAGCAGATGAGTAGTCTACCAGTCAATGATGAGCTTACTCGTACGCTAGATTTACAAGAGAATGTCACCCCATTTTTAAAAAATCTAAAAGACCGTTCGGTAGATGTGGTGCGTGCCTTGCCCTTATTAGCGTTGTCGCTTTTGGTGATGTGGATTTTTTGGAAAATTGGTGGGTTTTTCGCTGGACGTGAGTGGTTTTGGCGAAAAATCACGCCGAACGTTTTTGTGGCTGAACTTGTCTCGCAAATTATACGTTTTGGCTTTGCTCTGATTGGTGTGATTGCAGGGCTGTATTTGATGGGGGCTCAGGCGATTATTGGCACATTGCTTGGTGGGGCAAGTATTTTGGGCGTGGCAGTGGGCTTTGCGGTGAAGGATTCTATTGAAAACTACATTGCATCTTTGATGTTATCGCTTCGTCAGCCATTTCGTGTCAAAGACCATGTAAGAATCAATAATTATGAAGGTATCGTGGTTCGCTTGACCAGTAGGGCAACCATTTTAATGACATTAAATGGTAACCAATTACGATTGCCCAATTCAGAAGTTTTTACTGGGACAATTTTAAATTATTCTAAAAATACGGACAGGCGTTTTGTGTTTGAATTGGGGGTTGACCCAGATGATGACCCATTGGCAGCCATCAAAGTGGGGGTAGATGCATTAAATCAGCTAGATTTTGTATTAGATACGCCCAAAGCGAGTGCCAATATCATTGATGTGGGCGATTTTGCGGTGATTATTGAATTTTCTGCATGGGTTAATCAAGAACAAATCAATTTTAAAACAGCCAGAACGCTAGGCATTCGTGAAGTGAAACACGCTCTTGAAACACATGGATTTGCTCTGCCTGGACCCAATTATCAGATTCGCTTTGATGATAAGATTGAGACGATGACCGCCAGTGCCTTAGAACAAAAATTGGACGTCAATCAAGCTCAAAAGTCTCAGGCTCAAAAATCGCAGAGTAAAGATGAAGCTCGAGCAAGGGCAAAAGGTATTTTGTGCGGTGTGCCAGAAGATGAGATTGTTAATACTGTGCCTGATATTCGGATATTGCATACACTAGATGAAGAACTACAAAAACGTCAAGACGACCTATTAAATGATAAAAGTCCACAAGAATAGAGTGTGTTGATATTTTTCATTGTAGGTTTTTAATTTGGACAAAAACTTGTTACAATAGTCTAAATTTTTATAAGAGTAATTGCCATGCGACACAATCACCGTGCTTTTAACGAGCTTCGCTCCATTTCATTAACACGCAACTACACCAAGCACGCAGAAGGTTCTGTGTTGGTGTCGTTTGGCGATACCAAAGTGCTTTGTACCGCAAGTATTGAGACAGGTGTGCCACGTTGGTTAAAAGGACAAGGACAAGGCTGGCTGACCGCCGAATACGGTATGCTACCACGAGCCACAGGCACCCGCACCCAACGAGAAGCGACTCGTGGCAAGCAGTCTGGACGCACCCAAGAAATTCAGCGACTCATTGGGCGGTCGTTGCGTGCGATGATTGATTTGTCCAAACTTGGTGAGAAGACCATTTATATTGATTGTGATGTCATTCAAGCTGATGGCGGTACTCGCACCGCCAGTATCACAGGGGCGGCGGTGGCGGTCATTGACGCATTAGAAAGCCTACAACGAGATAAAAAACTGACCAAAGACCCATTGATTGGTCTTGTGGCGGCGGTCTCGGTGGGCATCAAAAATGGACAAGCGTACTTGGATTTGGACTATGCCGAAGATTCTACTTGTGATACGGATTTGAATGTCGTGATGACGCAGATGGGCGGAATTATTGAGATACAAGGGACGGCAGAAGATAAGCATTTTAGCCGTGATGAGCTCAATGTCATGCTAGATTTTGCCGAAAAAGGCATCGGCGAGCTGTTTGAAATCCAAAAGCAAGCGTTGGGTTGGTGATGCTAAAAGTAATAGATGATGGCGTAGAGATTGCACTGCATGGCAAACAGAGTAACTCGCTGTTTTGGGTGTCAATCGTTTTGGTGGTGCTTGCACTCATCGTGGCGGTGGTAGCGATGACCCAAAAGGTACAGATAACGATTGGTATGATGGCGGTATTTGCGGTGGTGATTTTTATTTTTAATACAATCAAGGCGAAAGCCAAAAGCCGTCTATCTATCACATCTGGTCATTTGGTGCTAAAAAATCAATCCTTTTGTTGTGGTCATCATGCCGTACAGCTTAGCCCAACCGCCCAAATCATTGTCGCCAATGACACGCTGATTATCAAGGATAAGGATAAAACGTGGCAAATTTCAGGATTTGAGCATGAAAAAGAGCTGATGGTCGCCCAATCGGTGCTGATGGGTAAAGATATCGCCAAACAACAAAAAACCATCAAAATGCAGGGCTAACTTTTATCCTTTTTTGTCTTTATCCACTTTTTGCCTTTGTCATTGAAAGCTGTGGTGTGTTTTTGATGGCTATGCTAAATATGCTGTGCTGAGTATTTGGCTTGTTGTGTGCTGATATTGTGATGCTGATATTGTGATGCTGATATTGTGATGCTGATATTGTGATGCTGATATTGTGATGCTGATATTGTTGGGTGTTTCGGTTAAAACGACTTTGCTTAAAATAGCTAATGGCTTTACCTAAAACGGCTTAATCACGACAAGTAGCACAACACCAATTAAGATAAACACAGGGATTTCATTAAACCATCGCCAATAGACGTGAGATTTGTAGGCGTGGTTAGCCATCAGTTTTAGGCGAAACTTACCACAGACCACATGATACACGGTCAATAAAATCACCAAGATGATTTTGGCGTGTAGCCAGCCTTGCGTTTTGTAAATATCCCAATTCATCACCACCATAGACAATCCCAATAGCCAAGTTAGCATCATGGCAGGATTCATGATGCCACGATATAGCTTTCTTTCCATGACAACAAACCGCTCTTGGCTGATGACATCATCGCTCATGGCATGATATACAAACAAACGGGGCAAATAAAAAATCCCCGCAAACCAACAGATAACGGCAATAATATGAAAGGCTTTAAGATACATCAACATGGTATTGGCTTTAATAAAAAAAAAGATGGCATATTATACCATCTTTTTTTGTGGGTGGTGGGTGCTTAAAATTGACTTTGTAGCCCAACAAAGCCACCAAGATGGGTGTCGGTGTCTTGGTTTTGGCGATTGGCAGTGATGCTGGCACTTAGGGTGTTGTTGCCAAGATGTATCACGCCACCAAGATTGGCTGTGGTGCTGTTTGGTTTATCATTTTTGATGGTGGTTTGAAACCCTTTGGTGTATTCATGAATAGACGGCAAAGACGTGGTGATGACTTGTGGGTCATCATTGCTCAGTGAGCGTTCATGACCAATCCCTGCGATAATCTGTGCGTTGTCCGTGAGATGATACGCCACGTCTACGCCAACGTTGGCATTGATGAGTTTTTGGCTTTGCTCATGAAAACGCAGTGCGGTAGACAGGTTTGGCTCATTTTCGGTCAGTGTGTCAATGCGTAGTTTTTGTATGTTAGCACCCACATAAGGACGCACGCTTAGACGGTTCATATCAACGCCATAGCTTGCTTGTAGATTGGCGTGCGTGCGTCTGGCGGTTGTTTTGCCTGTATGTGTGCGTGCTTGTCCGTCCCATGCAACCGTTCTTTGGCTTTCAATGCCAAGTCTGTCCATGCCTGCACTGGCATTGACACGAATATTGCCGATGTCATGGCGATGATAAAGCCCAACGCCCACTTGGTTCGTGCGTGCGGTCAGGTGTTTGTCAAGGGTGCTGTACTTAGAAGCTTGGTTTAGATAGATGCCTGTGTGGCTGTTTTCGTTGGCGTGGTCTAAGCCTAAGGTAAATGCAGGTCTGTTTTTATTGTCATTTTGCTTGGCAGTATCAACAGACAGCTTCGCCCAAAGCGAATTTTGTGCTGTATTTGTTGGCGTTTGACCCAAAAGATTCAGCTGTTTATTTAGCTCATCGGCAGTAGTATTGCCTTGAATGAATAGCTGTCTGGGCAGGCGGGCAAATTTAGCAGGGGTGTCAATGATGGACGTATAATACTGAGCCAAAATACGGTGCGTACGACCTGATGGGTGAATGCCATCAGCAAAAGCGTAGGTTTCGTTGGCGTTGGGTTCGGTGCTTTGCCAATCGCTTTGTTTGCATAAAATCGCTTGGGCAGATTCGCCCCCTTGATTTGGACAAGCGGTGTCTGTTACATTGGTGAAGCCAAATGCTTGAGGATTGGCGTTGGCTTCTTGGAGTAGGGCAAAGGTGTTGGCAGGTATGACGTTGGCGTTGCTGTTGTTTAGATTTTGATATAGGCTTCGGTTGTAGATACCAGAGGCTGTGGTGGCGGTGACTGACTGTTCGGCGTTTTGTATCAAGCGTGGTGTTTTGCCCACATCAGGCAGATTAGGCACCAAAATATGCCTTGCACCAGCGGTATGCAGGGTGTTCACCACATCGCTCTCGTCAGTCGCTGCTTTTTTGATGGCTTTGATGGCATCTGTGGTGTTGTTGATTTGGGCGGCTGCCAACAAGTCATTTGCACCGATCCACACTGCATATAGAGCATCTTTATCAGCTTGTTTTGCTTCTTTTAAGTAGCCATCAACTTGCTTGTTCACAGGGGCGACTGACACAAAACCAAACAAGTTTACAGGGGTACTCACCTGAGCGGAGCTGACGGCGTAGTTGGTCTGATTGAGCTTATCTTTGTGGGCGATGGCATCGTGTCCATAATGCTTGGCAAGTACGCCTGCCCAAGTGGGGTCAGGATTGGTGGTGAAAGAGTTTTGTAATTCGCCTGTGATATTTTTGATAAAGCCACTATTGACGGTATTTGCCAAGCGACCAGAGTCGGTTAGGCTATCACCAAAAAAGATGGTCTGGCTAAACTCTTTGGCATAAACATGACTGCTAAGTACAGCGATGACAGATAGGCATAATGCCTTTTTTGTGGAACAAATTTTCATAAAAATACCCTTGATGAATTAAAGTTAAAAGCCATAACAAGGCTCATTAAAGCTGTCTTAGTTGCTTTATTTGGTTTGGCTTGATTGGCACTTGCGGATTTGGTCAAGTTGTATTTGTAATAAGCCAACTACCAAGACCGCTCATGTGCTTCATGGATAATCGTGTAGGACGATGGCATACATGAATACAGACACATGAATACAAGCTAAGCGGACAGCGAGCATGGCTCATCACGATAATCATTGCCTGTCATGGCATTGATGATTTTTGGTTTGGGAGTGGGCTTTTGGGCAGTCAAGCCAAGCTCTGCCATGAGACGGTCATCATTGGCTTGTGATTGGTTGCCTGTGGTGAGCAGTTTATCACCATAAAAAAACGAATTTGCCCCTGCCATAAAGGCAAGTGCCTGCTCGCCGTCTGTCAGGCTTTCACGCCCAGCCGACAGACGCACATAGCTTGTCGGACAACAAATGCGAGTAACGGCGATGGTGCGTATCCATTCAATGACGGATAATTTGCCTTCTGATAGCACCTTGTCGCCCAGTGGCGTGCCTTTGATGGGGACAAGCAGGTTGACAGGAATGGACTGTGGCGGTAGGGGCATTTGAGTGAGTTCAAAAATCCAATCAATGCGGTCGTCTCGGCTTTCGCCCATACCAACGATAGATCCTGAGCAGACGTTAATGCCTGCATCTCTGACGTGTTCTAGTGTCTGCATACGGTCATCGTATGAGCGAGTACTGGTTACTTGGCTATAATAGTTTCTTGATGTGTCTAGATTGTGATTATAATAATCAAGTCCTGCCGCCGCCAAGGTTTGGGCTTGTTCTGGTTGTAGCATACCCAAAGTCATGCACGTCTCTAAGCCCAATGCCTTAACTTCGCCAATCAGCTCAACCAAATAGGGCATATCTTTTGGTGATGGGTGTTTCCATGCCGCCCCCATACAAAAGCGAGATGAGCCTGATGCTTTGGCACGTCGGGCTTCTTTGATAACTTTGGCGATTTCCATGCGTTTTTCGGCGACCAAACCTGTCTTATCACGATGATGACCTGACTGCGAGCAGTAGCCACAGTCTTCTGGGCAGTTGCCTGTTTTGATGGACAGTAGTGTGCTGATTTGCACTTCGTTGGCATTAAAATGCTGACGATGGACGCTTTGAGCCTGCATGAGCAAATCCATGAGTGGCAAATCAAATAAAGCAGAAATATCGTTTTTGGTGCGACGGACGGGAGTAAAATTCATGGCGGTGCCTTGGTAGATAAGATTCTTGTTGGTTGTCAATCCTTTTGACAAGTGTATTCACACAAGATTTAGATTGGTTTAGTAAACAGTTGTTCTTATTTTAATCAATTTATTCAAAAATAGCAAACCTGCTTTTAATAATGATGGGCTAAAAACAGGTTAATGATTGGGCTATTTTAGCTTATTTTTAATGGCGTTGATGATTTGTTTGGTGTAGGGTTTAGCTTGATCGATATAAGTTTGATATTCATCAGGGATTTTGGCAGCATGTTTGGCAACGCCTGCAAACCACAGCACCAATTTATAATCGCCTGTTATCGTTACCTCGCCATCTTGGACAGCGGTCATAAAGGCAGTAACATCAGACTTAGCAAGCATCTTAGCACCTGTCATAGAGTCCTTAAAAGCGATACTTAAATCGGCATTATTAGCTGTACCTGCTACTTGATGAAAATGACTATTTTTAAAGCGGTAATAGCGTGCGACAGTGGGGCTTGTGAACTGTATTGTGATGTTTTTGCCTTCAATTAGGCGGTTAAATGATGCGTTTTCACGATTTTTGGCAAGTGAATGTAAACGAAAGCCTAGGCCTGCAAGCAGTAAATCTAGTGCATCTGTTTTGACATCAATAATAGGCAAAGTAAACATGATATTCCTTAAAAACAATAAGCGTATTTTATGTGTTATATATAGTAGCATAACCTAGTGCGTATAGCACACCTTCAAGACCTGTAATATTCACAGCTGCATCAGCACGAGCCTGAACGATGGGTTTGGCGTGATAGGCGATTCCAAGTCCTGCAGCCATCATCATTGGCAGGTCATTTGCCCCATCTCCAATACAAACCATCTGGTCGGTATGAATACCGAGTTTGTCAGCGACTTTTTGGACGATTTGAGCTTTACGATCGCCATCTAAGATGGTATCTGTCACACGACCAGTTATCTTACCTTCCACTGCTAATAAATCATTGGCATAATACTCATCTATGCCAAGCGTGGTTGCGACATATTTGGCAAAAGGCGTAAATCCACCAGAGACTAAGACGGTGTGAAAACCGAGAGCCTTTAGGGTTTTGATGAGTATTTTTGCACCAGGGCTAAAGCTTAGGTTGTTTTGAATGATGGTATCAATGATGGTAATATCAGCTCCTTTAAGTAGGGCGACACGACGGGCAAAACTTGTACTAAAATCAATCTCGCCACGCATGGCAGACTCGGTAATTTCGCTGATTTTATCTTCAACGCCACAGAATTTAGCAAGCTCAACGATGACTTCTTGCTCAATCAAGGTGGAATCCATATCAAAGCAAGCAAGCTTATATTCTGTTAGCACCTTAGAAATTGGTAAAATATGTACATCGGCATGATAATCTTGTAAAGCTAGGGTAATCTGTTCATCAATAATGTGAGCAGCAGCAGCTCGCTTGGCTTTCGTCATGGGTAGGTTATAAGCTGGAGTTAGCACATAGCGATGAACATACACAGTTAAGGTGTCGCTGTCAGCTTTTGGTGTATCATTATCTTGGACGAAAGTAATTTGCCAATTTGGATTTTTAGCTTGCCAGTTGCTTAAAGAAGATTGTATATACTCGCCTACGTTATCACGCTTGGATACAACGATTACCGCAAAAGCAGGCAGGGCATCTAAATCATGCACGCTTAACGTGCCAGTAAGGGCGGGCAGGGCATGGGTTAAAGTGGTGTACCAGTTTTGTTTTTGTTGATGGTGATGCTTAGGATAATCTAAAGCGTAATCTGTCATGGCAATTCCTGTGATGACATATGTGGTAGAAGTTGGTAAATGTAGCCAAACTTACATATTGACCACAACAGCGATTTTATAAGAGCAAAACATAAAAAAACAAAAAGTGCTTTGATATTAACTAAACTTATCACATTTTGCAAATTTTTATCATAAATTTTTACTCATTTTCATCGTTTTATTGCGATTTTGTGGTATTCTAGCGAGTTTATACAGTCATACTTTTTTTACTATCATTCATTTGCCAAAACCAATTAAGCAGTGCCATGACCTATTTAGCCCCTAGACAAGTACTATTTGCTTTTGTTGTGTTAGCCAGTTTATGCCTACACATCTTATTTTTCATTGTCAGCGAAGAAAGACAGATGCGTGAGACGTATCAGACAGCGATCCAGCAATCGGCAGATTTGCTCGCCCAAGAGATGACCGTACCTTTACCAGCGTCTGATCGTGTTAGTATGAGCGTTATCGGTAAGCGTTATGTAGATGAAGAACAAATCGCATTTGTTGGCGTGTATGACACAAAAGACGTGCTAATCGTGCCTGTGGGTAATGAAAGTGGCGATGGAGCGAGTGTAAAAGTACCCGTTGTAACAGGAGATAAGGCACTAGGTAGCGTAGTGGTGAAAGCTGAGTCCATTGGACGTGCGTCTATCATCGCTAAGCATTGGCTGTTCTTATTGAGTTCTATTGCCTTGCATGCGATACTGTGGTTACTGTACGGCAATCTTGCACGCCCAACCCAAGAGATGCAGCTTAAGATTGCTAAAGATGTGCGCAATCGTCTGTTAGAGCATGGTGTGCTTATCCATCCTGATTCGTTTATGCATGAGGAAAAAAGCCGTCAAGATTTGTCTGTAATGCAGACTACGCACGCTCATAAAGACCAAGATGACAGCACTGCTAAGGCAACAACCGATGAGCTTAAATCAGCAGATGACAGCACGCATCAAAAGGCAGATTTTGTAGTACAAGTATTGTATAACGACCCAAACAACCTATTATCTGCTGTTCATGTGGATACCAAAAAAGCGTACTTCTCGCTATGCACTCAGCTATTAGAAAAGGCAGTGGTGCACTTGATGACATCGCCTTTGGTCGTGGGTGTTAAGGCAAGAGTAATCAAAGACTTTGATGATAAAGGGGCGACAGTTGCTCTATATGGCGAAGATGATCGTGCAAAAGTCGCTACAGCTGCATTTTTATTATCAAAACTGGTGATTATGCTAAATAACATCATCTATGAAAAACACCGTGAATCTCAGCGATTTGCCTTACACGTCAAAACAGTGGTCAGCGATGCAGTATATGCTGACACCATGCGTAAAATGACTAAGCGGCACGATCAGTCGCCAATGCTATTATTAGATGAAGTGTCTTATAACGAAGTAAAAGTCGGTGCTGAACTTGAGCCTATAACAGATACCACGGTCGGCACAGATAGCACAATGTATCAAATTGTGTCATTAACTTCAGCTACGACAGACCGTCTGCAGTCACTCAGAGATGGTGTCTTATTGTCTGATGAGAACTAGCTTAACATCTAAAATACGACTGCCCTTAAAAATTGCTTGACAAAAGTAAAAATAACCGATATAAGGCATAATTAAACACCTACAAAAAAGTCAGTATAAGCAGATGTGGTGTTGAATGACTTTTGGTGATAGTCCAAGCCTTAATATATTGGAGGTTTTATGAGTGATATTGATGATGATTTTGATGATGATTTTGAGGAAGATGTTGATGCTAAGCTGGCAGATGACACTAAAGCCAAGCCACTTGAAAAACGTCTAAAAATTGATGCGTTACTAGAAGAGCAACGTCTAAAGAAGTTAGAGCGAGCATTGTCAGACGATGACTTTGATGAGTTTGATATTGAAGGCGATGACGACTTTGATGATATGTAAACCTTAAGCCTGTGCCTTTCACAGGCTTAATTAATTTAATAATAATCTTAATGAAACCGTGAGGATATGATGAATAAACAAGAATTATTTGATTATTTGGCATCAGATGCCAACCAATTGGGCTTAGACCCGATTGCCGCACATGGCTTTTTGACCGCAACGGTGGTGGGCAAGCCCCTACCAAATTGGATTTCAGCTTTCTTTGAAGGGGGCGAAGAGCAGGTATCTGATGAGGTCAAAGAGGCTTTAGTTGCATGGCGACAAGAGCTGTACGACACACTAAAAGCAGAACAGCCGATTGAACTGCCTTTTGATGCCAGTGAAGAAGCAGAAGATTTTAGTGATGAGGGCGATTTGGCGGCGTGGGCAATTGGCTTTGTAGATGCCATGTACTCAGACGAGAACGTAGATTGGTTTGATGATGAGAATACCGAAGAAGATGTGGCAATGCTCACCTTGCCGATGGTCATACTCTCTGGCATTGACCCTGAAATGGACGACATGCGTGATGAAGAAACGCTAGCACAGATGGCAAATGCCCTAGAAGATAACATCACGGAACTGTTTTTGTTATTCCATACCGATGAATAGTCTTTTAAATGCTCTTTTGGGTGTTTGGCTGTTTACAAGATGATGCCGTGAATGCAAAATGATGTTGAATGACTGCCGTGTTTGCCATTAACCAAGCGATAAAACAGAACAAAAATATTATCAACATCGCCTTATTTATTGCGATAAAAATGTTGTGATAGAAGTTGTGATAGAATGAATCAAATAAGATTTATTATTATTTGATGTTTTATTGTGTCAAAAAAAATTGTGTAAAGAGATAAGTATGCAACTGTCTAATTTAGAGCACCTACCAAACCATACCATCACCGAACGCCTAGATGTGGTCTATGGTAGCACGGTACGCACCAAACACGTTGGTAAGGATTTTTTGGCAGGACTAAAAAATATCGTAGGTGGCGAATTGGTTGCCTATACCCAATTGCTAGAAGAAGCACGCACCGAGGCTGTGGAGCGTATGATTGCCAAAGCCACACAGCTTGGGGCAGATGCCATCGTGGGGGTGCGATTTTCTACATCTAATGTGGCAGCGGGTGCGTCTGAGATTTTTGTCTATGGCACGGCGGTTAAGGCGATAAGAAACACCCCAAATCATCAAGACATACCACGTTACAATCCCTTTGGGGAATGATGATGAAAGATGTGACTGCTTTTATTTTAAACAATCTACAAATTGTTATCGCTGTTGTTTTGTTTTTTGTTGGTTGGTATTTTGGCAGGGCAAATGAGCATAAACACTTAGCCAAGCTTGATGAAGATGAGAAACTGCTTGCTCATATCATCATCTCAAATGAGCGATTTTATATGCCCATCACACAGACAGACGGACAGCTTGTGATGGGGAGTGTGTCTGTTGCCCAAGACCGATTTAAGCTCGTGTTTGCAGACTTTCTTAGCCTGTTTGGTAGGAATCTAACGGTGTATGAAAATCTGTTGGAGCGAGCCCGCCGAGAAGCGGTGGTGCGTATGAAACGCCTTGCCCAAAGCCACGGCTATAACCAAATCTACGGCATTAGGATTGAAACATCAAGTATAGATGCAGGTGGTGTAGAAGTGTTGGCTTATGGCACAGCGGTGATGAGTGAGACAAACCCAAAGGTGTCGCCAAGACTGCCATAATCTAAAAATTGATATTGTGTCTTGTTCTTATTAAAATTTATTTATTCTTAATTTAACTTTAACAAGGATGTTTACTTATGATGAAAAATAGTTACGAATCGCAACTTGTTGAGATTTCTCCAAATATTTTAGCTAAGCTGGATTTAAATTATCAAGGCGGAAGTCACAAATTCAATCATCACATTAAAATCTGAGTGCCAAATAACTAAAAAAATGGAGCCAAAGTGTGAATAAGTATATATTTGGTGCCTTAATCTGCATTTCGTTATTGGCATTGGGCGGCATATTTGTCAGATATAGTGCATTAGAGCCGATTAACACCGCTTTTTATCGTGTGTTATTTGCCTTGCCTATATTTTATATTTTATGCAAAAGAAACAAAAAAAGCTCTTTAAGTATCAATAATAAGCACAAATTATTTGCCATGCTCTCTGGTGTGTTTTTAGCTTTGGATCTGGTGCTATGGAACATCTCTTTTTCTTATACTACGGTGGTTAATGCCAATCTTTTATCCAACCTTGTTGCTTTAACGGTTGTGCCAATTTCTTATTATTTATTTAAAGAAAAACCTACGCTTTCTTTTTTGATTTCAGCCCCTGTGATGGTTTTTGGTGTTGTTTTACTATTTTTAGAAAAAGCACAATTAGGTTCAAATCATACTTTAGGAAATTTGTTGGCATTGGCAACATCGTTTTTTTATGGACTTTTTTTGGTAACTGTATATAAATTAAGAAAAGATATTGATTTTATGGTTATCATGTATTATTCATGTATTGGTTCTATTATTGCATTAATACCATTTGTTTTATTTGAGGGTTTTTCACTACCAACCAGCATCAACGCCATCATTCCATTACTAGGATTGGCAATTTTTTCTCATGTTTTAGGACAAGGTGGCATGAGTTATTTTTTGGGGCATTTAACTGCCATATCCGCTTCGCTAATTGTGCTTAGCCAGCCAGCTATATCTGCTTTGTATGCTTATGTCTTATTTGGCGAATATTTAACAAAATTACAATTTATCGCAATTATTATCATTATGCTTGGATTGTTTATCGGTAAACTCAATGATAATACAATTAGACATTTGCTGACATTAAAAAAATCTGATAGCATTTTGTAGATATATAAAAAATCTACACAACCCCCTAATTTTACGGTAAAATTAGGGGGATTTTATTTTTTTATAAGCAATGATTAACAGGTAATTTTATGAATAAATTAGCGACTACTTATAATCCAGCTGAACTTGAAGCAGGTATGTATCAGATTTGGGAGCAACAAGGCTACTTCAAACCTACGCTTGACAAGCCAAAATCCTTTTCTATCGTCATTCCGCCACCGAATGTAACAGGTTCATTGCACATGGGGCATGGCTTTAATAATACAATCATGGACGCACTCACTCGTTTTCATCGCATGAAAGGCTATAACACTCTGTGGCAACCCGGTACCGACCATGCAGGGATTGCTACGCAAATGGTGGTGGAGCGTCAGCTTGGTTTGCAAGGCGTAAGTCGTCATGACTTGGGGCGTGAGGCATTCATTGATAAAGTGTGGGAATGGAAAAATGAGAGTGGCGGTAACATCACACGCCAAATCCGCCGTCTTGGGTCAAGTGTAGACTGGTCTCGTGAACGTTTCACGATGGACGATGATTTATCCCAAGTGGTCAAAGAAGTGTTTGTCCGTCTGCACGATGAAGGTCTGATTTATCGTGGTAAAAGATTGGTGAACTGGGACCCAAAACTACAAACCGCCGTCTCGGATTTGGAAGTAGAAAACCGTGATGAAAAAGGCTTTATGTATCATGTTCGCTACCCATTTGTGGACAAAGACGAAAGCTTTGGCGGTGGCTATATGCACATCGCCACCACTCGCCCAGAGACAATTTTGGCGGACGGCTGTTTGGCAGTACACCCTGATGATGAGCGTTATAAAGACGTGATTGGCAAGATGGTACACGTTCCCATGACCGACCGCATCATTCCAGTTGTCGCAGACCCTTATCCTGACCCTGAGTTTGGCACAGGGTGCGTGAAGATTACCCCTGCTCACGATTTTAATGATTATGAAGTCGGCAAACGCCACGACATTGAGATCATCAATTTGATGAATCTTGATGCTACGATGAATGACAATGCCCCAGAACGTTATCGTGGGCTTGACCGCTTTGATGCTCGCACAAAAATCGTGGAAGATTTGCAAGAGTACGGCTATCTTGAAAAAATTGAACCCCACGAATTAAAACGCCCCTATGGCGACCGCTCTGGCGTGGTGATTGAGCCACTGTTGACCGACCAATGGTATGTCAAAATCGCACCGCTTGCTAAGCCTGCCATACAGGCGGTAGAAAATGGCGACATCAAATTTGTCCCAGAGCAGTACACCAATATGTACATGGCGTGGATGAAAGACATTCAAGATTGGTGTATCTCACGCCAGCTGTGGTGGGGACATCGCATTCCTGCGTGGTATGATGAGACTGGCAATGTCTATGTGGGGCGTGATGAGAGTGAAGTGCGTGTCAAATACGACTTAGGCGACATACCGCTTCGCCAAGATGAAGACGTACTAGATACTTGGTTTAGTTCTGCACTTTGGACGTTTAGCACGCTTGACTGGACAGGCACGGACAAAGATTTTGATAATGCCATTTTGCAACATTTTCACCCAACAAGTGTGCTGGTTACTGGCTTTGACATCATATTCTTTTGGGTGGCTCGCATGATTATGATGACCTTGCATTTTGTCAAAGACAAAGATGGCAAACCGCAAGTGCCATTTAAAACCGTCTATGTACATGGTCTGGTGCGTGATGGTGAAGGTCAAAAGATGAGTAAATCTAAGGGTAATGTGCTAGACCCTTTGGATTTGATTGATGGCATTGATTTGGACGCTTTGGCTGCCAAACGCACCACAGGTCTTATGAACCCCAAAGATGCCACCAAAATTGAAAAAGCGACACGTAAAGAATTTCCCGAAGGGCTGATGGCTTATGGCACGGACGCACTTAGATTTACTTTTGCAAGCCTTGCTAGTACAGGGCGAGATATTAAATTTGACCTAAAACGTGTGGAGGGTTATCGCAATTTTTGTAATAAAATTTGGAATGCCAGCAAGTTTGTGCTGATGAATGTAGAAGGTAAGAGCATCAGCGACACCAAACGACCCAAGCTTTGGGAATTGTCCGAAAAATGGATAATCAGCCGACTACAAAAATGCGAGCAGGCGGTCAATACTGCCTTTGAGACTTACCGTTTTGATTTGGCAAGTCAGGCGATTTATGACTTTATTTGGAATGAATATTGCGATTGGTACTTGGAGCTGGTCAAACCTGTCTTAAATGACGACACGGTAGCTGATGAACGTAAGGCAGAAATTCGCCGTGTGCTACTTGCCACCTTGGAGACTGCACTGCGACTAATCCACCCAATCATGCCATTTATCAGCGAAGAGATTTGGCAGACCATCGCTCCCATGTTGGGTATCAAAGGCAAGAGTATCATGCTTGCAGATTTTCCTGTGGCAAATCAAGAGCTTATCAATGAGCAAGCCGAGCATGATATGGCGTGGCTACAAGGTTTAATTGGTGCGGTGCGAAATATCCGTGGCGAGATGAAACTGGGCAATGCTGTGCGTCTGCCTGTATTGCTACAAGGTGTGAGCGATGAAGAGCGGTCAAGCCTAAACCGCATTGAAAGCCAGTTCAAGGCACTTGCCAAAGTAGAGAGCCTAACGATTGTGGGCGACAATGATGAAGTTCCATTATCATCGCAAGCTCTAATCGGCTCTTTAAAAGTTTTGGTGCCGATGAAAGGCTTGATTGACCCAAGTGCTGAGCTTGCCCGCCTACAAAAAGTGCGTGATAAACTACAACAGCAGGCGGACGCTATCACTAAGAAATTGGCGAATGAAGGGTTTGTTGCTAAGGCTCCTGCGAGTGTGGTAGAAGCGGAGAAGGGGAAGTTGGCGGAGTTGCAAGGGCAAGTGGGGGAGATAGATAAGCAAATGGAGCAGTTGAGAGCGTTGTGATTTGTTGAAAAATAATCAATCCCTAGCTATGATGGTTGGGGGTTGTTTATTTTATGGAGTGTATCATGCAAAGAGTGATTGTGCCACCAAAGTCTGAATGGGATAATTTGCGGCAACCTTTGGAGTCAGGAGAAAGGCAATTTATTGAGTATTTAGATAAACATTTGAATGCAAATTGGGAAATTTATATTCAACCTGCTTTTAATGGACTTTGTCCTGATGTTATTATTGTAAATCCGAAAGTTGGTATTTGTATTTTTGAAGTTAAAAATTGGAACTTTGATGCTATCCATTATTATTCAGATTATGCCAATAATGGAAAACTGCATTTAAAAGCACAAAAGGGGGTGGAAAAACCTTATCGCCCTGAAAACCCTGTTGATAAATTATTGCTGTATAGGAAAGAAATGATTCATCTGTACACGCCACAGTTGGGTACTGAAAGTGGTAAGAGAGTGTTGTTTTGTGGTTTGGTTTTCCCATCGGCAACACAAGAGCAGTTAAGTAAGGCTGGAATTTATAGTATTTTTGAAAATAGGGGGCGTAGAATTTTTAATAAAGAGAATCCCTATGCAAAATATTTTGTTATTTCCCAAGAATCTTTTTATGACGATATTAATAATGTATTTCCAAAACGATTGCTAGATAATAAAAATTCAACCATGAATGATATTGTTGCTAGTTATTTAAAGTTTTGGTTAATAGAGCCTGATGCAAATAAGGAACAAAGACAACCATTGCAATTGGATAAAAAACAATTGGAGTTTGCGACAACTCGCACAAAGTCTGGTTATAGACGTTTAAAGGGTCCAGCTGGTTCAGGAAAGTCAATTGTTGTTGCTAAAAAAGCAACTCATTTATTGGAGCAAGGAAAATCTGTATTGGTCGTTAGTTTTAATATTACTTTGTGTAATTATCTTACTGATTTGGCGGTTAGAGAGTATTCAAAAGCAAGAAAAGAAGGTGTATGGCTTAATTTTCATTATTTATGTTCAAGAATTTGTATAGAATCAGGGTATGATAAAGAATATAATGCCTTATTTCAAAATTTAAAAAATGACGAATTTGTTGATGATAATAAACTTTGTGCATTGGTAGAGCAATGTTTAGATGAAGGGCTTTTTAATGAGAAATATGATGCCATCTTAGTTGATGAGGGTCAAGATTATAATCCAAGATGGTGGAACATATTAAGAAGGCTATTAAATGATGGTGGTGAAATGTTATTAGTTGCAGATTCAACCCAGGATATTTATGCTAAAAATAATCTTTGGACTGATGATGCGATGACCGATTGCGGTTTTTCTGGTCGTTGGTCAGAGTTAAACGCCACTTATAGATTACCATTCCCTGTCATTCCATTTGTTTGTGATTATATAGATACATTCTTACCAAATTCAAATATCATAAAGCCAGAGCCAATAGAATTTGATGAAAATGATATGTTTTCATCAGATGCAAGTAATGCAGGAAACTTTCAATTTAGGTGGATAAATGAAATAAATTTAGATAAGTCAATTTTAAGAAATCATATTCTAGAATTTGAAGGTGTAGCTAGGAGTTTAAATATGGCATTTGCCGACCAAACTATCATTACTACAACACATAATCTAGGGTTGCAAATATGCGAAGTCTTAAAATCTAATGGAAAAAGATATACTGATATATTTTCCACAGATAAATTGGAGTCTCGCAGAAAGAAACAATATTTCTTTAAAGGTGCTCAAACAATTAAAGCCTGTACAATTCACAGTTACAAAGGCTGGGAGTCAAAGGCTTTAATGATAATCTTAGATGATTTATCTTTTGTAGAATGTGCATATGAGTTAATTTATGTGGCTTTAACAAGAATTAAAAAAGATGATACGTCTGTAATTTATGTTGTGTGTTCTGATAGTAGGTTATTTGATTTTGGAGAAAGGTGGCATAATAAATTTAATCAAAGTTAATAAATTGTTCAATCTAGTTTTTCTAAAACCAAACTTGGTATAAATATTGTTAGGTTGGTAGGTTAATAATCTCATTATCCTACCAGCCCACTCGCCACCCTAAACACCCCACAATGCCCATCAACCACCACATTTACATCATCACTATATCCCCCGCCCATGACCACCACCACAGGCACACCAAACTGATAAGCGGTGGTTAGGACAATCTCATCTCGCTCATGACAGCCTGCCATCGTTAGCGACAGTTTGCCGAGCTTATCGGTTGCCAATACGTCCACACCTGCTTGATAAAAGATGATGTCAGGATTTGTCTGTTTGATAAGATTTGGCAGAGTGTCTGTTAGGATTTGTAGATATTCATCATCGCCTGTACCATCGGCAAGCTCAATATCTAGGTCGGACGGTGGTTTGATGAATGGGTAATTTTTCTTGCCGTGCATACTAAATATAAATACACTAGGATTATTTGCCATAATGGACGCATTGCCATTGCCTTGGTGTACGTCCAAATCCACGCTTAATATCTGCCGAGCTTGACCCCTTTGCAAGAGTAAATTACTTGCTACGCACACATCATTAAACACACAAAACCCTTCGCCATGGTCTGCAAAACCATGATGCGTTCCGCCTGACGTGGACAGTGATATGCCGTATTGTAGTGCGTATAAGGCACATTCATAGGTGGCGTGGGTGATGTAGCGTTCTCTTTTGACAAGCTGTGCTGACATTGGCAGACCGATTTTACGAATCTCTTTGTCAGATAGTGTGCCTGTTTTTAATTTATGCCAATAATCATTACTGTGCGTGCTTAGGATTTCACTCTCGGAGAGCATTTGTGGGTGGAATAAATTATCTGCACGAATCACGCCATCATTGATGAGTTTTTTGGGGATTAGGTCATATTTTGCCATGGGGAAGCGATGACCCATAGGCAAGGGGTGGCAAAACAGGGGTGAGTGGGCGATTTTAAGCATGGTTATTGGACAGTGCTTGTCGGGGTAAATTGATCTGTATCATCAGCATTATTCCCATCATCGCCATCAAGTCTTAAATAGGGGCGTAAATCATAACCATATAAGTCATTGGTAAGCACATCGTCAATCAGCTGTTTGGCAATTTTAGTCAGCCCTAGTACGCCATGCATATGACTCATGACAGAGTGCGTATTGATAATGGTAAATTCAGCATCCATAAAAATCTTCACTCGCACTTCACCATCATTTGGGTCAAGCTCAATACTGCCAAAGCCTAGACTGTTATTGACATAAGCGATTTTAGCCATGGCAGCAGCAAAATACGACTGCGGTACAATTTCATCTAAAATACCAAAAATACTAACCAGCTGATTTGTTTCATTAATGCGAAATACGCAGGCCAAATCATCGCCATCATCATCACCAAAGCTTAAAATTAGATGATGGATACGAGATTCATCAGCTTTTGGCGGTCGGTGTTCGTAATACAAATCTTGCTCATCAAGCACTTGTTTAATAACGGTTGTGATGGGCTGTAAATAAAAGTCTTTTTGGTCATTGATCGTTTTTTGATTAAGCCAAAAATCAGCCAAATGGTTTGGATTTGTTGTATCACTTGGGGTGTTTTGATGATTAGACACATCGTCTTTAGGCATATCGCTTGGCGATGACTGAAATAGCTGCCGTAATTTTTTAAAAAGGTTCATAAAAGGTCTTGGTTGAATGACAAAAGATAAATGGGCTAAAATCGCTTAGCTATCATAGCAAATCTGGTCAATTTTTGGGCAAAATTTTGTAAATTTTGGTATGATGGGCGGTGATATTTAGCCATAACACATCTACCATGACTGATTTTTCTCATCTTAATACCACTTCGCCTAACTGCGTCTTTGCCATGCAAGGCGTGGACGTACAGCGGGGCGATTTTGTACTGTGTAGCGATGTTCGCCTAACTTTACACGCTGGTGATATTTGCCATCTCATTGGAGAAAATGGCTTAGGTAAGACGACACTACTGTCGCAGATTGCAGGGATTTTACCGATGATGACAGGTAAGATGATGATCGCAGGCGACTTAGCACCTGTGTATGTGTCGCATCAGCTTGGCATTAGTGAGCATTTGACAGTAGCTCAAAATCTGCAATTTTTATTATCACTGTATGGTGTGGATGGCAGCAAGACTGTGATTGAACAAGCTCTTGAAAGGGTGGGTTTGCAAGGTTTAGAACAAATGCCAAGCGGTCAGTTATCAGCAGGTCAGTCTCGGCGAGTTGGTTTGGCTAGGCTTTTTGTGCTGGACGTAGAGCAGTCGCCATTTTGGCTACTTGATGAGCCATTAACCGCTCTTGATGTGGCGATGGTAGCCGATATCGAAGAGCGGATTAGGCAGTTTGCAAGTTGTGGCGGTGCAGTGCTTATGACCAGTCACCAGTTGGTGCGTATCCATAATTGCACCTTAGATTTGGCGGAGTTTGCGTTATGATGAAGTCAGCATTTTTGGCGATGATGGCACGAGAATGGCAAATTAAACGCCAAGGGGCGGTGCAGTGGCTGTTTCCATTGGTGTTGTTTTTGCTCATTATTACGTTATTTCCTTTGGCGATTGGCAGTGAGCCTGCCTTATTGCTGCGTTTGGCAAGCTCGGCAGTGTGGATTGCAACCTTGATTGCTCTAGTAATTGGTGTAGATGATTTATTTCGTGATGACATGGCGAACGGTGTTTTAGCTCAGCTTGTCGTCTCAAGAGCACCACTGCCAGTATGGGTGCTTGCCAGATTGATTATGCACTGGGTTTTTAGTGCAGGCTGTGTGGCGGTATTATCGCTGCTTGCTGTGCCGTTGTTTGACATGCCAGTTAAAGATGCTGTAATTTTAATGGTATCTATCGTGGCAGGTTCACCGCTTATGCTTGCCTTATCTGCCATTGCCAGCAGTTTGACGCTCACGCTTAAAAATGGAGCGGTGCTTGTGCCACTCATCGCTTTACCCATGCAGCTACCTGTGCTGATTTTTGCGACAGGAGCGGTGGATTTATACGCCACAGGACTAAATGGACTGCCTACACTTGCTTTGCTTGGGGCAGGAAGTATTATTGCTATGCTGATTACGCCATTTGTGGTGGCAAGTGTATTAAAGATGGTATGGTCGGATTAGTAAAAAAGCTTATGCTTAGGTAAGGGCATGAAGCGTGCTGAGAGTGAAAAACCGCTTTTTATTAAGCGGTTTTTTAGTTAAAATTCTTGAAAGCATTCAAAAATTGGCATGGTTTGGCGAATGCTTTTTTGGGCAGCTTTATCAAAGTCTGCATAAATGATTGCAAAGTCATCTGTACATTGGGTGTTGTTGGTCGTGGCGATAATCTGACCATTAGCGTTGACCATCATCGCATGACCCCACGTCTGGCGAGTACGCTCGCCAATGTGGTGTGTGCCACCTTGGGTGCTACCAATGATAAGGCATTGACTGTCTAAAGCTCTTGCTTGGAGTAGCGTTTGCCAATGTGTTTTACCTGTTTGGTAGGTGAAAGCTGCTGGCATGCTGATGATGTCTGCTCCCATATTTCGAAGCGTCTGAGCAAGGCGTGGAAATCTCACATCAAAGCAAATCATCAGACCAAGATGAATGATTTGACCATCTATGTTAAGCGGTACGACCACAGGCGTATCACCTGCTTCAAAGGTGTTATTTTCATCATAGCCACCCGTGCTATCATCTACGGTGGCACGAAATAGATGGATTTTATCGTATCGGGCAATCTGCTTACCTTGTGGATTAAAGACAAGACTAACTTGGCGAAATCTATCACCTAAGACATCCGTGCCATCAGGGCGAGTAGGGCAAGGCAACGTACCCGCCACTAGATAGATGTGGTGGGTTTTTGCTAGATTGCCCATAAATGCGACCATCTCATCAAATCTATCGGCAAGTTTGTCTTGTCTTCCCATAACACAAGCGTTCTCAGGCAGTATGATGAGCTGCGCTTGATTGGCAGCTTGGCTTACTGCTTTTTTGATGGTGTCTAAATTGGCGTCAATGTCAGTTTGGCTACATAACTGAATGCTTGCAATACTAAGGCTCATCTTAACCTCCGCCCACAGCTTGGACGACTTCTATGTTCATGCCTTCGGTGATAAGGGTGTCGGCAAGGCGTGATTTTGGGACGAGATTGCCGTCAATTTCAACGGCGAATCTGCCTTGGGTCATCTCTAGGCTCGTCAGTAGATCTAGAACATTGGTCTGGTCGGTGGTGGTGGCATTGCCATTTAGGTTAATATTGGTCATATTTGGTTTTATTTAATAGGTTTGGTTTTGGGTAGAGTGGTGCTGCCTTGCTTATGCAATGTGCCAAATGTAAGCGTCAGCCAGCCCATAATCATAAGCGTGCCACCGATGGGGGTAATCATGCCCAGCCATTTTGGTGCACCAAGTGCCATGGCATAGAGCGTTCCGCTAAAAATAACGATACCTGCTTGTAGCAGATAGGCGGGCAATGAGATTCGATATTGTGTGGTGGCATTTAACACACCGATGGCAAGCAAGCCTAGGGCGTGAACGAACAGATAAAGCGTGGCGGTATGCCAAATTTCGATGGCGTAAGGGTCTGCAAAGCCCTGTAAGCCATGAGCACCGAATGCACCAAGCCCTACACCGATGGCTAGGTTTAGTGCTGCCGTCTTTAGCCAGATAAGTTGGCTGTTATGAACAGTAGCTTTGGTCATAATTATCCGCCTAGCATGACATCATCAACGGTTAGCACGTTTTTAATTTTTTCCATGGCGTTCTTTTCAATCTGACGTACTCGCTCAGCAGAAATGTTATAAACTGCCGCCAAATCATGCAAGGTAGATTTTTGGTCAGCAAGCCAACGCTGGGTGATGATGTCTCGTGAACGCTCATCAAGCTCATTCATAGCAGCGTGCAAAGCGGCAGATGTGTTTTCTTCCCAGTCGGTCTCTTCGACGACATCGGCAGGATTAACCTCATCTTCTAAGTATAGCTGTGGTGCATAGCGACCGTCATCTTCATCTGAATCTTGCATCTCAAATGACGCATCATAGCTGGTTAGGCGGCTTTCCATCTCAAAGACTTGCTTGACGGTGACGTCTAAGTCTTTAGCGATGGCGGTTGCTTCTTCTAGGGTGAGTTGGTTACTTGATTTTTTAAGACTTCTTAGGTTAAAGAATAATTTACGGTGTGCCTTAGTGGTGGCAACTTTCACAATTCGCCAGTTTTTAATGACAAACTCATGAATTTCTGCTTTAATCCAATGCACCGCAAAGCTCACCAAACGTACGCCTTTATTGGGGTCGAAACGCTTGACAGCTTTCATAAGTCCTAAGTTGCCTTCTTGGATAAGGTCGGCTTGTGATAAACCGTATCCTGAGTAACTTCTGGCAATGTGAATGACGAAACGCAAATGACTCATCACAAGTAGCCGAGCAGCTTCTACGTCGCCATCATCATAATATCGATGGGCAAGCGTTTTTTCTTCTTCAGGCGTAAGAATGGGTATTTGATGCACATTATTGATGTATGCCCCAAGATTAATACCAGGTGCAGATAGGCTAGTTGGCATGGCTGGAACTAAGTCTTTAGTGGCGACATCATAGACCGCTTCTGTGACGTCTGTCTCGTCATAATCGATCTTGTGAAACTCATCTAAATCTTCGCCATAAGATTCGATATCCGATGGCTCATAGTCTTCTTCATAGTCGTCATCGAACTCATTATCATAGTCATCTGACTGAATGTTTTTGTTGCTCATTGTGTTTTCTTTTTTTTGGTATAATGGGTTTATTGTACGGCTTTAATGGTTTTCGTGCTAGTCTTTTTTATACTGTTTTTGTAATAATAAAGTGAAAAATGCTGTTGCCTTGTGTGTCATTTGTTTCCCAAGTCTGTACTGCTAGCTTATTTTTTTGGCAATAGCGAACCAAGTCGTTTTGGGAGTTTTTATCGCTGGCGATGAGATACAGGCTACCTCCTAATGCGATATTGCGTAGGCTTAATTTTGCTTTTAGCAGTGGCATAGGACAAGATAGCCCCCGTGCATCAAAAAAGGCGGTAATAAGCGTATTAGCGTCCACATCTTGTAAATGTGCGGCGATTACATCACGTTCGGTTTTGGTGAGTTGTGTTGATATAGTCAGCATGGATTTGTCTGATTTGGGGTTTTGGGTATTTTAGCACACAAATAAAAGATGTCGCATGGAAAGTTATCGTTGGCGTATGTTGAAGTGCTTTTATGTTTGTCGCCAAAAAGTTGTGATATGGTTGATTGCCATGCGTGTATTATGCTGTGGCAATATGACAAGTTTGTGATGTTTTTATGACAGTTTGATGACAATTTTTATAAAAACACCACAGGTAATGGCTAAAATGTATTGATAAGTATAACTTATCTGCCATAATATTCACTACATATTCATGAAATATTTGGCTGAAATGTCGCCATAAAAGACTTTGTCTATTACACTTAAACACTTGGCATGAGCGGTTTTCAGGTGTATGATAAGAACTTAACGTATTATGTGCTGATATTGACATATGCGGTGACTTACTTAAGTTGTTATTTAAAAGGACTAAAATGAACTATCTAGATCACCCACCATTTGACGTGCTAAACAGTGATGAACGCACCAAGCTTGAAAAACACAGCCAAATCGTCTATCTAGATGAAGGGCAAAGCGTGCCAAGCCAGTGGCAGGGTGATTTTTTTGTGATTATTAAGGGAGCGTTAAAGCAATTTTTGGCAGATGAGCTGATTGCAGGGCTTAGCGTGTCTGATTGGTTTAACACAACCACAAAAAACGGTGAGACTTACAACTTTATCACCAGTGAACAAAGCTTGCTGTATCGTATTAACGGTAACGCCCTAAATGATATTGCCGATCAAAATCCCACCCTAAAAAAACTGCTCTACGCTGACCTAGCTTCTCGCCGAGAACTCCAAAACGTGCGTCATGCTCATTATGAGAGTCAGCAGTTATTACATCAAAGCATTGAAAGCCTAGGACATCACATCAAGCCTGCACATTTTGTTGCAAGCACTGCGACATTATTAGAGGCGACGATTGCCATGAATGAGGTGCATGCCAAACACGTTTTGGTTAAGGGTGATAAAGTGGGTATGTTTACCCAAGCAGATGTATGTCATGCGGTGGGCGATGGAGCAGATTTTGATACATCTGTGTTGCCTTATACGAATTTTAACTTAAGCACCATCCATGTTAAGCAAGACCTAAGTGAGGCACTGCTTATCATGCTAGAACGTAAGATTCACCGCCTACCCATAGTTGATGACCATGGGGATATTGTGGGTGTATTAGGGCAGACCGAGCTTTTAAATTTTCTGACCAACCACTCACAGCTGATTGTCGCTAAGATTGAACAGGCATCAAGCCTTGAAAGTCTTGGCATGGCGGTGGATATGATCGGTAAATATATCCGAAATAGTGTGCAGACTGGTGTTAAGACGCACGTCATTAGTCGCACTGTTCAAAGCTTAAATGCTCAAGTCTTTGCTAAAGCGTGGTCACTCATTGCACCCCAATCTGTGGTGGATAATACATGTTTATTTGTGATGGGGTCTGAAGGGCGTGGTGAGCAAATTATGCGTACTGATCAAGATAATGCCCTAATTATCAAAGATGGTTTTTATGATGCCAATCTAGCAGAATACGCCCAACGCTTTAACGATGCTTTGGCTCAGTTTGGCTATCCTTACTGTGATGGGCATATCATGCTAAATAATGAGCTGTGGCGAAAGCCCTTGAGTGCATTTAAAGATCAAGTATTATCATGGTATCAGCACGCAGACGAGAGTATGATTTGGCTTGCAACTTTGCTAGATGCACATTTTGTGGCAGGCGATAAAGATTTATTTGATGAGCTGATGGCATACACGATGGACGCCAAAAACCATGCGGCTGCTAATTTTATTAACCGTTTTGCTAAAGCGATTTTACAGTTTGGCGACGGCAGCCATTTTTGGCAAAAATTCACAGGATCTGCCAATCATGATGTTGACCTTAAAAAAGCGGGTATATTTCCCATTGTGCATGGCGTACGGGCTTTGGCACTGGAGTATGGCATCACAGTAACCAGTACGAGAGCAAGACTAGATGAGCTAGAAAAGCAAAGCGTACTTGATCAAAAAACGACATTAAATCTAAAAGAGGCCTTAGACTTTTTTCTCACCAAGCGTCTTTTGGTGGCACTTGCTACCACAGATAAATCTGCTCGCAAGGTAAATCCAAATCAGCTATCTGCTCTTGAGCGAGATTTACTTAAAGAAAGTTTGGCGGTGGCAAAAGACTTTAAGGGCTTTGTCACAAGACATTATCGCCTTGATGTGTTTGGGGTGTGATGTGTTTGATTTTATAAGACGTGTATTTTTAAGTGAGCATAAGAAACACCACCAAAAATCTCTACTAATTCGCCCAGAGTTTGGCTATTTATTTGATGGCATACCTGATGAGTGGGTGAGTCTTGATCTTGAGATGACAGGGCTTAATCCGAAAACCGACCATATTTTAAGCGTCGGAGCAGTAAGCATCAAGCACAAAGATGGAGTATTAACGATGGACACAGCAGATGCTTTATCCATCGTCTGTCGTCCGCCAGTAATGCCAGATACGAGTACTATCGTCATTCATGGACTTCGCCCCATAGATGTCCAAAATGGCGTAAGTTATAATGAGATGCTTGAGCGGTTATTGCCGTTTATAGCGGGGCGTACTGTGGTGGGTTTTTGTGTGGATATGGATATGAGATTTTTAAATGCTTTAGCTGCTCCTTATCTTGGGGTTAAGCTGCCAAATAAGACGCTAGATGTTAGCGTGCTTGATCAAAAGATTCGCCAAAAAAAGCAGCGTGATCCAAACGTTTTCGTTGAGAAAAAGCACCTAAACCAACTGCTAAAATCTTATAAAATCCCATTATTACCTGCTCATGACGCCCTAAATGACGCTATGATGACAGCGATGCTGTTTTGCCATCTTAATAAAAACCACCCATAGAGCTATCAGCTGATTGTGGTAATCTATGCAATGCGCTATGGGTGATAGTGGTGTAAAGCTTGATGATAAACCTATCAAGGCGTTAGAGCTTTTTTTACCAATCCGCTGATGACTGAAGGGTCGGCTTGACCTGCAGTCTTATCTTTAACAGCATTCATTACACGCCCCATGTCTTTCATGCTGTTAGCAGACAGCTCGCTGATGGTTTCGTTAATGATGGTAATAAGCTTATCTTCTGACAACTGAGCGGGTAAGAATTGGCTAATGACATTGATTTCAAATTGTTCTTTTTGTGCCAAGTCTTCACGCCCATTGGCTTTATAAATCTCAAGCGATTCTTGACGCTGCTTGGTTTGTTTTTGGAGAATTTCAAGAATGCCTTTATCATTAAGCTCAGTTTGGTTATCAATTTGCACCTGCTTGATGACAGCTTGAATGCCACGCAGAATCTTTACGGTATCCATCTCACGAGCTTTCATGGCGGTTTTAACAGCTTCGGTGATGGTGTTTTGTAGGGTTGACATAAAATTTTTCCTTATGATGATAAAAAGTGAATTAGGCTGTACTAGTCATTTTGTAATGCAAGCAGTCTGTCATAAACTTCGCTCTTTTTTAGCCCCAGTACATCAGCCACAATACCACAAGCTTTCTTGGGTGGTAATTCGCCAGCAAGAGCCAAAAGCCAGTTATCGTAATTTTCTTGGGTGCTTTGTTTGGTTTGACCACTAACGACAAGCACCATTTCGCCTTTTTGTTGGTTTGGATCGTTTTGGATGAATGTAAGTAATTCTGATAGCGGTAGCTTTTTGATGGTTTCAAATGTCTTGGTTAATTCACGACATAGCGTCGCTTCACGTTCATCACCAAATATGATCGCCATATCGGTTACGCATTCGCTAATGCGATGGGGTGCTTCATAAAAAATAAGCGTTTCAGTACGATTTTTATAGTCTTCAAGCAGTTTTTGGCGGGCATGAGATTTTGCAGGTAAAAATCCCATAAAGCTAAATTTATCAGAAGGCAATCCTGCTGCTGATAATGCCCCAACCATCGCACATGCTCCGACGATGGGTACGACTTGGATATCATGTTCGTGAGCAGCCCGCACAAGACGAAAGCCAGGATCGGAGATTAGTGGTGTGCCAGCATCACAGATAAGAGCAATCGACTGCCCGCCTTGCAGTTTTTCGATGAGTTTTGGCGTCTGGCTGTCGGCATTATGTTCATGATAAGCGGTGGTAGCAGTGTTGATGTTATAAAAATTTAAAAGCTTGCCACTCGTTCTAGTGTCTTCGCACGCCACGATGTCTGCATGATTTAGCACGTCTAAGGCTCTTTTACTAATGTCGTTAAGATTGCCGATGGGTGTGGCAACTATATATAACGTACCATTACTCATGACCGTTTTGTCCTAGCTTTGTCGTTGTTTCATCTGCTGTATCTGTCAGCTTTTGTTCGCCTAGATGCAACCAGTCGCCAAGCACGCACGCTAAGTCTTCTACACCTTCTTTTTTTAGGGCAGAAAATAGCTGGATGGAGAAAGGTAAGTCCAGACTTTCAAGGTGTTTTTTGGTTTGTAGTAGGGCTGATTTTTTTGCACCGCTTTTAAGCTTATCTGATTTGGTGAGTAGAACATGCACAGGTAGATTACCGTCTTTTGCCCAGTGTAGCATTTGCTCGTCAAAATATTTTAAGGGGTGGCGAATATCCATTAGTAGCACAAGCCCAGCTAGGCTTTGGCGATCTACAAGATAGGCCTCTAGCTCTTTTTGCCATTTGATTTTCATCTGCTCTGGAACAGCAGCATAGCCATAGCCTGGCAAATCCACGATGCGAGCGTCTTCTGAACCGACATTAAAAAAATTGATCATCTGCGTTCGACCAGGTGTCTTTGATGACCGAGCAAGCTGTTTTTGGTGGGTTAGGGTGTTAATGGCAGATGACTTGCCTGCGTTAGAACGTCCAGCGAACGCCACCTCAAAGCCTGTATCGCTTGGGCATAGTTTAAAAGTCGGGGCAGACATAGCAAAAGCAGTCTGACGAATTTGTTTAAGATAATCTTCGGTATTCATGATATCGCTTCAAGTAAGTTATCTTAAGTTTAGCATATTTCACCAAAATTTGTACATAAATACACTAACATTACACCAAAACCCAGCTCATCGCACGATACTAATTCAAGATCAATCCGAGTTGTTATAGCAGCTATATATTATAGCAGCTATATAAAAGATATCTTGCAAAATGATAAAAAGATGCCATAATGACTTTATATTCGTTTAAATGTGGTCAGCTTTTAATAAGATATATTTGGAAAATTAATGAAAATATTATTAAATCGTGCCATGATTATGATGGCTTTAAGCTTACTGCCTATGGGTTTGGCACATGCAGATGTGGTCAGTAAGTATGAGAATACATGTGCTACTTGTCATGAGCCAAATAATGACTTTAATGCACCTGCTAAGGGCGATACTGCTCGGTGGAATCAGCTAAAAATCCAAAAAGGCACAGATGGCTTGGTCCGCTCAGTCGCTCAAGGCACATCACAAATGCCTGCAATGGGCCTGTGCCAATCTTGCAGTCATGATGATTTTGCCAAGTTGATTGACTATATGTCACAATAATCAATGATTTTTTTGAATTTTTCAATAAAAAACGACTTTTTTGAAAAAATGTTGCTAATACCACAATTTTTGTGGGAATTTTTGTTAAATTCTTGCTATAATAGCAAATATTTTTAGGCAATCGCTGTATTTTTACTGCCGAATGATAGCGTTTACTTCTCATTGTGTTATTTGAACAAAACCCAAGACGTGGGCATTCCCCAATAGTTAGTAGGAACTTGTTATGAAACCTGCCAATAAAGCCATTTTAGCCAAAATTCTTCTTGCATCTAGTGTCGGTGTTGCAAGCCTGACTGCTGGTGCTGCCGTCAATGTACCTAATTATGATATCGAAGCAGGTAAGGTGATCGCTGATGCGGTCTGTGCTGCTTGTCATGGTGCAAACGGTGTAAGTGTCGCTCCAGCTCAGCCAAATCTTGGCGGTCAAAATGTAAAATATCTTTATAAGCAACTGGTTGATTTTAAGACCAAGGCACGCCGTAATGGCATTATGGAAGCTCAGCTTGTCGGCCTAACCCAACAAGACTTGGCAAACGTAGCAGGTTATTACGCAAGCCAAGCACCATGGACACCAGGCTATGGTAATAAGGCAACTTATGCTGCCGCCCAAAAGCTTTACTTGGGTGGCGATAAATCTCGTGGCGTTATCCCATGTGCAGGTTGCCATGACCCTAAAGCTCAAGGTAATGAATGGGCGGCATTTCCACGCATTGGCGGTCAGCATGCGACATACTTGGCAACTCAGCTGAAGATGTTCCGTGCCGCAGGTCGTGAAGATGATGTTATGGAAACTGAAACTCGCACCAATGACTCCGCCAAAAAAGGTGAAAAGGGTATGATGCAGACTGTAGCTGCTAAGCTATCTGATAAAGATATTAAGATTCTCTCTGAATTCTTATCAGCGGTTCACTAATCACTATTCCTTAAAAAGCCCCAATTTTTGGGGCTTTTTTGTGGGCGTGGGTATTGTATGAGTTTTGATTTTTATAAATACAGCTACTTTATGTTACAATAGAGCTTTATTTTTGGTTGTTGAAAGATTATGTTGCATAAAAACACAGTTTTTTTGGTTGCGTCTGCATTGCCCCTACTGATGGTAAGTTTGGTTGCACCAAGAATATCCCATGAGCTTGATGTTTGGCTAATGTGGGTGGGTGCGATGGTATTAGTCGGACTACCTGTCTTGCTTGCAGAGTTTGCTTTATCTGCCAGAAGTGGCACAACCCCATGGCTTGGCATGCAAAAGCTAACTCGTGAAGCGGACGCTTCTTTTATGTGGAGACTATTCTCAGGGCTGTCAGTTCTTGTGGCTGTGTTGATGGCAGCATCAATTACATCACGTCTGGCACTTGGTGTGTGGGCTTATCTACCAAGTGTGGCTGCTGATTTTGGTATGCCTGCCATCGCTTTAAGTGCAGCCTTTATGGTGCTAGCATTAATTTTAAGCCTGCTAAAGGATAGACTGCTGCCAGTGGGTCTACTGCTCGTAGTCATCGGTGCGGCAATGGCACTGTTTGGCAATGGCGTAAATAGCGAAGTTGGTGTACCTATGATGACAGAGGTTACCTTTGGTGATTTTGCTAAGGCGGTGATTTTAGCATTGTTATCAGTGGGTGTAGGAACAGGTCTTTATTGGTTTGGATTACCCAAAGCGATGAATGAAGCGGTGAATGCCAAAAAATCGCTATTTGGTCTGACGTTTCCTATTTGGCTCACGCAGCTTGTTTTTGGATCATTTGCTTTACTTGCTGGTAGTGCGATGACCACGCCATTATCGTTTATGGTATCAGGTCTAGGCATGCTATTTATAGCAGCATTTTTCTTATATTACGCGTCATCACAGCTGACGGCACGCTTAGGTTTGCTGATAGGTGGTATAACAACTTTAGTTTTGGCCTTGCTTTTTGCACCGATTCCGTTTGGGGTGTTGGCGGTTGTGCTTGTGGTGCTTGGGCTAATATCAGTGCTAAATTTGTCAGTGTTTGCAGGCTTTATTATGAAAATTAGCCATCTTAGAAAAACACTAAATTTCACCAGTGAAGGTAGATATAACTTATGGCGTGTGTTGGTGCGTATCGTCGTGCCTGTCGTGGTGTGCTTAGCATTGGTTGGGTGGCTTATCGGATGGCTATAGACCAAAACACCAAAATACAAGTGGCATTGGCATATGCAGAGCCAGCGGATAGTAAGCAGCACTATGAGGAATTTTGGGTAGACCAAGGCAGCACCATTTATGAACTGTTGCAATTAAGTGGCTGGCTGTCTTTAGAAGTGTTGGCAAACTTTGCTATTTGGTGTCGTAATCATGCTTATGATTCGCCCAATCATCGAGCATGGTATGTGGGTGTGTACAGTGAGAAAAAGCGACTTGATGATGTGCTTAAGGCAGGTGATCGAGTAGAGATTTATCGTCCGCTATCTTATGATCCGATGACACGCCGTAAACACAAATCCAAGCCAACTGTACGTAAGCTTGGACGTGTGTTAGGATAAGCTGGTGGTTATTGGCTTTTATCTGCTACACGAATAACTTGACCATTGGTATTAAAATAAACACTGATATAATGGCTGGCATTTTTAACATCTTTTTTACCTTGACGTTTGCCATCTGTGCCAGCGGTGTAGTCGTAGATATAGTCCCAGCGGTATGGATTTAGGGTATCACGCACAGCTGGACTACCTAGGATTTCTAAAACTTGATCGGCTGTCATACCTGCTTGTATACGATTGGCATCAGTTTTGGTGAAAGGCGTCCCTTGGGGCAAATCAATGGTATAGACCTTAAAGATACCACAACCAGTTAAAGCAGCAGCACTAAGAACAGCAGCTGCAATAAGTTTTACATTAACAAATGTTCGCATGATAAATCCATAAAACTTTAAAAGATGCAGCAATATTAACGATAACTGTCTAAATATGCAAGTTTTTTCAAATATGTATAGGATTTTGATGTGGATTTTTGATTTTTTGGGTATAAAATTTCCCCAAATTGTGTTAAATTATTAAGATAAACAACGAAAAAGGGTGATATATGGCTTTTACCAATAAAGATTTACGCAAGGCAGGACTTAAGGTAACATTGCCACGAATTAAGATTCTAGAGTTACTAGAGAATGCTGAGCATCATCATATGAGTGCTGAAGGTGTGTACAGGGCGCTTGCAGAGCAGGGTGAAGATGTTGGTCTGGCTACGGTATATCGAGTACTTACTCAGTTTGAGCAAGCAGGCATTGTAGAGCGTCATAATTTTGAGAACAATTTATCAGTATTTGAGATTGTTCAAGATGAACACCACGACCATTTGGTTTGTGATGTATGCGGAAAGATTATTGAGTTTCATAATCAAGTAATCGAAGAAGAGCAGCACAAGGTTGCTAAAGAGTGCAATTTTAAACTGTCTGGTCATTCGCTTGTGCTGTACGGCGTATGTGATAGTCCAGAATGCCAAAAGACGCTTGAATAAACGCTAAAATAACGGCATTTATCTACGGTATTTATCTATGATAAGCCAGTCAAATTGCTAACATGACTGGCTTTTTTATGGATGTATTGTGGGTAAAATGTATCTGCCATCGGTTAAGGTGATGGCGTATCTTAAATAACATAAAGGAAATTTGTATGTCGGTTTTAAATAACAACCCTAAAAAAATCTACCTAAAAGATTACACACCACCTGTATTTAGTGTGGAGAGTATTGATCTAGACATTAGTTTGTTTGAGCAATACGCGACCGTTAAAGCCAAGCTTAAGATGGTCCGCCAAACTGCAGGCGACTTGGTGTTATTTGGGCGTGGATTAAAGTTAGAGCAAATCAAGCTAAACGGCACTGCTTTAACAAAAGATGATTATACGCTTGATGATGAGAGTCTGACCATTTCTCATGCACCAGATGTAGCTTGTGTAGAGACGGTAGTTCGTATCACACCACAGACAAATACGACGCTTGAGGGCTTGTATCAAGCAGGCACAGGCGATGAAGCGATGTTTGTTACTCAGTGCGAGCCAGAAGGCTTTCGTAAAATTACCTTTTTCCCCGACCGCCCTGATGTTTTGACTGTCTACACCACACGGGTGGAGGCTGATAAGAAATACCCAACTTTATTAGCCAACGGTAACCTAATAGAGATGGGTGAGATAGATGGCGGTCGTCATTATGCCATTTGGGAAGATCCTACCAAAAAGCCTAGCTATTTATTTGCTTGCGTAATCGCTGATCTAAAAGTTATGCAAGACAGTTACACCACAATTGACAATCGAGAGGTTTTGCTTGAAATTTATGCTGACAAAGCAGACATTGATAAATGTCATGTCGCTATGCAAGCTCTCAAAGATGCCATGCGCTGGGATGAAGAAAATTATGGGCGTGCCTATGACTTAGATCGCTATATGATCGTGGCGACGGGGCAGTTTAATATGGGAGCGATGGAAAATAAGGGTTTAAACATCTTTAATACATCTTGTACACTATCAAGCCCAGAGACGACCACCGATGAGCGTAGTTTTTTTGTGAAGGCGGTGATTGCCCATGAGTATTTTCATAACTGGACTGGCAACCGCATTACTTGCCGTGATTGGTTTCAGCTGTGCCTAAAAGAAGGATTTACAGTTTTTCGTGATCAGAGTTTTTCGGCAGATTTTCGTTCGGCGGCTGTACAGCGAATTGATGAAGTATCAACACTAAAAGCAACCCAATTTCCAGAAGATGCAGGCGTGCTATCCCACCCTGTGCGTCCTGATAGCTTTGTGGAGATTAATAATTTTTACACCGCAACTGTCTATGAAAAAGGGGCGGAGATTGTCCGTATGATTGCCAATTTACTTGGAGAAAATAAATTTCGCCAAGGTGCTGACGAGTATTTTCGCCGTTATGATGGGCAGGCGGTAACGGTAGAAGATTTCTTGTCAGCGATGGCGACAGCAGATAGCCGAGTGCTTGATTTTATGGCTTGGTATCAGCAGCCTGGCACACCTGTGGTGTCTGGTCGTTATCAGATGGCTGATAATGATACGCTGGTTGTTACTTTATCTCAGTACACACGCCAAGTCGCAGGTTTTGGGTCGCCAACTGTCCTACCAATCCCTGTTAATACAGCGATTTTTGATGGCAATACAGGTGAGATTTTAGGTGAGCAGATGCTATTATTAACAAAAGAAACTCAAGATTTTGAGTTTAAGAATGTTAAGCTTAGTGCTGATGCTAAGCCTGTCGTTTCGGTGCTGCGTAATTTTTCAGCACCTGTGCAGATTGACTTTAACTATTCTGATAGCGATTTGGCAAAGCTGGTTAAGTTTGAAACTGAAGGCTTTAACCGTTGGCAAGCCGTGCAGTCCTTAGTAAATCGATTGTTATCGGGTAAATCTGATGCTGTAGATGTGTGGATTGACTCATTAAAAAGTGCAGTTGATGAGCTTATCGATGTCGATCCTATGCTGGCTGCTAGATTGTTTGATATACCAAGCCAAAAAGAGCTGGCACTTGGTTATGATCAAGATTATGATCCAAAGCATGTAAAAGCTGTGCGTGATGCGTTAAAGCAGCAATTGGCTTATGCCCTAAGCGACGATATTGTCCGATGGTATAACAAGCTACCAATCACCACTTATAGTGATACGCCAAATGCCCAAGGCCAAAGACTATTACGCAATGTGCTGCTTGATTTGGCATTAACCGCACAGCAAGTTTTGGCTGTATCTTGGGCTTATCATCAATATGACAATGCCACTTGCATGAGCGAGCGAATCGGAGCGTTATCGGCGATGATTAATTTTAATCTGCCTAAAAAGCAAGCTTATGTTGCAGATTTTTATGAGCGATTTAAAGATGAAGATTTGGTGGTGGATCTGTGGTTTCATGCACAAGCAGCTTCACCGATGGCAAGCGTCGCTGATATTGATGTGCTGATGAAGCGAGATGATTATGACTGGAATACCCCAAATCGTGTGCGTACCACCTTAGGTGCACTTGCTGCCAAGCCAACAGAGCTTTGGACCCAAGAAGGCGTAGATCTGTATCTTTCTGCAGTTGCACGGCTTGATGTTATCAACCCTGTGTTAGCGTCTCGTATTCTATCGGCATTGGCTCGTTGGTACACATTGGGCAAGGTAGACAAGCAGATGGTTCAAGCACGCTTAATCGCTTTAAAACAGACGGCAAGCTCAAAGAATGTGCTTGAGTTTTTAGGCAGTATGTTAGAAGCAAACTAATGCATAATACCAATCAAGCGACCAGACCACCTTGGTATTATGTATGGATTATTGCTGCTGCCAAGCCGATTTACCGATGGATCGTTTACCGTAAATCTCACCATAAGCCCACCTATCAGGCACAAGTGCAAGAGCGTTTTGGCAAAGGGTATATACCTTCGCCAAAATCAACGCCTAACGCTTTGGTGATATGGTGTCATGCCGTATCGCTTGGTGAGATTAATACTGCTTATCCACTGCTAAAAATCTTATTACAGCGTGGTTTTTGCTTGTGGATTACCAGCACGACCCAGACAGGCTTTGATAGGGTGAAGGTGCTGTTTGCTGAGCAAATCAATAACCAGACGGTGTCGCATAGTTTTGTGCCTGTAGATGATTTGGCGACGGTTAGGCGATTTTTAGGTCATGTTCGCCCCGTTATGGCGGTATTTGTTGAGACTGAATTGTGGGCAAATACGCTTTACGAACTTAAAAATCGTAAAATCAGCTCAGTGATGATTAACGCTCGCTTAACCCAAAAATCATTTGATGGTTATGCTAGGTTTGGTAAAATCAGCCGTTCTATGATGGATAATCTATCTTATATCATCGCTCAAGACACCGCTTCTGTTCGGCGATTTTTACAGCTTGGTATAGATGAAGATCGTATTTGTCAAATGGATTCTTTAAAGTGGGCAAGCTTTGCAAAGCCGTCTATCAACCACAAAAAGCTGCTTGAAAGTGTGGCATCGCAGTTAGCTGATAGACCTGTTTGGGTAGCGGCAAGTACGCACGACACTGAAGAAGCTTTGGTATTACAAGCCCATAAAATGATACGAAAAAAGCACCCAGATGCTTTGCTGATTATTGTTCCCCGCCACCCTGAGCGGTTTAATGCGGTTGCTGGCTTATGTTATGATAGTGGGTTTGATGTAGCACGTCGCTCCTTAGATGAGATGATAAGTCATAAGACAGCGGTGTATCTGGCAGACAGTATGGGTGAGCTTATGGTGTGGTATGCCTTGGCTGATGTAGCTTTAGTAGCGGGGTCTTTTCTTGACATGGGTGGGCATAATCCGATAGAGCCTGCAAGCCTTGGTAAGCCTATTATTATGGGTAAATTTGTCAAAAACTGCGAAACGCTGGTAGAAAGCTTAGCGGCAGCTCATGCATTAGTACAAGCAGATGATGCTTGTGATGTGGCGGCATTTGCCAGCGATTGGTTTAGCGATAAGCAAAAAGCCAGTAGGGCAGGGCAAGCGGCTAAACAGTTAGTTTGCCAAAACTCAGACATCGCCCAGCGTATGGCGGACAAGCTGTTAGCGGTGCTGATGTCTGAATATAACCAAGATAAGCAGGCGTAATGTGAATGTTATTGTATTAAAAGAAAGTTGTTTTAATCAAAACTCTGCCATTATCACCAAGGCAAACATCATCACACACATTCAAAATGTGCTAAAGCCTAGCGTGGGAGACTGGCTAAAAATTGCTAAAATCAATGGATTAATGGGTGTTGGCAAGGTGCAACACCTAACTGATGAGAGCGTGGTTTTATCCGATGTATGTCTTGATCAGTTGCCACCGCCTAAGCTTGACGTTACTGTGATATTGGCTCTGCCACGCCCAAAGGTGCTAAGACGGCTGATGATAGACATGACAGCGATGGGCGTCGATCACATCGTACTTTTAAACAGCTATCGCACAGATAAAAGCTACTGGGGTTCGCCACTATTACAAAGGCTAGATGAATTTGTGATAGAAGGCTTATCTCAAGGTGTGGATAGCGTACCACCAAAAATAACGCTCGCCAAAAGATTTAAGCCTTTTGTACAAGATGAATTGCCAAGCTTGATGGCAGGGCAAGCGGTGGTATTTCATCCTTATGCTACGCAAACTTTTACCGACAGTATGGCAATAAATATAAAAACAGAACTGCCTAAGGTGGTCATTATCGGAGCTGAAGGTGGATTTATCCCTTATGAGATTGATTTGCTTGGTTCAGTTGGCGTGCTATCTGTCAGTCTTGGTAAGCGAATCTTAAGAACAGAAAGTGCGGTCAGTGCAGTGCTTGGGCATTGGTTGGGATGACGGCATTTATTCATCATCTTTAGTTGCTATGATGTGTAAGTAGCGACCCATGCGACAAAACGGCTCTTGCCTGCTGTATTTTAGCTCCATGGCAATGACATCTTCGGTGTTGGCAAGCCCGCCACGCTTTAGGGGTGTGTAATCGCTAAAGTTTCGAATGCCTGACTTTAGTCTGATGGTGTAGTGATGTCTATTTAGCCAGTCTGATACTTTTGTTGGCTCAACAGGGTGATTGGGCGTTAAGCTTTTATTATCGGCAGGTTTTGGTGTGTTTAGATGGTGAAAATTCCCCATAACTAGATTGCGATAGATTTTACTGGCAGGATTATAAAAGCACAAAGATAACGCCCCATCTGGGTGTAGATGATCATCAAAAAACCCCATAATATCTTCAGGCTTATCAAGCCATTCAAGCACTGCATGGCATAAAATTAAGTCAAACTGCTCTCCAGTTATCTTTTTGGACAGCTGTTGGTAAGGGCAATGAATAAAACGCAAATTTACTGTATCTATACCTAAATCAAAAGCATTTTGGCGTGCCATATTTAGTAGGTTGCCTGAGATGTCATTAATGGTGCAGTGATGACCTTGTTGGGCAAGCCCAAGGCTTATTTGGGCAAGTCCTGCACCCACATCTAATACTCTTAGTGGGCGATTTAGCTTTTTGGTGAGTATTTTTACAGTTTGTGATATGTCGTGGCTAAGTACAGCAAGACGAATTTGTCCCTTTAGTCCGCCATAGACTTTTTTGGCAAAATGGTCGGCAATGGCATCAAAATTACGATCGTGCTGATGGTGTGACATAACAGCGAATTCCTTTACAAATATAAACATAATTTACGATAAAGATACACGATAATTATCAATCAGGCAGTATCCACCATGATAAAAGCTGTGCTATAATCTTTCGGTTATCAATTTTAACACATTGCAAACGTGATGGGTAAATTACGGTCAAAGCGACGGGTATAAATATGAAAATACAACAATTACTAAAACAATCAATCGCTGTGCCTACGCTAGTGGCATTAACTTTAGTGGGCTGCGATAAACCTAAAGAGAATGAAGAGTTTGGCGAAGATGTTGTCATTGAGCCAGTTTTACAAGATGTTGATGTGATGTGTGATGCAGCGGTGAATCAATATCGCCTTGTTGATGCGGTGCGTCAGACCTTGCTTGCTGAAGCATTATTAATTGTTCAAGAACACCAAGTTTCCCAAGATGACGAGCTTGATGGACTTGTCCGCCATAAAATTGACAACATTGCCATCAAACTGCAAAATGTCGTCAATCAGCATGGCGATTGCAGTGCTGATGTGGTGTTTGAGTTATCGCCACAGGATGTTAAGGCAGCAGATGGTTTATTTACCCAATATGGATTGCCCACCTTACAAGAACAAGCGATTCAAGTCAATGCAGCCTTAATCGGCGGACGTGTGATTGCAAATGATGTCAGCTATGCATTAAATAGTGAGCAGGCTAATCTACACGATAAAGCAGCGACAACGCTTGTGGCACATATCCTTGTAGCGGCAGTCAATCAAGGTGCGTCAAGCTTTCAAGCGACTTTGCAGCCACGAGTATTAGAGACTGAAACGCTTGATTCATCACGTGCTGATGAGATGATGTATGAGTCTCAAAGCAATGAAACATCAAATCGCCTTGAAGTACAGTCAATACCAAAACCTAAGCTTGAGCCAAAAACGCAGGTTAGAGCTGAACCAAAAAATGACGCACGAGCAGAGCCTAAGCCAGTGGTAAAATCAGAGCCAAAGCCTAAACTTGAGCCTGAAACTAAGACTAAAGCTGAAACTAAGCCAAAACCTAAACTTGAGCCTGAGACTAAGCCTGAGCCAAAAGCTGTGCCAACACAAGCTACTTCTTCTGCCACAGGTGATCTTGAGCTGACTATTGTAGAGAGTGACGAGACCTACTAACTTCCTACAAAAGAGCAAAACCCCAAGTTAATTCTTGAGGTTTTGCTTTTTATTGGATTGCAGAATTATTACAGACTATTACAATGACTTAATTTGTGATACAATATCCAGTTAGCTTAGGGGTGTTTAACTGTATCGAACTATCAGCTACCATCACAAAGCAAATGTATCAGCACAACGGAACTTAAAAATAGTGTCAAATCAGTTTTTTGACTGATTACTTTTGGAGAAAAAGATGCAAGCCATCAAACCTGTCGCCATTGCTTTATCAGTTGCTGCTTTATTTGGCTGTTCGCAAGATAAGCCGCAAGCCACCGAACAAACTGCCCAAGAGCCAGTAACTCAACCATCTCAAGAACCTAAAACCATCGCCATTAGTGCGATTGTAGAACACCCTTCTTTAAACGACATTCGTAAGGGTTTAATCTATGGCTTAGGTGAGCTTGGCTATAAAGACGGTCAAAACCTAACTGTAAACTTCCAATCTGCTCAAGGCAATATGGCGACAGCAGGGCAAATCGCCAAGCAATTTGCTGCTGATAATCCTGATGTAATTGTGGCGATTACCACGCCAACAGCCCAGACAGTAGCTGCAGTTACCCAGAGCATCCCCCTTGTTTATACTGCTGTCTCAGACCCTGTTGCTGCCAAGCTCTTGGATGAAGATGGTAAACCAACTCAGCCTAACGTAACAGGTCTATCAAGCGAATTACCACTTGCCCCGCAGATTGACATGATAAAAAAAGTTGTGCCAAACGCCAAACGCATTGGTTTTGTGTATAGTCCAGGTGAAGCGAATTCTGTAAGCATTCGTGATAGATTGCTTGTGGAATTACCAAAGCGTGGCATGGAGCTGGTTGATGTGCCAGCCAATCGTTCAGCGGATGTAGCAGATGCTGCTCGTGCTTTAGCAGGTAAAGTGGACTTATTCTACACGTCACTTGATAATGGGGTAGCATCAGCGATGGAGGCTTTGGTCGGTGCAGCAAATGAACAAAAAGTGCCAGTGTTGACCTCTGATGAATTTTCGGTACGCCGTGGTGCGACTGCTGCCCTTGGGGTGAATGACTTTGACTTTGGTGTGGTAACTGCCAAGTTAGTCGCCGATGTCCTAAATGGCAAATCACCAAGCGAAGTTGCACCAAGCAAAATGAATACCATGACATTTTACATTAGTCCAAAACATGCTAAAACTCAAGGTGTTCAAGTGACAGACGCACTACTAAAAGATGCCATTAACGTAGACACAACACCACCTAAAGAATAAGATTATGCACCAAACCGCTAAACGAGAATCCAAAGTTTGGCGGATTGCAGGTTTGTTTAGGTATCTTAATAGGGCAATCCATATAAACACTTATGAATAATCATAAATTAATTGCTTTATGATAAAGATTTATTTAGGATAGGCACTATTAACAAACCCGCTTGGTTTATTTGTTTAAAGATTGATTATGGCAATGCTGCCAAGGAACTGGAGAACTATGATGTTTCATTCAACTCACACATTTAAAAAATTAGCAGGCTTAGGTCTAATTACAGCGGCACTTTTTGGCTGTAGTGGCAACGAAACCACTAAGGCGGATACTGCTACTGCTACAGACACAAAAACAGTAGCAATCACTGCTATTGTTGAGCATCCAGCATTAGACGCAGTACGTCAAGGTGCGATTGAAGAGCTAGCAACAGCGGGCTTTAAAGAAGGTGAGAACCTAACTGTAAACTTCCAATCTGCACAAGGCAACCAAGCCACAGCAGGACAAATCGCTAAGCAGTTTGCGGCAGATAATCCAAATGCCATCATCGCCATTGCCACGCCATCAGCTCAGGCAGTGGTTGCAGCCACAAGCGAGATTCCTGTCGTATTCTCAGCAGTAACCGATCCAGTTGAAGCAAAACTTGTGTCCAAGCTTGAAGGTAGTGGTGCAAATGTCACAGGTGCATCTGATGCACTACCCCTTGAGCCACAAGTAGCACTAATCCAAGAGATTTTACCAAACGTAAAAAATGTTGGCTTTGTTTATAGCCCAGGCGAAGTAAACTCTGTGGTAACACTAAAAGCACTAAAAGCTGAACTTGCTGCCAAAGGCATCAACTTGGTTGAAGCTCCTGCCCAAAAGTCAAGCGATATTGCCATGGCAACCCAAAGCCTTGTAGGTAAAGTGGACGTCATTTACACATCGACTGATAATAATGTGATTAACGCTTATGAAGCACTTGCTCAAGTTGCCAAAGAAGCAAAAATCCCACTGATTTCTGCTGACCCGAACACCATTGAGCGTGGTGCCGCTGTAACGCTTGGTGTGAACTATCTGGATTTAGGACGTGAAACAGGTAAAATCACAGCACGCATTTTAAAAGGTGAGAAAGCAGGTGATATTCCTGTCTATTTAGCCCAAAGTTTAGAGCTTGGTGTGAATGCTAAAAATGCCGCTGATCAAGGCATATCTATACCAAAAACCGTAACTGATCGTGCGTCAAAGGTTGTTCAATAATCCTATGAGATTGTCATAAGCACACACCAAGCTATTTGGTGTGTGCTTTGATTTTAAGTTGTAATAAAAACAAGGGTGCTTTATGTCAATGATTGCCTTTTTTGGTGCACTTGAAAGCGGATTGATTTACGCTTTGATGGCACTTGGTGTACTCATTTCGTTTCGGATTTTAGATTTTCCAGATTTGACAGCAGATGGTAGTTTCCCACTGGGTGGAGCAGTAGCAGGTATTGCCATCGTTTCTGGCTTTAATCCATGGGTGGCGTGTCTTTTTGGTATGTTGGCAGGCTCAGCAGCAGGTGTGATAACCGCTTGGCTAAACGTTAAACTTGGCATTTTGCACCTTTTGGCAGGTATCTTAGTGATGACCGCCTTGTACTCCATTAATTTACGCATCATGGGAGCACCGAATTTATCATTGCTTGGCGAGCCAACGGTATTTGCACCATTTATTGAAGATGGCAATGGTTTTTGGGTGCGTGTTGTGGTTGCAGGCGTGGTTGTGTTGATTGCCAAGCTTGTGCTTGATTGGTTTTTTAGCACCGAGATGGGATTGTCAATGCGTGCCACAGGTTCAAACTTACGCATGGCACAAGCCCAAGGGATTAATACTTCATGGATTATCATCGTTGGTATGGCAATTAGTAATGGTTTGATTGCCTTATCAGGTGCGTTGTTTGTACAAACCCAAGGCGGGGCTGATATTTCTATTGGTATTGGCACAATTGTCATTGGCTTAGCGGCTGTCATCATCGGTGAGACAGTGATTACTGCCAAAAAAATGTTTTGGGTGACGCTATCTGTTGTGGTTGGTGCAGTGCTTTATAAGCTATTTATCCAAATTGCTTTATCCAGCCAGACGCTAAGAAGTATTGGGTTTGGTCCCCAAGATCTTAATTTGGTGACTGCACTTTTAGTGGTTATCGTTTTGATGCTACCAAAATACCGCAGCCGTTTGATGAACGCCTTTGGTGTAAAGCGAAAATCTGATCGCATAACCACAGATTAAGGATGTGATATTATGATGCAAGCAAATAATTTGTGCTTAACTTTTAATAAAGGCACACCGATTGAAAATCCTGCCTTGCGTGGTGTCAGCCTAAACATCGCTGATGGTGAATTTGTGACCGTGATTGGCACGAATGGTGCGGGTAAATCTACATTTTTAAACACCATCAGTGGTGCTTTGGCGGTGGATAGTGGGTCTGTTATCATTAACGGAACAGATGTCACCAAAAAGCCCACGCATAAACGCAGCCATTGGGTAGCTAGGGTGTTCCAAGATCCGATGGCAGGAACTTGCGAATCTTTAACCATTGAAGAAAATATGGCATTGGCTTATAAGCGGGGCAAAGGGCGTGGTCTTAAAAATGCACTAAATACAAATAATCGTGAGCTGTTTCGTGAGAAATTGTCTGTGCTAAAATTAGGGCTAGAAAATCGCTTAACTGACCGTATGGGCTTGCTTTCAGGTGGACAACGTCAGGCAGTAAGCCTACTGATGGCAAGCTTACAGCCTTCTAAAATCTTACTGTTAGATGAGCATACTGCAGCCCTTGACCCTAAAACTGCTGACTTTGTGTTACAGCTGACCGATCAAATTGTCACTGAGAATAAACTGACTACCATGATGGTAACGCATTCTATGCAGCAAGCCTTAACGCATGGAACACGCACTGTTATGCTTCACCAAGGCCAAGTCGTGCTTGATGTCTCAGGTGATGTACGCCGTGGAATGACTGTGGCAGACTTACTTGAGATGTTTGAAAAAACTCGTGGCGAGAAAGTCACTGATGACAGCCTTATTTTAGGCTGATGACGGCGATAAGCCACTGATTGCTACACCAAAGGAGTTGATATGATCAAAAAGCACTGGGTATTTATTTCTCACTTTTTACGCATTTTGGGCATTTTGGCAATCTTGGCTGCTGTGATTTTAGCGCCATTTCGTGCTTATGTTGCATTGGTATTTATGGCGGTGTGTGCACTCATTGCAGATTATATCTTATTTTCTTATCATGCCGCCACCCGCCCTAGTATCAAACAAGGCAAGTTTAAGATGCTGATAATGTCAGCAGTTGTATGGATTTGCCTAGTTGGTTTGGTGTTTTATATTAGACCATTTGGATAAGCAGTTTATTTTAGTGATGACATTACTAAAAAAGCAGGGTTTTTCCCCTGCTTTTTTATTTAAGCTTAAAATTAGTGTTTAGGTGCAAATTCTAAAAGCTCTTTATTAATATCGGTTTTAGCGACATTATTGGCGTAGTTGCATAGTGTTGCTAATGCCACACCCATCACGACATCAAGCACATTTTGGTCGTTATAGCCCGCTGCTTTAAAGGTATTTAACGCTTCATCAGATACTGCACCACGGTTGTCAATGAGTGACATGGTAAATTGGGCTAAGGCTTGATATTTTTCATTACTGTCAATGGCAGTTCGGTTGCGTAAAGCTTCAAGTACGTCATTTGGCATTTTAAGCTTAAGCGTGCCAAGTTTTGTGTGACCTGCTACACAAAAGTCGCAGCCATTATGAGCAGCAGCAGTAATTTGCACCACTTCTACTTCTTCAGCTGTTAGTGAGTTAGCGGCATTCATTTTACCAACTTCTTGATAAAATTCTAAGGCTTGGGGTGAGTTTGCTAAAACACCGATGAGATTTGGGATAAATCCGTTGGCTTTTTGGACGTTCTCCATGCGAGTTTTTGCTTCGTTTGGAGCGGTTTCAAGGCTGTGGACGGTTAGACGTGCCATAAGTTTCTTCCTTTTTTTTGTGAGTGTTTCTATCTAATTGGGTATGATTTTTAAAAATACAAGTGCGTCATGAAAATTTATAAAAATAATTATAAATCAATATGTTATGGAATAATTTATCTATTTAATATTTTTATTATTGAAAAATTTGAATTTGTCAAGCATATATTTAGCATCTGACACACATTGTGCGTTTATTGAATAAGTAACGATTTTAGTTCGCTTATGTTTAACTTTAATAAGTTTAACTTTAATAACAAGTTAAAAACGCAAGCCAGCTTATCTAATCAACCACAAATGTGATAACTATTAAAAAGAGGAAATTATATGAATTTTGATAAATTTACAACAAATTTACAAGCTGTCGTCCAAGAAGCTCAAAGTTTGGCACTCGGTAAAGATCATACCGCCATTGAGCCGATTCATCTTTTGAGTGTGTTATTAAAAGATGAGAGCGTCTTAAATATTTATGAGCAAGCTGGGGCAAATATCCATGCGTTAAAGTTAGATGTTCAAAAAACGCTAGAAAACCAAGCGGTGATTGGCACACCAACAGGTGATGTGAATATTGGTCAAAACGCTGTTAAGGTACTAAACCTTGCCGAACGCCACGCCCAAAAAGCAGGCGATCAATTTTTAGCGACTGATTGGGTGATTGTGGCACTTGCTGAGATTGGAGAAACTGCCAAAATACTTAGTAAAGTAGGCGTAAATGAGCCAAAATTACGCCAAGTAATTGAATTTATTCGTGGAGGGGATAGCGTGAACGAACAAAACAGCGAAGATAAACGTGAAGCATTAAAAAAATACACCACAGATCTCACCGCTCGTGCTGAAAGTGGTAAGCTTGATCCTGTGATCGGTCGTGATGAAGAAATCCGCCGCACTATTCAGGTTTTATCAAGACGTACGAAAAACAACCCTGTACTAATCGGCGAACCAGGTGTCGGTAAGACTGCCGTGGTTGAGGGCTTGGCTCAAAAAATTGTCAATGGTGATGTGCCAGAAGGTCTGCGTAATAAGCGTGTGTTATCGCTTGACATGGGTGCACTGATTGCAGGGGCAAAATACCGTGGCGAGTTTGAAGAGCGTCTTAAAGCCGTATTAAATGACTTGGCAAAATCTGATGGTCAAATCATCTTATTTATTGATGAAATTCATACGATGGTTGGTGCAGGCAAGTCTGATGGGGCGATGGATGCAGGTAATATGCTAAAACCTGCCTTAGCTCGTGGAGAGCTACATTGTGTGGGAGCGACAACGCTTGACGAATATCGTCAATATATCGAAAAAGACGCCGCACTTGAGCGACGTTTTCAAAAAGTGCTTGTTGATGAGCCGAGCGTGGAAGACACGATTGCTATTTTGCGTGGACTTAAAGAGCGTTATGAGCTTCATCATGGCGTAGATATCCAAGACAGTGCCATCATCGCTGCTGCTCGCATGAGTAACCGCTACATCACTGACCGCAATTTACCAGATAAGGCAATTGATTTAGTAGATGAAGCAGCAAGCCGCCTAAAAATGGAGCTTGAAAGTAAGCCTGAAGCGTTAGGTAAGCTTGACAGTCGCCTGATAGGGCTAAAAATGCAACGTGAGACCCTAAAAAGTGAAGAAGATGCAGGTGCAAAAGCTCAACTTGAGTTGCTAGATGAACAAATTGCAGAGCTTGAAAAAGAGTATGCCGATCTTAATGATATTTGGCAGGCAGAAAAAGCGATGGTTAAAGGCAGTCAGCAGTTAAAAGATGAACTCGATAAAGCCCGTATTGCTTATGAAAAGGCGAGCCGTGAGGGTGATTATGAGTCTATGAGTCGTCTGCAATATGAGACTATCCCAACGCTTGAAAAACGCCTAAAAGAGTCTGACTTAGCAGAGCGAGGTGAGCAGACAACGAAACTTTTACGCAATAAAGTGACCGAAAATGAGATTGCAGAAGTCGTCTCAGCCGCCACAGGTATTCCTGTTTCTAAGATGATGGCAGGTGAACGTGAAAAGCTACTTCAGATGGAAGATAAGCTACACGAACGTGTCATCGGTCAAGCTGAAGCGGTAGAGGCGGTCGCTAACGTTGTGCGTCGTACCCGTTCTGGTCTGTCTGATCCGAATAAGCCGAGCGGTTCGTTCTTATTTTTAGGACCGACAGGTGTGGGTAAAACTGAGCTTACTAAGGCGTTGGCAAACTTTTTGTTTGATGATGAAAATGCCATGGTTCGCATTGACATGAGTGAGTTTATGGAAAAACACAGCGTCAGCCGTTTAGTGGGTGCACCCCCAGGTTATGTCGGCTATGAAGAGGGTGGACTTTTGACCGAAGCGGTACGCCGCAAGCCTTACAGCGTAGTGCTGTTTGATGAAGTTGAGAAGGCTCATCCTGATGTGTTTAACATCTTACTTCAAGTCTTAGATGATGGGCGTTTAACCGACTCCCAAGGGCGTGTGGTAGATTTTAAAAACACCGTGATTATCATGACGTCTAATTTGGGCAGCCATAAAATCCAAGAAATGGCAGGTGGCGACTATGAAGAGATTAAGTCAGCGGTGATGGATTCGGTAAACAGCCATTTTCGTCCTGAGTTTATCAACCGTATTGATGAAATCGTGGTATTCCACCCGCTAGGAGAAGCTCAGATGGCAGGTATTGCAAGCATTCAGCTTGACCGATTGCGTAAGCGTCTAGCAGAAAGAGAAATTAGCTTGGTCTTGTCAGATGATGCGATGAAGCAGTTAGTTGAGGTTGGTTATGATCCTGTGTTTGGAGCAAGACCGCTTAAACGTGCTATCCAGCAAGAGATTGAAAATCCATTATCAATCAAGCTGTTATCAGGTGAATTCGTGGCAGGAGATACGATTCATGTGGGTGCCTTTGATGGCAAGCTTACCTTTGATAAATAAGCATAGCTTTTGATGTACCTGTGCGATATGATAAAAACAGATCGATAAAAGTCGGTCTGTTTTTTATTATCAAGGCAAAAAGACAAATTGCAATGCTTTTTGTGTTCTTTAATGATTGTCTTTATAAAGTGTAAAAATTTTGGTAATATGGCAGATTATTTATTTGAGAATAAGCCATGACAACGAACAACCTACACCTTTATAACACCCTAAGTGCCCAAAAACAAAAATTTACACCCATTCATGCAGGCAAAGTCGGTATGTATGTCTGTGGCATGACGGTTTATGACTACTGCCACATCGGACACGCTCGGGTGATGGTAAGCTTTGATGTGATTTATCGCTGGCTTATACACTTAGGTTTTGATGTCAATTATGTACGAAACATCACCGACATTGATGATAAAATCATTGCTCGTGCCAATGAAAATGGCGAGAGTATCTTTGCTTTGACTGACCGTTTTATCAAATTTATGCACGAAGATGCCGATAATTTGGGCTGTCTGCGACCTGCACTTGAGCCAAAAGCGACCGATTTTATTGATAAAATGCAAGGATTAATTAAAACGCTTGAAAGTAAAAACTTTGCCTATCAAGGGGCAACAGGTGATGTGTACTATGCGGTGGATAATTTTGCTGACTACGGTAAATTATCCAAACGCAAACTTAATGAGATGCAAGCAGGGGCAAGCGAGCGTACCAATGTAGCCACCGATAAGAAAAATCCTTTTGATTTTGTGCTGTGGAAGTCCGCTAAAGCAGACGAGCCATCTGAAACGAAATGGCAATCGCCTTGGGGCGTGGGTCGCCCCGGTTGGCATATTGAATGTTCTGCTATGAGTACTTGTTGCTTGGGAGAGACCTTTGATATTCATGGCGGTGGGCATGATTTGCAATTTCCCCACCATGAAAACGAGATTGCTCAATCTGAAGGAGCGACAGGTAAAACTTATGCCAACAACTGGCTGCACGTTGGTTTTGTTAATGTAGATGGTGAAAAGATGAGTAAATCGTTGAACAACTTTTTTACCATTCGTGATGTACTAAAAGATTTTCATGCCGAGACCATTCGCTTTTTTATCTTATCAAGCCATTATCGCAGTCCGATTAACTTTTCGGATACGGCATTAAAAGAAAGCCATACCGCTTTATCAAGACTTTATCACGCCCTAAAACCATTTGATAAAAATGACATTTTAATTAATAATGATGAAAAAACACAGTTTTGGGCAAGTGAGTTTGGACAAACATTCACAAATGCGATGAATGATGATTTTAATACCGCCAAAGCAACCAGCGTGCTGTTTGGCGCGGCAAGTGAGATTAATAAAGCCGTAAAAAATGGCGATTATGAACAAGCTAAACAGTTTGCCAAACTGCTAAAAACCCTAGCCGAGCCGTTAAATATCGCTCAAAGTAATCCCAATGAGTTTTTACAAGCCATCATTGGTGAAGAGCAAGGTCTGTCAAAGAATGAAATTTTATCCAAAATTGAAGAACGTAAACAAGCCAAAATAAATAAGAATTTTACTTTGGCAGATAAGATTCGTGAAGACTTAAAATCGCAAGGCGTGGAGTTAGAAGATACTCGCCAAGGCACGACGTGGCGACGGGTGTAGATTGGTTTAGGCCATTAAAAGTCCGCCAAATGAAGGCGGATTTTTAATGAGATGATGTGCCATTGATTTACTTTTATTCATCTAAGCTTTCTAGACGGATACGCACCACAGGCTCTGTCACAGCATTGAGTGCTTCAATTTGTGCGATGGCAGTACTCATTTTCTTTTCGATGACAGGTAAAGTTAGGATAATGACAGGCACAAGCCCTGATTTATGGGCATCTCTTTGTAAGATGGCATCAATGTTAATACCGTTATCACTAAGAATACGAGTGACATTAGATAGCACGCCAAGCTCATCTTTAACGGTCAAACGCAGATAATAGCCAGAAGTCATTTCATCACTTGATAAGATGCGAGCATCAGACAGCTCTTCTGGAACGAATGCCAAATGCGGTACATCGCTTGGTGTGGCAGCTGTGATGACGTAGATAAGATCCATCACGTCCGCCATCACCGCAGAAGCGGTCGCCCCTGCACCTGCTCCATCACCATAATACAGTGACTGACCTAGTGGGTGGGCATCTACCATGACGGCATTTTTTACACCGTGAACGTTGGCAAGTAGGGTGTTATCGGGGATAAGCGTTGGGTGAACACGCAGTTCAAACCCATTGTCTCGACGAAAAGCAAAACCTAAGTGTTTAATGTTATAGCCTAATTCTTTGGCGTATACGACATCTTGCAGACTGACTTTGGTAATGCCTTCACAGTACACTTTATCAAATTGAATGGGAATACCAAAGGCGATGGACGCAAGTAGTGATAGCTTATGAGCAGCATCGATGCCTTCTACGTCAAATGTCGGATCAGCTTCAGCATAACCTAAAGCCTGAGCTTCGGCAAGTACATCGTCAAATTTACGGCTTTTTTGCTGCATTTCACTCATGATGAAGTTGCCTGTGCCGTTAATAATGCCTGCAAGCCAGTCAATTTTATTGGCGGCTAGAGCTTCACGAATAACCTTGATGATAGGAATGCCACCTGCTACCGCCGCCTCATAACGCACCTGGACACCGCATTCTTCAGCTAAAGTGAAGATTTCATTGCCATACTTGGCAAGTAGGGCTTTATTGGCGGTAACTACATGTTTTTTATGGCGGATAGCATGCAGAATAACATCTTTAGCAACGGTAGTGCCTCCGATAACCTCAATGACGATATCAACATCTTGAGCTGCGGCGATCGCCATAAGATCAGCACTTTGTTTGATGGTGGGGTCGATATCATCACGTTGGCGACGAGTGCCGACATGAGTGATGGCGATGTTATGACCGCTTCGGCGAGCCAATTCTTTGGCGTTGTCTTTTAATAAATGGATAACACCCGTCCCAACTGTGCCAAGTCCTAGCACTGCAAGATTGATGGATTTATTCACAAGAGATTCTCAACTTTTTGATAGATGGGATATTTTTAAGATGATTAACTTAGCATAACTTCAGCAAACTTGCTAGTGCTTTTGCATAATTTTTTGCGTATTTAAATTTATTAACATTTATCAATATCAACTTGTATTGGGATTAAAAAAAATAAAGTTAAATTGTCGTTTATGTTAGCTCTATGGGGTTGATTGGTCGTTATAGGCAGATTTAGAATAAAGCCAAATTGTTAAAGCGTATCCTTAATCTAAACTAACTGTAATCTAAACCAACTATATTTTAACGGTCTAAACATGGCTAAATCTTACAAAATTTCATTAAATTGCTTGATAGTATTTTATATCAAGCAATTTGTCTTATTTTGTTAATGATTTATCTTAATTTAGCCGCATTTTAAATTAGATATGCTTGTAAGATATAATCTGGTTGTTAAACCACAATTATTTATTGTCAATTGCTGCTTGGATTAAGCGGTCTGCTGGCAAATATCCACCAATCTGCACACCACTTTCGGCAAATATTGCAGGCGTGCCATTTACCCCGAGTGAATGCCCAAGATTAATCTGTGAATGAACAGGATTATCACACGTTGGGGCGGTAATGTTTTCGCCTTTTTTGGCACGAGTTAGGGCGTTGTGGCGATCAGCACTACACCAAATCGCTTCTGTTAGTGGTATCGTCTGTTCGCCTCTTGGCCACGCCAAGTAACGAACTTCAATGCCGCCAGCAGTGATTTGCTTGATTTCACTGTGAAGCTTTTGGCAGTAATGACAAGTTGGATCAGAAAAGACATAGATAGCAGCCTTAGTGTCGCCTACAGCAGGGTAGATAATCATGTCTTTTTTATCAACGTTTGACAGCTTATCTTTGGCGATGTCTGCTTGAATGCTTGATGTAATGTCAATTGGTGCACCATCACCAAGCTTGACGATTTGACCTTGGATTAAGTGTTCGCCATTTACGTCAGTGAACATAGCAGGTGCACCTTCAAAGCTAACCCAGTACATGCCAGGCATGGCGGTCGCTACAGCAGAGGTTACTGTAATGTCAATGCCTGATTTATCCAAATTATCTTGCAAGGCTTTGGCAACGTCGCTAAGCTGTTTATCTGTGGTATTTTTGGCGATGTTAGCAGAGGTCGTCTGAGTCTTAGCTGGCTTAGATGCGGTATCGGTTGATGAAGCGTTATTACAGGCGACTAGTAGTGAGCAAGTAACAGCAAGAGTTGCTAAGGTTAGTTTTTTCATTTAAATTGACCAATGATAATTTTTTGCGTATTATGCCAAAGTTTATGATTATTTACCAGTTTTTATTAGGCAAGTAAGTAGTTTGGATAATAATTTTGATAAATTCATTGATTTTAAGCCGTAATTTTTGATACAATACAGCGTTATTTTACAAGCCTGATTGCGTAATGTCGCTTTTTAATCACAGGCTGCCCACCCCAAGGAAAATAACCTATGCTACGCATTGACTATGACGCATTGACCTTCGATGATGTTCTGCTACTTCCAGCCTATTCTGAAGTTTTGCCTAAGCAGACTAGCCTTGTTACCAGACTGACCACCGATATTAATCTAAACCTACCCATCATCTCAGCGGCAATGGATACTGTAACCGAATCTAAGATGGCAATCGCCATGGCACAGCTTGGAGGATTGGGTATTATTCATAAAAATATGGATATCGAACATCAAGCAAGCCGAGTTCGCCATGTGAAAAAGTTCGAGGCAGGTACGGTTGCAGATCCTGTGACTGTGCACCCTGATGTAACTGTTGGCGATCTGCTGAACTTAACTCGTGTGCATAAGATTAGCGGTGTTCCTGTTGTGGAGGCTGGCACAGATAAGGTGGTGGGTATTGTAACCCATCGTGATGTGCGTTTTGAGACTAATCTTGATAAGAAAGTCAGTCAAGTAATGACGCCAAAAGAAAAGCTGGTTACCGTAAGAGAAGGCACGCCCCAAAAGCAAATCAAGGCACTACTGCATGAACACCGTATTGAAAAGGTTGTGGTCATTGATGATGAGTTTCGCCTAAAAGGCTTGATTACGGTGAATGATTTTACCAAAGCTGAAAATAACCCAAATGCTTGTAAAGACCAAAAAGGTCGCTTGCGTGTGGGTGCGGCGGTTGGCACAGGTGCTGATACCGAAGCTCGTGTAGAGGCGTTAATTGATGCCAATGTAGATGTGATTATTGTAGATACTGCTCATGGGCATTCTAAGGGCGTTATTGATCGTGTGGCATGGATTAAGAAAAATTACCCAAATACACAAGTGATTGGCGGTAATATCGCAACAGGCGATGCAGCCTTAGCATTAGCAGACGCAGGAGCAAATGCTGTTAAAGTAGGTATTGGTCCAGGATCAATCTGTACAACCCGTATTATCGCAGGGATTGGTGTACCTCAGATTTCTGCCATTGACAGTGTGGCAACCGCCCTAAAAGATCGCATTCCATTGATTGCTGATGGCGGTATCCGTTTTAGTGGTGATATGGCAAAAGCAATCGCAGCAGGGGCAAGCTGTATCATGGTAGGCAGTCTTTTGGCAGGTACAGAAGAAGCGCCTGGTGAAGTAGAGCTGTTCCAAGGGCGTTATTACAAAGCTTATCGTGGCATGGGTTCGCTAGGTGCGATGAGTGGGCAAAATGGCTCATCTGATCGTTACTTCCAAGATGCTAAAGACGGTGTTGAAAAACTTGTGCCAGAGGGTATTGAAGGTCGTGTCCCTTATAAAGGACCTGTGGCAGGTATTATCAATCAGCTAGCAGGTGGCTTAAAGTCGTCTATGGGCTATACAGGCTGTGCAACCATTGGTGAGATGCGTACCAAGCCAACTTTCGTAAAAGTAACATCAGCAGGTATGAAAGAATCACACGTGCATGATGTTCAGATTACCAAAGAAGCCCCAAACTATCGTCAAAACTAAAAAATAAACCGCCCACATCGTGGGCGGTTTTTGTGTGGTGTGCTTGGCGGGAATCGAACCCACGACCTTTGGCTTCGGAGGCCAACACTCTATCCAACTGAGCTACAAGCACAAATTGGTAAAGATTATACCAAAACTTTGTTAAAATTGCCATACAGTAAGTGTGGTTTGAGTGTTATTTATCTAATTTTTAATAACTTTTAAGCTATTTTTGCCAGATTGTAAAAAACTATGGCATTTTATCCTGCTTTTCCCTTATAATATTAGGGATAAATTTACGTTTTGAATTTGTAATCGTTATGCGATTTTAAATTCAAGTTACCCAGAGCACTGCTCAAGGCTAAGACGAGATGATGACAATGAAGAGATTTACAGCATTATCCATTGCCACGTTGTTGGCGTTTTCTACCATCACAACTTACGCTCAAACTGAGACGCAAGCAGACGCTGCCGCTACTCCTGAAGTACAAGCAGATGCAGCCGCCGCTGACGCACAAGCGGATGCATCAGCAGAGCCAGCCGCTCCTGTTGCACCATCAGAACCAATCCCTGAAGACAGCGAGCAAGTTAAAAAATTAATCGCACTTTACCCAAATCTAGTGGCTCGTATTGCTCCACATGGTAAGGTATGCTTTGAGGGTGAAGAGTGTGATATTAACATCACCGTCCTAGCCCCTGCGGTAGAAGGTCAGGCACGTGATGGCGAAAGTTTATATAAAGCCATCTGTTCAACTTGTCATGACTCTGGATTGATTGGTGCTCCAAAAGTTGGTAATGCAGGTGACTGGGGTCCTCGTATTGCTAAAGGCAAGGCCACTTTATATGACCACGCTACCAATGGCTTTAATGCCATGCCTGCTCGTGGCGGTGCTGACATTTCTGACGATGAAGTTAAGAATGCGGTTGATTATATGGTTGGTCAATCAAGCTAAGATTGCCAATAACATCGTCTAATGACCAACCAACTTAAGCAACTTTAGCTTAGGTTCGTTGGTCTTTTTGTCATAAAGCCATATTAACACGTTAATTTTAAAGACCACCCACCTTAAATCACGGTCAGTTTTATCAAATCCACAGATTAAAAAAATTAACTTTAATTTATCAAAAACTCACCCATTAATTACCAACCAATCATCAAAAACCTAGTAACAACATGACCATACCTGCCTTAAAACTCACAAACTTAACTAAAACTTACTCTAACGGCTTTACTGCTCTAAAAGGCATTGATTTAACCGTGCCACAAGGCGGTTTTTTTGCTTTATTAGGGGCGAATGGTGCGGGTAAATCCACTACCATTGGCATCATCAGCTCGTTATTTCAACCGTCTGCTGGTTCGGTTGAGATTTTTGGTGTGGATTTATTATCAAGCCCTAGTAAGGCAAAAGAATTCTTAGGTGTTGTGCCCCAAGAGTTTAATTTTATGCAGTTTGAGCAAGTTATTGATATTTTAATCACGCAAGCGGGTTATTTTGGTATTACCAAGAAAGTCGCCTTACCACGAGCCGAACATCTATTAAAGGCATTAGGTCTGTGGGAGAAACGCCATGAGAAAGCACGTTCATTATCGGGCGGTATGAAACGCAGATTGATGATTGCTCGTGCCTTAATGCATAAGCCAAGGCTACTGATTTTAGATGAGCCAACAGCTGGCGTGGATATTGAGCTGCGTCGCTCTATGTGGGATTTTATGCAGCAAATTAACGTGAATGAAGGCACGACCATTATCTTAACCACGCACTATCTTGAAGAAGCAGAACAGCTGTGTAAAAATATCGCTATTCTTGACCATGGCGAGATTCGTATTAATACCGATATGAAAAGTTTGCTTGCAAGTCTTGATGTAGAAACTTTTATCCTTGATTTAACAAACCCGCTAAATGAAGATATTCATCTAAATAATGTGGTAAAAACGGCAAAAATAGATGATATAACCTTAGAAGTGACCCTAAAAAAAGGCGAGAGTTTGAACGATGTTTTTGCTCAGCTTACCGCCATAGGTGTAAATGTCGCTAGCATGCGAAATAAGGCGAACCGCTTAGAAGAGTTATTTTTAGGTATTGTTGAGAATAATTTAACCGAAAAACTGACAAATTCATAGCCATATTGACACTTTTAACAAAAAGCTTTTATGACTAGTAAAGCATTTTTGCTATATAAATAGTGTTATTTAAGTCCAATATGCCCTAATGTCTAACACGATATAAAAAATAAAAAGAGCTGTATATGACCCTACAAAAACAATGGATAGCGTTTATGACGCTTGTCTATAAAGAAGTAAAACGTATTTTACGCATTTGGCCACAGACATTATTACCACCTGCCATTACCATGAGCTTGTATTTTGTGATTTTTGGTAAGATGATAGGGGAGCGTGTCGGTATGATGGGCGGCGTCAGTTATATGCAGTTCATCGTGCCGGGTCTTATTATGATGGCAGTAATTACCAACAGCTACTCTAATGTCGTATCATCGTTTTTTGGTACTAAATTTCATGGCAATATCGAAGAGATGCTAGTAAGTCCGATTTCTAAGCATACGATTGTGCTTGGATTTGTAGCAGGGGGCTTATTCCGTGGGCTTGCAATCGGTGCGATTGTAACGGCTTTGGCGTTATTTTTTACTGATTTAAGCTTGGTTCATGCCTTTGTGACGGTATTTACTGTGGTTATGACAGCGACATTATTTTCGCTTGCTGGCATGATTAATGCGATTTTTGCGCGTTCTTTTGATGATATTTCAATCATTCCAAGCTTTGTGCTGACCCCTTTGACTTATTTGGGCGGTGTATTTTATTCGCTTGATAATCTATCGCCATTTTGGCAAAATTTATCTTTACTAAATCCCATTGTCTACATGGTGAATGCCTTTCGTTTTGGGGTGCTGGGATATTCTGATGTTAATGTGTGGGCATCGCTTGCTGCCATTGGTGTGTTTACGGTGATTTTTTATGTCGTGGCGTACGGGCTTTTAAAGGACGGCAAGCGGATTAGAATTTAATATGAAATATTTTTTGGTATTTTAATGCGATGTTGAAGTGAGTTTTTATTAAGATTGCCAAGAAAAATTTGATACTTATGCCTTAGCATTGCTTGATAAGCATGGTAATTTAAAAGCAAAAATCAATCGTATGTCAATTGATGATATAAATATGAATTTTATTAAACATGATACTTCTGTTATCTATTATATATCTGATCATGTTTGTAATTTTAAGGAGACAGCATGAGCATTCACGGCGTGCTTGGCGAAAATACTACCTATCCTAAAACTTATAATCCTGCTATTTTATACCCCATCTCACGGCAAATTGGGCGAGATGAGATTTTAAAAGAAACAGGATTTGATTTTAATCATCATAAATTTAAAGCTAAAGTTAATGGATTAGACGCTTGGCAAGCCTTTGAAATCTCTTGGCTAAACCCCATTGGTGTATCACAAGTGGCTATGGCACGATTTTTTATCCCTAGTGATTCGCCTAATATTGTAGAATCCAAGTCTTTAAAATTGTATCTAAATAGTCTCAACTTTACCAAATTTAATCATATTACTGATGTTCAAAACACCATTAAACAAGATTTATCAAATTGCGTGGGCGTGGATATTGAAGCACAAATCATTGATTTAGATTCTGATGAACTAACTATCTTCAAACCGATGGGAATTTGTATTGATGAGTGTTTAAATGAGCTAAATCAAGAGATTGCCTTAAGTGATGATATTGATAATAGCTTTTTAAAAACTGTCATGCAACATGACAAAAAGAGTGAATTAAAAACCCATCAATTTTATTCCAATCTGTTACGCTCTAATTGCCCTGTCACCAACCAGCCTGACTGGGGGACGGTACAAGTTGAAATTAGCACAGAATATGATTTAGATTTTGGGCAGATTTTAAAATACATTTTATCTTTTCGCAAGCATAATGGTTTTCATGAGCAGTGCGTAGAGCGGATATTTGCTGATTTTATGACCTACTTAAAGCCAACAACCCTTAAGGTTGCCGCAAACTACACTCGTCGAGGCGGTATTGATATTAATCCTGTGCGAGTATATGGCTGTGATTTAACAAAGACAGGGAGACTTGTGCGTCAGTAATTTAGATAAAGCTACCAAATATCGCCTAAATGCGGTATTTGGTAATATGATAAATCGTTAAGATAGGCTATTAATAAACTAGAAATTAAAAAACACCTTAAGCAATCACTTAAGGTGTTCTTAAAAATAGTGGCATCCCATAGGGGATTCGAACCCCTGTTACCGCCGTGAAAGGGCGGTGTCCTAGGCCTCTAGACGAATGGGACGCAGGACGTAAAACTGATTTAATATCGTTTTACCAACTTATCGGACGCTTTCACCGTTATTTCCGAAAGTGCGGCTATTATATCAAATATTTTAGCCCAGTCAAGAGTTTTTTAATATTTTTTTAAATCTTTTGCTTATTTAATCTTTAAAATTGTTAAATTGAAGTGGTATGCCAAAAGATTTTTCTTTTAAAAACGCCATTGCTTGTTGTAGATTATCTCTTTTTTTGTCGCTGATACGCACTTTATCGCCTTGTATGCTGGCTGATACTTTTAGATCAGATTCTTTTAAGGCTTTAGAGATTTTTTTGGCGTTATCTGAGTCAAGCCCATCTTTTAGGTTGATGATTTGTTTGCTGTGTTTGCCTGACTGGGCTTTATCTTGGGGGTCTAGCGTTTGCAAATCCACACCACGCTTGATAAGCTGTTTTTCTAAAATGGCAAAGACGTTATCAACTTGTAACTCATTATCGGCTGTGATGGTGATGGTTTTGGCTTTGTCATTAAGCTCAACTGTAATGTCTGAACCTTTAAAATCAAAGCGTGTGGCGATTTCTTTATCGGTGTTACCAATGGCATTGCGAACTTCTTGGGTGTTTAGCTCTGAGACGACGTCAAATGATGGCATGATTATTCCTTATGCTACTCTATAAGTTTAGGGTTAGTCTTAATAAACAATAAGTTAAGCCTAAATTTTTGAATGTTTAAGCTTGCTATTTGGCTATTTTATCATAAAATCAGCGGTAAGTCTTAAAACCTTCAAAACCGTTATCTTAAACAAGTATCAAAAAAATAATCAAACACGGCAAAAATGACACGAACACTGCATCGGATAAGAACTTTAAGCCTAGAACACTTGACAAGATTAGGGTAATACACCCTAGGGCTTTGATAGGGCGTTTGGCGATGTGTTACAATTTATAATCATTGATGACACCCAAACGCAAGGCGGTACATTTGCTGCTTTTAAAGGGTATATTGAACAAGGTCAAAGTGTCGTTATCGTTAGTTATGCTTTGACAGCTAAACAATATTTATCATAATTAAGACTTGATGATGTGTTAAATGAATTAAAGAGTAAATATGGCGAACTTGAACACTTCGGGCAAACCACATTCGGCTACGATTTCTCCAAACTTACGCAATGGGAAGCAAAATTCATCATCAATTTAAGTAAGACCGCTCACGAAGTCCGAGATATTATCCTTAAGACAAAGCAAAATTGATGCCTATCATCAGATGATAAAAATGGATTAAAAATGATAGTTAAACACCGCCCAAATAAAGCGGTGTTTTTATTGGTAACAATCTTGCGTTTTAAAAGATTGTGTCATTGTCCTAATAGGGTGTTTATACTTAGTTTTTCACCCAAACCCAAACCCTAAATAAAAAACCCCACACACAGTGCAGGGCTTGTAGACTAATTAAACTAAGGCAAATTCATCAAACAATCACAAAAGACGATGGGTCAATGTTTAGTCCTGCACCGATGTTTGCAAAATCAATCGGCTTGCTCTTATCTTCTGCATTGCCGTCTGCATCATAAGACAGCATACCTGTGTCTTTGTTATACACCAAATAGCCTTCGCTTAATAGCGTACTCTTATCAGCATCGCCTTTGAACTTCTCTAAACCTTTGAATACACTGGCAGACAGCTCAAGCTTATCTTGACCTACTATAAAGTCGGTGATGGTATCAATGGCAGGCTTATCACCAAGTCTGCTATTAAACACAAATACATCATTACCATCGCCACCTGTCATCAAGTCCATACCTGCACCACCGATGATTCTATCATTACCTGCCATACCAAAGATGGTATCACCTGCTATATTGGCAGTGATGGTATTATCAAGCTCATTACCATAGATGAGTACAGATGTCTTACCAATGGCTTTTAGGTTCTCTAAGTTTGCACCGAGTGTATAGTGAGTGCTGGTCTCCACAGTGTCTGTGCCACCATCTTTGGTCTCAAAGATAATATCGGCTTTATTATCCACCACATAGGTATCATTGCCCTTACCACCTTCTAGGTAGTCAATGCCAAGACCACCATCAATGCGGTCATCACCATCACCACCATAGATGTTGTTGGCGGCATTGTTGCCTGTAAGCTTATCATTATAGGCAGTACCGATGAGATTTTCAATTTGTGTGCCATAGCCGATAAATGCTTGACCGTCTGTATAGGTGTTCTCTACCCATACGCCTTCATAGTGGCTCTTTTTACGCCCAGAATCTTCATAGTTATGGCGAGTTTGCTCAGCCACCGCAAAGTTATATGGCTTAGTATCGCCAACATAAATCCAACTACCGGGGGTGAGATTGACATTCACGCCTTGCTTTTCTAGCGAAGCGTCAAAGGTGTCTACACCACCACCGTCCCAAATATAGCGGTTGGCATCAGAGCTGTACAGGTCGTATTCTTTAAATGTATAGACATCATTGCCTGCACGCACATTTTTATTGACACCCAGCTGATAATGCAATGCCGCCAAATCGTACATTCTTAGATTGCCAAATGTAGAATACCCTGACTCATTGGCATATAAGTGATAGCTCATGTCAGTAAATTCAGGCGTTTCTTCATAATAATGGATATGCTCAGGCTTGTTTGGCAACTGTGAAAATTGAATGGACTCATGGCTGTGGTGCATACCCAATGTATGAGTAATCTCATGCAAGGCGGTATATTCTGCCAAATATTCCTTACCTGTCAAATTAGGCGTTTTGTTGAGCCACAAATAACTGCCGTGTGCAGCAACACCCAAAGAACCATTCTTAAAGTCGGTATAAAACAGGTGTGTATTGGCTTTGGTGATGTCGTCTGTTTCTTCAAAATTTACATTAACAAACTCACCGATTTTCTTATAAGCACTACGCAAATTAGCCTTTCTGTGTTCAGGCATCTCTTCGGTCGTCTCTAAATTAAAGAAGGCTTCTGCACGCTTTCTATCACCGCTTGGGCTAAATTTAAGATGGTTGTCTTTGGTGATTTGGGGATTATCTAGCAGGGTTTGATAATCTTGTAGACCTTTGGCAAAATAGTATTTGATGGTCGGCGTATGTCCATCTTCATAGCCACCTACAGGAATGTCATACACATGATAGGTTTCTGGGGTAAAGCGTTTAAAGAACGGATTGTACAGTTTTGCTTGCCCCAATTCTTTGACAAAATAAGCACTTGGGTCGGTATTGATGTCATGCCCAGACACAAAAGGATTGTCCGTCTGTGCCAAGCCATGTTTGGCATAGCCTTGCTCATCGCTGATTGTGATGGCTTGACCTGCTTTGTCTGTGGTAGTTAGGGTTGCTGTGATTTTGGCTTTATCGCCTGCTAGGGTGCTAAGTGTGTCGGTATCTACAGCCACGCTAAAATGTAGATGATCATCTACGGTGGTGGTGTAGCTTTTATCACCGACTTGCACGGTAACTGTGTCGCCTTGTTTGGCACTACCGCCAACCACGCCTGCCACTTCGGTGGTGTGATGGGCATTGAGTGTATAGTTGCCACTTGCGTCTTTGGTTGCTTGATGATCTAGGACAAATGAGCTGACGGTGCTGTTGTCTAGTTTGATGTGGTTGATTTTGATGTCGTTGGTTTCAGACAGATTTTTTGGCTCATTGTTTGCGTCCAATCTCCAGTTTTCTGCCAAAAACTGATACGTGATGGGTTTGCCATTTAACGCTTTGGCATCTTCAAGACTTAAATCCAAATGAAACTTGCCGTTATCCACGCCCACTTGGTAGGTTTTATCGCCGATTTGTAGTATCACGGTACGCACGAATTTGGCATTTCTGCCTTCATAGCCTACAAAGGTTGCCGTGCCATCAATACGCACTGCTTGACCTACGTTGTCAGCTTTGATACCAAAGTTGTCGCCGATTTTGGTGATGTCAATATGACCATCAGCTTTATTACCTTCTGCTTTGCTGTCGTCTGCATTATTGTGTTTTTTAAGAGCGAATGCACCGCCTGCGAGCAGACCACCTGCTGATAGCACTTTCCATAGTGGGGTGTAAGCGGCACTTGATGACAGGCTTGCTGATTGGCTTGTAAGGTCTGCCGTTACAGGCTGAGCTGTGGCACTGATTTCTGCCATTGGCACATCACCAAAACTTGCGTCCATCAAGGAATCTGCTGATACTTGACTTGGGTAGTAGTCATAATAATTTTCAATGATGACATCTGGCACATCGGTGGTATTATCTTCATCAAAAATCCACAAATCATCGTTTGATTGATGAACTTTGACTTTTTTGGCGATGTTGGTAGGGTCTTTGATACTGTAATTGGTGTTGACATCTGCTTTGATGATGGTGGTGGCTTGTGGGGTAAGTTCAACTGGCGTAACCAGATTGTCCTTGGTGATGATGATTTTGGCTACCATAATGTATCCTTACTGGTTGGTTTGTAAACAAGAAAACAACATAAAAACGCACAAGCAAAACTTGGCGTACAAATACTAACAAACTTTATAGATAAAATAAATAGGCATGAGTAAATTTTATAAAATTCTTGCTTTGTCGCTAAGTCTGGGTGTTTGATGGGTATAAAGTGATGTGATGGCTTTGTGCTTAGGGTAGATGTGTTCCGCTTTAGTCATAGCATTAAGCTAAAGCACCAAAGCTACCAAAAAGTAATTAAAAGACTTGATGGAATATAACCACAAAGCCTACGATGATTGATGCCAAGCATCGTCTATTAATCGTGTTTTGGCAGCTTTGGTGTATGGTGGATATTTATTTTGTGGTGGTCGTTAAATGGATAAATGCATGAGCATCTGCCCCCACTGAGCTTGGTCGCCATCTTTGAGCAAAATTTCATGCACAACACCTGCCTTGTCACAAAGCACAGGAGTGAGAACCCCTAAGGCTTTGATGTTTGCTACGACATCGCCGATATTGACCTTATCGCCTTGTTTGACTTGGGTATAAAACCACCCCACCGCAGGCGAGCTGATGGTATGTGTTGATGTGTTGTTAGGCTTAGTTTCTTGGGGCAAGTGTTGTGGCGTACCACCGCTTAACTGTAATGTGTCGGTTGACTGTAAGAGAGTGCTGGGTGTATTTACCACACGGATACTTTGGTTGCCATCAGTGATGATAACTTCACCAAGCGAGCTTTGGCTAAACATGGTAACTACTTGTTCAATTTGTTTGATGTCTATCATATTATCCTGCCAAATATTTATAAATGGTGATGATGCTAAGCACTGACATCGCTATTGCCACAAGCCAACCAAACACCGCCATCCATACAGGGTGTTTATAATCCCCGATGATATTTTTGCGATAAGCAGCAAGCAAAATAACAACCAATGCAATAGGCAATACCAAGCCGTTTAAAGTACCCACCAACACCAATACTTGGGCAGGCTTACCAATGGTTGCAAACACCAATGTGGAGATGGCAATAAAGCCGATGATAAAATAACGACTGTGCTTGGCAATGCCTGCATGAAAATTGGTCATAAAAGAGACTGATGTATAAGCACAACCAATAACAGAAGTGATGGACGCTGCCCAAATCACAACCCCAAAGATGATTCTACCCACATCGCCAAGACCATGCACAAACGGCGTAAGAGCAGGGTTATCCGTCATCATTGGTACGCCTGCGGTGACCACGCCAAGACACGCCAAAAATAAGAACACTCGGATAATAGATGCTGCCAAAATACCTTGAATGGAGCTTTTGGATACAGCAGGTAGATTTTCTCGTCCTGTAATACCAGCATCAATGAGTCTGTGAGCCCCAGAAAAAGTGATGTAACCACCCACCGTACCACCAACAAGCGTAACAATTGCCATCGCATCAATCTTATCTGGGCTAACCGTACGGGCAATCGCTTCACCAAAAGGTGGATTGGTATTAAATACCACATAGATGATGAGTGCAATCAGCACAAAGCCCATCATTTGGGCAAACTTATCCACGAGCGAGCCTGCTTCTTTGCTTAAAAATATTCCCACAGCAATCACGCCAGAGATTATCGCCCCAATAACAGGATTAATGCCAAAAACCGACTGCACCCCAAGACCTGCACCGCCGATATTGCCGATATTAAAAGCAAGTCCGCCCATGATGATTAAGGCTGCCAGTACATATCCCATGCCTGGCAAAACAAGATTGGCAAGCTGTTGGGCTTTCATTTTTGAAATAGAAATCACTCGCCAAACGTTTAGCTGAACGCCAATATCTATAATAATTGACATCAAAATCACAAAACCAAAACTTGCACCAAGCTTTTCGGTAAAAGTGGCGGTTTGGGTCAAAAATCCTGGCCCTACCGCTGATGTTGCCATCAAAAATGCCGCTCCTAAGATGGCAGAGCGATTGGTAGTGATATTTTTCATAAATTTCCTTATAGCTTATAGATTATTAAAAAATCATGGTTAACAATCAACCAATATGAACGCCTTTATTGAGTAGTGTGTCTTTGATTTTGTGGGCAAATACCAAAGCGTGCTTGCCATCGCCATGCAAACAAATGCTGTCCACGTCCAGCGTGATCACCGAGCCGTCCACCGCCACTACTTGTCCGTATTCTACCATGCGTAGCACTTGTGCGATGGCTTCGTCTGTATTGTCAATCAAGGCATTTGGCTGTGTGCGAGCAACCAGTGTGCCATCTGCATTGTAACGCCTGTCAGCAAAAACTTCACAAATGGTGTCAAGCCCTATGTTTTGTCCAGCTTGTATCAGCTCACCGCCTGACAAGCCCATCAACGCCAGTGTTGGGTCAAACTCATAGACGGCTTGGGCGATGGTGTGGGCAAGTTTGGGGTCTGTGCTGGCTTGGTTGTACAACGCCCCATGTGGTTTGACGTAGCGTGCAGACAATCCCATCATTTGGCATACCGATTTTACCGCACCCATTTGATAAAACAACAACGCACGTACTTGCTCATCTGGCAGATTTTGGGGGGTGCGTCCAAAGTTTTGGCGGTCATCGTAGCTTGGGTGTATGCCAATTTTTACGCCATGCGTTTTGGCAAAGCCGAGCGTTTTTACCATATCTGCCACACTGCCTGCATGGAGACCTGCACAGATATTGGCAGAGCTGATGATTGCCATTAGGTCTTGATCAAAACCAAAGCCTTCACCAACGTCTGCATTTAAATCAATATTCATCACATACCTTGTATTAAATTGAATGTTAAAAGACTAAATTGAATGTTAAAAGCGTTTTGCGATGTCGCCAACTTGTTTGATGTGGGCGTTTTGATGGCGTATTTTTGCCCAAGCAAATGCTGGATCTACCCACTCAAACTGTACTTGTCCGCCAAATCGCACTTGGGCAAGTCGTCCCAAATCTGCGTCAATCACCGCCCCTATCTTAGGATAACCGCCTGTGGTTTGAGCATCTGCCATCAGTACAATCGGCTTGCCATCTGGTGGGATTTGTATCATGCCACACGCCACGCCATGCGAGTTCATCTCTATTTTATCAAAAACAAGTGGCATGCCATCTAAGCGATAGCCCATGCGATTGGAGTTGGGTGAGAGCGTGTAGGATTGGGTGCTAAAATTATCTTGGTCTTGGACGATGTGTGCATATTCGCTACTTTTTGTGGCATGAATTAAGGTGGCTTGATGGCGGTATTGATCAAGATGATGGGGGTCTGGCACGCCCATCAAGCTTAATTCAAAGCCCTGATGATAAGGTAAATCATCGCCTGCCATCAGTATTCGCCCAAGCCCACCGAGTTGAATTTTTATATCGGTGCTTTTTGAGCCCAATTCATCATCAACATCAAATCCGCCTTGTACGCACAAATAACTGTACATACCTGCTGTCATGCCTTTGATATTTAGGGTTTGTCCATGTTTGGCAAAGTAGCGATAGCCTGTATGAATTTTTTGGTCGTCAAGTGTGGCTTGGACGGTTGCCCCCACCAAGCAAAAACTCACATCACAGCCAAATGTCGCCACAAACTTACCCTGCGTGATTTCAATAGCACAGGCACCATCATCATTGCCAAGTAGGGCGTTGCCAAGTCGCAACGACAAGCTATCCATTGCCCCACATCTGCCAATACCCAAGCCTAAAAAGCCCACACGCCCCAAATCTTGAATACTGGCAATGGCGGTTATTTCATTGATTTTTAACATATTATTCCTTATGCCACTTTAACCACAATACTTTTAATCACACTTTTAACCACAATGATTTTAACCACAATATTTAAAATCCCCATCAAAAACAGTAACAAATTCGCTTGTGGTTTTTCCTAAAATCCACAATTTGGCTCATGGCTCATGATTTATCATAAATACAAAAGTTCAACACACTATTTTAAAATATCTACCGCCACAAATTGCAAGGTGTCGCCTGCGTTTAGTAGTGTGGGCGGATTTTGAGTTTTATCAAATAACGCCATATCCGTCCGCCCCAAAAGTTGCCAACCACCAGGCGAGCTAAACGGATAAATGCCCGTCTGAGCCCCACCAATGCCCACCGAGCCTGCTGGTACATGGGTTCTAGGTTTGGCGTGGCGTGGCAAATACAGCTCTTTGGGCAGTCCGCCAAGATAGGGAAATCCTGCAATAAAGCCAATAAAATAAACCGTATAAATAGGACTGGTGTGGCACGCCACAAGCTCATCTACACTCATGCCAAGTCTTTTGGCACTGTCTGCCAAATCCACGCCATGCTCGCCACCATAGACAACAGGGATTTTGATGTGTTTGCCTGTGATGATGTCGGTATCATCAAAATTGACAATAAAGTCATGGGTAATCTTGTCTAATTGGGCTTTTTTTGTCGCAAAATCTGCCATCAATGTATGAATGCTTGCGTCATCAGTCTTTAAATACAGCGTTAACGTATTCATGCCCACCACAATATCTGCCAAAGCAAAAGGGCAGGCAGGCGTGGCAAGATAAGATGACAAAGCCCAGCAGATTTTTTGTTGATGAAGGCTAATTTTGTCGCCTAAGAATAGCGAAAGCGTCCGTTCTGATGATACTTGCCAGTGGGTGTGAATGTCCATGTGATGACCTAGCTATTTGTGATTTGGTTGTGTGTGATTGGGTGGATTGGTCTGATTGGCAGTCAATCCACCAGTATCATGCTGATTATAATGAGCCAACCACTCGCCAAGATAATGAATACTGACTCCGCCTTTGCCAAATGCTTCATCATCAAACATCGCTTGATGCAATGCCTTATTGGTCAAAATGCCTTGAATATCAAGCTCATATAAGGCGGATTTCATCTTTTGTAGAGCAAGCTGTCTTGTTGGGGCGTGAACGATGATTTTGGCAATCAGGCTATCATAATAAGCAGGGATTTGATAGCCAGTATAAATATGGCTATCTACTCGTACGCCTTGTCCTGCTGGCAGATGGCAGTGGGTGATTGTTCCTGCTGATGGCATGAGCGTAAAAGGGTGTTCGGCATTGATACGACATTCAACAGCGTGTCCATTCATGGCGATGGCATCTTGGCTAAACGCTAAGGGCAGACCTTCGGCGATACGGATTTGCTCGGCAATCAGATTAACCCCTGTAACCAATTCGGTAACAGGGTGCTCTACTTGTATGCGAGTGTTCATCTCAATAAAGAAAAATTCGCCATTTTCATACAAAAATTCAAACGTACCTACGCCACGATAGCCCATATCAAGGCACGCTTTTGCACATACTACGCCGATATTATCTCTTTGTGCTTGGCTGATAAAAGGAGCAGGAGCTTCTTCTATGACCTTTTGGTGTCGGCGTTGCATGGAGCAGTCTCGCTCGCCTAAGTGTATGGCGTTGCCGTGGCTGTCAGCGATGATTTGAATCTCAATATGGCGTGGGTTTTGTAGGTATCGCTCCATATAGACCGCTTCATCACCAAAGGCACTCATCGCTTCTTTTTTGGTCATGGCGACCGCAGGCAATAAGTCATCTATTGTGTGTGCCACTCGCATACCACGCCCACCACCGCCAGCGGCGGCTTTGATGATGATGGGAAAACCAACTTGCTTGGCGATGGCGATGATGGCATTCTCGTCATTAGGCAATGCCCCATCAGATCCCGGTACACATGGCACGCCTGATGCCATCATGGTGGCTTTGGCAGCAATTTTATCGCCCATCATGCGGATATTGCTGGCGGTAGGTCCGATAAAGATGTAGCCTTGCTCTTCTACAAATTCGGCAAAATCAGCATTTTCTGATAAAAATCCATAGCCGGGGTGAATGGCATCTGCACCTGTCAGCTCGGCAGCAGCCACGATGGCACGCTGATTCAGATAGCTGTCTTTTGGCAAGTGGCTACCGATACAGACTGTCTCATCAGCAAGACGGCAAGGCAGGCTGTCTTTGTCGGCAGTAGAATGCACTAATACCGATTTTATGCCCATCTCTTTGCAGGCACGAATGATTCTAAGGGCAATCTCTCCACGATTGGCGATAAGAATTTTGTTTAATTGTTTCATTTATCCATTGTCCTTATTAAGATTTTATTTGAGCATTTTTATCAATTAAGTGCTTTAAGTTGCCCATTCAAACCATTCAAAGCGACCCAATCACAAATAGTGGTGCGTCATATTCCACCATGTCGCCATCATTTGCCAAAATCTTGTCAATCACGCCAGCTTTATCTGCTTTCACCTCGTGCATGATTTTCATTGCCTCTATGATGCACAATGTATCGCCTGATTTGACAAAGTCGCCAATCTCTACAAAATTGGGCGTATCTGGGCTTGCCTTACGATAAAATGTACCAAGCATCGGCGATAAAATGCTGTGTCCGACTTGGGGGTTTTGTGGTTCGTGGCTAATTTGCGTTGGGGTAGGTGGTGTGTGATTTTGGGGTGCTTGATTTTTTGTTAGGTGAGTTTGTGGCAAGTGGTTTTGGGATAAGTAATTTTGGGATAAGTAATTTTGGGGCAAGCCATTTTGTGGCATAGGGCTTGTGTCTGCGTATTTTTGAATTTTGATGATTTGATTGCCGTCTTGTATTTCTAGGGCGTGGATTTTGGCAGTTTGGGTAAGTTCAATTAGGCGGGCAAGTGCGTCAAAGTCAATATTCATTTTTGTACTCCTTGTGATTTGGGCGTTGTTTTATCATGCTGTTATTTGTAAATTTATTATATATGAAATAAAATTACTTGTATAGACAAATAATGCCATCATAAAACAACTTTTATTGTAAGTATATGGTCACCCAATTTGAACGTTTTGGTTAGAGAGTGTTTGTATTATAAATACCAACAAATTTACAGCCTTTAGGGATAATATTTAGCAACAGTCATTGCTATTATATAGGCGTTAAGCTTTATTTTGACTTTAATTCAATCTATTTAAGAAGTGGGCAATGGCTTGGTTTGGCGTGATATAACAGTATAGACGTTTTTTAATTAACAGTGTTTTTGTGTACTGTTAATTGGACTGTTATTATCTGTAGATTTCAATGGACTTTAACGAATTTAAGTGAACGATAAGAACAAATAAAAAACCCTTAAAGCTAATAACTTCAAGGGTTTTAGAACATCAACGAACGATTATGAATCGTTTAGATGGTACCAGTGGTCGGAACATAAATAAAGATATAACTCATTGATTTTATTAGGTTCTTGTTTTTGAAAATTGATTTTAGGTACTAAAATAGGTACTAAGTTGTTAAGTCCACACTTGTTCACTAATTTAAAAATAGGCTCATTTTTACATCAAAAACATAAAAGTTGGGGTAATGTTAGGGTTTTAAAAATCTTGTTGTAATCTCGTGGTTCCAAAAACCTTAGGGGTAATCTTAGGGTGGTTTAACAAAAAACTTAGTATAATCTTAGTGTAATACCCAAATAAAAAACTTGCCGTAATCTTGCCGTTGAAAAACAAACCCCATGCAAGCGGTGTTTTGGCTTATGGGTAAATTATCTCATCTTTATCGCCAAAATGCAAAATAGGGCGGTTTGTGCGTATTTTTACATGATAAAAAGGGCGTTTGAGAAACGACCCCATGCAAGGCTAATTTTGCCAGCTTTCCCATAAGCAAAAAAATGCAAAAATAATATCATAACTAATAGGGGGGTATTCCCCCAAAAAAACCGCAACATCGCAACAATCCTTTATTTATAAGGCTTTAAACCGCAACAAAAAGGGCAACATATCCGCTACAAAAAGGGCAACACCTTAAATTTTACCTAGCCTATTTTTGGGGTGTGTTGCGGTTTTTCTTGGTGGTGTTGCGGTTCGTGTTGCGGTTATGTTGCGGATAAAAAACCGCTACAAGCCTTGTATTTATTGACTTGTTGCGGTGTTGCGGATTTTTTACCCTAAAATACCCCCTATTGTATTTGTGGCAATAAAAACGGATTTTCATCAGCTTGTGGCGGTGGTAAATAATTATCCCATACTTTTTGAAAATCAGATTTCAAAAAGCCCTTTATGGTGGTTGGATTATCCTTAATTCGCATATCTTTGGATTTAATACCAAATGATTTTAGCTTTTTGGCGAATTGGTGGGCGGTCATCTCTTGCCCGTTATTGATGGTTTGCCACATGGCTTCATCTAGGGCGTTTAACTTTTCAAGCAACAATTTACTGCTCATGCGTTCGCCATTCCAAATCTCCCTAATATCTGCCAATAACTGCTCATTGATAGACGGTTCGCCCTTGATTTGGCACATGGCAAGGCAAGCGTGTTTTGCGGTGTCATATTTGCCTAGTACGGTGGCAATCTGTAACAGTATGTACCAATTATCAAAACTTCTATCATCAATGGGCAACAGCTCAATTTGCACGCCTGCAACCGCTTGGCGGTTATCCATCGCCCATCGCTTGCACTTTTGGCGAATAATGTCGGTTTGACTGTGGGGCAAGGTGGCTTTGTTTAGGCGGTGTACTTTGTCATCTTTGCCTTTTCGTCTTAGCTCAAATCTGATAGCACGGCTTGCAAATGTGCCTTTCATCTCGCCAATACCACAAAATACCTTTGCCCCAAAACTATCAAACACATCAAATCCACCCCCTTTATCCATGTTCGTTCTAGCAGTCTTTGAGTTATGGCGTGAATAACCGCTATTAACAATGCCTAATAGCTTGTCATTGTGCTTTAAATTGGTATCTATCTCATCAACCAGTAATGTAGGCTTGTAGCGTTCCATCACACGATAAATCACCGCCATTGTGGGGTTTTGGGTGACAAATGGGCGGTTTACCACACGTTCAAATAGCCCTAGTAGGGTAGATTTACCGCATGATTTTTCAGGGGCGGTAATCCACGCAATAGGGGCAATGTCGCTAATATCCACAAGGTAACTAAACATCACCCATAACACAAACGCAACTTTTAACGGCTCATCTATGACAATGTGGCGGTTTACCAACTCATAAAGGGCGGTATAAATCTCATCATGGCTTACCGCTGTATCAAATGGCGTGGGGTCTGTTACCAAATCGCCTTGCTTGTACTCATACACCCATTGTAATAACCTATCTTTGCTGATACTGTACCTTTTGGCAACCTGTGGTAGTAGCAAATGCAATCGCATTTCATCAAGGTTTGCAAGCTCTGCAATGTGGCTTTGCAATTGTATTACCTGCTCATCAAGGGCTAATAGGTCATTTGCATTGTCTGTATTTAGTAATGACAAATCCAGTAAGGGCAAGTGTTGCACTTCCCATATTACATCATCATCTTTGCCAAATGCCTTGATAAAGTCGTAACAATCCCCTTTGGGTGGTAAATCATCGCCATTTGGCATTTTCACGCCTGCAATATCAATCACGCTATAAGCGATATTAAGCCCATCTAGGGCGTTGGCAAGTTCGCCTTGCCATTTTATACCGCTGTCATCGTTATCACGCCATAGCACGCATTTACGCCCTTGTAGGGGTGTTAAATCGCATTTATCCACGCTTGTTGCTCCCCCTGTTGTTGTGGCGGTCAATCCAATATTAATTAGGGCGTGAACGCATTTTTCGCCTTCCACGATATACACCACATCGCCTAATGGTTTTGGTTGGTAAAGGGGCTTTTTATCTATTGCTTTTGGTTCGCCCATTTTGTAGTATTTGCCGTTAAAGTGAAAGGGCTTTATCCACTTTTTGCCGTCTTTGTCAAAACGTACTTTGACAAACAATTCTTGCCCATCTTGATAATAAGGGTAAGTGGCGGTTAAATCGTCAAGGCTTGCCCCCATGCCTAAAAGCCCTTTATCACGGCTTAACGCCCCTTGTAGGGCTTGTTGTAGTAAATCATTCATCATACGCCCCCAAATCAATCATGGCTGTTTTGTAGTCTTTGGCAGTCATACGCATATAAAACGCAATCATGCTCCCTTTTTCGTGGCAGGCGTGGCAAATAAAACCGCCATGCGTGCCGTTTACGCTCATGCTGGCGTGCTTGTCATCATGAAAGGGGCAACGTGCCATATTCCAATTGGTGTGTTTAATCACAATGCCAAAACGCCCATAAAGATTGCTTGGCGTAGGCAGGCGTGATTTATTAAATTGCTTTTTGTGTCTTATGGGGCGAATAAATTGGGTAAGGTTACTCATGCTTGCCCCCATTCATCGGTAATTTGTATGTTGGTATAGCCGTCTATTTTGGCTTTGGGGAAATCTTGTTTTAACTGCTCATAAAACAAAATGGCGGTGTCTTTATCGCCAAACTCTTTACGAACGTTTAGCTCATGGCTAATTACGATATAGGTTTCTTGGTGTCTCATTTTGCACCCCCTTTAAATACGCCTAGAATGCGTTTTAAGGTACTTTTAGGCTTAGGTGGTGCATAGGTAGCAAAAGGGGCGTTATTAAGCGATTTTAGGGCGTGTATGGCGTTATAAATGGCATTGGCACGCTCACAATAGCCTTGATAAGGGTTTTGTGCGTGTCGCTCATTATAGCGGTGGTATTCGTCTGTTAAGACGGTTAGGGAATGATTGAGAATGCTGGTATTCATGGAATACGCTCCTTTACAATTTTTGAGTAAAAGCCCTGCAAAAGGGTGGTGTGGTCTCACTCTCGGTATGTAAAGTAACCGCTCTACATATTCGCCAAATGGCTTATTTTGTAGTATCAACCACACCATAAGAGAATAACACCAAAAGGCGTTAGATATGGTGGGCTTGCCCTGTGAATAGGCAATAAAAAAGCCAGTTTGGGCGGTATGGCGAACCGCTTTACATTTTTGAGAGAGAACGCTATTTTGCAAGCATTCGTTGATTTTAGCAAGTGAAATAAATTCACGTTTTGCCGTTGTTTTTTGAATTATATTCATGTAGAATACTCCTATCGGTTACACCGCTTAGCATAGATTGGCTAGGCGGTATTTTTTTTGGCTCGGTTTTGTGTAGTTTTTTTTGGCGGTGTAGTTTTTTGGTTTTTCCTGTCATATTTTTAAAAATCATTTCTTGCTACAAGCCTTGCTATGTCTAGCTTGTGGCGGTTTTTGTGATTTTGGTTTTTTGGTGGTTTTGTAAGGTTTTTTGGCTGTTCGGTTTTGGTTGCCTGTGTAGTTTTAATAACCATATAAGCCCTTAATCTTGCCAGCTTTCACGCCTGCAATGTAGGCTTTATCTAGCCAATAAATGCCGTATTTCTTGCCACTTGGTTCATGGTGCAAGCGTGATTGAATGGGTATGCCATCATCACGCCTAAGCTCACCTAATCGCTGTGCTAGGCTCATACAATTAAAAAGTTTTAAGGCTTGTAATGGGCTTATTGTTTCCCCTGTCATTAGGTGGTTGTAAAGGGTTTGTTTTAGGCTCATTGTTTTAGCTCCATGTTATCTTTGGTTGTAGGTTGTCTTTGGTCTGTTTGATTGCCCCTAATAGCCATTCATAATAGGCAATACAATCATCACTAAGCCCCATAAATTCATCTGTAAGCTCGGCTTTGGCTAAGGTGTGCTTGTCTGCCATACCAGCCCTTAAAATGGCGTGCGTGGCTTGTGTGTGGGCGTCATGAAATTCACAAAATGTCTCAAAGTTTTGGCGTGGGCTGTCTGTTGGTCTCATGCTTGCCCCCATTCGTTGGGGTTTTTTAGCCACGCTAATACGTCATCATTACGCCATGCGGTGCTATTGCTTGATAATCTGATAGGCTTTGGGAATGTGCCATCATTACATTTACGCCATAGCGTTGTGCGACTAAATGGCAATAGCGGTAAAATGGCTTTGGCGGTGGATAAACCGCCTTTGGGTAGGGTTGGTTGAATGGCTTTCATATAATACGCTCCTGTTTGAAATGCGATGGGCGTATTGTAGGGGTGATTTTTAAGTAAAAATAGCGGTGCAAGTAGGGATTAACCTAGCCTACCATTTAGCCAAAATAAAAAGCCCTTAATATCAAATTAAGGGCTAAAAGCTAGGTTTTATAAGGCTTTTAAATGGTGGGGTAAGTTATCAAAATGGCACATTATCAGATGATGAAAAAGAACTATTTTGTGGTAAATTTATTTTTAATTCATCATAAATTGGCATTGGCGGTTCTAATGGTGGGGTAGGTTGTTTTAAGTTGGGGTTGCCCTTAGCCGCTCCGCCTTTTTTATTCCAATTTGCCACGCTTGCTAACTCCTTTGCTTTTGTATCGCCCATTAGCTCTTTGGGGTTTGTGTGATTTTCCCATTTGTAGGCTTGGGCATTTTGCTTTATCCAGTTTGCCATAAATTCTTTGGTTGTGCCGTCATAATGGGCGGTTTGTGCCACTTCCCAAGCTTTAACACATAATGCCAAGTCAGGGCTGTAACAATCATGATTGGGGTTCATATAATCATCTTTTCGCCCATTTGGGAAAAATGCGGTGGGGAATACGCCCCTATTTTCTAGCCATTGTTTTATGTCATTCCTAGTTATGGTGGTTTGTGCGGTGTTAATTGTACCAATAGCCAACCAATCTTTATTTAAATCATTTTGTATTAAATTTTGCCCATTATCATTCATGACAATTTGGGCTTTTAATTCCCCTGCAATAATTGCCCTTGTTAAAATTTTGGTTATCATACTAAAAACTTCGCTAGCATTTTCAGGCATAGACTCATTGGTATTTAGGTAATATTTATCCTGATAACTACAAAAAACATCGCTAGGGCTTGCCCCTGCAATGAACGCCCCTATTTCATTTATGCTTAATCTATCCATAAGTTTAAATAGTTCATCATTGGTAATGCCTTTCATATCTCATACCTTTCATATCTCATACCTTAACAAAAAAGATAGCAGGCGTGGCGGTTCAAGGTATGAAAAATAACCGCCTTTCGGTTAATTACTCCTAGCCTGCTAAAAGGGTTTAAACTGTTAAATCTTTTAAAATATCTGCAAGGTGGGTATAATTCATTTCACTGCTTGCCACTTTTACCATCAAATCATCTAATCCGCTATTGGGGGCAATGTTAATACCTTGCATATCCAAATAAGTTAACATAACCACAAGGGCGGTTCTTTTATTGCCATCATTAAAAGCGTGTGCTTTGGCTAATGCTACGGCATAAAATGCCCCTATCAAATATACATTATCCAATGGCTCATAACTCATTTGATTGTCAATGCGTGATAAGCAACTTTCAAGGCTTGCCATGCTTGCAATGCCCTTTAAGCCTTTTTCATTTGCCAAAATCTCGTCATGAATGGCTATCACAAAATCTATATCAATCATTTATCCGCCAATGCCTTAATTTCTTTTTTATGGGTATTTATAACACGTTTGGCAGAGTTTAAAATTACGCGTTTTCCTGCTTCACCTGTTAAGTGCATAATAACTGGCTTGGTGTTGGTGGGTTTACTCATGGTGTTTTTTCCTTAGTTATAAAAAGGGTTTTTCTACATTATAAAAAAGACTAAATCTGACTAACTGGATAAGCTAATTTTAAGCCATTGTTAATACGGATAAAGCCCAATCGCTCATAATAGCTTGCTAATGCTTCATTTTTTGCGTCTATCATGGCGAACGTTATGCCTGTGTCGGTGCTAAGGGCTTTGATTTTTTCTAGGGCGTGGCGAATGGCTTTTTTACTTAACCCTTGCCCTTGATAATCTCTACTTACACCAATACGCCCTATGGTAATGATGGGGATTTGTCTAGGATAGCCCTTGATTATGCCGTCATTATCAAAATGGGCGTTAGATAGCGTATAAAATGCCTGTATCTTTGCCCCATCGCTTAAAACGTGTGTTTTAGCTATGTTCTTTTTGGCGTGTTGGTTCGCCATTGTTTTTAAATAGCGGTTAATGGCTTCATTGCCACAATCAAACGCTTGTCGGTCATGGGATTTGTCTAGTAATACAAACATCAGCTATCCCCAAATAACAAGGCTCTTGCCTTTGGGTTTGGCGGTGGTGGGTTATCTAGAATTTGCATTAAATGGCGTGCTTCATCTGCGTTAATATCCATGCTGTCAGCGTTTAAACCGTGCTTATCCAGTTCTAGCCAAATATCATCATCATTCACGCCTGCATAATCTTTGGCTAATAGCTCATTGACTGTTAAGCCTTGTTGCTGTGCTTTGGCGATAATGGCTTGCTCTATGTGTGGGGGTAGGTCAAGTATCATTTTTTGGTTTTCCTGTAAGATTTTTAAAATCATTTCTTGCTATAAGCCTTGCTATGAATAGCTTGTAGCGGTTTTTGTGATTTTGGTTTTTGGGTGGTTCAATTATTGTGCAAAACTTCAATCAAACTAGGATTGATGAATAGCTTTTCTTTACCAGCTCGTACTTCTTGCAATACGCCAATTTCAACCAACTTAGCTAAGTAGTTACTGGCTGTTTGGCGTTTGGCTATGCCTTTATCCACTAGGTTTGTGATACGGCAATAGGGCATTTCAAATATCACATCAACCAACTCACGGCTATAAATAGCACCTGCTTTGTCTTTGATGGTTTGGGCGGTGTGGGCGTGCAAATCCTTGATGGCTAGAATTTTGGCGGTTGTCCATTCGCTCGTATCTTTGATGGCGTGCAAAATGTAGCTAATCCACGCCTGCCAATCGTGATTTTTGGTTACGCCCAAAAGTCCATGATAATAACCTGCCTTATTCGCCAATATAAAACGGCTTAAATACAAAATGGGCAAATCTAGTAAGCCCTTATCAATCAAGAATAAAATATTTAATATTCGCCCTGTACGTCCGTTGCCATCAAAATAAGGGTGTATGGCTTCAAATTGATAATGCAAAATTGCCATTTTAACAAGGGGGTCTAGGTCATCATTTGCGTGCAAAAACTGCTCCCAGTTTGCCAACAGTTCTAAAATAGTACTTGGGTCATTAGGCGGTGTGTAAATGGTTTGCCCTAGTGCGTTTTTTAGGGTTACATTGCCGTTTCTTATGCTCATGCTTACGCCTTTGATGGTTTGGCAAATGTCTAAGGCGGTTTGGGCGGTTAAGGGGCGTTCTTTGATTGTCTGTATGCCTTGATAAAGGGCGGTTCGGTATCTTAAAGCTTCTTTGGTGGCGTGGTCTGCTATGTTATCATCATAGGCATATTGAAAAAGTTTGTCGGTGGTGGTTACGATATTTTCAATTTCACTACTGCCTTGTGCTTCTAGCAAGGGAATAATGTTAATTAGCATGGTTTGGTTTGGGATTAACTCGCCTGCTTGTCTTAGCCCTGCAAGGCTTGCCCTAGCTTCAACGCATAATTTTAAAATGGCTTTGGTTTCCACGTCTTGCATGGGCGGTAGGGGCGGTAAATCGTTGTAGGGTAAATCTGCTTGCCAGCTCATTATGCCATCTCATGTTTAAAAATTGCTAAAACGTAAACATGATAGCATAGATATGTTGATATCGTAAACATGATAATCGCCTTATACTTAAAAATTAGTAAACGTAAACATGGCAGGCGTGGGATAACAACATAAAAAATCCCATCATGGGGCTTTGTTCTTATGTGTGTAAATCTTGCAACATCAACGCCCTTAATAGGCGATTGGCTTTGGTCTGATAGCCCTTACCGTCTTTTTTAAGCCATGCCAAAACATCGCTATCAAGTCTCATGGTTACTTGTTGCTTGGTGGGCTTAAAATGGGCAATCTGCTCATCTGTAAGCGGTGGTATGTCGCTGTAATCAATATCGCCATCTTTTAGGGCTTTTAACCGTTCTAGCTCGTCATGATTTAGCGCTGTTTGTGCGATTTGGTCTAGGGTCATTCTAACGATAGCCATATTTTTTAATCTCCGATTTGCTTAGTTTGCGTGCCGTCTCAAAACTTACGCCGTGCTTTTGGCGGTTAATGGCGTTCTTTTGTTCGTCCCATTCAAAAAGCATTATCTAGCCTTATAATTACATTTTTATAATTACAGTCTATAACAATCATCTTTTATTTGCAACTTTTTAAAAAGGCGTTATGTCCTAAAATCTTAAACAAAAACCCTTTAATTTTTACTTTTAAAGAGAAAATTACTACCTAATTACTAACTTTTACTACTCAATTACTACCCTAAACCCCCTAATTACTACTCAATTACTACTCTAAAAAATACTTAAACCCTTATAAATAAAGGCTTATACTACTTTACTACCGTTACTACTCACTTTTTTGGCGAAAACTTAAAAATAAGCCCATAAAAAAACCCCCATCAGGGGGCTTGTAACATCTTTAAAATCCCATCTTTACCCATCATGTTAATTAAGGCTTGCAAAATATCGCTCGGCTTTTCACGATACACGCCCTTGTAATGGGTGGTGTCTTTGCCCATTGCCAAATCATCGATATAATCTGCCCATGTCTGCATCAGCTCACACCGCTTGGCGTACAAATCCGCTCGCATATAGGGGTTATCGCCCTTAATAACGTGTCCTAACATCATCTCGGTTATCATGTCGTTATAATCAAGCTCGCCCATCAGTAGCGTTTTGGCACTTGAACGAAAGCCATGCGATGAATGCTTATTTTGAAATCCAAGCCGTTTTAGGGCGGTATTGGTCGCTCCATCTGATATTATGCCGTCTTTGGTATCTTTGGCAAATACATGGGCTTTTTGCCCTGTTAGGCGGTGCTGGGCTTGTAAAATGGCTATCACTTGCCTAGATAGTGGCACGGTCATTTTTTCAATCATACGGATATTACTGTTTGATTGTCCTTTGATGGGTGTAAGCTCCCATTTGCCGTTGTCCAAATCCAAGTCAGCCCATTTCATACGCCGTATATCCCCATTTCTAACGCCTGTGTAGGCAAGTAGTAGCATGTTATGGCGTGTATGATAGTCCATGCGGTCATCATCAAAAATTGCACGCATAAGCCTACCAAATTCAAGCGGTTTAACTAATGCCTTACGGTTACCGTATTCTACGGTTTGTAAAATATGGCTCTTTTTGGCGGTGGTAATGTGGGCGGTGGGGTTATCCATGCAATAGCCATTAACACACGCCCATGCAAACATATCAACCAAAAAGCCCCTACATCGCTCTGCTTTATCGCTTGGTAGCTCTGGATTATTCCTTTGGCGGTATTTTTGTTCAATGTCCTTTAACAGCTCCACAATGTCCGTATGCGTGATTTGGTGTAGTGGCATATCCCCAAATCTATCAATAAAAATTTGTAAATCCCTATGCCGTCTTATGGTACTGTTATCTTTCCAGCCTTTTGTCTTAGCCCATGCCATACAGATAAGGCTAAATTTGTTTTTATCTTGGCGTTCTTGTTCTTTGGCAATCTTATCATAATGGGCTTTGGGGTCTATGCCTTGTGCGATAAGCTCGTTTAGCTCTTGCCATTTGGTGAATGCTTGTGCCATGCTAACCGTTGGGTAAGCTCCGATGGTGATTTTGGGCTGTTTGCCATCTTTGGCATAGCGATACACCCATACCTTGCTTGCGCCTTTTTTGGTGGGGCTTACTTTGATGAATAAGCGTGGTTTGCCGTAAATGTCTGCAAAATAGGGTTTATCGCCATCTTTTAGGGCGGTTATTTGTTTGTCGGTTTTGATTTGGTACATGAAAATTTTTGGGTACTAAAATAGGTACTAGGATTATGCAACAATTTGAACAGCCATGCAACAACGTTAAGATAACAAAAAACCCCAAAACCTTTATATTATGGGGCTTTGGGGCTATTTTTTGCTTTTTTGAAATGCTTTAAAAAAGCATAATGGTACCAGTGGTCGGACTCGAACCGACACGCTTTTAAAGGCAACGGATTTTGAATCCGTCGTGTCTACCAATTTCACCACACTGGCATAAGTGGCTAAGCTAATTGCTTATGGCAGGACATTATATAGATTTTATGGCATTCGTCAAGCATTTTTTTTAGATTAACTGCAATTTAATTATAAAAATACACGCCATATAATAAATATTACCGCTAGAAGCTCAAAAATAATTCCAGCCCACCAAATAGGCACTGTCATGCCGATGGCAAGGCACACAAAAAATCCACCCACAGCAATCCAGTCGTAGCGTTTATTGTTTAAAATATCGCCACGCAGTGCTTGTAGTTCACGCAGCTGCTCATCTTGTCTAGCTCCTAATGCTGCTAAAGACTGCACACTTTGATTTAGTAGTTTAGGCAAGTCGGTGGTGGAAAGGAGTAGTTCTGGTAGTTGATCTTTAATTTCTTGGAGATTTTTAACAGGATCTAGCTGCTCACGCACCCAAGCGGTTAAAATTGGCTTAGCAAGTGACCAAATATCAAGGTTGGGGTATAAATCACGCCCTAAGCCTTCGACATGAACGAGTGTCTTTAAAAGTAGCATAAGCTGTGGCGGAATGGTCATGCGATGGCGACGTGCGATATTTAGAATTTCAAATAAAATCCCTGCAAAATCAAGCTCGCTCATCGGCTTAGAAACCATGGGACTGACAGTGCGTGCCATATCAGTTATCAAGGCATGCTTGTCAGCAGATGGCGGAATCCACCCAGCTTGTGAGATGATATCAACCAGCATAGGGTAATTGCCATTCATGACCGATAATAGCATGCGAGCAACAATCAGCTGATCATCTTTGGAGAGCTGTCCCATGATGGCACAGTCTAAGCCTAGATATCTAGGGTTTTCTACCGCTTGCCCATCTGGCAGTGTTTCTACAAAGATATTACCTGGGTGCATATCGGCATGAAAAAAGTTATCCCGAAATACTTGAGTAAAAAAGATGGTTAAGCCATTTTTGGCAAGGGTGGCTCGATCATAGCCAAGCTTGTCAAATTCATTCGTCTCATCAATGGGTATGCCACTGATTCGCTCAGAGACCATAACTGCAGGTTTTGCGATATACACTTGTGGCACATAGATTAGCTTTGAACCCTCAAAGTTGCTACGCATACGCATAGCATTGCTCGCTTCTAGCGTCAAATCTAGCTCATTAAGCATGATTTGACGATAGTCTTCTACGATGTCAATTAGGTGAATAGAGCGTGCCGCCTCAGTTCTTGCTGAAAGCCAGCTTGCCATATCACGCAAAAGCTCAAAATCATTAATGATGCCTGCTCTAAGGTTTGGGCGAACTACTTTAACCACTACCTCTTTACCGTCATGCAGTGCAGCTGTATGAACTTGGGCAATGCTGGCAGCAGCAAGCGGCACTTCATCAAACCGAGCAAAAATTTCATGAATTGGCTTACCAAGCCCAATTTTCATGTCTTCAATTTGACAGGTGGCGGTGGTGATGTCAAAAGGGGCAACTTTATCTTGTAATAAAGACAGCTGAGCGATAATCTTAGGGGGTAATAAGTCGGCACGAGTTGATAGTAGCTGACCTAATTTTAAAAACAGCGTACCCATTTCTTCAAGAGCAAGTTTTAGCCCAAGTGGGTGGTGAGATTTGCCAATGCTTGCAGGATGCAGGCGAATTAAGCGTGCCAAAGGAGCAAGCTCTGGCACATCCTTAAGGTGTGTATCCAAGCGATACTTGGCGGCGATTCGGTAAAGTGCAAGCAGGCGTTTACGATGAGAGATGAGCATGGTTTAATTTTGCTATGTGGTTGATTTTAAGATTTTATCTAGTAGCTTATAAGCACTACTAGTCTGAAAATCGTTCAAAATATCTGTTAGATTTAAAATATCAATATTTTTAAATAAGTAGTAAGCATTCACAAAAACTTGCTCATCACCCTTAATGCACTCCCAATTCAAATCATCCAGGTGTGTTCTAAAAACAGTGATGAGTTCACTGGGGGTTTTGATGTGTAAGGTGCAGTCAGGTAGAGTGATTAAATCATAAGGCTTAGGCTCAAAAATGGCACTACGAACAGGCTCAAAGCGAATATGCTCAGCCCCAAATACCACATCGATCTGTATGTCTGGCTTTACTAATGACACTCGCAAAACCTTGTTAGTTAAGACGATTAAATCAAAGCGGCTGGTAGTACTCGTATCAATGGCGGTATTGATGAGTTTTTCGATGCTTGCTAGAATAAAAGTGCTTAGCATATTAATGTGGCTTAAACCCACGGTGTACAGCAACGATACCGCCTGTTAGGTTGTGATAATCACAATTTACAAAGCCAGCTTGTTCCATCATACCTTTTAAGGTGGCTTGGTCAGGGTGCATGCGAATAGATTCTGCTAGGTATTGGTAGCTATCAGCGTCATTAGCGATAACTTTCCCCATTAGTGGTAGGGCGGTAAAAGAGTATAAGTCATAAGCCTTTGATAAAGATTCAAAAATTGGCTTTGAGAACTCAAGCACAAGCAGTCGTCCACCTGGTTTTAGCACACGAAACATAGACTCTAAGGCTTTTTGCTTATCGGTTACATTTCTAAGTCCAAAGCTAATAGTTACCAAATCAAAGCTATTATCATCAAATGGGGTTAGTGTTTCTGCATTGGCGAGTACAAAATCAACATTATTACAGCCAGCGTTAATTAGGCGTTCACGTCCGACATTAAGCATTGCTTCGTTAATATCTGACAAGATTACACGTCCTGTCTTGCCTACTTCTCGGCTAAATACTTTCGCCAAGTCGCCTGTACCACCTGCTATATCAAGTACGCTTTGACCTGTGCGTACGCCAGTTAAACCGATGGCAAAACGCTTCCATAACCGATGAATGCCAAAACTCATCAAATCATTCATAATGTCGTATTTTTTGGCAACAGAAGTGAAAACTTCTGCAACTTTTTGTTGTTTTTCGTGGGCATTAACCGTCTGATAGCCAAAGTGAGTGGTCTCACCAACATGGTCAGAATAGTTATTATTTGTCGGTGTTTCACCTTTTGGCGTTTGTAATTTAGACTGTCCTTGTGGTGTGCCCGTAGGTAGGATATTTGGGTTTGTAAATTCGTTATCAGATTGCTGGCTCATAATATGCCCTTATTGTTGTGTCAAATTATGGATTTAAAATCAATCTATCATATCATAAACACAAGTATAAATGTATGAGCAAAATGCCAATTAAGGATAAAATTATCAAAAAGACCAATAAAGGCGGTAAAAATGGGATTTTTCTGTTTTGGCGTCTAATTTTCAAACAATATCTTAAAAAATTGTTGCTAATTGTGGTAAAATTGTCAGCCAAATACTGACTGTCTGTGTGATACGTTCGGCATTATTTAGTGACGCCTTAGTTATTTAAGACTTTAGCCGTTGGTGCATTAAAATTTTTGCATCTGCTGTGATTGGCATGCAATTTTGACACAGTTTAAACCCAAATTTTTGGCGGATTTATGGCAAATTCATCAGCAAAACAATCAACCCCTTTAGCAGCTAACCTATTTTTTGGATTGTTGCTGGCAGGGATGAGTTTGTATTTTGTGATGTGGGGTATGGAATATACACTACATCAGCAAGTTGCACTATTTATGGTGGCGACTTTCTTTGGTATTTTTATGGCGTTTAACGTCGGTGGTAATGATGTCGCCAATTCATTTGGCACTTCTGTGGGGGCAGGGACGCTGACCGTTACTCAGGCTTTGGCAGTGGCTGCCATCTTTGAAGTGTCAGGTGCGGTGCTTGCTGGGGCTGCTGTTACAGATACGATTAGAAGTGGTATTGTAGATATTAGCGACTTGGGCGTAACCCCAAATCAGTTCATCTATTTGATGTTATCCGCATTGGTAGCAGCAGCATTTTGGTTGCTTTTTGCTACCAAAAAAGGTCTACCAGTATCTACCACGCACGCCATCATTGGTGGTATTGTCGGATCATCCATCGTGCTTGGTACAACCATTGGTGGTATAGACGTTGCTTTTTCTACTATAAAATGGTCAAAAATCGGTGAAATCGCAACGTCGTGGATTATCTCGCCTGTCTTAGGTGGTGCATTGTCCTATGTGCTTTATGGGTTAATCAAGCGAAATATCTTGGCGTATAACGAAGAAAAAGAAATCATCGTCAAAGACATCAAAGAGCGTAAGAAAAAAGCCAAGCGTGAACAAAAAGAGTATTTTGACTCATTATCAGAGTCTGATAGACTGCCTTATACATCGGCATTATTAAGAGACCAAGAGGCATTTAAGGATAATGATTGCCATATTGATGAGCTTGAGACTGCCTATTATAAGCAGCTATACAGATTAGATGAAGAACGCAGTCAGATTGACACCCTTAAGGCTCTAAAAACTTGGGTGCCACTCATCGCCGCATTTGGAGCGATTGTCATGACGGCAATGGTGGTGTTTAAGGGATTAAAAAATACAGGATTAGATTTATCGCATCTGCACGCAAGCTTAGTCATGGGAATGATTGGGGCGATGGTTTGGCTAACAGCCTTTGTGTATACGAAGACCATTCGTGGCAAGCATAAAGAAGACCTTGGCAAGGCGACATTTATTATGTTTAGCTGGATGCAAGTATTCACTGCGTGTGCTTTTGCCTTTAGTCATGGCTCGAATGATATTGCTAATGCGGTCGGACCATTTGTCGCAATTATGGATGTGATTCGTAACAACGCCATTGAAGCTCAAGCAAGTGTGCCTGCACCTGTGATGCTCACTTTTGGTGTGGCATTAATTGTGGGTCTTTGGTTTATTGGCAAAGAAGTTATCCAAACTGTCGGCACTAATCTTACCGAAATGCACCCAGCATCAGGGTTTGCAGCCGAGCTTGCCGCTGCTGCTGTCGTGATGGGAGCGTCAAGCCTTGGCATTCCTGTATCAAGTACGCATATCTTAGTGGGGGCTGTGCTGGGTATTGGGCTTGTGAATAAGAATACCAACTGGAAACTTATGCGTCCAATTGGCTTGGCTTGGGTTATTACCTTGCCTGCAGCTGCAACAATCAGTGCGATAATTTTCGTGATTTTATCGGCTGTTATGTAAATTTGATCATCTCATTAAAAAAGCCCGCTGTATTAAGGGCTTTATTTATGATTATTGATGAAATGATAAATCTTGTGTTAATAACTAAACTTACTTTGATAAGTGATAAGTAACTAAAAGGTATAAATCTAAATGAGCACCATCGAACCAACCATCGAACAGCGTCGTATCATCTATCAGGCTAGACGTGGACTAAAAGAACTGGATTTTTATATCGATCCTTATGTAAAAAATCATTATTTATCTGCAGATGATGTTGAGCAGGCGGCATTTGTACGCTTGTTAAGCTATGAAGATCCTGATTTGTTGCTGTTTTTTTTGGGTCAAGCAAATCCTGATGATGTTGAAGTGGGTAAGCTTATCGACAAGATGAAGCGTCTAAAATACGCATAACTAAAATATGTGTAAATAGTATCGTTCATGACAAGCTTTTCAAAACATAAGCTTATCATCAGTGCGCCAATTTGTTTTGTGCTGTTGCCGATTGGCTTTGCGTTATCGGTGATTATGATTAGTGCTTTTTTGGCATGGGTGGGGCAGATAGTTTGGTGGCAGTGGTTGATTTTTAGCATCTTAAGTGCGGCTCTTTTATTTCATATTGTAACTAAGCCTGTGCTTTGCCACATCAACACCACCGAGATAGATGGCGTATGGCAGCTTACTATTCATCTGCCGATTAGCCAGCAAGAACAGCTGTGGCAAGCTTATTTAACAAAGGCGACGTATTTAAATATCGTCGGTGGCGTGGTGCTTATGAGTTTTTATGTGGTTGAGCCTAGGCGAAGATATTTTTTTTGCGATGATCACCAAAAACAGCACAACCAATGACAGTTTTCGTAAATTAAGCGGTGTGGCACATAGCTTAATAACAGGTAAATAAGATGGCAAATTTAGCATTATTTGACTTAGATATGACTTTATTAGATGTGGATAGCGACCACAGTTGGGGACAATATATCGTACAAGAGGGCTTGGTAGATGCCAAGATTTATGCTGATGCAAATGATAAATTCTACCAAGATTATATTAATGGCACGCTAGATGCGGTGGAATATAATGAGTTTGTAGCAGCATTTTTAACCACTAAAACGTATGATGAGTTGGATGTATATCGTAAGCAGTATCTACAAAAAGTGATCGTGCCTGCTATGAGACCTAAGGCGATAGCTGCCATTGCAAAGCATAGACAAATGGGCGATACGGTTGTGGTAATCAGTGCGACCAATGACTTTGTCGTTGTGCCGATCGCAGCTTTATTTGGTGTGGATAGCGAACATACGCTGGCAACTAGACTTGAGTTTATCAATGGGCGATATACGGGTAAGGTGTTGGGACGACCTAATTTTAAAGATGGTAAGATTTATCACTTAGATGCGTTCATTGACGATAAAAAACAAGCAGGCATAACCTTTGATCGTCTGATTGCTTATTCTGATTCAAAAAATGATCTGCCACTACTAAGCCGTGCAGATGATGCTATTTGTGTCAATCCTGATGCAGTTTTGCGTGAACACGCCATAAAAAATGGCTGGCGTATCGAAGACTGGGCGATGGCGTAAGTTATCTGCTCTAAACTATAATGAAGCTTGCGGTTTTGTGAAAACTTTATTTTAAAAAACTTGCAGACAACACCAATTGGTTAATAGATACTCAAAAGTGTTTTTATCTGTTTTTAAAAGAATGTGAACGACATTTTAACAACAGCAACCTAAAATCTAATTATATCAATTAAAATAATGGGTTAAAAGGGATTTAGGGGTAGTTGTCTAGGGTAGTTTCTCGTAAAATTTAGCATGGGCATAGTTTGTTAAAATACCACCGTCTTCAAAAAAGTGACAACTGCTCGCTATCGTCTTTATCTTGTAAGTTTGAGAATGTAACGCCAACCAACCTAACAGGCATAGTGCGTGGACTGTGCCAGTACAGTTCTTGTAGCCAAGCGATGATGTTTTTGGTATTAGTAAAGGCGGTTTTTACAGAGTGGCTGCGTGTGATTTGGCTAAAGTCGCTGTATTTTAGCTTAAGGGTGACTGTGCAAGCACGTAAATTTTTGGCGGTTAACTGAGTGAAAGCCTCGCAAGCTTGTTCGGCAATTTGAGAAAGTATAAATAGGTCATCGCTGCTATTTTCGCTAAAAGTTATCTCTGTGCCAACAGATTTACGAATGCGATCTGAAACAACTTCTCTGTCATCGATGCCATGGGCGATGTGATGGTAAAATGTACCACGCTTATTACCAAATAATTCTACCAAACGCATGTGTGATAAGGCTTTTAGCTCTCGACCATGCGTAACGCCGATTTCATGTAGTCTTTTGGCAGATGATTTTCCAATGCCGAAGAATTTTTCGATGGGTAAATCATCGATAAAAGCAGGGGCGTCTTTGGGTGTGATAACAGCAATGCCGTTGGGCTTATTGATGTCGCTTGCGATTTTGGCAAGCATTTTATTAAAAGACACACCTGCTGACGCAGTTAGACCTGTCTTTTTATGGATTTGACCACGAAGCCAGTCCGCCATAAGTGTGGCTGAACCATTACAAAAAGGGCGACCTGTCACATCAAGATAAGCCTCATCAAGCGATAATGGCTCAACCAAATCGGTAAGTTTATGCATGATGGTGTGAATATCACGGCTGACCGCACGATACACCTCAAAGCGGGGACGCACAAAAATGGCATGGGGGCAACGCCTTTTTGCCTCAAAGCAACTCATCGCCGAATGCACGCCAAAGGCTCGCACTTCATAACTGGCAGCAGCGACGACGCCACGCCCATTAGGGTCGCCACCAACGATGAGCGGTCTCCCTTGATAGCTGGGGTTGTCTCGCTGCTCAACACTAGCAAAAAATGCATCCATGTCAATGTGGATGATTTTTCTTATGGGTTCGCTAGCATTCATGAAGTCATATGATCAATCATAAAAAGACTTGCCATTGTCACGATGCCTGCTGTCTCGGTGCGTAAAATCCGTTCACCTAACGTCCACGTTAAAAACCCGTGGGAGCAAGCCTTAGCGATTTCATTTTCAGACAGCCCACCCTCTGGACCGATTAAAATACTAATGCTATTAGGTAGGGGTGCAGGCGTGTAAACGTGCTTATCAGAACTTAACGCCATCACAAGCTTAAGTGTATCATGACAATTTGCCAAAAACTCATCTAGCTCAACAGGCGGTAGAATCTTAGGGATAATGTTAAGTCCACACTGCTCGCAAGCAGAAATGGCAACCGCTTGCCAATGGCTGAGTTTTTTAAGGTCTCTTTCGTAACGCAGGCGTTCTGAGCGTTCAGTGATGATGAGTTGAATGGCAAAAACGCCCATTTCGCACGCTTTTTGGATAGTATAGTCCATGCGTTCACCCTTACTCATCGCTTGAGCTAGGGTGATGTGCTGATAAGTGGTGCGATTATTTGGGTTAAAATGGGTGAGCATAACGACAGCACGCCGTTTATCAATGTCTGTAATGACTGCGGTATATTCGCCACCTTGACCGTTAAAAAGTGTCGCTGCATCTCCGATTTTTGCACGCAACACTTTGCACCAATGGTGATAAACATCATCTGGCAAGGTAAGCGACTGATTGACAGTAAGTGGCAAATCAACAAAAAATCGACTCATGATACGCTCTTTAGTCGGTTAGACCTAAAGCCTGAACTAATTCCTTATTCGGCTTGACACTATTCATGCTATAAAAATGCAAGGCAGGCACGCCTTCTTTAATCAGTTTTTCGCATAAATTTAGCACCACATCAAAGCCAAATGCACGAATAGACTTAGTGTCATCTCCAAACTCTGCAAGCTGCTTACGGATATAGCGTGGAATGTCCGCCCCAGAGCTGTCAGCAAAACGAATAAGATTGCTTGCCTTGGTGATCGGCATAATACCTGCGATGATAGGGAATTTATCTTGGTGTACACCACGCTTAGCTAACTCATCTCGTAAATACAAATAGCTGTCTACGTTATAAAAAAATTGGGTAATTGCTTCGCTAGCACCTGCATGATATTTATTGGTTAGTACATCGATATCATGGGAGAAGTTTTTGGCTTGTGGGTGCATCTCAGGATAAGCAGCAACTTTAATTTTAAAATGATCGCCGCTGTGTGTGCGAATGAACTTTACCAAATCAAGAGCAAAGGGCAGTTCACCATAGCCCACTTGTCCTGATGGTAAATCACCACGCAAGGCGACAATGCGATTAATACCAAGCGATTTATAATAATCTAACAGTTCGCCAATTTCGGCTTTACCATCGCCGATACATGATAGGTGGGGTGCAATGCTGGTGGTTGATTTTTCGGTCAATGCCTTAACAATGCCAAGCGTGCGTTCACGAGTGCTACCACCTGCACCATAAGTGACTGAGAAATATTTTGGGTTTAGGGCATTTAGCTCATCAAAGGTCTGCATAAGCTTAACTTGACCTTCGTCTGTCTTAACTGGGAAAAACTCAAAAGAAAAAGGCGTTTTGTCGTTAGGTGTGGCACGTTTTTCAGTGGCTTGTTTGGCTAGGTCTGTTTTTAGGGTATTTAGTAAATTTTCAATCTGCTGAATGTGGTTTAATGAGTCCATAAACTTAAGCTCTTATTAGGGTGATGAGCGGTCATTATAAGTGAAATCGATGAAATTTTAAAGAGATTGCTGTCACGCTTGTAACGCAAGTTAAGCAATTTTATTATGATGAATGGATTTTGTAAAACAATAGTGCTAAATGCTTGTTTTTATGAACTAAGATTGATAGCATTGAGAGTTTAAAAAAATAAAGCTAATATAATTAAAGTTAATATGATGATAAAGATGAGAGTTTTTGGTTGTATTTTAGCCATGCTGATGGCCTTTGGTGTGGTAAATGCCCAAGCTGCCATTTCTGACCCTTTGGCTTCAGGTGATGCTGCAGAAGAGGCGGTGGTTGAAAAAGACACGTTTGGGCGAGACACGCCACGCAGTACGATGCAAGGGTTTTTGCAGGCTTTAAGCGATGATAATCCTGATACGATTCGTCAGTACTTAGATGATGATTTCATCACGGATGAGAATTTATATATAACCATCGCCAGTCTAAAAACGGCACTTAATCAAGGCGGTAGATTAGATTCTGACTTGGCAATCAGTGATAAACCCGAAGGAGACTTAGCAGATAAACTACCAAGCGATAAAGAAAAGGTAGGAGTAGTCACGTTACCATCGCAGAAGTTTGATTTGCTTTTAACACAAAAACAAGACCCTAAAGGCATTAGCTATTGGCAGTTTTCCAAAAAGACACTAGAAAAGATAAATGAAGCTGACACGGTGAGAACCCGAAAGCTGGCTGAAGTGTTTGGCTTGGATTTTGCACAAGGCAAGACAATATTAGGTCAAGATTTGGTTGATTTGACATCGCTTGTTATTTTAATTGGTGGTGGTTTATTTGCAACATGGATATTTGTGTGGGTAATGTATTGGTTTTTTGCATTATTATACCCACGTGTCAGTGGCAGAGAATTTAAGATACCGCCTAAAGTGGTATTGCCCTTAACTGTTGTGCTTTTGGCATATTTATTGCCTGAGCTGATGGTGGCAGCAAGCATTCCTGTAGCAGTTAGACAAACCGTCATGCGAGCGGCAGATGTTGTTGCTTGGGTGGCGATGGCATGGCTGGTTTTACGCTTAATTGATGCGGTGTTTGTGCGTGCTGAAAATCAGAGTGTAAAGCGTAACCGATTAGAGCAGGCATCTATTTTAAATCTACTTAGAAAGATTGCTAAGGCTGTCATGCTGATTTTAGCAATAATCATCATCTTTGGTAATCTTGGTTTTGATTTGACAACGGGGATTGCCGCACTGGGTGTGGGTGGTTTGGCATTGGCTTTTGGTGCTCAAAAGACCATTGAAAATTTGATTGGCTCGGTTGTTATCGTGGCAGATCGTCCTGTACACGTGGGGGATTATTGTAGCTTTGGTGATATGGCAGGTACGGTGATTGATATTGGCATTCGCTCAACACGGATTCGCACGCTAAACCGCACAGTGGTAACCGTCCCTAATGGTGAATTTAGTTCCATGAAGATTGAAAATTATGCCGCAAGAGATATGTTTCATTTTGTGCATAATTTATACCTTAAAAGAAGTGCCAAGCCTGCTGAGATGGCACGCATGGTGAAAGATTTACAGCACTACTTAAAAGAGCATCATCTGGTGATAGAAGAATGGACGCAGGTGCGAGTCAGTGAGCTGCGTCAAGACTGCTTTGTGGTAGAATTAAGATGCTACATTGATACAAAAGATGTGGTTGACTTTTTTGGCAAGCAATCTGATTTATTATTAGAAATTTTAACCTTAGTTGAAGATTACGATGTGGAGCATGCCTTGCCAAGCCAAGAGATTGCATTTACACATGACGCACAAACTAAAGACGTCTTAGACGCATTCACAAAAGATGAACCAACCACGACACAAGGAAAATAACCATGTTTACTGATAGCCATGCCCATTTCACATACCTAAAGCCCTATGAGAATGATCGCACCGCACTTTTAAGCCATATGAAAGCTGCTAATGTCAGTCGAGCAATGGCAATCATGTGTAAGCTTGATGAGTATGATGCGATTAAGTCATGGGTGGATTTATCTGACGATACGCTTGATATTGGAATGAGTGTTGGGTTGCATCCTTGTCAAGATGAGCAAATGTTATCTAGTATCACAGTAGAAGACCTACTAAAGCTAAACTTTGAAAAAGTGTGGGCATTTGGTGAGACGGGTCTGGATTATTATTGGGATAGCGATAAAAAGCAAGCCCAACAACATAGTTTTGCCACGCACATTCACGCAAGCCAAGCTGTAAAAAAACCCATTATTGTTCACACTCGAGCCGCTTATCATGACACGCTAGATATTTTAAAATCAGAAAAATGCACACATGGCATTATCCACTGCTTTACTGAAGACTATGACTTTGCTAAAGCTGCACTGGATATGGGGTTATACATTTCTTTTTCTGGCATTGTAAGTTTTAATAAATCAGGCGAGCTGCGCGATGTCGCCAAAAAACTACCGCTTGATAGAATATTGATTGAGACTGATAGCCCATATCTTGCCCCTGTGCCAAAGCGTGGACGTGATAATGAGCCGTCATTTGTGCCGTATGTGGCTGATGTATTGGCAGAGCTTTTTGGCAAATCACGTGAAGAGATTGGACGCATTACTAGTGAGAATTTTAGTAGGCTTGTTGGCTTAGACTAAGTATATCCATCATGCCAAAAGGGTAACATAAAAGGCGTGTCGGCGTGATTAATATCGGAATATGCACTCCTAAGCTATCGATGATAGGTACGCTTTGACAATCAACCAAATCAAGCGTTTGAATAGGTGGTAAGTTTTGAATTGTGGCGGTTTGGGCGAGTAGTTCGCTTGCGATCTGACACAGATGGCAGCCGTCTGTGCCGATAAGATACCAATCATTTAAAGTGTGATCGGCTTGAAATTCTGCCAAAATTTGCAGTCGAAACTGATAAAACTCATCTGCTAAGAGTGTGCTTAGCCCGAATCGATCGTGCTTTAGGGTGTGCAAGTGGTTGTGAAATTTCTTAGGATTCATAACAGAAAATAACTTAAGCATGCTAAAATAAGACCAAAGCTATCTTATCATATCTTATGGATGTTCTATGCTAAAAAAGCTATTTAGATGGGTTATTTTACCACTATTGGGACTGTTTTTGGTGTTCCATATGGGGGTGGTTGCCATGCTTGGCTTATGGAAGGTCGTACCTGTGACGAACTCTATGTTTATGCTATCGCACCGTTTACAAGGCGGTGATGTGGTGCAGACGTGGGTGGATTATGAGAGTATTGCAAAAACTGCCAAGCAAGCAGCGATTGCCAGCGAAGATGGGCAGTTTAGCTATCACGATGGTTTTGACTTTGACAGTATTGAAAAGGCGATTAAAAAGAATGAGAAAAAGGGCAAAGTATCTGTAGGCGGCTCAACCATCAGCCAGCAGCTTGCCAAAAACTTATTCTTAACGTCGCATCGCTCCTACATTCGTAAGGGCGAAGAGGCGATTATCACCGTATTGATGGAAAGTATGTGGGATAAGCGTCGTATCTTAGAAGTGTATTTAAATGTCGTGGAATTTGGAAATGGTATCTATGGCATAGAGGCTGCTGCACAGCATTATTATGGTAAATCTGCCAAAAATCTCAGCCGTGAGCAAGCTGCATGGCTGCTTAGCATTTTACCAAATCCTAAGTATTATGAAAGCCATCGCAATGCTAGAGGTTTGCGTAAAAAGCAGCAAATTGTCATGCGACGTATGGGCTTGGTCAAACTACCAGATTGATATGTAAAAGTGCCAAGCGTGGGATTTTTCTCACTATTAATAGCTATTTAAAACAAATAAAAGGAAAGGTTATGATGACTACAAATCAAAACCAAATAAGCCAAGCCATCACAAGCATTGAGCAACAGGCAGTTGAGAGCGTTCTTGGGCAGACGCCGCCACCGACAGAGCTGTATCAGCTGCGTGGTGATGTCTTAGATGAAAAGGGCAATTTTACGCCTGAATGCTTCATCAATCGTGATTTATCAACGCTTAGATTTCAGCTTCGAGTATTAGTACAGGCAAATAATGCTAGCTTTCCTTTGCTTGAGCGAATGTTCTTTTTGACGATTTTCTCGTCAAACATGGATGAGTTTTTTGAGATTCGCGTGGCAGGCTTACTCCAAAAACAAAAAAATGGCGATAAGTCAAGTAGTCTAGATGGCCGTAAGCCATCTGAATTGTTGGCAGAAATCAGCCAAATCGCACATCGTGCTGTTGATGAGCAATACCGTATCTTAAATGACAGTATCTTGCCAGAGCTGGCACGTCATGACATTCGCTACCTAAAGCGTCATGAGCTGACACCTGCCCAAAAAGACTGGATGCGTGAGTATTTTTTTAGTCAGGTACTGCCTGTGTTAACGCCCATCAGTATTGACCCTGCTCACCCATTCCCAAGGCTTGTGAATAAGTCGCTAAACTTTATTGTTAGTCTAGAGGGTAAAGATGCATTTGGGCGTGATATTAACCTTGCCATCGTACCTGCTCCCCGTTCACTACCTAGAGTGATTCGCTTACCTGATGAACTGACAGGCGGAAAAGAGCATCATGTCATGCTCTCAGCTGTCATTCATGAGCATGTAGACGCACTGTTTTTGGGGATGAAAGTAACAGGCTGCCATCAGTTTCGCTTAACACGCAATGCTGATCTTGCCTTAGCAGAAGATGTCGATGATATCGCTAAGGCATTAGAAGGTGAGCTTGATAATCGCCGCTTTGGTCATAAAGTAAGGCTTGAGGTAACCACCAACTGCCCAAGACCGACTTATGAATTTTTATTAAATCAGTTTAAATTGGATGAAAGTCAGCTATATCGTGTAAATGGTCCAGTTAATCTAACACGAATGCTAACTAATTTTGACCGTCCTGAGCTTAAATTTAAGCCGTTTACCCCAGCCATCGTTAAAGCGTTTCGTGGTATGGAGAGCGTCAGACACCCAAATGATAGTACTTGCATGTTTAATGTCATCGCTAAAAAAGACGTGCTTGTCCATCATCCGTTTCATGCGTTTACCCCTGTTGTCAATCTTTTGTGGCAAGCAGCAAACGACCCAAATGTACTTGCTATTAAGCAGACAATTTACCGCTCTGGCACGAATTCTGAGATTGTTCAAGCACTTGCAGCAGCAGCAAGAAACGGCAAAGAAGTTACTGCGGTGATTGAGCTTCGTGCCAGATTTGATGAAGCAAGTAACATTGCTGTGGCAAATATGCTGACCGAAGCGGGGGCTGTTGTCGTCTATGGTGTCGTCGGCTATAAGACACACGCTAAGCTTATGCTGATTGTTCGCCGAGAAAATGGCAAAATTCGCCGTTACACTCATCTAGGCACGGGTAATTATCATGCTGGCAATGCCAAGGCTTATACCGATTATGGGCTGTTTACTGCTAACGAAGAGATTTGTGAAGATGTACATGGTGTGTTTGTACAGCTGACAGGCATGGGTCGCCCAATGCCATCACATCAGATTTATCACGCACCATTTACTTTGCATGATGGTCTACTTGCCATGATTGATAATGAGATTAACCATGTCAAAAATGGTAAGCTGGGTAAAATTATCCTAAAATGCAATGCCATCACTGAGCGTCAAATCATTGAGAAGCTTTATGAAGCCAGTCAGGCAGGTGTGCAGATTGATTTGATTGTTCGCTCTATCTGTTGTCTGCGTCCACAAGTGGCAGGGCTTTCTGAAAATATCAGAGTTCGCAGTATCGTTGGAAGATTCTTAGAGCATACTCGGGTGTATTATTTTGCCAATGATGGCGATGAAAAGCTGTATTGTGCTAGTGCCGATATGATGGATCGCAATCTATTGCACCGTGTGGAAGTAGCATTTCCGATTGTAGATAAAAAGCTGTTTTGTCAGATTTACCAAGATGGCTTGATGAACTATCTACAAGATAATGTGCAGGCGTGGGAGCTTGATGGGCGTGGTGAATGGAATCAAGTGTTGCATAATGATAAGCCAATCCATAACGCCCAAGCGGTTTTATTGGATAAGATATGTCGTTAGTATGCCCTTGTGGAGGTGATGGCGGTGCTACCGCTTATGACGATTGTTGTCGTCCGTTTCATATAGGTGGCATCGCACCTACTGCTAACAAGCTGATGCGTTCACGGTTTAGTGCGTTTGTACTAAAGAATATTGATTATATTATTGATACCACACTACCTACTCAGCAAGAACAGCTTGATAAAGCGGCATTGCAGGCGTGGGCTGATGAAATGCATTGGACGCATTTACAAATCAAAAACCACTTTCCCAAGATTGGTAAGCGTCATGCCACGGTGCATTTTTGTGCGTATTTTGATAATGGCATGGGTAAGGTAGGGTGTCATGATGAGCTTTCTGCCTTTGTGTGGGTGCAAGATAGGTGGTATTTTCTTGATCCAACTTTACCCATTCATCTGACGAATAAGCAGCCTTGTTTGTGTGGCAGTGGCGAGAAGTTTAAGGCTTGTTGTGCTAAGTTTTTGTTTTAATTAAATAAATTTGACATATCTTTTTAATTTGTAGATTTAAACTTATAAAATAAAGCGTGCGGTGTGCGTTTTATGTTTTTAGTAGCTAAGTGGTTAGACGTATTTTATGAAATTAATTATTAAAGTTCATCCTGAGATTATGATGAAAAGTCAAAGCGTTCGTAAACGCTTTATAACTGTATTATCGGGTAATATCCGTAAAACGCTCAAAGAAGGCGATGATACGGTTACGGTTATGCAGCATTGGGACTATATTGAAGTGCGTAATAAAGATGAAAAAAAGAAAGATTTTATCTTAAATGCGTTAATGTGCATTTCAGGCATTCATCATTTTTTAGAAGTTGAAGAAGTGCCATTTAATGATTTGCATGACATCTGCGAAAAAACGATTGAACGGTATGCAGATGCCATCGCTGATAAGACTTTTTGTGTGCGTGTTAAGCGTCGTGGTAAGCACGGTTTTAGCTCACTTGATGCCATGCAGTACGTTGGTGGCGGGCTAAATCAAGCGGTTGCCAGTGCTAAGGTTAAGCTTAAAGATCCACAGATAACTGTTAAGCTTGAGATTGAGGGCGATAAGTTACTGTTCGTCAAGGCACGTTTTGATGGGCTTGGTGGCTTTCCTATGAGTACCCAAGAAGATGTGTTATCGCTGATATCTGGCGGTTTTGATAGTGGCGTGGCAAGTTTTGAGTTTATTCGTCGTGGTAGCCGTGTGCATTATTTATTCTTTAATATGGGTGGTAAGACCCACGAAATCGGTACTAAACAGATGGCGTACGAGCTATGGAAAAAGTACAGCTCATCGCATAAAGTTCGCTTTACGACAGTAGATTTTGAGCCTGTGGTCGCTGAAATTTTAACAAAGATTGACGATGGGCAGATGGGCGTTGTGTTAAAGCGTATGATGATGCGTGTGGCAAGTCAGATTGCCAAAAATTACCGCATTGAAGCTTTAGTGACAGGCGAGGCACTAGGGCAGGTGGCTAGCCAAACACTGACAAATTTGCATATGATTGATAAGGTTGCTGATACTTTAATTTTACGTCCGCTTATCACGCACGATAAACAAAAAATCATCGAGATTGCTGAAAATATAGGCACGGCTGATATTGCCAAATCCATGCCTGAGTTTTGTGGTGTTATCTCAAAGTCACCAACCGTAAAAGCAGTGGAACATAAACTTTTGGCCACCGAAGCTAATTTTGACTTTGATGTATTGCAGATGGCTATAAAAAATGCAGTAACAATGGACATCACTGACGTCAAAAATAAGATAAATGGTGAGATAAAGGTAGCAAAACAAGAGCATGTGCATCACTTATCTGAAAATACGGTGATTATCGATATTCGATCGCCAGATGAGATAGATGATGATCCGCTAGTTTTACCGAATGTGCAGGTTGTAGCCATGCCATTTTACCAGCTTGGCAGTAAATTTGGTGAGCTTGATCAAAATAGCAACTATTTGCTGTATTGCAAAAAGGGTGTGATGAGCGGCTTGCAAGCTGTTTATTTGACTGATAAAGGCTTTAATAATGTCGGTGTTTTAAAGCTATAATGTGATAACTATAATAAAAAGCACTCAATTTAGAGTGCTTTTTAGTTTGTTTATTTACTTGCTAAGCCAGTCTTTAAGCTGTTTGGCTTGTTCGCTTGCGTTACCAGTGTAGGTGGCAGGCGTAAGCTCAGCTAGGCGTGCTTTATCTTCGCTTGGCACTGCACAAAGCTCATCGCTATTTACAAAATCTACCATCATCTGGCGAGTCATGGCTTGACCACGAGTCAAAGCCTTTAGTTTTTCGTAAGGCTTTTCAACATTATAGCGACGCATGACAGTCTGAATCGGTTCAGCAAGCACTTCTTGGGCATTGTCTAAATCTTCAGCCAAGCGACTTTCGTTCACTTCTAGTTTGCCAATGCCTTTTAAGCACGCTTCAAAGGCAATCAGACTTTGGGCAAAACCTACGCCCATATTACGCAAAACAGTGCTATCGGTCAGATCGCGTTGCCATCTTGAGATTGGTAATTTTTCGCCTAAGTGAGCCAGCACCGCATTAGCGATACCAAGATTGCCTTCAGAGTTTTCAAAGTCAATCGGATTAACTTTATGTGGCATAGTTGATGAGCCTACTTCGCCATCTTTAAGCTTTTGTTTGAAAAAACCAAGAGAGATATAACCCCATACGTCACGGTTAAAGTCGATTAAGATGGTGTTAAAGCGACGCAGTGCATCAAACAGCTCTGCCATGTAATCATGAGGCTCAATTTGGGTGGTATAGGGGTTAAAGGTTAGCCCTAGGCTTTCCACGAAGTTTTTAGCATTGCTTGCCCAGTCAATCTTAGGATAGGCAGATAAATGGGCGTTGTAGTTACCCACCGCACCGTTAATCTTACCGAGCAATTCCACCGCTTCAAATTGTTTGATTTGGCGTGATAAGCGGTAGGCGACGTTTGCCATCTCTTTGCCAAGCGTTGTTGGGCTTGCAGTTTGACCATGCGTACGCGACAGCATTGGCAGGTCGGCAAAATCTTCAGCCAATTTGGTAATTTTAGATAAAATTTCATTCATGCTATCAAGCAGAACATCACGCCCAGATTTTAGCATAAGTGCGTGCGATAGGTTATTAATGTCTTCTGATGTACAAGCAAAATGGATAAACTCGCCTGCGTTTTTTAGCTCATCAATGTGGGCGATTTTTTCTTTTAGGAAGTACTCAACAGCTTTTACATCGTGGTTGGTTGTGCGTTCGATTTCTTTAATGCGTTCGGCATCTGCACTGCTAAAGTTAGCAACGATGGCGTCAAGTGCAATATTTGTGGTATCAGAAAATGGCTTGATTTCCCCAATTTCTGGGTGATTGGCTAGGGTTTGAAGCCAGCGAACTTCTACGGTAACACGAGCATGGATTAAACCAAATTCGGATAAATAAGGACGCAAGGCATCACACTTAGAGGCGTAACGACCATCAAGAGGGGATAGGGCGGTCAAAGCTGACAAAGACATGGTAATTCCTTAAGTTTAACAGATTGATGAGTGTTGGTTATTATAACAAATTTATCTAATAATTTGTGGGTTTTGGGGTGTTTATGCTGTAGGTGAATGTGCGTTTTCAATCACCCCGCCCCCCAAGCACACTTCGCCATCATAAAACACCACCGATTGCCCTTCGGTTACCGCTCGTTGGGGCTTGTCAAAAATGGCTTTAATGCCATCATCGGTGGCAAAGACGGTACATGCTTGGTCAGGCTGACGGTAGCGAGTTTTGGCAGTACAAGTATATCCTGTGGTAAGTAGCCCATCAGGCACGCCTGCCACCCAGTCCATTTTAACCGCAGTCAGCATTTGGCTTAATAATAAGGGGTGGTCATGTCCTTGCCCGACAATCAAACGGTTGTTTGCCACGTCTTTTTGTAGCACAAACCACGGCTCATCAGGGCGATTTGCCACACCGCCCACACCAATACCGCCACGCTGTCCGATGGTATAATACATCAGCCCATCATGAGTACCAAGTTTTTGACCGTCATCGCTATAAATATCGCCTTGTTTGGCAGGCAGGTAGGTTTGTAAAAAGTCTTTAAATCGTCTCTCGCCAATAAAACAAATGCCTGTTGAGTCTTTTTTATTGGCGGTGGCAAGCCCATACTCTTCGGCAATTTGTCGTACCATTGGTTTTTGTAATTGCCCAATGGGAAACAGTGTTTTGGCAAGTTTATCCCCACCAACAGCGTGTAAAAAATAACTTTGGTCTTTGTTCGTATCTACGCCACGCAGTAGGTTGGCATAAGTTTTGCCTGAGATTTTAAAGATATGCGAGCGATTGGCATAATGCCCTGTGGCAATAAAATCTGCACCCAAGCCAAATTTGGGGTTGGTGGCATAGTCTAAAAACGCCTTAAATTTAATCTCTTTGTTGCACAAAATATCAGGATTGGGCGTGCGATATGCCTGATATTCTGCCAAAAAATGCTCAAACACATTATCCCAGTATTCGCTTGCAAAGTTAGCGGTGTGCAGCGGTATGCCAATTTTGTCGCACACCGCCTGTGCATCCGCCAAATCTGTCATAGCGGTGCAGTATTCTGTGCCGTCATCTTCTTCCCAGTTTTTCATAAACAAACCTTCTACCATAAAGCCTGCTTGTTTTAATAACAAAGCAGACACTGAGCTATCTACACCGCCACTCATGCCAACGATAACTTTGGTTTGGGTAGGGTTTGGGATGTCATCTAGGGTAAAAGGGGTGGTTTTAGTGGTCTGTGTCATGGGCTTACTTCTTTAAATTATTTTTCAATGCGTATTTTTTAGCAATGTGGTAAAATGGGCAATGCTTGGTTGGATTGGAAAATTACAAGCAATCTAACTTAGCATAAACGATAAACTAACCCTTGAATTTTACCACAAAAAGAACAATTATGATAAAAATCGGACACGGTATTGACGTTCACGCCTTTGTAGATGAGCAAAAAGAGGGGCAATTTGTGGTATTTGGTGGGGTTAAAATCCCCCACAACAAAAGCATTTTGGCTCACTCTGATGGTGATGTGGTGCTACACGCTTTGGCGGACGCACTTTTAGGGGCGTTGACACTTGGCGACATTGGACAGCATTTTCCAGATACATCGGCGGATAATAAAGACTTGGACAGTCGTGTGATACTACGCCACGCCTATGAATTGATACTCTCAAAAGGCTATATTCTTGGCAATGCAGACATTAGTATCATTTGTGAAGCTCCCAAGATTTTACCCCATCGTGATGCCATGCGTGCCATCATTGCCACAGATTTACAAACCAACAAAGATAACATTAGTATTAAGGCTACCACCAACGAAAAAATGGGGCATTTGGGACGTGGCGAAGGTGTGCAAGCTCATGCGGTGGTATTACTAACCAAAACGCCACACAATAACAATCTAATAGATGATATGGCAAATACACCATGACCAATTTTCTAAAAAATAACCCTGCTTTATTATTGATTGATTTACAACAAGGCTTTAACCAAAGCAATCATTGGGGCGGTAACAGAAACAATCATAATGCAGAAACAGTCTGTTATCAGCTTTTGAGCAAATGGCGTGAAAATAATTTACCTATTATTCATATTCGTCATGCCAGTACTGATATGAACTCGCCATTACACCCTGATAATCCTGGTTTTGAGTTTATGGAACTAACCAAGCCAATCAAAGATGAACTTATTATTACCAAAAATGTGAACAGCGGTTTTATTGGTACAAACTTACAACAGATACTCAATGCTCAAAATATCAAGGTTTTGGTTATTGTGGGTTTGACGACAGACCACTGTGTTTCTACCACCACTCGTATGGCAGGTAATTTTGGTTTCAAGACGTATGTGGTAGAAGATGCGACCGCCACTTTTGATAAAATTGGCATTCATGGCGAAAAGTACGATGCCCAAACCATTCATTTGACTGCTTTGGCAAGTTTGCACAAAGAATTTGCTACCGTTATCTGTAGCGATGACTTATTTAATAGGCTATAACTTACTATTTTAAATGAGTAATCATGCCTTAATTTAAACCACTTTAATGTTAAAATGGAGAAATTTATGACCGACATTAATCCTGAAGTTAAATCCTTGATTGAAAACCAAATCAAAGACCACAGCGTTTTGCTTTATATGAAAGGCACGCCACAATTTCCCCAATGCGGATTTTCGGCTCGTGCGGTGGAAGTATTAACCCAAATCGGTAGACCTTTTGCGTTCGTTAATATCCTAGAAAACCCAGAAATCCGCCAAACTTTGCCACTTATTGCCAACTGGCCAACGTTCCCACAACTTTGGGTAGGTGGCGAGCTGATTGGCGGTAGCGATATTATCTTGCAAATGTATCAATCAGGCGAGTTAAAACCGCTTGTTGAAGAACACAGCCCTGAAGTATAATTGACAATCGCTCTAAGAAACGGTTATGAAGATAACCGTTTTTGGCGTTTTTGGTGATTTTTAAAATGACTCAAAAAATCAAAAAAATTTCTAATGATATTTTAATCTTATGCGAAAACCCCAACACAGCCCTACAAGCCATTCATCTGATTATGATGGCAGGCGGGGCAGGTGAGCTGTCATGGCAAGTGGTTTATAATCGTGTCATGGCAGATGGCGATGTGCAGGCAGCTTATTATCTAATCGCCTTTGCCCAAAAAACCGACGATTTACCATTTGATGTGTTACCACTTATTCACATGGTATTAGATAAGGGCGATGAAAAATTAAAATCTGCCATGCTCGATAAATTACCCGATGTGGCAAAAGAACAGCTAAAGCAAGAAGGTCTGATTTGATGGGTGTGTTTTATGCCATGCTATCGGTAATGAAGTGATAAAAAGTGGCGATGAATAAAAGTGCGATTGCTTGCGATGAGCTGTTAGTAGTTCGTTCGGTGGGGCTAGATGATTTGCCTGCTTTAACTTGTATCTATAATCAAGGCATTAGAACAGCTAATGCCAATGAACACAAGGTCGATATCGTAAATAGAACCGCATGGTTTGCCAAGCATGATGAGACCTGCCCTATTATAGGGGTTTATCTAAATGAACGCTTAATCGCATGGTCAAGCTTAAGTGAATTTCATCCTTTACCTGCCTATAAAATTACTCGAGAGATTAGCATTTATGTCGATCGGGCGTTTATCGGACAAGGCTTAGGCAAGCTTTTATTAGAACATATGCTAAAGATTGCCAAAGAATTAGGTGTTATCAATGTTGTGGCGTTGGTGTTTAGCGATAACATCGCAAGCATTAAGCTTTTTGAGAAATTTGGATTTGGGTGCTGGGGTGTTTGGCAACAAGTTTGTCGTTTTAACCACAATGGCAAAGATGAGTTTAAAGATGTGACAGTACTTGCAAAGTCAATGGTGTAATTAACAGTGGTTTTGTGAAAGAATGATACATAAAAGCATGATAAAGATAGGTAAAAAATGAACTTTTTAAACGGTTATGATGTCGTCGTTATCGGTGGTGGGCATGCAGGTACCGAAGCGGCTTTGGCGGCAGCTCGCATGGGCTCAAAAACTTTACTACTTACTCATAATATTGAGACGCTTGGTCAGATGAGCTGTAACCCTGCTATTGGCGGCATTGGTAAATCACATCTGGTACGTGAAGTGGACGCATTGGGCGGGGCGATGGCACTGGCGACCGATAAAGCAGGTATTCAGTTTCGAGTGCTTAATGCTAGAAAAGGGGCAGCGGTGCGAGCCACTCGTGCCCAAGCCGATAGAGTGCTGTATAAATCTGCCATTAGGCAAGTTCTTGAAAATCAAGAGAATTTACACATTTTCCAAGCGTCTTGTGATGATATTTTGGTGGAAAATGGTAAAGTTGTGGCGGTTGTTACGTCCACTGGAATAAAAATTGCCACTAAGACAGCTGTTTTGACATCTGGCACATTCTTAGGTGGTGTGATTCACGTTGGTCTAAAGCACCAAAATGGCGGACGTATGGGCGATATGCCGTCCATCGCACTTGCTCATAGATTGCGTGAACTAAACTTGCCTGTCGGACGACTTAAAACAGGTACGCCAGCACGCATTGACGCACGCAGTGTGGACTTTAGTGTCATGACAGTGCAGCCGGGGGATACGCCGCTACCTGTGATGAGTTATATGGGTGATGTGTCAATGCACCCACGCCAAATCAACTGCTACATTACGCATACTAACGAACGCACTCACGATATTATTCGCGCCAATCTTGACCAAAGCCCAATGTTTAGCGGTAAGATTGAAGGGGTAGGCCCTCGCTATTGCCCAAGCATTGAAGATAAAATTCATCGTTTTGCTGATAAAAACAGTCATCAGATTTTCATTGAGCCTGAAGGCTTAACCACACATGAGCTATACCCTAATGGTATTTCTACCAGCCTGCCATTTGATGTGCAGATTGATTTTATTCGATCTATGAAGGGGCTTGAAAATGCCCATATCACTCGACCTGGATATGCCATTGAATACGATTATTTTGACCCACAAAATTTAAGACCGACACTTGAAACCAAATCCATTGATCATCTGTATTTTGCAGGGCAGATTAACGGTACGACAGGCTATGAAGAAGCTGCAGCCCAAGGTATGCTTGCAGGAATTAATGCCAGCCTAAGCGTACAGCAAAAAGAACCTTGGACGCCAAAACGCTCTGAAAGCTATCTTGGGGTGTTGGTGGATGATTTGATTACACATGGCACAAAAGAGCCGTATCGTATGTTTACAAGCCGTGCTGAACATCGCCTATTACTTAGAGAAGATAATGCTGATCAACGTCTGACAGCAATCGGACGAAAGCTTGGCTTGGTTGATGATGAACGTTGGGCGGTATTTAGCCAAAAAATGGAAGCACTTGAGCGTGAAACGGCACGCCTAAAAGAAATTTGGGCAACACCAAATAATGCGATTGGTAAAGCATTTATGGAAAATACAGGTGAGATATTAACCAAAGAAAATCATTTGTTAGATTTATTAAAACGCCCAAATATCAGCTTTAGTGATATCGCTAAAGTGGCTGACAGCGATGTATCATCTGATGTGGGTGAACAGATAGAGATTGGGGTAAAATACGAAGGTTATATCAGTCGCCAAAATGACGAAATTGAGCAATTAAAACGCCTAGAAGAAATGCCACTTCCAGATGATTTTGACTATCAGTCAGTATCAGGCTTATCTAACGAAATCGTGCAAAAGCTAAGCCATGTCAGACCTGCAACTTTAGCACAGGCGGGGCGTATCAGCGGTGTAACGCCTGCAGCGGTGAGTTTGCTTGCGATGACGCTCAAAAAAAATAAAAAAGCTAAAACAGCTTTCTAATTCTTAGCGATGAAATGATGCCTACCTGCGCTTAGATTTGTATCATAAAAGTTACGCATAGACTCGTTAAAACAAGATATTTTATTGGTATGATGCTAAATTGATGAGTTTGTTTATTGTTGGCGGTAGTTATAGGGGTGTGTGATGGCGTTTACTACTGTATTACAGGCAATCAGTTTTGCATTGGTCATCGTATTTCCTAACCTTGCTTTGATGGCGTTAGGCTTTGGCTTGCAGCGATTTACCATGCTAAATCAGACTTTTGTGGATACTGCCAGCAAGCTTGTGTTTAATTACTGCTTGCCTTGTTTGTTGTTTTTAAGCGTAATTAAAAGTCAGATTGATTATAGCGAACAGATAACGTTAATCGGTGCAGGGTTTTTGACCACTTTTGTGCTGTTTTTTGGTTCGGTGGCATATGCCAAATGGCGAGTGCCTGATGTGCGTGATAAAGGTGTGTTTGTGCAGGGGGTGTTTCGCTCTAATATGGCGATTATTTCCTTGTCAGTTGTGACCAATGCGTACGGTGAGCTTGGTACGAGTGTGGGGGCGGTGTATATGGGTGTAATTACCATCTTATATAACGTGCTTGCCGTGATTGCATTGTCTGGCACAAGCATGCAGCGTTCTGCAGGTTTATCACAGCAATTTTTTGGCATCACTGTAAATATTATTAAAAATCCGCTGATTATCGCATTGGTTTGTGCCTTTGTTTATAAAGGTTTGGACTTGCCAAGTCTGCCTAAGCCCATCGCTGATACAGGACAGCTTTTGGCAAATACTGCCTTACCTTTAGCCTTGATTTGCACAGGTGCAGCTTTAAATGTAAAATCTATGTTCACCTTATCAGGTGTGTCAATGCAGGCAAGTATCGGACGGGTTATCATCGCTCCTTTAGTGGCGGTAATGACAGGGGTTATGATGGCATTGCCACCTTTATATTTTGGCGTGCTATTTGTTATGGTGGCAAGTCCTGCGGCAGCAGCAAGCTATGTGATGGCAAAGGCAATGGGTGGTAACGATGTGCTGGCAGCAAATATCTTAGCATTCACGACAGTATTTAGTATGATAAGTCTGACGGTGGGCATGGTGCTTTTAAGACTGATAGGTTGGGTGTAGTTATAAAAAGTATGATCAAGGCTCAATACATTCTAAGAATATTCTAAAAAGACAACTCATTAGGCTGTCTTCTTAATTAATAAGACGTTAAACTTAATTAAGATGTAATATAAACTAGCGTCATTTACACTCTTATGAGAAAATAACGCCATGAACATACATAAAAATACCAGACTATTACCCTATCAACGAGAAGCGATATGGCAAGCCTACCATACAGACAAAGAAAATGTCACTTCACTAGCTTTGCGTTATGGCGTATCACGACCAACGATTTATAAAGTTTTAAAACTTGCTCGCATTCGCCTACTTAAACCCCAAAATAGCACCAATAACCGCTTTAAACAAGCACGTTTTGGGATTAAAAGACTGGCTAAGGTGGAAAAGTCAATTCAAGACAAACTCAAAAAACAAGCCAGACGTTACAATAAAAGCTACCCCGGTGAGATGGTACATGTTGATACCAAACGCTTACCACTACTTAAAGGGCAGAGCACACAAAGCCCAAGAGAATATCTATTTGTTGCCATTGACGATTACTCTCGTGAGCTGTATGCGACTATTATGCCTGACAAGACAGCATGCAGTGCCACTAAATTTTTAATAGAGCATGTGATAAAGCCTTGTCCTTATGTCATTGATGTGATTTATTCTGATAATGGCACAGAGTATAAAGGGACAAAAGACCATGAATTTGTTAAAGCCTGTTATCAAAATAACATCAATCAAAAATTTACCAAAGTAGGCAGACCACAGACTAATGGTAAAGCGGAGCGTGTTATACGTACATTACTACAAATGTGGCATGATAAACATGAGTTCATAGATAACCAACACAGACAACAAGAGTTAAATCGTTTTATTAACTTCTATAACACAGTTAAGCCACATAGTGCCTTAACCAAAAAAGACAGTTTAGGCAAAACTCAAACTTTAACACCTTATGAGTGGCTTGAACTTTATTTTAGTCAAAGTGTAAATAACAGTTGAGGTTTTTACACTTTCTCATAAAATAAACCTAACAGATTGCAAGATTATCATCAATATCCACCATAGCATTGGGATATGCCAAAGTTTAGAGCTGAATACAACTCTTTATTCAACCTATCTTGTTCATAATAATCTAGGTAGGTTGTTGGTGCAACTAGCGTTCTAAGGTCATCAATCTTTATGTAGGATGCGGTAGCATTCAAAATACAATCACACAAATCTTTTGAATTTTTTTCCAAACCCTCCAGTCCCAAGACAAAACCCCTTTGGCAGTCACGAATATTGCGCTTGATAAATAATTCGCGCACCTCGTCATCTGAAACAGCATTTTGAAATATACTATTTCTATCATGTTTACTGCAAGATACCAATAAAAATAAGGCAATAAAAGTCAAAACCAACCTTTTCATGATTTCAACTAAATAAGTACATTAGACCGCGAATCATACCTATCGGAAAAATAATAATATCAATTGCCGCCCACATAAATTTATCACTAGAAAAATCAACAATGGCTGAATAAATAGGAAGAATTATTGATGCTGCAGTGAAAACCAAAGCAAAAATACCACCAAATGCATCACGAGAATCGCTCATAAAATCTCCAATAATCTATAGATGAGTAATTATTTTACATTATAAACTTTTATTACTCTTCTTTCAAGTATGAATTTGAACAAAAATAGATTATTTTATAAATCAACTTGGTTTTAAGATGGCGCAAATTATCAGCACTCAGATTGATAAATTAATCGGAAAAAGAATTCAATTAAAACGTAAAGAAAAAGGATGGTCTGCAGAAAAGATGGCAGAACTACTAGATGTATCACAACAACAACTGTCAAGATATGAAAGAGGTGTGAACAAAATTAATGTAGCTCATTTGGTTGAAATTGCTAATCTTTTGCAAACTCCAATTGACTATTTTTTTGAAGACTGTATAAAGAAAGTGGATTATCAACAAAACTCTTATGATGCGGCTTGGCAAAAACTGACTAATGAACAGAAAAGGGCAGTTTTAACACTTATCCAGACCTTGACCAAATAATGCTATTAAGCTGATCATAGAAACTGGATTAAGATTGCCAATCACATGTCAAAACTCCAATCTTTCGAATGTATTATTTTAGATTTGCAATGCTTAAAACCCCTATTGACAAAAGTAGTCAACAGGGGTTTTTAAAAGTCAAAACATCTTCTAGTTCTTAAACTTCACAGGTCGCTCAGCATTAGGATAATGATGTTCATGCTCAACATCGCATTCTTCGCCCACCGTATTGCCCTTATCATCTTTTGGTTTTTCGATATAGCCTGTGCGCTCATGAACGGGCAAGTATTCATGCTCCCACACCATCACCGCCTGCATACAGGTCTGACGCTGTTCATCGGTAAGACGCACACCATTTTCCCACTTGCCAAGCTCAATGGCGGTGCGGAATTTGGCGACAATTTCGGGATTTAGGCTGTTTAGAATGTCTTCTTTATTCATCGTATTTCCTTGGGCTTATTCTGTTTTTAGGGAAAATTCTTCGCTGTACAGATTCCAATTAAGCTTCGTGCGACACGCCTCATAGAAGCTATAACTTGGCGGGTGTAAGAGCAACAAAGTCTTATCATGCTTGGCGATGAGTAGGGTTTGGTTGTTATCAAGCGGTGCTGATGCCTTGCCGTCCGCCCCAACCATTGGCTGTGTGCGATTGTCTTTATGAATGTTAATGGCAAGCTGACTACTGCCCGCCACCACCAAAGGACGGCTCGATAGCGTGTGCGGGTGCATAGGCACAAGACAAATAGCATCAATGGTCGGGTGAATGATAGGTCCACCCGCCGATAAAGAATAAGCGGTTGAGCCTGTTGGTGTCGCTACGATTAGACCATCTGCGTGCTGACGATACACGTCCGTTCCGTTAATTTTTAGTTGAAAATCAATGGTATGCACCGATTTGCCTGCGTGCAGAACGATGTCATTTAATGCCACATCTTCATGAATCACCACATCGGTCGGTTTGCCGTCATCATCATTATTGACAATTTTAAATGCCAATAAAAAACGCTCCGCAATCCAATAATCGCCATTTAACACCTGCGTTACTCGCTCGGTCAATTCATCAGGATTTACGTCTGCCAAAAATCCAAGTCGCCCACGATTCACACCAAGCACAGGCACGCCCGTCCCTGCCAAGACGCTCGCCATTTGTAGCATAGAGCCATCACCACCGACCACGATGGCAAAATCACAATGCTCACCGATTTTTTGGCGTGGTACAATCTTCAACTGATTGCCATCTACTTGATCAAAATCAATGCCCAAGTCTTCAATTGTCGCTGTCTGCGTATCAATGACGATAGACAGCCCCCTACCGCTCAATAATGCAATCAGCTCATTTAAAGTCTCAACCACGCTTGTTTTACCAGCACGCCCCATCAAAGCGATACGCTGAAATTTTGGGCGTTTTGGATAATTATTCACAAAATTTGACATAGCACACAACAACAAAAATAAAGCGTATCATATCAAAAAATCCCACAATAGCACAACCTAAGTTTTTGGTGGGTTTTGGTGGGTATGCTTTTTTAATTTATATGTAATATAAACTAGCGTCATTTACACTCTTATGAGAAAATAACGCCATGAACATACATAAAAATACCAGACTATTACCCTATCAACGAGAAGCGATATGGCAAGCCTACCATACAGACAAAGAAAATGTCACTTCACTAGCTTTGCGTTATGGCGTATCACGACCAACGATTTATAAAGTTTTAAAACTTGCTCGCATTCGCCTACTTAAACCCCAAAATAGCACCAATAACCGCTTTAAACAAGCACGTTTTGGGATTAAAAGACTGGCTAAGGTGGAAAAGTCAATTCAAGACAAACTCAAAAAACAAGCCAGACGTTACAATAAAAGCTACCCCGGTGAGATGGTACATGTTGATACCAAACGCTTACCACTACTTAAAGGGCAGAGCACACAAAGCCCAAGAGAATATCTATTTGTTGCCATTGACGATTACTCTCGTGAGCTGTATGCGACTATTATGCCTGACAAGACAGCATGCAGTGCCACTAAATTTTTAATAGAGCATGTGATAAAGCCTTGTCCTTATGTCATTGATGTGATTTATTCTGATAATGGCACAGAGTATAAAGGGACAAAAGACCATGAATTTGTTAAAGCCTGTTATCAAAATAACATCAATCAAAAATTTACCAAAGTAGGCAGACCACAGACTAATGGTAAAGCGGAGCGTGTTATACGTACATTACTACAAATGTGGCATGATAAACATGAGTTCATAGATAACCAACACAGACAACAAGAGTTAAATCGTTTTATTAACTTCTATAACACAGTTTAGGCAAAACTCAAACTTTAACACCTTATGAGTGGCTTGAACTTTATTTTAGTCAAAGTGTAAATAACAGTTGAGGTTTTTACAATTAAGACGTTAAATCAACACCACCCAACTGTCGTTTATCCAAGCTGTCATGCTTGGTAGGGTGTTTGGTGGTATATCATCAATGGTTAGAACGCCGCCTTCGATTAATCTGACAAATAAGCTATGCTCACTTTCTTTAAGGCAAATCAAATCGCCATTGACATACCATTTGTCATCACATAGCACAAAGCGACTGGCGGGGTTTAGCATGACAACTTCACCGTTTGATAATCGATCCATCAGATCGTCTGTTGTTATCTCATCTTCAAAGGCAAGTAAATCGTATTGACGCTTGCTGACAAGCTCAGCAATGGCAGTCTGAATAATGCTATCACCAGCCGATGAGTTTAGCAGCTCAATAAGCCTAGATTTAATGGATTGAATACTCTTGTGGCTTAGCTCATTTGGGTTGTCTTGCATGGCTTGGGGTAAGAGCATGGGAGAAAATAGGGCGTGTTCTGTGGTTGCGATATCAGCGATTTCATCTAATACTTGCACAAGATTAGGGCGGCGAAACCCAAAGCTAAAAGTTAAGCAATCATCCATCGCAACGCCATGGTGCGACAAACAGGGTGGCACATACAAGACATCGCCTGCTTCTAAAACTTCATCAAAAATAATCTCACCCATATCATCAAGCAAGCGAATGGGCTGATTTGGTACGAAAGCAGTACCAGTATTTGGCGTAGGATCGCACATCTTACCTAAAGTCCAGCGACGAGATCCAAAGCCTTGTGCTAAAAATACGTCGTATTCATCATAATGCTCACCAACGCTACCACCTTTAGGGGCAACTGATACCATAATATCATCTTGTTGCCATTTTGGGATAAAGTCGAACGCTTGCCATAGCGTCCCCAGCTCAGGCGACCACGCTTCTAGGTTTTGGACAAGCACAGTCCAGTAAGTTGGGGTGTTTTGTAAGTCGCTTTCGCTTAGCGGGGAATTTTTTAGGCTCCACTGAGTGGGATTGTCTTGTTTTTGGGTGATAAGTCTGGCTGATACACCTTCTTGTACTGCTAAATCTAGCACATCTTCTGGCTCAAACATACCAATGATTGCAGGCAATCCATTTTTAATGAGTAAAGGCTTTTTTTGCCAATAGTCTTGTAAAAATACTTCAGGTGTGATGCCATTAGGTAGGCAAAAGGGTAAGCGATCGCATTGTTCGGTGGTTGTCATGATATGCCTTAGTTTGTGTTTTTTTTGGTTTGTTGGCTTGGGCTTTGGTGTGATATTCTTAACCAATAGCCAAGCTGTCTTTACTGTATAAATATGGTTAGTGTATTAAAGCTTATAACACTTTTAAGATATATAACACTTTTAAGATAAAAATCATTTTATCATATGTTAAGCGTTTTATATGAAAAATAGCTACTCTACCACTTAATTGGTTAAGTTAAAATCAACTTTAATGATTAAGTGCTTTGGTTTTTTAAAACTTGTCTGATGCAAATATTAGACTTGCCTTTTTTGCTTGAAAAAATATGTGATTTTTCTTTATTTTTCATGGCAAATACAAAAGTTCAACACATTATATAGTTTAGCAATTTTTTATCATAAAACCAATCAGAAAGCAAAATTTTGGCATAATTGTGCTAAAATAACGATACATTGATACCAAAAATAAGGGCGAATGATGACGCAGATTAACGAAGTAAATTCATATGATGACGAGTTGCAAGAACAAGAGTTTGAGTATTTTTTAGAAGAGGGTAACGAGGCGATAACCCAAGCGGACATTGCTGAGCTGTATCAAGATTTGGCTCAGGCTGAAGAAAACCTGATTAGTATCCGTGATTTTATTCGCTTTTGTGTGACGAAGTTACGCCAATATGACGTGGTAGTCGCCCAAGGAACAACAGATGAATTTGCAGAAAGCGCTGCTATTGTCTTACATTCTTTGCATTTAACATGGTCAGCAGATGAGCAAATCTTAGACTGCCGCTTAACCCAAGCTGAAAAGCGTGCAGTATTAACCTTGCTTTCTGAACGAATCATTCAGCGTAAGCCACTTAGCTATCTGATTAACTTGGCGTATTTTTGTAACTTGCCATTTTATGTTGATGAGCGTGTGCTGATTCCACGCTCGGCAATTGCTGAGCTGATTAATCAGCGTTTTTATCCTTATTTTGATGTTGATGATGCCAAAAAAGCCCAATTCTTTGAGCATGGTCTAAGAGAGTTGCAGCTTGCACCACCTGAAAGAATATTAGATCTATGTACAGGTTCAGGCTGTATTGCCATTGCTTTGGCGACTGTATTTGCTGATGCAACTGTCGATGCTGCTGATATTGATAAGGACGCACTAGAAGTGGCATGGACGAATGTTGAGCATCATGATTTGGCACATCAAGTTACGCTTATAGAATCAGATTTATTTTTTAAAATCCCTGCTGAAAATCAGTATGAGCTGATTGTCACAAATCCGCCTTATGTGGATTCAGCAGCGATGGCAGAGCTACCGCCTGAGTTTTTGCACGAGCCTGAGCATGCATTAGCAGCAGGACAAGACGGCTTAGATTTGGTGCATCAAATTTTACACGATGCACCAGATTATCTCACCCGTGATGGGCTTTTGGTGTGCGAAGTGGGCGATAGCGAATGGCATTTACGCCAAGCTTATCCGAATATCCAATTTGATTGGTTAGAGTTTGAAAAAGGCGGTAGTGGTGTGTTTGCGATTACTTGTGAAGAATTGCTTGACTACCGTGATGAGTTTGCCAAACAAGTAGCAAGGGTAAAAGGTGAGTAAGGCGATAGCGTAAAAGCCTGCATTGATGTTTTAAGTTAAGTCATTGACGTATTAAGCGAGCTATTTCATGGCAAAAAAATCAAGCTATGTCTGCCAGTCATGCGGTGCAAATTATGGCAAATGGTCAGGGCAATGCACCGACTGTGGCGAGTGGAACACGCTGATAGAAGCACCGAACATCGCCATGCCACACCATCGCACCGCTAAATCAACTTCTGGTAGTGCCAGCACCAAGGTGACAAACTATGCTGGTGCAGTCAGTGGGGTGATGAGCCTTGATGAAGTGGGTGTTACACTTGAGACTCGTATGCCGACAGGGATTAGTGAGTTTGATCGTGTGCTTGGTGGCGGGCTTGTAGCAGGTTCTGTGGTGCTAATTGGTGGAGACCCAGGTATTGGTAAATCTACGATACTATTACAAACCGCCATTAACATGGCAGCGATTGATAGCTTAGCAGGTTCAGCGTTATACATCACAGGTGAAGAAAGCTTATCTCAGGTCGCTATGCGTGCCAAGCGTCTGTGCCTACCGACCGATCGCTTGCGTGTGCTTGCTGAGACGAATGTTGAGACCATTTGTGCAGCCTTAACCAGCGAACAGCCAGCTGTTGCGGTGATAGATTCTATTCAGACGTTATACACAGAGGCGATACAGTCTGCTCCCGGTGGCGTGGCACAGATTAGAGAGTCTGCTGCCATGCTGACTCGTTTTGCCAAGCAGACGGGAACCGCCTTATTTCTTGTTGGTCATGTTACCAAAGAAGGCTCGCTTGCTGGCCCTAGAGTACTAGAGCACATGGTAGATACGGTGTTGTATTTTGAGGGTGAGAGTGACAGTCGCTTTCGTATGATTCGTGCAGTCAAGAACCGCTTTGGTGCAGTCAATGAGCTTGGTATTTTTGGCATGACTGATACAGGGCTTAAGGAAGTGGCTAATCCATCTGCGATTTTTTTAAGTCGTTATGAAAAACCCATCGCAGGCTCGGTGGTGATGGTGAGCCGTGAAGGTACACGCCCACTGCTCGTGGAGGTGCAAGCCCTTGTTGATGACAGTCATGGGCAGTCAAGACGTATGGCTTTAGGGCTTGATTATCAGCGTTTAGCCATGTTACTGGCTGTCATGCACCGCCATGGTGGCATTCACACGAGTGGGCAGGATGTGTACGTCAATGTCGTCGGCGGTGTTAAAGTTATGGAGACAGGCTCAGACTTAGCGGTGTTACTTGCTTGTGCATCAAGCTTGCGTGCTAAAGCATTGCCGCCACGCCTTGCCGTGTTTGGAGAAGTGGGGCTGAGCGGTGAGATTCGTCCTGTGCCTAACGGTCAAGAGCGTTTAAAAGAAGCCAGTAAGCACGGCTTTACTCATGCCATCATTCCTAAGGCGAATGCCCCAAAAGACCAAACGATGTTTGGCGGCATTCACGTCATCGCTGTCGATCGTCTCGATGATGCTCTTGCTAAGGCATTTGAATTATTTTAAGGCACGCTAGATGATACGCCACCTAAAACAGCATAGTTTGGTATTTTTATTACTCATCATGTGGCAGGCAGTGGTGGGATTTGGCTTAGTGCCAGATTATCTACTGCCTTCTCCTTGGCAGATTATTTGGGCATTTATTGATGATATTGCATTGCTGGGCATGCATGCCAAATATACGCTATGGACAGCGTTTTTAGGTGTGGTGATTGGACTTATATTAAGTTTTGTTTTAGCGATTTTGATGGATTTATCTAAAATTTTTAAAGAGCTGACTTATCCTGTTTTGTTATTAAATCAGACCATACCTACCATTGCTATAGCTCCGCTTTTGGTGATTTGGCTTGGTTATGGTATTTTACCAAAGGTGGTTTTGGTGGTATTGTCGGTATTTTTTCCAATGACAATCGCACTGCTTGATGGCTTTAACTCAATCCAAAAAGAACAGCTTAATTTATTTCAATCATTAAAAGCCACAAAATACCAGCTGTATCGCCACTTAAAAATCCCTTCTGCGATGGGTTATTTTTTTACGGGGTTAAAAGTTGCCTTATCTTATGCGTTAATTTCGGCGGTGATTGCTGAGTGGTTGGGCGGTTATCATGGGCTTGGTGTTTATATGACTCGAGTAAGAAAGTCCTATGAGCTTGATAATATGTTTGCGGTGATATTTTTTATTAGTGTTTTGACGTTGATGTTAATTGCTTTGATAAAGCTTATCGAAAGGCGTGTCTTAAGATATTACTATGTAAAATAATCAGTTATTAATAAAAGCTTAATAAAAGCTTAATAAAAGCTTAATAAAAGCTTAATAAAAGCTTAATAAAAGCTTAATAAAAGCTTAATAAAAGCTTAATAAAAGCGTTGCAAAGTTTTTATTAATTATCTATACTGTAAAAATAGTCGGGGTGCTTTTTAAATTATACAAAAAAGCTGAGATGATACCCGTGAACCTGATACAGTTAATACTGGCGTAGGAAACTTATGATTAATCTATTTTTTTTTGGCTTATGTCAGATTGCTGTTAGCTTTATTCTAAATTGTCGTCTTTTTAGACGCTTTAAATCGGAGTAACTTATGCAAATGACATTTGCAAATAAATTTGTCGCGGTTTTGACAGCAGGCTTATTGCTTGTAGGGTGTAAGCCACCTGTCAAAAGTAGCGATACCACTCAACAGGCTGAACCCTTGATCATTGCCCTTGACTGGGTGCCAAACACCAACCATACTGGGCTGTATGTGGCATTAGATCAAGGGTATTTTGCTAAACAAGGCTTTGAGGCAAAAATCGTACAGCCATCAGAGGATAGCTCATCAACGCTTGTGTCAAGTGGGCGTGCAGATTTGGGCGTGTATTTTCAGCCAAATATGGTAAAACGTCTCAATAAGGGCGAGCCTATCACCGCTGTAGCAGCGATTGCTCAGCATAACAGCGTAGGATTGATGTCGCTTAAATCTCTAGGTGCGACATCGCCAAAGGATTTGCATGGCAAGCGATATTCTACTTGGGAAGATCCTGTGGACGATGCGACTGTGGCAAGTATTGTTGGTGCGCCGTTAAATCCTGTGCCAGGTGAGAGCACTGATGCAACTTCAGCATTACGATTAGGTCAGTTTGATTATTTGCTGGCATATTACAGCTGGGATGGCATTCATTCAGAGCTTAAAGGCGTGGATACGAATTTCTTTTATTTAAAAGATGCTGATCCTGTGTTTGACTATTATGCTCCTGTGCTAATTGCAAATAGCGATGAACTGACTAAAAACCCAGAAAAATATAAAAAAGCACTTAGTGCCATTAAGGATGGCTATCTATACGCCGCTAAAAATCCAGAAAAAAGTGCAGATATTCTATTAAAGCATGCACCAGAAACCAATAAAGAGCTTGCACATGCTAGCCAAAAGTACATGAGTGCACAATATCTAGATGAGAAGGGCGATTGGGGTCGTTTTGATTATGATCGCTGGGATCGTTTCTTTGATTGGGTGTATGCCCAAGGACTGGTTAAAAAACCATTTATGCCCCAAGCAGGCGTGACCAATGATTACCTGCCCGCTGAGCAAAAATAACATGGGCTTATAAATGCTAACTTGATGGCTGTGCATAAATGAGTACGATAAATCTGCCACCTAAAAAGCTCAGCTTGGTGGATATTCACCACACATTTGATGGTGATGAACTATTGCATGGGCTTAACTTATCCATTGACGAAGGCGACGTTGTTGCCATCGTTGGGGCAAGTGGCGTGGGCAAGACAACGTTATTTAATATCGCAGCAGGGTTATTAATGCCGACATCAGGCAGAGTTTTTATTCATGGCATGGACGTGACAGGCAAGCCAGGTCATGTGGGCTATATGCTCCAAAAAGATTTGCTCTTACCCTTTAAGACTGTTTATGACAATATCGCTTTACCCCTAGTTTTGGCAAAAATGTCAAAGGTGCAAATCGCTCAGCACATTATGCCAAAGCTCGCGGAGTTTGGCTTGGTGGGGCAAGAGCTAAAATATCCAAGTCAGCTTTCAGGAGGTCAAAGACAGCGTGCTGCATTGCTAAGAACCTATCTGAGTAATGATGGTGTTATGTTGCTTGATGAGCCGTTTTCTGCTCTTGATTTTATGACAAAATCGGCAATGCATATTTGGTTTGATGATTTTCGCCAAAAGGCAAGTTTAGCTTGCTTGATGATTACGCATGATATTGATGAGGCGATTGCATTAGCAAGTCGTATCTATGTACTTAAGGGTAAACCTGCAACTTTTACTGCTTGTTTTGATGTGCCAGATATGCCAAATTTTACTCAAAGTTCGGCATATTTAAGATTAAAACAAGAGCTGCTACAAGCATTATCCTAAGATGTTATCTAAATTGTGATAAGTGCAATTAAAAAACCAACCGATCGGTTGGTTTTTTAATTGGACCTGTGATGTGCTTAGTTAGGTGTATTTTTTTTTTGAAGATTATGGTTTATCAACACGCTCAATGCTGACATTACCCACACCTTTACTGGTAATGCCGATGGCTTTAGCAGCACCATAAGATAAGTCAAGCACACGATTGCCATGGAAAGGACCACGATCATTCACTTTTACCACAACTGACTTACCGTTGTCTTTATTGGTAACTTTAATGTAGCAGTTAAGTGGTAGTGAGCGATGGGCAGCAGTTAGGGCATTCATATCAAAGCGTTCGCCACTGGCAGTCTTGCGACCATGAAACTGACGACCATACCAAGATGCTAAGCCTGTTTGCTTAAAGCGTTTTACGGTGTTTGATGCCACTGCTGTTAGTTTTTCTAAAACAGGCTCTGAGTCGTTAACAGCGACATCAGTCTTATTTACAAGCGGACTGTTTAGTGCCAAGGATGCAGGCTGTCTAACCGACTTGACAAGGCTTGATGCGTTGTCATACTGTTCGGTAAGCTTACTCAAAACCTTATCAATGTCGCTCTCATTTGTATCACTAGCCTGAGCTGGTAGGCTAAGACTAGCGGTCAGTAAAGCTAGACTTAAAAAGTTAAGATGTTTTTTCATTACTACCTCGCATAACCATAAGCACTGTGCGTTATGGTTAACTTTTACGTCACATTGTACGATAGATGTGCGTTTTGGTGTATTTCTTATCCGTCAAAAGACGTATAATTTTAATAAAACTAAAGTGCCTTAAGTTTAAAAACAACTAAGAATATCTAAATTTAAGGCATAGTATATATTGGATGATTCCAATCTTTATATAGTAACACCATTTTTTTAAATTTCAAGGCATAAATTTAATTTAAAAACAACAACTTAAATAAAAAAGTGTTGATTTTGCTTAAAATTAATGCCAAAAGGAGTGGATTATTCGACATTTATTAGCTGTAAAATTAAGCCTAAAATTTGCCACACAATTTTAGGTTTTGGGGCAGAAGATGATATAATAAAGCAATCTTTAAAGATGATTCGTCATGGGGTAGGGTATGCGATCAAGTAAATTTCAGATAAAATTTAAAACCCAAAGAGTATCGCAAATAATAACAGGGCTGATGGCATTGTCAATGATGTCTGCTGTACAGGCTAAAACAACCCATCTTGAAGTGGCTACCTTTGACCATCATAACCATAGCCATAGCCATAGCCATGAGCATGATAAGCATAATGAGATGGTCGGTAGTGCTGAGCATTTTTGGCAGTGGCTGCAGGATCATCCCGATCAAAAAGATGCTGTCATACACTACCAGACTTATCTTGCAACTCAGCTTGGCAGTGCAAAAGCTGTGCCGCCTTTACATAATCTACTGACGACAGCACGTTCTTGGCGTGAATGTAATGCCGAGCCTTATCAAGTGCCACCAACTGAACTTTGGGCTAAGATTTTACCGACCATTCAGCTGTATCATGAATTACGCCAAGTTGGGATTTTGCCACCTAGTACTAAGATTCGCTCGGTGTATCGTAATCATGCGTTAAATCAATGTGCTGGCGGTGCTAAGGCAAGTAAGCACACCATGAATGCCGCTATTGATATTTGGGTGCCAACTTATGACGCTAATAGCAGTGAGATGCTGCAGCTTCAAGATATGCTGTGTCAATTTTGGCATGAGCAAGGTGCAAAATGGCAGCTTGGTCTAGGTGTTTATGCCACAGGAGCTTTGCATTTAGACACCCAAGGCTATCGCAAATGGGGGGTAAATTACACGCAGCCTAATTCAGTTTGTCGTTATACACCACCATTAACGGTAGATTACTAATGTCAAAAGATAGCCAAATTGGCATTCAAAATCGCCACATTGCTTCATTAATCGGCATTGATTTATGGGTGGATAAGCGGGCAAAAATATGCCACACAAAGCCGTATATTGATCGCATTAATCAGTGTTTTCAAGTGCAGCCAGACGCCATCTTAGATGAAAGTATGAATACTGATACAGTTTGGCATGACAAGCTTGATGTATCCGATAAAAAAGCCGTCAGTGTAATAAATGCTACAACTAAAAGCGAACCGATAGATGAATTAAGCCCAAGCGAGACAAAAATTCGCTATCAGCTACAAGGATTACGCTATGGCACTTGGGTGCTTATCGTTGATAAACTTCAGATGACACCTGAAGAAAAATCACTGTGGCTGTCTTTGCAAGATGCCTTAAAGCGAACAGCGACAAGTAGCGGCATGGGGTTTTTACTTCATGAAGCACACTATCCATTCACGAAAGATGATAATCAAAGCTACGATGTGGCATTGGCTAAGAGTGGTTTTGGTGGTTTTTTTGTGCCGTTTTTAATAGGAAGTTTTGCTAAGCAAAAGCCAAGCGTGGTTTTTTTGAGTAATATGGGTGAGTTTATGTACGATTTAGGTATAATTGACACTATCCACGCTCAGATAGATAAGGTGGTCACACTACCGACACTGTCTACTATGCTAAAAAATCCATCTACCAAAAAAGCATTTTGGCAAACCGTTGTGGGTTAACTGTTAACAAGTCAAGCGACTAACTCCTGCCCCGTCAAGTTCGCTTGCTCCGCCTGATGTCTTTTTCACATAAATTTTTGTGCCTATCCGTTCTTTTAGGGCATTTACATGAGAGATGATACCGATGAGTTTGCCGCTGTCATACAGCCCTGATAGGGCGGTTAATGCCACGTCCAAAATCTCATCGTCTAGTGTGCCAAACCCTTCATCTAAAAACAGCGAATCAATCTGTACATCATCACTACTCATCTTGGAAAGCCCCATCGCAAGAGCGAGCGATACAATAAAACTCTCTCCACCTGATAGATTTTGCGTACTACGCATCTCGCCACCTTGAGCGGTGTCAATCACGCTAATATCCAACGTGCTTTTATTACCCTTATCATCGCCATGCACCAGCACATATCGCTTACTCATCTCACCCAAAATCTCATTGGCATGGTGAAGCATCAGCTCAAGCGTCAGCCCTTGCACAAAATTTCTGTATTTGTTGCCGTCTGATGAACCAATTAGGGCGTTTAATTGTTCCCAAATTTTGATGTCATTTTCATATCTAATTATCTTTTGGGTGAGTTCTTTGTTCTGCTGACGAACTGATTGCTCATTTGCCAAGATGGTTTTATTTTTGCCATTGTCTTCACTTAAATCATTATTTTGATGTTGCAATAACATTTTATCAGCTTGTAAAGTTTGTAAGTTTAAGCTTTTTAAAGATGGATTTGTTTTTATTAATTGCTCTAACTTTTCACTTTCTGCTTTTAATTGTTCTTCATTGTTTTGTAGATGAATGGTTAAATGCTGATGAGTGGCGGCTAATTCATCCATTACATCTTTAGGCAGTATCGCTTGAATAAAGTCGTCCTTGTCCTTAAAAGATTTTTCTGTTAAGGCGTGATAAAACTCGTCTTGAGAGATGGTGAGCGTTTGTTCAATCTGTTTTAAGGTATTTTGATGATAATCCAATTTATCCTTTTGTTTTACCAGCTCGCTGCTTGCGGTATAAAACGCTTGAGTCGCTTCATCTAATCGTTGTTTACATTCTGCCAAAGATTTTTGTAATTGCTGTTCTTCATCGTCCACATTTTTTTCGCCAAATAGTGTTTGGCGTTCTTTGATGGTGCTTTGATATTTGTCATCAAGCTCGGCAATCTGTTGGCATATTTTTTCTAAATTAGCTTTGGCATTATTTAACCGCTCTTGTTGATTGTCTAAATGTAAAGTGTTTTCATTAATGGCTTTTGTTAATTGCTCTTTTTGTTGCACCAAAGATTGATATTCTTGATGAAGATAAGTTAAATGCGTGATACGTTCGCTAAGCGTTTGGCATGCGATATCAAAACACGCTTGTAACGACTGATGATTATTATACGATACTTCCACAGCCGTTTGTTGATATTTGGATAAATAACCATTGATATCATTGATTGTATTATCAATCGTTAATGTTATTTCATCTTTTTCTTTGTTATAAGTCTGATGATTTTGATTTAATAAATTAAGCTGCTCTTTTAAGGATATGCCTTGATTTTTAATCATAGATTCTTCATTACTAAGCTGTGATAATTTGCTATTAAGCTTGATTAATTTATCTTGGTAATCAAGGTAATGCTGTTCTTGATCGCTAAGTTGTCGCTCTTTTTGGGCGATTGTTTGTTGAATATCATCACAATTATCAGCACAGACAACGATATCAAATTTTTGTAATAATTGATTGATGTATGAAATTATATCGCTTATTTCTTGTTGGTAATCATCACGTTGTTTTTGTAGTTTATGCTGCTCGTCATTGCAATGACTTAGGTCTTTATTAATGCCAATGAGTTCATTGTTGTGTTGTTGCACTTCATCAGATAGTTTGGTAATTTCTTGTTCAATAGCGGTAATTTTTGCTTTATGGTCTTTATTGTCATAATGATGCACATTATCTAGGCTTGATTTATAAGGGTGATCTAGTGAGCCACACAGCGGACAAGGCTCACCGTTTTTTAGAGCGTCAAACTTTTGTTTTAATAAAGTCAGCTCTTTGGTTAGTTCATCGTTGTGCTTTAGTGTGTTTAAATAATCATTTTTTTTGGCAAGTTTTTTATTAATGTTCTCAATGTTTATGGTTAAGTTTTTTTGTGTGCTTAATAAGCTGCTTTGTTTGTCTTGATGAGTTTTAATTTGCTCATGGGTTGCGGATAATTTTTGCGTCAGTTTTTGATGTTGCTCAAAGCACTCTATGCTACGCACACATTTATTTTTATCATTTTGTAAAGATGAACCATAATGATTGATTTTTGAGATATCAAAGGCTTGGCGGTCAAGTGCAAACAACTGACAAAACTCATCACAGCTTTTATCAAATTGCTGCTTTGTTTGTTTAAGCGTATGATTAACGGTTTTATAATCTTCTCTTTTGTTGTTGATTAGTATTCCAAAAGCCTTAATTTTTTGAGCGTTTTCTTGAATATTTTGCCCAATTTTAATGAGCTGATTGGTGTGAAGGCTAAATTGATGGTTTAAGCCTGATAGCATGCCTAAATCACCGCCTAAGTCATTCCCAAAATTATCGGTATGATGGTCGCTTTTGTTGTTGAGAGTGGCTAATTGCTCTTTATCGGCATTTAATTTGTTATGAAATTTATCAATCGCTTTTTGATAATCATCTATCTGATGTTGATGATTGGTTTTTTCTGTGTTTAAAGATTGTAAGTTTATTTTTAGATGATAAAGAGTGCTGTCTAGGTTTCTAACTTGCCTAAAGACAGGTAAGGCAGTTTGTTGTTCGTTTTGTTTGGTATCAAAATCAAGTTGTGCTTGCTGCTGGCTGTTTTTGGCATCTGCCAGCTGTTCTTGCAACGCAGGCAGGTTATCTTTTAAAGCGTTAATATTTTGTTTGGTGTGATTTTTTTGGGCGATGCTGTCGTTGATTTTTTGATATAAAGGGGTGATGCTATAAGCTAAATTAGCCTGCTGTAAGCGTGCTAAATCTGGGGCAAAATCGTGTAGCTTTTGACTAAAATGATGGATATTATCTTGAGCGGTGTCTATTTTTTCTTGTAGACTATTTTTGTCAAAAATAAGTTTAATATTTTGCTCGATGTCATTTATTTTTGTTTGATTGGTTAATAAAGCCTGTTCGGTGTTTTTGATGGTTTGTTGTAAATTTTCAAAATGCTCTTGGCTCATCATTTGGCTACCGCTTAGTTTGTTTTTTAAAGCGGTTAAGTTTTCGTTTTTTTGTTTGTGAATCTCAAAGGTCTTTTGGCTGATTTGGCTATAAATTTGAGTGCCTGCAATTTTTTCTAAAATCTCGCCACGCTCGTTGGCATTCGCCTTTAAAAATGCCGAAAATTCACCTTGGGCAAGCATGACTGAGCGGGTAAATTGCTCAAAATTCATGTGTAAAATATCCACCGCAAGCTTATCGCACAGGTTTGGTTTGGTTTCAATGATTTTGCCATTGTTGTCAAAAGGGTGGCTAATGCTACTAATCTCTCGTTCAATAGCTTGTAATTTACCGTCCGCCTTACCTCTTGCTCGTCTTTGTGACCAGTAAAAACGGTGCAGTTTATTGCCAATTTGCAATTCCACCTGTGATGAGCATTCTGCTGCGGCGACACTCATCAAGTCGTTTTGGGCGGTGCTAATTTTGTTGATGCGTGGGGTTTTGCCAAAAATTGCCAAACATATCGCATCAAAAATTGTGGTCTTACCTGCTCCTGTCTGCCCCACGATGGCAAAAATACCATCTCGATTAAAAGCTTCGTCGGTAAAATCAATGCACCATTTGCCTTTTAAAGAATTGATGTTTTGTAGACTAAGATTTAAAATCTTCATAATAATTAATAGGTCTAATAATGTTGATAGGTTTTGTGGTTATAAAGCGTTATCATCGCTGTCATGAATGGCGTGCAGTACTGCTTGGTAGGCATGGATAAGTGCTTCATGCCCGCTGTCTAATTCTGCTCGCTCAAGGCGTTTTTTAAAGACATCAAGCTCACTTAGCTCTTTGAGACTTTCGCCTTGATGTGTTGCCTTTAAGATGTGTTGATACTGACTTTTGTTGATGATGTTAAGTGCGGTGATGGGAGTGTGTTCAAGCATCTGCCTAATTAAACTTGCAAGCTGTGGCATTAGCGTATCGCCTGTGTATTCTATCTCGGCATAGGTTTTTTGGTCTTGTGCTATGAGTTGATTAAGCTTATTGCTAATGGTATCAAAATCACCTTTGATACGCACAAGTGGCACAAAAATAGGCACTGCCAACGAGTAAATCGTCGGTGTTTTTGGGTCAAAATCAGCGATTAGTACTTGTTTTATCTTGCCCGCTTCACCAAAACCCATGGCAATGGGTGAACCACAGTAGCGGATACGGTCTTGGTTTGCTACTGTCTGCGGTGCGTGAATGTGTCCGAGTGCGACATAATCTATGCTCTCATCAAAGACGCTGGCGTCTAGTTGTCCAAGTGTGCCGACCACCGTCTCTTTTCGCATACCGTCATCTTCTGATGATACACTTGCCCCTGCAGCGAACAGATGCCCTGTGGCGATGATGGGGGTTGCTTTCGTGCAGTCTGCTTGTAGGGCTTTGGCATACTCGCTTAAGGTGCGGTAGTGTTTGGCAATACCATCGTTGGTTTGGGTAAGCTTTTGGGAGCTATCATCAAAACTACCGCTTGCTCGTATATCCTTATCTCGTAAATACGGCACGGCAAGGACGATAGCAAGTGTATCGTCGTCTTGCTTTAGGACGATGACTTCGTCTGTGGGATCGTCTGTGGCTTGACCGATGACTTGTACGTTGAGCGATTTTAATAGGGCTTTGGGGGCGTCCAAAAAAGTGGGGCTGTCGTGGTTGCCTGCGGTGATGATGATATGCTCGCAGTGACTTTTGGCAACCAAACCTAAAAAATCATAATACAGCTCTTGGGCTTTGTTGCTTGGGGTCATGGTGTCAAATACATCGCCTGCCACAAGTAGCACATCAATCTTATGGCGGTCAATCACGGTGATTAGCCATGTTAAAAACGCTTCAAATTCATCATAGCGAGTTTGGTTAAATAGGCGTTTGCCGATGTGCCAATCAGAGGTGTGTAAAACACGCAAGGCAGTGGGGGATTTTGGGGGAATGGGGGCAAAAGTTGGCATTGATGATAAGCGATTGTCATAAAGTTTTAGTGTATAAAAAAAGACCACCAAATACAAGGGGGTCTTTTTGTAAATTAGACGACCGTTCGCACAGTTTTAGCCTTGTCAAGGGCGGTGTATAGGCGATTAACTTCATCGGCAGAGGTTAGATAAAGCTTGGCTTTGATGGCATGAAAGCGACCTGTTTTGGAGGGGCGAATTTGCACGCTTGCCATATCAAAGGTGGGGAAAATCTCTGCCAAAATCAGCGTAACTTCATTTTTTAGGGTGTCATGCTCACCTTCATGCCCGATGATGCTAAGCGGATATTCCATGGGAAACTCCCATAATTCTGGATTTTGAATCTCAGTGCGTGTGGCATTGACGGCGGTAGGTGTGCAGTTTAGGTTGGTTATTTTGGTGGTCATTTTATTGCCTTAAATATAGTTGTAATGACTAGTAGATGGGGGTTTTATAATAAAAGTCAATCCCTGCTAGCATATATACAAATACAACCGTTATTTTATATTTTCACCAATTTTTTAAATGATTATTAAAAAACCTGCCATCTTGTCATAGTATAAAGGGTGGGTTGGTCGTCTTTTGACATCTTTTACTGTTTTAATGACAAAACAATCAGCAGATTAAATCTTTAAAAATAAGGCAAAAAAAATCTCTGCCTTATTTTTATTTATTTTAAATCAATCATTTTCTAAGAACGACCGTAAATGCTCAGAGCGGCTTGGGTGGCGAAGTTTACGCAACGCCTTAGCTTCGATTTGGCGGATACGCTCACGAGTTACATCAAACTGCTTGCCAACTTCTTCTAAAGTGTGATCAGAAGCTAAATCAATGCCAAAACGCATTTTTAGAACTTTAGCTTCACGGTCGGTAAGATTACTAAGTACGGCACGAGTCGCTTCACGCAAGCCTTCAGCGGTTGCACTTTCCACAGGGCTTGAGATGGTGCTGTCTTCAATAAAATCACCCAAGTGGCTGTCTTCATCATCACCAATGGGAGTTTCCATTGAGATAGGTTCTTTGGCGATTTTTAGTACTTTACGCACTTTGGCTTCGTCCATTTCTAGACGTTCGCCAAGCTCTTCAGGTGTCGGCTCACGCCCCATTTCTTGTAAGAGCTGACGGCTAACACGGTTAATCTTATTAATCGTCTCAATCATATGCACAGGGATACGAATAGTACGAGCTTGATCGGCAATCGAGCGGGTGATGGCTTGACGAATCCACCAAGTGGCATAAGTTGAAAACTTATAGCCACGGCGATATTCAAACTTATCTACCGCTTTCATCAGGCCAATATTACCCTCTTGAATTAAGTCAAGAAACTGCAAACCACGATTGGTGTACTTTTTAGCGATAGAAATTACAAGACGTAAGTTGGCTTCTACCATTTCTTTTTTGGCACGGCGAGTCTTAGATTCACCGATTGCCATTTGGCGAGCGACTGCTTTCATGCTCTTAACGTCCATGTGAAGCGTCTTTTCGTGTTCAGCGATTTGACGTTGAAGGCTAATAACCTTATCTTGAACACTAGCCAAAGTTTCAGCAAAACTTGGCTCACCTTCAATACGAGTTGGTAGCCAGTCTAAGTTGGTTTCATTGGCTGGGAAGGTTTTTTTGAACTCATCTAACGGCATTTTACCACGACGAATGACGAGACGCATAATTTTACGTTCGCAGTCACGCACGTCTTGGTAGACGCTGTTCATCAGCTCCATAATCTGATCGCTTAGACGATTATTTAGCTTAATTAGCATAAATTTATCAGCAAGCTCATCATAGGCAGCTTTGGTTTTTTTGTGGCTGTGTCCATGCTTTTCTAGAGCGGTTTGTGCTGTGTTAAATAGCTCTTGGATTTCTTCGAAACGCACACGCACTTCTTCAGGGTCTAGGTTGCTATCATCATCACTGGTGTCGATATCGCCATCATCCTCTTCATCATCGCTATTATCATGATCGTGTGCTTCTTTAAGATCAGCAGGACGAAGCTCGGCTTCTTCGCTTGGAATAAACTCATCATCTTCTAAGGTGAGAAATCCTGTAACGATGTCAGAGATTTTCTTTTCTCCAGCTTGAACTTGAGCATATTCTTCAAGGACAAATTTAACCGTACCGGGCCAATATGCCATGATGTACTGCACTTCTCGTGTGCCTTCTTCGATACGCTTGGCAATCTCGATTTCGCCATCACGAGTCAGTAGATCTACCGTTCCCATTTCACGCATGTACATACGCACAGGATCGGTGGTGCGACCTGGTTCAGTTTCCACACTAGCAAGTACAGCTGCTGCTTCATCTGCAACCATATCGTCAGCACCGCCACTACTGTTTTCGGTAAGCAAAATATCATCAGTATCAGGGGCGACTTCATAAATGGGAATGCCGACATCTGTTAGCGTCTGAATAATGTCTTCAATTTGATCGCTTTCGGTGACAGATTCTGGCATTTGGTCATTAACTTCAGCATAAGTTAGATAACCTTGCTCTTTGCCAAGCTGAATTAGGGCGGCTAATTGGGAAGTGGTTTCGTATTCGCTCATAGATGCTCTTTTATGCCTGTGTCTAAAAAATTATTATAACACATGATAAGGGCGGGTCACCGATTTTTAAAGTGTTTGTCTTGATTTTCTTTTTGGTTCATTGTGTTATAATATGAATCATTTTATCTAGGGTGTACCCACTTTTTAACAGATAATGTGCAATTTTTAACCATAAACATAAAAAGTTGTGCATCCTTAGTGTTTTAGTGGTTATTCGCGAAGTAAGTCGATTTAGTTTTATTAAGGATTAGGCATGGCAGGCAACACAATCGGACAATCATTTACCGTAACCACTTGTGGTGAATCGCATGGGGCAGGCTTAATGGCAATCGTAGATGGCGTGCCACCAGGCTTAGAGCTTTGTGAAGCTGATTTGCAAGTTGATCTTGACCGCCGTAAACCTGGCACAAGCAAATTTGCCACCCAACGCCGAGAAGACGATATTGTTGAGATTATCTCAGGGGTGTTTGAGGGTAAAACCACAGGCACGCCAATTGGGCTACTCATCCGTAACACCAACCAAAAATCTAAAGATTATAGCGACATTAAAGATACTTTTCGTCCAAACCATGCTGATTATACCTACACGATGAAATATGGGTTTCGAGATTATCGTGGTGGTGGACGCTCTTCTGCTCGTGAGACAGCTGTACGAGTGGCGGCAGGAGCGATCGCTAAGAAGTTTTTGCAGGAGCATTTAGGCGTGCAGGTGCGAGGATTTGTCAGTCAAATTGGTAACGTTAAGGCTAAGTTGATTCCTGAACATGATATTGATTGGCAACTTGTCAATAGCAATCCATTTTTCTGTGCTGATATGGATGCTGTGCCTGAGTTTGAGAAACTTATCACCGAGTGCCGAGAAAAAGGCACAAGCGTGGGAGCGAAAATTACTATTTTAGCAACAGGTGTGCCTGCAGGGCTTGGTGAGCCTGTGTTTGATCGCTTGGATGCTGACATTGCCTATGCGATGATGGGGATTAATGCTGTCAAAGGCGTTGAAATTGGCGATGGTATGTTGGTTGCTGAGCAGTTTGGACACGAAAGCCGTGACGAATTAACGCCAGATGGCTTTTGTGCTAATCATGCAGGTGGCATCTTAGGGGGTATCTCAAGCGGTCAAACGATCATTACTAAAATTGCCCTAAAACCAACTGCCAGTATTACCACGGCAGGTAAAAGCATAGATGTTAATGGTAGGGCGGTTGAAATGCTAACCAAAGGGCGACATGATCCTTGTGTGGGTGTGCGTGCCACTCCGATTGCTGAAGCGATGCTTGCTATCACGCTGCTTGATCATTATTTACGCCATCGTGGGCAAAATGCTCATGTTGTGCCACCGTTAAAGCCAATCGTGTGATATCCCATGACGCCAGCAACCAAGCTTTTAAAAAAGTACGCCATTGATTTTAGCTTGCACGAATATGACCATGACCCCAATAACAGCAATTTTGGTCAAGAGGCGGTTGATAAACTTGGGCTTAGTGCTGATGTGGTGTTTAAGACGCTGCTTGTCTGTGATGATAAGTCGCACTATGTGGCAGTTTTGCCTGTGAGCCATCAGTTAAGTTTGCGAAAGCTAGCAAAGTCGCTTGGCGTAAAAAAAGTGCAGATGGCACAGCTTGCCAATGCAGAACGTATCACAGGGTATATCGCTGGCGGTATCAGCCCTATTGCACAAAAAAAACGCCTAAAAACAGTGGTGGATAAATCCGCCCAAGCTTTGCCAAAAATGTACATCAGTGGTGGAAGACGTGGTTTGGATATCGGCATTTCCCCAAGCGATTTGGCACAAATTTTAGGGGCGGCGTTTTGTGATATTGTAGATGTGTAATTAACATATCTTTTGGGTGGGTCGCCGTATCTGATACGACGTTACGGTGCTTTGGTGGCTCAATTAAGGGCTTTATTAGGCAGTAATTAGAAGTAATGGCAAATAAATGAGACGACTTAAAAAATACCAGGTGAGTTGCATATTTGCGGCGGGTGCGACGCTGTTTGGCTGTGCCCAAGAAAATCCAAATTTTACTAGACTTGAGCCTACTGAAACCAACTCAACCTATGATGAGGTGCAGCCAGTGGTGGAAGATGAGCTTGCCAAGACTAACTCTATTGATACTAAAGATGTCAACGCCCAAAAAAACAGTAAAACCACTGACATCAAAAAGACTGATCTTGTGACACAACGCTTAAATGCTCACGGGCTAAAGTCAAAAAAAGAGGCTTGCCCAAAATTGGTGCAAAAGCGTGTAGATAGAACCACCATTTCTCGTGAAGATAGCATAAGAACTAAGAGTTGCGATTATTTTATCTATCCAAACGTGGGTGATGAAATTACTGTGAGCGTGTCTGATAGACGGATGAAATTACAGCTAATAATGCCTTATGATCATGATTTTGCTAATGGCAGTTATCGTGCCACTGCTTATGGTCGCCACGTCATTCGTTTAGAGTATGACTCAGCTGATCGCAGACCTGATGTCATGGATTATACGATTCATGTAGATATCAAACCGACTGACGCGACTAACTAAATAAACTTAACTATCATAGGAATACCATGACAAACGAAACCTCTTCAAATCAAGGCTGGTTTGCCCGCATGAAACAAGGACTGTCTAAGTCTAGCAAGAACTTTACTGAGGGCATGATGAATGTGTTGGTCGGAGGCAAGGAGATTGATGATGAACTTCTAGAAGAGGTAGAAGATCAATTGCTTGTTGCTGATATTGGCGTTGATGCAACGAATCAAATCATTAAAAATCTGACAGAAGCGACAGCACGAGGCGACTTAATTTATTCGCATTCGCTATATAAAGCACTAAAGCAAGAGTTGGTGCAAATCTTATCGCCTAAGGTAGCACCGCTTGTTATTGATACCACCAAAAAGCCCTTTGTGATTTTAATGGTGGGTGTTAATGGTGTGGGTAAAACCACCACGATTGGTAAGCTTGCAAAACGCTTACAAGCTGAAGGCAAGTCAGTGATGCTTGCAGCAGGCGATACGTTTCGAGCGGCGGCAACAGAGCAGCTGCAGATTTGGGGTGAGCGTAATCACATTCCTGTGATTGCCCAAGGTCATGGAGCAGATAGTGCGTCGGTTATCTTTGATGCGATGCAATCGGCAAAAGCCAAAGGGATTGATGTGTTAATTGCAGATACGGCAGGGCGACTCCAAAATAAGACCCATTTGATGAATGAGCTTGAAAAAGTAATCCGTGTGATGAAAAAAGCAGACGCTAGTGCTCCGCATGAGACCATGATTGTGTTAGATGCAGGCACAGGACAAAATGCGATTAATCAAGTAAAAGTATTCTCAGAAGCTGTACCACTAACAGGCATTAGCGTCACCAAACTAGATGGCACAGCTAAAGGTGGCGTGGTCTTTAATATCGCCCAAAATACTAAATTTCCAATCCGTTATATCGGTGTAGGCGAGAGCATTGATGATTTGCAATCTTTTGACCCTAAAGAATTTGTAGATGCTTTATTTGTTGATGATAAATAGATTTTTAATGCTATACAAGCTATTAATATGAAGTGATTTTAATGATAACCACTTACTATACACCAACGCATAACTTGCCTACCATCAGTCTTACCATAAGAGATGGTAAGCTTTTGGTGCTTGATTGGTATTGTGATAAAACGGTTAAACTACTAGATCGCTTAAATCATCAATCTTGCGTCATACCTGTTCATAAGTTACAAAACTCAGATCAAAATCAAGCGGCTGCTATACAAGTTTGTCAACAGCTTGATGAGTATTTTCAAGGCAGGCGTCAGCGGTTTAGCATACCGCTTGATGTATCGCACGGCACGCCATTTCAAAGACAAGTATGGCAAGCTTTGTGTAATATTAATTATGGTGAGACGATAAGTTATAAGGCGTTAGCAGAGCGTATCGGAAAGCCGAAGTCGTTTCGAGCAGTTGCTAATGCGAATGGCAAAAATCTTATCTCATTAATCATACCATGCCACCGAGTGATCGCATCTGATGGTGGACTTGGTGGCTATACAGGCGGCATAGATATTAAAACAAAGCTGCTTGAGCTTGAGCAAAGTGCGTCATAAGAGCGATAAATGTCATTTTTTTTGTATTTATCTGCTATAAACCGATACCTAAAAGCTTTCTATGACTACTATCAAGCATAAAATCATGGTATAATAAGGATTATTTTTCTCATTAATACAGGGTGTGTTTTTCATGTCGTATGCGTTACTTCGTCCTTTTTTGTTCAACATGGATCCTGAACAGGCACATGAATTGACCCTTGATCTTTTAAATAAAGCCCATCATGCAAAGCTACTGAATTTTTTTGCCACTCGCCAAAGCTTGCCAGTTACTTGCATGGGTATTGAGATGCCAAACCCTGTTGGGCTTGCTGCAGGTCTTGATAAAAACGGTGCTTATATTGATGCACTTGCTGAGCTTGGCTTTGGTTATCTTGAGATTGGTACAGTAACGCCACGTCCTCAGGCAGGCAATGGTAAGCCTCGTTTATTTCGCCTACAAGAAGACGGAGCGATTATCAATCGGATGGGCTTTAATAATGACGGGGTTGATACTCTAATTGCAAATGTCAAACGTGCTAAATACAAAGGCGTGCTTGGCATTAATATTGGTAAAAATGCCACCACGCCAGTAGAAAATGCTTTAGATGATTATATCTATTGCCTTGAGCGTGTTTACCCCTACGCCAGCTACATCACTATTAATATCTCAAGCCCAAATACTAAAAATTTACGAAGCCTGCAAAATGCCGATGCTTTAAGTGTACTACTTGATGGGATTAAAAAATGCCATCAAAGATTGACGCTTGAGCATGGATTTTATGTGCCGCTTGCCCTAAAGATTGCACCAGATTTGGATGAATCGCAGATTAACGAGATTGCCAAGGCGGTGCTTAATTTTGATATTGATGGGCTGATTGCCACAAACACCACTTTATCACGAGCAGGCGTGGAAAATAGCTCGCAAAAAGACGAAACAGGCGGTTTAAGTGGTCGTCCGATTGGACATCACAGTACGGCTGTGCTGGCTCAGTTTGCCGATCGTTTATCGGATAAAGTGGATTTGATCGGTGTTGGCGGTATTGACAGTGGTAACATTGCTGTTAAGAAAATGCAGGCAGGAGCGACAGCTGTACAGCTGTTTTCTGGCTTGGTTTATCAAGGACCCAAATTGATTGATGATTGTGTAAGAGCCATTGCTGAGCATATGGATCGCCATTAAGCCATGACGTTAATTGACATAGGTATTAGCTTTGTGGTTTTTTTGGGTCTTTGGAGAGGGTTTAATGCGGGTGCAGTAAAGACAGCCACTTCTTTAATAGCGTGGCTTTTGGCTTTGATTGTAGCGTCAAAGACTGTTAAGCAAGTAGCTCCCTTATTTGAAAATGTCGTTAGCGATCCTATATTGCAGGTGGCGGCGGCATTTTTAGTGCTGGCATTAATTGTTGTTACTGTGGTGCATTTATTGGCAAGAGCGGTTGTTGGCACATTAAAGGCACTGCATTTAGGTTTTTTGGATAGAATGCTTGGCGGTGTGCTTGGGTCGCTAGTAGGCGTACTAAAAGTGTTGATTGTGCTTGGTATTACATCGCCTTTTTTGATTCATTTACCAACATGGCAAGAATCTGCTCTTGCCCAAAGTTTACTGCCTTACGCCCCAATGGCTAAGCAACTGCTTCAAGAGGCGTTTGGCACAGCATGGCAACAAATTCAAAATCCTTATAGTTAGATTACATCATAAGAATTTATTACTTAGCTTGATTACTTAGCTTGACTTATTGAAATTTTCACCTTAATAACACTTGGAGCGACTATGTGTGGTGTGATTGGCGTTGCGGCGCATGAACCTGTAAATCAAATGCTGTATGATGGATTGACCATGCTTCAGCACCGCGGACAAGATGCTGCTGGTATCGTTACCCTAAAAGACGACAGATTATACTTGCGTAAAGATAACGGCATGGTGCGAGACGTCTTTCTTACTCAGCACATGGTGCGATTGGTCGGTAATTTTGGCATCGGTCATGTTCGTTATCCGACAGCTGGTACATCTAGTACTGCTGAAGCTCAGCCTTTGTATGTCAATTCGCCTTATGGTATCGCCTTAGCTCATAACGGTAACTTAACCAATGCTGAAATGCTTGCAAAAGAACTGTATGCAGGCAATCGTCGTCATCTTAATACAGATTCAGATTCAGAAGTATTATTAAACGTATTTGCTAATGAATTGCAAAATTTTACCAAGTCATCTTTAGATGCAAATGATATCTTTGAGGCGGTGCAAGCTGTTTATAGTCGCTGTGAAGGTGCTTATGGTGTAGTTGCTATCATTGCAGGTCATGGTATGCTTGCTTTTCGTGATCCAAATGGCATTCGCCCTTTGGTATATGGTCGCCGTTTGACCGAAAATGGTGTCGAGTATATGGTGGCATCAGAGTCTGTGGCATTGACTGCATTAGGCTTTGAGATTGTGCGTGATGTTGCCCCTGGTGAAGCGATATTTATCGATCTTGACTATAATTTGCACACCAAGCAGTGCGTAGCTGATGCTAAACGCTCGCCTTGTATTTTTGAGTATGTGTATTTTGCAAGACCAGATTCTATCATCGATAATATTTCAGTGCATAAGGCACGTATGCGAATGGGGGAAAAGCTTGCTGAGCGTATCGTTGCTGAATGGGGTGAAGATCATGGTATTGATGTGGTTATTCCAATTCCAGATACGTCGCGTAATTCTGCACTTGAGCTTGCAACGCATCTTGGGGTGAAGTACCGTGAAGGTTTTACTAAGAACCGCTATATCGGTCGCACCTTTATTATGCCAGGACAAGGTCAACGTAAAAAATCTGTTCGCCAGAAGTTGAACGCCATTCCGCTAGAGTTTAAGAACCGAAATGTACTGCTTGTTGATGATTCTATCGTGCGAGGGACAACTTGCCATGAAATCATCCAAATGGCACGAGATGCAGGTGCAAAAAATGTCTATTTTGCATCAGCTGCACCTGAGGTTAAATTCCCAAATGTCTATGGTATCGATATGCCGTCACGTGCTGAACTGATTTCATCTGGGCGTAGCGTGGAAGAGGTGCGTAAAATTATCGGTGCAGATCGCTTGATTTTTCAGGATTTAGACGATTTGATAGAAGCGGTCAATAATACCAAGTACAGCCGTGTAGATACCTTTGATTGCTCGGTCTTTAATGGTGAGTATATCGCAGGTGGGATTGATGATAGCTACTTGACTGCACTACAAAATAAACGCAGTGATGCCGCTAAAAATAAGGTAGTTACTGTGGACACACCTGTAGACATTACTGGCATTACAGGAGCTTAAAACACCATGAGACATCATACATTAGGCTTTGTTATGTTATCTTTGAGTGCGTCGGTATTGATGGCGTGCCAAAGCTCGCAGACTGTAGATAGACCCCCAATACAGATTATTGAAGGCAAGGCTTCTGTGTCTACTTTGCCTAAAGAGGTACGTCAGCCAGCTGTTGTCTATACGCCAAAAGTTCAACACATCGCCAAAGAGCATGTCGCTATACCCCAACAAACCGCATCGCCTAAACAGATGCACTATGCAAGCTTTAGCGATTGGAAGGCAGATTTTATTCGTCGTGCAGCACTACAAGGGTATGATACTTGGCGTTTAGAAAACTTACTTTCACAAGCAGATTACTTATCTAGTGTTATCTCGCTTGATCGATCTCAGGCAGAATTTACTAAGATGCCTTGGGAGTATGTAGAATCTGCCGTCAGCCACAATCGCATTCAACAAGGTCGCTCTAAGTTAAATGCGTATCGCACAACTCTTGCCGATGCTGAAAGTCGTTATGGAGTGCCAAAGCAAATCGTAGCAGCGATATGGGGTATGGAGTCCTCTTATGGAACGGGCATGGGCAATACAGATTTGGTCAGTGCGTTAGCCACCTTAGCTTATGATGGCCGTCGACGTGAATTTGCCGAAGGTGAGTTAATCGCCATGATGCGTATGGTGGAGCGTGGTGATGTGTCGCCAAATCAGCTAAAAGGTTCATGGGCAGGTGGCATGGGGCATACACAGTTTATTCCAAGCACTTGGCTTTTGCACGGCGTAGATGCAAACGGTGATGGTTATTATAGCCCATGGCAAGCAAGCGACGCTCTATCATCAACAGCCAACTATCTAGGCGATGCTGGCTGGGTGCGTGGTTTAGCACCATATTATGAGGTGAGCTTGCCAACGCAGTTTGATTACCGTTTAATCGGTCAAAAGCAATCACTTGATTTATGGCGTCAAGCAGGGGTTTTGCCTGTGGATGAGCCTTTTTATGGTGCAGCCATCGCTGAATTATGGTTGCCAGCAGGTATTCACGGGCCTGCATTACTAATAACGCAAAACTTTGATGTTATCCGAGTGTATAATAACTCATCAAGCTATGCACTCGGTGTATCATTACTTGCTAAACGTATCGGCGGCGGTGAAGGGCTGTCAGCAGCATGGCCAAAGCACGAACGACCATTATCACGCACCCAAGTAAAAATGCTACAACAAAAACTCACCGCTTTAGGCTTTGATACCCAAGGGATTGACGGAGTGGCAGGCTCAAACACTAAAAAAGCGTTTGCCAAGTGGCAGACAGCGCACGGTCAGATTCCAGATGGCTTTATCAGTTTAAGCTCTGCCGATGCTCTAATTTGGTAACTGCTTTATAGTTAGTGGTTTATCGCCAATACATATCATAACCTAAAAAAACCGCAAAGAATTTTTTGCGGTTTTTTGTGTAACTTAAAAAGTTTTTTTTGTTTTTAAGTAATGCCACAGTATTTTGACATCGTCTATAACTGAACTGCTTTACCAGCGAGTATGCTGCTCTAGCAGGGTTGATACAGCATCGCCAAGCGAGTCAATATCCTTGGTAGATAGATTTTTCATTGGTGCGTGTACGAGCCAATCATTATCGGTACGCTGTATGTGCCAAGCAAGAAAAGATTGGCAGTCACCTTCTATTGCATCTAAATGAAAGCTGTGAGCGATGTTATTTTCATTATCAGTTAGTGTTGCTATCCCTTTTTTGGCAAATCGCAGTGGTTGGTTGTGGTAGCTTGTGATGACAAATGCCGCATGATGAATGTTATCGTCTAAGTCTAAGGCTCGCACACGAATCTCTTCTTGGTTGATGAGCGTTTCTTCAAAGGATTTTGATCCAATTAACGCATCACCGCCATGGCGAACAGTTTCGCTATTATTTCTTAGCTTGCCGTACCAAATAATATCTAAAGGTTTTCGTGTATGGTTATACAGAATGCAGACAATATCAATATCCATGGCAATGGGCGAATTATCGACCTTGGGCAGTTTGGCAAGCCATGCATCTTTGCCACGTTTTGGCAGTTCGGTGTGTTCGTATTTTACGCCTGCAACAAGATAAGCTCCAAACAGCTGCAATTGTGTTAATGTGCGTGGCTCAAAGTGACTGATGAGCGTCGTGTTGGTGACGAGACTTTGTGTTTTAATGGCTGACATGATGTTTTCCTGTGTATGAGTTGATGTTATTGTAACAAAATTTTTGGGATTTTCCTACCAAATCACTACTAAGCTAAGCTGATAAGCCATTTTGATACAAATTTTTACAAGAAATTTAAACAGATGGTGCTATGATATAACAAAATTATTGTAATGAATGTTTTTTATGCTTTTTTTAGGAAAATTAAGACGCTTTGTTTTGACCTCTCGCAGTTTTGTAATTATATTGTCATTAACGTTGGTAGCGTGTCATTGTATTGAGAGTAATGGCTTTGATCGTCAAGAGCAGCAGGTTGCTTCAACTTCCAAGCGACAGCAAGACAGTAGCCATGACACTAAGCCAATGACGCTACTTGATGATATTGCACATTATCAGTGGACATTAATACGGGCTGATCAACAAGAGCAATCTGCAACAGATTTTGATCAAGTAATCGCCCAAGCTCAAGCAAAGTTTGAGCTTAATGGCGGTAAGTTAACAGCGACAGCAGGCTGTAATCGATACTCAGCTGATGTTGCGATGAAGCACGGTCATTTGTACACAAGCCATAATGCATCGACTTTAATGGCATGCTATGATAGCCAAACAAAAGCAGAAAGTACGTTATTTAACGCCTTTCATGGCAGTCGTTTTTACTTGACCAAATCGTCAGATGGAATGTTGGCAACCTTAACGCAGGTTAATGAAGATCTAACGCTGACTTGGCAAGGTCAAGCGACACTTGAATCATTATATGGCAAAGCTAAAACGATGTTTTGGGAAATAGACCCAAATGCCAAAGAATGTATAGATGGCAGTGTGCATTGCCTAAAAGTTCGCAGTATTGATTATGATGATATGGGTATCGAAGTCAGAAAGGGGGCGTGGCGAAATTTTAAAGGTGAAATTGTAGGATACACACACGATCCAAGCTTACGCCAAATTATCCGAATTAAGGTGTATCATACACCAAATCATGCCAATGACTATATCTATGTATATGATACAGCAGTCAGTTTAGAAGCGACCAACGCCAACTTTTAGGCTAGATTGCTAGTTACGTTTTATTAACAGTCTTAACTTAGCCGTCTTTTTAAATCACATGCTTGATGAGTGTGTGATTTTATTTTATGCTGTTGATGGCACAAAGTAGATGCTCTTTTAATCTGGGTAGTTCATGCGTGGATACGCCATTTAGCCAAACACCATCTACTGCCATGCGTACAAGGTGTAATCTGTCGTCACTGTCAGTTTTATGGTGCTGGTGAAGCTTATTATCAAGCCATTGTTGCCACTGCTGCCTAAGAGAACTCTCGGCGGTAATGGGTTTTATTAATCCAGACCATTGACTGCCAAGACCGATGTTTTTATCATCAAAAAAAACTCGTACATAAGCAGTGGTAAAGACTCCAAAGGCGTTTTGGTCGGCAATCTGACTAATGATGGCAGTGTTAAGCTGAGCGATGAATAGTGAGACGACACTTGAGATTAAATCATCTTTACTCTTAAAGTGATGAAAAAGTCCGCCTTTACTAACCCCAGCTAATGTTGCTACCTTTTGCATGGACAGCTGAGCAATACCATCTTCAAGCATGATATCTTTGGCAGCAATCAGTAATGTGTGTCTTAACAGCTCTGGGTTGTTTTTACGCTTTTGGGGTGTGCTGTCAGTGGCTTTAACTTTATTTTCGTCAAATAAATCAGTCATAAATCACATCCTTGCGATAGCGTGTTGGGTCAGCGACGCCTGCATCAAGAAAGCCTTGACGTCTAAGTGAGCAGCTGTCGCACACACCACATGCCAAGCCAGACTCATCCGCTTGATAGCACGATACAGTTTGCCCATAATCTACGCCAAGCTTAAGCCCAAGCTTTAGGGTTTGTGCTTTAGATAGGAGCTGTAAAGGAGCAACGACCGACAGCGTATTGCCTGCTCTTCCCGTCACGGTGGCAAGATTGGCAAGCCTTTCAAAGGCTTCAATAAAATCAGGTCTGCAGTCAGGATAACCTGAAAAATCCACCGAGCTTACGCCAATGACGATGTAGTTTGACCCAGTTACTTCAGCTGCTGCTAAGGCGTATGATAAAAAGATGGTATTGCGTGCTGGCACATAAGTTACAGGTACAGCATCTGAATTAGCATCATATTCTGGCACATCTATGCTATTATCTGTCAAGGCACTGCCACCAAGCTGAGCGATATCTATGTCGATAATACGGTGATCCACATCCAGTGCTTTTGCAATGTTTTGGGCGGCAATCAGTTCACTTGAATGGCGTTGTCCATAGCGAAAGCTAATCGCAGTAATGTGTTTAAACTGAGATTTTGCCCAATAAAGGCAGGTGGTGGAGTCAAGACCACCAGAAAATAAAACGACGGCATTTTGGTCTTGGTAGTGATTTAGCTCTGTGTGATTCATAAATAAAATAGTATAAAAATGTGTTTTTAAAGAGATGGATTTTTTGATATTTTGGATGAAATTTTATCATGAAATGTGCGTTTATGTTATAATAATTTATTCTAAATCGTGTTTTTAATTTCATTATTATTGTAAGACTAACGTTCATAATTGACGATTAGCACAACCCCACCAACCCTAAGATTACCCATGCAAAACATCACCTTACTAGGAGCAACAGGCTCAATCGGCGACAGTACGCTTGACATCATTCGCAGACATTCTGATCGCTATCAGATTTACGCCTTGTCAGGTTTTCGCCAGCTAACCAAACTGTTTGCTTTATGCCAAGAGTTTAGCCCAAAGCGAGTGTGCGTCGCACAAGATGACGTTGATGCTTTTGCAGATAAGATACGACGTGCAGGGCTTGCAACAGAAGTAGTCGGTGGTCAAGATGGGCTGTGTGATTTGGCAAAAGATTCTCATAGTCAGACAGTGGTCGGAGCGATTGTTGGTTCGGCAGGATTGCCATCTATACTGCAAGCGGTGAAGTCGGGTAAAAAAGTGCTACTTGCCAACAAAGAAAGCCTTGTCATGGCGGGTGATTTGGTGATGAATGCTGCACGTCATAGTGGTGCAACCATCTTACCGATTGACAGTGAGCATAATGCTATTTTTCAGTGTTTGCCAAAAGCAGTACAAGAAGATAATCACGCCATTCATAATGTGGGTTTTGGTATAAAACGTCTTTGGCTAACGGCAAGTGGCGGCTCTTTTTTACATAAATCGTATGATGAGATGAAAAAGGCGAGCGTGTCAGATGCCATCAAACACCCCAACTGGTCGATGGGACAAAAAATCTCAGTAGATAGCTCAACGATGATGAATAAAGGACTTGAGCTAATTGAAGCGTGTCATTTATTTAACCTAAGTCAAGATAAAATTGATATCGTCATTCACCCACAAAGTATCGTGCATTCGATGGTTGAGTATATCGATGGTTCGTTTTTGGCACAATGCGGCACGCCAGACATGAAGACACCCATCGCCCACGCTTTGGCATATCCAGATCGTATTGATAGTGGCGTAAGTTCGCTTGATTTATTTAAGATGGCAGATTTGCAGTTCATTCGCCCAGATGAGTTAAAATTTAAAAGCTTAAGTCTAGCTCGATATGCTGTAAGCTGTGGCAATGGGGCAACCATCGCTTTAAATGCTGCTAATGAGATAGCAGTTGATGCTTTTTTAGGGGGTAAGATTGCATTGACCGACATTGCTGATGTGGTAGAAAAAGTACTTCATTGTGATGATTTATCTAAAGATTTTGGGGTGAGCTTTACTGATTTGACCGATATTTTAACGTTTGATCAAGCTGTAAGATTGGCAAGTAATCGCTTAATAGGAGCTTTATAATGACCGCTTTTGCTATGCTATTGTCTGCTGTTTTGGTGCTGTTGCCACTCATCGCCTTGCATGAATGGGGGCATTATATTGTCGCACGGCTATGCGGTGTTAAGGTGCTGACCTATTCTATTGGTTTTGGTAAACGACTGTTTGGTTGGACTAGTCCAAAAACTGGCATTGATTATCGTGTGTGTGCCATACCATTTGGCGGTTATGTCAAAATGCTTGATGAACGTGAGGGCGAGGTGGCAGAGGGTGAGCGTCATCTGGCATTTAATAATCAGCACCCCCTAAAGAAAATCGCCATTGTTATTGCAGGCCCAGTGATGAATTTCATCATTGCCATAGGGTTGTTTTTTATCATTTTATTACAGCCAATAGAGCAGCTTAATACGAAAATTGGCAGTATCCTACCAAGCTCGCCTGTCGCTTTTAGCCAAATAAAACAAGGTGAGCAAATTATCGCCATTGATAATAAAGCGGTTGATACTTGGGAGGAGATTAGCTATGCCTTAGCAGATCATATGGGTGAAACTAAGTCGGTGAGTATTACGACAGATAAGGCGACGCATGTAGTTCACATCGCCCATTTTATGCAAGATACACAAGCAGGATTAGATCCCTTAACTGCTTTAGGTGCACTGCCTTGGCGACCTGAGTTGCCAGCGGTCATCGGTCAGATAACCGATGGTGGTGCGGCAGATCTGATGGGCTTAAAAACAGGCGATAAAATCATCAGCATTGATGATAAGCCGATGGCACAATGGCTAAGTGTAACAGAAGTGATTCGCCAAAATCCAGAAACCATGCTTAAGTTTGGTATTATGCGAGATGGCAAAAACCTGACAATCCCTGTCATGCCACAAGCCACCAAAGAAAAAGGACAAATCGTTGGTAAAATTGGAGCGGGCGTGGCGTTTAGCGGTCCAATCAGTATACCTGATGATTATAAAGTTACCATACATCATTCATTTGGCGAAGCGGCAGCTTTATCGGTTCAAAAGACCTATGATTTGTCTGTAATGACGATAAAATCAATCGGTAAGATGCTTACAGGTTTAATTGGGCTTGACAATCTGTCTGGACCGATAACCATCGCTGACGTTTCTTACCAAAGTGTGCAAATGGGTTGGATGCAGGTGCTGTCTACGATGGCACTAATTAGCATATCACTTGCGGTGCTTAATCTATTACCCATTCCTGTGCTTGATGGCGGGCATTTGATATTTTATACTTATGAGCTAATCTTTGGGCGACCAATGAATGAGCGTTTTTCTGTCGCTGCCTTAAATATAGGTATGCTGATGTTATTATGTGTGATGGTGCTTGCGATTAGTAATGATATAACACGATTATTGGGGTAGGATTCTTTGGACTTTATGCCATCGATTGCAGACTTTTTATGCAAAAGATGGCATAATTTACATTTTATGCTTGCCAAAAACTGTTTTTTGGCTTACCTTTAGCAGCATTGCAGATTTTATTACTTGTCAAATCAAGCTTGGTTTGACGTGAATAATGATTTATTGATAACACTATTAGGTGAAATTATGTATCAGCCTTCTTTTTCTCGGTTTATGACCACAAGCATCGCTGCAGCGGTGATGACAGTGATGGCAACCCAAGCCCATGCCGAAGCTTTCGTCGCTAAAGACATCGCTATTACAGGATTGCAGCGGGTTACTATTGAAAGCTTACAGACGACTTTACCGATTCAAGTTGGTCAGACTGTAACAGATGATTTGCTTGCTGACAGTATCCGTGCATTATATGCCACAGAGCAGTTTAGTGATGTGCAAAGTGCTGTACAAGATGGTCAAGTGGTGTTCCATGTAACAGAGCGTCCAACCATCGCTGAGATTAACTTTGATGGCAATAAACTAATCCCTAAAGAAGGGCTGACAGAAGGCTTAAAAAGCGTGGGACTTGTGGTAGGTAATACGCTAAAACAATCCACAGTTCATGCGATTGAAAATGAGTTAAAAAACCAATATATCTCACAAGGTTACTATAATAGTGATATTAAAGTGGTTCAGACCAAGCTTGATGGTAATCGCGTTAAGCTTGATTTAAAATTCATCGAAGGTAAGCCTGCTCGTGTGGTGGATATTAATATTATTGGCAACCAATATTTTAGCGATGACGACCTAAAAGATGAATTTATCATTAAAGATAAAAAGCTAAACCCACTATCTGGTAAAGATAAATACACCCAAGACAAATTTAATGCCAGTCTTGAGGCGATTAAAGCCAAATACCTTAACGAGGGTTTCGTACGCTTTAAAATTAACGAAGCGACGCTAAACATTGATGAAGATAAACAAAAAATATCCATTGAGCTTGCGATAGAAGAAGGGCAAAGGTATCAATTTGGGTCGGTGAATTTTGTTGGCCCAAGTACATACAGTAAAGTGGGTTTAGATCAGCTTATCACCTTTAAAAAGGGTGATGGTTACTCTCAAGCAGCACTTAATGAGACAACTGTCGCCATCGCAAATAAATTCGGTGACGAAGGCTATTATTATGCCAAAGTTGATCCAGTAGGACGTATTAATGATGAGACATTAACGGTTGATGTGGATTATAAGATTGATCCTGAACGCCCAATCTATGTGCGTCGTATTGAGTTTAATGGTAACGTTAAAACCAAAGACGAAGTGCTTCGCCGTGAGATGCGTCAGCTAGAAGGGGCTTTATCTTCTAACCAAAAGATTGCCTTATCGCGCGCTCGACTATTGCGTACAGGCTTTTTTAAAGATGTACAAGTTAACGTGCGTCCTGTGTCAAACTTCCCCGACCAAGTTGATGTGGTTTATAATGTCGTTGAGCAGCCTTCTGGCTCGTCTTCAATATCAGCTGGCTATTCACAGTCTGGCGGTTTGACATTTCAGTTTGATTTATCCCAATCAAACTTCATGGGTACTGGCAATCGCCTGACTGCAGGTATGATGCGTTCTGAGTCGATGGATTCATACAGCCTTGGCTTGGCAAATCCCTATTTTACCAAAAATGGCATTTCTCAGAGTGTCAACGCCTATTATCGTAAAACCAAAAGTGACAGCAAAAATATCAGTAATTACCTGCTAGATTCCTATGGTGCAGCATTAAGTTATGGCTATCCGATTAATGAAAATCAACGTATTAATGGTGGTTTGACCGTCGATAATACCAAGGTGCGTGGCGGTCGCTTTATGGGGATTAGCAACGTTGAGCAGCTGATCGCCGATGGCGGCAAAACAGATCTTGTAAATGGTCAGTTTTCTAAAGACTACACCACTTATGGAGCGACACTTGGCTGGACATATTCTACTTTAGATAGACCCATGTTACCAACTAAAGGCATGAATCATGATTTAGGTTTGACAGTTGGCTTTGGTGATAAGAATTATCAAAAAGTCGTCTATCGTGGCAATTATTATCAGCCTTTATATAAAGGTACGATTTTGCGTGGCTGGGCAAAGCTTGGTTATGGTAATAATCTGCCATTTTATGAAAATTTCTATGCAGGTGGTTATGGCTCCGTGCGTGGTTATAATGCTTCAAGTCTAGGGCCACAATCTCAACCTTGGACTGCTGCCAGCCAAGGTGGTGGCTATGCCCGTGGCGAAGAAGTGGGTGGTAATGCAATGGCTTCTTTTGGTGCTGAGCTAATTTTACCACTACCATTTAAGGGCGATTGGAAAGATCAAGTGCGTCCTGTGTTATTTGTAGATGCAGGTCAAGTCTTTGACACAACAGGGCGTGACAAAGAGTATAAGACCTACCGTTACAATTATAAAGACCCTAATGATGCCAATAAAACACTGATTGGTAGCAAGACTTATCCGCTGATCACTCAGGATAAAGAGCTTCGATACAGTGTTGGTGCAGGGGCAACATGGTTTACTCCGATTGGACCAATTTCTATCAGCTATGCTAAACCGTTAAATAGCAAAAAAGGCGATCAAACAGATAAAGTCCAATTCCAGATTGGCAGTATGTTCTAATGATATCGCTAGAACGGCTGATCTGCGCGATTGAACTGGTGCAGCCTGTACTAAACAAAGCTGATATAAAACCAACTGGTCGGTTTTTTAAGAAAGTTGCATCCTTAGCACAGGCTGACGCTGACTGTGTAGCGTTCATCTCCCAAGCAAAATACGCCCATGAACTGCCATTAACCCAAGCAGGTGTGGTGCTTGTGGGTGAACAATTTGCTTGTGACGTGCCAACCACTGCCACTGCCATTATTGTAAAAGACGCGTATTTGGCATATGCCAGTATTAGTACATTGTTTGAAAATACATCAACTAAGACAGGCATTCACCCAACTGCTATCATTAGCCCAACAGCTAAAATAGGCAAAAACGCCCAAATTGGTGCTTATGCTGTGATCAATGAAGGCGTGGTTATCGGCAATGAAGCCAAAATTTCCCAAGGCGTTAGCATTGGTGAATATACCATCATTGGAGATAATAGTATTATCTATCCGCATGTGTATATCGCTTACCACACAGTGATTGGGAATAATGTGCGAATCCATGCCCATGCATCCATTGGTTCTGAGGGTTTTGGTTTTGCCCCACATCCAAGTGCGACAGGCTTAAAATGGCAGCGTATCGCTCAGCTTGGACGAGTCATCATTGGTGATAATGTGCGAATTGGCGCCCAAACCTGCATCGATAGAGGTGCTATCGGCGATACTGTCATTGGTAATCATGTTATTATCGATAATCTTGTGCAAATAGCCCATAATGTTAAGATTGGCGATGGCACAGCGATGGCAGCGATGGTGGGGATAGCTGGTAGTACTGTGATAGGTCGTAACTGTATTATAGGTGGGAATGTCGGCATTAGCGGGCATCTTAATATTGCAGATAATGTGACTTTGACAGGCAGAACTTTTGTGACAAGTTCGATTGAGCAAGCGGGTAGTTATTCATCTGGCACAGTAGCGATGCCGACCATGAAATGGCGTCGTGCTGCGGTTAAATTTCGCCAAATGGGTAATAAATAACACTATTTTTTTATTACTGAAACTTCAAGGAAAAATAATGACTCAACATCTTATCGATTATAATTTATTAACCGAAGCGGACTTAACAGCGTTATCTAAAAGACAAGTAACCATGCCGCTAAAGTTTGAGCAATTAAAGCACTATCTGCCACATCGTTATCCGTTTATGTTGATCGATCGTGTGACTGCTTGCTCGCCTGATAACTGGATCACTGGCTATAAAAATCTATCGATTAATGAAGAGTTTTTTAATGGGCACTTTCCAGATAACCCAATCATGCCAGGCGTGTTAATGGTAGAGGCGATGGCACAGTTGTCGGGTGTGCTTGGATTTATCAGTGCTGGCACATCATCTGAGGATGGTTATTTGTACCTATTTGCTGGTGTGGATAAAGTGCGATTTAAAAAGCTGGTCAGCCCAGGTGATCAGCTCGTGATTCGTTCAAAAGCAATTATGAATAAGCGTGATATTTACAAGTTTTCTTGTACAGCTCATGTTGATGGGCAACTTGCTTGTAGTGCTGAAGTGATGATTGCTCGCCAAAAAGTCAGCGACATTGAGAAATAAGCAACCGTTAAGGAGTTTAGTGGCATGAACATTCATCCAACAGCGATCATAGATGATAGTGCAGTCATTAGTCCTACGGCTGTGGTCGGGCCTTACTGTATTATCGGTAAAAACAGTAAAATTGGTGAGGGCAGTATCTTGCATCGCCATGTTGTTATTGGTGAAAATACCACAATCGGTAAGCATAACGAAATCTATCAGTTTGCCAGTGTGGGAGAAAATCCCCAAGACTTAAAATATGCGGGCGAACCTACTTACTTACAGATTGGTGATTATAATCGTATTCGTGAATCTTGCACATTTCATCGTGGCACAGCCCAAGATCGCAGCCTGACCAAAATTGGTAGCCATAACTTATTTATGGTAAACACACATATCGCCCATGATTGTTCGGTTGGTGATTATAACGTGCTTGCTAATAATGTCGGTGTGGCAGGTCATGCACATATTGGCAATCATGTCATTATTGGTGGTCAGTCAGGCGTGCATCAGTTTTGTCGCATTGATGATTATAGTATGATTGGTGGCGCAAGCTTAATCCTAAAAGACGTTGCTGCTTTTGTTATGGTGTCTGGCAATCCTGCAAAAACGCATGGCTTAAACAAAGAAGGCATGCGTCGCAAAGGCTGGAGTCGTGACACGATACAAGCCATTGATGAGGCGTATCGCTTGATATTTCGTTCAGGGCTATTGCGTCAGCAGGCGATAGCAGAGCTTGAATCCATGCTAGAGCGTGAGCCAAAAATTGCACTGCTAATTAACTCTTTAAAAAATACCGAGCGTGGCTTAACTCGTTAGGTGGATATTTCTGCTCATAGGCGGATATTTTTATTTTATAGTATTGCTAAAATATTGATTTATTGCTAAGTATCTGTTAGTATGCAAAAAAAGGCAAGGAAAATTTTGGCATTTTTCCTAACCCATAGCGTATTGTTATGGGTTTTTGTGTATCCGTCAAAGTAACTTGTCATGATTTATCCACCCTCAACGTGGATAGTGATAGTATGGAACGAATGTTCGGGACTGACATTCATATAGATTAGATGAGGAGAGTCTTATGGCGGCACAACGTGAGAGTTGGTCAGCGCGCTCTGGCTTTATTTTAGCAGCAGTGGGTTCTGCTGTCGGATTGGGGAATATTTGGCGTTTCCCTTATGCAGCTTATGAAAATGGCGGTGGTGCATTCTTTGTGCCTTATTTGATTGCCTTAGCAACAGCAGGCTTTCCGCTGCTATTTTTAGATTATGTCGTTGGCCAAAAGTATCGTGGTGCACCACCGACTGCTTATGGTCGTATGCTTAAATCTGCTGAGAGTGTCGGCTGGTGGCAAGTAGCAGTATGTACGGTGATCGGCATCTATTATGCGTCCGTTCTAAGCTGGGCAGGTCAATATACGATTTATGCCACAACACAGGCTTGGGGTAGCGATACAGAAGCCTTCTTTTTTAGCCACTATCTACAAAATGTTGATATCGCAGAGGGCTTAAGTTTCGTACCTGGCTTATTTACAGGACTTATCATTGTATGGGCTATTGTACTGCTGATCATGTACGGCGGTATCCAAAAGGGTGTAGAGCTATCAAATAAAATTTGTATTCCGCTACTTGTATTAATGTTTATCGTGATGGTGGGTAAAGCGGTGACATTGCCAGGGGCATCGCTAGGCTTGCAAACATTTTTTGCACCAAACTGGTCGGCGATGGCCAATCCAAGTGTATGGTTGGCGGCTTATGGACACGTGTTTTTCTCAATGTCGATTGGCTTTGGTATTATGGTAACTTATTCATCTTATCTAGGTAAGAATGCAAACCTTACTGGCTCAGGCTTGACGGTTGGTTTTGCTAATTCATCTTTTGAGTTACTAGCTGGTATCGGTATTTTCTCTATCTTAGGCTTTATGGCGGTGCAGTCTGGCTTGCCAGTTGAAGAAGTGGTTAAAGGTGGCATCGGTCTTGCATTCATCGCATTCCCAAATATCGTTTCTACTATGGGTGATACAGGCACAATCATTGGTGTGTTATTCTTTGCATCACTGTTCTTGGCAGGCTTAACATCAATGGCAAGTATCTTACAGGTGCCTGTGTCAGCAGTCCAAGATAAACTTGGGTGGTCAAAAAATAAAGCAGTGACCATCGTGGGTGGTAGCTGTGCAGTAGTCTCAACAGTGATGTTCTCTACTACAGCAGCGATTACTTTTGTTGATGTGATTGATAATTTCACTAATAACATCGGTGTAGTGTTTGGTGGTTTATTATCTATCATCTGGGTGACATGGCTAAACCGCCAAATAATCCCAAAATTGGTTAATCATATTAATGCTATTTCAAGCTTTAAGGTTGGTCAAGGCTGGGTATTCATGCTGACTATTGTAACGCCAATCTCGTTATTAGTAGCTCTTGTTCTTAGCATGAAAGGCTTACTGACAGAAGGCTATGGCGGTTATAGCTTTATGGTACAGGCTTTGTTTGGCTGGGGCGTTGTGGCAATTTTTGCACTAAGTGCTTTGATTTTTCCAAAAATCAAAAGTCACCCAAGCCACTATAATCATCATCAATAAAGGAGTGTTGTTATGACTATGTCAGCTATAACTATTATGCTTATTGCTATGCTATTAATCTGGGGTGGATTGTTATTATCATCGATTCATTTGGTCAAAAATCCAGATATTCCACTAGAAAGCGTGCCTGATGATTTGTAAGTATTAAAAGTGCTTATGCTAGATATTTGCTGTGTGGGCATAAATACTACATTTTATTTAAGGTAAATTATTCTTACACTTAAAACCACTTGTGTGACAAGTGGTTTTATTGATATGTAAGACTTATAAAAATTGATTAGTTGTTATTCTTATTAAACTCTGGTACTTCCATACTCCATCTAGCGTAAAATTCTGCGACAAATTCATCAAATTTATCAGCTTCGATTGCTGTGCGGATGTCTGCCATCAGACGCTGATAGTAACGTAAGTTATGAATAGTGGCAAGCTGAGCTGATAGCATCTCGCCACAGCGATGCAGGTGGTGGAGATAGGCTAAACTGAAATTTTGGCAAGTGTAGCAATCACAATGCTCATCAAGCGGACGCTTATCGGTGCGATATTGGCTATTTTTAATACGAATGACGCCTTTATTTTCGGCATTGCCTGTAACAAAATAATGCCCATTACGTGCATTACGAGTTGGCATGACGCAATCAAACATATCCACCCCACGGCGTACCGCTTCAACGATATCAGCAGGCTTACCCACGCCCATTAAATAACGTGGCTTATCAGACGGCATACGATGTGGCAGGTAGTTTAGCACCTTAATCATCTCATCTTTAGGCTCTCCCACTGACAGCCCACCTATCGCATAGCCATCAAATGGCATGGTAAGCAGACCTTCAAGCGATTGCATACGCAAATCTTCGTACATGCTGCCTTGGATAATACCAAAAAGAGCGTTTTTGTTACCAAGTTTATGATGTTCATTAATACAGCGTTCACCCCAGCGAAGTGAAAGCTCAAGAGACTTTTGAGCTTGCTCAAGTGTAGCAGGATAGGGCGTGCATTCGTCAAACTGCATGACAATATCCGAGTTAAGGTCGTTTTGGATTTGCATGGATACTTCAGGCGATAAGAATACTTTTGCTCCATCAACAGGCGAGCGAAATGCCACGCCTTCTTCGCTGATTTTACGCATAGCTCCAAGGCTAAACACTTGAAATCCGCCAGAGTCAGTTAAAATGGGCTTATCCCATCCGATAAAGTGATGTAATCCACCAAACTCACGAATGACATCCATTTTCGGGCGTAACCACAGATGAAAAGTGTTGCCAAGTATAATATCAGCACCAATGCCATGAATGTCACGAGGGAGCATGCCCTTGACTGTGCCATAAGTCCCAACAGGCATAAATGCAGGGGTCTGTACGTCACCATGAGCCAGATGAACCGTACCACGGCGTGCGTGGTTATTACCGTTATCGGTATTGTGTAAGGTAAATTTCATAATATTGATCATTTAATAAAATGAGTAATTATAGCATTATTTGGTGGGTTTTGGGGTGGTAATAACGTGGTTATTTAGTTTGATTGTATCATCTTGTTTTGTCATAAAATCAGGCTTTTGATGGGCGTGATTTTCAACATTTTGGCTGTTAAAACGTTGATTAAAAAAAAGACTGATAAGACAAAATTATTCCCAACTTTTGATGGTAGTATCCTGCCAAAAAAGTATTTTACAGTATATCGTATACTTAAGATTGTCATCCCTGTAAGCTCTATTAGCTTGTTTGCATCGTTGAGCAAGGCTAATGTAGTTAAACTTTGATGATACTTAGCTATAAAGTTGCCTATTAAGAACTATCCTAAGCTATCTTAAAAAAATTAAGCAACAAATAGGTGTATCAAGGCAAATAAACACAAAAAAGCGGATGGGTAATATTACCTTTAAATATATGAGAGCTTTATCTTGAGAAACCATTTAAAATATGGTATAAAAGCCTTTTTAAAAATTAATGTCGCAGCTGATATTTATTGATAAATTTTAGTTATCAATCATCAAGCCGTTATTAATTACAAAATTGACACCGTTTATCAAAAAAGGACAAGTCATGGCGTTAATCGTCCAAAAATACGGCGGTACTTCTATGGGGAATACCAGCCGTATCAAAAATGTCGCCAAGCGTGTTAAGCGTTGGCATGATCATGGTCATCAAGTCGTGGTGGTGGTTTCTGCCATGAGTGGTGAAACCAACCGTTTGATTGGTCTGGCGCGAGAAATCAGTAATGATCCAGATCCACGAGAATATGATCAAATGGTCGCCACTGGTGAGCAGGTCTCGATTGCTTTACTCGCTATGGCGTTGAAGGATTTGGGTGTAGAAGCTAAGTCTATGACAGGGCGTCAGGTTACCATTAAGACTGACACGACGCATGCTAAAGCCCGTATTGAACACATCGATGCTGATAATCTAAAGCGTGAGCTTGCTGATGGCAAGGTTTTGATTATTGCAGGATTTCAAGGGGTGAATGAGCATAACGACCTAACTACCCTTGGTCGCGGTGGCTCAGACACCACAGGCGTGGCAATCGCAGCTGCTATTGGTGCAGACGAATGCCAAATCTACACCGATGTGGATGGTGTATATACCACTGACCCTCGTGTAACCTCAAAAGCAAAAAAACTATCAAAAATCACATTTGAAGAAATGCTTGAAATGGCAAGCTTAGGATCAAAAGTGTTGCAAATTCGTTCAGTAGAGTTTGCTGGTAAATACCGTGTACCACTGCGTGTGCTTTCTAGCTTTGATGAAGGTACAGATGGGGCGTTTGACGAGGAATTTAAACAAAACGTAGGTACGTTAATCACAATTGACGAAGGAAATGATATGGAACGTGCAGTTATCTCAGGTATTGCTTTTAATCGTGATGAAGCCAAAATCGTACTATTGGGCGTGCCTGACCGTCCTGGTATCGCATCAGCAATTTTAAGCCCGATTAGTGTTGCTAATATTGAAGTGGATATGATTGTCCAAAATATCGCAGAAAATGGCGTAACAGATTTTAGTTTCACAGTTCAGCGTAGTGATTATGATAGAGCCTTAAAAATCCTAAACGAGAAAGTAAAGGACGATATCGGTGCTGCTGAGATTGTCGGTGATAATACTGTGGTCAAAGTATCTATTGTTGGCGTGGGTATGCGTTCACATGCAGGTGTGGCAAGTAAAATGTTTGATACTTTAGCCAGTAATCATATTAACCTACAGATGATCTCCACTTCTGAGATTAAAGTATCGGTGTTAATTCAAGAACAGCATTTAGATAAAGCAGTAAAAGCACTACATACCGCTTTTGGGCTTGACCGTGAAGACGGCGAAAGTATAGTTGCAGGACTTTAAGATTTATTAGAAGTCCTAACAGTTTGTTTGGTTTATTGTAACAGCTTGATTAAATTCACTAAAAACTGCTGACATTCTGCCCAAGACGTTTTATAATGCGTCTTTGGGTAATTTTAATTTCTATGTAGTTATTTTAAATTCTTCATAGTAAGGAGCTACTATGCTTATTTTAACTCGTCGTGTAGGCGAAACATTAATGATTGGCGATGAGGTCAGTGTGACTGTGCTTGGTGTTAAGGGTAACCAAGTGCGTTTGGGGGTGAATGCTCCAAAAGACATCGCAGTACACCGTGAAGAGATTTACCAACGTATTCAGCACGAACGTTCCATGCAGATGCATATGAGCCATCTTGAGCAGGATGGTTTTGCACCGCCATCATTTGACGATGATGATTATTTCAACCGCTAGGATGGATTATGAATCATACTGATATTTCACGTTTACTGCATGGCATTCGGTCAAATGCATTAAATTTTGCTGATGTACTTGCGTATATTGATGCCAATTATCACTATACACCAGTGGCTTTTCATAATGGTGAGGTGGTGAATGCCCCAGGCGTAAACGAGGGTAGTGCTAAAGTATTTGGCTTAGCAAAGCTACATGGTCTAAACCAGCTAGATACGCTTAGTTTGTTTGCTGAGCATTATCAGGCTGTACAAGCTACGCCAGATGGCATAGATCATGCCAACATTCGTAATTTTATGCATTACGGTTGGCGTGGCTTTGCAATGCCTAAGAATGCTTTGAGTATCAAATAGTCATTATCAACCTAACCGCTGACTTAATTTTTATTAAATCTGCCCCTATTTTAATTTTTTGCTTGAATATTTATTGCAGATAGAGTAAAATATGGGCTTTAATTTTTCTGCTACTTCTTGATTGTCGTCGCCTTTAACGGTCAAAAAAGAGTGGCCTAACCATATGGTTTAATCATAGTTATGCTAAGTCCATACCTTATTTAATAGCACTTTGATTAAACGGCACAACCGATACCGCTCAATATCCGTGCCATATTAGATTAGGAGTTCACCATGTCTCGAGTATGTCAAGTGACTGGAAAACGCCCACTAGTGGGTAACAATGTATCACATGCTAACAACAAAACACGTCGCCGTTTTCTTCCAAACCTACACAACCACCGCTTTTGGGTAGAGTCTGAGAACCGTTTCGTTCGCCTTCGTGTATCATCTAAGGGTATGCGTATCATTGATAAGCACGGTATCGACAAAGTACTTGCTGATCTACGTGCACAAGGTCAAAACATCTAATTGTTTTGTTAGGCTTATAAGTTAAAGGACATCATCATGAGAGATAAAATTAAACTCGTTTCTACCGCTGGTACTGGTTATTTCTACACCACAACTAAAAATAAGCGTACCATGCCTGGCAAAATGGAAATCAAAAAGTTTGACCCAAAAGTACGCCAACACGTATTGTTTAAAGAAGCAAAAATTAAGTAATCCGTTTAATAAAAAAACCACACGATGTTGTGGTTTTTTTTATTAATAGGTGGTTGATATTATTAATTTAGATACATTTAATTAGTAATATCAATCGCTTATGTTGCATTTAGGGTAAATAATTTGGGTGATTTATCTTGAGATTTTAGAATAAATTTATTATAATAGGTGCTACTGGAGCATTCGCCAACAAAGCGTATTCCTGAGCCGATAATCTTATCTTAGGGTTGTGCTACTATTACTTTGTTGTGCAGACCTGCATCTTTATGATGAATCAGGAAGCCGTAATAAGTGATGGCATAACCCGCCTTGAACTGTACGGTTCATGGTAACCCCTTTGTAGCGGTGCTTTGGTATTTATTTTTAAATTTTTTAAAAAAATAGTATTTTTTGCTTGACAATTAATCAAGCCATTAATATAATACGCACCATATTAAGCGAACAGCTTAGACTTTCCCCAATAGCTCAGTTGGTAGAGCATCGGACTGTTAATCCGTGTGTCCCTGGTTCGAGCCCAGGTTGGGGAGCCATATTATAAAACCCTTCATATTTTGAAGGGTTTTTTCTTTTTTGATGCCTACCTGCTTATTGCAATTCTTTAATTTGCCCTTATTTAAAGTACATTAAATTTTTACTTAAAGGGTATTGTTTTGGCTACAACACATAATTTAACTCTAGATCTTAATACTGACCAGCTTAAAAATGTACTAGGTGAATATAATAAGCATCTAAAGTATCTCCAAGAGCGTCTTGATATCGACATCATGCAACGTCAAAACCAATTTATAATCACAGGCGATGAAGTGGCTTGCGAGCGTGCGAAAGTAATTTTAACTAAGCTTGCAGAGCTTTCTTATGATGATATCGAGGGTGAGACATTGCACCTAATTATTCAAGCAGCACTTTCTGAGCGTTCAGAGGGTGAGCAAGTGGCAGGCGTCCAAAAGCGTAGCGATAGGCACGATACGCATACTCATGTCAGCCTAAAGACACGCAAGGGTAAAATCACACCCCGTGGACAAAATCAGCAGCGTTATGTCCAAAAAATCCTAGCGTCTGATGTGTCATTTGGTGTTGGTCCTGCTGGTACTGGTAAGACTTATCTGGCAGTAGCTTGTGCGGTTGATATGTTGGAGCGAGGTGAGATTGAGCGAATCTTATTGGTGCGACCTGCCGTGGAAGCTGGCGAGAAGCTTGGCTTTTTGCCGGGCGACTTAACTCAAAAGATTGACCCTTATTTACGCCCACTGTATGATGCGTTATATGAAATGCTTGGGTTTGAGAAAGTGGGTAAGCTCTTAGAACGCCAAGTGATTGAGGTAGCTCCATTGGCCTATATGCGTGGGCGAACGTTAAATAATTCATTTGTCATTTTAGATGAAGCTCAAAACACCACGCCAGAACAGATGAAAATGTTCTTAACACGACTTGGTTTTGGTTCTCGTGCGGTGATTACTGGCGATATGACGCAGGTGGATTTGCCACGAGGACATAAGTCGGGTCTATCGCAGGCGATTCAGATTCTTTCTAAAATTGATGAGATTCATATTACTCGTTTTGATAGTAAAGACGTAGTGCGTCACCATCTGGTACAAAAAATCGTCCAAGCCTATGATGCGTTTGATGATGAGCAAGAGCAAAAAGCTTGGCAACGTAAACAAGAAAGACTTGCTGCACAAGCTCAGATTAATCAAGGTGAAGTATGACGGCTACAACTTTCGCTTTAGATTTTGGTGCGTTATCTGATGAGGTGATGGAACAATACACTCAAGCGAAGCTTGATAAGGTGCTTGAGTGTGTGCTAGACGTTATGGAGTACAAACGCCAAAATGGGCTTAAGTTTGCTTATTTTGAGGGTATTGATGATGATATCTGGTGTAAGCCAAAACAGCTGAGTGTATACATTGCCGATGCCATCGAAGCACAAGAGCTTAATCGCGAGTATCGTCAAAAAGACTATGCAACGAACGTTTTGTCTTATCCAAGCCAAATGTCAAGTGAGATTTTAGCTGTATTGCCACAATTGCCATTAGGTGAGCTTGTCTTATGCCATGAAGTGGTGGCAAAACAAGCAAGCGAACAGGGCAAGGCATTTTATGATCACTTGGTACATTTATTGGTGCATGGTATTTTGCATTTGCTTGGTTTTGATCATGAGCTTGGAGATTTACAGGCGGATGAAATGGAAGGCTTTGAGATAGAAATTTTGGCAAAATTAGGCATTAATAATCCTTATTCTTGAGAATAGTTAATCTTTTTCACAGACCTACTGCCAAATTTGATTTTTCGCTTATCCTAAGCTGTGCCTATTAGTAATAAAAACTGCACGGTTACTGTTGTTGCTACTAACGGTTTAACAAATTGATATTTTACAGTAAACTCAATATTTAAAAATAAGCAATAAAAAAGGGACAAAGAATTTTTTTCTGTCCCTTTTTATTAATTAGACCAGTTGTTCGGCAAGCCAGTCACTAAGTGCATTCATGGCTTGTGGCAACTTCTCAACGTCAGTTGCTCCACCTTGAGCAAAATCAGGCTTACCACCACCTTTACCACCAAGCTGTGAAGTGGTGTGCTTGATAATGTCGCCTGCTTTTACTTTGCCCGTTAGGTTTTTACCGACGCTTGCAGTGATGGCGATTTTATCATCATGCACGCTTGACAGTACCACAATGCCATCATGAAGTTTTGATTTCATGTCATCTGATAGCGTGCGCAGTGCTTTGCCATCTAAGCCGTTTATCGTAGCGATAAGTACCTTTTGACCATTGATTTGCTTAGTGTTTTCAGTTAATGATTGGGCTTGTAGACTTGCCATTTTCTGGTTTAGACGCTCAAGCTGTTTTTCTAATGAGCGGCTCTTATCTGCAAGCTGTGAGACTCGATCGACAATCTCATGGCGTTTCGCCTTAAATTGATCAGCTAAAATATTTAGCTGTTGATTGCCTTGCTGAATATAGCGTAACGCTCCCATGCCTGTCAAGGCTTCAATGCGACGGACGCCTGCTGAAATACCTTGTTCGCTGACAATCTTAAATAGACCGATTTCACCAGTATGATGTACATGAATACCACCACAAAGCTCAATAGAGAAAGCTTCTTTATTTTCTTTCTCGCCCATCGTTAGTACACGCACTATATCGCCGTATTTTTCACCAAACAGTGCCATCGCTCCTTTTTTCATGGCGGTGTCAATGTCTAAAAGTTCGGTTTGAACGGGGGTGTTTTTTTGAATCTGTTCGTTAACCATGCGTTCAATTTGTACCAACTCTTCATCGCTGACGGCAGAATCGTGGGAGAAGTCAAAACGTAGAACATCGCTTGATACCAAAGAGCCTTTTTGGGTAACACCATTGCCAAGCAAAGTACGCAAGGCAGCATGCAGTAAGTGCGTGGCAGAGTGGTTTTTGGCAGATGCATGGCGAACGTCTGATGATACTAAGGCGTTGGCTTTTTGGTTTGGGGTGATTTGACCCATTTTAACTGTGCCATAATGAATGATAGCTTGTCCAGATTTTTTGGTATCTTCGACGGCAAACACACCTGATTGCGTGCTAATTTCACCTGTCTCGCCTACTTGACCGCCACTTTCGGCATAAAATGGTGTGGTGGATAATACAATAACACCTTCTTCACCTTCTTTTAGGCAGTCTGTCTGTTTACCATCTTGGTACAGCCCAACGATACTGCTTTGTTGATGATAAAGGCTGTACCCAGTAAATTCAGTTGGTGTATTAACCTTAATGGCGGCGGTGTAGTCTAAATCAAACTTGCCAGCATCTCTGGCTCTTTGACGTTGCTCTTGCATACAAGCATCAAAGCCTGTGTCGTCAATACTGATACCACGCTCACGGGCAATGTCTGATGTTAAATCCACAGGGAAACCGTAAGTGTCGTACAGCTTAAAGACGGTTTCGCCAGATAAGATATCTCCATCATTTAGCACTTCAAGCTCGCTTGATAACAATCTTAAGCCTTGGGCAAGAGTTTTGGCAAATTGCTCTTCTTCTTTTAAAATGACGGCTGCAATTTCATCTTGCTTTGTGACAAGCTCAGGGTAGGCTTCGCCCATTTCACGCACCAAGGCTGGTACGATTTTATAAAAGAAGTTTTCTGTTGCACCAAGCTTATTACCATGACGAACAGCTCGGCGAATGATGCGGCGAAGTACATAGCCACGACCTTCATTGCTTGGGCGAACACCATCAGCAATAAGAAATGAGACAGCTCGGATATGGTCAGCAACTACTTTAAATGACGGCTCGTATGTGCTATCAACGCCAATCACTTGGGCGGTAAAATCCATGAGTTTTACAAAAAGATCCACTTCGTAGTTGCCAAATTTACCTTGCATGATAGAGCTGATACGCTCAAGCCCCATGCCTGTATCCACAGATGGTTTTGGCAGTGGCTCTAGTGTTCCGTCTTTTTGACGGTTAAATTGCATAAATACACAGTTCCATACTTCTACATAGCGATCGCCGTCTTCTTCTGGTGTTCCTGGCAAGCCACCTTCCATGCTGTCACCGTAGTCATAAAAGATTTCACTACACGGACCACAAGGGCCTGTGTCGCCCATCGCCCAAAAGTTGTCTGATTGGTACAGTCCGCCTTTATTATCACCAATACGGATAATGCGGTCGGGTGTTAATCCGATGGTGTTATGCCAGATGTCATACGCCTCATCATCTGTATGATATACAGTAACATAAAGTCGGTCTTTAGGCAGGGCAAGCCAGTCATCAGCGGTTAGAAACTCCCACGCAAATTTAATGGCGTTTTCTTTAAAATAATCGCCAAAACTAAAGTTGCCAAGCATTTCAAAAAAAGTATGGTGGCGAGCGGTATAGCCGACATTGTCTAAATCGTTGTGTTTTCCGCCTGCACGCACGCATTTTTGGGAAGTGACGGCACGGTTGTAATTGCGTTTTTCTAGTCCTAAAAATGTGTCTTTAAACTGGTTCATTCCCGCATTAGTAAAAAGCAGCGTAGGGTCATTATGTGGAATAAGGCTAGATGATGCGACATGGGTGTGGTTTTTGCTTACAAAAAAGTCGATAAAGGCTTGACGCACTTCATGTAATTGTAGGTTTTTTTTAAGCTGACTCATAAAAATCCTTAATGGTGAGAAACTGGCAAATTAATAATCAATTTTAGCATAAACTTGGGCAAATTAAAGCATTTTTCGAGATTTCTACCCTTTAAAATATAAAAAGCTAAGGCTGATGAATATATCAAAAAATCCCATAAAAATTTTAAGGATTTTTTTGTAAATACGCTTAACATTTTGTTAAAAAAGGTGTATAAATGTAGATATAAAAGCTACATTTAATACTAAAGCTAAATTTAGGCGTACCTTAAATGTATCGTTTTATATTCTAAGAAATTGATTTGTATTGTGGTTTGGTTTAATCGGAGTTTAAGATGAATATTCCTCTATTGACAGCAATTTTTTCTATCGCTTCTACGGTTGCAATGGGCATTTTGATTATCATTGCGGTGGTGACAGGTCATGATAGCAGTATGGTAATTTTAGCGGCGGTTGTTGTAGGTTTGATCATCAGCTTGCCAGTTGCGGTGATTGTTACCAAAAAACTAAGCCAACTAACCAGCAGCCCAACTAAAGCACCACAGTAATCAATATATTAACCTTAAAAATCGCAAAGTGGTCATCTTTGCGATTTTTTATTTGGCAGGTGCTTTTGATTCATCAAAACAGCCCAATAATATCCCCATCTACCACATCAATATGATTGGCGGACGGCACTTTTGGCAGACCCGGCATTTTCATCATCTCACCACACAACGCTACCAAAAAACCTGCTCCGTTTGAGATGGTGATGTTTTTGATGTGAATATCAAAGCCTGACGGTCGCCCTAAAAGCTTGGGGTTATCTGAGAGTGAATATTGCGTTTTTGCCATGCAAATAGGCAGCTTATCAAGCCCTAATTTTTGTATTTTACGCATATCAGCCTTGGCATCATTACTAAATTTCACACCGTCCGCTCCATAAATTTTTTGGGCGATGGCTGTGATTTTATCTTCAATGCTTTGGTCAGTGTCATAGGCAAAACGAAATTTATTCTCGCTTTGGGTTAATGCCACTACTTTTTTGGCTAAGTCTATGCCACCTGTGCCGCCTTGCTCCCACACTTTGGCAACTGAGACATCTACCCCTTTATCTTGGCACGCTTTTTTAATCAGCTCAATTTCATCAGTAGTATCTGACACGAAAGCGTTAATCGCTACCACGCACGGCAAGCCAAAGACAGTTTGAATATTATCAATATGTTTTAATAAATTTGGTAAGCCTTTTTGTAGAGCGTCTAAATTTTCACTTTTTAATTCGTCTTTGGCGACACCGCCATTGTATTTTAAAGCTCGCACCGTTGTGACAATGACCACCGCATCAGGGCGTAAGTTTGCCAAACGGCATTTGATGTCGCAAAATTTCTCCGCTCCCAAATCTGCTCCAAACCCAGCTTCAGTAACCACAAAATCTGCTAAATTTAGGGCAGTGCGTGTCGCTATGACTGAATTACAGCCGTGAGCAATATTGGCAAAAGGACCACCATGAATAAGAGTAGGCGTGCCTTCAATGGTTTGTACTAAATTAGGCTTGATGGCTTCTTTTAACAGAGCAGCCATCGCTCCATGGGCGTGCAGGTCTTTGGCAAAAACAGGAGTATTATCAAAGCGATAAGCAACAATCATCTCACCTAAACGGTGCTTTAAATCGTCTAAGTCTTTGGCAAGACAAAACACCGCCATGACTTCACTTGCCACTGTGATGTCAAAGCCATCAGGGCGTATCACGCCATCGGTAGGCTTACCCATGCCGCCTATTATATTTCGCAGTTGGCGGTCGTTCATATCTAAGGCACGTCGCCAGACAACTTTTTTGGGATTGATATCAAGCTCATTGCCTTGATAAATGTGGTTGTCAATTAATGCAGCAAGCAGATTGACACTGCTTGTGATGGCATGAAAATCACCTGTAAAATGTAAATTGATATCTTCCATTGGCAGTACTTGAGATAGACCACCACCTGCTGCACCACCTTTGATGCCAAAGACAGGTCCAAGCGATGGTTCACGCAGTGCAAGGGCGACATTTTCGCCGATGTGGGCTAAAGCATCTGCCAGACCGATGGATAGGGTGGTTTTACCTTCGCCTGCAGGTGTTGGATTAATGGCAGTAACAAGTATTAATTTACCGTTTTTATTGGATTTGGTAAATGTAGATTTGGGATCAATTTTGGCTTTGTATTTGCCGTATTGTTCAATGTCATCAGCAGATAGACCAAGTTTTTGGGCAATCTTGCCGATGGGAAGAATGTCTGCCATGGCGTTTTTGGCGATTTGTGCGTCGGTTAGGTGAGTCATAAGATGTTCCTTTAAGATGCTCTTTAATGTATTATTTTTAGTATAGCATAAGTTGTGGTACTTGCAGATTAGGGTTGGGGTATTTACATAAAAAAAAGACGGCATAAAACCGTCTTTTTATCAATCGTACGCAGGTGTTAGATTGTGCAATCATTGCTTTTTAGGTATTCTTGAAACTCATCATTGCCACCGATGTGTTTGCCACCGATGAAAATCTGCGGTGTAGTTTCAAGTCCAGTAATGGCACGCACTGATGTCATAGACGCATCGCGACCTAATACGATTTCTTCATAAGCTAAGCCACGCTCATCAAGCGTTTGCTTGGCTTTGGCACAGTGCACGCAGCCAGGCTTAGTGAAAAGAGTTACAGATGGTTTGACTTCCCAGCTTGGGTCTAGGTGCTTTAGCATGGTCTCAGCATCAGATACTTCAAAGGGGTCACCGTCTTTTTGTGGTTCATCGAAGATTTTTGTAATAATACCGTCTTCAACCAGCATGGAATAACGCCATGAACGCTTGCCAAAGCCTAGGTTTTCTTTACCAACTAAGCGACCCATACCTTCTGTAAATTCACCATTACCATCAGGGATAACAGTAATGTTTTGGCATTCTTGGTCAGCTTTCCATGCGTTCATTACAAAGGTATCATTAACAGATACGCAAATGATGTCATCAACACCACATTTCTTAAATTCGTTACAAAGCTCGTTATAACGTGGTAAATGTGTGGATGAGCAGGTAGGAGTAAACGCACCAGGCAGTGAGAATAGAACGACTTTTTTGCCTTTAAATAGATCGTCGGTAGTCACATCTACCCAAGCATCGCCTTGGCGAGTGTGAAAAGTAACGCTAGGGACCTTTTGTCCTGTCATGTCCTTAAAGCTCATAGACAGCTCCTTTTAGTGAATTATGAGTTAAAAAAATAAATCTTACTTATTATAACCAGTTAAAATGGTATTTATCAAGGGTATGATGATTATTTTATCAATAAAATGTGTCAGTTGGGATAAATTTTACTCAAGTGCATAATCTACCGCTACTGGTGCATGGTCACTAAACCATTCATCACGATACACCCATGCTCCTAATGTGCGTGCTTTCCAGTCTGGGCTACAGGCGTGATAGTCAATCCGCCAGCCGACATTCTTTGCTCGTGCTTGCCCACGATTAGACCACCATGAATACAGTTCGCTGTCTTGGCGTGCCGTGCGAAATGTATCCACATACCCAAGCTCATCGTAAATATGATCAAGCCATGCTCGTTCATGGGGTAGGCAGCCTGATGCTTTTTGGTTGCCTGACCAGTTTTTGATGTCAATGCGTTTATGGACGATATTATAGTCGCCACAGATGATGACTGAGCGGTCTTCATCTCGCCAACGTTTTAAGATGGCTTTATATTCTTCTAAAAATAAATCTTTGCGTGCTTGGGCTTCATCGCCTGATGAACCACTAGGCAGATAAAGTGAGGCGATATGCACAGGCTTGGCAAGTCCAAATTGACTAAAGTCAAACTTGCCACAAGTAAACCGACCTTGGCTATCTGCAAGCTCAAAGCCCAATCCATCTGTCGGTATAAATGGTAATCGGCTATAGATTGCTGTGCCTGCATAGCCTGCTTTTTGGGCGGGAAAGAGATGGCAGTGCCAGCCGTCAGGTTTAAAATCATCCGTCCACTGGTGCTGTTGAATCCGTGTCTCTTGCATGCAGATTACGTCAGCATCACTTATTGCTAGCCAGTTTAATAGACCCTTTTTAGTAGCGGCTCTTAGCCCATTTACATTCAAGGAAATGACACGTAGTACATGCTTGTTATTTATGACTGTTTTTGGTGGAAAATGATAGGTCATGGTTTCACTACAATAAAATAAGCATTTTAACATAAATCAACATAAATTCATCATCTACTTCACCACTAAGATATGGATAAATTTTATTTTAGTGTCCGTATTTATCATCATTTTGCAAATATAAAAGTGTTAATTTAGATGTCTTGCTAGAAGCCTTAGATTGCCACACTTTATTATAATAAGCCATATTTAGTAAATGCCACTCAGTTATTTTATATAATTATCCTCGTTAAGCTGCATTTGCCACAAAACTGTAAAAAATTGCAACAATAACAGCTGCTCATTTTATTTAATATATTTAAAATAAATTTGACCAAAAAACCTTGGAATGAAGTATGTATAATAATATTTGGGATGTTAGCAGGTTACGATGGTAAGAAAGTTTAAGCATCAAAAATAAAAAAGTACCTACAGTAATTGTGCTAAACAGCTGGGAGATTCAGATGGTAAAATAACACTAAACAAAGTAAAGTTGAAACGTTAGTCGCAATATGCTTGGTGCGGCAGCATAGCAATCTGATATTAGCCCTGAGCTACTTATCAAATATCTTATACGCATGTCCAGCGATGGGAGCGTTACTAAGAACCCTGCTTAATACAGCAAGGCTTTAGGGTGTCTGATGATGTTTGGGTAGCTGGTATTTAATCATCAAGCAAAGTTTCTTCACTAGATTTCCAATTATAAGCCCCATACATCAGTATTTGCATTTGTCTTGTACAGCGATGTAGCATGTCTTGCTTTTGTTTTTCTAGATCTTTTTGGGGGAATTGCTCAAACTCTTCATCGTCTAGATTAGGCGTGTAGGTGAGTTCAAGCCAATCAATAATCCAAGAAAATGACAGATTGACACCAATTTCAGCGAGCAAATAACGGTCATCACTGCCAATATGCTCAAAGGCAGGTTGCAAGGCAAGGTCGTCTGCCATGATTTTGGCAAAAAAATGAATCTGCTGACTGATGGCATTACGTACCGCCCAAGACCCACCAAAACGCTCTGAGGCGATGAATTGCCAATAACGTGGCTGTGCGTCTACCGCCTTAAAAAACAGCTGTACAGATTTGGCGATTTGGCGTTCAAAACTGCGTTTTTTACCCAGTTGCATATGCTCACGAAGTACCGATAAAGCCTCGCCAAGCTCATCTTCTACCAAAGCTTTACCAAGACTTTCCATATCATCAAAATGACGATAAAAGGCAGTTGGCACCACACCGACTTCTCGTGTGACTTGGCGTAGGCTGATGGAGCTATATCCTTGACCTGTCATACATAAATCAAGCACCGCATTAAAAAATGCTTGGCGTGTTTGAAGTTTTTTTTGCTCTCGGGCGGTGGGTTTGACCATTGTACTTGCACTCATGAACACTCTCTTTTTTTTGGTTATTAATTGGTCTATCAATGCGAAGTGTTTATAATTAAAAAAATTCTTAGAATTATGGCGAACTAAAAAGTCCGCCATAATAGTATTTTTTGATGTGATACTAATTAGTTGCTTAGATTATTGCTGTCTAACGCAGTCAAGTAATGGCTTGCCATCAAGTGAGGTGATTTTAGCAGTATTGTCACTCAAATCAAGAATCATGCCTTTATTGTCGTTGGCAATGCTATCATCATCTGAGATGTAGCGATTAGGTGATTGAGCATCTGCATCCAAATCATAAGTAATCTCATCTAATGTCAGATGAGCCTCGCGCTTGCCTTCGTGGTTATGCTCAGCGATATTGGCAGGAATGTCGCCACACTGATACAGCTCGCCCATGTTGTGTTGAGTGCCGTCATGATCATGGTCGTCATGGTCATGGGTTTCTTGGACTGGTTGGGTTGTCTGGACTTCTTGGGTGGTCTGAGTATCGACTACAGCAGTTCTTGTTGTATCCACAACTTCTTCTGTTTTTTGCTCTGCCTTATGGCAAGCAGTCAGGGCTAAGCTTGCAACTAGGGTGCTTAACAGTAATTTTTTCATGGTGATAACCTTTTTTAAAAAAAATAAGATGATATGATAAATCATTTTTGACAAAATGTAAATTAAATATCAGATGTCACTTAAGTCACTTAAAGTGTAAGCATTCAATCACACGTTAAAGCGAAAATGCATCACATCGCCATCTTGGACGACATAGGTTTTGCCTTCTAGGCGAGATTTGCCAGCGGCAGCAGCCCCTTTTTCGCCATCATGAGCGATAAAGTCATCATAGCTAATCACCTCGGCACGGATAAAACCACGTTCAAAGTCGGTATGAATAACTCCTGCTGCTTGTGGTGCAGTCGCCCCAACAGGCACAGTCCACGCACGCACTTCTTTTACGCCTGCGGTGAAGTAGGTTTGTAGGTTTAACAGCTCGTAACCTGCTCTGATGACACGGTCAAGTCCAGCTTCACTCATGCCCATGCCCTCTAAAAACTCTGCCTTTTCGTCTTCGTCTAATTGGGCAATTTCTGCTTCTATTTGATTGCACAAAGGCACGACAATGGCGTTGTCTGATTCGGCAAATTCACGCACTTTATCTAAATAAGGGTTGTTTTCAAAGCCGTCTTCTGCGACGTTGGCGATGTACATGACTGGTTTTAGGGTGATAAGGCCATAGCTTTTGATGAGTTTTTTCTCATCGTCATCAAGATTTGCCATGCGAGCAGGTTTACCATCTGCCAAATATGGCTCAATTTTTTGGAATACTGCCAAAATCGCTTGTGCGTCCTTATCACCGCCTTTGGCTTTTTTGGCGTTGTTGGTGATGGCACGAGTAACCGCTTCTAGGTCGGCAAGGGCAAGCTCGGTGTTGATGGTCTCAATGTCGGATAAAGGATTGACACGACCGTCTACATGAATGACGTTATCATCATCAAAGCACCGCACGACGTGGGCGATGGCATCTGTTTCACGGATATTGGCAAGAAATTGGTTGCCCATGCCTTCGCCCTTAGAAGCACCTGCCACAAGCCCTGCAATATCCACAAATTCCATGGTGGTTGGCAACACTCGCTCAGGATTGACGATTTTTGCCAATGCCTTTAAACGGGGGTCTGGTACAGGTACGATGCCTGTGTTGGGGTCTTTGGTACAAAAGGGGAAGTTTTCGGCGGCAATACCTGCTTTAGTAAGTGCATTAAATAGGGTGGATTTACCCACATTTGGTAGGCCTACGATACCGCAATTAAAACCCATAGGATAGTCTCTTGTTAAATCTGATGAATAAGCCTTTTATTATACCAAAATTTATGATGAATTTGTTAGGATAAATTTATAAATACTTTTTGAGAATTTAGTAAAAAAATGCTATGATAGAAAAGTTTTGTTGTGAAACAAAATTTCATATCAACCTAATTTAAGGAAAAAATCATGGCTATCGAACGTACTTTATCTATCGTAAAACCTGATGCAGTTGGTGCTAACCACATCGGTGAAATTTTCTCTCGCTTTGAGAAAAACGGTCTAAAAATTATCGCAACTAAAATGAAGCATCTATCTCAAGCAGACGCTGAAGGTTTTTATGCAGAGCATAAAGAGCGTGGTTTCTTTGGTGATTTAGTATCATTTATGACTTCAGGTCCTGTGGTGGTGTCTGTACTAGAGGGCGAAAATGCAGTATTAGCACACCGTGATATTCTAGGTGCTACCAACCCTAAAGAAGCGGCAGCTGGCACTATCCGTGCTGATTTTGCAACCAGCATTGATGAGAACGCTGCTCACGGTTCAGACAGCACAACATCTGCTGAGCGTGAAATCGCTTATTTCTTTAGCGATGACGAAATCTGCCCACGCACGCGTTAATCGCTTGCTAAATCTTAGCAGACATTAATAAAATTAATAAAAACGATCGCTGTTTTAGTGGTCGTTTTTATTTGTAAATTTTTAGCTAATTAATGCAGTTATCATGACTTTTTGCCAAAAATTTTATATAATGAATCGTTTAGCTGCCCTTTAACTAAGTCCACCGATTTATCTTAGCCGCCATTATGAATAAAATCCCTGTATATGCACAAGATAGCACCGATAAAACCAACCTGCTTGGTATGAGCAAAAACGAGCTTACTGAGTTTTTTAAAAACCTTAACGAAAAGCCATTTCGAGCCACCCAAGTGATGAAATGGATTTATCAATTTGGGGTAACTGATTTTTATCAGATGACCAATTTGTCTAAAAATTTGCAAGAAAAATTAGAAACAGTAGCGTGCATCACGCCGCCTAAGGTTAAATTTAAACAATTTAGCGATGACGGTACGCGTAAATGGGTGTTTGAAGTGGCTGGCGGTTCACTTGTAGAAACGGTACTTATTCCTGCTGATGATAATAAACAATTTGGACGAAAAACCTTGTGTATTTCATCACAAGTGGGCTGTGCATTGGATTGTTCGTTTTGTAGTACAGGTAAGCAAGGGTTTGAGCGAGATTTGTCCGCCAGCGAAATCATCGGTCAGCTGTGGGTGGCAAACCAATCTTATATGGAAGATGTTGCCCCAGCCAAGCGTGAAAACCGAGTAACCAATGTGGTGATGATGGGCATGGGCGAGCCTTTATTAAATTATAAGCCTGTGGTTGCCAGTATGTCTTTAATGCTTGATGATCACGCATTTGGTCTATCAAAACGCCGTGTAACGCTCTCAACATCTGGCATTGTGCCAAAAATGTATGAGCTTGCCAAAGATATTGATGTGGCACTTGCCATCAGCCTGCACGCCCCCAATGATAAGCTGCGTAACGAGCTTGTACCGATTAACAAAAAATACCCTTTGGCAGAGCTTATCCAAGCTGCTAAAGCCTATGTCTATGATGAAAACCCACGCCACAAAAAGCACGTTACCATTGAATATGTCATGCTAAAAGACGTCAATGATACAGATGTTCATGCTCATGAGCTTATTAATTTATTAAAAGAGTTGCCGTGTAAAATTAATCTGATACCATTTAATCCCTTTCCGCACGCCCCTTACGAGCGGTCAAGCAACAATCGCATTCATGCCTTTAGTAATATTTTAAATAATGCAGGTTTTGTGTGTACCATTCGCCAAACTCGTGGCGATGATATTGATGCGGCGTGCGGACAGCTTGTTGGTCAGGTGGCGGATAAAACACGGCGTTCGGCAAAATGGCAACAAAGTATCCAAAGTCGCCAAAAAGATTAATTTTTAATTGATGGTGTGAAATGTTTGGCAAAATAGCCATTAATTGTTAGAATGGGTTTATCATGCGAGTGCAATATTTTAAGCTTGGGCTTATTTTAGCGGTCACAGTCCTATTATCTGCGTGCCACAGTATGCCAGATGGCGGCAATCAGATTGACGAAATTTTGATGCTAAATAGTGATAAAAACACTGAACTTGCACGCATTCGTACCGCCTTGGCTGCCCAGCATATCACTGATGGTCGGCTTGATGAAGCAAAGCGACAGCTCGATAAGGCGTTTCTTGCTGACACTTTATATGCGCCCGCTTATGATATGATGGGTGTCTTGTTGCAGACAGAAAGTAGTGCGATAAACCTTCAAAAGGCAGACGGTTATTTTCGTAAGGCTATCGATTTAGATGGCAAATTTATGCAAGCGTTTAATAACTATGGCGTCTACTTGGCACGCATGGGGCGTGAGCATGAAGCGGTGCATTATTTTGGTGTAGCAGCTGCAAGTCTAGGCTATGTGGGACGTATCCAAAGTCTAGAAAATCTTGGATTTACCTTACAAAAGCTGGGTGATCAATCAGGTGCTAAGCAGGCTTTTACCAAGGCGATACAGGCAGGCAGCACAAACCCACAAGTTCGTGAGCAGCTGACACACTTGATGAGCCATGATCCAGATTAATAATCTTTAAACACATTTTGGAAGAGATATGTCAAATCACAGTCCCATCAAACGCCGTCTTACTCGCAAAATCCATGTAGGCTCTGTCGCCATCGGTGGTGATGCGCCCATCAGCGTGCAAAGTATGACCAATACAGATACCTGTGATGTGGCAGCGACTGTCGCCCAAATACAGCGTTGCGTAGATGCAGGGGCGGATCTTATGCGTGTGTCCACACCGACGATGGAGAGCGTGCAGGCTTTTGCTGACATCAAAAAACTGGTGAATATTCCGCTCATCGCCGACATTCATTTTGACCACAAAATCGCCTTGGCGGCAGCTGATGCAGGGGCGGACTGTTTGCGTATCAATCCTGGCAATATTGGCAATGACGCCAAAGTGCGTGAAGTGGTCGCCTGTGCCAAGTACCACAATATCCCCATTCGCATTGGCGTGAACGCAGGCTCACTAGAAAAAGATCTACAAAAAAAATATGGCGAGCCAACAGGCGAAGCAATGCTAGAATCTGCCATGCGTCATATTGATATTTTAGAAAAACTGGATTTTCAAAATTATAAAATCTCTGTCAAAGCCAGTAATGTCTTTTTGACTTTGGACGCATATCGACTCATCTCTGCCCAAATTGACAACCCCTTGCATTTGGGGGTAACAGAAGCTGGCGTGTATCGCACAGGCACGGTCAAAAGTGCGATTGCCTTGGGTGGGCTTTTGCTTGATGGCATTGGCGACACCATGCGAATATCGCTCGCTGCCGCCCCAGAAGAAGAGATTAAAATCGGCTTTGATATTTTAAAATCATTGGGCATTCGCTCTAATGGCGTGAATTTTATCGCTTGCCCTAGTTGTAGTCGCCAAGAATTTGATGTCATCAAAGTGATGAATGAACTAGAAGCAAGACTAGAAGACATCAGAGAGCCACTAAATTTATCGGTCATCGGCTGTAAGGTCAATGGACCGGGTGAGGCCAAAGAGGCGACCATCGGTGTGGTGGGGGCAAATCCTAATTCTTTGGTGTATAAAATGGGACAAAAAAGCCATCTGATTGACACTAATAATCTTGTCAATGAAATAGAGCAGATGGTGCGTGAAAAAGCCCGTGAGCTTGGTGAAGCTCGTGCGATTGCCAAGGCAAAAGAGATTATTAGAGTGGGATAAATGGATAATTTAAACACCGATAAATTAAGTTTTACCGAACTTGCGATATTGGCGATGAGTATGGTCAATCGTCCTGTTACGCCAAGTCAATTATGGGAATTTGTTGTCCAAAATAAACTACAATATCGTTTAAATACTTTTGATGATAATACAGGGTGTTTTTCTGGTAAAACCCCCAATATTACTTTTATGAGAATTATTTATACTGACAAAAAGCATTTTCAAGAAATGCCCAATACCAAGCCTAAGCAGTATATTTTAAAAAATCAAAACAATGACGAGTTAAATCAAGAAGTTCAAGAAATTGTTAAGTTAGAAAATTCTAAAAAGTTTAATCAAAAATCTTATTTTCATGAACGTGATTTACACCAAGTGCTGAGTTATTTTTTAAGGCACGATGATTACTTTATGGCGTATTCAAAAACCATCTTCCATGAGACAAGCCAAAAAGGGATAAAAGGTGAAGATAGATGGTTGTATCCTGATATGGTGGCGGTGAGTTTTGAATATGCTAATTACCAAAAAAGCTGTGTGTTAAATTTTATTAACAAATTTGACCAATTGCCCATCAAAGTTTTTTCGTTTGAAATTAAAAAAGAATTAAATTTTAGTAATTATAAAGAAAGTTTTTTTCAGGCGGTGAGTAATTCTAGTTGGGCGAATGAGGGATATTTAGTGGCGGTAAATATTAAGCCAGACAGCCAATTTATAGAAGCCTTACAAAAATTAAGCATCAGTTTTGGTATTGGTATTATTGAATTAAATCTGATAGATATTCATCAAAGCAAGATTGTATCGCCTGCCAAATTTAAAGAAAATATGGATTATTCGGTCATCAGCGAACTTGCCAACAAAAGCCCAAATTTTGCAGGATTTTTAAAGACGATGACCGACTTTGATGTGAATAATCCCAATCGCTATAAAGATGAATTTGATGAAATTTTGACCGATGGTCAATTGGCACAATGTTTAAGTAAATTAACAAAGTTTAAATAAATTAACAAGTGAGTAAATGATGAGTAAAATCACCGCCATTCGTGGCTTTAATGATATTTTACCAAGCGATGCTAAAAAATGGCGACACGTTGAAAATATACTAAGTCAAGTGCTTGATGGCTATGGATTTAGTCAAATTCGTCTGCCATTGGTTGAAGAAACACAGCTGTTCGCTCGTGGTGTGGGTGAAGCAACCGACATTGTAGAAAAAGAGATGTTTAGCGTCGCCAATCATAATTCCCAAAACAGCGAAAAGGGCGAAAGTGCTAGCTTTACCTTACGTCCAGAAGGGACAGCAGGGTGTGTGCGTGCAGTGGTGGAGCATAATCTAACTCGTGGTGATACGCCTAAGCTTTGGTACATGGGGGCGATGTTTCGTTATGAACGTCCGCAAAAAGGGCGTTATCGTCAGTTTACTCAGCTTGGTGTAGAAAGCTTTGGTAGCCCGTCGCCTGACGCTGACAGCGAGCTTATCGCTTTGACTTATACCATGTGGCAGCGTCTTGGCATTTCTGATCATGTTTGTTTGCAGTTAAATACACTTGGAGAAGCCGATGAAAGATTGGCTTATAAGACGGCTTTGGTGGATTACTTATCCACGCATTTTGATAAACTAGACGACGATAGCCAAAGGCGATTAACCACAAATCCTTTACGAATTTTGGATAGTAAAGATGAGCAAACTCAAGCGGTACTACTTGGTGCACCAAAATTATCAGATTTTTTAGGCGAGGCGAGTCGTACTCACTTTAATCAAGTTCAAAGCTATCTAAAGGCACTTGGTATTAAGTTTGAAATTAACGAAAAATTAGTTCGTGGGCTTGATTATTATAACAAAACCGTCTTTGAGTGGGTAACAGATAAGCTAGGCTCGCAGGCAACCGTGTGTGGCGGTGGGCGTTATGATGGCTTGGTAGGTATTGTCAAAGGTAAGCCTGAGCAATCTGAGCCTGCGGTAGGTTTTGCAATGGGGTTGGAGCGATTGATGTTGCTTATTGATGAAGTTGCCCCGCTAAAGAATGTTTCTGATTGTGATGTGTTCGTGGTGGCAAGTGAAGATGAGTATTTACATGCTGTCGTGTATGCCAACCAATTACGACACGCACGCCCAAGCCTTAAAGTAAAAATGGCTTCAGCAACTTCATTAAAATCACAAATGAAAAAAGCGGACAAATCAGGAGCTGCATTCACCGTTATTATAGGTGCTGACGAAGTGGCAGGCGACACGGTAAGTGTAAAAGATATGGCAACAGGTGAGCAATCATCTCAGTCAAAAGACGCCTTTGATTTTAAAATTTAAAGAGAAGAATATGACACAAAACGCAGATAAAAATCAAGACAATCAACAAGCACTAAACGCCTTAAAACAGCACGGTAGCAAGATATTGTGGGCGATTATTTTGGTATTGGCGGCTTTTTTTGGGTGGCAATACTATCAAAATCATTATGCCAAAGTAGATGTGGTAGCAGCCGATAGTTATGCGTCAATCAGTCAACGAAATGACGCGGTTATTTTAGCCGAGCAAAACCCTGATCTTGACGACACCGCCAAAAAAGCATTGGCAGATGATAAGGCTCGGCTGTATACTGATATTGATAAGCTTGTGGCAGAGCATGGCGATAGTGTTTACGCTTGGCAGGCATTGATGTTAAAAGCACGCCACCAAAGTGATGAAGAAGACTATCAAGCTGCTGCTGATTCACTAAATCAAGCGGCAGCGATTAAGCTAGATGATGCAGGCTTGATGGCGATTACAGATTTACGCCTTGCTCAAGTTTTGCTTGCCAAGGGTGATGCAGATGGTGCAAAAGCAGTGATGCAAAAAGCATTGCCAGAAGCCTTTGAGGCGTCAAAACAAGAAGTGCTTGGCGATATTTATGTGGCAAAAAATGACATCGAGAATGCAAAAGCTGCCTATACCGCTGCTTGGGAGTCTTTGCGTGATCGCCAAGAAGAGCGTGCACTACTTAGCCTAAAATTACAGTCTTTGGGTGTAGAGGTAGAACCGATTAGCACGCCATCAGTGGTCATTGACGAACAGTCAGCACAAATCACTGAAGCTACACACTAAGCATTAATTATTATCGTAATTTTAAAAAGGAAATGCCATGCGTACAAAAATGATTCACACAGCACTTGCTTGTGCATTACTTGCTATGACGGCAACTGGTTGTAGTAAAACTTTAAAGGCTGAACCAAAAACGCCTGCAAAACTTGTGCAAATTCAAGCCCCAATGACTGTGTTGCAGTTACAGCTTGAGCAGCGATTAGATACTGACGGTAAAATTCCTAGATCGCTAAAACTTAATAAGAAAATGACGACAGATTTACAGGTGGCAACTCATGGTGACGTTTTTTTTGCAGCCAGCGAAGGTGGTGTGGTAAGTGCAATAAATGCCACAGGCAAGCTTTGGTCTATCGCTGTCAAAGATGCGATTACCAGTGCGGTGGCGTTAAGCTTAGATGGTAAAGTGGCGGTAGTTGGCACGCATTCAGGCAAGGTTGTGGCATTAGACGCTAATAATGGTAATGTCTTATGGGCAAAAAGCCTGCCTACAGTCAGCTATACCCCCGCTTTAGTGAGCTCAAATCGAGTACTGCTTTCTGGCAACAATGGAACGCTTTACGGTTTGGATCGTGCAACAGGCGACGTGGTTTGGCAGTTTGATACGCAGTTTAGCACTCTAGGTATTATTGGAGCTGCTAAGCCAATCGCAATTGATCGAGATACAGCAGTGTTTGGCACGACTGATGGGCGTATTCATGCACTTAATATACAAACAGGTGTGCCAATGTGGACTCGTGCTGTTGGTATGGCGGCAGGTGGTAGTATGACTGATCATCTAAAAGATGTCGATGCTATGCCACTTGTGGTGGGTAGTCGTCTTTATGTAACAAGCTTTAGCGGTCCATTTGTTGGCTTTGATATGACCACAGGACAGAAGATGTTTGCTAAGCCAATCAAAAGCTTAACAACCCCTACGCATTTAGGGGGTATGATTGTGGTTACAAGTACAAGTGGCGATGTGACGGCTTTTAACGCTATAACAGGCGATGTATTGTGGGAAAATAAAGAGTTAAAATACCGCAAATTAACCAATCCTGTCGCCATTGGTAATTATATTGTTGTGGGTGATTTTGAAGGTGTGATTCACATATTTGACACATCAGGTAAAATCATCAGTCGTGAAAAATCTAAAGGTCGTCTGACGAGTTTGCAGAGCAACCAAAATCGTCTTTATACCCAAACTCAAGCAGGCGTGGTGAATGTTTGGCGGTTTTAAGTTTGTAACTTTTTAAGTTAGCTAAAGGTGATGATTACAATGCTTTTATATTGGGTGTGGTAATTGACTGACTTAGACCGTCTTGTTATTGGAAAAGATAATCACAGATGCCCGAAAGTGTATGGCATCTGTGGTGTTTTTGAGATATAAAATTTAAAAGTTGAAATTATGAGTATTAAACCAGTTGTCGCCTTAATCGGCAGACCTAATGTTGGTAAATCTACGCTGTTTAATCAGCTGACTAAGTCTCGCCAAGCACTTGTGGCAGATATGGCAGGCTTAACTCGAGATCGTCAGTACGGTGATGCGACTTATGAAAATAAGTCATTTATCGTTATTGATACAGGTGGTATCGGTGAGGCTGATGATGGCACGGGGAATATCGATGATTATATGGCAACCCAATCTTACACCGCCATTCATGAGGCAGATATCATCGTATTTGTCGTAGATGCACGCTCTGGCATGATTGGAGCAGACCAAGAGATTGCACGTTTTTTACATACGCTTGGCAAACCTGTCTTTTTGGTTGCTAATAAAATGGATGGCGTGCATGAGGCGGCATCGGCAGAGTTTTTTGCCATGGGCTTTGGTGAGCCAGTACCAATGGCAGCCAGTCATGGCAAGGGTGTACACAACCTGCTTGAAGTGCTGACAGCAGACTTTGCCGAAGATTTACCCGAAGAAGAAAACGAAGCTGGTCTTAAGCTTGCCATCATCGGCAGGCCAAATGTCGGCAAATCAACTTTGGTCAATCGCTTGCTTGGCGAAGAGCGGGTGGTTGTGTTTGATATGCCTGGCACGACACGAGACAGTATTTACATTCCGTTTGAGCGAGAAGGGCGTAAATACACACTCATTGATACAGCAGGCGTACGTCGTCGTGGGCGTATCGACGAAAAGGTGGAGAAGTTCTCGGTTGTCAAAACCTTACAAGCCATTAAAGATGCTAACGTCGTCGTCGTGGTCATTGATGCCAAAGAGGGCATCGTTGATCAGGATTTACATATGCTAGGCTTTGCATTAGATGCAGGGCGAGCGATTGTCATTGCCATTAATAAATGGGATGGGCTAAGCCAAGACCAAAAAGACATTGTTAAGATTGAGATGGATAGACGTTTTCACTTTATTCCTTGGGTGAAGATTCATCTGATTTCTGCTTTATATGGAAACGGTGTGGGCAATCTATATCCTTCCATTCATAAGGCATATGATGCATCGATGTTTAAGGTATCCACTTCTCGTTTAACACAGATTTTACAAGATGCCGTAGAATCGCATCAGCCGCCAATGGTGAATGGAAGACGTATTAAACTTCGCTATGCACACCTTGGCGGACATAACCCACCTGTGATTGTTATTCATGGCAACCAAACTTCAGCCCTACCAAAAAGCTACCAACGCTATTTGGAGAATGTATATCGCAATGTATTTAAGCTTGAAGGTACACCGTTACATGTGGAGTTTAAGAAAAACGCCAACCCATATGAAGGCAAAAAAAATCCTGTGGTGAAAAATAAAGCCAAAAAATTGCGTGAGAAAAAGCGTATCGCTGAATTTAAAAAGCGTGAGAAAAAGCGATAGTTTGGTTAGACGGCACTAAAGCGAGTGGGTTCCCCTGCTTTAGTAGACTTGATTTTATCAAATCTGTCTTTATATAAACGGCACTTTAACTTTAGTGCCGTTTTTATGCAGGTGAATATTCTAAGATTTGCAGTGATTGATGATACAACAACTGCACGGATATATTTGCTTTAGGTGGGTAAACTATTCATAGGGTAAATGTAGTGAGCATTAAATTAAAATGGCAAATATAATAAAATATGAAGGATACTGATGATGAATATAACAACTAAGCAGATTAAAGTTAGAAATTATGTCGCAAAGCACATTAATTTTCAAAAAGGCGGCGTGCATGATAAAGATAATCCAAAAACTCGCCATAAAAAAGCAAGAAAAAGAGCAAAACTTGCACTATCATGGCAAGCATTTGATTAGGTAGTTTAGTAGGCTTAAAGCGATTAATTTGGTGTATCTTTAGCTGTCAAAAGCATGGTTTTCATTGGGTTAAAGCTTTTACGGTGTTCGGGCAATATGCCAAAAGTAGTGATGGCGTGAGTGTGAAATTTACTAGCATAGCCCTTATGCTTATCCAGTCCATAATCAGGGTAGAGTTTGGCATAATGCAGCATGCTATCATCTCGATGTACTTTTGCTAAAATACTCGCACAAGCAATGCTGCTGTGTTTACTATCGCCTTTAATCAGTGTCTGAAGACGTGACTGATAACACAAAAAACGATCAGAAAGTATTGGCATGGCATTGCCATCAATGATAATCAATGGAGCGTGCGAAAGCGTGATGTGATTTAAACTGATGAGATGCTCAATCGCTAATCGCATACCTAATAGCGTTGCTTGATAGATGTTGATGTCGTCAATGACAAAGGCGGGAATATCAACAAGGACATAGCTTTGGCAGATGGACTGAATGTGAGAAGATAATAATGCTCGCTTTTTAGGACTAAGCTTTTTACTGTCATTTAATAAAGCGATAGGTGAAGCCGATAGATCGATAACTCCAAATTCGCCAGTAAGCTTTGGCGATAAGATAACTGCACTGACCGTCATATGACCAAACAGACAGCCACGCCCAACTTCATCAACGCCAATAACGATGGGCGTCACACCATCAAAAGGTGTGTTAATTTGGCTTTTAATGGCACAGTAGTTATCATGTGATGAAATCGTATGTGCTGGCTTATTCATGACAAAACTTACCATAATAATTAAGCGTGCTGACAGCAGGATTGGCGGTGGATTCTTGACGTAACCAAGTATTAAGCTGATGCAGTTTTTGGCGTTGTGCTTGGTTTGTATCGTTTAAGATGATTAAGGCGTACTCTGCAATCTGTTTGGGTTCGGCATTTTCTTGAATTAGTTCTGGCACGATGGCGCACCCTTTTTGTTGATTTGATAAAATGTTTGGTAGAGCAACATAAGGGGTTTTAACTAATCTTTTAGCGATAGCATAGCTAATAGGACTGATTTTATAGACAACTACCATGGGTCGTTCTAATAATTGAGCTTCTAGTGTGGCAGTGCCTGATGCCAATAAAATAATATCGCTTGCATTCATTGCAGTTTGGCTTGTGGTGAGTGTGTTATTTGTGTCTGCTTGACAAATGATATGGGTGAGTTTGATGATGTCATTGGCGTGTTTGTGCAACAGATTACTGGTATAATCGGCGTGTTCTTGGCTAACTACAGGCAAAACAAAATGACAATTAGGCAAGCTTTTAGCAATCAGTAGCATGCTTTTAGCAAGCAGCGGTAAAATAGCATTAATCTCCGATAGACGAGAGCCTGCCATGACGCAGATGGTAGGGTGATTGGGATTAGCTTGAATTGGCAGGTGGTGCCGCTTAAAAAATTCTTGCCTAATGATGGGTAACTTTCGTTCATCTGCCGTCAGTGTATTTAGCAAAGGATGACCAACACATACGGCAGGGTGATGGTGCCTTTGGTAAACATCTAACTCAAAAGGAAATAAGCACAGCACCAAGTCGGTCGCCTGTTTGATGCCATGAATGCGATTTTCACGCCATGCCCACACGCTAGGGCTGACGTATTGCACACAAAAAATACCCTTTGATTTTAATACCTTACCTAATCTTAAATTAAAATCAGGTGCGTCAATGCCCACAAAAATATCAATGCCTGCTTGATGAAATTCGCCCAAAATTTGACGTTTTGCCAATATCAAATCAGGCAAATGCTTGATGACTTCGGTAAGCCCCATAACCGATAATCTACGCATATCAATGATGGAGATTAGCCCAGCTTTCGCCATTTGATTGCCACCCACTCCCACCCAGCGGATATTTGGGTGTATGGCGTTCATCTTGTGCATGAAATCTGCACCCAGTGCATCGCCTGAGATCTCGCCTGCCACGATGCCGATGGTGAGTGGTTGTTTGTTATCCATTGATTTTATTGCGTTTTAGTAGGACAAGTACCGCCCCATTACCGCCATCATTGGCAGGGGCGGAGACAAACGCCATCACATCGCTGATTTGGCGTAACCAACCATTGACGCAGGTTTTGATGATGGCATCTGTGCCTTTGCCATGCACGATTTTTACGACTGTCTCGCCGTTTTGTTTGGCGTGATGAATGAGTGTTAAGACCGCATTTCTGGCATCTTCAATACTAGACCCATGCAAATCTACGGCATCATACCAACGCAATTTGCCTTGTTTTAATTGTTCAAAAATTTTATTTTGTAGGGTGGGGTTTTTATAACTCAAAAAAGCTTCGCCTGCCACAGGGTTTAATAAAGCTTGCATATCCGATAAATTGACACCGCCAAGCTCATCACCCCCTTCGGCATTGGCACGGCGGTAGATGGCGTTGTCGTCTTTTTGGGGTTTTTGGGCGATGGTTTTTTCGTGTTTGAGTGGGGCGACACCGCTCATCGCTTGCATGAATAGCACTTTATCATCGTCAATAAGTTCGCTATTAAAGCGTTTGACTTGTTTGGCGACATCACCTTGCTTCATGATGCTTTGGCTGGTCGGTTTGCCATTGATGTCGGTTTCGGGTTTGGTGGATTTACCGCCCAAGTCTTTTAATTGGGCTTGAAAATCTTTGGATAATAGGTCTTTGAAGGTGGTCATTGGTGGATCCAAAATGAATAAAGATAAAGCTTAACTTTTTGAGTATAGTATAAGCCAGTTGTCAGATGAATGTTTCTGACAACTAGCTTATTTTGATTAATTATAGTTCAGGGATGACTTTGTTGTTATTGTATGCTAAGCGTTTAAGTGCTTGAATGTGTTCGTCTTTTTGGGCGATTAACTCATCTTTGTGAGCAATGATGAGTTTTAATTTCTCAATCTCAACTGTAAGATTTTGGTCATTATTATAGTAGTGATTATTACTATGATTTTCGCTAATCTGGCAGACAACGTGTTTATTATCAAGCCTTAGTAATTCAATAACTTTAACACCTAAAGTGTTTGCAATTTCATCTAATCTTTCGAGGTTTGGCGTGCTCTCGCCACGTTCAATTTTGGCGTAACCATTTCTGGTCATACCAAGCTTTTCTGCCATCTCTTCTTGTGTCCAACTACGATTTTCTCGCAGTTCACGAATGGTGTCAAAATTAATCATAGAAACCTACAATAATTATATAAAAAACCAACTGGCAGTTAGCACATGGGAATTGATGGTTGGTTTAAAGTTTTAATGGCTTATTGTAACATGAACGAATAATTTTTTGCAATTAATGGAATCTTCATGAAAAGACTTTTATTTTTGGGTTTTGGATTTATTTTAATGACTCAAGCAAGCGCTTACGAGGTTAAAAAAGTATGCGCAAAATATCAAACCAATTATTCTTGGTCGAAATCATATCAGGTGCAGTCTCATATTTATAGTGGACAAGAGCTCAACGAAGCTACCGGCAATGCATATATGGGCAAGTATAGTATGTTTGATCATTATGCGGTTATATGGTGGGATGCGGGACAGGCTAGTATTATTAAATTAAGTGGATTTTACACATCGGGGATGATGATGCTTTATCAAAATGGTACAGATCAAAATGGGCGAGCTTGGCAGTTGTCAGACAATAGTTATGGAATTTGCATTTAGGAGCTTCAATGAAAAAATCAGCAGGCTTGGTTTTAACGGTTGCTTTATTTAGCGCGTTTAGTACATTGGTAAATGCTACCTACATCCCAAATATATTTGGAGCTTATAATCGTGGCGTAGAAAACGCTCGTTATGAAAACAATCAGGACGTCTATTATTACTATCAAACACAGGCCCAGCCCAGGATATATGTTGATGTTTATGAGCCTGGCAGAAGAGGGCCGGTAGGTGGAAATCAAGTTTCTCTGAGGAAAAATCAAAATATATGCTGGCAGGTTTACCCCGTACCAAATGACAATCAGTATTATATTAGTGAGCTCTTTAATTTACCGCAGTCTGTTCGTTTAGGTGTACCATTTTTCGGGCAAAATACCACTGAAGACGAGATTCATAACGGAGGACAAATAACTAATTATACTTATGGCTATAATAGAAAGCAAATAAGCAAAACTAACAGCTTGAGTTCTTGCTGGGTATTTGAATCAGCAAGAACACCAAAGGGTGTTTACTTGATGTCTGTGAAAGTTGGCCAAGTTGATTTTGGTAGTATCAAATTTGAAATTGTGGATTAGATTACTTACTACCGACATAATAAAGAAAATTGGAAATTTTGATGAAAAAATTAGTTTTTTGTGCTTGTCTAGCTTTTGCCAGTCAATTAGCGATAGCAGCAAATTGGGTTGTTTCACCCGTAAGTAGTTATGAAGGTAAAGAGAAAACTTATATTGACCACAGTAGTATTCAAGGTTATTATTTTAATGGTTATAGTAAAGGCAAATATTATGTGATGGCTTGGGTTAAAAAAGAATATCCTGGTGCGCAGAAATTGAGAGATGGCCGAGTGTATCAAGAGTCCAAAGAGCTATGGTATGTTGATTGTTCTGCTAAGAGATTTTCGATTGGGGATATGGTTTATTATACAAAAAATGGAAATAAAGTTGTCTGGAGTGGGGCTGGTTATGTGCTCACTTACTCATCTGATAGTTGGATGAGAGCCATTCCTGATACGGTAGGCGATGGAATCGTTCAGAACATCTGCCTGGCGTATCAGGTGCAAAGTATAACCAATCAGACAAGCTGATTGTATTTTTATTATCAAAGACTGGTGATTGCCGGTCTTTGATGTTTGTTTAATATTGTCTTGATGGATTTGTAGCAAGGTCAAATCATCAGAAAATTCAAATTATTGGCTTTTTGTTGATATGGGTAAAATTCATACACATTATGATAATTTAAAGGTGGCTCGAACGGCTGATGCCGTTGTCATCAAAGCAGCTTATAAGGCGTTGGCACAAAAATATCATCCTGATAGAAACCCAGGCGATCCTGAAGCTGAGCGTATCATGAAGCTGATTAATAAAGCTTATGAGGTTTTGTTTGATCCGGTAAGAAGGTCAGAGTATGATCGGTGGATTGATGAGCAGGAAAGACGAGCGGAGCAAAATTCTCGTTATTCATCTTTTGATCATACTTCGCAATATCATACCGCTAATGATACTACTAGCAAGGGCGATAAGGATAGGCGAAATGATGAATATGTGTCAAGTGATGACATTAGGACTTCATCTGAGATGGTAAACCCAAAACCTATCGAAAGAGACTATTTTTCCGTGCGTGGACGGATGCGACGCCGAACTTATGCCATTTGTTATTTGTCAACAATGGTGGCGGCGATTTGGATAGGACAGGCTATTTTGGTGTCATTATCCATGGTGGGAGTTGAACTCGCTGGTGTGGGCTTGTTTTTCGTTGGTGTTATCACTACCTTACCCCTGGTTGTATCGCAATACTTTGTCATCAAGAGACTGCACGATTGCAATCATTCTGGCTGGTGGTCACTCATTCCTTTATTGCCGATTGTACTATTGTTTTTACCACCTAGCAAAGGGGCGAATCGCTTCGGGGTTGACCCGCGGGACCCTAATGATAAGCCTAGTCATACTGTTTATGAAGAAGATTATTCATTACTGTGTATTGCGATAATTGCATTAATTATCCAGATGTTTGTAATTTCTAGCAATACATCTGTCATTGACTACAGTACTTCAAGCATGGATTCATTATCCACCGTTCCGACAATAAAGAGTGATGAGGTAGAGCATGGTTGGGATGAAACAACTGCTGAAGCAGTGATGATTGCAGAGCAGACTGCTACTGCGGCACAAATGGCTGCTGAACAAGCGGCTAATGCAGCACGGATAGCTGCTGAGCAAGTATCTTCCGAAGCTCAGATTAATGCAGATTACGCAGCTGCTGAAGCTGAATATCATGCGGCTGTGGCAGAGATTAATGCTGTGTGGGATGCTTTACATCCCAACTTTCGCAATCAAATAAGAAATGAGCAAAAAACTATTAATCAGCGGCGTGAGAGGAAATGTATTGATTATGCTAACACAAATAGTAATAGGGTGGATATTGCTAAAACAATGCGTTATCGCTGTGAAATTCCACAACTGAAGGAGCGCACTGATTATCTTCGAGCACAGTTACATACTGTGGCTTTAGAGGTTAAACCACTGCCATGGACAGGGGAGACAAATCAGCCCGATCTTTATGGTGATACATACCTGCAAATTAAAACAAATCGTCATTATCATCATCTTATTAAAATTATTGATGCAAATAATCATCGTGAGGTCGCTTGGTACTTTGTGCGTAGAGGCGATATTATAAATCTTAATTTGCCTATCGGAGAATATATTGTGAAATATGCTTATGGGAATGCTTGGTTTGGTTATGACAATCTATTTGGTGATGATACTATGTACGCTCAAGTTGATGAGATTTTAGACTTTTACAGTTATCAAAGTTATGAGCTGGATTTGATGCGGCAGGTAAATGGTAATTTGCGAACAAGCATTATTGATAAAAGTCAATTTTGATAAAGAGTTATCGTTGGTAAATTTTATTGATATGCTTGCGATGGTAGATTTTATGGAGGTATAAAGTATTCCTATCTCTTTCCACTCAGCATCCCACTCGCCACAATCACACCAATCCCCAAGAGACTCAACCAGTCCAGTCGCTCACCGAACAGCCACACGCCAAAGAGTATCGCGAACACCACGCCCAGATAGGATAGTGTGGCTACGACGAATTTTCGTCCTACTTGGTAAGCGTAAGTTAATAACAACTGCCCCAAAAGCGCGGTCACGCCGATGCCGATGATGTATGGCAGATTAGATAGAGTAACAGGGCTAAAGCCAAAATATAACGCTAGCAGCCCTGCGATGATGGTGGATAATAATGAAAAATAAAACACGATTCGCCACGCAGGCTCACCAAGCAAACTAAGCTCACGCACTTGCAAATAGGCATAGCCAGAGATTGCCCCACTCACCAAGCCCAAAATCATGGCGAAGATGTCGCCATCTGCACTGGGTCTTAGCAGTATCAGCACGCCAACAAAACCCAAGATGAGAGACAGCCATGTGATGGGCGTTGGTTTTTGTTTCAAGATAATGACGGATAACAGCCCCAAAAATATCGCAGACGTATTTTGTAGGGTGCTGGCGGTCGCAAGTGGCAGATGTAAGACCACATAAAAATTCATCAAAAGAGCGACAGAGCCTGCCAAAGACCGCCAAAAATGCTCTTTTGGGTAGGGGGTGCGAAAGTCTCGCCCTTTTATCCATGAATAACCCCCAAGTACAATCAAGGAGAATGCCACACGCCAAAAGGTAATCTCATAGGTGTGCATGGCAAATTTTTGACCAGAAAATTTGATAAAAACGAGCATCAAAGCAAAACCAAGACTTGCCAATACCATATAAAATGACCCAAAAAATGAGCCTTGATTATTTGGGTTGGGGCTGTTTGGGTTGTCTGGGCTGTTTGGCGTGCTTGATGGACTGGGATTGGTCATGATTTGATGGGTAATGATTTGGATAAAATGTATGAATAAAAAACTGTGCTTAATGCCAGATTGGATATGAGCTTGGATTAACTAAAAACAAAGAATAAATAAAAACCAAAAAAAAGGGGGTGAAAAACTTTTCTCCCCTTGATGTCAATATGATTGGTATTTTGGATTAAGTAGCAGTTTTTGTAAAATGTAAAAGTTGCTACTTAATCATCTTAAACATTCATTGTCAAAAGCGTGCCAATTAACGATTGGGCAAATAGGCTTTGACATCTTTGGCAAACTGTCTTAGGGTTTCAACGGTGGCTTCCCAATCCAAACAACCATCGGTTACAGATTTACCGTATTCTAATTGTGATAAATCAGCAGGGATATTTTGTCTTCCGCCTTTAAGGTGGCTTTCTATCATAAGCCCCATGATAGAAGTGTTGCCATTTTGGATTTGTCCTGCGATGTTTTGGATAACCATAGGTTGCAAGTAAGGGTCTTTGCCGCTATTAGCATGACTGGCATCAACCATAATTTTACCGTTAGTTTTACCTTTGGCAAGCTCATCTTCAGCAGCGGCAATGGCGGTCTCGTCATAGTTTGGCTGGTCATTCCCACCACGCAAGACGACGTGGGCGTACTGATTGCCTTTTGATTTAATGATGCATACTTGACCATCTTCTGATAGACCTAAAAAGCTATGCCCAGATTGCACCGCTTGCATGGCATTAACAGCAACTGTCATACTGCCGTCTGTGCCATTTTTAAAGCCAACAGGGCAGGACAAGCCACTGCTCATCTCACGGTGCGTCTGAGATTCGGTGGTTCTAGCCCCAATCGCTGACCAGCTGATTAGGTCTTGAATATACTGCGGCGTATTTGGATCAAGTGCTTCGGTGGCACATGGCAAGCCTTTTTCGTTTAAGTCAAGAAGTAGCTTACGAGCCAAGCCAAGACCATGCTCAATATCAAAGCTGTCATTCATGTAAGGGTCGTTAATCAGACCTTTCCAGCCTGTGGTGGTGCGAGGTTTTTCAAAATAAACACGCATAACGATAAATAGCTCGTTAGACAACTCTTCGGCAAGTACTTTTAGGCGGTCGGCATATTCGTGGGCTGCTGTAACATCATGAATAGAACAAGGACCTATAACCACTAAAATGCGATTATCTTTACCATCAAGGATATTTTCAATGGTTTTACGACCGTTGAGTACGGTTTGGTAAGCGGTATCCGTGAGTGGGTATTTGCTTTTGAGTTGATGGGGGGTAATTAGAGGGATAAACTTTTCAATATTCACGTCGTCGATTTCTGCATTGTGAGTGGCGGTTTGGCTCATGGCTAAATTCCTAAAATTAAAATTACTGATCTTAAATGACTCAAATCCATTTGACGTACAGTCAATTGAAATGCTAGGGGTTATATTATGCACACAATAACTGTAATTAACAAGTTAAAAATCTTTTAATTATCATGAAATTTACTCAATTATGCTGGGATTTGATTGTCTGTGATTTTGTATGCTTTCGCTTCATCGCATGCTGTGATATGATAATGCGATTTTGATAGTTTAACGATTTGGTGACTATGAGTAATAACAACATAACGTACAGCGACATACAAAGTATTGTGGCAGATGATTTTGCCATTATGGATAAGCAAGTTTTTGGTAGCTTAAATTCAAAAGTGCAGCTGGTCATGAGTGTCTCAAAGCACGTCATCGATGCAGGCGGTAAAAGAATGCGTCCACTTATCACACTTTTAACTGCAAGAATGCTAGATGATCGTCAAAATGCCCAAGCCATGGAGCTTGCAGCGATTACCGAGATGCTGCATACTGCAACTTTAGTGCATGATGATGTGATTGACGCATCAGGATTAAGAAGAGGCAGACCGACAGCGAATGCCACGTGGGATAATGCCACAGCCGTTTTGGTGGGAGATTATCTGATTGCTCGTTCGTTTAATTTATTGGTGGGATTTAGCAATCTACCTTTATTAAAGCTATTTTCAGATGGTACATGCGACATTGCCGAAGGTGAAGTGTTGCAGTTACAACACCAGCATAATCCTGAGGCGACCGAAGACGATTATTTGCAGATTATCGATGGTAAGACATCACGGCTATTTATGATGGCAACCAAAGGGGCAGGTATCTTAGCAGGTCGAGATGACTTGCTAGAAGACTTAGGGGCGTTCGCTTATCATTTTGGCAATGCGTTTCAGATTATCGATGATGTGCTTGATTTTAGTGGTGATAGTGAGATTATGGGTAAGAATTTAGGTGATGATTTGGCTGAAGGAAAGCCTACGCTACCTATTATTAAAACCTTGCAACTTCTAAAAGAACAAGGCAATGATGATTATGACAAGTTGCGTGTCGCTGTTCAGACAGGTAAAGTGGATAATGTAGGTAAGCTTATTACTATGGTGCAGTCGTCAGGGGCGTTAGATTACTGTAAAAAGCGGGCATTTGATGAGACTTATGCTGCCCAAAATGCCCTAAAAAACCTACCAGACAACCGCTATCGCCAAGGTCTTTATGAGCTAACTAAGCTTGCCAGCAGTCGCTTGATGTAGCTTTTGGTTGGCTTAGCTACATGGCTGAATAAATACTTCTTGAATTAAAATCTTGCGACCTTGCCAATCATAGACAGTATTTCTACCCCATGATTGATTGTGGTGGTCATAAAAGTAGCTGCGAGTAAAGGGTAGCGTCTGATTTTTTTTAAATAGAACATAGCCGACAGGTGTGGTCTTTAGGTGTTTAAGTCGCTTGGCACTACCTGTTAGGCTTGTCAGTGGAAAGATACTTGTGGCATTTACTTTGGGTATGTCACCACTGGCTGATAGCAGTACTTTACGCACTTTACCAAGGCTAGGTCTGTGCACAGGTAGATTTAGTAGTTTTTTTTCATCAAAGGTTAACGGTCTGATGATTTGACTGATGACTTGTACGCATAAAGGCTTTCTTGATTGTCTTTCAAGTAGGGCGGTTAATGAGCCATCAGCAGTCAGATATTGCAGTAAATTGGGTGCTACGTCAGATAAGTGCATAGCGTGCTTGGGGTGTGATGTCATAAAATATGCCCAATGATAAGCTTTACGATATTTTAGCATAAGATGGCTTTTATGATAAAATAAATACCCACTACCCACCCAGTAAATATTTATAAATAAACTAAGTGATTATCTATGAGTCAATTAAATTCTCGTCAGCAAGAAGCATTAAAATACGTTTTAGGTCCACTCCTTGTCTTGGCGGGGGCAGGCTCTGGTAAAACAAGCGTTATCACCCAAAAAATCGCTCATTTAATCACCAACTGCAATATTCCTGCCGACCGTATCACAGCGATGACCTTTACCAATAAGGCTGCTCGTGAGATGAAAGCTCGTGTTCAAAAGCTACTACCCGCTGAACGTAGCCGAGGGCTTACTGTTTCTACATTTCACCAGTTTGGTTTGCAGTTTTTACGCTTTGAGTTGGTGCATACACCACTTAAAAGTAACTTTAGTATCATGGATGGCGAAGACAGTAAAAGACTGCTTATGGATCTTATGCAGCGAGATAACCTAAGTGGTGCAGACAGTAGAGAGCTTGTAGGCAAGGCAATTAAGATGATTTCTGATTGGAAAAATGATCTTATCCCACCAGAAAAAGCTGCTGACACCTTAAGCGATCCAGAAGATATGATGTTTGCTCATCTTTATGGGTTATATGAACGCAATCTACGAGCCTATAACGCTGTGGATTTTGATGATTTGATTGTATTGCCAGTAAAAATCCTAAAGCAAAATGAGCAAGTGCGTGATAAATGGCAGACTCGCATTCGTTATCTGCTTGTGGATGAATATCAAGACACCAACACCGCACAGTATGAATTAATAAAGCTATTGGTTGGTACTCAGTCAAGGTTTACGGTGGTGGGCGATGATGATCAGTCTATTTATGCTTGGCGTGGTGCGAAGCCTGAAAATATGGCACTGCTAAAGCAAGATTTTCCCACTTTACAGGTGGTTAAACTTGAACAAAATTACCGATCTACTGGCAAGATTTTAACTGCCGCTAATTCAGTGATTGCCAATAATGAACACCTTTTTGATAAGGTATTGTGGTCAGATAAGGGTGAAGGCAAACACATCCGAGTGTTGACTTGTCTAAACGAAATAGATGAAGCAGAGCGTGTTGCCAAAGAAATCGTAGCTCACCGAGTAACGCACGATGGTAAATGGGAGCAGTATGCAGTATTGTACCGTAGTAATTTTCAGGCACGATTATTAGAGGCAGAGCTAAGACAGCTGGGCGTACCTTATAAGCTGTCTGGCGGAACTTCTTTTTTTGCTCGTTCTGAAATTAAAGATGTGATGAGCTATTTAAGAATCATCTTAAACCCTGATGATGATGCGGCATTTTTACGCATTATTAATACACCAAAGCGTGGCATGGGTTCAGTAACGCTTGAAAAGCTTGGATTGCTTGCCCAAGAATACGAGATTTCGCTATTATCTGCTTGTCAACACGCAGGCTTAAAGGCAGCGGTGGGTAATAAGGCAAGCCACACATTGCTTGATTTTGCCAAGTTTATAGAGAGATACACCAAAGAGCTTTATGATAATTCAGATCCAATGGGGCTTGTTAGGCAGATGATTGAAGAAACAGGCTATATTGACTACATTAAAGACGACAGTAAGACGCCACAGCAAGAAAAAGTACGCCTTGAGAATATCGAGCTACTTTATGCTTCTATGTCGTCGCTAATCGATCGTGCTGAAGATGATGATGAGAAAACCATTGAGTCTGTTATCCGTAAGATGATGCTGCTTGATATGTTAGAGCAGCAACAAGAAGAAGAAAATATCAACAAAGTAAATCTTATGACGCTGCACGCTGCTAAGGGTTTGGAGTTTGATTATGTGTATATTATGGGGGTAGAAGAGGAGATTTTACCGCACCGCAATTCCATCTTAAGCGATACTGTAGAAGAAGAACGGCGATTAATGTATGTGGGTATCACCAGAGCAAAGCTTGAGCTGACTTTATTGCTTGCCAAGCAGCGACGTGTGGGGCGTGATATGCGTCATACGACACCTTCTCGATTCTTAGATGAGTTGCCGCTAGAGCACATTGACTATCCTGCCAAAAAAGGAGCTTCTAAGCTTACCAAAGAGCAAGCTGCTGATCATTATTTAGCGAATATTAAAGCGATGCTTGCTAAGAAAAAGTAAGCACAAGGCGTGCTGTCTTAAGCGGTGCTAAAAGGTGTAATCTTTTTGAATTTGGGAAAAATTTAGCACGACTTACTAAAATGTGCTAAAATTATCGCAATTTGTTTTAATTTATAATCAAAAAAAAGGTGAAGCCGTGTCTGATAAAAATCCTAAGTTTTCTCGTATTTTATTAAAATTGTCAGGTGAAGCGTTGGCAGGCGGTAAGGATATGGGGATTGATGCCTCTATCTTAGATAAGATGAGTCTGTCAATTGCTCATTTATGTGGGTTAGGCGTTCAGGTGGGTATCGTGGTCGGCGGCGGTAACTTGTACCGTGGTAGCACTCTACAAAAAGAAGGCTTGGTTGGACGTGTAACGGGCGATCAGATGGGTATGCTTGCAACTGTAATGAATGGTCTTGCTATGCGTGACGCGTTGGTTCGCCGCAACATTAAAACTCGTCTAATGTCTGCACTTTCAATATCTACAGTGGGTGAGTCTTATTCTAGTCGTGAAGCGATTCGTCATTTAAATAATGGCGAGGTTTGTATCTTTGTAGCGGGGACGGGAAATCCGTTTTTTACTACCGATACAGCGGCCTGCTTGCGTGGTATTGAGATTGAAGCAGGTTTGATTTTAAAGGCGACTAAGGTTGATGGGGTATATGATAAAGACCCAAATACCCATGAAGATGCCGTAAAATACGACAGCTTAAGCTTTGATGAAGTGCTAGAACGTAAGCTTGGCGTAATGGATCTTACCGCAATCGCTCTATGTCGTGAGCATAATGTGCCGTTACAAGTGTTTGATATGAATAAGCCAAACGCCTTGCTTAACGTTGTGATGGGCGAAAAAGAAGGTACTCGTGTCTATCATTAGACCAAATGCAGTTCAAATTTCACCATAAGTTTACAATCTATAACTATTAAGGAATTTATATGTTAAATGCAATCCATGATGATGGCGAAAGCCGTATGAACAAATCAGTAGAAGCATTAGAAAATGCCTTTGCTAAACTGCGTACAGGGCGAGCCCACCCTGGTATCTTATCTAGTGTGATGGTCAATTATTACGGTGCGGACACGCCATTAAATCAGGTGGCAAGCGTGAACGTTGAAGACAGCCGTACGCTACTTGTCCAGCCTTTTGAGCGTTCAATGGTGCAAGCGGTTGATAAAGCAATTCGTGAAGCTGACTTGGGGCTAAACCCAATGACCGCTGACGTAATTCGTGTACCAATGCCAGCATTAACCGAAGAGACTCGCCGTGATATGCAAAAACTGGCACGCTCAGACGCTGAACAAGCTCGTATATCTGTGCGTAACATTCGCCGTGATATGATGAATGATGTAAAAGCCTTGGTTAAGGATAAAGAAATCTCAGAAGACGACGAACGTCGTGCAGCTGATGTCATTCAAAAGATGACAGATAAATTCATCGGTGTGATTGATGCACGCCTTGAGAAAAAAGAAAGCGAACTGATGGAAGTGTAAATCATCAAGCCTAACTAAAAACCGTGATGGGGATACCAAAGCGGTTTTTGTTCTTTATATCAGTTTATACAATTATCCCGCCTATTATTAATTTAATCAATTTAAAAAAGCCCATAACTTATGTCAAATATTAACCACTCTGTTGTTGTGCCTGAACACGTTGCAATTATTATGGATGGCAATAATCGCTATGGCAAGGCTCAAAACCTAGCTACTGGCATGGGGCATAAGGCGGGTAAAGACGCACTAGACCCTATCGTAGAGCATTGCTTGGCAAAAGGGATAAAGGTGCTGACGGTTTTTGCATTTTCATCGGAGAATTGGGCAAGACCAAAGGGTGAAGTAGATTTATTAATGGCACTACTTAAAAACACCATTAATGAACAAATGCCACGCATGCATAAATATCAAATTCGCTTAAGATTTATTGGGGATCGCAGCCGCTTAAGCGATGATTTAATCCAATTAATGTCGGATGCTGAAGCACAAACAGCACAGTTTTGTGCTATGACTTTAGTTATCGCCATCAGCTATGGCGGTCAATGGGATATGACGAACGCCTGTCAAACACTCGCCAAAAAGGCAGTGAGTGGTGAGATTGATGTTTTAGACATTAACACAGACATGCTTGGCAAATACGTTTGCTTGTCAGATTGCCCACCTGTGGATATGCTAATCCGTACAGGTGGCGAATTTCGCATTTCTAATTTTTTATTATGGCAAGCTGCATATGCAGAGCTGTATTTTACCCAGACGTTGTGGCCAGAATTTACCCCAGAAGAGTTTGATGAAATACTGACTGATTTTGCTATGCGTGAACGCCGATTTGGGCAAACCCAAGAGCAAATCGCTTTGCAACAAACCCAAAAAAACACAAGGATAAAATATGTGGCAACGAATTAAAACCGCCATTATCTTGGTGCTGATTGTCGGTGTGGCGATGTTCACCACACGTTTGCCAGTATTATTTTTACCATTATTGGCATTAGGTACACTTATCGCTAGCCATGAATGGACGAAGCTTATGCCTAAGATGAAGTTCCCAGCACGATTTATCCTGCTGTCATTGGTGGTAACCATGATCAGTATTTTAATTGCTTATGTTTGGGTGGTATGGTGGCTTTTGTCATTTGGCATTTGGGTGATGGCACTAAAATGGGTGCTTGTATATCCTGACCAAGAAAAATGGTATGGACGCCGTTTATTTTTTATGGGTATTGTTATTTTAACTGCCAGCATTACAGCAATGTACAGCTTATGGTCCATGTCACCTTGGTGGCTGATGTATGTCTTTTTATTGGTGTGGTGTGCTGATAGTGGCGCTTATTTTGTGGGTAGAAAGTTTGGCAGACGTAAGCTTGCCCCTAATGTATCGCCAAATAAGAGTGTTGAAGGTCTGATTGGCGGACTGGTAACGGCAGGCGTTGTGGTCGTAGGGGTGAGTATTTGGCTTGGATTTAGTGGCACAGCTTTCGTCGCCTTTTTGTTATTGTCGGTGCTGACCGTCATGGCTAGCGTACTGGGTGATTTGTTTGAGTCGATGTTAAAGCGTCGAGCAGGCATTAAGGATTCTGGTACGATTTTACCTGGTCATGGCGGCGTGCTTGATCGCATTGATTCATTGTTATCTGCCACCCCAGTCTTTGCACTCGGAGTTTGGGTACTTGTATATGCCAATGTATTGCCACATTTAACGCAGCTAAACTAAGGCGAGTTACTTGATTAATAAGTAAACTTTTTATCAAGTTCATGCTTGGCATGAGCGATATAGACCTGTTTTGATATGACATAAGAGCTTATGATATGGATACCGAATTTATTAAAATTTTTCTGGCATTTTTGGTGCTGATGAATCCCTTTAGTGCTTTAGGGTTATTTTTAAATCTTACCAAAAATTACAGTGTTGCCGATCGCCGTAAGGTAGCACAGATTGCTTGCACGACCATTTTTGTAACGATTGCATTTTTTGCCTTGCTTGGGGAATTTTTATTAAAATTCTTAGGGATTTCTATCGGTTCATTCCAAGTGGCAGGTGGCATCTTGGTGTTTTTAATTGCCATTAGCATGATGAATGGTGATGGCAATCCTGTTAAACCCAATGAAGAAGATATTGAAATTAAAACAACCTTAACTGCTTCAGCGGTAGTGCCACTTGCAATACCAATGATGATTGGACCTGGCGGTATTTCAACTGTTATTATTTATTCAAGCCGACCTGGCGGTTGGTTTGAGACAGTGGCGATTATTGCAGCTGGTCTTTTTATCAGTTTGTTTTGCTATTCTGGCTTGATGGCAGCGGGTCGTTTAAGTCGATTTTTGGGGAATACGGGTTTAAATATTTTAAGCCGTGTGATGGGTATGCTGCTAGCTGCGGTGGCTGTTGAGATTACCATTAATGGGCTAAAGGCGATTTTGCCATATGTGATGAGTTAAATTAGTCCAATAAAAAGCCGCTCGCTAAAATCTAGTGAGCGGCTTTTTATTGCCGATTATCGGCTATAAATCATTGAGTAAATCTGCCAATGCCTTGCCTGCATCATTTGTTTTCATGAACTGCTCACCGATGAGAAAATGATGAATGTTATTATCAAGCATTAGCTGAATATCTTTGGCATTATCAAGACCGCTTTCACTCACAATCAAGGCGTCCTTGCCAAGCGTGTCAAATAACGCCTGACATAGTCGAATGCTGTGCTGTAAATCCACTTCAAATGTGTTCAAATTACGGTTGTTGATACCATAGATATTATGGGTAGAATAAGGCAACTTTAATGCACGCACTAGCTCTTCTTTGGTGTGAATTTCAATCAAGACATCCATTTTAAGTTCTATGGCGGTAGCATGAAGGCGTGATACTGTCTCATCATCAAGGCAAGCCATAATCAGTAAAATACAGTCTGCACCCATTAAGCGAGATTCATAGATGTGATACTCTGACACCATAAAATCTTTACGCAGTATGGGCAAATGACTAACCGACCTTACTTGTGCTAAGTAATCTTCATGACCTAAGAAATACTCACGATCAGTTAGCACCGAGATGCAAGCTGCCCCTGCGTTTTGATAGCCGATAGCAGCAGATTTTGGGTCAAAATTTTGACAAATCACCCCTTTTGATGGCGATGCCTTTTTAACTTCACTGATAATGCCTATTTTGCCAGCTTTTGCTTTTTGGCGTAAGGCGTTTGCAAATCCTCTAGGGGGCTCTGTTAAGTCGGCAACTTTTTTTTGCAAGGCATCAAGACTTATTTTGGTTTTTGCAGCAGCGATTTCTTGATGTTTGGTTGCTATGATTTTTTGTAAAATGCTAGGTGTGTTTTGCATGATAATCACTGTTTAAATAAAGTTAAAGGCTTTGGGTGAATTTGGCGTATTCGTCAAGCTTAACGAGTGCCTTGCCACTTTCAATCACACGGCGAGCCGTAAGTACACCTTGGGTGTGGCTATCTGCTAGACCTGACACATAAATAGCTGCACCTGCATTGATGGCAAGAATATCTTGGGCTTTTTTGATGGTCTGATCCTCGCTTTTGCCAGCTAAAGCAGCACGGATAAGCGTCAGACTTTCAGAAGAATCATGCACCTTTAGTCCGTTTAGAGTTTGGGAGTTGATACCAAAGTCTTCTGGGCTTACATTATAAGTGCTTATCTTGCCGTTTTTTAACTCTGCAACGTATGTCGCTTCCGCTAAGCTAAACTCATCAAGCCCATCATGTGAGCTTGCTACGATGACATGATTTGCCCCAAGATTTCTAAAAACGTGAGCCAGTGGTTCGCATAATTCTTCGCTAAATGTGCCGATGACGGCATTTTTAACACCTGCAGGATTGGTCAGCGGTCCTAAAATATTAAAGATGGTACGTGCTTTTAGTTGGCGACGCACACCAATGGCGTGTTTCATAGCGGCGTGGTAATTTGGAGCAAATAAAAATCCAATGCCTTGCTTGGTAATGCATTCTAAGGTCTGCGACTTATCTAAGTTTAGTGCGATGCCTGCTTGTTCAAGCAAATCCGATGAGCCTGAACGTGTAGATACGCCACGATTGCCATGCTTAGCGATAGTAACCCCAGCTGCTGCTGCCACGAAGGCACAAGCTGTTGAAATGTTAAATAGGTTTGCCCCATCTCCACCGGTCCCCACGATATCAACGACATAATCAAGCGATGGCAGGGTGATTTTATCAGCAAGCTCAATCATGACAGATGCACATGCGGTAATCTCGTCAATGGTCTCGCCTTTAATGCGTAAGGCGACAAGAATCGCTCCCATTAAGGCATCAGGGCAGCGTCCTTGCATGATGATAAGCATGACTTGACGCATGAGTGTGCTGTCTAAATCAATGTTATTTAGTAGTTTATCTAAAGCGGTGGTGAGAATTTGACTAATCTCATCGTCAGATAAGTTTAAGATGTCGTGGGCGGTATTCATGATAAGCCTTGAAATAATGAGTGTTGTCTGTCATGCTACTTTGGGTAAGTGTTGATTGTCAAGCTTGGCAAGTCCATGCTGGTGCAAAAAGTTATTAAAAATCTGATAGCCATGCTCACTAAGAATGGATTCTGGGTGAAACTGTACCCCTTGTATTGGTAAAAATTGATGGCGAACGCCCATAATTTCTTTGATTGAGCCATCTTGGTTCGCAGTCCAAGCAGTAACGCTTAGGCACTGTGGTAGGCTTGCCTTATCAATGACTAAAGAGTGGTAGCGTGTGGCATCAAAGGGTGCTGGCAAGTCAGTAAATACCCCCAAGCCATCATGGTAAATACTAGATAGTCTGCCGTGCATGATTTCATCGGCTTGCACCACACGACCCCCAAAAGCCTGCCCAATCGCCTGATGTCCAAGACACACCCCAAGCGTGGGGATTGTCGTGCTGATATGCTTTAAGATGGGTAAGCTGATGCCTGCTTCGTTCGGTGTACAAGGACCTGGACCAAGCACGATGGCATCAGGTTTTAGTTGTTTGATGTCATCAAGGCTGATTTGATCGTTTTGTTTGACAATGACATTTTGTTGCAGCTCACTAAAGTACTGCACGATGTTATAAGTAAAGCTACAAAAATTGTCAATGATTAGAATCATTAATTTATCTCGTTGATTGTGTTGATATTTTATTTAAATAGCCATTATTTTGTATTGCCGATGATTGGCATAAACCAGATAATATGAAAAGTCATTCTATCAGAATTTATATTATATTTCATTAAAATGCGACAACTTTTAGTGCTATTTTAAGCATTATAAAATTTAGCTAATTTTCTTAATCATGCAAAAATTATTTGCCATAAAATCACCCCATAATCTTTGTGTTGTGATAAACTTATAAAAAAAATTAGGGTGTATTGATATTTATTATTTTTATCCCAAAACACAAGTATATCAATACACCTTGCCTTTAATAACTTGCGTGATAGATTGTCGCCACGCCTTATTTATATCATATTATTTATGCAAATTCGTAAACTTTTTAAATTTGAAAATGCACATATTGTGCGTAATTGCAGCTCAGACCGCTGTAAATTTTCTATTCATGGGCATAGCTATAAAGTTGAATTGATTTTAGAAGCTCATCGCTTGGATCATGGGCAGATGGTTTATGATTTTGGTCTGTTAAAGTCATCAATCAAAGACATTATTGACAGCTTTGATCATGCCATCACGTTTTGGGATAAGGATGACGTTGATTATATTGATGCGTGTAAACGCTTTAGTGATCGATGGATTAGCCTGCCTGTTTCACCATCTGCTGAGCAGTTTAGCCGTGTGATTTTCTTTTGGGCAAGTCAGATTTTAAAACAAACCATAATGCAAAATGGAGAAAGCGACGTCAGCGTCTATTCAGTTATCGTGCATGAGACAGATACTGGCTATGCTCAGTGCTTTATTGATGATGTGAATAATAAGCAGATGGGTGTATTAAACTTAGAAGACTTTAGGTTTAGCGACCAAGTTAAAGCCGAATGGCATGATCCTAAGATGTACGATAAGCTGCTAAATGGACAAAAATTCATCAATCCTAGGGTAGTACTACAAGTAACAGACTAGCTTATTGGTTTTCATAAAAATACCCAGTTTGATAGGCTGGGTATTTTATTTACTTTTAATTAGGTTATTTAGGCAGATTTGGTGGTCTCTCAGGTTTTGGCAGCGGATTGTCCGCACCTGAAAAATCATCATGTTGAGCTGGTGGAGTGGCGTCGTTTACTACATTTTCTGCTGTATCAACAACCTCAGGTGATTCGTTTTCTTGGGGTTTTTTCTTAGATAGACGCCCAAGTCTACGTACAACATAACTATCGGGCAGGACACGTCCTTGGGGCTCTTTTTCATCAATAATCTCTTCATAAATGATTCTACCTTCGCTGTCAATGCGAGTGTATTTCACCGATTCATTGCGTGGCAGAAAAAAGTCTAATGGGCGTACCAAAAAATGCTCAAAGACAAGCCGATTTAGTCGCTGCCACTCAAAGAAGCGTACTTCTTTTGAGCGTAAGGCAACAAATAATGCAAGCGAAAAGCTTACCATTAAGTTTACCATACCGATGAGTAAAACGCCCACAAATGAGATCAAAATCAGCTGCCATGTCAAATCTGCGGCAGGTAGATAAAACAGTCCATGTACAAAGTTGGCAGCTGAAAAAGCAATGTGGCGAATGTCAATTGGCAAGCCTAGCATATAGCCGATGGTTGCAGTTGAGCCTAAAAAACAGCCAAAAATGAAGTTTCCCATAATCGCACCAAGGTTGGCTTCCACAAAGTTGCCAAGTTTGTCTTGCCACGATTTAGACATAATCTTAGCAAGCAAAGGGTGACGTTTTACACGTTCGCCAACTTTATTATATGCTGCTAAGTTATCATAATAGCCAGAGATGAGACCTGATAAGAATAAGTACACGCCTGCAATCGCTGCATGTGGTAAAGATAGGGAGTGAATCGGATCTAAGTCGTGTAATAAATGTGCCGCCTGTACCCCAGTAATCATAGGTGAATCATTAAAATACACCCAAGCATACGCAATGGCTAATGAGATAGGCATGGCAATAGAAATGTTGCCTAAGATGGCAACAAACTGCGTTCTTAAAATATCTACTATGATCTCAGAAAGCTTGATGAGTTGCTGAGTTTTCTTGTTGTTTGTGCCATTGCCTTCAGATAGTGTGGATGCGATGGCAGCAGCTGTCATGGCAGGCTGTTTGGTTGCAACAGTACCACCTGCGATATGAATCACCACAAAGCCTAGACCATAAATCATACTGTTCATAAAAGCACTGCCAACTGGTGCTAAGACCAGTCGGTAACCTAAGATTTTTAAGGTTGCCATAAATGCGATGAAAAAGCCGCCGAGTGCTGCTTTTTTGTACATTTTACGGTAACCTGCCTTATCGGTGCTGATGTAATGTTCACCCACCTTGCTGGCATTTTCAGTCACCTTTCGTGACAAAAGTTTGGTATTACTTTCAATCAGATAACTAAAGCTGTAACGAGTTTTGGCGGTCAGGGCAATTTGAGAAGTTAGCTCAACAATGGCGTTATCACGCTGCTTTTTATCACATAAAAGAGCAATCAAGACACCCATGCGATGCAAGCTTTGCTCAAGGCGAACAATTAGGTTGGTTAAGCGAATAGAAATACCAGTTTTATAAATGCGTTTTCGCACATTAACCACGATGTCATTACATTGTTCTAGCATGACTAACAGCTGTGCAGGGTAGATATCATCTTCTGGTGCAATATCAGTCAGCGAGTCTAGGTCGTGTGCCTTACGGTAGTCGTTTGCAAACAGTACAGCTTCTTGGTTTTGGGCGACAAAAGCGGCAGAATGATTTAGCATCTGCGGGTAGGCGATCATTAGGTCAGGATGCAATCCCATGCCAGCGATACGATACGATAAAATAACAATGGCGTTTAGAATGTTATTTTTGGCGGTGGCAACTAAATGTAAATCATCAGATTTTACCTTTAATAAATCCACCAACGCTTCCCAATGCTCTTCTGCAATCGTACTAAGCCACTGTAAATCATTATCTTGATCAAATAAGTATGCCGCCAATTCAACCACAGAATCTTCTTGGGGTAAAAGTGGTAAAAAACGGTGGGCGATGAGTCGATTAAAACTTTGAAAAAATCCATGATCAAGTGCAATACCAGTATCTACATACAATGGAATCTGGCTGTATTGGTTGATAAGGCGTAAGATAAATGCCACCAAGCCTTCACCATATTCAGGATTGGCTTGCAAAATTTCAATCAATTCTAATATTTTAGCATTGCTAGCTTCTTGATCATCTTTGGGAGTGCGAAGATAGTCAATGAGTCGCTTAAGTGACTGTGCTTCTGGTAGATCGCTCAGTGCAGCAATATGTTTAAGAATATGGTCTAAATCGGCAGGGTTGGTCATCACCAATTAATCTCCAGTAAAGCAGTGTTCATTTGCAGGTTGCCAATTCTACCACAAAAGCTTTTTTTTGTCGTTCACTCAATAAAAATACCCTGATGATACAATCAGGGTATTTGGCATAAATAAGTAGACTTATTCGTAATTATCAATGCTTGGGCAAGAACACATAAGATTCTTATCGCCATAGACATCATCTACACGCCCAACGCTTGGCCAAAACTTATGACGGCGGACGTATTCTAATGGGAATGCAGCATAATCACGGCTATAAGGGCGTTCCCAAGATTTGGCTGTTACGACACTTGCAGTGTGCGGAGCGTTCACCAGTGGGTTATTGTCTAAAGTATAGCCATGATTACCAGCTTTCACATCCAGTGCTTCTTGCTTGATTTGTTTGAGTGCTGAAATAAAGCGGTCAAGCTCGGCAATATCTTCTGATTCGGTCGGCTCAATCATGAGTGTACCTGCTACAGGAAAGCTCATGGTCGGTGCGTGAAAGCCATAATCCATCAAGCGTTTGGCAATGTCAGTTTCAGTGATGCCTGTTTCTTCTTTGAGCGGACGAATGTCAATGATACATTCGTGTGCCACAAAGCCATTTTTACCTTTATATAAAACAGGATAATCGCTTTCTAAGGACTTAGCGACATAGTTGGCGTTTAGTAATGCACGCTTGGTTGCTGCTGTTAAGCCATCGCCGCCCATCATGGTGATGTACATCCACGAGATTGGCAAGATGCTTGCTGAGCCATACGCTGCTGCTGATACAGCTGAATTATTCTGAGCGGCGTTAAATACAGGGGTTACGCTGTGGCTTGCAATAAACGGTGCAAGGTGTGATTTAAGTCCAATCGGCCCCATGCCAGGACCACCACCACCATGTGGAATGCAGAAAGTCTTATGTAGGTTCATGTGTAGTACGTCAGCACCTACGTCAGCAGGCTGCATTAGACCAACTTGAGCATTCATGTTAGCACCGTCCATATACACTTGACCGCCATGCTTATGGATTAGGTCGCAAATGTCACGAATGCCTTCTTCAAATACGCCATGGGTAGATGGGTAGGTGATCATAAATGCACCTAGGTTGTCTGAATACTCTTCACATTTGGCATTTAAGTCGTCTAAATCCACGTTACCATGCTCATCGGTTGCCACGACGACGACTTTCATACCCATCATTTGGGCAGTAGCAGGGTTTGTGCCGTGTGCAGAGCGTGGGATTAGACAGATGTTACGGTTCGTCTCCCCTAGGCTTTCATGATAACGACGAATTGCCAATAAGCCTGCATATTCACCAGACGCACCAGAGTTTGGTTGCATGCTAATCTCATCAAAACCTGTGATGGCTTTAAGCTGGGTTTGTAGGCTATCAATCATTTCAATGTAACCGACCACTTCGTCACTTGGAGCAAATGGGTGTACGTTGGCAAATTCATTCCATGTAATGGGCAACATCTCGCTTGTGGCGTTAAGCTTCATGGTACAAGAGCCAAGCGAAATCATGCTACGGTTCATCGCTAGATCCTTATCTTCTAAAGACTTAAGGTAGCGAAGCATTTGGTGTTCGGTGTGATGACTGTTAAAGACAGGGTGCGTTAAAATGTCATCTTTACGTAGCAGGCTGTCAGTTAGGGCAAATGTTACATCGTTAAGATCGCCTGTTGCTCCGAAAAACTCACATAAGTTAGCAAAATCGTCTTTTTCTGTCAGCTCGTTAAAGGCGATGGATAAAGCGGTATTGCTTGCTTTGTGTAACGTGTAGCCTGCTTTTTTTGCTGTTTTATAGATATTATCGGCTTTATCGCCACATTCTACAAGTACAGTATCAAAAAACACATCATGGCGTACACTTAGTCCTGCCGATGTTACTGCTTGACTAAATGCGACTGCCAAAGCGTGGATACGAGTGGCGATGCGTTTTAGTCCTGTTGCCCCATGATAGACGGCATACATTCCTGCTAAATTTGCCAAAAGTACTTGGCTTGTGCAGATGTTGGAGTTGGCTTTTTCACGGCGGATATGCTGTTCACGAGTCTGCAGTGCCATGCGTAGGGCGGTATTGCCTTGGGCATCTTTGGATACGCCGATGATACGACCTGGGGCAAGACGTTTGTCTTTGTCTTTAAAGGCGAAATAAGCAGCGTGCGGTCCACCAAAGCCCATCGGAATACCAAAACGCTGGGTGCTACCAAGTGCGATGTCAGCACCCATCTGGCTAGGTGATTTTAAAAGGACAAGGCTTAAAATATCGCTTGCTACAATGGCGTATGCACCTTTATCCTTAACAGCCTTGATGATGTTTGTTAGATCGATTACATCGCCTTCTTTGCCGACGTATTGGAAGTAAGCCCCAAAGAAATCACCATTTTTGGCGGTGTCAAAGTCGCCTACTACAACCTCAAAATCAAAGTATTTGGCACGAGTGTAAATTACATCAAGTGTCTGCGGATAAGTGCGTTCATCTACAAAAAATTGGTTTGATTTAGATTTGCTGGCACGCTTTGCCATCGCCATCGCTTCAGCAGCAGCGGTCGCTTCATCAAGCAAACTTGCACCTGCCAAATCCATACCTGTTAAGTCCACGCATACTTGCTGGAAGTTAAGCAAAGCCTCAAGGCGACCTTGAGCGATTTCTGCTTGATAAGGGGTGTAGGCGGTGTACCAGCCGGGGTTTTCTAGTACATTTCTTTGGATTACCGCAGGTAGGCGAGTGGGGGCGTAGCCTTGACCGATATAGCTTTTAGAAACAGTGATTTTATCTGCCATCTTGCGAAGTTTGGCAAGGGCTTCATGCTCGGTGGTGGCGTTTGGCAAGTCAAGTTTTTTATCTAAACGTACAGGCTTTGGCACAACAGCATTGATAAAACTGTTCAAATCATCAAAACCTACGGCTTGAAGTAATGTGTCTTCACGGTCAAACTGAGACTTCCCCAAATGACGCTCAACAAAAGCATTTTGGTTAAAAAGCTCATTAAAGGTGGTTTTGGTCATAACATTATCCTTAAACTTGGTGTGACTGTATGAGAAATTTATTGGTTGAATGGTTGCTTTTATAAATTAGACCAATCATTGAACCAACAAATTTAAAAATGCAATCTTGATAAGCTTGATTATCTTTAATTGATAAATAAGCACCCTCTCTGGTTTAGAGAGGGGCTAAGATGAAGCTGGTATTACAAGCTGCTCTCGTACTCGTCTGCCGTCATTAAGTTGTCATAGTCAGACGCATTTTCAGGTTTGATTTTAAAGAACCAAGCCTTACCGTATGGGTCTTCGTTGGCAAGCTCTGGACTATCTACCAGCTCTTCGTTGATTTCTACGATTTCGCCTGAGATGGGAGCGTACACATCAGACGCAGCTTTTACGCTCTCAACAACAGCAATCTCTTCATCAGCAGAAACGGTACGCCCCACTTCTGGCAATTCAACAAATACGACATCGCCAAGCAAGTCTTGGGCGTGGTCAGTGATACCAACGGTGATGATGCCGTCATCTTCTAATTTTAGCCATTCGTGGCTTGCGACATATTTTAGGTCGGCTGGGATATTACTCATGGGTCTCTCCTAGTGAGTGGGTTGTTGGGGGTTGTTTGTTTATTTTTCGCATTGTTTGGTTTGTTCATTATAATGACCGCCGCCATCTAAGCATTCATCTTTGGCATCACAGGCACTTAATACCAAAGTACAGCACAGCATTAAGCCAAGCATACGCATTGTTTTCATCAGTTTCTCCTAATGAGTAATAAAAATGAGTGAGTTAAAATTATTCAAAGCATTCTTGTTGATGGCCTATCCAAAAGTATGTTAAACCAAAGCTTAGAATCAGACTTAATCAAACTGCTTTTGACCATTTCTGACAAATGGCAGTTTTAATACACGCACGTCCACTTCCTTGCCACGCATGACGACTTTGGCAGTCTCACCCTTAAAATCAACAGGCACACGAGCAATGGCGATGGATTGATTTAGGCTTGGGGAGAATACACCACTGGTTGTGATGCCATTGCCGTTGTCGGTGATCACTTCCATGCCAGAGCGAAGCACACCACCTTTACCAAGCAGTAAGCCGACTTGTTTGACTTTGACACCGTCCGCTTTTAATGCCATTAGGGCAGATTTACCGACAAAATCACGAGTTTCGTCTTTTAAATCTACCGTCCACGCCATACCAGCTTCTAGGGGACTGGTTTCATCGTCCATGTCGTTGCCGTACAAGTTCATGCCTGCTTCCATACGCAGAGTGTCTCTTGCCCCAAGTCCTGCTGGTTTTACGCCAGCTTTTGATAACTCATTAAAAAACGCTACCGCTTTTGTCGCAGGCAAAATCACTTCTACACCATCTTCGCCTGTGTAGCCTGTGCGAGCAACGAACCAATCATCATCGCCTACCTGTGCCAAATCTGCACCAACGAATGGTTTTAGACCATTTACCACGTCTGCCCAATGCGGTTTGACGGTGAGTAGTTTTTCAATCGCTTTTGGTCCTTGAATGGCAAGCATACCCAAATCATAACGTGGGGTTAAAGTGATACCAAATTCTTGACCGATTTTGGCAAATTGAGCGGAGTCTTTTTCACGAGTTGCCCCATTGGAGACGATACGATAGGCGGTCTCGTCTTCATTTTTGCGATAGACGATAAGGTCGTCAATCACACCGCCATTGTCATTGAGCATGGCAGAATATAAGGCTTTACCGACAAAAGATAGTTTGGCGACATCGTTGGCGATGAGTTTTTGAAAAAAGGCACGAGCGTTGTCGCCAGTTACGTCTGTGGTAAGCATATGCGACACATCAAACATACCTGCATCGGTACGCACGGCATTGTGTTCATCAATTTGGCTGCCATAATGGATGGGGAGCTCCCAACCTGCAAAATCCACGATTTTGGCGTTGTGGGCGACATGAGCGTCAAAGAATGGGGTGCGTTGTGTTGTCATGGCGTGTTTTCCTTAAGGTTGCAAAATAATCATGCAAAAACTGCTAATGATTAGCAAATAAAAAACACCCCATCTGTCCTGTTACCTGAGATTTTCATTAAGCTAAAGTCGCCAAACCCATGTGCCTAACTTTTTCCCTTCGGTGCTACCAATTAGCTCTCCAGAGTGGTTAATTTGCAATCGGCAAATTAAGTTTTTCAGTCCTTTTACCTGAGCGATTATAGGGGAGTTTGGGCTAAGCCCGTCACGATACGCCTTCGGTGGGTTTTTAGCAACAAAACCACTCTCCTGAAAAACATCTCTATTATGAAAAAAATTGCTTGATTTTACAAGTAAAATTTTACCTTTTTAACAAAAATATCAAAAGATAAGAAAAATTCTAACGTTAATGTAATGCAGATAATCCTGTGCTAAGCTGTAAAATAAATTTACCTTATAATGCCCAATATGGGATATCGCCATACACTTCACCAAAGAAATCTAAAATTGTTCGCACAGCAAGACAAATGTGGCGAGTATTAAATGTACTTAAGTTTTACGCGTTACTGCAAAGTCGTATTCAGGCAGAAGTTGTACCAAATCCCCAGATTTAATATATTCGCTAATAACCCACTCAGGCTGTAAGACACCCCCTATATCTGCCAAAGCACAAGTTGTGATGGTTTTTGCCATTATTAGCAAGCATTTTTTTTAAGATAAAAGTTTTTGCTATAATCATTTAAATTTTCTGAGAGAAAAATAATGCACGCATTTACTTTTTATAATCCTACTCGTATTGAGTTTGGTGAAAATAAAGAAGCAAACATTGGCGATTATATGAGCGAATTTAGGGTTAAAAAAGCTCTGATTGTCTATGGTAGTAATAGAATTAAAGACGATGGGCTTTTTGATATAGTTGTTCAGTCTTTGCATGATAACGATATAGATTTTGTGGAATGCGGAGGTATTAAGAGCAATCCTGTGCTATCAAAAGTGCGTGAGGGTATAAATATTGCCAAAAGTGCTAAGGTGGATTGTGTTTTATCAGTTGGCGGTGGTTCTTGTCTTGATAGTGCCAAAGCAATCGCAGCAGGGGCTTTAGCAGATGAAGATGTGTGGGAATTTTTTGTGGGTAAGAAGGTGGTGGACGCCTTACCTATCTTTGACATTATGACTTTAGCTGCCACAGGCAGTGAGATGAACAGTGGTGGGGTGGTCACGAACGATGAAACGCTCCAAAAGTACTCTATTGGTGGCAAGCCATTGTTCCCAAAAGTTTCAATCATCAATCCAAAGCTACAAACTACAGTAAGCCGTGAGTATCTTGTGTATTCAGCAAGTGATGTTATTGCCCATAGCATCGAGGCGTATCTTACCGCTAAAGACCGCCCAAACATCGTTAATCGCTTGGTGGAAAATAACATTAAAACGGTTATGGAAACGACCGAAATCTTACTAGATAACCCAGACGATCTTGTAGCAAGGGGTGATTTTGCATGGGCGGCAACGCTTGCATTGAACGGCTTGACGCATGCAGGCGTGCAAGGTTTAAGCTTTCCTAATCATATGATAGAGCATGCCATGAGTGCAGTGTGTGATGTGCCACATGGAGCAGGTCTATCGGTGGTAATGCCTGCATGGATGATGTGGTATCAGAAGAATAACTTGCCACAATTTGAGCGATTTGCCCACAAGATTTTTGGTAAGAAAAATGCTACAGACGGCATTATTGCTTTGAAAGCTTGGTTTGATAAAATCGGCACGCCAACCACATTAGCACAGCTAAATATCGATGATGAGACGCTTGATGCGGTTATTGATAACGCCTTAGATAATGCCAAAGCATGGCAAATGGATGATATATATGACAGACAGGCACTTGAAGAAATTTTTAGTTTAGCAAAGTTGTGATTCATGGCTTAAATTGCGATACAATCATTAAAACATAAAGAACAGACGGTAAAAAATTATGGCAAAATTACGTTTTTTAACCACGCCTTTTAGCGTGAAAAACCTGACTCTTAAAAACCGCATTGTGATGCCACCTATGTGCCAATATCAGGCAACTGATGGCATGCCAAATGATTGGCATTTGGTGCATTACACCGCCCGAGCGATAGGTGGGGTGGGTTTAGTTATTGTGGAGATGACAAACGTTACTCCAAATGGACGCATTTCCCCACGATGCTTAGGATTGTGGAATGACGATCAACGTGATGAATTTAAAAAGATTGTTGACTTAGTACATAAGCACGATGCTAAAATCGCCATTCAGATTGGGCATGCAGGTCGTAAAGCGGTGGGGCATGCTGACTGTGTCGCCCCTAGTGCTATCATCTATGAAAATGATGTAGAAAGCGGAGAATGGGCATACCAAACCCCAAAAGAGCTGACAACTGACGAGATAAAAGATCTGGTTTGTGCCTTTGGAGAATCGGTAAAAAGAGCGGTGGCAGCAGGTTTTGATGCGATTGAGATTCACGGAGCACATGGCTATTTGATTCACCAGTTTCATGCGCCACGCACCAATAAACGCACAGATGAATACGGTCAAGATAAGTTTTTATTTGGTGAGCAAGTCATTAAAGCAGCTAAAGCTGTCATGCCAGATGATATGCCGCTTATTGTTCGTATTTCTGCCCAAGAATATGCCAAAGATGGCTATGATTTAGACTATGGAGTAAAGATTGCAGAGCGTTATCAGCAGGCGGGGGCAGATATTATGCATGTTTCTGGTGGCGGTGACGGTAAGCTTGACAAAAATCATACGCCACCTATCAGTGCAGGCTATCAAGTGCCATTTGCACGCACTATTAAGCAGGCAACAAAATTACCGACCATAGCAGTTGGTATGATTGACACAGCAGATGTTGCCGAGCTTATTATTGCAAATGGTGATGCTGACTTAGTGGCGGTAGGGCGTGCATTGCTAAGAGACCCACATTGGGCGTTAAATGTGCAATACGATAAAACTACAAATAACGCAAGCCAACTACAATTTATCCCAAAAAGTTATGAACGTGGCTATCTATAACCGCCTTGATTATTAAAGCTTTAAAATATTGAGAGCTTTTTAATGAGTGATATAGATATGAGAGTATTAACTTGTATGATAAAAAGTGCTGGGTAAATTATAGTTTCATAAAGCTGTCTGTATTTATCTTGTGCGTTTTATGTGCATCGCTTAATAATAAAGCCCACCAATCACGATGGGCTTTATTAAGGTTTGGTTAATTGTATATTGGACGCATTTGCCTTGTTTATTGATATAAAAGCTCTTGTCATTTAACCAAACTCTCGCCATGCCGTCTGAGAAAAGTAATAAATATTTATCACTTTCATATACATCATATTTAATCGGCACGACCACTTTACCTGTTTTATCAATATAGCCTTTATATTGTTTACCTTTATCAAAGCATTCATATAACAGATGATACATGTAGATTATTAGGGGTAAATGTCTTGGTATACAGTCGCTGTAGTTCAGCTTTATCAGCGTCATAGCTTAGATGAGCCATGGCTCTGTCATATATCTTTTGGGCAAGTCTTGTCGCTGCCAGTTTTAGCTCGTATTCTGGGGCGTGGCGAGCGATAAGATCTAGGCATTTTAGCAGATGAATATTCACATCTAAGTCCCCGTGAGCGTCTTTGGCAATCGGCATAAATACAGGGTTTAAAAATTCTTTGATATTAAGTGGTACGATGCTTAAATTCTTATAACTGCTAATTTGCTCATCGCTTGGCTTGGTGTCTATTAAGATGCGTGTGATCGCATCAAGCGTTAAGGCGGTGCTGGCAGGATCATTAATGGCTGCTGACATTGACTTTTGACCAACTTCGCTTAGCACTAATATCCCAAAACGTGGATCATCACCATAGCCACGAGCAGGGCGTAAGGTGAATTCATGGCTGATTTTCTTACTGATTTTGTGCTGAATGATGGCTAGGCTTGTTTTAAATTGATCATCTAGGCGTTGTTTGGGTTGATTAATGAACACTTGAAAAACTGTTTCATTTGGTTCAACAAAATCACCAACACGGTGACAAATATGCAAATGCAGTCCGTATTCTTCGGTAATTTTATGCAAGTCTTCTAAGGAGATGTAGCTGATATAACCTGATTTTGTCGCAGTGACATTAAAAAAATGAATCGCACCATCAGGAATGGCGGTTAGTAGTCCTAGATTTGGGCTGTTACGATGGCTAGCAAGTGAGCGACTGGCGATAGTTTCTATCTTATTAATCGTATCGCCAAATGAACCTAATTGAGACAGTGTCTGCACCCAGCGAATGAGCGTGATAATCAAATAGATAAGCACGCAAATGGTACTGATAAACAGCACGAATCGCCCAGCGATGCCATAGTACTGCATGCCAAGGGCAATTTTGGCGATGATGGCATAAATAAATGCTGAGATAAAGCTTGTGATGGCGATGCGTGTATCCCTATCTGCCACCAGCAGTAGCCGAGCTCTGGGTGATGTCCCGCTAGCAGTGGAAGCAAGAGCAGATACCATGATGGACAGTGAAAAGGTGGTAACAGCAAGCATGCTTGATGCGATGATATTTAGTAAGTTATATAGTGTTTCTGGAGCAATCTTAGGAACGCCATCAGAATTCATAAAGCGATTGGCAAGCTTGGCTAATAGCGAAAAAATAAGAGCGAAGATAGCCCCAAGAGCAGGCTGAACCCAAAGGTTTTGAGCAGGGTCTTTTAGCCAGAGTTTGAGGTTTTGAAGTTTGTTAGTAATCATGGGTATTTAACGCTGTGGTGGTTTATAAATTGTAGCTTTATTTGCGTGTGAATAATAGCTAAAATTGCTAAATTTTAGGTAATTGTTGGGGTTTTGCCAAAAACTTGTTAAAATACTCTAAATTACCAAGATGATAAGAGTAAAAACCATGCACTGTGATGTCTATAAATTTCCAAAAAGTGAAGATTGGTACGTCTATATTGCACGACCAGATTATCCAAATGACACCGATGAGATTCGTGATTGGCTAGGTGTGTTGCCATCTGATGTGCGTGCTAAGCTTGGATTATCCCAATTTGTCATGCACTTGGATTTATCCACAAAAGATAAGCTAGCTAGAGCGGACATCGCAGAAGTAAAAGCTAAGCTTGCTGAACAAGGCTATTACATTCAAGCACCGCCAGCCGATATTTTAGCAGCACAGGCGATGGCAAAGGCAAAGGCACTCCAAGATAAGCAGTATGACTAAAGGCGTTTTGGTAAAACCAAAAACTGTGTTACAATACTGTTTCAAATTTATTCACACTCATACTGTGATCAAGATTATTATGATCAAAATAATTAGCAAGTTGAACGTCTATGGAATGGTTACAAAACCTAGTTAAAAATCTCCCACTTGAGGCAATTAGCGATGCATTGGCAAGTTTGCTAAGCTTATGGGGTGGTCTAGTTGAGAATGTGCCTTATGGCGATTTGCCATTTTTGGTCTATGTAGTCAGCTCTGTGTTAGTCATTTTGCTGTGGCTATTTATCATGTCTATGCTACCACGTCCGATTAAGGGTATGAGCTTGGCACTGATTATTGCTGTGCTATTCGCTCCTGGTACAGCTGCTGGAGATTCAGGGGATATCGTGCCTGCTATTATCGGGGTGGCATACAACATACTTATGAAAGACTTTGCTGGAGCGTTAGTTGCTAGCTTGCCTATATTAGCGGTGTTTGCTGTACTACTGTTTTTGGGGGCAATTTGGCAAATGCTAAAAAGCGTGGTAACCACCCATGCCCAAAGAGCATATGATCGTGATAAGATCCAAGCCCAAAAACAGTATGATCTGCAAGCAAGAACTGGCAAAATCATTGAGACCGCCGACTCTGATAAGTTATAAATTTCTTGCAATATTTTAAATGTGGTGTATAATACGCACTTTGTTAAACAGTTTTGACTCATCAGAGCTGATTTTCAATCTCCTTGCTGCCATATGTATGGTGGCTGTTTTAATCCGTAGGGAGTCCTTATGAGACATTATGAAGTGGTGCTACTGGTTCATCCAGACCAAAGCAACCAAGTTGCCGATATGGTAACTAAATACCGTTCTATCGTAGAAGAAAATGGCGGTGCAAACCACCGTTTAGAAGACTGGGGTCGCCGTCAACTAGCATACCCAATCAACAAAATCCACAAAGCACACTATGTGCTACTTAACATCGAATGTAATGATGCAACGCTAGCACAGCTAGAAGAGTTATTCAAATACAACGATGCGATTATTCGTAGCCTGATTATCCGCCGTGAAGACGCTATCACTGAACAGTCGCCACTAGCGAAAGAAGCAGAAGATAAACGTACTCGCAAAGCTAACCGTCGTAACGATGTTCGCACCCAAGACGGTGAGAATGCCGCTGCTGACAGCGAATAATTATTAAGGAGATTTATCATGGCACGTTTTTATCGTCGTCGTAAGTTCTGCCGCTTTACTGCTGAAGGCATCACCCATATCGATTACAAAGATGTAGAATTGCTAAAACAATACATCAGCGAAAATGGCAAAATTGTTCCTAGCCGTATCACTGGCACTTCTAATAAGTATCAGCGCCAATTGGCTGTTGCTATTAAACAAGCTCGTTATTTGGCACTATTGCCATATACCGACAACCACAAGTAATTAACGGAGAAAAATCATGCAAGTTATTCTATTACAGCGTGTCGTTAATCTTGGTAAACTTGGTGAAACGGTTGATGTTAAAGCTGGTTATGGTCGTAACTACCTAATCCCACAAGGCAAAGCATTGCCTGCAAACGAAGCAAACATTGCTAAGTTTGAAGCACGTCGTGCTGAGCTAGAAGCTGTTGAAGCTGAAGAGCTAAAAGTAGCACAACAACGTGCTGACGCCTTGACTGATGTGAATGTCATCATGCGTGCTAAGTCTGGTGACGAAGGCAAACTATTTGGTTCTATCGGTACACGTGACATCGCAGATGCTCTAACTGCTTCTGGTCTAGAAGTAGATCGTCAAGAAGTTAAGCTTCCTGAAGGTCCATTCCGTCAAGTAGGTGAGTATAAAGTGACTGTTCAGCTTCATCACGACATCACTGCCGAGATTTTAGTATCTATCCTATCAGAAGATGCTCAATCAATAGACGAAGACGAAGAGTAATCTAAGTACTTTAAAAACCCCAAGTTTTCTTGGGGTTTTTTATCGTCCTAATAAAGCGAATAATCATTGAGCTAATAAGTAAACACATTATTTGCCTATTGAGCTTGAGATGCTACAAGATGCTCGTGAAGAATCTTTCGAAGCTGTAAGATGGTCTTTGGGTTCTCGTGAATATCATGTCCACCAATGACGATCGTTTCACTTTTTGCACCATCAAGGTGTGAGCTGGTAAAAGGAACGATACCATCAGAAATCAGCTTGCCTGCTGTATCACCGCCGTTTTGACTATCACCTTTGATGTCGCCCATGATGGTATGATAAGTGACATTGTCATTAATTTGTACATTTTTTGTCAGTGCCACAAAAGATGATTTATCTGAGAGCTGGCTTGCTCCATTATCTAGGTACAAAGACCCTAAAACCGATGTTTTAACCGCTTCTTGATCGCTGATATGAGCTAGCGTTCCTGTGATTGTTTTTGTTAGATTAAGTGGTAGCGTAATAATACGTCTGGCGGCACGTGTGAACCAATAATCTGCATAGGTTGTCCCTTTAAAAGGCGATGAGATAAAAACAGCGGTATTCACTTGTGGTAGCGTGTTTAGGGTGAAGCGATTGGCAAGTGTATCATGATATGTTTGAGACAGTAGTTTGGTTGCCAGCTTATCTTTTTTGCCTTGGATGTAATCATGCTCGGTGTCTTGGGTGATTTCTTGGAGTTTATCAAGCAGGTTGTCATCAGATACCAATAGGCGACTAATGACGCCACCCATACTATGCCCGATGATGACGTCATGGTGGTTGGCAGCGTGCTTTGCTGATGGATCAACTTTATCAAATGTTGCCATGATTAGCTTATGAATATGATACCTGTTTTCTAAGATGGGTAGGTTGGTTGAGTAGGCGATTTGCCATACTTGATAATTATCTCTTAAGATAGGATCGGCAAGTAGGCTGTTGGTAAGATTTATCCACGTATTAGGGCTAGAAGCTAGACCATGCAACATAATGATGACTTTTTGATTGGGGTTGTAAGGCGATAGCATATAGAGTTCTGGTAAGGTAGCATGATTTTGCTTGGTAAGCATATTTAAAAGACTAAGCTGTCTTAGGTTGTTCTCTGCCAGCCAAGATGCGTAGGCGGATGAGAAATTTGCCACCAATGAGTAATCTTGTCCTAAAATGTCTATTTTCTTAGTCTGATATGGGTTAAACAAATGGGCTTGGAATTGGTGCGTATGTAGCACTTCATCAAGTGTATTGCCCACAGGTTTAATAATAGCGGTCAGTAATAGATGACCCATAGGGTGAATGCGATCATTGATACTTTGGTCAAGGTTGTCGTTATTTTTACCCAGCCTTTCTAGTAATGCTGCAGTGTCAGTCTTTTTACGGTGCTCAAGTGAGCTAACAAAAGAAACGCCAATTCCAGAGCGTGTGCTGGTAATCTGCAAGTTAGGCTTTTGGCTATCATAAGTGGAGATAAGCTCGGTAAGTTTACCATTTTGGTCTTTTAGGTTGTTAGTATAATAAGGGTCGTCAGCGATGTAGATGGTTAGCTGACTAGCTTGTTGGTTTGCTGTTTTTGTTATTAAGGTATCGTAATGTTTTTGGTGGTATTTGTGATCTGTGACGGAATTTTTCGTGTGAAATGAGTGAGAGAAAATTCCATTGGGGTTGTGAATTTGGCTGATGATGGCATTAATCGCAAGGTGATATAAATCTTGAGCTTTAATATCACTGTCTTTAATGATATGTCTTTGTTGGTTTTTGCCCGCCAATGCATCATAAAATAAGTAAGCATAGCTATAACGCACGGTATGATATAAGGCTTCTAGCTGAAAATTAGAACAGATGGTCTTTGTTTGTTGTTGGGTTTGTGTCGTCGCATCATCTACAGGAGCGTTGGCATAATATGGATCGATGGGCGGACGAGTAAGCAAAGTTCGACATTCTGGTTTTTGAGCTAAATATAAAGCTTGGGCATAATGAAGTTCAGCTAATATCGCCAGCGTATCTTGGCTAATATCTTGACTAAAAACAGATTGCTGAACCGCTTGAATGCAATCTTGAAACTTAGTCATGCAGGTTTTTTCATCAAGCCCTGAAGAAAGTAGGGCAGCTTGTGATAAATGGCTGATGTTAGATGAAGTGGCAATACTACTACGAGATTCTTTGATGGCGTTCGCTTGGATTTTACTTTGAGGCAGAATAGAGGTGCACCCACAAAATAGCACAGTACTGGCACATAAACTTAGTAATTTTGGCCTAAAATTTCGGACTGATGTCATGATTAAACCTTGATAAAGCCATTATTAGCTTACAATGGAACATAATTGGTCTTATTTTACCGTATTTTCATAAAATTAAAATCAGTCTTTTTGGATTAATAAAAAACCTGCCAAGATAGGCAGGTTTGTTTAATTTATTGGTAAGGCTTAATGCTTAGGTCGTTATCAGGGATTGTCCAGATGTAATATCCGCCATTTTCCACGATATTGACTTGCTTGGTAATCTGCTCATTAAGAGGGTGCTTAGCTTGTAGCTGCTTGAGTCGGCGAACTGCAGCAGGTTTATTGTCGCTTAATAAGTCAGCTTGGGCTAGGCTTTGCTCTGCTTCAAGATAGCCAAGTGAAGCGGCTTTTTCTAGGTATTTTTTACCATCGGTGAAAGCACCTGTCTCTGCCAACATCATGCCAAACATGAAGTTGGTTTCGGCATCTTGTGGTTTCATCTTAATGGCTTTTTGAATGTGTTTTAGTGCACGCACTGCATAATCTGTGCCGATATTTAGGTTTCGAGCCATGCTGTTTAGCTTGACCGCACGCAGCACGACATCAAACGAGGCATCAGAAGCACTAGCATAAGGCTCTATCCAGTCGGATAAATGTTTGATGTTTTGTTCGGCGGTATGCTTTGAAGTAGCGTTTGGAAAGTTTGGTGGATAATGGCGTGCATTAGGTGAGACATCATCAATAAATTCATCAAGCAACGTAACGTCAATCAAAGTTTTACCTGAGCGATTGGCAGGAATAAGCACCGTATCAATGGTCTGAACGTGACTAATGCTAACTGATGGCGTAGGCAGGCTTTTAATCGGTGTGGTGAGTAGATTGGTGTGATTGCTCGTGATGACGCTCGTAATCTCACCACGCATAGCAGGGCTTTCGTATGTTTTGGCAAAACCTTGAGAACTCATGATTGCACTTAAGCCAAGTAAAAGAAGTGTTTTTTTCATAAAATTATCCATTAAATCAATGATAACCTAGCTAGGTTGGTTAAAAATAAGTTTTTAATGCAAGTGGTTAATAATAACAGATTTTACAGTTTGATTTGTTTTATTTTGGTGAAATTTTGCAAATCTATGTTGATGACAGTAAAAATATCACGCATTTTACGATGGATAAAGTGATAACGCTTTTAAATGAGTTGTTTAAGTTACAATTATATAAGTTACAATCATAAATTATGTTGATTTAAAATAACCCATTTAAAGCGTTGCATCATGCACTTTTTAAATCATGTGATGGTCTTTAGAGTGCTAATCAATCACATCATTTGTTTTGGGCGTCATGGTGTGCTGATATTGATGAAGTTTTTTGTACAAAAAAAGACCAAATATCGCATTAATGATGCCAGTAATTAAGAATAGCTGAGGTAGATCAAGCTTTAAGACAGCAAGAATGATGATAGAAAAAATTGCCGATCCCACCATAAAGATAGCATTAAAGATGTTATTTGCCCCAATAATGCGTGAACGGTGGCGTGCAGGGGCGTATGTCTGCATAAAAGAATAAAGCGGAACAATGTAAATACCGCCAAAAAATCCTAATAAGAACAATGCTCTGCATACACTTAAAAACCCATCCATGTGTAAGATTTCATAGATAGAATAAGCATTTTGGGGTTGAATGGCGTTTAAAGCGTTTAGTGAAAAGTATAAATCTATGGCAAAAATACTTAAGCCAGTAATGCCAATTGGTAATAATTTTAGGCTGATTTGGTTTTTGGCAAGGGTCTTACATAACAGCGATCCGATGGCTGTGCCAACAGAAAAAAGTGTTAAAAGTAAAATGACGACACTTTCATTACCATGTAAGATGGTCTTACTAAATTCAGGGGTTTGGGTAAGAAAGGTTGCACCATAAAACCAAAACCAGCTATTACCTAAGATGATAAAAAATAGCAATGGCAAGCCATACAAGTACTTAACAAGCGAGATAGTTGGACGTAAAAGGTGATAGTCTATGCAAATATCTGGGGCATTTGGCGGTGTTTTAGGTAGGTATTTGGAGGCGATAAAACCTAAAATAGCGATGCTGATGGTGCTGATAATTAGCCAAAGCGTTGGGTTTTTAAGCTGAGTGAGCATACCTGCCATCATCATGCCTGTTAAGATAGCAAGGCTTGTACCTGTCTGAAATAAGCCATTTGCCCCAACAAGCTCGTCTTTTCGCATGACTTGGGGTAGATAGGCATACTTAATCGGACCAAAAAACGCTGAGTGTGTTCCCATTAAAAATAACGCAATAAATAATAGCCAATACCACTCAAACACAAACCCAATAGCCGCTAACACCATGATGATAATCTCTAACAGCTTAATCGCTTGGGTTAGGCGTGATTTTTCATATTTATCAGCAACTTGCCCTGCAATTGCGGAAAATAAAAAGTAGGGTAGTATGAATAATAATGCTGCAAGATTATTGAGTAAGCTTACAGCAACATTTAATTTGGCAGCGGCTGTGTATGTTAGCACCAAGATTAATGCTTGTTTAAATACATTATCATTAAATGCCCCTAAAAACTGGGTAAAAAACATAGCACTAAAGCGGCGGTGCTTAAATAAAGAAAACTGACTGGCCATAGAGCTTTTGGTATTATGAGAAATTAGAATTGTGATATAATAGCACCAATTTGTATTTTAATCTTTAGTTTTGTGGTTTTGATAAAGTTTTAACAGTAATTTAGCATAAGTTTAACAAAAGCTGCACAAATTTGGTAAAAGGACAGTATGACAGGTTTGATAAGCCCCTATTTTTTGGCAACTGCTGATCGCAAACACCCAAAAACTGCACTAAAGCCCAATCGCTTGGTGGTTGCGATGGCAGCTGTGCTAACGGTGCCGTTTTGTCAGTTAAGCTTTGGGCAGTCTTTTGTACCTAGCGACCAAGAGACTGATGAACTGCCAGCACAGCTGTACACGCCAAAACAAATTGAAGATCGACTAAATCAAGCCTTGCATGATGGCGTGTTTGATGAGACTATTTTTGACGATGTCATTGTTTCTAGATTGGGCGATAATTCTAATCCCATTGGGTTTGATGATGATACAGTGATTGACTTGCCAGAGCCCGACTCCCAAAAAACCCTTGGTATCGGTGCTGATGGTAAGCCTATCACTCAAACAGGCATTAATCCTGATGTGTACATACCCAAGTATCACCGCGAGCAAGATTATACGACCGAAGTGGCAACGCATCATGTTGATGAGATTAAACCTGATGGGCTATTAAAACGCCTGTATGATCGTGTGTTTAATGATGGCGTCAGTAGCGTGCCAAGGCTTGATGTTAGCTTATTTCATAGTCATGGCGATATTAATAACACAAGCATCGATAACCTGACTAAAATCAAACGTGGTGATGCCAAAGATGAGCCGTATGCCAATATTAAGGCAGCTCTTGAGGATATTACCGCAGAAAGCACGGCAGATTTTCGCTCTGCAATGCCAAGGCTTATGCAGACCGCCCAAGCTGCCGCACGAGCAGTTGGGTATTATGATGTTAAACTTCGTATCACAAAGCAGGAGTTTGGCAAAATTAACGTCATTATTGATGATATTGGTGAACCTGTTATCGTAGATCATCAGATCTTAGAAGTGCGTGGCGAAGGTGCAGGGGATCGTGCTTATCAAGAGGCGGTATCGTCTGAAGTACTTAAAATAGGCGATACATTTCATCATGGTAAATACGAATCTAATAAGTCTTTGATAGCAGAAATTGGCGATGAGCGTGGCTATTTTGATGGGCGTTGGCTAGATAGCTCAGCAGATGTCATCTTGCCTGATAATGCTGCTGATGTGAGTCTTGTGTATGACACAGGTGAGCAGTATCAGTTTGATGATGTGGTGTTTTTTACCATTGACCCTAAGACAGGGCAATATACCACAGACCCTGATAAATTACCCGTAAAAGCAAAGTTATTAGAAAAGTTGGTTAATTTTCAAATGGGCGATGCTTATAATCGTCAATCGGTTCAAAATCTATCCAGTGATCTTTTGGCAACTGGGTACTTTAACACTGTCAATACCGAAACCGTATTCCCAGGTGGTGATGATGCAGAGGGAATTGACTTTGAGCAAGGTGATGGCAACGACGATCAAAAGCCTGCTGAGGTGGATAACAGCATCGTCCAAACAACCCAAACGATAGATTTAGGCGATGGCATTACCGCAGATGTAACGCCTGTTGAGTTTAGCACTTCTCAGATAATCCAAGATAAGTTGGCACTGGTGACCCAAAAAGCCAATCGACTGTATAACGCCCCTGAAGATCGCTTGCTTGCAATCAATACCCAAAGCAAGTCTAAAAGTATCTTAGCTAAAATCAGTGATGCGGTAAGTAATGTGGCACGAGCCATACTGCCTGACGATGACGGCGAAGTTGATTTTTCAAAACAGCAGCCTAAACTTGCCAATAAAAAAACACCGCAGCAAGTACAGCAAGATAAGAAAGTTCCGTTGTATGTTTTTGTGATGGCAGACAAGCCACGAGATGCTCAAATCGGTCTGGGCTGGGGGTCTGATAGCGGTACACGTGTCGTAACTAAGCTTGAGCATAATCTCATCAATAAAGATGGCTATCAAGCAGGCGTGGAGCTTGGGGTTTCACCCCATCAAAAAAATGCAACCTTATATGCTTCTAGACCACTAAGCCATCCGCTTAATGATAAGCTTAGAGCTGCTTTAAGCTATGAAGAAAAGGCGTTAAATAACGGTGCAAAAGGCTTTGATTTAAAAACAAGAACTTTAGAGCAAAGTGTTAGCCGTAACACCATTAAAGAAAATGGATGGAATCGCAATTATTCACTTCGTTATCGCTTAGATGAACTGCAAACAGGTATAAAAGGCGAGCGTATTAAGGATTTGCCAGTAAAATTCGCTGATGGCAGACCCACCCAAGAGGCACTTTTGGCAGGTGTATCGTTTAGCAAAAATTCTATGGACGATATTGCCAATCCCATGCGTGGCTATCGCCAGCAGTATTCTTTGGAGTTGGGATCAAAGCATTTGATGACTGATACGGATATGGCAATCGTTCGAGCAGGAATTAATGGCATGTATAGCTTTGGCGATAACGCATACGGCAAGAACCGTGCCCACCAAGTCAGCGGTAGCCTAAATGCTGGCTATATCGTTGCTGATGATTTTAATGACGTGCCTTATAAGCTGCGTTTTTTTGCAGGGGGTGATCAGTCAATTCGTGGTTATAATTATGAAAGCCTTTCCCCCATTTCTGATAAGGGCTATCTTACAGGCGGTCAGGCATTGGCGGTGTTAAGTGGCGAGTATAATTATGAGATCATGAAAGGTCTGCGTTTAGGAGTGTTCGCCGATGTGGGTAATGCTTATGACAAGAACTTTAATAACGAAACAAAAATTGGTGCAGGCGTAGGCGTGCGTTATGCTTCTCCTGTGGGTCAAGTGCGTGTAGATGTGGCGACTGGTATCAAAGAAAAAGACCGTTCTGTTAAGTTGCACTTTTTTATTGGCTCACCATTTTAAACGTATCTAAATACTAAAGAGCACAGTCGCTACTGGACGATTTTAGACTTAATTTTCATTTAGGCAGAGTGCCATAATTTAATACCAATAAAATACCTTATGACAACAAAAACCACAACTTCGATAGGTGAAAAACCCCCCAGCCCAAAGGCAAAAAAGCCCCGCTGGCTATTGTGTTTAATTTATCTATCAGCTGCTATCGCCGCCCTTGTAATATTAGTGGCAATGCTGATATTTTATGCTGTCAGCACAGACACAGGCACCAAATTTCTATTAGAAAAAATAGCTTCTGAGACTGGCACGAAGTTAAAATACAACAAAGGTAATCTACGCCATGGCGTGTGGGTAAGTGATGTAGATATTGCCCAAGGCGAAGACATCACATTACAAGTAAACAAAGCCTATATCCAGATTGGCTGGCGGGCGGTGCTTGCTCGGCAGGTTCATTTGACTAAGGCAGATATTGATGAGCTTGTGATTAATAATAAAAAGCCGCCTACTGGTGAGCCTTTTGATTATGCGACGATTAAGCTGCCGGTTGATTTATTATTACAAGATGTTACTGCAAATAAGGTAACTTATAAGCAGGCGACTGTCGATCCTATTTATGTGTATGATATCGCTGTTAAAAAGCTAGATTGGTCAGGCACTCAAGTGCAGCTGACGGACGGTAATCTGACCTATAATGATGTCATGTCGGTGCATCAAGTATATGGCGGTATTGACCTTCAGGGTGACTATCCGCTACATGCCACAGCTGATGTTAAAATTAATGCCTTAGATGATCTGTATGTTGATGTCTTAAAGGTTAAAGCAACAGGTTCTTTAAAACACACCAAAGGCACAGTAACCAGTAAATATAATAAACATGATGTTCACGGTGTATTTGATGTGCGTGGCTTAGAAGATGGTTCGCCATTTAATGCAAAACTTTCTTATGATAAGGTTTTACTGCCTTATGCTACTGATCAGCAGATATTTTTAGAAGATGGTGTTATCACGGCAAGCGGTGTGATTGATAACATCAAGCTTAGCATCGATTCTGACCTTAAAGCAAAAGACATACCGAATGGTCGGTATGTAGGTCGTGGCGTGGTTCGTGATGGTGGTATGGACATTCCGTTCTTACAGGCGACCACAGCAAACGGCGTGCTTAATGCAGATGGTAGGATGGAGTGGTCAGATGGCTTTGAATTAGATGCTGTGCTGCGAGGTGATGGCTACCAAATCCGTAATGACGTGCCTGCCGAACATGATAATCTAAAGCCTTATTTGCCTAAGACATTGACAGGCAGTTTGGGTGTGCGTTATGTAAATTTAGACAAGCCTACCAACACCACCCAACTTGAATTTGACCTAGAGCAACAAGATGGCGAAGTGGTGCAAGCGACCTTAAAGCAGTCGCAGCACGCACCAAATCAGCCTTGGCATATTGATGCAAGTTGGAGAAATTTGCATCGTACCAATGTGCCAAGTCTTGATGTGATTCATAGTCCTGTCGGCAAGGCAAGCATTATCGCTGGCGATGGCTATACCCAGATTGACGCCCAAGCAAAAATCAACGCTTTATCAACAGCACCAAAGGGCGATTATACGGTTAAGACGACACTAAAAGGTGATGATATTCAGCTAAGCCGCCTTGATTATCAAGGGGTGATGGGAGATTTGTATGGCAATGGCACTATTCGTCTTGCTAATAACAAACGACCATTAACTTGGCAAATGAATCTAAAAACCAACAAATTGATCCCAAATGCGTATTTTGATGTGCCAAATAAAACGCCAATCAAGACCCTTTTTGGTGACATCAAGGCCCGTGGCGTGATGAGAGAATTGGAGCGTGGTAGAGCTATTCATGATGTGAGCATTGATTCTACCGACTTAACCGCCATATTAGCGGATCAATCAAAAACTAAATCCCCCCAAAAGGTTCATATTGCAGGTCAGGGTAAGTCTGTCATACATCTAAATGATGGCAAGATTCAGCATTTTGACGCTACTTTTTTAGGTGATGTGGATCAAAATATCCAAGCAGGTGTTGATCGTGCTGCAGTTAAGCTGCATGTTTTGGGTGATATGGATCAGATTAATATTAATACGCTTAATGCCAAAGGGGATTTTGGTGCTGTGTTGGCATCTGGCAGTGTACAGATGACAGATGGCGTGGCTTGGAATGTGGTGGCAGATTTAGACGGGGTGGATACGAAGCGATTTGCCGATAAGCCTGAGTTTGCAGCAATTTTAAATGGGCGATTAATCAGCTCTGGGCGTTATAAAAACGACGCATTAAGTAACGTTGTTGCAAAGTTTAACGGACAGATAACCAATGATACCATCAAAAACGGCAACCTTAGACTGGATTTGACAGGTGATAATAACAAATTTAACATCAGCCAGCTAAATTTTAATCATGGTGACAGCAGTCTGTCTGCGACAGGATGGGTGGATATTAGCCGTGGCTACCAGTGGAATGTGATGGCAGCTGCCAAAAACTTTAATATAGGTATGTTCTTGCCAAGCTCATCTAGTAACATCACAGGCGGACTGCGTACTCATGGAAGATGGGATAATGACGCTCAGATTGTAGCGATTGAAGATCTAAATGTTCAAGGCAGTTATAATAAAAAGCCAGTAAGTGCATCAGGTTCGCTATATGCCCATTTGGTTTTACCAAAAGATTTGACAGCCTATTTAAATGAACTTAAACAAGCAACCAAGTCAAAATCAACAGAACAGTTGCTAGGCTTAAGGGGGGTGATTGACGACAAAGCACGTCAAGCCCAAGGTATCGTTCGCTCTTTAAATGCCAACCATCTAAACGTCCGTATGGGCAATGACTTTATTTCAATGAATGGTAATAAGCAAAGATTTGTTACCAGTGTGAGTATCCAAGATCTTAGCCAATATATTACCGACGCTCGTGGTAAGGTAGATGGCGGTCTTATCTTAATAGATGACGGACGTGCCTTGCCATCGGTTTATATTGACTTGATTGCAAGTGGGGTGCGTGTGGCGGGTATTATTATCCAAGATGCTAGCGTGCTTGGAAAGATTGTCAATCTGGGTAATTCTAACAGTCAGCTTATACTAAAGGCAACGGACGTTGTTGCTTTTGGGCGCGTCCTAAAAGCAGTGCGTGTAGATTTTGAAGGAATTGAAAGCGAGCATAAGCTTGCGATTAAAGCACAAGGGGCGACCGCTGACTTGCAGGCTAAGGTGACAGGCGGTCTTAATCGTCAAACGATGCATTATGCAGGCGTGTTAAGTGACGCTAAGATTTACACCAAGCAAGGAAAATTTATTCAAAATCAGCCAGCCGAATTTGATGTTGGTATTGAAGACACTAAAGTTCAGCTTGCTTCTCATTGTTGGCAGTCGCTTAGCGCAAATAGCACCCAAGGCTCATTATGCTTTAAAGACACTTTAAGCTACACACCAAATGGCGGTCACGTTAACGCAATTATCCAAAACCTAGATACTTCTGTGCTTGATTTTGCGATGCCCAAAGACATCACTTGGCAGTCTGTATTAAATGGCAAGGTGCAGGCACATTGGCAAAAAGGCACAAACCCTACGATTAATGCTGTGCTGTATTCAGATCATGGGCGTATTGGTGTGCATCAAGAAGATGTCGGTTATACTGACATGCCTTATGATAGGGTCTCTGTTATTGCACACAGCGTCCCCGAAGGGCTTAAGCTTAGAACGGATATTGCAGGAGCGGTGGGGCGTGGTTATGTTGACGTCGTGGTTGATCCATTTAAACAAACTAAGCCTATCACAGGTGCTTTGGTTGTTAATAACATAAATTTAGCTGTTTTGGGCCCATTTTTCCCTGAACTGCAAACCTTATCTGGGGAGGCGAGTGCAGCAGGCGGTGTGGGTGGCACGTTATCAAACCCATTATTTTATGGCAATGCGTCTTTAAAAGATGGAAATGTTGCCATCGCAGGACTACCTGTCAATCTCCAAAAAATCAATCTAGATGCTAAGATTCGAGGTAAAAACGCCACGATTGAGGGGAGTTTATTTAGCGGTCAAGGTCAGGCACAAGTTGCAGGTCAGGCAGATTGGCAAGATGACATACAGGCTAAAGTACGCATTGCTGGCGAAAATTTAGATGTGGTAAAACCGCCATTATTAACAGCCCAGATTAGTCCAGATGTTGAGGTGGTGGTTAGACCTTCTGAAAAATACGTAGATATTAAAGGTGTGGTATCTGTACCAGTAGCAACCATCAGACCGCCAGAGGCAAGCGAAGACATCGTTGTAGAGTCGCCAGATGTTACCGTGCTTGACCGCCGAAACTCAGGCAATGTGGATAAAGTACTGTCTACTGTCAAGCCATGGAGCATTAACGTAGATCTTGGCTTAGACTTAGGTAACGATGTCGTGTTTCGTGGATTTGGTGCAAAACTGCCTTTAGCAGGGGCATTGCACATCACCCAAGAAGGACAGGGCGGGCTGCATGGCTTGGGCGTTATTCAGGTGTCAGAGCGTGCTAAGATTGATGGCATTGGCCAAAACCTTGAGCTTAATTATGCCCAAATTCGCTTTAACGGTGGTGATATTACAAATCCTAGATTGTCAATAGAGGGTGAAAAACAAATTGAGGGTAAGACAGTAGGTGTGCGTGTGCGTGGCATGGCGAGCGACCCTGCCATCACTGTGTATAATGACGCTGGATTAAGCGAACAGCAGGCGATGAGTGCCTTGGTAACAGGACGCATCAGTGAAGCTGCTGATTCACAAATCTCAAAACAAGGTTTTCGCTCGCAAGTTACAAACAACTTGGTGGCAGCAGGGCTAAGCTTTGGTCTGTCTGGCACTCGTAATCTGACTAACTCCATTGGTCAGGCTTTAGGACTTCAGAGCTTAACCGTCGATGCGTCAGGTAATGCCCAAGATACAAGTGTAAATGTTACAGGTTATATTTCACCAGACTTATACATTCGCTATGGCGTTGGTGTGTTTAATGCTGATTCGGTATTATCCATGCGTTATCAGCTGACTCGTCGTATTTATGTTGAGGCTACGAGTGCCACCGAGAATACAGTAGATGTCATTTATCGCTGGAAATTTTAGTAAGAAGTGGCATAAAATCAAAAAGCACCGAGCAATGTCGGTGCTTTTATCCATTGACCAAAACGCATGGGTTATTTGGTGAGAATAAGGCGGTTATTACGAGTTAAGCGTAAGCGATACTCTTCTCCTTGATGTTCAATGCGGACTTCCTTGGTCATGGCAAATAGGTTTTGTGAGTGCAGTGTCGGCAGGCGAGTGCTTTCACGATTGCTAAAATAGCGAGCGATGGTCATAGTCATGGCGATATTCCTTATAAAGTGGGTTGCAGGTTTTTTCCTGAGCCACATTGGCTAAACTTTGTTAAAGATTGCTCAAGTTGTCTCAATAAAATGATACTTATTAATATATAATAATAATTATCATTTATAATCATAATAGCAAAGGATTTTAAAAAAGTAAACTAAATTTTTATTTTTTTATTATTTTTTTAGGCATTAAGCCTTATCTTTGGTTTAAAAAATAAGATAAATGTAAGTCAGTCCTAAGTGGGGTTTGTCAATGACACCTACTGCGTTTACAAGCTTTAATAAAAGATTGTAAGCTTTGCTGTTTTTACTTAAAAATAAAGATTTTTAAAATAATTTAAGTAAAACAAAAACCATCAATGCACTGTCATTTATAACTGTTTACATGATAAAGTTATAGATAAGCCTAATGTTAAATAAGATACTAAATAAGATGATAAAGGATGCATATGCTGTGCCAGATAAACCAACAACACATTAACTTAAAGACGATATCAGTTGCTATTGCTGTGCTAACTTATGGCGATAAATTTTTATTGGCAACTCGCCACACCCATCAGCATCAGGGTGGTAAGCTTGAGTTTGTCGGCGGTAAAATCAACAAATCAGAGAGCCCTGTGTTAGCTTTAGTGCGAGAGCTGCAAGAAGAGCTTGGACTTGATGTGGCTGCACGCCAAGCAGTTAAGATGGGACGTATCTGCCATCGTTACGAAGATAGGGCGGTACAGTTGCATGTTTTTTTGGTTGAGCTAAACGATACTCAGTATGACAGTCTTAAAAACCAAAGGCTTGGTAAAGAAAATCAGCCTTTAACGTGGCTTGATTTTGATGAATTGGTGGCAGTACGACATCGTCTGCCAGCCGCTAATCAGCCGATTTTGACATGGCTGACGCTCCCTAAGGTAGTGGCTATTTCCCATGAGTTGGCGGCGTTTGACACGATTGATGATTGTATTGTTACTTATCAATCACTCCCTGCACAGACAGCGTTATATCTGCGATTAAAATGCGATAAAGCTATCGAGCAACAAGTCATTTATGACATCAGCCAAGCTAGAGCTGATGTGCCACTGTTTTTACCCTTACAAAGTTATAAAAGCCTGCCAGAGCCTAAATCATCTAATATTTTGGCAGTGTGCCTAACCCAAGATGAGCTAATGGCGTGCTGTGCTGATGATTTGGTAGGTTTACCACCGATTATGGCAAGCTGTCATGATGGTGATAGTGTCATGAAACTAAATCAGCTGTCTGAAAAAATAACCGTCTTAGGGGCTTTCGTCTCTCCGGTTCAGCCCACTGCCACCCACCCTGATGCTGCGGCACTTGGATTTGAGAAATTTGGTAAACTTGCTCGTTTTTGCAATGTGCCTGTCATGGCATTAGGTGGATTAGCCCCAAGCGATTTGGCACTTTGCCAACGCTATGGAGCGTGGGGTGTTAGTGGCATTCGTAGTTTTATAAAGGCTTAGGTTGAGAGTGTTACTAAGTCGCTTGATGTGCGTAATATATATGCTCATCATACAGCTGATATCCTTGTCGTTATTGACACCAAGAACTTATCAAGATGCCTTACCATGACATCTATCATAAAAAATCAGCCCTTATTTAGGACTGATTTTATTTCATCATTCTGCTAAAATCGCAAAAATCTCTTGCTGCATTTTGGCTTGTAATTTAGCATTTTCTGGATTATTTGATGGTGCTATAAGAGCTCCAAAGATATGGTTTAGATTGGCAAGATACTCTGACGATACTTTTTCTAACTTTTTGGTGATGCTTTGACCTTCTTTAGTAGAAAGAAATTGATTATACGCATCTACTTCAGCTTGAGTGTAACTGGCTTTAGCAGCTGCAATAAAGGCATCTAGGTTTTGTTTTTTAAATTCAGTATCGTTGAGAAAGGAGCTTGCCGTTTGTCGAGTGTATTTTTCAAATACATCACCGATACGTCTTTTTTGGTCGGCGGTGATGGTGTTATTTTGCTCAACTAACTCTTCAAATGCCATGCGCTGACTATGTAAGGCGGCATAAACACCAACTTCTATTTGTTTGTCTAGGTCTTGTAGCTGTGCTAATTTGATAAGTGAGCTATCGCTTGGGGTTTTGGCAACCGCAGAGCTTGTAAATAAACTGATGGAAAGTAGGGCGATGGCAAGTTTTTTCATACATTTTTCCTTTAGTAAGTAGTAAGTTGCTAAGATGACAATATAACTCATTTTCATTTATCCGTCAATTTTACCGCCCCACATATTTATAAGCTCATAGTTTTGGGGAAAATGACATTTTAGATTAGCATGGGTACTGCTTTTATCTGAGCATTGCCAAAGTTTGTAGCAGTTTTGTTGATGATTGCGTGATAACTAAAAGGGCGATAGCTAAAAAGGTTTGTGATACTTTGTTTGTGGCTTTGGCGATAGGCGTAACCATCAGCTAATACACAGCGGATATGATGGCTTATCACTTGTTGTTTTTAGCGGTAAGCTATTGAATTTTTTTTAATTATTTGTAAAATGTTCAATAAAAAATTTGGATAATGAGCATGAACTATGACCGCCTAAAAGATAAACTTGCCATTCTTGCCGATGCCGCCAAATATGATGTATCTTGTTCATCAAGCGGCGGCAACCGCAAAAACCACAACAAAGGCTTGGGCGACTCATCAGTTTCAGGTATTTGCCACAGCTATACCGAAGATGGTCGCTGCGTATCACTACTTAAGATTTTATTTACCAATCATTGTATCTATGACTGTGCTTACTGCACATCACGGCGAAGCCATGACACACCACGAGCGGCTTTTACAGTAGAAGAAGTGGTTGATTTGACCATGCAGTTTTATCGGCGAAATTATATTGAAGGCTTATTTTTAAGCTCAGGTATTTTTAAGTCGCCTGATTATACCATGGAGCGACTGGTGAGAGTAGCAAAGGAGTTACGCACCATTCATAAATTTAATGGCTATATCCACCTAAAGACCATTCCTGGTGCGTCTGATGAACTGATGCAAGAAGCGGGGCTGTATGCTGACCGCTTAAGCGTAAATATGGAAATCCCAACCAAGTCAGGTCTAGCACTGCTTGCTCCTGAAAAAAATCACGATGATATGAAAGCCCCAATGAAAACGGTGCAAGAGCAAATCGTGGTGTTTAAAGAAAGCCGGAAACAGCATAAGCACGCCCCAAAATATACGCCTGCTGGGCAAAGCACCCAATTTATTGTCGGTGCTACCAAAGAAACAGATTTACAGATTATCCGTCTATCTAGTCATTTTTATAAACAATACGATTTAAAACGAGTGTATTACTCAGGCTATGTGCCGATGCTGACTGACAGCCGTCTGCCTGCGATTGGTACGCCTGTACCGATGGTGCGTGAAAACCGCCTGTATCAAGCCGATTGGCTTATGCGATTTTATGGGTTTGAGGCTGAAGAAATTCTGCCAAGCGACAGTCCTTTTCTTGACCTTGACTGCGACCCAAAGCTGGCTTGGGCGATTCGCCATCGTCAGCATTTTCCTGTCAATATCCAAACCGCTCCGTACAAGATGATTGTGAGAATACCGGGAATTGGCACTCGCACCGCCAAAAAAATCGTTACTGCTCGCAAATTTACCACGCTCACGCTTGATCATCTTAAACAAATGGGGGCGGCGGTCAATCGTGCCAAATATTTTATCGCCTTACGGGGTCGTAATGAACACTTGGTTCATTTGACCCAAGATAATTTTCGCCAATATATACTCGCCCAAACGCAAACCAAGTTCAAAGATGAGCGTCATGGGCAGTTAACGTTGTTTTAGATTTAAAGTATGTCAAATTCAGTTGCGATTGTTGAGCCGCCGATAGTGGTTTTTGACGGCAGTTTTGAAGGCTGGCTGACCGCTGTTTTTGCTGTGTATGAGAATCATTGGCAGCACGCTCAGATTATATCAATCATCGCTGAACATGACTTTTTACCAAATCTTTGGCAAACAACTTTTGTGGTAAAAAGTGATGTGGATAAAGCCAAAAGGGTTAGTCATAAACTTAAAAGCGTGTTTGGTAACAATGGTTTTAGGCAATTATTATGGGCGTTCTTATCCGAGCAGCCAACTGTCTATGGTCATTTATTTGGGGTAGTGCGTTATCAGTTGGCTTGCCCAGATGTCAATGTGTGGCAAGATTATACGCACACTGATGTAATGCCTGTTTTAAAATTGATTAAGATGGTTGGGCGAGAACGCCACCGAATGCAAGCTTTTGTGCGGTTTGAGCATATGGAGCAAGATGTGTATTTTGCTAGAGTTGAGCCAGATTTTAATGTCTTACCACTGCTGTCTAATCATTTTAAGAACCGTTATGCTGACCAAAGTTGGGCAATCTTTGATGTCAAGCGTGGTTATGGTATTTTTTATGATAAAGATGACCCGAACGCTGAGGTACAACTGATTACTGACGTTGATGAAAATGCTTTGGTACGCCCACATGATTTCCATAGCGAATATGAAAAAAAGTACCAACATCTTTGGCAAAAATACTTTACCCATGTAACAATCAAAGAGCGAAAAAATCCCAAATTACACATTCAGTATCTGCCAAGACGCTATTGGAAATATTTGACCGAAAAAAACTTATTTTAAATTTAAAAATCTTTATACCACTAAATTGTTGTTATTAATAAAATTTTTAATAAAATAATAAATTAAAAAAGACATACTAAGAATAACTAAAACTTTATAAACTAAAACTTTATAAAAAGCAGCGTAAGAGACGCCTATTTGCTTAAAATAAAAACACTTTTACTTACCACAAGCAAAAACACCCTAAGCTTATAAGCTTTAATAGGTTAAGTGGTGATGGCTGTGATAAGATTGGTTAATGAAAAGTCAATATTATCTTGTTTGGATTAAGGCTTTGTCTATAACTATGTTTTGTTTGTTAATTTTTATACAGCTATTTGTTAAAAAAAAGTTACTATTATGCTGTGTTTTAACAGATGAACTCATCGCTGCCACACATAAAGAAGCAAAAAATATGTTTTATTATCCTATAGATGATAACTTATCATTAACTTTAGTACATCCACGCTTTGCAATTCAAATGTGCAAGATTGTTCATGCTTAAAAAGACTATCTAGGGTATTATGACCAAAGCGGTTAAGGCAATAATGGATATCGCTCATCGCATCTATGGCGTAAAAGTGTGACAAATTCGAGCTGCTGAGCATAACTCCCCAAGCCGCAAAGTTGCACAGCGATTAGGTTTTAAGTTTCACGGTATTATCCCTAATAACGAAAATCTTAATGGTGTGATTGTCAATCATGCGGTATATACATGGCGGTTTGATTAAGATTTTAATGGATTTCATCAATGTGCTTGATGTTGATTCATATTAGGTTGATGAGGTAATTTAACCTACCGTTGTTTTAAGTGATTAGTCATTTATGGCGGCGGTATTATTTTGTATGTCGGCAGATAATGGACGATAAATTGTCACCAAAATCTATCAACCATGTAACCGCTTAGATAAATGGGATAAAAGCATTTAGCCTTAAACTAAGTTTGGGGTGTAACCACTACACCCCAAAGTATATAATCATCTATCGCTCCAGCTGAGTGACATCACGCACCGCCCCTGTATCTGCTGATGTGGTTAACAGAGCATAAGCACGCAAGGCTTGTGAGACGTGACGTTCACGAGCGACAGGTTGCCATGCGTTTTTGCCACGAGCAATCATCGCTTGACGGCGTTTGGCAAGCTCATCATCAGATACGTCCAAGTGAATCTTGCGGTTTGGAATGTCAATGATGATGGTATCAAACTCTTCTACCAAGCCAATCGCTCCGCCTTCAGCAGCCTCAGGACTTGCGTGTCCGATGGATAATCCTGACGTACCACCACTAAATCTACCATCTGTAAACAAGGCACAGTCTTTGCCAAGCCCCTTGGATTTTAGATAAGATGTGGGGTAGAGCATTTCTTGCATGCCCGGTCCGCCTTTTGGACCTTCATAGCGGATAATGACGATGTCGCCTGCGATAATCTTATCTGCCAAAATCGCCTCCACTGCATCATCTTGGCTTTCAAACACCCTTGCACGTCCTGTAAATTTTAAAATGCTCTCGTCCACACCTGCAGTTTTAACCACGCAGCCACGCTCGGCAATATTGCCAAATAGCACTGCCAAACCACCGTCTTTAGAATAAGCGTGCTTGATATCGCGGATGCAGCCAGATTCACGGTTTAGGTCAAGGTTTGGGTATTTGTTGTTTTGGCTAAACGCCTGTGTGGTTCGTACACCTGCAGGAGCAGATATGTAACGACTGCGAGCCTCCTCATTGTCAGGGTTTATAATATCCCATTTCGCCAAAGCGTCTGCCAGCGTAGGGGCGTGGACGGTTGGCACATTTGTATCCACCAATCCTGCACGGTCAAGCTCTGCCAAAATCGCCATGACGCCACCTGCTCTGTTTACGTCTTCCATGTGGTATTTTTGGGTGGCGGGGGCAACTTTACACAGACACGGCACGGCACGGCTTAACCGATCAATATCCGCCATTTTAAAATCCACACCAGCTTCGCTTGCGGCAGCGAGCAGGTGTAAAATGGTGTTCGTGCTGCCACCCATGGCAATATCAAGGCTCATGGCATTGCAAAAGGCGGATTTAGTGGCGATGTTTCTTGGTAATATGCTGTCATCGTCTTGCTCGTAGTAGCGTTTGGCAAGGGCAACTATGGTGCGTCCAGCCTCTAAAAACAGCTCTTTACGCTTGGCGTGTGTGGCAAGTAGTGAGCCATTGGCAGGTAAAGATAAGCCGAGTGCCTCGGTCAAGCAGTTCATAGAGTTGGCGGTAAACATACCAGAACACGAGCCACAAGTTGGGCATGCCAAGCGTTCAACTTTTGCCACGTCATCATCGCTGATTAAATCGTCTGCCGCATCAATCATTGCATCTACCAAGTCAAGCTTACGCACCTTGTCGCCTTTCTCGTTGGTCACGGTTTGATGCGTAGTGTGTCCATCACCAAGTGTGGTAGCTAGCACCTTACCTGCTTCCATTGGGCCACCTGATACAAAAATCGTAGGAATGTTTAATCGCAAGCTTGCCATAAGCATACCGGGGGTAATTTTGTCGCAGTTGGAGATACATACCAAAGCGTCCGCACAATGGGCATTGACCATATATTCCACGCTGTCGGCAATCAAATCACGGCTTGGCAAACTGTACAGCATGCCGCTATGACCCATGGCAATACCATCATCAACAGCAATGGTGTTAAATTCTTTGGCAACGCCACCTGCTTTTTCAATCTCACGAGCCACGAGCTGCCCCATGTCTTTTAAATGGACGTGTCCGGGAACAAATTGGGTAAACGAATTGGCAACAGCGATAATCGGTTTGTCAAAATCGCCATCGGTCATACCTGTGGCACGCCAAAGGGCTCTTGCCCCTGCCATGTTGCGACCTTGCGTTGATGTTTTTGAGCGGTATTGTGGCATGAAACAATCCTTAGTTAGAGTAGGTTTTAGATTTTTTGGAGTGACAATCCAAGCATTGCCATAAAAGTAAATTTTTATTCTAATTAGTATTATAAACTAAAATTTTTATAAATCGTCATTATAAACCAAAATATTGCCACTATTTTATCGTATATTAGTATGAAATAACTAGATTTAGGCATAAGTTTAGGAACTGCTTTAGATAACTATCTTAAACTTTTCGTAACTTATTGTTTTAATTAAGTTGTTGTAATTGGCTTAATTAAGTTTTTTGGCTTAAAGTTTTGGCTTTTGTTATCAAAATATCGTTTCTAGTTTATCATTAGCTTTGTTAATAGCCACTTATGTTTAATTTAGTGTCTAGGCATCACAAAATAAATACCTTGTGATTAGGCTTTCACCAGCCAAAGATAGCGGTTTTATCACCAGTGCTACGATGACATCAGGTAATTTTTTTTGTATCATATTTTTATCTTTGAATATTTTAAATGTTACAAAAATACTATAGTTAAATCTGTTAATTTTGCTATGATAAAGGTAATTTTTATCAATAAGGATTTACCATGAATATACAGCACCATAAAGACCAACTGCTAACGCTAAAGGCAGAGTATGAGCAACGCATTAATAAACTTTCTGATCACCTGCAACATCCACAAGATGAGATGAATCAGCACTGGGACGATCAGGCGGTAAAATTCACAGAAAACGATATGCGTAAAAAGCTTCTTGTGGAGGCAGAGCAAGGTTTGGCTCTGGTCAACTCAGCCTTAAGACGTATGGAACAAGGCGACTATGGTATTTGTGACGAATGTGGCGAAGAGATTAGTGAAAATCGCTTACAAGCGGTTCCTTATGCTCGTGAATGTATTACTCATGCCAAGTAAGCTTTGTGCATGTGTAAGATAAAAGCGGGAAGTTTATACGCATAAAACAAACACTTAATTTTTAGATTAATTTAGTGTTTGTTTTAGTAATTGTAAGTAAAACTGCTTGAAAAATCTAAGCTTATTGGTATAATTGTCAGCCTTAATTTTGGGTTTAATGCTTGAGTAATAGGGTGATAAGATGGCAGCACATGATGAGCAGACAACGTTTAATATGCGGGTAAATAAGAATCTTGCAGAGCAATTTAAACAAGCGGCAAAAGAAAACAATCGTACAGCAAGCCAGCTTTTGCGTGATTGCATGATTGAGTATGTTAAGAAAAATCGGCAAGGCGACATGTTTAAACGCTAATAAAAAACCCTAAATCTAATTTAGGGTTTTTTTTATTATTGCCACGCTTGTTTAATCCAATCACTAGGCAGTACATGACGATACCATTTACCACCACCGCCTTGGATGGCGTCTGGCGGATTGATTTCACCATGAAAAATGATAATTTTTGCATTGGCTGGTTTTTTAGGGGGAATAAAATATGCTAAGGGAATATTATGCAAGCAGTGGTATTTAAAGCTTACGCACCATGAAGCGTCCCAATATTCTAAGTGATGGTGTTTGCGAAGGTAATTGGATAAAAAAGCCTGCTCATGCCGCACTTCTTGGCGAATTTTCTCAAAATTTTGTTCAAAATAAGACAATAAATCAGGATAGGTGTTTTGCCCTACCTTAAAGCGATAGACAGATGAGTTGCCAACCAAACGCCACGGCTTTTTCCAATCTCGAATAATCATCACGCTGTCTTCATGCTCTGCTTGGTGCGTAAAAAAGCAGTCAATATTATCAACAATAACGATATCAATATCTAAAAATAACGCTGTGCCTTTTAAATCATATAGGTTTGGCGTAAAGGTGGTAAGCTTTTTCCAGCCACGTTCTGGCAAGTTTGCAGGTAAATTTAACTCTGGGATAGGGTAGCACTTGATTTGTGGGTCAATCCCTGTATCATCGTCAGTTAAGCATACCATCTGAAAGTCAAGCGTAAGATGGCGTTTGACCATGTTATGCAGACGGTTGACATATTCAGCACCATACTTTTTGCCCCATTTCATGCAGATGATATAGCGATTTTCGTCTAAAGATGCTGACATGGTTAAACTTCCTTAAGTGTCTGCTTGCGAGCTTTTGCAAGTGTATCGGTATCTAAGGCGTATACATCATCGCCAATTGGTGTGTGCTTAAAGCGTTTATAGTTCCATGTGTAGTGCAAAGGAAAACGCTCAATCATGGTTTCAATCGCCTGATTAAAGGCAAGTGTAGCGGTGTGAATGTCTTTGTGATAAAGGTTTGGATCATCAAGCCTATCACAATATATGTCAAAGCCTTGACCATCTTCACGCTGTATGCAAGTTAAGCCGACCAAGGCACATTGTGTCTTTTGGGCAAGCTTTGGGGCAAGCGTGCTAGTCATGGTGGGAACGCCAAAAAACGGCACGACCACACCACCTGAAGGGTCAGGCACATGATCTGGCAAGATAATGCTAAAACCGCCACTTTTTAGGGTTTTAAAGATTGCTTTAACGCCAGTTGCATCCGTAGGAACTAAGGTAGCATTTAGACGTTGACGACCTTGAAGTACGAACTCATTAATCAGTTCGCCTTTGACAGGCTTATACATGATGGTGGGAGAGCCAAACTGATTTAGCCACGCATTCATGATTTCCCAAGCACCTAAATGAGGCACAATTGCAAGCATACCATTTGGATTATCTAATGCATCAAGCAAAACCTGCTGACGGTGAACGGTATGGATTTGGTCGATGCTCCACTGAGGTGGCATCGCCCAGCTTTTAATCGAGGCGATCATATTGACCGCCTGTTGTTTTAGTGATTTTTTAACAAAAACTTCACGCTCTGTTTCGCTCATCTTTGGGTATGCCAATAGCAGATTGGTGCGAATGATATTCATCACCTTATGATTGGTGTTCAAATTAAGAACGAAACTTGCAAAATGTGCCAAAAGATAAAGCATCCACATTGGCACATAGCGTAGTAGCTGATAAGGATTGCTCCCCATTTAGTTATTCCGTTTTTTGCTCTTTTTCACGCACACGAATGCCAAGCTCACGAAGTTGTTTATTATCCACTCCAGCAGGTGCTTCAGTTAGCGGGCAGTCAGCCGTCTTGGTTTTTGGGAAGGCGATAACATCACGGATTGAGCTTGCTCCAACCATGAGCATGATTAAGCGATCTAAACCAAAGGCAAGTCCGCCGTGTGGTGGTGCACCATAGCGTAATGCTTCTAATAAGAACTTAAACTTAAGTTCAGCTTCTGCTTTATCAATGCCTAGTGCATCAAATACCGCTTCTTGCATCTCAACAGTGTTAATACGCAGTGAGCCGCCGCCAATTTCAGTACCATTTAGCACCATGTCATAAGCGACTGACAGTGCAGTTTCTGGGTGGTTTTTCACGTCTTCAACAGAGCCTTTTGGCTTGGTGAATGGGTGGTGAACAGACGTCCATTTGCCATCATCAGTTTCTTCAAACATCGGGAAATCAACTACCCACAAAGGTGCCCACTCACAAGTTAGCAGATTTAAATCCATGCCTATTTTGACACGAAGTGCCCCCATGGCGTCGTTAACGATTTTTGCTTTATCAGCACCAAAGAAGATAAGATCGCCATTTTGGGCTTGAGTGCGTGATATAAGCTCAACAAGCACATCATCGGTCATATTTTTAATGATAGGCGACTGCAGACCAGACTCTTTATCAACGCCGTTATTGATATTGCTAACGTCATTTACTTTAATATAAGCAAGACCTTTAGCACCATAAATTCCTACAAATTTTGTATACTCATCGATTTGTTTACGGCTTAGCTCCGCACCATTTGGAATGCGTAGAGCGACCACGCGACCTTTAGGATCTTGGGCGGGTGCGGCAAATACCTTAAATTCGACGTTTTGCATAATGTCTGCCACATCGATAAGTTTTAGTGGGATACGTAAATCAGGCTTGTCAGAAGCGTAGTCACGCATTGCATCGGCATAAGTCATACGTGGAAAGTCGTCAAACTCCACATCTAGCATGGTCTTAAATAGGTTTTTGGTTAGACCTTCAGCGATATTCATAATTTCTTCATCATCTAAAAATGAAGTCTCAATATCTACTTGGGTAAATTCTGGCTGACGGTCAGCACGCAAGTCTTCATCACGGAAGCATTTGGCGATTTGATAATAACGATCAAAGCCAGAAACCATCAAAAGCTGTTTAAATAGCTGTGGCGACTGTGGCAGGGCGAAAAAAGAACCTTGACGAGTACGAGATGGCACTAAGTAATCTCGCGCACCTTCTGGTGTGGCACGTGTCAAGATAGGCGTCTCAACATCTAAAAATCCATGGTCGTCAAGATAGCGGCGGATTGTTGATGTCGCTTTTGCACGAAAAACCATGCGTTCTTGCATCTCTGGGCGACGCATGTCAAGAAAGCGGTATTTTAGGCGAAGCTCTTCAGAGACAGTGATGTTATCATCGTTTAGTGGAAATGGCGGTGTGTCAGCCTTAGCAAGCACTTCAATTTCTTTACCAAGCAATTCTACTTGACCACTTTTCATGTTGGCGTTTTCAGTGCCTTCGTAACGACGACGAACTCGCCCTGTGATTTTGAGCAAATATTCTGAACGTGCCGCATCAGCAGTAGCAAATGCTTCTGGAGTATCAGGGTCAATCACGACTTGAAGTAAACCTTCACGATCACGCATATCTAAAAAGATAACGCCACCATGATCACGACGACGGTGAACCCAGCCTGCTACAGTAATGGTTTGATCAATCAATTCTTCGGTGACTAGACCGCAATAATGACTACGCATCATAGTATTTGCCTTTAATAAATAAACGAGCTTACGTTAATTGTTAAATTAAGCACAAAAACGCACAAAATTAGGTTAATCTAAACGATACATTATGCCTTGTAATTTTATTTGTTGCAAGTTCTTATAGCATATTTAATCGCTTTTTATTTTTTGGTACTAAAAATATAAACATTGCCGCCTGCCATCTTAGGTTTTATGCCTTTAGTATATGGTAAAAATGCTTAGTTTGTGCTATGATTGGTCGTTTTGTATTTTTATGTTGCAAGTATAAGATTATTCTAAGAAATTTTATAAATTTTTGTTTATATTTACTGTTGTATTTTTATTATTGAATCGCTAGAGCTGGAGATTAAATCGCCTAATGGATACCTTAAACATATTATACCTTGTGGCGTCTGTGTTGCTTTTTATTAGCATCATGACTTCCACGCTTTCAGCCAGACTTGGCGTGCCATTGCTATTGTTCTTTTTGGGTGTTGGTATGCTTGCAGGTGAAGAAGGGGTTTTGGGTATTCGCTTTGCAGAATATAATTTGGCAAATTTTGTAGGTCAGGCGGCATTGGCGTGCATTTTGCTTGATGGCGGTTTACGAACCTCTTTGCATTCTTTTCGTGTTGGATTAAAACCTGCAGTAACGTTGGCAAGCTGGGGTGTGATTGCAACCGTAGCGGTTCTTGGGGTTTTTGCCACTTGGCTTTTGGGGATTGATTGGCGGCTAGGTATTCTTATGGCGGCAATCGTAGGCTCTACCGATGCAGCGGCGGTATTTAGCCTTTTGCGTAACGGTGGCGTTAAGCTAAACGACCGTGTGCAGTCCACGCTTGAGATAGAATCAGGGGCTAACGACCCATTGGCAATCTTACTCGTTACTGCGATGATTGCCCTAAACCTTGATCCAGAAAGTCAGTCAATTGGCAGTATCGCACTGATGCTACTACAACAAATCAGTGTGGGTTTGATTGCAGGTTTGTTGGCAGGCTGGGGTCTATCAAAGCTATTGCCAAAAGTGTATTTGGCAGAAGGCATGTATGCCATCTTAATCGTATCGGCAGGTTTTGCAGTGTTTAGCTCAACCAACTTGCTTGGTGGCAGCGGATTTTTGGCGGTATATTTGGCAGGTGTTGTGATTGGTAACACCAAAATTCGTGCAACAGAGCATGTGCTTAGGGTGATGGATAGCTTTGCTTGGCTGTCTCAGGCGGTCTTGTTTGTGGTGTTAGGGTTACTCGTTACACCATCTCAGATGCTTGAAGTGTGGCATTTTTCACTTATCATCTTTTTGTTTTTATTGTTTGTGGCGCGCCCATTTGCTGTAATGACTTCGCTTTTACCATTTCGCTTTAAGGGGCGAGAGATTGGGTTTATTTCATGGGTGGGATTGCGTGGTGCTGTGCCAATTACGCTTGCCATCATTCCTGTTATGATGGCAGTTCCAGGTGCAGATTTGGCATTTAATATTACCTTTGGCGTGGTGATATTATCTCTACTTACCCAAGGTGCAACCATTCCATTTATGGCGAAGATTTTTAGGGTGTGGGTACCAACAAATGAAGAGCCAAAAGAGCGTCATGAAATCTGGGTAGGTGATCAAGCGAACATTACTTTATATGAGTTTGAAGTAAAGGCAGGCGCCTTTGCTATTGGTCGCCACCCTAAAAATATTTCATCAAAATACAAAAGCTCGGAAGTAAAACTCTTTGCTGTTGTGAGAAATCAAAGACGTGTTGCTGTTGATGAGTATACCACGCTAAAGGTTGGCGATATCGTGTGGTATGCATTGTCAGGCGACTATGCAGCGAGTATTGCTAAGATTTTCAATAACTCTGCAACACTATACCAAAAGAACAGTCAGTTTTATGGCGATTGGTTGCTCTCGCCCCATGTTCGTATTTCTGATTTGCCATTTTATCCCACCAATCAACGGTCTGCCATTTATCATAAGCTCGGTAAAATGTCGCCCGTTGTGAGTGCACTTGATGTATTTACGCCGCCAAATGCGGTGGATTTAGCCGATGTAGATGATGAATTGATGGAAAAGCTGACAAGTGCAAAAGATAAAACCATTGAAGAGTATATTTTAAGCCATCTAAAGACTGAGCCAGTAAAAGGAGATGAAGTTCGCCTAAATCATGCTTGGTCTTTGATTGTGCGAGATGTGGATACCCAAGGGCGTCTGCGTGGTGTGGGTCTAAAAAACCTACTTAAAAATGACTAATTATCTTTATGAGATCTTTTATTTTAACAATTTGCCCTTATTGAGTAGTGATATATTTAAATCACACGTAATAAGTTATATTGGTTTTGGTATTTGCTCACTTAGATAAGCTAGAGCGGGCATACTGATATAAGCCTAAAGTTACGCTTAAATTCCCTTAGCAAAAATGAGAAAATTATGCTCTTTCATAGTACTAAAAAACCTGTTGAATTACAGATTATTCATCTAAATGAAATTCAAGAAAAACGTCAAAAGCAGCTTGAAAATGTATTTTCCCAAAAAAAAGACACGCAATCTGCTTTAACAAGGTTATGCAAGCTTTTAAAGACAAAAGCAAGTAAAATAAACGACCATGATGCCAAAGACGATAGGTCGTCTGTGCATCATGTTTTTGTGCTAGACTTTGATGGCGATATTAAGGCGAGTGCGGTCGCTCATCTGCGTGAAGAGATTAGCACAATTATTAGCGTCGCTCAAGCAGGCGATGAGGTGGTGCTACGCCTTGAAAGCGGTGGTGGTCAAGTAAATGCCTATGGTCTAGCAGCAGCTCAGTTGGATCGCCTAAAGAAGGCTGGGCTTAAACTAACCGTTTGTGTGGATAAGATTGCTGCAAGTGGTGGGTATATGATGGCGTGTGTGGCAGATACGATCATCGCCAGTGATTTTAGCGTGATTGGTTCGGTTGGCGTTGTTAGCCAATTGCCAAACTTTCACGAACTCATGAAAAAGCATGACATTGGTTTTGAGATGTTTACAGCTGGTGAATATAAGCGCACCGTTACCATTTTTGGTGAAAATACAGATGAAGATCGTGCTAAGTATCAAGAAGATCTTGAACGAATTCATGTGCTATTTCAAGACTTTGTTGGCAAACACCGCCCTAAGCTTGACGTAAAAAAGATTGCAACGGGTGATTATTGGTTTGGACCTGATGCGTTGGCACTTGGTTTAATTGATGAGATTGGTACGTCTGATGCGTATATTTTATCCTTAATGGATCATTGTGATGTTTTTGCACTACATTCAAGAGCAAAGCCAACTTTGATAGAAAAGCTAGGACTAACAGAGCAGATGGGGCAGAGTGTATCGGCAATGGTGGATCATATCAGTCAGGCTGTACCAAATGCGTTATCTAAGCTATATAGACCATAAATGTGATAAGATAGCGATCGTTGTGATATTATAGTCATAAAAACCATCGCTTATTTTTAAAATACTGATACAATGATGGGTCTAAGCTGTTTTTACTTGTCATTGTATTACATTTCTCTTTTTTTTGTATTTGATGAACCATGAAGAAACTAGAAGAAGCATTTGCGAAGATCGATAAATTTGGTCGTGTTATTGCAAATAAATTTAATAAAATCAGTGATTTAAATAAAATTCGTGGCATAGGCGAATCTAAGACTGTATTAATTACAGGTGCTAGCTCCGGGCTTGGTGCAGCGATGGCTCGTAAGTTTGCTTTCTTAGGCTATGATTTGGCGATTTGTGCCAGACGGTTAGACCGGCTTGAGATGCTTAAGACGCAGCTTGAGCATGAATATGGCATTAAAGTACACGTGAAGGCTTTAGATGTCACCATGCATGATGATGTGTTTAGTGTTTTTGAAAGTTTCGCTACTGAATGTGGCGGTCTAGATAAAGTTATCGTGAATGCTGGCGTGGGCGATAGTCGTGTAATCGGCCATGGTCGATTTAATATTAATAAAGTCACTGCTGAGACAAATTTTATCGCAGCATTGGCACAGTGCGAAGCTGCCATGCAGATTTTCCGTCGTCAAAACAGCGGGCATTTGGTGGTTATCTCTAGTATGTCAGCTGTGCGTGGTCTGCCACGTCATTTGACGACTTACGCTGCTGCCAAAGCAGGTATTGCTGCACTTGCCGAAGGTATTCGTGCTGATACGATTACTGAAAAATTACCCATCACGGTATCAACGATTTATCCTGGCTATGTTCGCACTGATTTAAACACATTCGTCTCCCCACAAACAACCCTATATGTCCTAATCTAATAATCTTTATCTCCTTTCAAGTCAATTCAATCTAATCACTTTATCATACCTCTATAATAGCCCCAATTCCTTTAACAAACTTTCAAATTAAAAATAAATCCACACAACCCCACATCATCCACCCCCCCACAAAACAATATATTACTATAAACAAATCCACTCACCACCACCAACCCCTTTCTATTACCTACAAAACATTTATTAATCAAACCCAACTAAAAATTAACTCTTCCTTGCCCACATCCAACTCATTTAAATATACTCCAATCCTACTCTATCACCCCACAAATCAATCTCATATAATAATAAACACACTACCCATCAATCTAAACTAATCTAATTATCATTGATAAAACATTCGACTAACAAATAACCACCACCAACCACCTAATCGATATCAACCTACCCCCCTCATCTTCCCTCAAAACATTATACCACTTCCTACTCACCCCCACCATTCAACAAAAATCCCCCAACAAAATACCTAAAACCCCCACCACCCCTATCTATTAACTCTTACCTCCTCCCCAAACCCCCCTACCTAAATCAATTCATCACTTCACCCCCCCACCCCATTATATCAATCACACTTCAAACACCAATTAATCCCACATACATCTCCAAATATAAATCCATTAAACCCCTTATTATAACCCCCCCCCCCCCCACCCCCCCCCCCCCCCCCACCCCCCCCCCCCCCCCCCCCCCCCCCCCCCCCACCACAACCCCCCCCCCCCCCCCCCCCAAACCAAAAAAAAAAACAAACAAAACACCCCCCCCCCCCCCCCCCCCCCCCCCCCCCCAAAAAACCCAATAACAACAAAATAATAAATATATATATAATATTATTATATATAAAATTTTTTTTTATTTTTATATAATAACCCCCCCACCCCCTCTTTATATATATATTTACCCCCCCCCCCCCCCCCCCCCCCCCCCCCCCCCCCCCCCCCCCCCCCCCCCCCCCCCCCCCCCCCCATTTTTTTCTCCACCCAAACCCCATTTTTTTTTTGTGGCAATCATTGTACACAATTTTATTGTCATGTGTCCAAAAAATTTGCTACAATCTATTTTTTAATTAATGAGAATATGATGACGACTTTTGTAAGCTTTAACATTAATGGATTGCGTGCCAGACCCCATCAGCTTGAAGCGGTGAGAGATATTTTAAATGCCGATATTATTGGCCTGCAAGAAACCAAGGTTCATGATGAGGCTTTTCCATTTGAGATGGTTAAAGATTTAGGGTATCATGTGGAGTTTTTTGGTCAAAAGTCGCATTATGGCGTGGCAATCTGCTCTAAAGTCGCCCCTATTTTTGTGCAAAAGGGCTTTCCAACAGATCCAGAAGACGCCCAAAGACGCTTTATTCACGCAAGGTTTGAGATTAATGGTCAAGAAATCGACGTGCTAAACGGCTACTTTCCCCAAGGCGAGAACCGTAAGCATGAGACAAAATTTCCGATGAAACGCAAATATTATGCTGATTTGACCCACTACATTTTACAGCTTATCGCTGAAAATCGCAGTATTATCTTAATGGGAGATATGAATATCGCTCCAGAAGATTTAGATGTAGGGATTGGTGAGAAAAATGCCAAGCGTTGGCTGTCGCAAGGCATCTGTTCGTTCTTGCCAGAAGAGCGTGAGTGGTATCAGACATTACTTGCGACTAAGCTACATGACACGTATCGCCATCTATACGCTGATGGAACGACTTTGAGCTGGTTTGATTATCGCTCCAAAGGTTTTGATGATGAGCCAAAGCGTGGACTGCGTATCGATCATATTTTAGCTACATCTGATTTGATGGATAAATTAACTGATGCGGGTGTCAGTTATGAGCTAAGAGCGATGGAAAAGCCAAGCGATCATGCCCCAATCTGGGCTACATTTGATTGCTGATAGCCCCCAAACTTAGTACAATCACTATGTTAAAATCAGCGATTGTACTAAGTTGCATTGATGATTAAGTGTTATTTAAAGCGTTATCTAAAGTGTAACTGCACAAATGCAATAGTAAGGAAATCTTATGCCAGTCAAAAACGCAGCTTTAGTCAGATTAAACCCAGTCAAAGGCATTAAAATCGGTATCGCTAAAGCTTATGTTCGCTATGTGAACCGTAAAGATTTGACGGTATTTGAGATTTGTGAAGGGGCAAACGTAGCGGTGGTTACTACTCAGAACCAATTTTGTGCCGCTCCTGTACAACTGGTGCGTGAATTTATCAAAAATGATAGCCCACGTTACTTGCTTATCAACACAGGTAATGCCAACGCAGGCACAGGTGAAGATGGTCTAAATCGTGCCAAAGCCACTTGCCAAGCCTTAGCGGATAAAACCGCAGTGAAAATAAGTCAAGTGTTGCCTTACTCTACAGGTGTGATTGGTGAAAGCTTGCCAAGCGATAAAATCATCGCAGGGCTTGATGATGCTTTGACAAATCTTGATGAAGATAATTGGCTAAATGCATCCCATGCGATTATGACGACCGACACCACGCCTAAGGGTCATAGCGAGATTATAGAAATTGACGGCATAACCTACACGGTAACAGGTATTAGCAAAGGGGCGGGAATGATTCGCCCAAATATGGCAACTATGCTTGGCTTTGTGGCAACGGACGCAAGTATCGATAAACGCTTGCTACAAGATATTTTAACCAAAACGGTAAATAAGTCGTTTAACCGTATCACGGTGGATGGCGACACTTCCACCAACGATTGCTGCACGCTTATTGCAACAGGGCAAGTGGGCGAACACATTGACAGCGAAAATCACCCACATTTTGCTAAACTGTACCAAGCGATAGCAACAGTGATGTTAAAAATCGCCCAGATGATTGTGCAAGATGGCGAAGGGGCGACTAAATTTATCACGGTAAAAGTCACAGGTGGAAAAACAACCCAAGACTGTGCCAAAATTGCCTATGCAGTGGCTCACTCACCACTTGTTAAGACCGCTTTTTTTGCTTCTGACCCAAATTGGGGGCGGATTTTGGCAGCAGCAGGCTATGCAGGCGTGGATTTTGAGCAATCAAAAGTAAGTGTGTCGCTTGATGAAGTTAAAATCTGTGAACGTGGCGGATTAGCAGATGGTTATAGTGAAGAGCGTGGTCAGGTGGTGATGAGTCGCCCTGAAATTACCATTCATATTGAACTTGGACAAGGGTGGGCAAGTGATACGGTTTACACCTGTGATTTATCGTATGATTATGTGAAAATCAACGCTGATTATCGCAGTTAATTGAATTTCAATTAAAATGCCATTAAAACCGCAAGGGTAATCGTATTTTTCCCATGCTTATCAATCAAGTTTAAAACCAACTTTTAGCTTTTTATTGATGTTATTTTAATCATTAGGTCAATTTTTAATCATTAGGTCAATTATGAAAAAACTTTCAACCTTAATTTTCATCATTAGCACCGCCTTTATCCTACAAGGCTGTGTTCATAAAGTCGTTACTGTACCTGTTAAGGTCGCTTATAAAACCACCAAGGGTGTGGTCAAGGGTACAGCCAAAGTGGTTAAAGCAGTTATCCCTGATGGCGACAAGAAAGATGATGAGTAAAATTAACATTAAGTTACAATTTTTAATATTTTAGTAAATATTTTATGCTATGATTGAGCCGTAACATTTTTTAAATCTAACATCACAAAGGAGAAACTTATGAAGAAGTTGACCGTTGCTGCCATCGCAGGTGCTATTGCTCTAACTGGCTGTGCTACCAACCTAAAAGACACACGTAATGTCATCGTTGAAGGCGAAGTTAAAGAAGTAAAAATCCAAAACATCTCAAGCTTTGAAGTGGAAATCGCTCCACGCAAGGCAGTTTGTGATGTGACTAATACTGCTGGAGTAAATACTCAAGTTGAATGCTTGCAGTATCGTCGTCCTTTTGATCGCAACTTTAACGTTCTAAGTGGCGATATTGAAGGCTTTAATTACGAAGATGGCTATCGTTATGTATTAGACGTTAAGCAAACAAGCGTTGTAAACAGTGATGCTAAAGCTGTACAACCTGTTTGGTCACTAAATAAAATCATATCTAAGACAGCTGAAATTGTACAGTAAGTTGTAGTTAATAAAAAGCCCCAAGCTTGGCATTGGGGCTTTTTTATGCTTATTTTTTATGCTTATTTAGCATTGGCTAAATCCGCCAGCATTGATGCTTGCAATGGGAATACGCCCATCAGCATAGATTGCCAGACCACCACGGGCAGTTTCCTTGTATTTATCCATCATATCTTTGCCAGTTTCTTTCATCGTGGCAATCGCTTTGTCTAAAGATACATAATGTGTGCCATTACCACGTAAGGCAAGCCTTGCAGCATTAATCGCTTTGATTGAAGCCATGGCATTTCTTTCAATACAAGGCACTTGAACAAGCCCTGCTATCGGATCGCACGTTAGCCCTAGGTTATGCTCAAGCCCAATTTCAGCGGCATTTAGGCACTGGGCAACGGTACCGCCCATGACATGAGCAAGACCTGCTGCTGCCATGGCACATGCCGAGCCGACTTCACCTTGACAGCCGACTTCTGCTCCAGAGATAGAAGCATTTTGTTTAATTAATGCTCCGATAGCACCTGCCACAAGTAAAAACTCACGCACGCCTTCATAACTAAAACCAGTAACAAAACCCCGATAATAATGCAATACCGCAGGAATGATGCCAGCTGCTCCATTTGTTGGAGCGGTAACAACTTTACCGCCAGCGGCGTTTTGTTCATTGACGGCTAGAGCGTACAGGTTTACCCAGTCCATCGCTAATAAGCCGCCATCATTTGCTTTGCCATATTCTTTGGATAATATGTCATACAGTGCTTTAGCACGACGCTTAACCCCTAAGCCACCTGGCAGTACGCCATCTTTTTGACAGCCTTCAGTTACGCAGGCTTGCATAACATCCCAAATGTCATTGAGATAGTCACGTACTTCATCTTTCGTTCGAATCGCAGTCTCATTGAGTTGCATCAGTTCAGCGATATTTATTGAATGCTCTAAACAAATTTGAGCCAATTCTTCTGCCGAAGAAAAAGGATAAGGAAAAGGTGAGGTTTGTTCGTCTTGGGAAAGTGGGTTGCCATTTTTGATTTCTTGGCTGTCCACTACAAATCCGCCACCGATAGAGTAGTAAGTTTCATTAATGCACGCACCATCGTTCATAATAGCATTGATCATCATGCCATTAGGATGGTGGGGTAAATTTACTTCATCATACCACAGTATATCAGTGTCATAATTAAACGTAATGGTGTGTTTGCCCCCAAGTTTTAATTGATGATGTTCTAAAACATCGGCAATATATTGTTCAGTTTTTTTGGTATTGATGGTGCGTGGATTATGACCAAGCAATCCTAATATGACAGCAACATCAGTAGCATGCCCTTTGCCTGTGGATGATAGCGAGCCATATAAATCAATGCGAATTTGCTTGGTCTGAGAGATACGCTCTCCTAATAAAGTCAAAAATCGGTTGGCGGCAACCATCGGCCCGACAGTGTGTGAGCTTGATGGACCGATGCCAATTTTAAATAAGTCAAAAATGCTAATCATATCAAGCCTTAGGCGTTTGTTGTGGTTTGGCTATTTTAAAAAAGTTTTGGTTGGCTATTTTAACAAAAATTTCTAAAAAACTGTATCTATCATCTACTGAAACTTAAAAATAATTAAAAAATCAATAAAAGTTATTGTAAATAAGAGTAATTATTGTTATTATGTACTTATTAAAGGATAACCATTCTCTTTTAAGTGAGTGGCAGAACTAAACAACTAGGGGTTGGTATGTACGTTTGCATTTGTCATGATGTGAAAGACACTCAGATTAAGACGGCGATGGCTCAAGGTGTAGATACGCTAGAAAGCTTACAAAAAACACTGTCTGTTGGCACTTGTTGTGGCTGTTGTATGCCGATGGTTCAAGATTTGCTCGATGAATATCACACTAAATTTGTCGCTGTTGATGCGATGGCGAGCTGATTAATTATTTCTATAATATATCTATCCAATAATTTTGATTTATTTTTTTAATGTACGTTACTGGTGGAGAGTTATTTTTTTAGGATATTTTAACTCTCGTTAGTCTTATGTAATGTGCTACTTTATCTAATAACAATAATAAAATCATAAAGTTATCTTAATCCAAATCAGTTCTTCAACTGTCATAAGCTTAGATAAAAATTACAGCTATGTTGGTAGTCATTTTCATGCCGAAAGTCATTCTCAGTTCAATAAAGATACAAATTGTAGCTTGGATTGTGTTGATTTTGTGTTACTATAATTACCATATTTATTTACTTCCACTCAACTAATTTATGGGGCAGACTATGAAATCATCTCAAAAAGTCATCGACTATCTTAACTTTCTTCTAGCTGGTGAGCTTGGTGCTCGTGATCAATATTTTATTCACTCCCAGATGTATGCCGAATGGGAGCTTGGTAAGCTGCACGATCGCATTTATCATGAGATGGAAGATGAAACTTTGCATGCTCGATTGATCATCAATCGCGTTATTATGCTTGGTGGCATTCCAAATATGCAAGTAAGCAACCTTAATATTGGTAATGATGTGCCAAGTATGCTAAAAAGCGACCTTGAGCTAGAATACAGCGTCCAAGAACATCTAAAAGAAGGCATTGCTCTGTGCGAAGCTGAGCGTGATTATGTAACTCGTGATATGCTAGTAAAACAACTAGAAGATACCGAACAAGATCATGCACATTGGCTTGAAAAGCAGCTGCGTTTAATTGACTTAATGGGTTTAGAAAACTATCTTCAAAGTCAAACTGGCGAGCCAACTTTCGCTACGGTTACTCACTAATCACATAAAGGAGTATCTACATGAAGGGTGATAAAGAAGTTATTCGTGCATTAAATGCTGTATTGGGTCAATCATTGATTGCGATTAACCAATATTTTTTGCACGCACGCATTGCAAAAAACTGGGGTGTTGAAGAGTTAAATAATGCCATCTATAAGCAGTCAATCCGTGAAATGAAATGGTCTGATGTTCTCATTGAGCGTATCCTTCTTTTGGAAGGATTGCCAAATTTACAAGAGCTTGGCAAATTACTTATCGGTGAAAATGTCGAAGAGATTTTAGATTGTGATTTACGTTTAGAAAAACGTAAGCATGACGTTCTTGTTGATGCGATTGCTTTATGCGAGCAAAAGCGTGATTTTGTTTCTCGTGCAATTTTGGTTGAGCTAAAAGATGGCAATGAAGAGCATGAAGATTGGCTAGAAACTCAGCAAGAGCAGATTGAACGCATAGGTATCCAAAATTATATCCAGCAACAATCGCAAGCGTAAAGCCATGAGATAAACAAAAGCCGACTAAATGGTCGGTTTTTTATTTTGGTGTTTGTTTGAATGTATTAGCATGGCTATTTTGGATATTTAGTAAAAAAATAGTCATTATTTTTTTATTTATTAAAAAGTATAACTAAATATGCCAAAAATGCTATAATAAACTTAAGTGTAAGTCTCATTGGATTTGCATTTTGCTTAAAATAAGACTGATATTTGGTTGAATTTATAAAGCAACTATTTTGTATTTATGGTGTACAAACAATGTCATCATAATTGTGTTTTTATTTTTTAGGATGTAGTTATGACCACTTATTATAAAGACCCTGATCATGTAGAGACCCAAGAGTGGCTCGACGCATTTGAATCAGTGATTAAAAATGCCGATAAAGATCGTGCTCAGTTTCTGCTAAAAGCACTATATAACATGGCAGTACAAGAAGGGTTGCCATTTAATCGTCTAGATACAGCCTATATTAACACCATTCCTGTTGAAGACGAGCCGACTTATCCAGGTGATTTGCACATGGAGCGTAAAATCCGTGCTTTGGTGCGTTATAATGCGATGGCGATGGTTGCCCGTGCTAATGATAACGATGATGAACTTGGCGGACATTTGGCGACTTTTGCCTCATCAGCTACCTTGTATGAGACAGGATTTAACCACTTTTGGCGCGCACCGAGCGAACAGCATGGCGGTGATTTGATTTATTATCAAGGCCATGGTTCACCAGGTATGTACGCACGTTCATTCTTAGAAGGACGTTTAAGCGAAGAGCAGCTTGTTAATTTTCGCCGAGAAGTGGGTGGCAAGGGTCTGTCAAGCTACCCGCACCCATATTTGATGCCTGATTATTGGCAGTTCCCAACCGTATCAATGGGTCTTGGTCCTTTGATGAGTATTTATCAAGCCCATGTCCAAAAGTATCTAACTAATCGTAAACTCATCAAAGATGAAGATCGCAAAATTTGGGCATTCTTAGGCGATGGTGAGACCGATGAGCCAGAAAGCTTAGGTGCAATCAGCCTTGCTGGGCGTGAGAAGCTTGATAACCTAATTTGGGTAATTAACTGCAACCTACAACGTCTCGATGGTCCTGTACGCGGCAACGGTAAAATTATCCAAGAGCTTGAGTCGGTATTTCGTGGTGCAGGCTGGCGTGTCATTAAGGTGATTTGGGGTGGTAAGTGGGATAGCTTGCTTGCTAAGGATGATTCAGGAGCGTTAAAACAGCGTATGCTAGAAGCGGTTGATGGTGATTATCAGCTGTATAAAGCACGTGATGGCAAGTTTGTCCGTGAGCATTTCTTTGGCAAATACCCTGAGCTTGCTGAAATGGTAAAAGACTGGACGGACGAAGAGATTATGCATCTTGACCGTGGCGGTCACGATCCACGAAAAGTGTATGCCGCCTATGCTGAAGCCATGAAAGCTAAAGGGCAGCCGACCGTTATCTTGGTTAAGACTGTGAAAGGCTACGGACTATCTAATCAAATTCAAGCGGTGAACAAAGCACACCAATTGAAAAAGCTAAATGCTGAAGGTCTAAAATACTTCCGTGAGCGTTTTGACTTGCCGTTAAATGACGAAGAAGTTAAGGGTTTGCCATTTTTGCGTCCAAGCGAAGATTCGGCAGAGTATCGTTATTTGATGGGTCGTCGTCAAGCACTTGGTGGGCATTTACCGAGCCGCCGTAGTGGTCATGTTCCTTTAAATATCCCTGATTTGTCAATCTTTGATCAAGTGCTACAAGGCTCAAAAGGCAAAGAACAATCAACCACTATGGTATTTGTTCGCCTACTTTCTGCCTTACTTAAAAATAAAGATCTTCAAAAATATGTCGTGCCAATCGTTCCTGACGAGGCTCGTACATTTGGTCTTGAGGGTATGTTCCGTCAGCTTGGGATTTACTCTGCCGCCGGACAAAATTACGTTGCTGAGGATGCCGATGCCTTGATGGGATATAAAGAGGCTATTGATGGGCATATGTTAGAAGAGGGTATTAATGAAGCAGGTGCAATGAGTGCATGGATTGCTTTGGCGACCAGCTACTCAACTAACGCCTTGCCGATGATTCCTATGTACATCTATTATTCAATGTTCGGTTTCCAACGTGTGGGCGACTTGGCTTGGGCAGCAGGCGACTGTCAAGCTCAAGGCTTCTTATTTGGAGCCACAGCAGGGCGTACCACGCTAAACGGTGAAGGTTTACAGCACCAAGATGGCCATAGCCAAATCCTGTTCGGCACGGTGCCTAACTGTGTCAGTTACGACCCATGCTTTGGCTATGAATTGGCGGTGGTGCTTCATGATGGCTTGCGTCGTATGTATGGCGAAGGTGAGCGTGTGTACTACTACATTACCTTGATGAATGAGAACTATACTCATGAAGCTATGCCTGAGGGTGTAGAAGAGGGCATTAAGCGTGGTATGTATTTGCTTGAAGATGGTGGCGATGATGCAACTGTTCAGCTGCTTGGCTCTGGGGTCATTTTGCGTGAAGTGCAAAAAGCAGCTAAAATCTTGGCTGATGATTATAACATCAAATCAAATGTGTATAGCGTAACCAGCTTTAATGAGTTAACTCGTGATGGTATGGCGTGTGATGATTATAACCGTTTGCACCCATTAGAAGAGTCAAAAACACCTTGGATTGCAGAACAGCTTGCTGGTAAGAGTGGCATTGTTGTAGCGGCGACTGATTATATGCGTAATTACGCTGAGCAAATTCGTGGCTGGCTACCAAAAGATATGAGCTATGCGACGCTTGGTACTGATGGCTTTGGTCGTTCAGATACTCGTGAGAACTTACGCAGTTTCTTTAATGTGGATGCAGCTCATATCGTTACAGCAACACTTAAACAGCTTGCTGATAAAGGTCAGGTACAAGTGCAGGTTGTTGCAGATGCGATTGCTAAATTTGGCATTGATGCTGACCAAGCCCCTGCATGGCAGCCACAGCCACATTATGATTATTTCCCAGATGCCCCTGCAGTATCGGTTGGTGTAAATCCGAACCCTGTGCCAGAGCTGATTGATGAAGAATAAAGTGTATTATTTAGAACACTCACTTTAAATTGATATAAAGGTGTCAAGCTTGCTTAAAAAACACAAGTTTGACATCTGTAACAGGAGAACATCATGGAAATTAAAGCCCCTGATATGGGTGTAGAAAGTGCCGAAGTTGCAGAGATTTTGGTAAAAGTTGGCGATGTCGTTGAAGAAGGTGACAGCTTAATCTTAGCAGAGTCGGATAAGGCTTCTGTGGAAGTGCCAGCCCCCCAAGGCGGTAAAGTCAGTCAAGTTTTAGTCAGTATAGGCGATCAGATCGCCCAAGGCACAGGGCTAATCGTGCTTGAAGCTGCAGGTGGTGAAGAAGCTCAGGCAGACGAGATTGCAGATGAGACCAAAAAAGAGCAGACTGATGCTAAGCCACAAGCAGAACAGACTAAAGTGCAAGAAGCAGCTAAACCATCTGAGCAAACCACCAACAGTAGCCAAACCTACAATCTGCCAGACTTAGGTGTAGAAAATGCCGAAGTTGCCGAAGTATTGGTTGGTGTTGGGGATAGTGTTACTGAAGGTCAGTCGTTGATTTTAGTAGAGTCGGATAAGGCTTCTGTGGAAGTGCCAGCTCCTGCTAATGGCGTCATTGAGACAGTGCTTATTAAAGCAGGCGACACTGTGGCAAGTGGACAAGCTTTTGTTACGATTAGCACGAGTGATACGAAAGTACAATCTCATGCAGATACTAAACAAGTAAAAGCGGACACCCAAAAAGTACAGGCAGATCAAGCACCAAATCAAAACCAGCAATCTCAATCAGCTGACAATACGACAAAGTTGCCAGAAAATGAAGTGAATATTCGTGCCAAAGATGCTCACGCAGGACCTGCAGTACGCAAGCTAGCTCGTGAACTGGGCGTGGATATTAGTCAAGTGACAGGTACAGCGATTCATGGGCGTATTTTAAAAGAAGACTTGTTTGGCTATGTGAAGTCTGTCATGCAAAACTCAAGCAAACAGATTATTACAAGCCCTGCAGCGGCTGGCGAGATTCTTAGATTGCCACCACTGCCTGATATGAGCAATAAAGAGATTTGGGGTGAGACCAAGGCGGTAGAATTGAGCCGACTTCAAAAAGTATCAATCCCGCAGTTAAATCTAAATACTTTATTGCCACAGGTAACTCAGTTTGATCTAGCGGATATTACTGATACTGAAAGCCTAAGAAATGAGCTAAAAGGCGACTTTAAAGCACAAGGCGTAAGTTTGACAATCTTAGCATTTATTGTAAAAATTGTCGCTTATGCTTTGGTGCAGCACCCTAAATTTAACAGCCACGTCTCTGACGATAATACCCAAATGATTTTACGCAAGTCGGTGAATATGGGTATTGCAGTTGCAACTGATGATGGTTTGATTGTGCCTGTTATTCGTAATGCTCAAGATAAAGGCATTAAACAAATCGCCATTGAGATTGGTGAACTTGCCAAAAAAGCACGTAATAAGAAACTGACTGCAAAAGACTTGCAGGGTGCTTCATTCACCATCTCAAGTCAAGGTAATATGGGCGGTACATACTTTACACCGCTGGTTAATCACCCGCAAGTTGCAATCTTGGGTATATCTGAATCGACTTATCAGCCACGTTGGAATGGTAAAGAATTTGAGCCACGCTTAATGTTGCCTTTATCATTATCATACGATCACCGAGCGATTAATGGGGCAGATGCGGCGGTATTTACTCGTTATATCGCCAAACTATTAGCTGACCCTAGAAAAGTACTTTTATAAACTTTACTGTAATTAAAAACGCCCATCTAAGTAGATGGGCGTTTTTATGTATTTTTAAGATTGATGCTTAAAATTGGTATAACAGACCTAAGCTTGTGCTAGATTTGGTGCTACCATCTGTCAGCGGACTGTCTTTTTGTGTACTTGACAGCCATTCAAATTTTTGGTTGCCAAAGGCACTGATGCGGTCATTTATTTTATAAAAAGCACTGGCAGAGATATAAGGTGAGATGCCTGATTTGGCTTGATACGATCTCAGACCTGATTTGGCTACTTCTGCATCTGATACGCCATAATAGTAATTATTATGCTTTTTGTCGTACCATGTCGCTCCAACTTTAGGATAGACGGTAAGATTGTCATCTAAGAAAGTAAATTTTGAACGGTGGGTTAGGCTGATGATTTGACCATCACTATGATTTGAGATGTCTTTTGCTGCTTTTATTTCAAAGCCACCAACTGGAGTGATGTGCATATAACTGACGTGAGCATTGATTGAGGGTTTGCGTTCATCGAGCTGCTTTAGTTGGGTGCTTTTGGCATCTTTTGGCTCAAAGTGTGTATCATCGTAGCTAAGCCCAATGCGTACCCAATTTTGAGAATCTTTATAAGGATAATAACCACCTTCAGCACCTTCAAGATAAAAGCGATTATTATCGTATAAAAATAATGGTGATATGCCAATTTTATCATCAGCGGCATAAGCGTCGGCTTTTAATGAGGCGATAGCTCCTGCTTGTAATCGAGCATCGTGATTTATCGGTAAGCTTGCAGCTTGTGAGACGGTAACAAGCAAAAACGGTAGGGTGAGTACCAAGTATTTCATAATCTACTCCAATGTGAACATTAGCATCATTCTAGTGGAATTGGTATAAATTGCAAGCGTTAGGCATGAATTTATGTCATTGTTATGAGATTAACTGCCAAAACGAGCAAATAAATCATAGTCGCTGGCTTCATCAATGGTAACGGTTATAAACTCCCCCACAGTAACTGTGTCGTCAATCTCATCGACATAGACATGACCGTCAATCTCTGGTGCGTCAGCAAAACTTCTGCAAATGGCAATATTTTCATCGGTATCAATTTCATCTACAAGCACGGTTAGAGTTTTGCCGACTTTTTCTTGAAGTTTATCAGCAGAGATTTGTTGCTGTAGTGCCATGAGTTGTTCGTAACGCTCTTGCTTGATGGCTTCTGGCACAGGGTTTGGTAAATCATTTGCCACAGCACCATCAACTTCTGAATAGGTAAAGCAGCCAACACGATCAAGGCGTGCAACTTTTAGCCACTCAAGTAGGTATTGAAAATCTTCTTCGGTTTCGCCAGGAAAACCTACAACAAAAGTGGAACGAATGACAATATCTGGAAAAATTTCACGCCACTTGGCAATGCGTTCAAGTACATTTTCGCTGTGAGCAGGGCGTTTCATGGCTTTTAGCACGCTTGGTGAGGCATGCTGAAAAGGGATGTCCAAATAGGGTAACAGCCCACCTTTTCCGTTAAATTTTGCCATGCTATCAGCCATGATTTGAACCACATTATCCACATGAGGATAAGGATACACATAATGTAAACGCACCCAAATGCCAAGTTTAGCAAGGGCTTGGCATAAGTCAAAAAACTTCGTTTTTAGAGGTTCGCCTTGCCAAAATGCCATCTTATACTTTAAATCAAGACCATAAGCGGAGGTGTCTTGGCTGATGATGAGCAGCTCTTTGACGCCTGCGTTTTTTAGGGAGACTGCTTCTTTCATAACGCTATCAATGGTGCGACTGGCTAAATCACCACGAAGGCTTGGAATGATGCAAAATGTGCAGCGGTGATTACAGCCCTCTGAGATTTTTAGGTAGGCGTAATGTGCAGGGGTAAGTTTTATGCCTGCTTCATTGATTAGATCAATCTTTGGGTTGTAGTCTTTTGGCTTTTTGGGTTTTGGCACATGATGGGTGACTGCCTGTACTACCTCGTGGTAGGCATGGGCACCTGTCACCGCCAATACAGCAGGGTGCATGGTGTAAATACGTTCTGCATCTTTTCCAAGACAACCTGTAACGATAACTTTACCATTACTGGCAATTGCCTCGCCAATGGCATCTAGGCTTTCTTGGACAGCACTTTCAATAAAGCCGCAAGTATTCACCACAACAAGATCGGCACCATCATAGTCTTTGGCAACTTGATAGCCTTCTTTGGTAAGTTCTGTGATAATGCGTTCGCTATCCACCAACGCTTTAGGGCAACCAAGAGAGACAAAGCCAATTTTTGGGTTGGGGTTAGGGCTTAAGGTTTGGTTTGTTAGGCTTGCGGTATCGCTGATTGAACGATTTTCATTATGATTGGCTTTATGATGAATAGGATTAAAAGTCTGTACGGTCATGGCGATCAGCTAAAGTCAGTTGAGTATTGATAAAGATAACTTACCATTATATCACAGTTCATCTGGCTGTTTGCTGATTTTGGTAAATATGCTTTAAATAACAAAAGCCCCAATGACAGCTTGGGGCTTAGATTTATAGGTTTTGAGTGGCAAAAGTATCGCACGCTTGTAAATCACCTGTTTGAAACCCACGATAAAACCATCGTTGGCGTTGTTCGCTTGTGCCATGTGTAAAGCTGTCTGGCACCGCATGGCCGTGAGATTGGTGCTGAAGATAATCGTCGCCGATTTTTTGGGCAGCATCTAAGGCTTCGTTAATGTCATTTTGTTCCAAAAACCCAGTGCGTTCATGGGTGTGCTTTGCCCATAATCCAGCAAAGCAGTCGGCTTGCAATTCTTGTCGTACAGATAAGTTGTTTGCAGCAGCAGGATTGGCACTTGCTTGAGCTTGGCGAACTTTTTGGGAGATGCCAAGTAAAGTTTGGACGTGATGCCCAACTTCATGGGCGATGACATAGGCTTGAGCGAAATCTGCCGCTTGGTCGCTGCGGCTAAGCTCGGTTTGGTTTTGCTCACCAGTAATGCCAAGCTGTACTCTCATATCCCTAAAAAACTGAGTATCTAGATAGACTTTCTGGTCGGCAGGGCAATAAAAAGGACCGCTTGCTGATGATGCCATACCACAAGCTGACTGGACAGACTGCTCAAACATCACCAATGATGGCGGTGTATAACTTTTGCCATATTGAGCAAAAATCGTATTCCATGTGTCTTCTGTATCCGCTAAGATAGTCGCTACAAATGCGTGGGATTCTGTCTGCTCGGTAGTCTGATGTGCTGGTGCTTGAACTTGTCTAGGTTGGGTGATTTGTTCGGCGACGCCAAGCGTAGTTTCTGGACTGATGCCAAACACTTTCCAAATAATGATGGCGATAATCACTCCAACAATACCTACGCCACCAGCTCTGCGTCCGCCACCACGACGATCTTCGATATTGCTACTTTGTCTTCTGCCTTTCCATTTCATGATAGTACCTATTCATTGTCATTGTGCATATTGCTTATTATAATGGTTTTTCGGTCTTGGTGCATAGTTGTTTTGTGTTTGGTTGATTTGTGTTATGATGGCACTAATGTATTTCATGGAAATTTTATATGACAAAACTTCTTGATTGTGTAGTGGTTGAACACAGCCCAAATAGCCAAACGATTGATAAAGCGGTCATTTGGCTACATGGTTTGGGGGCGAGCGGGCATGATTTTGAGCCGATCGTTCCAGAGCTTGGGCTTGGTGAATTGGCTGTGCGATTTATATTTCCGCACGCTCCTAAGATACCTGTTACGGTGAATGGGGGCTATATCATGCCTGCATGGTATGATATTTTAGAGATGACGCTTGATCGTAAAGTGGATGTGGCACAGATTATCCAATCTAGTGATTATATTAACGACTTGATTGATGAGCAAATCAAACAAGGCGTACCCAGTGAGAATATTATTATTGCAGGGTTTTCACAAGGGGGAGCTGTAGCGTATCATAATGTACTGACGAATTCACGATCTTTAGCAGGGCTTTTGGCGTTATCTACTTATTTTGCCACAGCTGAACAAGTGCAGTCCATACCGACTAATCATGCCGTGAGAGTAAGAATTGATCATGGTGACTATGATAATGTCGTGCCAGCTGTGCTTGGTGTGCAAGCTAAAGAAAAATTAACAAATCTTGGATTATCTCCAAGCTTTACTACCTATCCTATGGCTCATCAAGTCTGCATGCAGCAGATTAAGGATATTGGGCGTTGGATTGTTGATGTATATCAGGCTAGATAGTCAAAAATAGCATAAAAAACTGGTCTTAAGTTGTGCTTAAGACCAGTTTTAAGGCGTGTTAGAAAGCTTAGTTTTTGCCACGATAGGTGATGCGCCCTTTACTTAGGTCGTAAGGCGTCATCTCAACTTTTACTTTATCGCCTGTCAGAATGCGAATATAGTGCTTACGCATCTTACCTGAGATGTGAGCGATGATTTCGTGTCCGTTTTCTAGGCGAACTTTAAATAGAGTGTTTGGTAGCGTGTCAATAACTTCGCCTTCAAATTCAATGATATCGTCTTTTTTTGCCATAGTCTATTTCAAAGTTAAAATAAAAGCTTATTATACTGTATTTTTTATAAAAAATCCATGTTTATTTATTTAAGGTAAATTCAGCCAAAGTGGTGTTAATGGCAATTTTGGCAATAATTTTTGAAATTTCTCAGGATAATAGGCGTTGATAAAATACAGTCCATCAGCTGCTGCAGTAGGCGGTGCAAGCGAGCGATTTTTGGCATGCATGAGTGGCATAAGCTCATCAACAGACATTTCGCCACGTCCGATTGCAAATAGCGTCCCCATGATGTTTCTCACCATGTGATGTAAAAACCCATCAGCTTGGATATCTAGCACCAAATAAGCACCTTGCATGAATAAATCAGCATGACTTACCGTGCGAATGGGCTGATTTGATTGGCAGGCGGCGGCTCGAAAGCTGCTAAAATCATGCGTGCCGACAAGTTGCTGACTTGCTGCAATCATGCTTTGAATATCAAGCGGTGCAAACTCATGCGTCACTTGATGGTGTAATAAAGCGGGGCGATAAGGCTGGTTTAGGGTGATATAGCGATATCGACGTGCTATTGCACTAAAACGCGCGTGAAAATCGCTTGGCATAGGTACAAGCCACCGCAAGGCAATGTCGTCAGGAAGTAAGCTGTTAGCACCACGAAGCCAATTATAAGGGGTGCGGTTGGCGTGTGTACAAAAATGGGCAATCATATTGCCTGCATGGACGCCTGCATCTGTTCTACCTGCTGCGATTAGCTCAATGGGTTCATTAGCGATTCTTGTAAGAGCGTATTCTATTACTGCCTGCACGCCGATGACTTCTTCTTGGCGTTGCCAGCCCCGATAATTGGTGCCGATAAACTCGATACCTATGGCGTAAGTTTGGGGCATCATTAGTTTAGACCCTGTTGCCAGTGGTTGGCGTTGAGCTGATTATTCACGCTAAGCCATAATGCACGCCCAAAAATTGCAGCAATGCTAAGCACATGACCACTTAAAACCCCATACTGGTACTGCCAAGAGCCTGCAGCATAATCGGTGCTAACTCCGCCAAATGGGCATTGTGTGGTACATATAACCTTGATATCATTATCAGCTAGGCTTTGGAGCGTGTCAGCGAGTGATGAATTGTAAGGCAAGTTACCAGCACCAAAGGCAATCATGATGACTGCTTTGGTATCTTTTGGGAGATGATTTAGCTGATAATCTAATACGCAAGCGTCATTTGGTAGAGCGAAAATAGGATAAATGACCGTATGCTTAGCTTGGCTTTGTAGGGCATTTAGCGATGCCAACCGGTTGTTTTGCCAAGTTTTGGCGTGGTATGGCTTAGGTTTAGGTTTATTATTCTCGGTTATGACTGTACCGATAAAAGCGTCCTTGTCTTGGCTGTTAATTTTTTGGGTGTTATCAGCGAAAAATGTATGACCATTAAACTGCACAAATACGCCATGCGATAAGCTTTGTGCCACAGCTAAAGCACCTGATAGATTTGCCAAAGCGTCACTATCTGCATTGATGGTATGAACGGGGTTGTCAGGTATAAATAAAGGCTGCATACTGCCTGTAACGACAAGCGTCATATCCATGCAATCATGAAAGGCATTTGCTAAAAATGCTGCCAAATAGCTTAGGCTATCTGTACCAGTGATTAAGACAAAATGCCTAGCCCCTTTGGTATAAGAAGTTAAGATTAATTCATAAAAATGTACAAAGTCAGCAGGTGTGAGTGAACTGCTATCTTTAACACAGTTGTTTGGTAGAATATCAATAGATAGCTGGGGAAAGGTGTGGTCTAGTGTGTCTTTTAACGTGGGTAAAAAAATGTCAGCTTGCAAGGGTGATAAAGGCACACCATGACTGCCAAAAGTGCCACCTGCATAAATAATATAAGTTGTGTTGTCTTGGTATTTCATAAGATAAATGGTATAAATTTAGAGATTATCAAAAAAAGCACACCGTAGGCGATGTGCTTGTTGGCTTAGGTTAGATACGTCCTTGAATGATGGCAAGCATACGACGAAGTGGTTCAGCAGCCCCCCAAAGTAGCTGATCGCCCACCGTGAACGCCGTCAAGTATTCGCTGCCCATGTTCATTTTGCGTAAGCGACCGACAGCAATACCTAATGTGCCGGTCACTGCAACAGGTGTTAAGCGTTCCATGCTGTCAGCTTTATCATTTGGCACGACATCAAGCCAAGGGTTTTTGCTGTCAATGAGTGCTTGTTCAATCTCATGAAGCGGTATGTCTTTTTTTAATTTAATGGTTAAGGCTTGGCTGTGGCAACGCATCGCACCGATACGCACGCAGATACCATCGATATTGATAAGATTGCTATCGTTCTTGCCTAGGATTTTATTGGTTTCAGCTTGTCCTTTCCACTCTTCACGAGATTGACCGTTGTCAAGCTGGCTGTCAATATAAGGAATTAGACTACCTGCTAATACTGCACCAAAATGCTTGGTGGGGAAAGTATCGCTACGCTGTGTATCAGCAATGGCTTGATCAATTTGTAAAATGGCAGAAGCTGGGTCAGTAAGCTTTTCGGCAACACTATCGTGCAGCACGCCCATACCTGTGATAAGCTCTCTCATGTTATTTGCACCAGCACCGCTGGCAGCTTGGTAAGTCATGGCTGAGACCCATTCCACCCAGTCACGGCGAAACAGTTCGCCAATCGCCATAAGCATTAGACTGACCGTGCAGTTACCACCAATAAAGTCTTTTTTGCCACTGGCTAGGGCAGTATCAATCACATCACGATTTACAGGATCTAAGATGATGATGGCATTATCATCCATGCGTAAGCTACTTGCCGCATCAATCCAATAACCATTCCAGCCACTATCTCTTAAGGGCTGATGAATGGCTTTGGTGTAATCACCGCCTTGGCAGGTGATAATTACGTCGCACTTGGCAAGCTCGGTTAAGTCGTGAGCGTCCTTTAGGGTGCTTGGAGCTACACCATCAAAGTTGGGTGCTTGACCATTTGGGTTGCTTGTTGAGAAAAATATCGGTGTGATGTGGTTAAAATCCCCTTCTTCAACCATGCGATTCATAAGTACTGAGCCGACCATGCCACGATAGCCGACCAAACCCACAGTCATTTTATTGCTCATAATGCGATCCTTTTGATGGATTAATGGTAGTGATAAAGTAAAAATTAGCCAAACGCAGGTGGTCTTCGTGGAATGGCGGATAAAAATTCATTGCGAGCTTGGGCATCTTCTGAGAGCTGACCTAGCATACTCATGGTGCGAGTGGTGGATTGTTGTTTGCTAACGCCGCGCATCATCATACACATATGGCTAGCGTCCATAACGACAGCTACGCCATGACAGTCGGTTAATTCTTGAATGGCGGTGGCAACTTGCTTGGTAAGGTTTTCTTGGATTTGTAGGCGGCGTGCGTACATATCCACAAGGCGTGCAACCTTAGAAAGTCCAAGCACCTTGCCATTTGGCAAATAACCAACATGAGCAACGCCATAAAATGGCAAAATATGGTGCTCACACAGTGAATAAAATTCAATATTTTGAACCAAAACCAGTTCAGGATTATCCGATGGAAAGATGGCGTCATTTGCTACGACGTCTAGCGTCTGATGATAGCCACGTGTTAGATATTGAAATGCCTTAGCAGCACGCATGGGCGTATCAAGTAAGCCTTCTCGCTCTAAGTCTTCACCACAGCTTTTGATGATGTTAGCATAGTGGTCAGCGGTCGTATGAAGGTCTAAGTTTGAATCGTTTTGATAAGATGAATTACACATGACAGATTTTATAAAAAGTTTAAACACGATAGCATAACGCAAAATGAGATTTTATCAAGTGCTAAGCATAAAAAACATCAAAAATTTTAGAAATATGGATAGATGAAAGCCAAAAAACCCCATCTATTAGTAAATTACCAAGAAAGCTGATGAAAATCGTGGCAGTTTTTGGTTAAATTTGTTATATTTTTGATAATTTTTTGTTTTTAGGATTTATCATGACAAAAATCAAAGTAGCTATTGTCGGTGGTACGGGCTACACAGGAGTGGAGCTGATTCGTCTTTTGGTCAATCATCCAAACGCACACATTGAGCTTTTAACATCACGTAGTCAAGCGGGGCGTCATATTAGTGAGATTTTTCCAAGTTTGCGTGGGCTTGTAGATGTCGTGTTTAGCGACGCCTGCATTGATGAGCTAAAGCGGTGTGATGTGGTGTTTTTTGCCACACCGCATGGGGTCGCCATGAAAGATGCAGTAGCATTAACCGAGCATGGTGTCAAGGTGATTGACCTGGCAGCAGATTTTCGCTTGCAGGATTTGGCAGCTTTTGAGAAATGGTATGGCATGCCACATGACTGCCCTAATCTTTTAAAATCAGCGGTGTATGGTCTGCCTGAAGTAAATCGAGAGCAGGTAAAACAAGCCATGGTGATTGGCAATCCTGGCTGTTATCCCACCACAGCAATTTTGGGCTTAAAGCCTGTTATTGACACCCAAAATACCCAAGATAAACCCTTAATTGAGTCGCACATTATCATTGATGCCAAATCAGGTATTTCTGGTGCGGGGCGAAATGCCAAGCTTGAACTAAACTTTGCTGAAAGCGGTGATAATTTTAGTGCTTATGGTGTAGCAGGGCATCGCCATTTGCCAGAGATTGAGCAGGGCGTTCATAAACTTTTGGGCTCAAAATTTCAACAAAAAATACGCTTTGTGCCACATCTGGTACCTATGATAAGGGGAATGTTTAGCACCATTCATCTGCACTTGACCGATTTTGGTAAAGCGGTAGATTGGCAAGGCGTTTTTGAGCAAGTCTATAAAAATGAGATTTTTGTTGATGTACTGCCAAAAGGACTGCTTCCAAAAACCGCCATGAGCCGAGCATCAAATTACTTAAGAATTGGCGTGCATCAAGATAATGATACCGATACATTGACTGTGTTGGTTGTGCAAGATAATCTGGTAAAAGGTGCAGCAGGTCAAGCGATTCAAAATATGAATATCATGTTTGGCTTAGATGAATCAATGGGGCTTAATGTTGTGCCAAGCTGCCCATAAGGCAAAAGTAGTTTAGGCTTGGTACTATTTATAAAAGCATAATAATCCCATACACAAAGCCAAATGATAAATAACCGATAAGTCTTAGTAAGACATTGGTCATTTTTTTTTGTGATTTATGGCAGCGGTGGATATTGGGAGGCATAAAAGTTTTTATCCATCTTATCATTCATACAAATTTTTATTCGTACAAATTATGATTTGTTAATAATATGCTATTAATCACAATAAACCCAATTTAAAAGGTAAGTTTGGCTTGTTTTTTTATGCTTTATGCTTATCTATAAATAAACCTATAATAAAAGGCGACCGACATGGCAACCCACGAACAAAGCTTTAAAATTGATGGCATGAGCTGTGCTGCTTGTGCCACACGCATTGAAAAAGTCTTAAATAAAAAAGCAGGCGTTACCCAAGCTTTGGTTAATTTTGCAAGCGAAACTGCAAGCATACAAGCTGATGGCGTCAGCGATGAACAGATCTGTGAGTGGATTAAAAAAGCTGGTTATCAAGCCAAGCCAATAAATGACAATCATACTGATGAGACGTTAGGCACCGCCACAAAAGCACCATGGGAGATTTTAGCATTAGCGGTTTTATCGTTGCCATTTTGGGTGGGTATGCTTGGCATGATGGTAGGCTCGCATGCACTCATGCCACCGATTTGGGTGCAGTTTATTCTTGCAACGATAGTGCAATTTGGCTTTGGGTGGCGTTTTTATAAAGGGGCTTACGATTCACTTAAAGGCGGTCTTGCTAATATGGATGTGCTTGTGGCACTCGGTACAAGCGTCATTTGGCTGTATTCGCTATATGTTTGGCAATGGGCTGACGGGCATCATGTGTACTTTGAAGCGTCTGTTATGGTGATTTTGTTCATCAGCTTGGGTAAATTTCTTGAAATGCGTACCAAAAAACAAAGCTTAGACAGTATGGCACTGCTCATGGAGTTATTACCAAGTACTGTGTCGGTAAAGGTGGGCGATTCTTGGAAAGAGCGTTCTATTGATACGCTAAATATAGGCGATGTTTTGCTGGGTCGTATGGGGGATAAAATTGCCGTAGATGGCACGATTACAAAGGGCGTTGGCATTACCAATGAAGCTCACTTAACAGGCGAAAGCCGTGCTATCACTAAGCAGCAAGGCGATACTGTGCTTGCAGGCAGCGTTATTATGGATGGCAGCTTTGAGTATCAGGCGACGGCAATGGGACGTGATACGGCGTTGGGTGATGTGATGTCAGCATTACAAGCAGCTTATGGTTCTAAAGCAAATATTGCACGCCTTGCTGATAAAGTGGCAGGCGTGTTTGTGCCAGCAGTTGTGGTCATTGCCTTACTTGTTTTTGTGGCGAATTATCTGTGGCTGTCGCAGTTTGATGCTGCACTCATGAGAGCGGTTGCTGTGCTTGTCGTTGCCTGCCCTTGTGCTTTGGGGCTTGCGACGCCAGTTGCCATTATGGCGGGTATGGGCGTTGCAACATCACACGGCGTGCAATTTAAAGACGCTCCTAGTCTTGAACTTGCTGGCAGCATTGATATGATGGCGTTTGATAAGACAGGAACATTAACGCTTGGTAAGCCAAGCATTCGTAGTATTCATCTGTTTGATAAAAGTAAGACGGGTGATGAAGTGCTTGGTATTGCCGCAAGTCTTGAGCAGCACGCCAATCATCCGCTAGCGACAAGCATTGTGCAAGCAGCAAAAGATAAAGCCATTGAGCTTTACACCGTAACACACGCAAATAATCTTGTTGGTCAAGGCGTGGTAGGTGAGATTATGGGCGTAGGCGTGGTTAAGGTCGGCTCACCTAAGTTTGTCAATGCCAAAGACTTTGAGCAGGTGCTAGAAGGCTTGATAACCCAAGAGAACTTCTGGGATTCTGCAAGCATTGTGATGGTTGCGATAAATGACACACTGATTGCAATGATTGCAATGACAGATGAGCTTGATCAGCACGCTAAAGCTGTCATTAAAAAGCTTGAAGCCGAACAAGTATCGGTGGCGATATTAAGTGGTGATAAACAAAGCGTGGCTGATGATGTGGCAGGTGAGCTTGGGATTATGCATGTATTTGGGGGGCTATCACCTACCGATAAAGCTAAAAAAGTTGCCAGTCTTAAACAGCAATATCGTGTGGCTATGATTGGTGATGGGGTGAATGACACGCCTGCGATGAAAATGGCAAGCGTAAGTTTCGCTATGGGCGAAGGTACAGATGTCGCCAAGCATTCAGCAAATGCCATATTGGCGGGTAAGTCGATTGCACACGCTTATTATGCTTATAAAATTGCCAAGCTAACTTTAAAAAACATTAAACAAAACCTGTTTTTTGCATTTATTTATAACATTGTCGGCATTGGTTTTGCGGCAGTCGGCGTGCTTACGCCGATATATGCAGCAGCGATGATGGCGTTAAGCTCCATTTCGGTTTTGGCAAATGCATTGCGATTAAAACGCATTAAATTGAATGATTTTTAATATTTTTGTGTTTGAGTGTAAAAATTTCATTAATACTAGAGCAGTATTTGCTATAATGTCGCCATTTTACAGTAACTCAATATTTCTATGTTAGCTAAGAACCTAAAAAACTCTATCATTTATCAAGGTGCGATCGGTCAAATCATAGCACTGTTTTTGGCGGCATTATTATTTTCATGTGCTGTCGTTGCGGTGATTGGTTATAAAGTAGGCTTTAGACAAGGGGCTCATAACGTAACAGCAGCGATGAAGACAGATGGTGCTCATCTGAGTGCTGAAGACGCTGCTAAGCTTCGTGCAGATAATAATCAACTTCGTCTGCAAGTTAGCCAAATCACCCAAGAACGTGATATTACATCGACTAATTTATACCAGCTTCAGGCAAATTATGACGCTTTGCAAGCTAAAAATGCCCAGCTCCAACAGTTAAATGACATCCTAAAATCATCTGCTGCTGAGCATGGTGGCATTGCCCTTAAAATCTTATCGGCACACATTGAACCTTTAGAAGGCGATGCGTATGAGTACCGCTTTGATGTGGCTATGGTCGATGTAAATGGTCAAGCAGCACGCATGATACCTAAGCTTACCTTGTTAAACTCAACCAGCATGGTGCAGATTCCGCTTGAGCCGTCTAGCTATCAGATTGATGGGGTTGCTAAGATTCAAGGGCGTTTTATCATGCCAAAAGACTTCACACCACAGCAGATGAAAATCGAGTTGGTGGCAGGCGATCAGAATTTGCAACAGCTGTATAACTGGCAGTTCGGTAAGGTTAAAAAATCGCCATAAATCAACCAGTAATAGCGTGAAATTTTCAAAAATTCTAATGGTATGATAAAATTAACGCCTTTTTTATATTTTATTGACAAAACCAAAAGGGGGTAAGTGTGGCACAGATATTAGACGGTAAAGCATTGGCAAGTTCTATTGAAAATGAACTGTCGGCACGAGTGGCAACCTTAAAACAAAAAACAGGACGCACGCCGATTTTGGCGACCATTTTGGTGGGTGATGACCCTGCCAGTGCAACTTATGTGCGTATGAAGGGCAATGCTTGCAAGCGAATCGGCATGGACAGCATTCGTGTGGAGATGCCAAGTGAGACAACCACCAAGGAGCTATTGGCAAAGATTGATGAATTGAACGCCAATCCTGATGTTCATGGCATCTTACTACAACACCCTGTGCCAGCACAAATTGATGAGCGTGCTTGTTTTGATCAGATCCGCCTTGCCAAAGATGTGGACGGCGTTACCTGTCTTGGCTATGGGCGTATGGCGATGGGTGAGTCTGCTTATGGCTCTTGTACACCCCAAGGCATCATGCACCTGTTGGCACATTATGACATCAATCTGTCTGGCAAGCACGCTGTGGTGGTGGGGCGTAGTGCGATTTTGGGCAAGCCGATGGCAGCTATGCTACTTAATGCCAATTGCACCGTTACCATTTGCCATTCACGCACACAAAATCTTGAAGAGCATATCCGCCAAGCAGACATTGTCATCGGTGCGGTGGGCGTGCCAGAACTCATCAAAAAAGACTGGATTAAGTCAGGTGCTGTCGTTGTTGATGCAGGATTTCACCCAAGCGATACAGGGGGCTGTGGCGATATTGAGCTTGATGGTATTGAAAATATTGCATCTGCGTACACGCCAGTACCAGGTGGCGTAGGTCCAATGACCATCAATACACTCATTCGCCAAACGGTAGAAGCTGCCGAAAAAGAAGCTGGTATCTAAAAACGCACATCTCATCGGATAAACAACCAGCAAATTTTACGTCAATATTCTATCAATCGACCAGATGGTTTTGTCTGTTTGGGCGATTGTTGGTAATTGGCAGTTAAAAACAGCGGTTAAAACAGTTGCTCTTTTGTTGTCTTATTTTATCCTAAGTATTTTAGGTTGTCATAGACACTTGAGTAAACAAGTGGTAAGATGGTTAGTATTGTTTAGCACCTTGACTTTATTTGATAATCTTTAATCCAAATAGAAAACTTGGTGATAGCATTTCATTAACAATCCAAATCTAAGACAACCCAAGCTATTAGGTAAATTAAACATACCAAATTCACCCAATCCATATTGGAGACCAATCATGAAATTAAAAACCTTAACCATCGCTACCGTGACGCTTGCGATTTTGGCAGGGTGTAGTAATGGTGAGCAGGTCATCGCCCCTGCCACTAAGTCTGCCCTAAGCACAAATGCCAACATCAATACTCAGCCTGTGGGTCAATATGCCAATATCCAAAGCAAGCAAGGCTTATTTGACATTGCTAAGGCAGTCGCCATCGCCGAGACCAAGACAGGCGGTAGGGCGGTGAATTTAGAAGTACAAGGGCTGATTGCACACAGTGCTACGGCTTCTGCGATGGTTTATACCATTGAGACCATTAGCACCACGCACGAATATCAAGTTTGGATTGATGCTCGCACAGGCGAAGTACTATCTATCCAAAAAGAATATGACCTAAACGTATTGCCAAATGTCAAGCTAAGTTTGGCAGACGCATTGACAATCGCCCAAAATCTAGGCAAGGGTGTGGTGCGTGAAATCAGTTTGGACCATGAAATCACAGGGGCGAAATACGAAGTGGACATCATCGGCGATTATCCTTATCAAATTTTGATAGATGCGTCAAACGGTGCGATATTAAAAAGCCAAGTTAAATACGATGACTAACTTATATTTGATAAGCACCTAGTATCATTCAAAAAAGCCCTGAGTTGGGCTTTTTGATTTGATGGATTGATGTCGGATAGATATAAAACAAAGACCTACAAAAGACATAAAGGTGTGCCCAAGCGATGAAATAAAAACGCTAATAACAAAACTTATGTCAGCAAGGTAAGTACTGCTTTTGAACCGACAAACCCAATGGCAAGCAGGATAAATCCATAGATGGTAAAATTTGCCGCACGTTTTCCACGCCAGCCTTGACGATAATGACCCACAATAAAAATACCAAAAACAAGCCATGACAGCAGACTAAAAAATAGCTTATGTGCGATGTGCTGTGCCATGATATTATAAGTGGCAACCACGCCAAGCCCAAGTGCAATGCTCAAAATCACAAAACCCACCAATATCATGTCAAACAGTAGGCTTTCCATGCTTTGTAGGCTTGGTAATTTGCTTACCCAAAATCTGTGTATGGTCTTGTGTTTAAGCTCTCGGATTTGTAGGCGTAAAATGACAGCTTGCACGGTTGCCATCAGTAGCACGCAGTACGCAGAAAAAGAAAGCAATATGTGTATTTGTAATAAGGGGCTTAGGTGGGTTAAAGGTTCATAACTGGCACGCCCAAAATACCCCATGCTCAGCCCAATCAAGGCGGTGGGTGTAGCGAGTATGCCCAGACTTAAAATTGGACGATATAGGCTAAATAACACAAAAAACACCAAAAAAAACAGGCTAATCAGACTGATGCTATTAAAGATGTTGAAATTTAGCCCATACAAGGTAATGACTTGTGGATACAATAAAAGACCGTGCAATCCTGCCCCAAGCAATAACACCAAAATAACAGCGGTTTTATTGATGGGTTGCTGTTTGATGAGTTTTTGGTATAAGGTCAGACCTGTGATGGCGTAAATCAATGCGGTCAATAAATAAATAATTAGCACAACAACCCCTAAATTTGGATAAAAACGCCACAAATGACGTATTTTTCCCCATACTTTTAATTAAAATTGGCATAATTGCATAATTTATCATAAAATAGGGGGGATTTGTAGCAGTCTTGCTGTTTGATTTTAAATTTAACTTTGAAATGATTTAACTTTGGAATAATTATGTTTGATACTTTAACCGAACGATTGTCTGGTAGTTTGCGAAATATTGCAGGCTCAGGGACTTTGAATGAAGATAACATCAAAGATACCTTGCGTGAAGTGCGTATGGCATTGTTAGAAGCGGACGTTGCCTTGCCTGTCGCCCGAGAGTTTGTTGCGAAAGTCAAAGAAAAAGCCCTTGGTCAAAATGTGTTAAAGGAATTACAGCCGGGTCAAGCCTTTGTTAAAATCGTCTATGACGAGCTGTCTGAGATGATGGGTTCTGCCAATCAAGGCTTGCAGATGACAGGCAAACCGCCGATGGTTTATCTGCTTGCAGGTCTACAAGGTGCTGGCAAAACAACAACCGCAGGCAAACTTGCCAAATACCTACACGAAAAACAAAAGAAAAAAGTCATGTTGGTCTCGGCGGACGTTTATCGTCCAGCAGCCATCAAGCAGTTGGAGCAGGTCGCTTCTCAGGTGGGTGCAAGTTTTGTACCATCGCATAGCAACGAAAAACCCATAGACATTGCTCGTCATGCCATAGAGCAGGCTAAGGTGCAGTTTCAAGACATTTTGATCATTGATACAGCAGGGCGATTGCACGTTGACCATGAGATGATGGATGAGATTCAAGGCTTGGCAGCAGCGGTCAATCCTGCTGAGATTTTGTTTGTTGTAGATAGTATGACAGGTCAAGACGCTGCCAATACCGCCAAGGCGTTTAATGATGCGTTGCCACTGACAGGTGTGATTCTCACCAAAACCGATGGCGATGCTCGTGGCGGTGCTGCATTGTCTGTAAAAGCGATCACTGGTAAGCCGATTAAGTTTTTGGGTCGTGGCGAGAAGCTAGATGCACTTGAACTGTTTCACCCAGAACGTATCGCTCAGCGTATATTGGGTATGGGCGATGTGCTGTCATTGGTTGAGGAGGTGGAGAGTAAAATTGACCGTGAACAAGCCGAACGCATGGCAAAAAAACTACAAAAAGGCGGTGAGTTTGACTTAGATGATTTGCTCAATCAATTTGAGCAAATGAAAAGTCTAGGCGGTATGGCAGGCTTTTTGGATAAAATGCCGGGTATGGGTGGTGCTGATATTCAAAAGGCGATGGAAGAGGCGAAACCTGAGGAGAAGGTCAAAGAGATGGAGGCACTCATTCACTCTATGACACCGTTTGAGCGTCAAAATCCTGACAAAATCACCCCAAGCCGTAAACGCCGTATCGCTGCTGGTTCTGGCAAGCAAATCCAAGACGTGAACCGCCTGCTAAAACAGCACAAGCAAATGGCAAAAATGATGAAAATGATCAGCCGTCCTGATGGCATTGGCAAAATGATGAAAGCGGTACAAGGGCTAACCAAAGGTATGTCTGGCGGTCCTTTGTTTGGCGGTCAGGCTCAGGCTCAGCCAAATATGGACACCACCCAACTGCGAAAATCCATGACAGATTTGGGGCTTGATCCGAACAATATGCCAAGCATGGAAGAGATGCAAAAGCAGATGCAGGAGATGGAGGGGCAATTTCCTAATTTTAAAAAACGCTTTTAATCATGAAGGCAACCAAAACGACCCAAAACCGACAAAACACCCAACTGGGTTTGGGTGTTTTTCGTTGTTTGACCATGTTTGACCATTTTCAACTACCTTTAACCATTCAACTACCTTTAACCATTGGGCGATAACAGCCATGCCAAATACCCCAAAAAACAAAGCGACCATCATCGCTTTTGATACGATTTTTGAACAATGCTCTATTGCCATTTTGCAAGAGGGCGACATTCTGTACACTAAGACCGTAGCAGGGGGGCGTGGGCAGACTGAGATTATTTTACCGATGCTGGACAAAGCCTTACAAAGTGTGGGGCTAACGGTGTCGGACGTGGGAGCGTGGGCGTTTAATCGTGGGCCAGGGGCGTTTAGCGGTATTCGTATCAATACCGCCCTTGTGCAGGCGTTATCGGTCGCCAATGATGCCCCTTGCATTGGCATATCTAGTCTTTTGGCATTGGCACTGATGGCACATGATGGCGAAAATTTGCCAAATGGCACGACCATCACCGCTGTCATGGACGCACGCCAAAACCAAGTTTATGCAGGCGATTTTATTATCCAAGATGGCAAAATCATTGCCCAAGATGAGTATTTATTAGATTATGATGGCGTTGTGGCAAGTGATGTGGTGGTAGGTGATGGCGTGGATTTGATTCAAGCTGATGCCAAAAAGCTAAACATACGCCCAAATGCAAGTCATATCGCACGCCTTGCCTATCCGCTGTTTTTGGACGGCAGGGCGGTAACTGCCGAAAACGCCTTGCCTGTGTATCTACGCAACAATGCGTGGAAGACGCTAGCGGAGCAGGGCAAGAAGTAGCAAATTTAAAATATGATGAAAAATTTTACTTTTATTGATTTGTTTGCAGGCGTGGGTGGTTTTCATTTGGCATTGTCCAAGTTTGGTGCAGAATGCGTCTTTGCGTCCGAATGGGATAAACACGCCCAAAAGACTTATCAGGCGAATTTTCATATTGAACCATTTGGCGATATCACAGACATTCACGAGAACGACATTCCACAGCATGATCAAGGTAATACGCTAAAAACGGTATTAAGTATTTTAGATGAGCTTAATTATCATGTTTATTATCAAATTTTAAATGCGTCTGATTTTGAATTACCACAAAATCGTGAGCGGATTTATTTTGTGTGCTTTCATAAAGGTTTAAATATCAAAGAGTTTACCTTTCCAAAACCAAGCGATAAACAGGTAAGTTTGCAAGACTTTTTGGAAAATAATCCTATTGCTAAAATTGTCCACCGTGATGACATTGTTTTTACCAGATCCATTGATGGTCAATCTGATATGTTTGGCTTAGAAATCTTGCCAAATAAACCCATTCAAATCGGCAGAGTTGGCAAAGGCGGACAAGGTGAACGCATTTATCACCCCTTAGGACACGCCATTACGCTATCAGCTTATGGTGGCGGTGTTGGCTCAAAAACAGGACTTTATAAAGTAGGCGATACTGTACGCAAATTATCTACGCGCGAGTGCGCTAGAATTTTGGGCTTTGGTGATGATTTTAAAATTGTTTCTAGTCAATCGCAAGCCTACCAACAATTTGGCAATAGCGTGGCGGTCAATGTTTTGGTTGCTATTATCAAACAAATTCAACAAACTCTGAGAAATGAAAATGCCAAATTTCAATTTTAAGCAACTATTATATATGGTATCAAAAAATTATTTGAAGAAAAGATGATGAAAAATTTTACTTTTATTGATTTGTTTGCAGGTGTGGGTGGTTTTCACTTTGCCTTAAAAGAGCTTGGTGGCGAATGTGTTTTTGCTAGCGAGATAGATAGTAATGCTCAAAAAACGTATTTTGCTAATCATGGTATTGTACCGTTTGGCGATATTACACTTGATGAAGTTAAGTCTAAAATTCCACAAAATTTTGATATATTATGTGCAGGGTTTCCTTGCCAAGCCTTTTCTATTGCAGGCTACCAAAAAGGTTTTTCCGATAGTCGTGGCACACTGTTTTTTGATATTGAAAAAATCATAGAAAAACACCGCCCAAAAGTAGTGTTTTTGGAAAATGTCAAAAATCTTGTTAGTCATGATAAAGGCAATACCTTTAAAGTAATTTTGGATATTTTGGAAAATAAGCTAAATTATATATGAATAATGCCAATAAACACGAACATTATGAATTGTTAAATTTGCTAGGCTACGGCTTAGCAAAATTTAATCATGAATTTATCAAACAATTTAACTGTAAAAGCAAAGAGCAATTTTATCAATATTTTGTAGATTTAGGCATTGTGCAGACCAAAAGCGTAGTTAAAAATCGCCAAGATTTATTTGACCCTTATTTTGATAATGGCAGGCAAGGTTGGTGGCAGAAAAAGGAAGTTTATGAACACCGCAAAATTTTGATTGATAGTTTATTTGGTCATGAAAATGTGGTCAATTATGCTAATATTGTAAAACTTATTTTAAAAAATAATTATGCAGTAAGTGATTTGTTAATTGCAGACAAAATAGAACCAATTACCCAATCTAAATTTAAAAAAATGCAAGAGACTGGGTTGGAAGCTGAACTATATTTTATCAATAACTACCGTACAATAGAGATTTTTGGTAATGGCATTTTAGAAGATGCAAGGCTATTTGGTGATGGTTATGATTTTCAAATTAGCACCAATACCAATAATTATTTAGCAGAAATTAAAGGTGTTCGCCAAAATAAAGGTAAAATCCGATTAACCGAAAATGAATACATCAAAGCGTGCGAATATAAGCATGATTATATTTTAACCCTAGTGATGAATTTAGATGATATCCCACTATTTTTGACGATTGATAATCCTGTCAATAATCTGGCTTTTAAAGAAGTGATTCTTCAATCCAAACCTATTAAAGAATATCATTTAGAGCGTGAAATATGTTAGCTTTTAGTAAAAAACAAGCCATATTTTTTGAATGTTTAAAATTTAAGAATGGTTCTTATGGTGATACCATTCGTGAAGATATTTTGTATTATTTTGATAATTTGGAGAATGATACAGAATTTTTGAACAAATTTCAAAGCGAAGACGATATTGAACAATTTACGAATATGCTTGTATCTAAAATTATCCTGAATGAACATCAAGACGGCTTAGACGACATCATTACCTATTATTGCAATTACTAAAATAACATAAAAAAGAGCTTATCATGGACATCATCTTATTTCTAAAAGCCATCATCATGGGCGTTGTAGAAGGCATTGCTGAGTTTTTACCGATTTCTAGCACAGGCTATCTGATTTTATCGGCGGATATCTTAGATTTTTGGGATAAAGATAAGCAAGATTTATTCATTGTCTTCATTCAGCTTGGGGCGATTTTGGCGGTGATTTATGATTATTGGGGTAGGCTGCGGCACGCCTTGATGGGGCTAATCATAGGCAAGGCAGAAGGTCTTGCCAATCCACGCAGGCTTGGGGTCTCACTCATCATCGCCACATTGCCTGTCATGATTGTCGGCTTTACCGCCAAAGACTACATCACAGGTGTGTTGTTTCACCCACTGGTGGTGGCGACCATGCTCATTGTCGGGGCAATGCTCATCATCTATGTTGAAAAGCACCCAAGCCCCATCACCGCACATGAAGCTGAACAAATAGACATCAAAACCGCCCTAAAAATCGGACTGGCTCAATGCCTTGCCCTAATCCCCGGCACAAGCCGTTCTGGGGCGACCATCATTGGGGCGTTGTGGGTGGGTGCGTCTCGCCGTGCTGCCACTGAGTTTTCGTTCTTTTTGGGCATTCCTGTCATCGTGGGGGCAGGGTTGCTTGAACTCATAGACAAAAAAGACAGCCTACAAAGCACCCAAGATTGGGCGGTTTTGGGCGTAGGGACGCTGGTGTCTTTTGTGGTGGCACTTTTGTGCATTCGGTTGATGGTGGCTTGGGTGTCTCGTCATGATTTTATGATTTTTGCTTGGCTACGTATCATCACAGGCGTGCTTGTGTTGCTTGCGTATTTTGGGTTTGGTTATCAATTTCAAGGCTAAAATTAAAACTTAAAATGAAGCTTAAACATGAACATTGCAGTCATCGGCACACATCACGACAAAACCATCTTTGATAAATTAAACCTGATCAAAAACAGCCATGATTCGTCATTGGATTTATCATTTGTCGCATTAAGCAAATTATCCGATAAATTTATCATGACAACTATCAATGACAATCCAAATACGACCATCGTTGCAATCGTTAAAAATACACCAACCTTGATAAAACTAGATAATGGCAATTTAATCAAATCACATCTAAACTGGCAATCTCTTACCAAACGTATCGTTACCGCAGGGCGAAAGTCGGAGCTGATTTTGCAGGCGTGCAAATTGACCGATGGCATGAATGTCATAGATGGCACGGCAGGCTTTGGGCATGACAGTTTGATTTTGGCAAGTACTGGGGCAAAGGTTGTGTTGATTGAACAAAATCCATTGATTGCGTTGTTGTTATTGTTTGAAAAACAGATGATGAATGACAACCCAAATTGGCAAAAATTATTAAGCCGAATTACGATTCATCACGCTAATTTTTTAAATCAAGATTTTATGATACATTTACCAAAAGCCGATGTGATTTATCTTGACCCCATGTTCCCAAGCGACAGCTATACCGCCAAAGTGGGCAAAAATATGCAGGTTTTGCATGAATTGGCAAATCCGCCAAGCCTTGATGATGAAATGCGATTTTTGCACATTGCCCAAAACCAATTAACAGATAACGGCAAAGTGATTGTCAAACGTCCAATACTAGCCCCTTATTTGGCAAATCAAACACCAGCACAAAGCATAAGTAATGATGCGATACGCTTTGATAAGTATCAGTTTTAGATGGTTTTGGTTGGGTTTTGATATTTTTAAAGGATAAGTAATATGAAATATGAATATGTGGTGTTAGGCGTTGTCATTGTGATGACGTGGCAAAATTTTGCCATAAGACGGCAATTAAAAAAATTTATGGCAAGCAATGGATAAAACCAAATATGTCAGCCGTTATCTTGAAATATTGGCAGACACCAAAGACCAAACGCAAGCGGTCAAAAAATTGCGTCAAGAATTTAAAGAATTGGGTCTTTTGCAGGCGGTACAGATTAGTCAAATCGCCCATCAGCATGATAAGAAATAACACCAAGAAAACACCAAGAAAATAGCAAATGACTTTTTATGACAAATTCATCGCATGGCTACAATTAACTTGCTTTGATACGTATAAAAAGATGGCTGGTTGTAAGATTTGTCAGGCTAACTGTTATCTTAATAACTGATTAATAAACCCTGCTAGTTGCAGGGTTTATATTTGGTAAGCTAATTACCCAATCCAAGCAAATTTAACCAAAAACAGCAAGGCAACAATGATAACAGGGGCGTTTAGCTCTTTTAGGCGACCTGTGGCAGCTTTCATAATGCAGTAGCTGATAAAACCAAAAGCAATACCTTCGGTGATAGAATAGGTAAAAGGCATCATAGCGGCGGTGATGAAAGCGGGTACTGCTTCGGTTAGATCGTCCCAAGCAACTTTAACAAGGCTTGAAGTCATTAAAATGCCTACAAATACAAGTGAACCTGCGGTGGCATAAGCTGGCACGATGGCAGCCAATGGCGATAAAAAAATGGTGCATAAAAATAACACACCAACCACGACAGCGGTTAGACCTGTACGACCGCCAACAGACACGCCAGCACCACTTTCAATATATGTACTGATGGCAGATGTCCCCATAAATGAACCTGCCATGGCACTTGTGCTATCTACAAGCAAAGCCTGCTTCATCTTGGGAAATCGCCCTTGTTCGTCGCTAATGCCTGCCTTATCGGTAACAGCGATGAGCGTGCCAGATGAGTCAAATAAGTTTACTAACATGAATGAAAAGATAATACCAAGCAAGGCAGTATCAAACGCTCCAGCAATATCCACTTGACCAACAACAGGGCTTAAACTTGGCGGCATGGATAAAATTTGTCCGCTAAGCTGTACACTATCATCAAACATTAATGCCAGTGCGGTAACGATGATGATTGAAACTAAAGCTCCTGAATGTCGTCCCATCGCCGCCATCACGACAATAATAAAAAACCCAAGCACGCCCATTAATAATGTGGGTGAATGTAAATTGCCAACAGTAACAAGCGTGGCTTCGTTTGCCACCACAAGCCCCATATTTTTTAGTCCAATCAGTGCGATAAATAGCCCAATGCCAGCTCCTATGCCGACACGCAGCGACAGCGGAACACTGGTCATCAGCCAATACCGAACCTGAAAAATGGTCAGTAAAAACAATCCAACTGACCCCCAAAATATAGTCCCCATACCCACTTGCCATGAATAGCCAAGTTTAGAAACCACCACGAACGCAAAAAAGGCGTTCAATCCCATGGCGGGGGCTAGAGCAATGGGCAGGTTGCTAAACAGCCCCATGGCTATCGTACCAAAGGCTGCAATTAAGCAAGTAGTCACAAAGACGACTTGCGTATCCATGCCAGTGACACCTAAGATGGATGGATTGACAAAGACGATATAAACCATCGTAAAAAAGGTGGTAATACCTGCGATAATTTCTGTCTTTGGGTTTGTGTGATTTTGTGATAATTTAAAAAATCGGTGGATGAAAGAGGAATTTTTCATTGGTTTTCCAAAAATAAGAGGGTAAAAGCAATGAAAAACAAATTAGATAGGTTTGTTTTTCTGTTGGATTTTAACACAGTTTTGACGATAAAAAAACCGCCTAAGTGCGGCACTATGATGGCATAAGTATGATGAATATCAGTCGTTTTCTGCTTTTATACATACCAAATGGTCGTGCTTATCTTTATAGACGAGCTTACAATTTGGCATAAGCGACTGATATACTGCCAAAGTCTCAGCAATCATCTGCTCTACAACATATTCGTGCGTCATAGCAGGACGAAGGGGGTTGGTGAGATGATATCGCACAGATTTACATAAGTCGATCGCTTTTTTTTGTTTAATGAGTCCTTGGGGGTAAAGGTTAGTCAAAATATCGCCACTTGCTCCTGTCGCCCAACCAATGACAGGTGTTCCAAGATGAATGGCTTGTAAGGCGGTCATGCCAATACTCTCTGGACGATTGGCAAGGCATAAGACGACATTGGCAGAAGCGAGCCACTCTTTGGTGTCGGTGGGTCTACGACCGATGAATGTCACTCGATGGCGAAGGTTAAGTGCATTTAGGCGTTGGACGAATTCTTCATGGCTGACATCTTGACTGCTAAGATTGGTAAAGTCGTCATCCATGATAATGGCGTGAATGTTATCATAATCATCTTGTAAGTTGCCTAAAACGTCAATCAACCATTCATGACCGTATTCGTGACCGATTGGTGTTGGGAAAATAAGCCATTTTTTATGCTCAAGCTCTGGATGCTGAGCAAAAACAGAATGCAGCCAATGAACAGATGAGTGATGGCGGTAGGGGTATTTTCGCACATCTACGCCACGCCTTACCTCCACAATATCAAAATCACATCGATCCACGCCAAGCTCTTGCTTTTTAGCTGCCAGTTTTGTTTTAAGGTGGGTATCAATGCTGTGTGATGCAGTGATAATGACATCGGCATCAAATAAAACCTTTGTGTATGAATTTAAAGGATAAAACCCATAAAACATTGCCACAATTTTCGGTCTGTCTTCAGTCGGCATGGCGCGTAATGCCCAATGCAATACCCAAGCAGGCGTGCGAGAGTGAACGTGAACGATGTCAGGCTTTTGGTGGGCGATGATTTGTCTAAGCTTAAAGACATGACGTAAAGATAGCCATGACTTTTTTGGCATGGCTAACTGATAATACTGTGTGCCATCTCGTAAAAAACGCAACACCAATTCATCGCTTGGGTCGGCAGCCCCAATCACGATGGATTCATGACCTGCTTTCATTAAAGCGTGCGTAATAGGGTAGATGCCACGCTCGGATTCATCATGCTTTAGCGAAGAAGATAGATGTAAGACTTTCATGGCTATCGTAAAGCACTAATTATGCTTTTGTTAGAGCTGTCATTAAGTGGGCGACATGTTCTTTGGCTTTGACATTTCTAAAGCTGTGTGTCATGTTGCCAGTTTTATCAAAAACAAAAGTAGAACGAACAATGCCTAAGTGCGTCTTACCGTACATCATTTTTTCTTTAATAACGTCAAAATGCTGGCAAAGCATCTCGTCAGTATCGCTAATTAGGGGAATACTCAACTCTTTTTTGGTGATGAAGTTTTCGTGTGAGCCAATACCGTCCCTTGAGACGCCAAGCACCGTATAACCTAAGTCAGATAAGGCTTGTAAGTGTGTGCTAAAATCAGTAGCTTGAGTGCTGCACCCTGCGGTGTTATCTTTTGGGTAAAAGTATAAAATTAACCCCTTGTCAGATTGTGCGACATAATCTGCTAGGCTTTTTGATACGGTTTGAAATCCGTCTTTGGCATTACCAGAGACGATGGTGCTAGTAAAGGTGGGTAAAAAGATGGTTTCGTGTGTATTATTCATAACTATAATCTTTGGTTGTGTTGTGTCATTTAGTGGATAAGATAAGCTGACTATATCATAAAACCATAAAGATTGCTTTGATGATTACCAAATGTGTCAGTTGTTACAAAATGGTGTTACAAATATGTATCAAAAAACGCTAAATTTTGGTAAAATACCGCCATTTTATGGCAAGCTTGGCAGATCGTCTGGCTTATCATCTACCAAGACGGTCTTGCGATCGTCTTTTTGTATTTAAGGTGTGTGATTTTATGTCTTTATCTTCTTATTTTCAAGTACAATCTCGCGGGTCGTCTATCCGTCAAGAAGTCGTAGCAGGACTTACGACATTCTTAGCAATGGTATATTCGGTAATCGTCGTACCAAGTATGCTAGGCGATGCAGGCTTTCCTGCTGAGTCGGTATTTATTGCAACTTGTCTTGTGGCAGGGCTTGGCTCTATCTTAATTGGGCTTTGGGCAAATGTTCCAATGGCTATTGGCTGTGCCATTAGTCTGACAGCATTTACAGCGTACAGTCTGGTGATTGGTCAAGGCATCAGTATTCCTGTGGCATTGGGGGCAATATTTTTAATGGGGGTGGTCTTTACGCTAATCTCAGTAACAGGCATTCGTGCTTGGATTTTGCGTAATTTACCAAGCTCTATTGCACATGGGGCAGGCATTGGGATTGGGCTATTTTTATTACTGATCGCTGCTAATGGTGTAGGTTTGGTTGTCTCAAATGACGCAGGCTTACCTGTAAAGATGGGTGAGTTTACTTCGTTTGCAGTCATTATGTCGCTTGTTGGTTTGGCAGCTATCATTGGTCTTGAGCGTCGCCGCATTAAAGGTGGTATTTTATGGGTGATTATCGCTATTACAGTAATCGGCTTAATATTTGATCCAAACGTTCGCTTTGATGGTGCGGTATTTAAGCTACCAAGTTTTGGCAGTCAGTCGCTTTTTGGTGCGATGGATGTGATGGGTGCGTTAAATACAGCGATTTTACCTGCGGTGTTTGCACTGGTAATGACAGCTATCTTTGATGCGACAGGCACAATTCGTGCCGTAGCAGGACAGGCAAATTTGCTGGATAAAGATGGGCAAATCATAGGCGGTGGTAAGGCATTGACAGCTGACTCTATGTCAAGCATATTCTCAGGAGTGCTAGGAACTGCTCCTGCAGCCGTTTACATTGAGTCAGCTGCAGGAACTGCGGTGGGTGGTAAGACAGGTCTGACTGCCGTCGTCGTGGGCGTGCTGTTTTTATTTATGCTTGTACTTCAGCCACTTGCTTTTCTTGTGCCATCTTATGCGACGGCTCCTGCTTTGATGTATGTGGGTTTATTAATGCTAAGTAATGTCTCTAAGCTTGACTTTGATGACTTTATTGGTGCGATGAGTGGGCTTGTCTGTGCGGTGTTTATTGTTCTGACAGCAAATATCGTAACTGGTATTATGCTAGGGTTTGGCTCTTTGGTGCTTGGGCGAGTCATTTGTGGTGAATTTAACAAGCTTAATATCGGCACAGTTGTGATTGCTGTGGTGCTTGTGGCATTTTATGCGTTAGGCTACGCGATTTAAGATGTTTTTACCCATAAAATAAACCCCAGCTCATTGGGGTTTATTTTTTTTAGGCACTCATGACATGATAAGATGGCATGCCAATATCCCCATGCAACTTGGTAAGATCTAATAGCACCAAAGCACCTAAAACGGTATGTCCTGCCTTTTGACATAGAATTTTACTTGCCTTTAGCGTGCCACCTGTAGCAAGCACATCATCAACCAGTAATACGTTAGAGATAGGCAAATCTGCCTTAATCTCTAGCGTGTCTTCACCATATTCAAGCCCATAGCTTTCGCTAAAAACAGGGGGTGGCAGTTTGCCTTTTTTGCGAATCAGCATAAGCGGTTTTCCTGTGCGTCCTGATAGCAGACTTCCAATCACAAAGCCACGAGCTTCAGTTACTGCAAAGCAATCAATTTGTTCTAATAAGCTTGGTGAAAGTTCTGCAAGCAGTGCATCGATAAGCTCACTGACGTGATTGTATAAAAGCGGGGTGATGTCATAAAAATCAATCCCTTCTTTGGGAAAATTAGGAATGGTGTGGATAATTTGCCAAAACGGATGGTTGCTTTTCATATCAATAAAACCTTAATCAAAATGCAGACCATTATAGCCTAAAATCAAGCAAGACGAAACATGAAGTATTATTATATTAAACTAAAACACCATGTATGAAAGTATGTATGGCGATAAAACTATATCAAAATAAAATGCTACACGTCAAATGCGGTAGATTATAAAACTTTTATTTAACAAATTTAGTTAATCAATAAATTACAATTTTAAATAAACAAAATATGCTTGTCAAAGTATGAAAAATAGTTTGCTTTTTGGCGTTATTTCAGTTATGGTAAACGTATCCGCTTGACATGAAGCTGGGCGGATAAATTCACTAACACAAGGAAATTGTTATGCGTTATGCCAACCCAAATACTAAAGGATCAAAAGTTACTTTTAAGGAAAAATACGACAATTTTATCGGTGGGCAGTGGGTCGCCCCTGTTGATGGTCAGTATTTTGATGATATCTCACCAGTTGATGGTAAAGCGTTTGCTAAGGTTGCAAATTCTAACCATAAAGATGTAGAGCTTGCTTTAGATGCAGCTCATAAGGCGTTTGATACGTGGGGTAAGACATCAGTACAAGAGCGTTCTAATCTACTGCTTAAGATTGCTGACCGCCTAGAAGAAAATTTAGAAGTACTTGCTATTGCCGAAACATGGGAAAATGGCAAGCCTGTGCGTGAGACGCTTGCTGCCGACATTCCTTTGGCGATTGATCATTTTCGCTATTTTGCTGGATGTCTTCGAGCCCAAGAAGGGGGTATCAGCGATATTGACCACGATACTGTGGCATACCATTTTTATGAACCGATTGGCGTGGTGGGGCAGATTATCCCTTGGAATTTCCCGATTTTAATGGCAGCATGGAAAATCGCTCCTGCATTGGCAGCGGGTAACTGCATTGTGCTAAAACCTGCTGAACAAACGCCTGTAAGTATCATGTTTTTAGTAGAATTGATTGAAGATTTACTACCAAAAGGCGTGCTAAACATCGTCAATGGTGGCGGTGTGGAAGTGGGTAAGCCGCTTGCAACCAGTCCACGCATTGCCAAAGTGGCGTTTACAGGTTCAACCGAAGTTGGGCAAAAAATCATGGAATATGCCACCCAAAACATCATTCCTGTTACGCTCGAGCTTGGTGGTAAATCGCCTAATGTATTCTTTGCAGACGTGATGGATAAAGATGATGAATTTTTGGATAAAGCCTTAGAAGGTTTTGCCATGTTTGCTTTAAACCAAGGCGAGGTGTGTACTTGCCCATCTCGTGCACTAGTTCATGAGTCCATCGCTGATGAGTTTATCAAAAAAGCCATTGAGAGAGTAAAAAACATAAAAACAGGACATCCGTTAGATACTGACACCATGATAGGGGCTCAAGCGTCTGACGAGCAGCAACAAAAAATCCTAAAATACATTGACATCGGTCAAAAAGAGGGTGCGGAGCTTTTGACAGGTGGTGGCGAACGTAAGGAAAATCCAGACGGCGGTTTTTATATCGAGCCTACTGTCTTTAAAGGCACAAACGATATGCAGGTGTTCCGTGATGAGATTTTTGGTCCTGTGCTGACGGTTACCACGTTTAAAGACTTTGATGAGGCGATGAAAATTGCCAACGATACCATGTATGGACTTGGTGCAGGCGTGTGGACTCGTGATGGCACAACCGCTTATCGCGCAGGGCGAGCAATCCAAGCGGGACGTGTGTGGACAAACTGCTATCACATCTATCCTGCTCACGCTGCCTTTGGTGGTTACAAAAAATCAGGTATCGGACGTGAAACTCATAAAATGATGCTATCTCACTACCAGCAGACCAAAAACTTGCTTGTAAGCTACTCTCCAAAAGCAATGGGATTTTTTTGATTTAAAAATCATATCAAACCATAACATAAAAAAATCGGATGGCGGTGCTGTCCGATTTTTTTAAAAGTTTTGGGTTAATATTTTGCCAATTTGTGTTTTTCTTTTTAAGTATATATCTACCGCTTGTATTTGATTTATTTATATATTTTTTAAACTTAAAGAAAAGCCATGCTATAACTCCTTGAGTAAAGTTATACTTAATTTAATTGTTTTCAAACTTTATGAAGTTATTTTTTTTAATCGTTATTAAATCTCTGCCCACTTTTTCTTATCCTTAAAATTACACTCATCAAACACGGGGCATTCATTGCATTTAGGGTGGCGTGCGGTGCAGGTATAACGCCCATGCAGTATTAGATAGTGATGGGCATCTACCAAAAACTGTGACGGTATTACAGTCATAAGCTTATCTTCTACGGCTCGCACGGTCTTACCTGTGGCAAGCCCTGTGCGGTTGCCAACTCTAAAAATATGCGTATCTACTGCCATCACAGGCTCGCCAAAGGCGGTATTTAAGACCACGTTGGCAGTTTTACGTCCGACACCTGCTAAGGCTTCAAGTTCAGCTCTGGTGTTTGGCACTTCGCCTTGGTGTTCATTGATGAGATCGGCACAAGTTTTGATGACATTTTTGGCTTTTGAGTTGTACAGTCCGATGCTGTTGATGTAGCTTTTTAGACCATCTTCGCCCAAGTTTAAGATTGCTTGTGGGGTGTTTGCCACTTTAAACAACTTGTCGGTGGCGATATTGACGCTTTTGTCGGTGGCTTGGGCAGAGAGCATGACGGCGATGAGCAGCTCAAAGGTAGATGAATAATTTAGCTCAGTAACAGGCTCATCGATCGTTTGGGATAATTTTAGGAAAAACTGATAAACTTTTGCCTTGCTCATTTTGCGAGAAGGCGGGGTTATGGAAGTTTTGGCAACCTTTGGCTTATTTTGAACTGTCATGATGATTTTTCTACCTGTGTGTCATTTTTAATGTCTTTAATGTCGTTTTTAGGTTCTTTGTTTTGGTCTTTACTGTTATCGGCTTTTTCATCTTCTTTATCTTCCCATTCATAAAGCCGATTTAAAATTTTACCAAACAGGCTTTTTTTCTTATATAGACCTTTTTTGGTCTTGGTATTAATATCAATACCAGTCAATAAACTTAAGGCTTCGTTGATGTGATTTACAGCATATAGGTGAAATTTACCATCTGCCACTGCGTCCACGATATCATCTCTTAGCATTAGATTGGTGACGTTAGTTTGGGGTAAAATCACGCCTTGCGTACCATCAAGCCCTTGTTCGACACATGCATCAAAAAACCCTGCAATTTTAGCATTGACACCGCCCACAGCTTGGGCTTCGCCTAATTGATTCATACTACCTGTAATGGCAAGGTTTTGAAAGATGGGAACATCTGCTAGGGCAGATAACAAGGCACACGCTTCAGCAAGGGTGGCACTGTCGCCATCAATATGGGCGTAACTTTGTTCAAATGCTAAGGACGCACTAAAGTTTAGCTCCACAAATTCGCTAAATAATGAGCGTAAATAGCTTGTCATAATCAGCATACCTTTGGCGTGTAAACTGCCACCAAGCTCCACATCTCGTTCAATGTCTAATATCTCACCTGAGCCAAATTTAGGGGCGATTAGGGCAGTTAGCCGTGCTGGCATGCCAAACTCGCTATCAGCATAAGCCACAACGGTTAAGGCGTTGATTTGTCCCACTTGTTTCCCATTGGTTTTGATGATTTGAGAGCCTGTTTTGATTTCTTGCCAATACAGCTCTTGTAAATAGCCCTTGCGTTCGGTCATGTCGGCAAGTGTGGATTTAACGTGTTGTGATTTGACAAAAGCACTACCATCTAACAGAGCATGGCGTGATGATTCTACAAGCAGCTGCATTAGTCTATCGCTATGCAAGTCAAATTTATGCTTATCATCGGCAAGCACCGAAAGTTCATCTAAAATCACTGCAAATGCCAAGTCGTCAAATTTAGGCAGTTTTTGCTTAGCAATCATGTCTGTCATTTTGCCAATCAAGGCAGCTTGGCTTGTAAGATTGCGTTCGGTAGTCTCTGCAAAGTCGGCACGAATCTTAAATAGGGCGTTAAATTCTGGCTCAAATTCTAAAAGTTCATAATACAAATCAGGCTCACCAAGTAAAATGACCTTTATATCAAGAGCGACTTCTTCAGGCTCAAGCGAGACAGAGCCTGTCATGGTAAGCATTTGTTCAAGGCTTGCCATGCGAATTTTTTGAGATTGCAAGGCACTTTTTAGCCCTTGCCATGCATAAGGATGCTCAAGTAAACTACTAGCTTCTAGTAGTAGATAGCCACCATTAGCACGATGTAAAGCTCCTGCTCGTATCATGCTAGCATCAGTCATCACCGTCCCAAGCTCTGTGGTGTATTCAATATGTCCTAATAAGTTGGCATAAGTTGGCATATCTTCATAAATGATGGGTGCGTGCTGATGGTCGCTGTGGCTGACGAGTACGTTGACAAAGTAGCGATAGGGTATATTATTTACCGTTTTATTCAAAAAGTTTTCATCATTATCAACGATAAATAATACATTTTGGATGATGTCATTTTGGTAATTGCGTAAATAAGTGGCGATTGGTTTATCTGTGTATTTTTCAAAAAGTGGTGAAAATAACGGCTCACAGAGCTTTTGTACGATTGTTTTATGTAGCTCATCGATACGTCCGTTGATTTGTTCTTCTAAGTCATCTAAGGCGATAAGCGTCTTATTAAGCTGTTTTTGTAGCCGTGTTTGGGCGGATTTGCTGACGGTGATACTGTCATCAATGACGGTTAGTTTTGCACTTTGGTGCAGTGCCAAGTCGTTTGGTAGCAGTGTCAGATTATGTGGCTTAGCGGCGTTATTTAGGGTGTCAATGAGCAGCTGTTCTTGGGCTTGACCATCTGCTTTAATCGCTTGAAGGGTGTTTTGATAACCGATACTGCCAAATTTTACCAAAAGCTTTTTATAAAAGGTGTGCCAAAGTTTATGCACGTCCTTAGCAAATGTATTACCTTGACCGCTGGGCAAAGTTAGGGCGACAGGCTTTCTTGGATTGTCAAAGCAATGCACATAAACTAAGTCAGGGGGCGTTGGCTCGTTATTGGCGCGATTTTTTAGCAGATTGGTAACCATGGCACGCTTGCCAAGCCCATTTTCGCCGACGGCAAAAACGTGATAACCACGAGCCTTAATGTCAAGTGCGGTATTGATGGCTTTAACCGCACGAGCTTGACCAAAGGTGCTATCAAATGTCGAAGCCTTGGTTAAGTTGTCTGGGTTTGTGTAGCTTTTGGCATCTTGTGGTGTAAGTCTATGCTTATCTTTTAGTGTCTGATAAAATGATGATTGGTCAATGACGTTGTCAGGTTTAGTCATAAAAATCTTGGCAGTTAATTTGTTAAATTATCATGGTATAAATTAACGCTATTTTAGCAGATTAAAGCATGATAAAATAGGTAATTTCTGACATTTATCAAAGACGGCATTTATCATAAACACATGACGCAACAATTCTCAAAAATCGCCCCCTTTGCCGATGATTTTTACGAACAAATCATCGCCGCTGCAAGTTTGCTTGGCATACATCTTAGTGATGAACAAGTACAAGCCTTGCTTCGTTATTTAGACGGTTTATTGCTATGGGGTAAGGCTTATAACCTAACAGCCATTACCAGTCCACATCAAGCCTTAGTCAAGCATATTTTTGACTGTATGGCAATCGTGCCTGATTTGCCATTGGCGGATAAGTCAGACATCAGGCTTTTAGATATTGGAACAGGGGCGGGGCTGCCATCTGTCATTATTGCAATTTTACGCCCTGATTGGCAGATTACCGCTCTTGATAGTAACAGCAAAAAAGTGCGATTTATTCGCCAGATTATCAGTGAGATTGGGTTATCAAACGTAACGCCAGTTGCCAGCCGTATCGAGAATCATCATGAGATGTTTAAGGGTAGCTATGACGTCATTACTTCAAGGGCATTTGCTTGCCTATCAGATTTTGTTTGTCTTGCTGAGCCTTGTTTGGCAAGTGATGGTGTGTTATATGCCATGAAAGGCAAGCTACCAAGTCATGAAGAGCTTACTGATGTTGAAGGGTTAAATCTTCGGCAATGGCAGATTAGCACTAAGTCTATCAACGTGCCAAAGCTTGGTGACGATCGCTGTGTGGTGTATTTACAAAGTATATAATTTAGCATTAAATTTACTTTACAAAGCCACGCTTCATTTAAATAAACATTGACCAATCACAGCTAAAAAATAAAATAGTTAAGCAGAATATTTATGGAAATCATCGCAATCGCCAATCAAAAAGGTGGGGTGGGTAAAACCACAACCGCTGTTAATCTTGCCGCAGCTTTACATTATATCGCCCATAAAAAAGTGCTACTTATTGACCTAGATGCACAAGGCAACGCCACAACAGGTGTGGGCGTGGATAAAAATGCACTGACGTACACGGCAGCGGATGTGCTAATTGATGACGTGTCATTAGCAAAAGCCATCACCCCTTCATCTTCTGGGATTGATGTAGTGGGTGCAAACCGTGATTTGGCGGGGATTGATATGGCATTAGCAGAAGTTGAAGATGCTCCATTTTTACTAAAAAACGCTATTAAAAAAGCTACTACAAAAGGTAAGATGGACTATGATTTTGTGGTGATTGACTGTGCACCAAGCCTATCTATCTTAACAGTAAATGCTTTTTGTGCAACAAAAGGCGTTATCATTCCAATGCAGTGCGAGTATTATGCTCTAGAAGGCGTGGTGGACTTGATTGACACCATCAAAAAACTAAGCGAGCTAAACCCTGACTTATATGTGCGTGGCGTCGTGCGAACCTTATTTGATGGTCGTAATACGCTTGCCCAAGATGTCTCTGATGAGCTTGAAAAGCACTTTGGCAATCTTATGTATCAGACGATTATCCCAAGAAATGTACGTCTGGCAGAAGCCCCAAGCTTTGGGCAGTCGATATTTGGCTATGAGAAATCATCAAAAGGTGCTAGAGCTTATCACCAGCTTATGAATGAAGTGCTAAACCGCATTGATGAACCAAGCCAGTCTCAAGCACAAATCAGCACCGCCTTTGCATGGTAAATCACGCCAAAAATGTGCTACAATGATGATTTTGATGATAGATTTGCCAAAATATAGCGAGAATCAAGCATGAAAAAACGTGGACTTGGTGCCAGACGTGGCTTAGATGCACTGATTAATAGTGTAAAAACCGAGAAAAAAATCGCTCAAGCGGTAAGTCTTGACGACAAAAACTCACCCACTAAAGAAGAAAAGCCCCAAATTGCAAAATCTCAAGAGTTAAAGGCCAGCTTAGAAAAATCTGCCAAAAAGACCACTAAGCCCAAAAAGCTTGAAAACATCAATATCACAGTAGATGGCGAGCAGGTCAAGTTGATTGATATTGATCCACATCGCTTACAGTCTGGCAAGTATCAACCACGCAAAGTGATGGATGAAGTCGCTCTTAATGAGCTTGCAGAATCTATTAAGCAGCACGGTGTCATGCAGCCTATCGTCATTCGCCCGTTATTATCCAGCGAAGATAAGAACAATGATCAAGTAACGCATGAAATCATCGCAGGCGAAAGACGCTGGCGAGCAGCAAAAATCGCAGGTCTAAAACTTATCCCTGCCATAGAGCGAGTGCTGTCTGATGAGATCGCCATTGCCTTGGCACTCATTGAAAATATCCAACGTGAAGATTTGAACGTCTTAGAGCAGGCGGTTGCCTTGCAAAGATTTCATACCGAATTTGGCATGAGTCATGCGATGATTGCCGATGTTGTTGGTAAAGCCAGAGCGACGGTAACCAATCTTTTACGTCTTAATAACTTACATGACACCGTCAAAGAATACATGACAGCCAATCAGCTTGATATGGGTCATGCACGCACGTTATTGGCACTCTCCACGAAGCAGCAGCCCATCATCGCCAAAAAAATCATTGACGCTAAGATGACGGTCAGAGATGCCGAAAAACTGGTCAAATCTATCCTAAACCCTGAACCTTTAAAGTCTGACAGTGTCAATTCACACGAGATAACTCGTCTAAATCAAAAAATCTCTGATATGCTTGGTGCAAGCACTAAGCTTAAACAAAATAAGACAGGTAAGGGCAGTTTGGAGATTTTTTTTCATGATGATGAAGAGTTGCGTGCACTGTTAGCTCAGCTTAATGTCTCACTTTAATTGTAGCGATAATATGACAGAGCCTACGCCTACATCGTTTAATTCAAATGATAAATTTGCAGTATTTTTGCGTCTAATCGGCTATTTAACGCCGTATTGGTGGGCATTTGTTTTGGTGATTGTTGGATTTACGATTGGAGCTGCAGCGGAAGTTTCTTCGGCTAAGCTGTTTGAATACATCATTGATGCCATCAATAATGACGACCAAACCCGAAAATTTTGGTTTCCTTTTTTGGTGATTTTATTATTCATCTTTCGTGGGCTTGGTGCTTTTTTGGGTGGTTATTATTCTGCATTAATGGCGCGAAGCTTGGTGCATAAGCTTAGAGTTGAAGTGTTTGAGAAACTGCTAAAACTACCATCGTCTTTTTATCTTAACAATCCTTCTGGAAAAATTTCATCTAAGCTGATTTTTGATGTTGAGCAAGTTACAGCTGCCAGCACAGAATCTTTGACCACGCTGTTAAAAGATGGATTAACCGTCATTGCGTTGATTGGTTATTTATTTTATAGCAATTGGCGTCTTACTTTGGTGTTGCTTATTGTTGTGCCACCGATTTTTTTATTGATTAAGCGTGTTTCTACGAAATTTGCCAGCTTATCCATTGATATTCAAGACTCTATCTCATCAGTTAGCCACATCACCAATGAGGCGATTACAGGCTATCATGTCGTCAAAAACTATGGCGGTCAGCATTATGAATTGGCTCGCTTTATCAAGGCATCTAAGGATAACTTAGAAAAAGGCATGAAAATTACCGTGCTTGCTGCCATTAACTCGCCACTCATTCAGCTATTGATGGCGATTGGTATGTGCTTTGTGATTTGGCTGTCGCTACGTCCTGAAGTGCTTGGCGGTATGACGGCAGGGAAATTTGCATCCTTTTTAATCGCCGCAGGTTTATTGGCTCGCCCTGTAAAAGCCTTAACGGACGTCAATCAAAAGCTACAACGTGGGATTGCTGCTGGTGTTTCTATTTTTGGTTTACTTGAAATTCCTGAAGAGGCGGACACAGGCACACTTGATACGAAGGTTGTCGGTAATATTCGCTTTGATAATATTAGTTTAACTTATGCAGACGGTACTCAGGCGATTAAGAGCTTTAGCCTTGATATCAAAGCAGGTGAGGTGGTGGCGGTGGTTGGGCGGTCAGGTTCTGGCAAGACCACATTGGTCAATCTATTGACCAGAACACTGACACCCAGTGCAGGCGAGATTTTGATAGATGGCATACCCATTCATGACATCAAACTTGATGCTTTGCGTGAACAGATTGCGGTGGTAGACCAGCAAGTTACGCTGTTTTTGGACAGTATTTTTCATAATATCGCTTATGGCAAACTGTCTGATAAAACCGCCGAACAAATCATTCAAGCTGCCAAATCAGCACACGCCCATGATTTTATTATGAACTTGCCAAATGGCTATGACAGCTTTATTGGGGCGGACGGTCTGCAACTGTCTGGTGGTCAGCGTCAAAGACTGTCTATCGCCAGAGCCTTATTAAAAAACGCCCCCATTTTGATCTTAGATGAAGCCACGTCTGCCTTAGATAATGAAAGCGAATTTTATATCCAAAAGGCACTTGATGCGGTGATGCAAAATCGCACCACGCTTGTCATCGCCCACCGCCTATCCACCATTCAAAATGCCGACCGCATCATCGTCATGGACAAAGGTCAAATCGTGGAGCAAGGCTCGCATGATGAGCTGATGGCTCGTGGTGGGGTGTATCAGACCATGTATGAGCGGACCTTTGATGAATGAAAAAGTTAGAGCTTATCATCACTCGGGCATGGCAACAGCAAAGCCGATGGCTTAATCTGCTTGCCCCTTTATCCGCCCTTTATAAACGTGTCAGCGACCATCATAAGCATCAATACAAGACAGGCAAAAAACCAACATACCACGCCCCAATCCCTGTGATGGTCATCGGTAACATCACCGTAGGCGGTAGTGGCAAAACGCCACTCATCATCGCTTTGGTGGCATATTTACAGCAAAAGGGCGTAAGGGTCGGCGTGATTAGCCGTGGCTATGGACGAGCAGATGACACGCCTGCTCTTGTGCAAGCAGACAGCACGCCCCAGATGGTGGGCGATGAGCCGTGCTTGATTGTGTCTAGTACAAATGTTCCGATGGCAGTGGGGGTAAATCGTGGACAAGCCATTGATTTACTTATCCAAAACCACCCAAATTTGCAGTTTATCATCAGTGATGATGGGCTACAACATCATGCCTTGCACCGAGATGTAGAGTGGATAGTGGTAGACGGTGTGCGTGGTTTTGGTAATGAAAAGCTTTTGCCACAGGGCTTTTTGCGTGAGCCTTTAAGCCGTCTTGATGGGGCGACTGTGATTTACCACGACCCAAGACCCGAGCAGTATCCGCCTGATAGCCTACTTATGCACCTAGTCCCAAGTGAGCCTGTACCGCTTGTGGGGGTGGACAAAATCCTATCACCACAAACCGTCTATGCGGTGAGTGGCATTGGTTATCCACAGCGGTTTTTTAAGACCTTAACCGATTTGGGCTTTGGGGTAATACAAAAGCCTTTTGGCGATCATCATAAGTTTGGACTTGATGATTTGGCAAATTTAACCGAGTATCCGATTGTCATCACCGCCAAAGATGCGGTCAAAGTGCGTGAGCTTGCCAAAGACTCTCATCACGCCATTTTTGATAATATTTGGATATTGCCTGTTAAGGCGGTGCTGTCAAAGGCGGTGTATGATGAGATGGATAGGGTGGTTAAGAATTTTATCTAAACTTAACATACCTTATTTTTAACTTTTATTATGGATAAAATTTAAAGTATAGAGTGGGACAAGTTGGGCTTACGAAACCTAACAAATGCAACCAATTTAGTTGGGTGTCGCTATCGCTCCACGCCAACCCACATAAGACTTTCTAATTGGACATTATAAAATTGATAGTGGGGCATATGGGCTTTGAATGAAGGGTTATGTATTTATCACGCCAATTCGGTAACTGTCGCTTTGGTATTATCTGTTGTACTACTTGGATAAAATGTGAATGACAACGTGATTATGATGAAAAAATTTTAATGACATCACATCAATTGCACAAGTAGATGTCGCCAATTTCCATCATTGGCTAAGACGAGCTAAAATACTTTATCAATTTAATCATATCGGAAAATCCCATGACCATACCCAAAAACCACCCCAAAACCCACATCGTTATCCCCGCCCGCTACCACTCCACTCGCTTGCCTGCCAAGCCGTTACTTGACATTCATGGTAAGCCGATGATACTTTGGACGGCGGACAAGGCGATGAGAGCCACCTTTGCCGACAGCGTGTGTGTGGCGACCGATGATGAGCGGATTTTTGGGGTGTGTGAGCGTGCAGGCGTGCCTGTGGTGATGACAGGCGAGCATGAGTCAGGCACGGACAGGCTTGGTGAAGTGGCAGATTTGCTTGGTTTTGGTGATGATGACATCGTCATCAATATGCAAGGTGATGAACCGCTTGTACCGCCTGCACTCTTAGAGCAAGCCAAAAATCTACTCATAGAGCAGGGCGACTGTGTCATGGCGACACTGTGCGAAGTGATTGATAATTATGATGATTTTTATAAAAATTCGGTGGTAAAAGTCGTCAAAGCGGGCAAGCAAGCGTTGTATTTTAGCCGTAGCCCAATCCCTTTTGACAGAGACGGACATTTAAAGGGCGAGCTTGGCGACACACCCAAAAATGCCTATCGCCATCTGGGACTGTATGCTTATCGTGTGAGCCTTTTAAGGCAATTTGGCAGATGGGAACAAGGCTGTCTTGAACGGATAGAAAGCCTAGAACAGTTACGCATTTTAGAAAACCATCACAAAATCGCCATTGATGTTGCTTGTGTGGATTTACCGCTTGGGGTGGATACTAAGGAAGATTTGGATAGGCTAAATAATATGAGCATAGATGAGTTTTTGAAGTTTTAAAATTTGTGGATGTAAAAATGACCGCCATTTATTTTATTCGCCACGGCGAGCCAAATTATCATAATCGTGATGATGTCAATCGTGAATTAACCGACAATGGCATTATTCAAAGTTATAAACTTATTGATGTGTTTAAGGATAAGCCTATTGATGAATTTTTTAGCAGTCCTTACAAAAGGACGATAGACACCATCAAGCCAACCGCTGATTATTTTAAAAAAGAGATTGCGATTATTGATGAGTTTCGTGAAAGAAAAATCGGCACTTGGGTAGATGATTTTGATGAATTTAGCCAAAGACAATGGCAGGATTTTGAATTTAAATTACCAAATGGCGAGAGTTTAAAAGAAGTCCAAGATAGAAATATTCACGCATTAAATGAATTATTAGCCAAATACAAAAATCACACGTTGGTTATTGGTACGCATGGCACGGCATTATCCACCATTATCCACCATTATCAATTATTATGGCGATTTTGGTTATGATGATTTTAATCGCTATAAACATAAATTCCCTTGGATTATGGTATTTGAATTTGATGAATTTGTCTTAAAAAAACTAAGTGAACTTAAAATAACATGACCAACCACAACCCACAATTACCCTATTTCTCCCCCTTACTGCCTTGGCAAGCACAGGCGTGGGAGCAATTGGTACATCAGTTTTATGATGATAAATTACCGCATGGACTACTGGCAAGCGGTATGGCAGGTATTGGCAAGCGGGCGTTTGTGTGGCGTGCTGTGGCGTGGCTGTTGTGCCAAAACAAAAGTCAGGACAAAGGGCAAGATGGGGCGTGTGGGGCGTGTGAGAGCTGTACTTGGCTCATCGCAGGTACGCACCCTGATTTGTTGGTGTTGCCGTCTGCCAGTCTGCCGACTTCTGACAATAATGAACCATCATCTATCAAGATTGACGACATACGGTCTGTACAAGAATACAGCCACAGCAAGGGGCATGGTCTGCGTCTTATCGTACTAGATTATGCCGACAAATTGACACTAGGGGCGGGGAATGCCCTTTTAAAAACCTTAGAAGAACCACGATTTGGCGTGCATTTAATCCTAATCACAGACCACCCAACCAAGCTACTACCCACCATCAAAAGCCGTGTGCAGGTATTGCCACTTAATACTATTATTTATGATGGGGCGTTGCAGTTTGTGGCGGATAAATTGGGTGATGTAGATTTGGCAAGATTGACGCTGAATTTGGCAGATGGTGCGGTATTGCGTGCGGTGGATTTGCCCAATCAAGCATGGTTTGATAAAAGAGTGCTGTGGCTAAAAACGTGGCTTGCCCTACGAGCAGGCACTCGTTTGCCTATTTTAGCCAGTGATTATTGGCAAGGCGTGCTATCTTTTACCGATTTTGTGGTGCTAACAAGGCTTATGCTGGCTGATGTGGTGCGAGTTAATTTGGGTATGGATAGTTTGCATACAGACATTGATATAAAAAATTTAATGAATAATCAATCACAAAGTAAGCCACTGAGTTTAGAAAAGCTAGAAATATTTTTAACAAAACTTGACGACCTACTCACCGCCACCGCTCAAAATGTCCAAGAAAAAATGGCGTATGATGAGATTTTTTGTGATTTGACGGATTTATAAATACAAATGCTAGAAATTCTCTACCAAGATGACGACCTTGTGGCGGTCAATAAACCTGCTCGTATGCTCGTTCATCGCTCGTGGCTAGATAAGCATGAGACCGTATTTGTGATGACGCTACTGCGTGATATGCTTGGTCTTTATGTCTATCCTGTACACCGCCTAGACCGTCCGACATCAGGGGTGCTTTTGTTCGCCAAATCGTCTGATACGGCTCGGACGCTATCTTTGCAATTTGAACATCATACCGTACAAAAGACCTATCTTGCGGTGGTGCGTGGTCATCTTTTGGGGTGTGGGCGAATTGACTATCCGCTTGCCGTCAAGCTTGACAAAATCGCTGATAAATTTGCCAGTGATAAAGCCCCACAGTCTGCCATTACTGATTATGAGAATTTGGCGACTTGTGAAATGCCCTTTGTTTCTGCCAAACGCTATGCCACGTCTCGCTATTCGCTGGTCAAACTTATGCCAATCACAGGACGTAAGCACCAATTAAGACGGCACATGACACATCTATTTCACCCAATCGTAGGCGATACCACGCATGGCGACACCGCCCAAAACAAAGCGGTGCAAGCACACACAGGCGTATCACGGCTACTGCTTCATGCCCACAGCTTAACCTTTGATGACATGAATGGCAACAAAGTGCAGGTCATCGCTCCGCCAGACGATGAATTTAATCAGGTGATGGCGGTGTTTGGGTGGGGTGGTTGTCTTGTAAGTAACAGTGGTTTGTCTATTGATACGGTAAATCTAAATTTAGCCCAATGATGTATGCTTATTTAAAATAGCAAAGGCTGTGATGGGTTGGCTAAAGGCTTGCAATGGCAGTTAAATGATTGATTTGATTAAGCTTTTTTGTGTGTTGCTTTTGGTGTCAATAAAAATTTTTATAATAAAAGCCCCCTTATGTTAGGGGGCTTTTATTTTTACCTAATGTGCTTAAAATTTCATAGTAAAATCAAGCATTAAGCCGTGACTGTCATAGTTCTTACGCCATTTACCCAGATAGCCAAGACTTAAACTTGTGTGCTGGGTTGGCTTGTACGACATACCAAGTCCCACTTTACCGCTGACATTGCCAAGTTCACGACCATGTAGATAAAAATCACTCTCATTATTATTGGTAAATTGACCATGAATGCCGGTACGTTTGTCGCCATTATGTAGCGTACCTGATAGCTCACCTGTCAGGTTTAGGTGCGGGCTGACTGCTTGATTAAAGCGAAAGCCAAGCGTTGAACTAAGTTCGCTATAATCTTGCTCTTTGACGGTCAGATTATAAGCACCTGCCCCAGTTTCGGTGTAGCCATCTGCTAAGATGTGGTCATATCTTAATCCTGTAAATGGCGTGATGTTACGCTCATCGGTGCCGATTTGATGACGAATCTCAAAACTTGCCTGCGTGCTATCTGCCTTATAATCTGATTTTGCTTGGGCTTGGTTACCTGCGGTTAATGTGTTGATGTGGCGTGTGCCTTTGATGTCTGATCGACCTACACCAAGCGTACCGTGAATAGATGTTTTGTCATTCACGTCATAATCGCCATAAATCAAGACTTGGCTAGATTTGGCAAAGACTTCATGGCGGGCATCGCCACGGCTGTCCACATCGCTGTCAATGTAGGATAGGGCGATACCAATATTGCCTTGACCGATGGCGGTATCTGCCCCGACAATCGCTCCGACATCACGTCCGTCATAGCCCATTAGACCATTATCCAAGGCTTTTAAGGTGCTGTCTGTGCCGATGGCTTTTGCCCAGACTGAGCGAGAGCGGTCAATGCTTCTAGTGTCTATCGCTGATTTGGCGTAGCTTTGGGCATTGGCAAGCACACGATTGACCGAGCCGTGTAGTAGCGGAGCAACTTCTGATACACCTTGGGTAAGTTCGCTGTTATCTAATCCGCTTGCACCTAACGTTAATGCCAAGCCCAGTGGGTCGGTTTGTGTATTTTTGTTCTTATCTAGCACTTGTGCTAAATTCACCAAATTATTTTTATTTTCGCTCTTGACAGCCGTTTCAAAATCGCTAGACTGCGTTGGCGTTGGCGTTGGCGTTGGCGTTGGCGTTGGCGTTGGCGTTGGCGTTGGCGTTGGCGTTGGCGTTGGCGTTGGCGTTGGCGTTGGCGTTGGCGTTGGCGTTGGCGTTGGCGTTGGCGTTGGCGTTGGCGTTGGCGTTGGCGTTGGCGTTGGCGTTGGCGTTGGCGTTGGCGTTGGCGTTGGCGTTGGCGTTGGCGTTGGCGTTGGCGTTGGCGTTGGCGTTGGCGTTGGCGTTGGCGTTGGCGTTGGCGTTGGCGTTGGCGTTGGCGTTGGCGTTGGCGTTGGCGTTGGCGTTGGCGTTGGCGTTGGCGTTGGCGTTGGCGTTGGCGTTGGCGTTGGCGTTGGCGTTACAGGTTTTTTCGCGTGTAGATGAACCGCTGTGTTGTCATCATAGTTGGCTTCAATACCGACATTGGCGATATTTATACCCCTTTGGTCAATAAACTGCACCTCTTTGAATTTGCCTGTACGAGTTTTTGCTTTGACAATATTTTTCCATTCGCTGGTTGGTGTATCGCTTGTCACCAATATTTTGACAATGTCGGAGGCTTTTACTTTAAGCACCCCATTGTCAATTACCGCTTGACCTGTAACGGCTAATTGACCATAGTCGGTCTGATTATTCAGACCGATTGCCAAAACTTCCCCGTCTTTCATGGTGTAGTCGCCATTGATTTTTAACACACCTTCATTGATATGCGTCTCGCCACGCCATGCTTTACTATCGCTATTTAAAGTTAATGTGCCAGTACCTAGCTTGTTGAAATTACCTGCACCTGTGATTTTTGCGGTATCTGCAATACCAACTTGATATTTTTGCGTATCAAAATTTGCTCCGCCATTTTTTATCTCAATAGTGTCTGTCTTTTGAAAACCGCTAAACAGCTTATTTTGATTTTGGTTGAGTTTAACTGTTGCATTATCAAGTGTGATTTTGGTAGTTGGTTGTACGCCAAATGATAAGATGTCAACAATCTTGCCATTTTGATCTTCACCTGTAATTTTTCTAGCAATTTGATTGGTGTTGACAGTTGCATTAGTTACGTTTAAATTGCTTTCTTTGCCAAACATCTCAATGAAATTGCTTTGTAAATTGGCATTATTCGTCAAATTAACTGTACCAATTGAACCTGATAAATTGTTATTACGCCAATTTAAGATACTAGAGATGGTTAAGGTGTCAGCATTTTTTACTGTTGCATTATTGCTAACATTAAGTGTGCCTAAATGCCTCAATCCTGACGCTACACTCATATCGCCTTTATTGTTTAATACCGTGCCTGCACCATCAACCGTTAAAGTCGATGAATTGCCAGTTTGACTGACACCACTACCTGCAATGATAATCAAGTTATTATTGGTCAATTGACTGCCAGAATCAATGGTTAAGTTAGCAGTTCCGTCTCTGCCAACACTTAGATTTTTGGTATTTACAATACTCTTATCGCTAATCTTGGCGATTGCTTGACCTGTTTTTTCATAGCCAAGTAATAACTGATTGGCATTGATAGTTGCACCTAAGGCAATCAATTCGCCCCGACCTTCAATGCCAACATTGATATCATCAATAACAGTCAATTTGCCAAGAATCTCAGCTTTACCATAAATTGTATTAGGATTGGCTAAGGGAATTTGTCTATTTGCTACACCACCAACATACAAAAAATCGCTCTTAGTGTCGGTATTTTTTGCCAAATTTAATGAACCTTGTCCTTCATTGGCAACCGTGATTGTGCCTGCTTTAATTGTGCTTTGGTTACCAACGATCAGCTTGCCTTCACCTGTGGATTTGCCACCAATCTCAATGACCGATTGACCTTCTGTTAAATTTGTGTTGTTAAGAGTTAATGAGCCTTTGCCTGCCGTACCAACATTTAGTGATTTTACATTAAGTTCTGAATTGTTGATGCTAGCAGTGCCAACACCGCCTTTGCTTTGTCCGATAGTTAATTGGCGTACAACAGTTGGGGTATTATCAAATGTCAATGAACCTGTGCCAACATCGCCAACGATGATACTGTCTTGCACATCAAGTGTTGAATTTGTTGCAGTAAATGTGCCATCACCGATTGACTGTTCTTTATGACTACCAAGATAAATATTGTTAAATTTACCTTTGGATTGATTATTAAGATGTAATGCACCTTTGCCTGTACTGCCGATTGAAACTTCATTACCAACGTCAATTGTAGAATTGTCCAAATTGACTACACCTGTTGCATTTTCTTCCAAGCCAATCACTATAGAGTCTTTGGCTAGAATGCTTGAATGATTTTTGGCATCAATGCTAGAATTTCCCTTGGTAAGACCTGCGGCGATGAAGCGATAATTTTTACCATCAAAAGGTTCGGTTTGTTCAAGTGTGCCATTGTCTAGGGTAATTTTTGCATTGGTGGATGTATTAAACGCACCCAAAATGATATTTTGACTGCTCGTTAGTTTGGCACCATCTTTAATCGTCAAATTTGCATCGCCATCATGACTGACGAATGTGCTGTTTGTTGACACAATGGTATTTGCACCGCTAATTGTATCATTTGCCCCTACAACATAATCTTCTAGATTGACGGAACTATTAAAATTATCTGCATGAGCGGCACTTGCTAAAATACCACAAGTAGCAACCGCTAATTTGATACTTTTAGTTTTACCATTACTTTTAGCGATTTCTGATACCGACTGCCATACACCAGTCGCATGATTGAAAATAACACGATATACTTGATTCATACAACAACCCTTAATAAAATCTATGAAAAATGATGGATTTGGCAATATTTGTGTAAAATTATTGCAAATGTAATTTATTTTAGCATAAGTTTTACCCCCCCCCAAGATATTTTTTTTAGGTGTTAATAAAAACAAATGGGTGACATGGTCTTATAAATGCTTTTATGGATGATTTTATTTTGCTATCTAAATTTTAAGGGTGAAGACTTATTTAAAGGTATAAATTTATAAGTACAGAGTAAAGCTGTAAGTGTCAAGATGTTAGGTTGATGAAATAAGGTGAATGGAATAAATGGTCATTGGGTGGGCTTTTGCCAAGCGATTTACTGGTCAAAGTTGGCTGATTTTTGATATGGTACATGGCTAAGGGGTGTTTATAAACCCCCCAATCTTTGTAATTTAAGTTAAGCTTTGTGGAGTGATAAATAGCAAAATAAACAGCTCGCCAAAAAAAAGCTACTATCCGTACACCAAACCACACGATTGCACGCTAAGTGATGCAGGTTATATAAACCCGCTTATAACCAGCCTGCTTTTCTGAATTTATAATGCAGATAAAAGCACACAATCAGTACAAACCCCACCACCATAAAATACCCATATTGCCAATGCAGCTCTGGCATCACATCAAAGTTCATGCCATAAATGCCTGCCACCGCAGTCGGCACAGCAGCGATACCTGCCCATGCAGCCAGCTTTCGAACCACGTCGTTTTGTCCCATGGTTACCATTGCCATATAAGTATCCATCGCCAGTGATAGCATCTCATTTAGACCATTTAGAGCATCGATTGAGCGGAGCAAATGGTCGTTTACGTCACGAAAATAAGGCTTAGCGGTAGCAGGAAAGCCAAGCGTAAGCTCGTTTTTGTTGTTATGATTGATAAAAAAATTACACACATCTTGGACGGGTAAAATCACAGCACGCATATGAACCAATTGCGATTTTAACTCATAAAGACTTTTTAGGGTGGATTTACTAAATTCATACGAGAAGATGTTACGTTCTTGTTCACGCAAGTAGTTGCCAAGTCGGTCTGTAATCGGCAAGTAATTATCCACAATAAAGTCTAATAGGGCGTGCAATACGAACACTGGGCCCAGTCGTAAGCGTTCTGGTCGGCGATGGTAGTGTTCACGCACAGGCGTATAGGAGTTGGATGCACCACGTCGCACGGTGATGATGAAGTTTTTACCCATGAAAATAGCTGTCGTGCCATAGCGGATCTGATTGTCTTCAAGCTTAGCGGTACGTACGACGACAAAAATGGTATCGTTGCCGTAGTTTTCAACCTTTGGACGCTGATGGTCGGCAAACGCATCTTCTAAAGCAAGCTCATGCAGGTCAAATGCGTCTTGAACTTCTTGAACGGTCTCAAAACTTGGATCATATAACCCAAGCCAAATAAATTGGTTGTTATTAGTTAAAGCACGGCTCACTTCATCAATAGCCAACTGCTCTAATGGTTCGCCTGTCTTACGAGAGTAGGCGTAGCAGACGACTGTTTCGTTATCACCAGAATTTTCTTCAAAGTCTTCAAAACGATCGGCATCAGGGTCGTAAACCGTCATCGTCTCAATGGTGTCTTCATCGGTGGCGTCAGCGTCGCCGTAGATGTAGCTGTCTTGGTTGTCTGGTAGGCTAAGCTCTTCTTCACGCTCGTCGTGATCGCCATCTTCGTGTTCGTCGTTGTCTACACGCAAGTTTTGTTCTTCGTCAAGTTCTGCCAGATGGGATTTTGGTGGTGTGTCATGTAGGTCGATATCTGACGTAAGATGGCGGTAAGTGTCTGGGTCTTGCTGTGTTTTCATACCATCTCCACGCTAAGGGTTAAAATTGGGTATTATAACAATGTTTCATGCTTTTTTCACGCCCAATTGCATTAAAACATTATTTAGTACTGCTAAATGGCTATAAATTTTAAAATTTTTTATAATTGAGCCTAGTCTGATGATGGAATTAATGATACACTACACCCGAAAAAACAACGCGAATTTACTTTTTCTGTTTTTTCATGAATAGATTGATTTTAAACCGTGATTAACAGAGGTTCGTTTTGTCTAGCACATTAGATTCTAGCACGGCACGCAATTGGCTTTTGCCTGATGGCGTAGCTGACATCCTTTTTAAAGACGCCCAAAAACAAGAAAGTTTGCGAGACGCACTGTTATTTGTGCTGACAGCTCACGGCTATCGTTTGGTATCACCCCCATTAATTGAGTATACAGAGACCTTACTTGGTGCTGCTGATGAAGAATTAAAACGCCAAACCTTCAAAATCATCGATCAGATGACAGGACGCTTGATGGGCGTGCGTGCCGATATTACCCCACAAATTACCCGTATTGATGCTCAGCATGGCGTTGGTATTAGTCGCTACTGCTATGTGGGGCAGGTGGTAAAAACTTTACCAACTGGACTATTTGGGCTAAGAACACCACTTCAGCTTGGGGCGGAGATTTTTGGTGTCAAAGACATTGCTGCTGAAAAATCATTGATTGATCTGCTTGGCACGCTAATGGATCATATCGGTATGGCAAGAAGTGATTTGCATGTGGATATCGGGCATGTCGCTATTTTCCAAAGATTATGTCAGCTACATAAACTTAGTGAGAAATCAATTTCACAGCTGATGGCATGCTACACCAAAAAAGACTTACCACAGCTTCAAGTGTTATGTAGCGATTTGACTGGTGGCAATGATTTTATCGTCTTAGCAAAGCATACATTATCAATGGACGACACGCCAAATGCACAAAACCTACTACAAAAACTATCACCTGTGGCAGCCGCAGATATAGATATCGTCAAGGCAGCAGGCGAGGTGGCAAATCTTGTCGCTCATATTGATCAAGCGGGCATGAGTGTTAGCGTGGACTGCACAGAGTTGTCAGGCTATCACTATCACACAGGCATTGTCTTTAATGCCTATTTAACTTGCTCGGATGCCACTCAGACCCAAGCCTTGGTGCGTGGCGGTCGCTTTTGTGCGAATGCACATCGCCAAGCGACAGGCTTTAGTATGGATATTAACCGTCTGCTTGAGTTTATCGAGCTTCAAGAAGATACCGTAATTTGGGTAGATTATGATGAGCTTATAGCAGCAGATGAGTTAAGACAAATAGACTTAGAGGTGCAAATTAAAACCCTGCAAGACGAAGGTTGTATCGTCATTAAGCCACTGTCTGCTGATGATAAGCCAGAGCACATTGATGGTGTATTGCACTTTGATGAGTCGCTTGGTGAGTGGGCAGTCCGCTTATCGGGCGATGATTAACTTTATAGATGTGATTATTTAACCCTTTTATTTCAAACGAGGAAATTGATATGGGCAAGAATGTTGTCGTACTTGGCAGCCAATGGGGTGATGAAGGAAAAGGCAAAATCGTTGATTTGCTAACTGAGAAGGCAGCAGCGGTAGCACGCTTCCAAGGCGGTCATAACGCAGGTCATACACTTGTGGTTAATGGCAAAAAAACAGTGTTGCACTTAATACCATCAGGTATCTTGCGTGAGGGCGTTACTTGCTTTATTGGTAATGGCGTGGTGCTTGCACCTGACGCATTACTAAAAGAAATGAAAGGCTTGATGGATAGTGGTGTGCCTGTGCGTGAACGTCTGCGTATCTCGCCTGCTTGTCCGCTTATTATGCCTTACCACACCGCCTTAGACCAAGCCCGTGAGATTAAGCGTGGTAATGATAAAATCGGCACAACAGGACGTGGTATCGGCCCTGCTTATGAAGATAAAGTAGCACGCCGTGCCTTAAAAGTCGCTGATCTATTTCGTAACGATTTATCAGAAAAGTTAGCAAGCCTGCTTGAGTATCATAACTTTGCATTAACGCAGTATTATAAAGTAGATGCTGTGGATTTTGATGAGACATTGGCATTATGTCAAGCGTGGGCAGCTGAACTAAAAGATTTGGTTGTGGATGTGACAAATGAGCTAGAAAGCCGTCGTCAAGCGGGTGAGAACCTAATGTTTGAAGGGGCTCAAGGCACATTACTAGATATCGATCATGGTACATATCCATTTGTCACCAGTTCAAATACCACTGCAGGTGGTGTGGCGACAGGTACAGGCTTAGGACCGTTATATTTTGACTATGTGTTAGGCATCACAAAGGCGTACACCACCCGTGTGGGTAGCGGACCATTCCCTACCGAATTATTTGATGATGTGGGTGCTCATTTAGCGAAAGTTGGGCATGAGTTTGGAGCAACCACAGGACGTGCTAGACGTTGTGGCTGGTTTGATGCAGTGGCGTTACGTCGTGCTGTTGTGCTAAACTCTATGAGTGGCATTTGCCTAACCAAACTTGATGTTCTTGACGGTCTTGATGAAATTAAGATCTGCACCAACTATCAGACGCCAGCGGGTGAGTGTGCAGGAGCATACGATGCTGAATACTATGAAAAAGTAACGCCTGTGTTTGAAACCATGGCAGGGTGGAGTGAATCTACCGTTGGTATTACTCGATTTGACGACTTGCCAGAAGCTGCTAAAGCGTACATTAAACGCATTGAAGAACTTACTGGTTGCCCTGTGGATATCATCTCAACAGGTCCTGATCGTGATGAGACAATCGTTTTGCGTGATCCATACAAGGCTTAAATTAAGCTAATAATAAAAAGCACCGTTATTTTTCGGTGCTTTTTATTTGGTGGTTAAGGGCGTTTTTTAATGTAATAATTCATAGCAATAATCACTATGATGTACAAAGCTTGAGCGATAATACCCTGAATACTTGGATAAAAACCAATAGCAGAGATAGCGGGTAGTCTTAGTATGGTTTGAGTGATGTGATTGGTCAGCTGTAATGCTAAGATGCTTACGCCAAGCATTTTAAAGCCAAGGGCGTAAATGACCCATGTTAAGATTCTAAAGAGCGTGGGAATAGGCAATCGGATAGATGTTTTTAGCATAATGATGCCAGCGACTACCAGCAGTAATACCGCCAAACCAATGCCTGTAAGGAAGTTGGCTGTGCTAATGTTTGGCAATATGCCTGCATAAAATAAAATCGTCTCTGCACCTTCACGAAATACCGACAAAAACGCCAATCCAAACAAGGATAAAAGACCGCCTGTGCTTAAGGCTTTTTTGGTGTGTTTGGTGATAAAAGCATTCCAAGATTGTACACTCGATTTACTATGTAGCCAAGCACCGATACCAATCATAAAGACCACAGCAATGATTCCAATGACACCTTCCATGGCTTCGCGACTAGCACCACTACCCACACTCGGTAGATAGGCAGTTAATAGATATGCCCCAAGCACGCTTGATGACATCCCTAAAATAACACCCAAAAAGACAGCGATTTTACCTTTGGTGATATTTTGGCGATTGGTATGGGTAGCACTTGCCGTTAACGCTAAAATCAGTGCCATAATAATAAGTAGGGCTTCTAATCCTTCTCTAAGTAAGACAAGCATAGCATCAACCCAAGAGTAGGCTTGAGTGGAATCGATGGTTTTTAGCTGGCTAATAAGGGATGCTAACTTGTTTTGGTTTATGGTGGTATCGCCATGTGCGGTAATGATGGGAATTTGGCTTTCAATGTCGTTATACAGCTTGGGGTTTCTTGTGCTGACATCGCCTTCTATGCTCGGCCATATTGTCAAAAATTCGTTCAGTTTGGCTTGAGCTGTTTTAATGTCATTAGATTCAAAGGCGGTTAAGCCATCTTGTAGTAGAGCAATTCCTTCGTCTAAAGTCGCTGTGCTTAATTGAGCTTTTTTACTTTCGCCTGCATTAAACCCATCTAAGTTTTGTTTTAAGATGGCAAGCTGATCGATGATTTGTTGATGGTTGGGCGGCGTACTTTCGATCGACACTCGTATGAGTGACATCGCAGTCTCAATCTTACCATAATGCCCTTGACTTGTGTTTCGCACCACACGTTCATTGGCTGCCCATGTGCGATTAAAGTTATCATAACTTTGACGCAGATTAGTGGTATCTGTACCATTAAATTGAGTTGACGCCTGCCAAAGCTGCTCAAAAGCAGGCATAACTTTGCGCTTAAAAGTAGTACGCTCTGCTGTATAATCCACAGGGTTGGTTTGTTTTTCTAATGCGTAAAGGGCGACAGATAGTTGGTTTAAGGTGTCGGTATTTGGATTGATTTTTGCCTTAGTGATGGCATCTAAAACAAAGATTAAATCAGTACTTGGCAGATGTTTGGTGAGCTGATGAAAGGATGTCTCAAGCTTGGATAATTGAGCTAAGGCAGTTTTTGTATCATTATTTTGGGTAGCGGTCATTGCATCAGAGAGTAAGACAAAGACAGGGCTAAAATTTATTTTTGTCTTGGTGGCTGTATCCGCTGTTATGCTTGACGGCTCGGTATAAGTAATCTTAGCGGGTGTGGCAATTGCTATATTTGATGCACTAAGGCTTAATACTAATGGTAGAATAAAACGACGCAACATAATTTTTCTCTTATAATAGGGTGTTTTTGATTTTAATAAAAGCTTAGTTTTCAAATAGTGCTTGCCCTAGATATTCGCCTTTTTTAATGCCGCCAAAACAGGCAAAAAGACCACTCCCAATGTGTGTGATGTACTCATTCATTTTATCCACTCGGCCTAAAGCAGTCTGAATGCCGACAAATTGCATGGGAGTTTTTTGAAAAGAGATGAATAATAAGCCTGCATCAAATTGCCCTGTATTGGGTACGATTCCTGAGCTGTACGAATATGAACGGCGTAAAATCTGCAAGCCACTCCTATTGGCAAGTGCTGTATGCGAGATGGCAGGCATGACAACATTGCCATTTTCATCCTTTTTGGTAACATCAACAGGATCAAACTCATGCAACTGACCCATCGCTGCACCGCTGTTACGAATCCGCCCAAAGGTTTCATTTTGTCCGTTTAAGCTGGTTCTATCCCATGTTTCTAGATGCATTTGTATGACTCTAGCGACCAGATAAGTGCCGTTTTTAAGCCAGCCGCTATCTACCCATAGGTGCTTATTAGGCTCTTTTAATGTTGCAGTGTTCGCTGTGCCGTCTTTAAAACCAAATAAATTGCGTGGTGTTTCATCTGCTGTATCATAGCTGGTAAAGCCTGACTGAGACCATTTCATAGTGATGGCATTTCGTGCTTGACGCACCAACTGACGCACCGCATGAAACGCCACTTGTGCATCATCGCTACATGCCTGTATGCAGATATCACCACCTGATAAATTTGGCTTAATTTGATCTCTTGGAAAACTTGGCAGCTCAGAAAAATCGGCAGGGATTTTATTGTGTAACCCCAATTTTTCCAAAAATGAGCGAGACACACCAAAGGTAAGCGTCAAGCCATAGGCTGATAGACTGTCTGCTTCACCTGTATCTATGGGTGGTACATGAGCATTATCGCCGTATGCTTGAATGTTTTGCCCTTGGGTAAGTTTTTCACTGTATGCTGTCCAATTTTTAAAGACCGTTTTTATCGTCTCTAGGTCAGTGGTGTGCAAATCAGCCACCAAAAAATAAATATGACGTTGGCTTGGGGTAGTGATGCCTGCTTGGTGCTCACCATAAAATTCAAAAGTATGATCTGCTAGGCAGTTTTTGGTGGATTTGCTTGAATTGTCGGTGTTATTTTGACTTGATTGGCTTTGGTGGCACGCTCCCAAAAATGGAGCGGTTAATGAGACGGCACCCATTTTACCTAAAAATGCACGGCGAGAGTGAATGGTCATAACACATCCTTAAATAAAAAACACCGCTGACCAAAAAAGCCATACGGTGCTAATCTAAAATATCACATATTATTGGAGTACGATGCCCATTTGAGCAAGGGGTTCACCAAGCTTATTAACGGCTTCAGCAAGCTCTTTGGTGTCTTCGGCTGTTAATTGGGTATAGGGCTTATAATCTTCTGTGCCAACTTTGTGCTTATCAAGCAGGGCATTCACATTGGCAAATTGTTCTTTCAGCGTCTGAACCAAGGCAGGGTCTTTGGCGTTAAGTTTTGGAGTTAGAATTTCAAAAATCTTATAAGCTCCGTCAATGTTTGCCTGAAAGTCATATAAATCAGTTTTTGAGAAAATTTCTTCTTCACCAGTGATTTTACTGGTTGAAACTTCATTTAATAAATCAACTGCACCTTGAACCATCATCTCGCCTGTTACTTCAGCAGTTGGGATTTTTGCTTTTAACTCTTTTGCATCAAAGATAAGCTGCTTGCCAAGCTCTTTAGTACCGTCCGTTGTATTTTGCACCCATAGAATCTTTTCGATGGCATGATAACCTGTCCAGTTCTCGCCTGCTTGTAAGTCGGCTTCACGATTGTCAATGCGTGGATCAAGGTCACCAAAGCTTTCAGCAATGGGTTCACTACGTTCAAAATGCAGGCGTGCCTTAGGATATAAAGCCTTAGCTTCTTCGAGCTTTCCTTCATTCAGCAGGGCGACGAATGCTTCTGTTTGTGCCACAAAGTCGTCAATTTCAGATTGCACCCAAGCCTTGTATTCTGCAGTTTCAGCAGATAAGTCTGTAGTGGTTGCAGCAATTGGGGTTTCTTGGGCTTGAGTGGTTGTATCAGTTGCATCAGTGGCTTGTTCGGCAGGCTTTTGGCAGGCAGTTAAGGCAAGTGTTGTGGCAAATAACGCACTAAATGTAAAAGCACTCTTCATAAAGATCCTTGTTTAATCGGTAAATTCTGAAATAAAAATCGTTCTTATTGTAAACCCAGTAAATCTGCCTTGTCAATGCCAGTTTATGACTCTTGGATAATTAGCTATGCTACTTTACCGATGAGTCATGCCTAATTGGTATAAAAATTATCCCGTAGCTGTGATTTGGTTAAGTAAGATAGCCGCTGCGTTAAGTTAGTTGTAAATTAAAAAATAAGATAGTCTTTGGGCTAGGCATCCAAAGCCCTGTGCAAAATGCGGTGATGTTTGTAAGTTTAGTGTGTCTAGTGTCTTAGTGCTTGGCATGGCATAGGTGCTTTTTTAAGAACTCAGTGCTTGCATAGTTAGATGATCTAAAGCACTTAGTGTATCATCAGGCTAAACCATTAGTGTTATTGGTTTAGCTTATGCTATCATTTAGCAGCTTTTGACCGATGTAATGCCGTGCAAACTGCTCTGCGACTCGCCCAGATCTGCCGCCACGCTCACTTGCCCATCTTAAGGCGCTGGCTTTTGCTTCATCTGTCAGTATAATATGGTGTTTATTCAAATTATTTTTAACGATATCTAGGTAGGTTTGTTGATCTATTGAGTAAAATGATAACCATAAGCCAAAGCGATCCGAGAGTGATACGGTCTCATCAATTTGCTCAAACGGATTAATCTCATCAGTTTGACCATTATAAATATTTTGGTTATCTTTCATAAGCTGTGGCAAAAGATGACGACGATTGCTTGTTGCATAGATAAGCAGACGGTCTTGATCACTACCAAGCGAGCCATCTAGCACGCTTTTTAGGCTGCGGTAACTTTCATCTTGGCTGCTAAACGCTAAATCATCACAGTAGATGATGTAGCGATGATAAGGGTTGTGCTGCAAAATAGTGTGGCGTATCTTTTCTAGGTGAAGTAGATCTTCTCTTGCCACTTCAATAATTCTTAAGCCTTGTTTGTGGTATCGGTGTAATAAAGCACGCACAATAGAAGATTTTCCAGTGCCACGAGCCCCTGTCATGAGTACATGATTGGCAGGAAATCCTGCCAAAAACTGTTCAGTATTGGCGATAATTTTATGTTTTTGGGTATCAATGCCGAGCAGATCATCTAATGAATGAGTAAAGTGCACTTCCATAGCCTGAAGATGGCCAAGTTTGCCACCAACCCAGCGATAGGCAAGCACATCAGGGTCAATTGTGCTTGGTTTTGTGGTGCGGTTTTGTAAAAACTCTATGAGTAGGCGTTTTAGCTTCTCATCAAAAAAGTCAGTATTCATGTCAGTATCTTTAATCGTGTTGAAATATGCAAGGTTTAGATAAATTCGATGACTTGATCGGCATCTAATCGTGCTTTTGGTAGATGCTGATTTGGCTCATCTTTACTAGGATAGCCCAAGGCAACGATAACTGAACTTGTCAAATGGCGATCTGCCAAGTGTAAGATGTCATTTAAAATCTGGACATTAAATCCACCAATTGGCGTGGCTGCTACGCCTGCTATTTGGGCAGCAAATAAAAAATGACCTAAAGCGATAAAGGTTTGTTGCTCGCTCCATATAAAAAGCTTTTTTGGGTCTTGCTGTAGGGGTTGTAAGTACGTCATACAATGCTGTTTACGAGCTGTCATCGCTTCATTTGAGCTAAAACGTCCTGCTTTATGTTCAGCATGTAATACATTATCAAGATGCCTTGTGTCTAAAGATGTCTTGGTGCACAGCACCAAAACGTGAGAAGCATTCATAACTTTAGCGACATTATGCTCACCATTGCCTATCATGCTTTGGCAGATTTTGACTTTAGCAGTAGCGTTATCTGCTACTAAAAAACGCCACGGCTGAATGTTAATTGATGATGGTGAGAGTCTTAAAGTCTCAAGTAGTTGCTTGATTGTATCATCATTAAGCGGTTTATTAGGGTCGTATGCCTTGCAAGTATAGCGACTGCTGGCAATGTCTTTGGCGTTTTGAGCAGAAAAAACAGTCATGATTATCCTTAAGTGACTTTATCAATGGGTTTAGCACAAATTTTACCATCTGCAAATTCAATAGTAAGACGGTCGCTTTGTAAAGATGTATTTACATTATCTATAATTAATCCTTGCTTGGTACGTACTATCGCATAGCCTTTTTCTAGAGTGCGTCTAGGATGCTGAATGAGAATTAGGCTTTGTAAATGGCGACATTCTTGGGCGATTGCAAAAAGTTTAGATTGAAGCTTTTGATGAGTTTGGCGATAATGATGAATGTGCTTTTTGGCGGTCTCAAGCTGAGTAAAAGCCCCTAAACGACAAGTTTGGTATTTGGTGTGAATATCATCAAAGCTTGTTTTTAGGGCGTGACGAGAGAGTAGTTCGGTATGTTTAATGGCGTACTCACTGTCTTTTTTGGCAAGATTTAGCGATTTATTGGCGGCAAATTGCACACGTTTTAGATTTGCTTGATTGGTCTGGCTGGCGTGATTTAGCTGCTTTTGGGTAATTTGCTGCGTCTTATTCATAAAGGATTTGGCAGCTGTCATGACGGCGACAAGGTGATTTTGAATACCAAAAATCACCTTAGATGGTGTATCAAAGCGAGTATGTGCCACTTCATCTAAAATTACCGTGTCACGCTCATGCCCTATGCCAACCCATACAGGAACAGGCTGTTCAGCAAGTAGGGCGGCAAGCTCATAATCGTTGAGATAAGCCAAATCGCCAACTGCACCACCACCACGAATAATAACGATTAAGTCTGGCTTATGCCCATGAATGTTAATGAAGTTACGCACAGCACCGCTAAGAGCAAGGCGGATTTCTTGGGGTGCGTGATTTCCTTGAAAAGTGGCATGATGATAATAAAACTGACAGGCATTAGCCGCCTGAAGTCGGTCAGCTTCAGCACGAAAATCCCCCAATCCTGCGGCATTTTCTGGAGCGACCACGATGACATTTTTGATGTCAAGCGGCATAGGCAGGCTTTTATTAAGCGTGGTTAATCCTTCTTCTGTCAGGCGTTTAAGCATGGCGTTATAAGCGATGGCAAGCTCCCCTAGTGTATAAGTGGGGTCGATGTCGCTGATACTTATGCTAAAGCCGTATTGAGTATGAAACTTAGCGGACGCTTTTATTAAGATGCTTGCACCTGCTTCTAGCTCTCTACCTGTTTGATTGATAAATTTATGAATAACAAGGCTTGCACGATTTTTCCATAAAGTCGCCTTGGTGCTAGCGATGATTTTACCTGAATCGTCTTTTTGGGCTAATTCAAAATAGTAATGCCCACCTTTACTGTTGATTGATCGGACTTCAGCTTGCACCCAAACGTCGTGATTAAACATATCATCAATCACCATTTTAACCGATTCTAAATAATCGCTTAAAGACAGCTGTACATCAGCTAAGTTTGATGCTGTATGACTGTCATCTGCCAGCTCTTTAGCGATTTTGGCGTGCAAGGCGTCAATCTCATCTTGTGCAGCGTCTTTAAAGGCAGTGTTTTGATCAAGTTTGGCTGCCATATCGGCAAGCAAAGTAGCGGTATGTTTCATGGAGATAGGGCGTAAAAATTGCTAATATAACACATAGGGCCATGCCATCTCAATAATAATCCCATGCTTTCCTGATTTTACTTAACTTATCGTCCCACACTCAAAACCTGAGATGATTTGAGCCTTATGCTCTTGTAAGAGTGGGATTACCACATCAACCACCCAAGCATGGCGATAGCCTTGTAAGCCCTTGGATAGCTGTTCTTTTGGCAGGTCAAAAGCGACTAAGTTTAATAGCTCGTTAATCCAGCGTCCTTTAAGTATCAGATTAGGCGGTACATTGATGGCTTGGCTGTATGCTTCAATGGCTTGGTCTAACGGTTTTTTGAAGGTTTTTTCTTTACTGCGGTAAGTTGGCGGTGGCATGATGGGTAGGCTATCAACAGGCAAGGTGCTTGCTGTCTTAATGATGCGAATGATTTCGTCGCCATATTTACGCAAGGATGCTCGATTAATGGTGGTGCGTGCCAGTGCCTTGATGGTTTTTGGCATGGTGTCAATAATCTCACGCAAAGGCTGTCTGCCAATGATAAAGGTTCTTGGCTCATTGATTGAACGTGCTAACGACTCTCGCCAAGCCACAAGTAGCTGTAAAGCTCCAATCTGGTGCGGCGTGTATGTCGGCACGCTAAATTCTAGGTATAAATCGCTATCTTTTATGTTAGCAGTTTGATGTAACTCATGGGCGTATAGATTGCTATCTTCTATGACATAATCTAGCACTTGGGTTAGTTTTAGGTGTTTTTTTACTTCACCATACAGTGCTAATAAATAACGTACATCGTTGGCAGCATATTGCTCTTGCTCTTTAGTAAGCGGACGCACGAGCCAATCAGACTGGCTTTGTGCCTTATCCAAATCGATACCCAGCACTTCATTAATCGCTTGAGCATAGCCAACTTGCAGTTTACCTGTCAGATAAGAGATGCCAATTTGTACATCAAAGACATTCGTTAGTGGCGGGCAGTCTGCTAATAGATAAAAGATGCCTAAATCTTCCCCACAGGCATACCATACCATGGTCGGCACTTCTATTAAAGCTTCCCAAAACTCACGCAAATCAAGCTTGGGTGCGTCAATAAGATAAATGGCACTACCTGTATTAACTTGGATTAGGGCTAAAATGGGATAATAAGTAGTGCGTTTGATAAATTCAGTATCTAAGGCGATAACATCAACACCATCGATTTCATCGATCAGTTGGTATAGCTCATCGGCAGTTTTAACCCATTTTACAGGCAACTCTTTTAAGGCGTGATGATCAGCTAAGGTTGCCTTTGGGAAATCAAAGCGACTTTGTTGGGGGGTTGCAAAATTTTGGTGGTGCATGGCTAGTGTCTTAGATATTAGATGAAGGCACGGTTTTGTAGGGCTTGGTGTAGCGTTAGACTATCCACATACTCAAGCTCACCCCCCATAGGTATGCCTTGGGCTAAGCGAGTGATTTTTTGGACGTGAGTGCGTGCAATATCGCTGATAAAAAAGGCAGTTGTTTGACCTTCAACAGTTGCCCCTGTCGCTAAAATTAACTCACTGATGGCAGTATTTTTTAGCCGAGTTATCAGCTCATCAATGTGCAAATCTTCTGCATTAATACCATCTAAAGGCGATAGATGACCGCCCAAGACAAAATAACGACCACGATAAGCACCACTTTGTTCGATTGCCATGACGTCAGCGGCACTTTCTACAACACAAAGCTGCTCATCATTACGCCGAGTATCACTGCAAATTGGGCAGATATCATCATCACTAAACGAATGGCAAGTTTGACATTCTTTGATTTCGCTCATAGCAACTTGTAAGGCATGGGCGAGTATTACACCTTGCTCACGTTTTTTGGTGAGTAAAGATAGTGCCATGCGTTGGGCTGATTTTTGCCCAACGCTTGGTAGGATTTGCAGCTGTTTAACCAGCTGATCAAATTTTGGGGTTAGCATGAATGATTAGCCAAATAAGCCTTGCATACCCTTTGGCAAACCCATGCTGCCTGTGGCATTTGCCATAACAGATTCATAAAGCTCATCAGCTTGGCGAACAGCGTCATTGATGGCAGCTGCAACCAAATCTTCAATCATATCAGGCTCATCTTCCATAAGGCTTGGGTCAATGCTGATTCTTTTAACCACATGGCGACCTGTCATGGTAACCTTGACAAGCCCATTACCTGATTCGCTGTGAACTTCTTTGGTGGCTAAGCTTGCTTTGGCAGATTCGACGTTTTTTTCAACTTGTTTTTGCATAGCTTGGGCTTGTTGCATCAGTGCTTGAATGTTCATGTTGTTTTCCTAATATGAAATAAAAAAGTTATTATAACAATAAATGTTTTACTCAACAATGCTAAATGCTTACAACTTGCAAGCACCACCTGCACAACCATCATCTAAATCTTCATGAGAATCGTCTGCTCCATCACGAGTGTTATGGTAGTATAGGGTTTTTATACCCAATTTATAAGCGGTGAGTAAGTCGCTTATCATTACTTTCATTGGCACTCGACCGCCTTCAAACTTAGATGGGTCATAGTTTGTATTAGCAGAGATGCTTTGATCAATGAATTTTTGCATAATACCAACTAATCTAAGATAACCGCTGTTGTCAGGCATTTGCCAAAGTAACTCATAAGAGCTTGCCAGTTTTTCAATATCAGGAACAACTTGCTTTAAAATGCCATCTTTAGATTGCTTAACAGACACTAGGCCCCGCGGCGGTTCAATACCATTGGTTGCATTGGCAATCTGACTTGATGTCTCAGACGGCATTAATGCAGATAGTGTTGAGTTGCGCAGTCCATGCGTGATAATCTCAGAACGCAAATGCTCCCAATCAAGATGTAAAGGCTCATGGCAGATGGTATCTAAGTCAGATTTATAGGTATCAATAGGCAAGATACCTTGACTGTATGTGGTCTCATGAAACAGTGGGCATTTGCCACGTTCTTTGGCAAGCTTTACAGATGCACAAAGTAGGTGGTACTGTAAAGCCTCAAAAGTGCGATGCGTTAAACCTAAGGCGGCAGTATCTGAATAACGCGTGCCATTTTTGGCAAGATAATAGGCAAAATTAATCACACCCACGCCAAGTGTACGGCGGTTAAGACTACTGTTTTTGGCGGCAAGTACAGGGTAGTCTTGATAATCAAGCAGGGCATCTAAGGCACGCACAATCAGCTCTGCTGGCTCTTTTATATCATCTAGACTTTGAATCTTGCCTAAGTTTATCGCAGACAACGTGCATAGGGCGATTTCACCATTTACATCATTGATATTGTCAAGCGGCTTAGTTGGTAGGGCAATTTCCATACATAAGTTTGACTGACGAACAGGGGCGACACTTGGGTCAAATGGGCTGTGTGTATTGCAGTGATCCACGTTCTGAATATAGATACGCCCTGTGCTGGCACGCTCTTGTAGCATTGAGCTAAACAGCTCTCTGGCATTTACTTGACGCTTACGGACGTTTTTGTCATTTTCATAAAGCGTGTACAAGCGTTCAAATTCATCTTGGTTGGCAAAAAACGCATCATATAAGCCTGGCACGTCCGATGGCGAAAATAGGGTGATATTTTCGTTTTTAATTAAGCGTTGGTACATGGTCTTATTAATCTGTACGCCATAATCCATATGACGAACACGGTTATCTTCCACACCACGGTTATTTTTAAGCACGAGTAGGTTTTCAACTTCTAAATGCCACATTGGATAAAATAAGGTTGCAGCACCGCCACGCACACCGCCTTGCGAGCAGGATTTGACGGCAGCTTGAAACATCTTAAAAAACGGAATGCAGCCTGTGTGCTGTGCTTCGCCGCCACGAATAGGGCTGCCTAATGCACGGATTGCACCAGCATTGACCCCAATACCTGCTCTTTGAGACACATAACGCACGATGGCGGAGGTGGTCGCATTAATGCTATCTAGGCTATCTCCACACTCAATCAGCACGCATGAGCTAAACTGACGAGTCGGAGTGCGTACGCCTGACATGATGGGAGTGGGTAATGAGATGTAAAAGTTAGATGTCGCATCATAAAAACGCTTTACATAATCTAAGCGAGTGTTTTTATCATAGTTTGCAAATAAGCACATGCCAACAAGCATGTATAAAAACTGTGGGCTTTCAAAGACAGTTTTGGTAACACGGTCTTGGACGAGATATTTCCCCATCATTTGCTCAACAGCTGCATAAGCAAGATTTAAATCACGGCTGTGGTCAATGTATGCACCAAGCTCATCAAACTCATCTTGGGTGTAATCAGTAAGAATATGCTCATCGTACTTGCCCGCCTTTGTCAGCTTTTTGACATGGTCTAGTAGGTGGGGCGGCTCGTACTGACCATAAGCAATCTTACGCAAATGAAAAATAGCTAGACGTGCAGCTAAATACTGATAATCAGGCGTGTCTACTGAAATTAGATCAGCTGCCGCTTTAATGATGGTTTCATGAATATCTTTGGTTGCGATACCTTCATAAAACTGAATGTGCGATCTAAGCTCAACTTGAGATACAGATACATTATCCAGACCTTGGGCAGCCCATGTGATCACCTTATGGATTTTATCAAGGTTAATCTCTTCTGCTCTACCATCACGCTTGGTTACTTTAATTTTATCTGTATTGGTCATCACATTCACCCATCAGTTCTCAGCCAAATCTTAAATCGCACCAAAACTTATTACATTTCAAGCAGTTACCATCATAGGCTAAACTGTATTATCATCACAAGATATAGTGCTTTTGCTAAATTTTGGCACAATATAGCCTAAAATTTCTACAAAATCTACTTGTATTTTTAATGGGGGTGTGATTCATTTTTTAAGAAAATTCCCTAGGCTAGATATGATAAGGCTTGACGCAAGTTCCACCTTTTAAAACTTTTTTGTAACATGATTTTGGGGGTATTTGGGTACAGAATTTGGTGATTTTGTCAAGTAAAAAAAGCAGAGAAATTATTTAAGCGTCAAAAAAAAATCCGCCCCAAGCATAAAAGCAACGATGATACAAGCAAGAATTACCATATCGGTAATTTGACCGTAAAACAGCGTAAAGATAAAGATAATGAATTTGAAGTCATTGACGAACAACAGCGACTGACGACATTGTTTTTGCTATTATCGGTGTTAAAGCATGAATTTAACCTAAAACTTGAATTTGAGCATCGAGCGGATTTAAGCCATGAATTACAGCAGATTTTTGGCGGTCAAGATGTGAATGGTGATAGCCAAATTGCACAGGTTTATCGTTATCTAAAAAGTTATAAATTTGATAAAGGTTTTGCCAAAAAGCTGTTAGAGCGTGTGCAGGGCGTTTAAGACTTCTTTTGGTAAAAAATGCTCGCCATATAACGCAAGCATCTGCTCGACTTTGACCACTGAGCCTTTGGGCTTGCCCAATTCTGCGATTAAATAATTGGCTTGTTCTTGTAATAAAGAGTGTTTTTGGATTTGTCGCGCTTCTTTGGATAAAAATAGACTAGACACGCCACTTTTTGCCCAATTTTTACCGATGTTTAGGGAAGTTTTGGCGATGGATAATTGTCTTTGTAGTGGCGTGGTTTTAGGTTGGTTAGGCTTTTGCTTATAATCATTTGGCTGTTTTTTTGGCTGGGGCGTGTTGAACTTTTATATTTGCAATGAAAAATAGGGCAAATCGTATGTTTTTCAAGGAAAAAGTGAAATTTGATAATCATTCTATCAAACGAGCTTTTGACGCAAAAAACCCACTTTATTGCTTAAACATTTCTAATTTGTAAAAATTGTTATCAGGTTTTGTACCCCCCCCATTATAGCAAAATTTGGGGTGGATTTAAAATATTAAAAAGGCTTGGGTAAGTTGTATTTTGGGTTTGTTGAACCGTTTTTTTTTGATATAATCACGATGACGTGGGCTTTGGTCTTTTTGTGTGAGAATTGATTAGGAGAAAAATTATGCACGAAAATTTAAATCTAGGTAATAGCCTTTTTAAAGGTTTAAATGACAAACACGGACTTGTAATTTGTGGTTATGAATATGGCGAGTCGAAAGCGGATGCAAAGTACGAACAGCAGGCAGCTACAGACGAAGTACAAGCCAATCCAAAAGATTTGCAATTTACTTTTGCCAATAAAACACCATTTTTGGGCGAGAAAGCTCTAAAAGTCCCTTATGACAATCGTATTATCAAATGGTTTGAGCTTTGGGGTCATCGCATGGACCGAGATGGTTTGGGTGATGATTTTACAAAAAGCATTATGCAAACCAATCTTTCAAACACCCAAGCCAATCGAGTGGAAGATTATGAAGAAATTGCGGCGGGTATCGATGGATTTGTGGAATTTTTACAGGCGTTAGAGCCAAGCGTGATATTGTTTATGGGCAGTAAAAATTCCGATTTTATCAATCGTGCGGAAAATTTGCCAAAAATTGAAGCGGTGCTGGGTAAACAGCTTGGCGAGCGAGTGGTGGAAACCGCTGAAACTTCTGGTGCGAAATTTCGAGTGATTTTCCAAGATTTTGAACATTGTAGAACGGTAACACTACCACATCCGAGCGGTTCAGTGGGATTGTCCGATGAATATATTGCTAAATTTGCCCCTAGAATTGGTGAGATTTTGCGTGAATATAAAACCAAACGTGGATTTTAAATTAAAGCGATAAATCAATAGAGTATGATCATTTGCCCATCAAAAATTGTTCGTTTTTGATGGGTTGTTATTTGGAGTAACGATGAGTTACCAAATTCAAGGCTTTACTTGGCGTGGTGGCAGGGCGTATCAACAAGATGCTTTGTTGATTTATCCCAAAGTGTATCAACATCAAGGCGTAATCAGTCGCCAAATCATCACGAGCCAATGCTGTGTGGCGATAGCGGACGGCGTATCCACAAGTCCGCATTCGGCACGCACCGCTCGCACTTTACTTACTTTGCTTAAAACTGCCTATAAGGCACACGGTATGGTAGATTTTGCCAAGTTGCAAAATGAATTAAATGACAAGCTGGCGGGCGTATGCGATGACGGTGGTAGCACATTGGTATGTGCTTATGGCGATGGCGATGGTTTGACCATCAAGCATCTGGGTGATAGTCGAGCTTATCATTATGATGGGCAGGCGTGGCGATGTCTCACCAAAGACCATACCGTTTTTAATGAACTTGCCAAAACATATGCTGTTGATTCTAATCAAGAATATGCCAGTTTTTATGGTGGATTAATGGGATATTTTTGTGTGGATAATTTGACAGGTGATGATGAGACACATTTGGCAAGCTCAATGTCATTAAAATTAAAAGAGAATGAAGTATTACTATTGTGTAGTGATGGTCTTTGTGGTGAGTTTGATGATTTTCCGCCATTACCAACCAATATGTCATTAAAAGATTGGCTAATTCAGATTTTTACCGCATTAAAAAAGCGGACTATTGCCGAGCTAGATAATGTGAGTGTGGCTGTGGTGAGATGTATACATTTGACTTAGGAGATAAGTGATGTTCAATGAGATTATGGCGATTGTCTTTATTGTACAATAAAACGCTCTTATCAAAAAAAGGTTATAAATCCATCATGACCACCCAAACAAAAAACACCCAAAATTTGGGTGTTTGTTATCATTTTTAATCATATTTTTTTAATCATACTTTGGTAAAACGTGCGTTTTTAAAATTAGACGTGCGTTTTTGTCCCATACGGTTTTTGAGTTTTTCTTCACGTTCGTGCCGTTCGTGTTTTTGACGGCGAACTTCACGGGATTTGAGCGGTTTTTTGTGGATACGAGCTTGTTTTTCTTTGGTGGTGGTGTTAAGTCCTGTACCTTGACGTGGCCTTAGTCCGACTGTCTCAATGAGTTTGCCAATCTCTTTGGCATCAAGTTCAAGAAAGCGTCCTGTGCGTAGCTCTTTTGGCAGAATGACTGTGCCGTAGCGAGTACGAATTAGGCGTGAGACTTTGAGTTCTTGGGATTCAAACATACGGCGAACTTCACGCTTGCGACCTTCTTTAATGCTAACGTGATACCATTTGTTCACGCCTGTGCCACCGCCTTCTTTGATGTCGTCAAATTTTGCCATGCCATCTTCAAGCTCTACGCCTTGGGTGAGATTTTTGGCGATTTGGGGGCTAACTTCACCAAGCACACGCACGGCATATTCACGAGTAATCTCGCTAGATGGGTGCATAAGACGATGAGCAAGCTCGCCATCGTTGGTAAACAACAGCAGTCCTGATGAGTTGATGTCAAGGCGACCAACCATCACCCATCTGTCGCCTGTGAGCTTGGGCAGGCGGTCAAAGACGGTTGGGCGACCTTCTGGGTCGGACGCTGATGAGATTTCGCCTTCTGGCTTATAGTAGGCGATGACACGGCGGCGTTTCTCACGCTCCGCTTTTAGGCGAACCAATCGCCCATCCACACGCACTTCATCTTGGGGAGTGGCACGATCACCAAGGCTAGCAATGGTACCATTAATAGAAATGCGTCCTGCTTTGATGATTTCTTCAAGCTGACGGCGAGAGCCTAAACCCGCTTGGGCGAGTAGTTTTTGGAGTTTATCACCAATAGGGCGACTGTTGATCTCTTCTGTTAGAGTATCGTTAATAGGGGTGTTATTCATAAGATATCCTGTATGATGGAAAATAACATTTCACAATGTGGTGAGAATAGTTAATTGCTATTATTAATATAGCATATTTTGGTGTGTTAGGCTACTTGTTTAGCCATCTACTTTAAGACTTGCCAAGTCAGGTAGTTTGGGTAACTCTTCAAGACTTGCCAAGCCAAACGCATCTAAAAAAGCAGCGGTCGTATGTAAAAGAGCAGGGCGGCCAATGGTGTCTTTATGCCCTTTTTCTATAATCCACCCTTTATCAAACAGCTGTCTTAAGATGTTACTAGATACGCTCACGCCACGCACTTGCTCAATATCTGCCCGTGTAACAGGCTGCTTATAGGCGATGACGCTTAGGGTTTCTAGTAGGGCTTGGCTAAGATTGTCTAAGCGTTCTGGGAAAATTTGTTGAATAAGTCGTGAGTAGCTGTCTTTGATTTGTAGGCGGTAACCGCTTGCTGTCTTACTAAGTGCCAGCACGCTATTTGCCATACGCTCTTCTAAGATGATGAGTGCCATTTGCAGTTCATCATGACTCATAGACAGATGTTTTTTTAGGTCTGTGTCGGTGAGCGGTGTTTCGCTTGCGTGCAGTAGCACCTCGATGTAGCGACTCAGTGCCTCGCAGGTAGCATGGGAGTTGAGTAGCTCTTGACGGTCTGTTTCGCTAACAGGGGTGTTTTTGGTAGGGATGAAAGTTTGCATAGTTATTTAAGTCTAATGTAACCAATAAAGTGTCTGTTTAGTTAGCTCTTTACCTATATTATGAGTAGTTGACAATGAGTTCTTATGGGGTTTATTTTCTATAACTTGTAAGGCATACTCATCTGCACTTTCATCATCAAAGCTATCGGTGAGCGTCTCATCAAAGCCGATAAGCCCACGCTTAATCAGTTCTAATACAGCAACAAAGCTCACCACAACGCCAATCTTGCCTTGGTTTTTATCTAATAACTCATCAAATGTCGCAAAGCCTTTTTCGCTTAATATTCGGCTAATCTTAGCAATGCGTTCTGGCAGTGGAACTTGATCGATTTGTACGACGTGTGTTTGACTGATAGGCTTGATTTGCATGGTTACAAGGCTATCTACGAGAATTTCTGGCGAGTAATTTGGCAATTGAGCTTGCATAGCCTCAGTGCTTGGCAGACTTGTAAATGCTAAAAAGACATCACGCTCAAGGCGAATAAGCTTATCTAAGCGATGTGCTGCTTCTTTAATTTGGGCATAATCTTCAAGCCGTCTTATTAGTCTTGCTTTTGGGTTTAACTCATCATCGGTGATGTGAGCAGATGGTAAAAGTAGCTCACTTTTAATGGCGATTAAAGTACTTGCCATGAGTAGATAATCGCCTGCAAGCTCAAAATAAGCCTCATCTAAGTCGCTAATGTAGCTTAGATACTGCTCTGTGATAGGTAAGATAGCTGTTTCGGTTAAGTCAAAATTGTTCTTTTTGACAAGGTATAACAAAAAATCCAGCGGACCTGCAAACTGCTCAAGCCAAATTGCAAAAGCTTGTGGCGGTATGTAGAGATCTTCTGGCAGATTTTCTACGGAAGTATCGTACAGACGAACGGTTAAATTTGACAAAATAAGGCAAAACCCATATTAACTGGTATTAATGCGTGCACCCAAGCAATCTATCATTAGGCAGACAATGCCCAAAGTGGACGGTTAGGTTGCGGCTTTATGATTATTTTAATTTTGCCAAAGGCTTAATACCGATGGCTTTTCTTACTTTTTCTAGGCGTTTACTGCTTTCTCGGCGTGCTTTTTGTGCACCCATTTGAAGAATTTCTTCAAGCTCTTTTGGGTTTGTCATCAAGTGATTATAACGCTCTCTAAATGGTGCGATTTCGCCATCAATTTTATTAAATAAAATCTCTTTAGCTTCACCCCAGCCAATGCCTTGGCGGTATCTGTCTGCCAATGCTGCAATTTCATCTTTGGTAGCAAAAGCTCGATAAATCTCAAAAATTGTGCAACTGTCGGGGTCTTTTGGCTCGTCGGGTGCTTGGCTATTAGTAACAATTTGCATGACGGCCTTACGAAGAGCTTTTTTGGGGTCAATTTGTGGATTGCCATCGCCAAATAGTGGAATGGTATTGCCATAGCTTTTGCTCATTTTGCGACCATCAAGCCCTGTCAAAAGCGGTGTATCTTCATCAACGACAGCACAAGGCTCGGTAAAAATTGGCTTGTATTTAAAGTTAAATGTCCCTGCGATGTCTCGTGCCATCTCAATGTGTTGAATTTGGTCTTTGCCAACAGGGACATGTGTGGCATTAAACATTAAAATATCGGCAGCCATCAGTACAGGGTAGCTAAATAAACCCATGCTAATACCAAAATCAGGGTCGGTGTCTGGTTTGGTTGTGTTCATATCAACCGCCGACTTGTAGGCGTGGGCACGGTTCATCAAACCCTTGGCACATGAACAATTTAAAATCCAAGCCAGCTCTGGGATTTCTGGTATGTCTGATTGGCGATAAAACGTAACTGCTTGTGGGTCAAGACCACAAGCTAGCCAAGTGGCAGCGATTGCTCGAGTGGAGCGATGAATTTCGTCAGGGTCAAAGCATTTGATTAGAGCATGAAAATCCGCCAAGAAAAAAAACGCATCGCCATCACCACGAGCGATTGCTTCGTTCGCGGCTTTAATGGCAGGGCGAATTGAGCCGACATAGTTGCCTAGGTGGGGAATGCCTGTCGTGGTAATGCCTGTTAAAATGCGTTTTTTATTGGCGGTGTCTGGTGTGCTCATGATGTTCTCAAGTTGTTCAAAATTGGGTGATTATAGCAGATTTTAGGTGAAATAACGAATTTGCAAGACAGCAATTAGTCTATTTTAGCAAATCTAAGTCTTCTTGGCACAGCGACTTAAAGTCACCTTTAATAAACTTAGGATCAAGACGACAAAGCACTGCTTGTAGCTCATCAATGCGTTTATCTTGGGCTTGGATGTGAGCTAAAAGTGTGGCGACTGTCGTGGCAACAGGATCTTTACTATCTGGGCTTACACCATAAGCATTAAAACTTTCGTCATTTGGCGATTCTAGGCGGATGGTAGAGTCTGGTTTGCTTAAGCTTATCTTTTCGCTGGTTTCTGTGTTTTTGGCATTTTTATCAATCATGCGAGCAGCACTACCGACCATTGTGGCATGGTTTGGCACAGGCTTGACCACCACAGCATTAGAGCCAATTTTGGCATAATCACCTACCGTAAAGCCACCTAAGACCTTCGCTCCTGCACCAATCACCACGTGATTGCCGATGGTAGGGTGGCGTTTTGCACCCCTTTCCCAAGAAACGCCACCGAGTGTAACACCGTGATATAAGGTAACATCATCACCAATTTCTGCGGTTTCACCGATGACAACGCCCATGCCATGATCAATAAATAGGCGTTTGCCGATTTTGGCGGCAGGGTGAATTTCTATACCCGTCGCCATACGAGTGGCGTGCGATAGTGTGCGCGCTAGGAACTTATGGTCAGATTGCCACAGAGCATGACTGGCACGGTGTAAAATGCGAGCATGTACCCCTGCGTATGCAGTAACCACTTCTATCTTGGTGCGAGCAGCAGGATCTCGATCCAACACGGCATTAACATCATCATTAATATCAGAAAGTAGAGTTTTTAGTTTGGTAAATACAGACATGGCTAAAAAGATTGATGAAAATTTAAACCATTGTACCACTAAAATGGTCTTTGGGGGTATGGGCTTGTTATTTTTTATAAAAGTGGTGCTAAATGCTACTGACAGCAGAAATCTTTAATCGTCTGTACTAAATAAGGCTGGTAATAAGCTGGTAGATCATGCCCCATACCATCAATGGTGATAAACCGACTGTGCTTGATATTTTTGGCTAAATTTTTGCCGTGGCTTGGGTGTAACAGTCTGTCTTTTGTGCCGTGCATGATGAGTGTGGGAGTTGTGATTTGTTTGGTGAAAGAGACGATGGAGCCTGTCGTTAAAATTGCATTCATTTGATTGGCAACACCGTGCGGATAATAACAGCGGCGGTAACGACGCTCAGCGATGGCTCGAGTGCCTTTAATGTCTAAGTGTCCTGGCGTACCGACGGTCGTCATAAACCATACTGCATGACGCACTAAGTCTTTTTCTTCTGCACCTTTTGGCTTAACAAAGAATGTTGAAAACTGTTTGGGATTGGGCGGTCTTAAAAAGACTCGATTACTGCTGCTAAATAGCAAGATGAGTCTACTTAGTAAGTTGCCATGTTTTGCAGCGACCAGCTGTGCTATCATACCGCCCATGCTAGCACCCACTAAGTTTACCTGATGAATGCCAAAAGTACGTTGTAAAGCATGGATAAGCCCAACGACATCATCTGCCATATCGTGCAAGGTATAAGCGACCTGCTCTGATTTGTTGGATAATCCAAGCACTGTTTTAGCAATCATCTTAGGGACGTTGGTGCGTGGGAGTGCGGCAACTGGAATTTTGCTAGATAGCCCTGTATCTCGATTATCAAAACGAATAACAAAAAAGCCAGCATCCACAAATTGTTTTAAAAACGTATCCGACCAAAACATCATCTGCGACCCAAACCCTGTAATGAACAGCAGTGGCGGGTGAGTAGGGTCGCCTGCAATCTCAACACACAGATGAATGCCATGACCGACATCAACTATGCTTTGGCGAAAATAGGGAGATAAATCCGATGGCTGCCAATGAATGTCTTGAATGCTTTGGTCTTGTGGGTGCATGGCTGACATGCTTAGATTTCTACCATCTCAAAATCAAGCTTGCCTACACCGCACTCAGGGCATGTCCAGTCTTCAGGAATGTCTTCCCAGCGAGTACCAGCTGGCAAGCCTTCTTCAGGGCAGCCTACGGCTTCATCATAAATCCAACCACAAACGATACATTGATATTTTTTCATAATTAAAGTGCCTTTTTGCCTTTGTTTATATATATGGGTAATCAAAACCCATTTAGTTTACATATGTATTTATTTTTTGCAAGTAAAATTTAAAAATTTTTTAAACTTTTACTTTTATTTAGTGGCTTTTACCCCATATTACAATAAATTCTTTGCCAGTCATTCATAATCATGCAACTTCCAAAAACCACGCGCACTGAACGCCAATTAAACCAACTTGCTAAACAAATCCAAGATGAAGCCGAACTTACAGGCGTGAATGCATCAGGCACACAAATCTCATCAAAAGCCTTTGATATGGTGAGCGACTTTGAGCCTGCAGGCGATCAACCAAAGGCGATTGCAACGCTTGTAGATGGTATTAACAAAGGCATGAAAGATCAGTTATTGCTGGGGGTTACAGGCTCAGGTAAGACTTATACGATGGCAAAGGTGATTGCTAAATGCGGTCGCCCAACCATTATTATGGCACATAATAAGACACTTGCTGCCCAATTATATGGCGAGTTTAAGGCGTTTTTTCCAAATAATGCCGTGGAGTATTTTGTCAGTTATTATGACTACTATCAGCCAGAAGCTTATGTGCCAGCAAGCGATACGTTTATTGAAAAAGACAGTGCGATTAACGATCACATTGACCAAATGCGATTATCTGCCACTCGTGCCTTGCTAGAACGGCGTGACGCAATAATCATTGCATCAGTGTCAGCCATTTATGGTCTTGGCGATCCTGAAAGCTATCTAAAAATGCTCTTGCATATCGTGGTTGGCGATAAATTTGACCGAACTGCTTTAATTAAAAAACTCGTAGAGATGCAATATGAACGAAACGAGATGGATTTTGGGCGTGGCACATACCGACTGCGTGGAGAGACTTTAGACATTTATCCTGCTGAGAGTGAATCTTTGGCGGTGCGTATTGCTTTATTTGATGATGAGATTGAGAAAATTACTTGGTTTGACCCTTTGACAGGTAAAACGGTCAAATCTGTACCACGTATTACCATTTACCCAAAATCGCACTACGTTACCCCACGAGAAAAATTAGAAAAAGCAAGCGAGGGTATCAAACAAGAGCTTGAAGAACGCTTAGCGTATTTTCGTGATAATGACAAACTTATCGAAGCGCAGCGTATCAAAGAGCGAACCCAATACGACCTTGAGATGATTCAGCAGCTTGGTTATTGTAATGGCATTGAGAACTACTCACGTCATTTATCAGGGCGACCCAGTGGTGAAGCACCGCCGACATTATTTGACTACATTCCGCCTGATGCTTTGTTTTTTATTGATGAAAGTCATGTAACCGTGCCACAGATTGGGGCGATGTATAAGGGCGATAGAAGCCGTAAAGAAACGCTTGTGGGTTATGGTTTTCGCTTGCCGTCTGCACTGGATAACCGCCCTATGAAGTTTGAAGAGTGGGAGAGAATTCGCCCAAGCACCATTTATGTATCTGCCACACCTGCCGCTTATGAGCTTGAGCATAGTGAGCAGATTGCAGAGCAGGTAGTGCGTCCGACTGGGCTTATTGACCCTGTACTTGAGATTCGTCCTGTACTTACGCAAGTAGACGATGTGCTTGGTGAGATTAACCTTAGACGTGCAATAGATGAGCGTGTGTTGATTACCACTTTGACCAAACGCATGGCAGAGGATTTGACAAGCTATCTTAAAGAGTATGGCATTAACGTCGCTTATCTGCACAGCGACATTGACACAGTTGAACGCATGAAAATCATTCATGAACTAAGAACAGGCGTGCATGATGTGCTTGTGGGTATTAACCTGCTTCGTGAAGGGCTTGATATGCCTGAAGTGTCGCTTGTGGCGATTTTTGATGCAGATAAAGAAGGGTTTTTACGCTCGGAGCGTTCGCTGATACAGACGATTGGGCGTGCGGCACGCCACGTCAATGGCAAGGCAATTTTATATGCCGATAGCATCACACCAAGTATGCAAAAAGCAATCGATGAGACCGAGCGTCGCCGTGCCAAGCAGATTGCTTTTAATGAAGAGCATGGTATTACACCAAAATCAGCAAAACGGGCAATTACCGATAAAATCGATGTGGGCGAGGATAATGTAACAACTGAGGTGATTTGTGTGCCAAACGCAATCGATGGCGTAGATGAAGAGATTTTACGTCGTCCAGATCTTTTGGTTAAGGAGATTAACCGTTTGGAAAAACAAATGAAACTGCTGTCTAAAGAACTTAAATTTGAAGAAGCAATGAAAGTAAGAGATACAATGCTGACCCTTAAAGACAGGCTTATCTAGTGCCTTTTGGTATTGATGACTGGTTGTGCAATCATAAGCTAAGCCCAACTTAAAAAGGGGTTTGGTGTTTTTGGTAAAACGCATTTATCAAGTGAGTATTGTTGTTTTGGTGACCGATTATGATGGTTTGATGGGCGGCTTACCGACCATGTCAATAATCCAAACTTCAGCTTGAGAGCCTAAGCGAAATGGCACACCCCAAAAGCCGAAACCAGAAGAGACGACAACGTGAGTGCCGTTTATTTTTTCGTAACCATAGCCTAATCGATTTAGGGCATTGACGATGAAGTTGGCGGGGAAAACTTGTCCTTTGTGAGTATGACCAGAAACCTGAAGATCGATAGGAAGCTGAGTATTTTGTTCAATCTGACTGGGTCTATGATCAAGCAAAATAGTTGGTAAGTGCGTATCTATATCAGCAATAAGTTTTGCAGTTGGTTGACGTGTGTGATAATGATCATCAAGTCTGCCAACGATGTTTAACTTGGTGGTTTTACCATTTTTACTAATCAAAAGCGTTCGATGTTCGTCGTTGAGCAGTATAGCACCACTACTTAAGATGGCGTGAGTGATTGCACGGTAAGCATCTTGTTGGTACAGATCGTGATTACCAAGACTAACTACTGTGCCAAAACGTGGCGTATGAACGACTTTGGTTAAGCTGCCTGCCATGCCTTGGCTATCAAAATACATCGTATCATCATCCATGATATCGCCCGGCATAAGCAGTAAATCGACTTGATTATCTGATAAAATTTTGGTTAGTTTATCAAGTTGATTTTTACCAACTAACACACCCAAATGTATGTCGCTTACCAACGCAAGGCGGACAGGTGTGGACATGGACTTATCCAGCGTTACGGTGATATGTCGTATGACAGGCGTATAGGCGTTATAAATAGATAAAGATATAACCCCAACAAGGCTTAAGATAGCAAATAGGCGATAAAAAATTGTCCCATGAAAGCCAAACTTGTCACCAAGCATAACCACTACTGTGATGATTAACATAGAGATAATGCTAAGCCATAGTACTGCCAAATAACCAATCGTTAGGCGAAATGCACCAAAATAAAGCCCTGCCAAAAAAGCATTGCTAATCACAAGCATGATTATTGCCATCACCCAAAACCGCACCGAGATAAAAGGGTGAAAAAACCAGACAAGGCTACGTGCCAAAATAAGGCTTAGTAGCTGCATTATGATAAAAAATAAAGGCAATAGTAGGCTACGCATGGTGTACCTGAAAGATAAATCGCTTTATTATACTTAAAATTTTCTTTAGAAAAATTTGTTTTTTGTTGGAATTTGTTGCTATAAATCTCTTTACTGCACGCCTTTTTATTGGTTTTTTGAGAATCGCATAGTTTTTCATCGTAATGGGTGACATAGATGGTATAAAAGGGTGATGTGCTTTTAATAGATATGATATTTATCTAAAGTGCCATTAATAAAAAACCGCCCCAAGCGAGCGGTTTATTGTTGCATTTTTACTGTGGATCATCATGATATGTGTAGTATCCTTCATCCATCTCATACATGGCTATCCGCTGATTTTCTTCTTTTTTATTTTGTTCTAAGATGTCAGGAAACTTCTTGCCAATCTCATTATTATATGCCACAAGGCTTTCATAGTCTGCTTGAAAAGTGTCTGCATTTGCCATAATCCACATTCGGTTATAGATGTCCGCACGAGCAGTAGCGTTTAACAACGCCCCTTCAAAAGTGAAGTAATAATATTGAGACAGTAGTTTAATGCGACCATCATCTATACGACGAGCGATATGATAAGGCTTAAGATCGTTCGGGTGTGCTACGCCAACTGCCCCTAGAATGCCTGAGAGAGCCTTAAGTGTGTTTTTGTGGAAGTTATACACACGTTCAGCCTTGTCTGGAACATGTAAAGCTTTTTGACGATAGGGATCTTGAGTTGCCACGCCTGTTGGGCATTTGTTGGTGTGGCAGCTTCTTGACTGAATGCAGCCGACAGCGAACATAAAACCACGTGCCGAGTTACAAAAGTCTGCACCAACCGCCAGCATTTTTGCGATGTCAAAAGCAGTGATAAGCTTACCACTGACACCGACTTTGATTTTATCACGAATGTTTGCACCTACAAGCGTATTATGCACAAGCAAAAAACCATCTAAAAGTGGCATTCCCACATTATCCATAAACTCCACAGGAGCTGCACCTGTGCCGCCTTCAGCACCATCAACGACGATAAAGTCTGGATAGTCGTCTTCATCAATCATCGCTTTAACGATTCCCATAAACTGCCAAGGCTGACCGATGCATAGCTTAAAGCCGACAGGCTTACCGCCAGATAATTCTCGTAATTGTTGCCAAAATTTCACCAATTCTCGTGGCGTGCTAAAGGCAGAATGCGAAGCAGGCGAGATACAGTCGATATCCATAGGAATATCACGAGTTTCGGCGATTTCTGGTGTGATTTTTTCTTTAGGAAGTACGCCGCCCTTACCAGGTTTTGCTCCTTGAGATAGTTTAATCTCGATCATTTTCACTTGGGGGTTCTTTGAGCGTTCGGCAAACTTTTGGGCATTAAACGTCCCATCGTGATTGCGACAGCCAAAATAACCTGTGCCAAGCTCCCAAATCAGATCGCCACCGTGTTTTTTATGGTAAGGGCTGATTGCACCTTCGCCTGTATCGTGGGCAAAACCACCAAGTTTTGCCCCTTTGTTTAGTGCTTCGATGGCTGCTGCTGATAGACTGCCAAAACTCATGGCAGAGATGTTAAATACTGATAAATCATAAGGCTGTTTGCACTTATCATTACCAACTTGAATTTTAAAGTTAGTCTGCTTAAGTGGGTAGCTTGAGGCTGATTGCAAGAACCATTCTTTGCCGTTTTGGTATAGATCTTCAAGCGTACCAAAGGCGCTGGTATCACTGACATTTTTGGCACGCTGATAAACAAGAGCACGCTTTTGGCGTGAAAAAGGTACAGCAATTTGGTCATCTTCTAAGAAGTATTGGCGAATCTCAGGACGAAAATTTTCTAGGATATAGCGTGCGTGTCCTGAGATTGGATAGTTTTTCAGCACAGCATGGCGGTCTTGGGTGATGTCATATATGCCTAAGGCAGTGCCAAATGCACCAAGCAATATCAGCCACCAAATCATCAGATATAGCCCAGCTAGAAACGCTAAGATAGCAATACCAAATACGCTATAACGAAGTAAAATGCCAGTAAAATAAGAATCTTTGCTTGTGTGTTCAAGGTTTTTGGTCAACTTAGCACTCATAAATTAGTACTCTAATGCAGTTGTGGTGAAAAAAATTGGCATATTTTATCATATTTTATGATAAATATAACTAGTAAAACAGGTATTTTTTAATAAATTAAGCCAGCCCATACTGTGTAAGGCGATATCAAGTTATGATGACATGGCTAGCGGTGTTGTTATGTTTTGAAAAATGGCGGTAAAATTGCTATAATACGCTAACCTTTTAGTTAGACTCTTGCTATGAAATTAACTACCAAATATGGTACTATTGGGCTGATTTGTCTTGGGCTGTTAGCTTGTAATGATAATCCTAAGCCTGACACGCCAAAAATATCTAGCCAAAGCACCACTTCTGACTTTGTTGGCTGTTATACGATCAGCCATGATGAGCCTGCCGTCATTAAGATTAGTCAAGATGAGCATGGTTTTAGTATGCAAATGAAAGAGCCTGCTAATAAGGCAGATGTCTGGGATCGATCAGAAAAATTACAATTACTAAGCATTGATGAGGGTTGGCATTACTTTGAGGTCAATGCTTTAGGGCTTCAAAAATCAGATGTTGACCAGATAATAGCACGTCCTGACGGTATGTTCGTTTTAGCTCAAGTAAAAGATACCGCCAAGCAGCTAAATGCGTCATTAGACAGTAATTATGTCTCCTATGTATTTAAAGGGTCAAATACCATCTATCATGTAGCTTGCGACGATAAGCCTGTGGATATTTTACACGCTGACAGTTCAGATAGTACTAAATAAGGGCGTGTTATGGGATTTTTAGGTTATTTATTAATGGGCGGTATAGTCTATACAGTTGGATTTATGATCAACCTAAAGCGACTAATACCTAAGCGTCAAGCGGGCGTGGCATATTCACTAACACACCCAACGATTATAAAGTACGTCTTGGCGTGTTTTATGATTATGTTGGCAGTCAGTGCTGTGCTTGGACGATTTATTCTAGGACATGAAAACTTTGACTGGGCGTTTATCTTTATGAATAGCTTAGTTGCGACATTTGTGTTTTATTTTGGATTAAATCCTGATACGTCTAAGATGAATTTACCTAATTAATAGGCTTAAGTTAATAAACTTAAGACGGTGCTTGATTGATGTTTACAATATTCATAATTTAGCGTATCATTTACCAAAATAGCTAAGCTTTAGCTTTGCTTTTCTTATACGATTAGGAGTGTGCTGTGTCAAATAAACTTTTAGATTTAATCGAATCAACAGGTGCCAAATGGGTGGATTTTCGCTTTACTGATACCAAGGGTAAAGAGCTGCATTTGACTTTCCCTGCATCTAGCATTGATGAAGAAACTTTTGAAGATGGCAAAATGTTTGACGGGTCATCTGTAGATGGCTGGAAAGGCATCGAAGCATCAGATATGATTATGCTACCAGATCCTGATAGTGCTTATCTTGATCCATTTGCTGAAGCACCGATGATCGTGGTTACTTGTGATATCATCGAGCCTGCAACACTCCAAGGCTACGAAAAAGACCCACGTTCAATCGCTCGCCGTGCCGAAACCTACCTAAAGTCAACAGGGATTGGTGATACGGCATTTTTTGGCCCTGAACCTGAATTTTTCGTGTTTGATGAAGTAAAATGGGACATCGACCAATCAGGTGCTCGTAACACCATTATCGCTGAAGCTGCTGCATGGTCAACCAATAAGGACTATCCTTGGGGTAATAACGGACAGCGTCCAAACGTGAAAGGGGCATACGCTGCCGTCGCACCGATTGATCACCATCATGATATGCGTGCGATTATGTGCGACCACATTGATAGCATTATGGGTGAAGGGCGTGTAGAGGTACACCACCATGAGGTAGCGTCAGGTCAGCTTGAGATTGGCGTATCTTTTAACACATTAGTTAAGAAAGCTGATGAAGTACAGCAATTTAAATACGTCGTGCAGCAAGTGGCAAACCAATTTGGCAAGACTGCTACCTTTATGCCAAAACCTATCGTAGGCGATAATGGCTCTGGTATGCATGTGCACATCTCAATCAGTAAAGACGGTGAAAATACGTTCAGTGGAGATGAATATGCAGGATTGTCTAAGACGGCATTGTATTTTATTGGTGGTATCATTAAGCACGCTCGTGCCTTAAACGCCATCACAAACCCAACGGTAAATAGCTATAAGCGTCTTGTGCCACACTTTGAAGCACCCATCAAGCTTGCTTATTCAGCGTCAAACCGTTCTGCATCAATTCGTATTCCGCATGTATCTAGCCCTAAAGCTCGCCGCATTGAGGCACGTTTCCCTGATCCTGCAGCCAACCCCTATCTATGCTTTGCCGCTCTTTTAATGGCAGGACTTGATGGCATTGAAAATAAGATTGAAGCAGGTGAAGCGGCTGATAAGAATTTATACGATCTACCGCCAGAAGAAGAAGCGATGATCCCAACGGTAGCAGAGAATTTAGAAGTTGCCCTAAAAGCTCTAAAAGAAGATCATGAATTTTTGCTAAAAGGCGGTGTATTCTCAAAAGAGATGATCGATGCTTATATCGAACTAAAAATGCAAGAAGTGCAACGATTAAATGAAGCGGTACACCCGCTAGAGTTTGATTTATATTACCGCTGCTAAACAGCCACATAAAAATAACGCAAGTTGTTAGCTTGCGTTATTTTTTATTTAAAGGTATCAAATTAGCCTAGACTACTAAAAAACACCATTAAGATGGGCGAGATGATATTTATTAAAAAACCATAACTTACCACAAGCGGCACGATACGAGTACCGCCAGATTGGCTAAGAATGGGCAATGTAAAATCCAAACTGGTTACACCGCCAAGTCCAATCGCAGCCGATGAAGAATATCGCATGACCCAAGGAATAAAAATCAGTGCTGCAATTTCTCTACCTAAGTCATTTAAAAGAGCGACAGAACCCCACATCGCTCCATAAGCTTCGGTCATTAAAGGAGCTGATAGAGAGTACCAACCACTTCCTGCGGCTAATGCCAAACCCTGAAACAGCGATACATCATCAAAAATCAGCGAAAAGACCGCACCTGCTAATAAAATACTGGCGGTAAAAATCACACAAATATAAAGCCCTCGCTGGTTTAGCATAGCAGCACGAAGCCCAATACCTACACCTTTAAGCCCAATACCTACAAATAATAATAACAGCATGAGTAGAGCTGTTGTCGTACCACGAGGCGGTAACACTGTGCTTGGTAGCACTAATGCCAAAATAAAGCCGACTAATAAACAAAAAAGCTGTAATAAACTACCGTGTATGTTAATTTTGGTACTGCCTTTAGCGTGGCTTGTTTGGTATTGGCAAGGTGAAATACGATCAAACAATGCTAAGCCAACCAAGCCAAATCCAATGGTTAGGGAAAAAAGTGTTATTAAATAAGTTGCAATATCGTAAACTTTAGAGACGATGTCTTTTTCTAGCCCAATCTCAATACCAATGACAATGAGTAATAAGAATACTAAATAGTTAATTATTTTTTCTGCATAAATGGCGTGCTTATCCGCAACAGGTAGTGCAAAGCCGATAAACATGGGTGTGATGATTAAAATAAGGGTAAAAATACCATTCATGGATATGCGTATCCCAAGTTATAAGGAGTGACAAAATAAACCCTAGATTATAGCATAATTATCCCCATGCATTGTGCTGTTGGCAAAAGAATTGTCATTTAAACTGTATTTTTTTGCCCCTTTATTTGTTAAAATATTAAGCTGATACGTTTATCCTGTGATCGACATGACGACTGACGATTTTATACGCTTTTTCCAGAGCATTGTCCGTGATTTACACCAAAGCTTTTATGTGCTTTTGGGTGGTTCATTGGATGATCAAACGCTCAACTGGGCAGATCGTGGCGTAGCATTTATGACGATGGTGTTAAAAATCATCATCTTGTTGTCTGTCATCGGCATCGTGTACTGGATTTTGGTGTATGTGGTAAAGCATACTCGTACCTTTTTGCATTTATCTGAGCGTTATGTTCGCATTGTCCGAGCGACCTTACGTTATGTGTGGTTTGTGGCAAGCTTGCTTGCACTCATGACGCAGATTGGCATTAAGACAGACACCATTACAGCAACTGCAAAAGCTTTAGCTTGGGCTGGTTTTTATTATGTGATGTGGTCGATGTCAGGCCAGATGATTAGCCGTGTGCTAAGGCATTACGACCTAAATGCTTCCATCGAGCAGCTGCTAAAAAATCTCATCTTGGTTGTGATACTCGTTTTGGCATTGGCGAGTATTTTGGCACAATTTGGCTTTGATATTATATCTTTGGTAGCAGGTCTGGGTATTGTGGGCTTGGCGGTGGGCTTTGCTGCCCAAAGTACGCTTGCTAATTTTATTGCAGGGATTACCATCTTAATCGAGCAGTCATTTCAAGTTGGCGACTGGATTCGCTTGGGTGAAAAAGAAGGCAGAGTGGTGAAGATTTCTTTACGAGCCACGCAGATTTTAGACCGTGATAACATCATTATCATCATCCCAAACTCCACCGTATCTTCATCACAAGTAACCAATCTTACTTCCAAGAAGATGATTCGTTTTGATGTAACTGCTCGTATCGCACTAGATGCAGATATTGAGCTGGCACGAAGCGTTATTCTTAAGACGCTGTCAAAAGATGAAGTCATCTTAAAGCACCCAGCCCCTATGGCAACGGTGGATCATATCGGCGAGTATGGCGTGCATTTTATTGTGCGGTTTTGGGTTGTGCCATTGTCAGTTGCTCGCATTCCTGTTATTAAAGAGCAGATTAATGAGAAGATTAAGCAAGCGTTTGACGAAGTGGGTATCGCTGTGCCTTATCCGCATTTAAGGCTACTGACATCTGATGGGCATGAGATTTTAGCATCACAATTAGAACAGCGTTCTTGTCAAGACACCAATACAACAAACGGTGTGACCAAAGAAACACCAGAACAAGCAGAGCGTAAAAACTAGGGCGATGTTTGGTTTTATGTTATAATAGGCGTTTGTATGAACGTCTATTTTATACGCCAATTATTTTTGAGAAAATCATGACCATAACACTTAACAAGCCTTTTGCCAATTTCAATCCCCAAGATTTTAGTATCATCATCACCTGTGCTGATGGTCTTGAGAATGCCTTGTTAATTGAGCTAGACAGCTTTGGTGTTATGGGCGAGCTGATACGAGTAGGGCGAATTGCAGCGAAAGTGGACTTGGCAAGATTTTATCATATCTGCCTATATAGCCGAGTGGCGAGCCGAGTGTTATTGCCGATTGGTGAATACCATTTTAAACAAAAACATGAAACGGTGAACCAAATTAGCACCGATCGTCAAGGTAGAAAAATAACACGCACTGTCGAGAATATCACGCTTGATGAAGACATAACCGAAGCTTTATATCATTTCACCAGTCGTTATGATTGGTCTGATATTTTTAACGTTGATCAGACTTTCGTCATTCGCTTATCCACTGATAAAAAACTCACCATTAACCAGCAGTTCGCCACTTTGCGTATCAAAGATGCGATTGCTGATAGCTTTAATAAAAAACTTGGACGTCGCCCTGATGTGGATTCTAAAGCTGCCCAAGTTCAGATTTTCGCTACCGCCAACAGTAAATTTGCCGAGTTATTCATTGATTTATCAGGCACAAGCTTACATCGCCGTGGTTATCGAGTGGCAAATACAGCAGCACCGCTAAAAGAAAACTTAGCTGCAGCATTATTATACGAAAGTGGCTGGCATACAGGCAAACATAACGCCATCATAGATCCGATGTGCGGCTCTGGCACATTCATTACAGAAAGCCTACTCATGCGAGCTGATTATCCCACAGGACTTGATAAAGCGACCGATAAATTTGGCTTTTATCACTGGGAACACCACGACCAAGCGTTGTGGGAAGAGATGGTTCATGCAGCAACGGTTAGATTTCATGACAATCTAGACAAGATGAGACAAGGTCTGTTATGCGTTATCGCCCTAGACGCAGACGCAGGGGCGATTCATGCTTGCCATCAAAACTTACAAGCGTCTGGATTATCGTCATTACTTCCTGGCATTACCTTACAACAAAGACCACTGACCCAGCTAAAAGACGTCCTAAAGACTGTACCTGCCGCAGCTTATCCTTTAATCATTACTAATCCGCCTTATGGTGAGCGATTAGGTGAAAGCGATTTTATTAAGCCCTTATATCACGGCTTAGGACGGCTAACAGTAGATGGGCTAAAAATGGCAGGCGTTACTCAAGCAGATATGTCGGTATTGGCAAGCCATGTGGAGCAAGCTGATACTTTACCAATCAATGACCCAAAAACGTTACGCTGTCATAACGGTGCATTGACTGTGTACTTACGACATGGCAAACTAAACTTAGCTAAAAATACTGTATTAATTGAGCAGTTTGAGAAAAAGCCGATTCACTTAGAAGATGCCCAAGAATTCATCAATCGGCTACAAAAAAACCTAGCTCATCTTAAAAAACAAGCCAAGCTACATGGTGTAAGCAATTTGCGGATTTATGATGCAGACTTGCCAAATTATAACGTCGCCATCGATCTATATGGCGATAAAGTACACGTCCAAGAGTACGCACCACCTAAGCAAATCCCCCCTGAAGTCGCTAAATCTCGCTTTAACTTAGTCTTAGCATGCGTTCGAGAAGTGTTAGGCGTGAGCAAAGAAGACGTTTTTATTAAGACTCGTGCCAGACAGTCAGGTAATGACCAATACACCAAAAATCCCAACAGTAGGGATAATAAACGCCGCAAAATGTGGGTTGTTGAAGAAAGTGGAGTTTATTTTTATGTGAACTTCACCGACTACTTAGATACAGGCTTATTTATTGATCATCGTAACATGCGTCAGCTGGTAGCTAAAGCCAGTCGTGGCAAGCACGTTTTAAATTTATTTGCCTACACTTGTACGGCAAGTACGCACGCAGCCGTCCATGGGGCAAAATCAGTAACCAGTGTGGATTTATCGGCGAATTACTTAGACTGGGGTAAGCAAAATTTCGCCCTAAATGGCATACCACTAGAAGTTACAGATGCGTATGGCGAGCCTAAATATCAATTTATCGCTTCTGATGTTTTTGACTGGATTAAAGACAATACCGAGCAGTATGACGTGATTTTTATTGATCCGCCAACCTTCTCAAACTCTAAGAAATTTCAAGGCACTTTTGATGTGCAGCGAGATCATGTCGCTTTGATTAACCGTGCAATGAACCGTCTGAGTACAACAGGCGTACTGTATTTTAGTAATAACTTTACACGTTTTGAGCTAGATGATAGTATTTTAGAGCGTTATGATGTGGTTCATATTACCGATCAGACGATTGGCTTTGATTTTAATCCCAAAAAACCAATCCACCAAAGCTTTAAGATTTGCCATAAGCATTCGGTAAAATCAGCCCCATCAGATGATGTACAGATACCACTTGCTAAAAAGTCGCCAAAATACGACAAAGAATCTGCTTTACGCTTTGAAACTAAACGCCCTACAAAAGTAAGAGTACCCCAAGATAAATCAAAAGATAAGCCAAAATTTAACAAAAAGGCGACATTTGATAAGTTTGATAGACATACCAATCAAAAGCCAATTGATGTGGCAAGTGAGCCAAAACGAGCGGTTAAGTACAAATATGAAAAAATTGACGGTAAACTTGTTAAAACTGCCGTCTTAAATGAAGAAAGTAGTATCAATACGCCTAAAAAATACCAAATCCGTCAAAGGCTGGATAAATCAGCTTTAACCTTACCAAATTCGCCAAAACTAAAAAAAAGTAAGTGAGTAAATGATGACCCAAGCAGATGCTGATATGACAAATAATCAAGATATTATTAATGCTTTTTTGCATAACTTTAATGAATACGACGCCGATGACGCAAATGATATGCAAAGCGAAGAATATGACTTTGATGATGGCATAAAGTCCACTCGCTTTAAGAAATTACAAAAAAAGCTGCGTAAAGAAGTATCATGGGCGATTCGTGATTTTAACATGATTGAAGATGGCGATATCGTTATGGTGTGTATCTCAGGCGGTAAAGACAGCTTTACTTTGCTGGATATTTTACTGTTTTTAAAACGCATCGCTCCGATTCATTTTGATGTGGTGGCGGTCAATCTTGATCAAAAACAGCCGGGATTTCCTGAAGATGTTTTACCAAAATACTTGACACAGCAGGGTATCGCCCATTATATCTTAGAAAAAGACACTTATAGCATTGTCAAATCGGTCGTCCCTGAAGGTAAGACTTACTGTTCTGCCTGCTCACGTCTTCGCCGTGGCTCACTCTATGGCTTTGCCAAGCAAATCGGAGCGACCAAAATCGCCTTAGGTCATCACCGTGATGATATGCTTGCCACATTCTTTTTAAACTTATTTCATGGCGGTTCACTCAAATCCATGCCGCCAAAACTGCTGTCTGATGATAAGCAAAACGTACTGATTCGTCCGCTTGCCTATGTCGCTGAAAAAGACATTATTAAATACGCCAATTATAAGAAATTCCCCATTATCCCTTGTAATTTATGTGGCTCTCAAGAAAATTTACAACGAGCGATGATTAATGATATGCTAAGGGAGTGGGATAACGCCCACCCAAAACGTCTAGCCAGTATGTTTAAGGCATTACAAAATGTCGCCCCTAGTCAGCTTGCCGATCGCACGTTGTTTGATTTTGAGAATCTAAAGACTGAGCGAGACGATAATGAAAGATTATTTGAAGGCGATAATATCCAAGTGGGTCAAACAGATCTGCTAGATGAGATGGGCTTACCCACCGCCCCAAAGGTGCAAACTTTCAACCCAAAATTTAACAAAATTCCTGTCATTAACCCTGTGCTAGACTAGGCAAAACAACCAAAAAAAGGGCGTTATCATACGCCCTTGATGAAACCTAAGTTAGGCTAGTGCCGTACACGTTTTTTAAAAACCACGACAACGCCATATCGTAGCCGATGTCACCCAATCCACAAATCACGCCAACAGCCTTATCCGACAGATAAGAATGTGTGCGAAACGGCTCACGAGCATGGACATTTGATAAATGCACTTCAATAAATGGCTTGCCACTTGCTGTTAGAGCATCACGAATGGCGACAGAAGTATGTGTAAATGCTGCAGGATTAATGATAATACCATCAAATCCACCGTCACTTGCCAATAAGCCATGCCTGCCAATAAAATCAACAATATCGCCTTCGTGGTTTGACTGAAAGCAAGTAAGCTCAATACCGTTTTGTCGGGCTTTTGTCATTAGGCGATTTTCTATATCCTTTAGTGTGGTGTAGCCATAGATTTTAGGCTCACGCTTGCCAAGTAGATTTAGGTTTGGACCATTTAGCAGGCAGAGTTTTTTTGTGTATGTTTGCATAAGTCACCAAGTCGGTATGTGTATCACAGGAAAGTATTTTGCAATATTTTTGTTAAAATTACAACAAATTACAACAAACTTCATACAAAACACTTGTAATCTAATTTTAGCATGGTATGATGAATTACAGGGTCTGACAAAAGATTGTCAGGCGTGGTTACAACATTATCCGTCAGTTACGGATTTTAGATCGGAGTATTAGTATTTATGTCAGCTCGTGAACAAGGTGTGGTTAAATGGTTTAATGATGCCAAGGGATTTGGCTTTATTCAACGCAGCACAGGCGAAGATGTTTTTGTGCATTTTCGTGCGATTCAAGGCGATGGCTATCGTTCGTTAAAAGAAGGTCAGTCTGTTGAATTTATCGTAACCGAAGGCGATAAAGGATTGCAAGCTGAAGAAGTCGTTCAGTTGTAAATTTTAAGACCATAATACATAGGACAAACCCACTTCGGTGGGTCTGTTCTTGCAAAAATATAACATAAATGATAAAGCTTAAAATGATAAAGATTGGTTTTTTGGGCTTAAGCCTAAACTTAGAGCCATCACTATACAAATTAAACGATTGTCATTTAGTCAAGGAACGCATGTGATTTTTAAAAATGCAGTATCAGCCCTATCAAAGGCAAGCTTACGCTTGGCGTTAGCATCTTTAGTAGCTATGTTAGCCACTACAACAAATGCAAAGGATGCCTTGCCAAGCCCAAAACAATCGCAGCCAGACCAAAAAGCTATGGAGCAGATTACCCATTTTTGTACAGTGTATGCTACTGGAGCTGCTGGAATCGGAGCACATAAGTTAAATGGTGTAAGCCAATCAGACATGTTAGCAGAAATTGATAAAAGCATTGCAACGCTTAAACAAGACCAGGGCGATCAGCCAGCTGCAACGCTACTACAAGACGCTTGGCATCAGATTGTACCCCTAATTTATGACGTGCCAGCGATTGATACACCAAAAGAACAAAGCGAATTTATTCAAGAAGTGGGCGATTTTGCCATGGCGACTTGCGTGCAGGGTTTGGTGGAAGACTTGCGTCGTAAGTGAGAAGATTGGCAGCCTTAAACTTTATATCGTGTATCGTTCTTATGTTAAGTTTATGTTAAGATACGCCCGTTAATTTTATCACGCATTGAGCCTTATGACAGATTCCAATTTTACCAAGTTCACCGACTTACCTTTATCTGATGCAACCTTAAAGGCTATCAAGTCTTTAAAATTTGATCGCCTAACACCGATTCAATCTCAGATATTACCGCATACACTCGCCCACCAAGATGCCATCGGACAGGCTCAGACAGGCACAGGTAAGACAGCGGCTTTTTTAATCACAGTGATTGAGTCTTTATTAAAAAGACCATTTACCCAAGATGAGCAGCAGTTTTTGGGTGAGCCACGAGCGTTAATTTTAGCTCCGACCAGAGAGTTAGCTCAGCAGATTTTCGCTGACTGTCGTGAATTGACTCGTTTTGCTAATCTGTATAGCCTATGTATCACAGGTGGAGCAGACTTTGATAAGCAGTCTAAGCAGTTTGAACGTCGTCCGCTCGATATCTTAATCGGCACGCCAGGGCGAATTATTGACTGGGTGAATAAGGGCGTGTTGTTTCTTGATAGGGTTGAAGTGTTTGTGCTTGATGAAGCAGATCGTATGCTGGATATGGGCTTTATCCCCGACATTAAACGCATTGTAAATAAAATGCCTAGCAACACACATCGCCAAAGCCTGCTATTTTCAGCAACCTTTAACACCGATGTGATGAATTTGGCATACCGATGGCTACATCAGCCAACTTTTGTGGAAATTACTCCAGAGAGTAAGACCAATAAAGATATTACGCAGCTGTTTTATCTTTTAACCGAAAAAGAAAAAATGACAGCACTGCGTCAGATTTTAAGTGATAATGCGGTCAAAAAATGCATTATTTTTGCCAATCGTAAAGACCAAGTAAAGCGTCTGTACGATAACCTTCGTCGCCATCACGAGGTAACCATGCTCTCAGGCGATGTCGCCCAACAAAAGCGAGAGCGTTATTTGCAGCGTTTTAAAGATGGTGAAGTGAGCATTCTAGTAGCGACAGATGTCGCAGGTCGTGGTATTCATGTAGATGATGTGACGCATGTGATTAACTTTACCTTGCCTGATATGCCTGATGATTATGTACACCGCATTGGCAGAACAGGGCGAGCAGGTCAGACAGGCATTTCTATTAGCTTTGTTAGTGAGAATGACGCCTTTAATGTGCCAGCACTTGAGCGTCATCTTGAGCTAAAATTCAAGCTTGAGCCTTTTGAATTCATGCAAGAGTAAACAAGTAGCACCGTTCCACTTCTATTTAGCCGTTTACCCAGCGTTTAGGTGGGCGGCGTGTTTGTGATATTTATCTTATATGCTTGATTCTGCTGTCATTCCGCTTGCTTTATACATTCACATTCCGTGGTGCGTAAAAAAGTGCCCTTATTGCGATTTTAATTCGCACGCTTTAACAGATCGCACGCCTTTTAGTGAGTATGTTGATGCGTTATTACTGGATGCTCGTTCGCAGATTCATCTTGCCCAAGACCGTCCTATCAGTAGTGTGTTCATTGGCGGGGGGACGCCATCACTACTACCGATACACGAATTTATGCGGCTGTTTCATGGCTTGCGTGAGATGTTTAGCTTTCAGGCAGATTGTGAGATTACTTTAGAGGCTAATCCTGCAACGCTAGAGCACGCCCCTTTTGCCGATTACCTAGAAGTTGGGATTAATCGCCTATCTATCGGTGTACAAAGCTTTAATGATAAGGCTTTGAACGCACTTGGACGTATTCATAATTCACATGATGCGATAAACGCCATTAAAAGTGCTAGGGCTGCTGGATTTATTCGTGTCAATGCCGACTTAATGCACGGCTTGCCACATCAGACGCCTAAGCTTGCATATCGTGATTTATCGCTTGCCATAGACAGTGGGGCGACCCATATCTCATGGTATCAGCTGACGATAGAGCCAAATACCGCTTTTTTTCGCTCGCCACCTGATCTGCCTGATGAAGATACGCTTGAGGCGATTGAGATGACAGGTAAAAAGCTGCTGCTTGATCATGGTTTTTATAATTATGAAGTATCAGCTTGGGGTGGTAAAGATGGTATGTGTCGGCATAATATCAATTACTGGCAGTTTGGTGATTATTTGGCGATTGGAGCAGGGGCTCACGGAAAGGTAACTTTATCCGATGATGGCATTTATCGCTTTTATAAATCTCGCTTACCTAAGGATTATCTGTCGTTTGACACACACCCAAAGATGGTGAAATTTACCCAAATCCTTGATGATGAGCTGATAGGAGAATTTATGATGAATGCCCTAAGATTGCGTCAAGGTGTGAGTATTGATACATTTAGACAGCGGACAGGGCTTGGTCTTGATTGTGTGGCAACAACCATCGCAAGCCTGCAAAATCAAGGACTGCTTATAAACAGTCCCGACATCATCGCTCCCACTGAACTAGGATTTCGCTATGTGAATCATCTGGTGGGTGAGTTTTTCAATTAAACTTATCTGATACAACAATCATAAAAAGAAGTACCAAAAGACGGTGTTTTTAGCCATATGATAACTTATAGTTTTTTTTAATTTTTGTAGTAGTTGTTCATACAGCATTACCCAAAAATGCGACCAATCACCTTAATGGTGAACTAAGCAAGAATCGTGCAGGCATTGTACCGAGGAGAATCAGGTGTTGCTTTAGGATTTTCTAGCATCTGTGATAATGGTAAGTGGATATTTAAAGGCATTGCTAACGCTGATTCTCGTAGCGACTTTAGTGTCGGTACTGGCTTAGGTTTTATCTTTGAATAATTAGTTCATTAAGACTAATTTTAAAACTAATTTTTTATTAAAACATCGTCTAAGCTAGGCGGTGTTTTTATTTGGGTGTATAAATAGTAAAAGTTTGCTAAAATAGAGGGTTTAATCATAGAGTTCATCAAGGGTGCTTATGCCTGACATTCATATCGTACTTGTATCGCCAAAAATCCCTAACAATACTGGCAATGTGATTCGTCTGTGTGCCAATACAGGGGCAAAGCTACATTTAGTGCAGCCACTTGCTTTTGAGCTTGATGATACTAAGCTTAAGCGAGCAGGGCTTGATTATCATGAATACGCTAATCTGCAAGTGCATAAAGACTGGAGAGCGTGCCGAGCATTTTTGCATGATAACAATGTCGGTCAAATCGTGGCATTGACGACTAAGTTTAGTAAGCCATTTTATGAAAGGCAGTTTAACCACTCGCGCCAAGATGGTGAGCATATCGCTCTAATTTTTGGGTCAGAAACAGATGGCCTGCCTGTGGAGGTGCGTGATGACATCGGATCGGATAATTGGTTACGTTTACCTATGCTACCTGAATCTCGCAGCCTAAATCTTGCTAATACTGTATCGATATGCTTATATGAAGTGTGGCGACAGTTTGGCTTTGGTGGTGATGTCGGCGAAAGTGTCGGTTATCACAGACTATCTAGTCGCCCTGATTAATGCTATGTCAGAGGTATTCGTTATAAGCAATTAGGCGGCTTAGGTAAGCCTGCCAAGCGATTGACATGGCGAGCCACAAGTCCTGTATTAAACAGTTGTTGTAACTTAGCGTTATTAATCTCATCGTCAGGCAAGACTTTTGAGAGATATTTAATCAGTGGACGAGTGCTGGGACTGTGGTGGTATGTATCAAAAAACGTCCGCACCGCTAATAAGATACGAAAATGCACATCTGTTAGTTGTACATCTAAGGTATCAGCAAGCGTCTGAGCGATGTCTTTTGTCCATAAGTTATGGTCGGTGAGATGACCGTCTTGGTCAAGCTGAGAAGAAAGTGTCATTAAAATTCCAATACGCTGTCAAATTCGTCAAGTTTATCGCTAATTTTACCATCAAAGTATCGGATATTATCCAAAATCTTATCATCAAAAGCCACAGTCATTTCCCTAAAACCTGCCCAAGCATAAGGCAAGTCATATAACTCTAGCGACTGGATCATGCCATAAGCACGGGTTGTGCTGTCGGCTAAAATATAAAAGCTGTCACCATAAAAATATAACTGCACAACATGGTCGAAAGTTGCAAGCGTAAAGGCTAATGCAATCGCTTCATAACTGATAAGCTCGCTATCGGTGCTGATTTTAATTAAAATATTCATTGTCTCAAAACTGTAATAATTCGGTGTCATCATCAAGGCTTAATGCAAGCTCTGATAAGCCCACCAGAGTAAATGCAGGGTGCAGGTTATCGCCTGTTAAATGATGGCGTTTGGCGTTATCACTGTCGCATACGCCACGAGCAAGAGCGGTGCTTACACAAACAGATAATTTTAGATTAGCTTGGCTGGCTAAGCTTGCCCATTCAGTAGTGATATTAATAACATCGCTACTTTGCCACGCCAAACGGTTTGCAACCATTGCACCATCACCATAAAAAAATATGCTGACGGCTTGGTTGTCTTGTAAGGCGGATTTAGCGAAGCTTAAACCGTCTTTATGCGTGCGTGCATAAGGGGCAGAAGTGATAAGGAGTAATTTTTTCATGGTAGATTTGATGTTAAATTTGCTTATTATAACCTAAAAATTGGTGTAAAATTAGGGCATGCTTTATATTCACGATATATTTTATGGATAAACCAAAAAAAGCTGTCGTGGTGATTTTATATGATAAACATCACGCTTAGCTTAAATAACTTAAATAACAGATACAAGGATACACCCTAATGTATCATCATGAACTTTTCTAGGAAAGACCTATGTTCACTCCAGCTGCACACAAATTAGATAAGCTTGCTGTCGCCAGTCCTTTTGCACTGTCTATTTTTAATAAAAAACGCACCCAAGCCCAAGCATTTTTGGCAAAAAATCCTTTTAATAAGCCCATAACAGATGATGAATTTGACATCATGGTACGTGAGTTTGTGGGTGTGTCTGCCGATGATAATCTGATAAATATTGATGAAAGCCAAGTCATGCAAGGCTTGCGAAACTTGCGAAACTTACTTATGCTAAAGTGGATATGGCAAGATGCCTTACAAGCGATCGCACTTGAGCAGCTGACCTATGAGTTATCCGCCTTTGCCAATGCGTGCATTAATTTTACCAAAGCGTATGCTTATGCCAATCTTGTCAATCGCTTTGGTGTGCCGATGACCAAGGTAGATGGTAAAAAACGCCAAGATGAATTTGCCATTATTGCGATGGGTAAGCTTGGAGCGATGGAGCTAAATCTATCAAGCGATATTGATCTGGTTTTTGTGCATTTAGGCGATGGTGAAACAGACATCAGTCAAAGTGGCAAAAAAGTCATTGAAAATCATAAATTTATGCTGCACTTAGGTCGTGCTGTGATTAGGTTACTTGATGAAATCACTGCCGATGGTTTTGTGTTCCGAGTAGATATGCGACTGCGTCCATGGGGCGATGGCTCACCCTTAGTGATGAATTTAGGAGGCTTGCGTAATTATTTTAACCAACATGGGCGAACGTGGGAGAGATTCGCTTGGCTAAAGGGTAGAACAGTAAACGCCATATCTGATGAGTTTAACGAGCGATTAATGACCATCGCCAAAAACTTCGTTTATCGCTACTATATTGATTATACAGCATTTTCTGCTTTGCGTGAGATGAAGACGATGATAGTAAGTCAGCAAATGCAGCGTCAAGATTTAGATAATATCAAGCTTGGTAGTGGCGGTATTCGTGACATTGAGTTTATCGTGCAGGCGTTTTGCTTGATTTATGGTGGTCATCATGTGCAGTTAAGCGGTAACTTAACATGTTTGACTGCCATCGAGCGACTGACCGAGCTAGGCTACTTAACCGCCAAAGATGGCGAGAATCTAAGCGGTGCGTATCGATTCTTACGCAGGCTTGAGCACGCCATTCAAGCACGCCACGATAAGCAAACACAGCGATTACCAAGCGATGAGACCGAGCTTGTTGCCATCGCTAAGACTTTAGACTTTAATGATGTAGCGTCATTTTATGATACGCTAAATATGCACCGTGCGACAGTGATTGAGCCATTTAGTCGCATGGTAACTGATCGCCAAAGCCCAAAACAAGAACTTGCTCAAGCACACGACATTAAGCAGCAGCTCGATACTTATCTCACCGATGAGAGTAAACGCAGCTTAGATGAGTTTTGGCAATCTAAACTTGTGACAAGCTTAGATCACGAACCAAAATCTAGACTTGAAACTGCCTATCCTGTGCTACTGTATGCTTTACTGCTGCACGCAAAGAATGATGGGGTAGATCGTGCCAATCTATCTGTACCGCGTTTGATTGCTATCTTAGAGGCGATCTGTCGGCGTTCTATTTATCTTGTGATGATTGCTGAAAATCCAAATGCTACCATCAGCTTAATCCCAATGCTATCAGCAAGCCCTTGGGTTGCTAAAGAGTTGGCACTACACCCTGTTTTATTAGATAACTTTTTACAAAAACGCTATTTACACTTGCCAAATAAAGCAGAACTAACCGATATTTTGCGACAGCATTTACTTAGGGTTGAACCTTTTGATGATGAGAACTATCTAAACGCCATCCGTACCTTTAAAAAAACGCAAGTTTTAGCAGTTGCAACGGCGGATATTTTAGGGCTTCGGCATATTATGAAAGTGTCAGACAGCTTAACTTTTATCGCTGAGGTAGTGCTTGAGTCTGCGTTGTACCGTGCTTTTGATGAACTGGTTAGTAAGCATGGCTCTCCAAGACTGACCGATGGCACGCTTGCGACAGCTGAATCTTGTGGCTTTGCGATTATCGGCTATGGCAAGCTTGGAGGGCTTGAGATGAGCTATGCGTCCGATTTGGATGTGGTGTTTTTGCATGCCATTGATGAGCGAGCTGATACAGATGGTGCTAGGGTAATTAGCGGCATGAAGTTTGCTTCTAGACTTGTTCAAAAAGTTATTACCTATCTGACCACTCAGACGCTTGATGGAAGAGCTTACGAGCTTGATATGCGACTTCGGCCATCGGGCAATGCAGGGGTGATGATCGTATCCACGCATGCTTTTGATATTTACCAAAACGAAAAAGCATGGGCGTGGGAGCATCAGGCATTGGTGCGGGCAAGGGGGATTTGTGGTGATAAAGCGGTGTTGGCTCAGTTTGATAGCAGTCGCATTAGGGTGCTGACTACCAAGCGAGATATCGCCCAAGTTAAGCAAGATGTCAATGACATGCGTCAAAAAATGCAGTCGCATTTAGGAAGTCAAAAATCTCATGAATTTCATCTAAAACAAGACTTTGGCGGACTTGTAGATATTGAGTTTTTGGCACAATTTATGGTGCTAGGCTACGCTCATAAATACCCTAATCTTGCCATCTATCCTGATAATGTACGAATTTTTAAAGAGATTAGTAAGACGGGTATCTGGACGCCTGAGCAATGCGATCGCTTGACGCAAGCCTATCTGAAACTACGCCAAAAAACCCACGAGCTTGCCTTACTTGAACAAAAAATGATCGTCCACGATGATACATGGCAATGCTTACGAACTTATGTATGTACAGTGTGGGAAAGTGTGCTGGGCTGATTAAAAGCTGTGTACTGACAATCTAACTTTAACAAGTCTGAAACTAATTTTACCGAGTATGAAGGTCTGTGATAAAATAGAGCTATGTAATAAACTTTTGAGCTTAAGGATATATTATGAATCGTTTTGCAAATTTTTGTGCAGGTCCTGCAAGTATGCCGACCGCTGTGCTTGAACGTGCCCAAGCTGAACTGTTAGACTGGCAGGGGCTTGGAGCAAGTGTGATGGAGATTAGCCATCGAAGTGCTGATTATATTGAGATAGCACAAAAAGCTGAAGCCAATTTGCGTAAGCTTATGGGTATCAGTGATGATTATGCTGTATTGTTCTTACAAGGCGGTGCTTCTTTACAATTTTCTGCCATTCCGTTAAATCTAGGCGGTGGCGTGGTAGATTATTTGGATACTGGTACATGGTCAAATAAAGCCATCAAAGAAGCTTTGCGTTACGAAGCTCTTGGCTTGGGTCAGGTGAATGTCGTTGCCAAGGGTGATGGCAAGGACGTACCAAGCATAGATACATGGCAACTTAGTGATAAGGCAGACTACTTTCATTACTGTCCAAACGAAACGATTCATGGCGTGCAAATATTTGATACACCAAAAGTAGACGCTCCGATTGTAGCGGACTTTTCATCTTGTATCTTATCTGAACCAATCAACGTGAATGACTTTGGCATGATTTATGCAGGTGCTCAAAAAAACATTGGTCCTGCAGGCATAACCATTGTCATCGTACGCAAGGACTTATTAGGCAAGGCAAGTCCATGGTGTCCTGCGGTGATGAATTATCAAAATCAGCTTGATAGTGATTCTATGCTAAACACGCCTGCCACATATGCGTGGTATCTGTCAGGGCTGGTTTTTGAGTGGCTGCTTGAACAAGGCGGCGTAGAAGCCATCAACAAACTCAACCGCCAAAAAGCCCAAGCACTTTATCAAGCGATTGATGATAGCGACTTTTATCGTAATGATGTCAATCCACAGCACCGCTCTATCATGAATGTGCCATTTTTCTTAGCAGATAGTAAGTTAGATAAGCTGTTTTTAGAAGAAAGTAAGAAAGCTGGATTGCTAAGCCTAAAAGGTCATCGTGCGGTGGGGGGTATGCGTGCTAGTATCTATAATGCCGTCACATTAGATCAAGTTTTGGCATTAGTAGATTTTATGAATGATTTTGAAAAACAACACGGCTAATTTAAGGACTGTCATGCGTATTGATGCTATTAAAGCACTTGATGATAATTACATTTGGGCGATTGTTAAAGGCAATCAAGCAATCATCGTCGATCCAGGCGAGGCTGCTCCAGTACTAAAATATCTAAAAGATCATCGTCTTAATCTTATTGCCATACTCATCACCCATCATCATGATGATCATACAGGCGGTGTTAAAGAGTTGCAGCAGGTTTATCCAAGTGTGCAGACTTTTTCTCATGCCGAGCATGGCGTGAATGCCGACTATGTAAATGAGGGCGATACTGTCGTTATAGACGACCTTAGCTTTAATGTTTGGCATACGCCAGGTCATACCGATACGCACTTATCTTATCTACTTTGCGTAGGTGATAAGACCCATGTATTTTGTGCTGATACCTTATTTAGCGGGGGTTGTGGCAGGGTGTTTACAGGCACGATGCAGCAGCTACACGACAGCTTAGCACGCTTTAAAAGTTTACCAAAAGATACGTTATTTTACCCAGCACACGAATACACTGCAGATAACTTACGCTTTGGGCTTATGGTATGTAGCGATAAAGCTAAGCCTGCTATTGAACAAGCACTGGCCGATACTCTATCAAAGCTTAAACAGGGACAAATCTCACTACCAACACTGCTGTCGCATGAATACCAAATCAATGTATTCTTACAGACTGACGATGAGGAGCTTATTACCCGCCTACAAGACAAAATAGAGCTTAAAAAGACAGATAGTATCAGCGTGTTTACTGCTTTGCGTAAATTAAAGAATGAATGCTAGCAGCGTTAGTAGCCGATAATGAACTTTATTCCTTTAGTCATCTTAGCGTTCGGTATGTCGATGGATGCGTTCGCTGTCGCCATCGCCAAAGGCACAGTGGTTAGCAACCGAAGATTTACTAAGGCTTTAAAGATGGGGCTTGTGTTTGGCGTGGTAGAAGGTATCACTCCAGTTATCGGCTGGTTAATTGCCAAACTTGCAAGCTCTAGCGAGTGGATAGCACGCCTTGATCATTGGATTGCTTTTGTCTTGCTGACATTTTTGGGGCTAAGGTTTGTCTATGAAGGCATGAAAAGCGATGGCACAGATAACATTGATGGCAACTTAAACAATAAAACCAGTAGTCCAGTTCTGCTTATTTTAACAGCGGTAGCTACCAGCATTGATTCGATGATTGTTGGTGTGTCGCTTGCTTTTATAGTAGTCAATATTTGGCTTGCAGCATTGCTTATTGGTATTGCCACAACCATTATGGCGACCATTGGGCTGTACTTAGGCAATCGCTTGGCGATGTTTGGACGTAGTGCAATGATTGTAGGCGGTGCTATGCTAATATTGATCGCAAGTTTAATTTTATATTCGCATACGTTAGGCGGGCATATCTGATAAAATAGCCAAACTTAGCTTAGCTGGCAAATCATTCAAGTTACATTCACTTTATTTGAGAAAAATAACAATGTCTATCATTCCAAAGACACCCCAAGACGCAAAACACGCCCCAAGAAAACGCTTTGGGCAAAATTTTTTACATGATACAAGTGTGATACGCCAAATCGTTGATAGCATTCATCTCCAAAAAGACGATAATTTACTAGAGATTGGTCCTGGTCTGGGGGCATTAACCGAGCCACTACTGGCTGAAGTTTATGGTATGACAGTGGTAGAGCTTGACCGTGATTTAGCAGGTCAGTTAAAGATTAATATCGGTGCAAACAGCCATAATGATTTTACCATCATCAATGATAATGCCATGCATATTGATTACCGACAGCTTGCTGAGCAAATAGGCAAAGGGTCGTTTCGCGTGGTGGGGAATTTGCCTTATAATATTTCTACGCCCATTTTATTTCGTTTACTTGACTTTAGCGATGTCATTACTGATATGCATTTTATGCTCCAAAAAGAAGTTGTTGATCGCATTACTGCTTCGCCTAATACGAAGACGTACGGCAGATTGTCAGTTATTATGCAGTATTATTGTAATACAGAGTATTTATTAACTGTGCCAAAAGGAGCGTTTAATCCGCCACCTAAGGTAACGAGTGCGGTTTTTAGACTGACGCCTTTTCACGAAAAACCCATCAAAGCTAAAGATGAGTCCTTATTTGCTCTTATTGTTCGTGAGACTTTTAACCACAGACGTAAGACATTAAGAGCAATTTTTAAGAGTAATAGTCTACTACCTGTGCTAGATGATACTGATTTTGAGCAGGCAGGTATTAACCCCCAAGCTCGTCCAGAGACATTAAGCGTAGCAGATTTTGTGCATTTAGCAGACATTAGTTTGGCTAAGCGTAATGAACAGGGGGTGGCTGATGAATGATAATATAAGCTATCGCCATGAGTATATTATCGGTGATTTACAAGGCTGTTATGCGGCGTTTTGTAATCTTTTGGATAAGATTGAGTTTGATGAAACGCAAGATAAGCTTTGGCTAACAGGTGATATTGTGGCACGAGGTGAGGATTCGCTTGCCACACTGCGTAAGGTAAAAGCACTAGCTGATGTAGGTGCATTATCCACTGTGCTTGGCAATCATGACATTACGCTTATCGCTACATGGCGACATATTTTACCCATCAATCCTAAAGATCGTACTTCTAAGATTTTTTTGGCACAAGATTGTGATGAATTGCTAGAATGGTTACGCAAACAGCCGTTTTTGCTATATCCAGATGATAAAAGCGTCATAACTCATGCTGGTATCCCGCCAAACTGGAGTATAGATCAAGCCGAAAAATACGCCAAAAAACTCCAAAAAAAACTCAGCGGTAACTTAAACAAAGTCGATCGTGTGCTTAAAAAGCTCTATAATAAAAAAATTGACGTATGGAGCGATGATATTCGAGGTAAAAAAAGACTAAGAGCCATCGCCAATTATCTAACCCGAATGCGACTTTGTACAGCAGATGGAATGCTTGAGTTTTCTTTTAAGCAGTCGCTTGATGATGAGATGCCAAGTGACTTTCGCCCATGGTTTGAATGGGAAGTGCCAAGAAAAAGACGGATTTATTTTGGGCATTGGGCGGCATTGCAAGCTAAAATAGCCACGCCACGAGTACGAGCACTTGATGGCGGCTTTGTTTGGGGTGGCAGCTTAGTGGCGTATCGCTTGGCAGATGGGGTGATATTTAGCGTAAACAACGATAATGATACGTCTAGCTAAGCTAAAGCTATTATCTAAACCATAAAAAAACCTTAACATTAAATTAAGGTTTTTTTTATTAAAGGCAGAAAATTAAGCGTCTTTTAGAGCTCTAACTGCTTTATTTAGGCGGCTCTTATGACGAGCAGCTTTATTCTTATGGATAATGCCTTTGTCTGCCATACGATCAATAACAGGAACTGCTTTTTGATAAGCTTCGGTAGCTAATTCATATGATTTTGCTTCGATGGCTGCGGTAACACGCTTGATATAAGTACGAACCATTGAGCGTTGAGAAGCATTTTGCGTGCGACGTTTTACGTTTTGACGAGCACGTTTACGAGCTTGGGCTGAGTTTGCCATAAGTGTATCCTTAAAAATGAAATAAAATAAGCGGTATTGAGCGGATAATTCTAGCAGCCAGCGAATTATCAATTTGGCAAATGCCAATAGACACGTTGCTCAACACTAAAACGTCTATTGTACCAAAAAATTAAGGTGTTCTCAATAGATGCGTTCTTGAGGATAGGCTATTTTACGCATTTTTAAGGTATTTGACAAGTAGGGCGTTAAATTTTTCTCTTAGGTATGCTAAAATAAGTCAGTTTTATTAATCAAGGGTGTTCATGAAGCGAAAAGCCATTGTTATCGGTGCGTCTGGGCGTGTAGGGCAGGCATTGGTGCATGAACTGTCGGCACTGTATGAGACGGTCATCGTTATCACACGCACTCAGCCGCGCTTGATGAGTGAAAATATGCACATCTATTCTGTGAAGGATTTTGGTGTGCTTGCTGATACTGTACAAGCCATAGCCATCGGCAACGATACCGATGCCTTTAGCTGCCTTGGATTAACCAAAGCTAATGCAGCAAGCTTAGATGAGTTTCGTCAAGTAAATGTGGGCTATAATGTCGCTTTTGCCAAAGCGTGCAAAGACAAAGGCGTGCAGCGGTTTTTTTATCTATCAAAAAAAGGGGCGGATAAATCCACACGTCATGATGATATCGCCATAAAATCTGTGGTGGAAAACGAGCTTAAACGACTTGGGTTTGACAATTTATACTTATTTCGTCTAAGTCAATTAACGCTTGATAAGATTGGTTTTTCTATCAAAAATATCAGCGATACATCAATTAATATAGTAAAAAACGTTTTACGTTTAGCTTTAAGGGTGCAACATCAACCACTCACACCACGCCATGTCGCTGTCGCCATTTCTTTAATCGCTTACCAAAGTCACACCCAAAAGCACAAAAAAGCAGTGCAGATTATCACACATGAGCGCATGGTGGCGATGACTGAGAATCTATCACAGTAGCTTAGACTGTTTTGGATTTTAGGTGTTTTATTGACGTTAATAGCTCTGTATTTTTAAGCTTTATTTCTCCAAAAATTTCACCATCTATGCTATAATATTTAACGTTTACACAACAAAAAATAAAAAGGATATCTCATGTCTACCACCGATAGCGTCACCCCCGTTGGTATTGTTGATGAGCTAAAGCAGTCCTATCTTGACTATGCTATGAGCGTAATCGTCTCTCGTGCCTTACCTGATGTGCGAGACGGTCTAAAGCCAGTACACCGCCGTGTCATGTATGCAATGTACGAGTTATCAAATGACTATAACAAACCTTACAAAAAGTCTGCTCGTGTTGTAGGCGATGTCATCGGTAAATACCACCCACATGGCGATACTGCGGTGTATGATGCGATTGTGCGTTTGGCACAGCCTTTTAGTATGCGTTATATGATGATCGATGGGCAGGGTAATTTTGGTTCGGTGGATGGTGATCCACCAGCTGCCATGCGTTATACCGAAGTGCGTATGCAAAAGCTTACTCATCAAATGCTTGGCGATCTTGATAAAGATACCGTAGATTGGGAAGATAACTATGATGGCTCAGAGCGTATGCCATCTGTATTACCTGCTCGTGTGCCTAATCTTTTGATTAATGGAGCGACAGGGATTGCGGTGGGTATGGCAACAAACATGGCACCGCATAACCTAACTGAAGTGGTGAATGCTTGTCTTGCTTATGCTGATAACCCACATCTAACGGGCGATGAGCTAATGGGCTATATCTTGGGACCTGATTTTCCAACAGGCGGTACGATTTATGGACGCAGTGGCATCATCGATGCTTATCGCACAGGAAAAGGACGACTGCACATCCGTGGTAAATACCACATTGAATCTATGGATGGAAATAATAAAGATCGTGAACGCATTGTATTTACTGAAATTCCCTATCAGGTCAATAAAGCCAAATTAATCGAGCAAATCGCTGCACTTGTAAACGATAAAAAGCTAGAAGGCATCAGTGCTATCCGTGATGAATCGGACAAAGAAGGAATGCGTGTCGTTATTGACCTTAAGCGTGGAGAAAACAGTGAGGTCATTGCTAATAATTTGTTCATTAACACGCCGCTTGAGTCTAGCTTTAGCATTAACATGGTTGCTCTTGATAATGGACAGCCACGCTTAATGACTCTAAGAGATCTTATCTCAACATTTATCCGACATCGCCAAGAAGTGGTAACTCGTCGTACTATTTTTGAGCTTAATAAAGCTAAAGCACGTGGACATCTGTTAGAGGGTCTAACGATTGCTCTTGCAAATATCGATGAGATTATCACCACCATTAAGCAGTCAGAGAACCGAGCGGTGGCTCGTGAGAATTTGCTTGGGCGAGTATGGCAGTCTGGCGGTGTGGTGGCAATGCTTGAGGCGGCAGGGGCTGTATCTATTCGTCCAGAAATTATTGAAGGCGAAGACCTAAATGCTCCGTTTGGTTTGATTGAAAATAACACCAAATACCGCCTATCTTTTGATCAAGTTAATGCCATCTTAGATATGCAGTTGCACCGCTTGACAGGACTTGAGCAAGACAAGCTATCTAAGGAATATCAAGAAATCTTAGCGGAAATTGTGCGTCTGCAATTAATCTTAAATGACTTTGATCGTCTGATGGCAGTCATTAAAGATGAACTTACCGAAATCCGAGATCAGTTTGGCGATGAACGTAAGACTGATATCGTAGACAGTCGCAGCGATTTTAGTCGTGAAGATCTCATTCCTGAGCAGACTGTCGTTTTGACAGTATCTGCCACAGGCTATGCCAAAACTCAGCCAATCAGTGAATACCATGCCCAAAAGCGTGGCGGTAAAGGTCGTAACGCCACAGCCATGAAAGCTGACGATGTTATCGAGCATTTGCTTGTCACCAGTACGCATGCCACCATCATGTGCTTTACCAATACAGGTCGTGTTTTTGGGCTGCGTGGCTTTGAGGTGCCAATCGCATCTCGTGGCTCTAAAGGCAGACCGCTTGTCAATCTGATTAACCTAGAGCATGATGAAAGTGTGACGGCAATCTTGCCAGTGGAGACTCTACAAGATGATGATAAGTTTGTATTTTTTGCGACGGCAAGCGGTACGGTAAAGCGTGTGGCATTAAGTCAGTTTGCGAACTTACGCTCAAATGGCTTAAAAGCAATCAATCTAGCAGAAGGTGATAGCCTTGTAGGTGTGGCAATTACTGATGGCTCCCAAGAAATCATGCTGTTTAGCAATGAAGGTAAGGCGATTCGCTTTAAAGAATCTGTCGTAAGAGCAATGGGACGTGTGTCTGCTGGTGTGCGTGGCATGAGAGTTAATCTACTGGCTAACACCCATCTTGAAGAAGACGATGTGACAGACGAAGTAGACGGCGATGATGAGGGTAGTACATTTGCAGTCAGTCGGGTGGTATCACTGGTGGTATGTACAGCCGACAGCGATAAGCAGATATTATGTGCTTGCGAGAATGGTTTTGGTAAACGTACGCCGATTAGTGAATTTACATTGCGTAGCAATCGTGGCTCACAAGGCAATATCGCCATTAAGACATCTGAACGTAATGGTCAGCTGGTTAAAGCGATTGCAGTTACCGATGAAGAAGATGTTATCTTAATCTCAGATAAAGGTACATTGGTGCGTACACCAGTTGCCCAAATTGCAAGCACAGGGCGTACTGCCCAAGGTGTGCGTCTGATTCGTATCGCTGATGATGAGGTGTTAGTCGGTGTGGCGTGCGTGGAGCATGAAGATGATGAGGAGACTGCCGATATCATCGATGAAAGTGGCGATAGCTTAGACACCACAGTCAGCGATGATACATAAACTCACTTAACCTAAGTGTATGCTTGGTTTTAATGGCGATAAATAATGATTACTTTACACCACTTAAATAACTCACGATCTTTTCGGATTCTTTGGTTGCTAGAAGAGTTAGGTTTACCATATACGTTGGTCAAGCATACTCGTACCAAGTCTTATCTTGCACCAAAAGCGATGCAAAAAACCCACTTTATGGGTAAAGCTCCCATTTTAACCGATGGTGAAAAGACGCTGATAGAATCTGGATTTATCATAGAATATTTACTTCGCCATTATGATAAAACTCACAAACTAAAACCTAGCGATGATCAGACGTGGGAGCAATTTTGCTTTTGGTTGCATTTTACCGAAGGGTCGCTTATGCCAAACCTTGTCATGCGACTTGTGTTTGATAAAATTACCACGCAATCGCCATTTTTTGTGCGTCCTATCACCAAGCAAATTCAGCAAAAAATAGAAAAGCTTTATCTAAACGATAATATCACAAATAGCCTATCACTGCTTGATCAGACCTTACAAAATCAAGACTATGTCTCAGGTGATGTGTTTAGTGCGGCAGATATCCAAGTGCATTTTGCCATCAGTGCCATGCAAAACTCAAGCAGCCTACCTATGCAGTCACAAAGCATCAAAGAATGGCAAGAACGCTGTGAAAGCCGAGAAGCCTATCAGCGAGCGGTCTTAAAAGATAGCTAAGTATCCAACAGTTTTGCAAGCTTAGATTTATTATGCTTATCCCAATGAATTACCGCTTGCAATCGGCGTTTATGAATTTCTGATAAAATGAGATTTTTGCTATTTTTGTGTTGTTTTTGCAAGGTTTCTTGCAGTGCTTGACTAAGAAGCTCTTGGAATAAAAATTGGATATTGACGCTTTGCTGACTGATTTGCTGATAAAAATCTTGCCACTGACTGGCGAGCATGTCTTGTAAAGATGGGTTTGGCAAGCTTGCAATAATAAAGTAAGCTCGATTCTTTGGGTCTGTATCGGTTAAATCAAACCCTGCCAAGTCCATGCTTTGACTTAGTGTTATCAACTCTTTAATGGTAGAAACAAACAAAGATAAGGCTTCATCGCCGATACTCTTCCAAGTCGGTAACTCTGGTAGATGTAGTTCCTGCTGTTCTAACTTATCAATAAAATCAGCATGTACATCGACTGCACCTGATTGCGTTAAAATATCGCTTAGTGGGTCTGTCAGTAAAATTTGTGGAGCGTATAATAAGCACAAATACAGCTGAATATTATGATTGACATTCGTGTCGTAGTTTGCTTGATCAAGCAGCTGCGTTTTTTGGAGATTTTTGCCGCTTAATTTTTGGTAAATGTCGTTATTAAGCCACCATCTAAAGCTAGAACCTTTGGGCAGTTTAGCAGCAAGCTCCTTAAGCTCTGCCATAGCGGCAGCTTTATTTTCAGGCAGCTTTAAATCATAACGACGTGCTAGGACACCAAAGACGTAATCTGATAGATTAGACGCATGAGCAATCTGCTCTACCATCGCAGCAGCACCATGTTGCTTAATAAAAGTGTCTGGATCATGCTGATTAGGCAGGGTGAGAAATTTTAACTGCTTGCCATCAGGCAGTACTGGAGCTGCTACTTCGAGTGTTCGCCAAGCTGCTCTTTGACCTGCGTTATCACCATCAAAACATAAGGTCAGCACGTCGTTATATTTAAGAAGCTGGGCGATTTGGCGTTCATTAGCTGCTGTACCCATCGGTGCGACCGCTCCATAAATTCCTGCTTGGTGCAATGCGATTACATCCATGTAGCCTTCGACCATCAAAAAATCATTTGCCTTGGCTTGGCGAGCTTCATAAAGCCCATATAAGATATGCTGTTTTTGAAAGACGGGTGACTCAGATGAATTGATGTATTTTGGCATGTCGTCACCCAATGAACGCCCCGCAAAGCCGACTACTCGTCCTTGTCTATCCTTAATAGGAAATATCACTCGTTCACGAAAAAAATCGTAATATTCTCCCGTCTTTTGAGATTGGCGAACCAGTCCTAAAATTTTTAGACCTTCTAGATCTTGGGCGAATGCTTGGGTTAGCACTTGCCAACCATGCGGTGCAAAACCAAGCTCAAAGGTATGGATAGTTTCTTGTGTTAGCCCACGATTTTGAAAATAGGATAACGCAAATGGTGTATTCCACAGCTGAGATTGATAATAACGACAGACATTTGCCAGTAGGGTGTATAAGTCGCCTTGTTCATCTTCGACTTGATTAATGATAAAAGCACCATCAGATATTTTATCTTCGTCAGTAAAAATAGTATCAAATGGTTCATTTGTAATGACGTTGTTATTATTTTGTATATTATTTGACTGTGCAGTTGTTGATTGTGAGTTTAAATGCTGATTTGGTGGATTAATAGATGGCTTAGCAGATGATTGAAATACAGGTTTAGATTTGGCAGACTTTTTGTAGCTGATTTTTTTGGCAAACTCATCATCCTTTGGAAGTTCGATGCCTGTTTGGTCGGATAAATGCTTAACCGCTTCGATAAAAGTCATGCGTTCCAATTCTCTTAAAAAGGTAATTGGATTGCCTTTAGCACCGCACCCAAAGCAGTAATACAGATTGGTTTGGGGATTTACAAAAAAAGAAGGGGTTTTTTCGCCATGAAAAGGGCAGCAGCCTTTAAGCTCTCTACCAGCTGGCTTTAAGGCGGTGTGCTTTCTAATCATGCCGACAAGATCGGCATGACTGTTGAGCTGCTCAATGACGGATTCAGAAATCTGCATAGCGATACATTCAATAAAAAGACCGACCAACGATCGGTCTTTTTATGGCATTATTGCTGATCTGGCAGACTTAGACCAATATGCCTACGCTTTTCTTGGATAGGCATACTCATATGCTCTTTGCTATCATCCATTTCTGCTGGCTGACTTGGTAGTGGTGGTAGTCCACCTGCTTGATGAATAACCTGATTGCGAGTTTGACCATTATATGAGCTAACTACGCCTTGTGTGTCTGCTTTTTTGTCAAACTTGTGTAAAGTCACGGTATTAAGGAGACGCTTGGTAAATGATGTTGATTTTTGGTTTGGTAATTTGACAGAGCCATCGGCATTTAGATAGCTTGGGTAGTTGATTTGTAATAGCGTCTTATACTGTTCTGCGGTTGTAGTCATGCCAAGTTTATCATAGCTATAAGCCAACACAGCGATTGCTTCAGGGGTGCTTTCAGATTGGGGATAATACTGAAAAACCCATTTAGCACGGTTTACTGCTGCCACATAAGCATCACGTTTCACATACCAACGTGCCGCCACCATTTCATGCTCGGCAAGATCATTATAGATTGCTATCATACGCTGAGCAGCATCAGGAGCATAGTTGCTGTTTGGAAAGTTATTAACCAATACTTGAAAATTATTAAAAGCAAGTTGTAGCCATGATACATCACGCTGCGACTGATCAAGCTTAAATAAGCGAGATGCTTTTGGTGAACCGCCCATATGAGTGACACCTTGGACGTACAGCACATAATCTAAGTGTCGGCTGGTCGGATATAGACGAAGAAATTCTGCCGTACTGTTACTGACCGCTTCATAGTCACCAGCTTGATATTGTGCATAGATTAGATCAAGCAGTGCTTGCTGAGCGTGCGTGCCTGTGGGATAAAAAGTGCGAGCATCGCCAAGCGTCTTAATTGCTTCGTGGTAATTGCCTTTTTCTAGGGCGGCTTGGGCTTGCTCATAATAGCTAAGTTCAGATTGTTCGGCACTGATGGTGATTTTATTGTCTTTTTTGCCAACGATACTTTTTAGGGTTGAACAGCCAGATAAAGCCAAAGTACCAGCTAACATGGCGACAGATAAAACTTTTAAAGAGTGATTGGTTTTCATATATTTTACTCTTGATGATTTAAAGATTTGGCATTTACAAGTCGGTAAATCCAAAAGCTAAACGCCATTTAGTTTACCACAATTTATAGTTAAAAAACCATCAATTTATACGAACCCTAACTTTTGGATAAAATTTTAGGAAAACTGCCAATAAATATGATAAAGTAGCCCAATTTTAGTACAAATTTTAAAGTTATGATAACACAAGACGATAACACCGTAGCTGAGCCAAACGGGTCAGAATATGACAAAGCAGAAGTGGATTCACCAACAAAGCATATTGAGCTTAGTTACCAAGTCTTAGATAAGGACGTCGGTACACGCCTAGATAAGATGGCAAGCCTTGCCTTTGATGGTTTTTCACGAGTGCAATTACAAGGCTATATTAATGATGGCTCATTACTTGTAAATCAAGCCACACAAAAGCCAAAGTATGCTGTCAGGCAAGGCGATGTGTTAAGTTTATTGGCAGCGTTTGAAGATCACTCAAACGATCTGCCAGAGAATATCACACTTGATATAGTATATGAAGATGATCATGTCATTATCATTAATAAGCCTGCGGGTATGGTCGTCCATCCTGGAGCGGGTAATCGCACAGGAACACTGGTCAATGCCTTGTTATACCACTACCCTGATAATGCCCATCTGCCACGAGCAGGGCTTGTGCATCGCATTGATAAAGACACCACAGGGCTTTTAGTGGTGGCAAAAACCAAATCAGCACAGCTTGAGTTAACCAACCAACTAAAAGATAAGTCCGTATATCGTCATTATCAGTGTATTGTGTCAGGCACGCCTGCTGACATCTTACGCCATGCGTTAATTGATGCACCGATTGGCAGGCACAGCACTCAGCGGACGAAGATGGCTGTAAAAGACAGCGGCAAGCCTGCTGTAACGCACATCGTTCGGGCGACTGCTCTTAGCGATACGCACAGCTTGCTTGATGTTCGCCTTGAGACAGGGCGAACACATCAGATTCGTGTGCATTTATCACATAAAGGCTTTCCCTTAGTGGGTGATAAAGTCTATGGCTCACCAACCAAAAAAGGCACACTCACCACAGAGCAACGCCAAGCCATTCAAGACTTCCCACGTCAGGCATTACACGCTCATACGCTAGGATTTATCCATCCAGCAACAGGCGATGCGGTGGAGTTTTTTGCTCCTTTGCCAAGTGATATTGTCGCCTTAATCCATGTGTTTAATAACTAAACTGGCACACCAAGCCCAACCTAATTTTGATAAAATAATTGCCATGACATCTGCTAAGAATCCTATCGTATTATACCAAGATCAGTATGTGCTTATCGTGCAGACGACTGCACAAAAGTTTGATAAGACAAGTCCAAGCGATCTATATGGCAGCTATAATCTTGCACTTCATGTAAAAGATAGCCCAAGCCATGTACTACAAAACCGCATGGATTTACTAATAAATCTTAATCAGCTTGGCGGTGGTGGGATTGATGAGATTGTCTGGCTTAATCAGATTCATAGCGATATGGTCATCGATGTAGATACAGCCGACCTAAGGCTTTTGCCCGATAACGCCGATGCGATGATCACACGAACAGCGGGCAAGGCTCTTGCCATCATGACGGCAGATTGCGTGCCCATCACGCTTTTTACCCCTAAAGCAGAACAGGTGGCATGTATCCATGCTGGCTGGCAAGGGCTAGCATCAGGTATTATTGCCAAAACTGCCAAACAGTTTGATCAGACTGCCAAATTGCATGCTATCATCGGTGCGTGCATTCACCAATCAAGTTATGAAGTAGACCAAGTGCTGGCAAATAAAATCATCACTGACTGCACCGATCAAAACTTGACCAAGCTGTCAGCAGTGCAACTAAAAAAAGTGATTATCAAAGACAGCCGTAACGATAAATGCCTGATTGATCTTGTGACATTAACCAAATTACAGCTGGCTGCACTAGATGTTAATATCATGGGTGCAGCGACGCCATGCACCTACCAAGATGAGCGGTTTTATTCTTATCGTCATCAGACACATCACCAAAAAAAAGCGACAGGGCGTATGGCAACTGTCATCGTCCGCCTGCATGAATAAATAAGCCTAATGACCACACAACTTATTAATAATCCATATGATACACACCCAATTTCAAGATAAACTCATTGCATGGATACAGCTTACTCGGTTTGATAAACCTGTTGGGACAGAGCTGTTATTATATCCGACATTATGGGCGGTATTTCTTGCACAGTTTGGGGCGACAGGTCAGCTGCCAAGTATCCAGCTTGTGCTGATTTTTACGCTTGGGGCGGTGCTGATGAGAGCAGCAGGCTGTGCGATTAATGATTTTGCTGATCGTAAAGTTGATGGGCATGTCAAACGCACCAAAAATCGCCCACTTGCTGATGGTAGACTACGGCCACGCACAGCGGTTTTGACCTTTTTGGGTTTATCGCTATTATCTGCGTGCTTGCTGTTTTTTTTGCCGATTGCCGTGTTTTATTGGTCGCTTGGGGCGGTGTTCTTGGCGTTCATTTACCCCTTTATGAAGCGTTATACGCACTTACCCCAAGTGGTGTTAGCAGCAGCATTTGGCTGGGCGATTCCGATGGCGTTCGTGGCAGTACAAGGATATGTGGGATTATGGGGGTGGGTGCTGTTCATCGCCTATATGTGCTGGACAGTAGCGTATGATACCGCTTATGCGATGTGCGATAAAGACGATGATTTGCAAATAGGCGTAAAATCCACCGCCATTTTATTTGGTAAGTATGATGTGGCAGTAATTATGCTGTTAAATACCGTGTTTAGCTTACTGATGGCGTTGGCTATTTGGCATTATTTCACCGATTATGCTTTAGTGGGGGTAGGCTTACTGTCTGCTTTACTTGGTATTTTATTTTATCGGCAGTATCAGCTTATTAAGACTCGTGAGCGTATGGCGTGCTTTAGTGCCTTTAGGCAAAACGTCTTAGTAGGGCGTTTGGTGTTTTTAATTGTACTATTGCTAAGCGTAATTAAGCACCTATTAGCATTAAACTAACATCGTGGTATTGTCAAGCCGTCAAAATATGATGGCTTGACATTTTGTAACAAGCCTAAGGACGAACCAAAAACTATAAAAAGCACGCCATTTAACTTTCATTTAATCGCTGACTGATTTTAAAATACATCAAATAAGTTAAGCAATACCACCTAAGAATTAATATTAAAAACAATCACTTGGCATTAAAATAGCTGTAATCACTAAAATTTCCCCTTGAAAATTCGATATTTTACCCACATAATAGATGATGAGTATCACTCAATTCATTAATTTTAAGGAAGTCATTATGGCATATACATTACCAGAATTAGGCTATGCATACGACGCATTAGAGCCACATTTTGATAAAGAAACGATGGAAATTCACCACTCACGTCATCACCAAGCTTATGTAAATAATGCGAATGCCGCCCTAGAAGGCACAGAGTGGGCAGATAAGCCAGTTGAAGAAGTTATCGCAAACCTTGACAAGCTGCCAAAAGACAAGCAAGGTGCGTTACGCAATAACGCAGGTGGTCATGCCAACCACAGCTTATTTTGGACTATCCTAAAAACTGGCACAGAACTAAAAGGCTCGCTAAAACAAGCTATTGAGCGTGATTTTGGATCAGTTGAAGCATTTAAAGAAGAGTTTGAGAAAGCTGCACAAACTCGCTTTGGTTCAGGTTGGGCGTGGCTAGTTAAGCAAGGCGATAAGCTTGCTGTTGTATCTACCGCTAATCAAGACAGCCCACTGATGGGTAAGGATGTAGCAGGCTGCGAAGGCACGCCAATCATCGGTCTTGATGTATGGGAACACGCTTACTACCTAAAATACCAAAACAAACGTCCAGACTACATCAAGGCGTTTTGGAACGTGGTAAACTGGGACGAAGCCCAAAGACGTTTTGATGCTGCTTAATCAGTCATTACGCACCAAAGACTAGCTAATGCACACAGTGTTATCTAGTCAATTGGTTGATAAAACCGAATAGCGTATGTTATTCGGTTTTTTGTATGGTTAATGAATACTGATTTTTTTGCTATAATATGAAGTAATACCAAGCCATCTGAGTAATTATGCCAAAATCTATCGCTTCTATTAAGCACTACTACCGATCCATCGCCACAGAAAGCTTGCCGTATCACTGGCTACAATCATGGCTACTCACTGTGATTAATCAGCCGAGTAGCTTTCTTATCACAGATGGCGATTATGTGCTAAACGATGACGAATGGCGACGGTTTAACGATGGCGTTGACCAGATGCTAAGCGGCATACCCTTAGCTTATTTGACGGGCGTTCAGGCGTTTTTTGGGCGAGACTTCTTGGTTAATCAGCACACTCTAATCCCAAGACCAGATACCGAGATCTTAGTCCAAAGCGTGCTTGATTTTATCAAAGACAATAAAAGGGCTAATAGTGCCAAAATCCTAGACTTAGGCACAGGCTCAGGCTGCATCGCCATCACGATTGCCAAAGAGCTACCAAATGCCGACTTGCTTGGCGTGGATTTTTGTGAAAATGCTTTAATGGTGGCTAAAATGAATGCCAAAACGCTTGGGGTAGATAACTGTCGGTTTATGCAATCAGATTGGTTTGGGGCGATTTTACCATCATCACAGTTTGATGTCATCGTCTCAAACCCGCCTTATATCAGTAAAACAGATACGCATCTACATACTTTGACCGCTGAACCTGTCACCGCCTTAGTTGCTGATGATGATGGGCTTGCTGATATTTGCCTAATTGCTCAGCAGTCAGCACAGCATCTTTTTACAGGTGGGCTTTTAGCGATTGAACATGGCTATAATCAAGGGGCGTGTGTGCGTGAAATTTTTGAAAATAATGGCTATCAGCAAGTGCGAACAATACAAGATTATGGCAGCAATGACCGTGTAACTTTAGGGGTTTTGCATCCATGATGACACTCACCGATGATGAACTATTGCGGTATGCTCGCCAAATCCTGTTAGATGATTGGGATATTGACGCCCAAACTTGCCTAAAAAACAGTCGCATTCTTATCATAGGCTTGGGCGGCTTAGGCTGTTTTGTCGCCCAAACATTGGTCAGAGCGGGCGTTGGATCGGTGCATTTGGTGGATTATGACATGATTGATGAAAGTAATCTGCAGCGTCAAATTCTCTTTACCAAAGCAGATATTGGTCAATCAAAAGCCAAAACCGCCTACGAGCAGTTATGCACCCAAAATGAACTTATAACCATCACCTATCAGGATATCAAGCTTACCTATGATAATATTATGGCAGTATTAGCGGCGTGTCGGGCAGACTTAGTACTAGACTGTACAGATAACTTCATGGTGCGTGATCTAATTAACCGAACTTGCGTGGCACTAAGCACACCATTATTATCTGCCTCAGCGATTGGACAAGTCGGACAACTGTTGTTTTTTAATGACTTTAGCAAGCAAGGCTGTTATCACTGCATATTTGGCGACGATACAGATGATAACGCACAAAACTGCACCAACTCTGGCGTACTAGCCAGTACTGTCGCAGTTATGGCAAGCCTACAAGCTCAAGTCGCATTAAGTTTTTTGGGAAAGGGCAAAAACCCCATTGCTAATACGCTTATCTTATGGCAAGGTGAAACGCTCACCCAAAGACGCACAACTTTTGCCAAAAATCCCACTTGCACTGTATGTAAAAGCATAACTAACACTTACTAATAAAGACATTCTTATGAAATTAAATCCCTTAAAACTTGCCAAAACAGGCGTAACTTCTGCCCTAAGACTCCAAAAAACTGTCAGCGTAGCAGGGCTATCCATGCTGCGTGTGGCAAAGGGCGAAAAGGCAGATGCCGAGCTGCTTAAACAGACCTTTGAAAAGCTTGGCGTTACTTACATTAAGCTTGGGCAATTTATCGCAAGTACGCCTTCTATATTCCCTCGTGAATATGTGATGGCATTTGCCGACTGTCTAGATCAGACCACGCCTGTCAGCTTTAGCGTTATCCAAGATGTCCTAACAGATGAGCTTGGTGATACGAGTGCGATTTTTGAGAGTATTAATCCTAAGCCTTTAGCATCGGCAAGTATCGCACAGGTGCATCAGGCAGTATTACGCACAGGCGAGAAGGTCGCTATTAAAATTCAAAAGCCCAATGTTGGCACGGTTATCGCCACCGATCTTGGCGTGCTTCATGGTGCATTTTGGGCAGCAGAGAAGCTTGTGCCATCAATGAAGCTTGCCAATCTTGCTCCTATCATTGATGAGATTCGTACACGCATGATGGCAGAGACTGACTTTATCGCAGAAAGCGAAAACCTAAGGCGGTTTGCTAACTTTTTACATCAGACGCAAAATAACACTGTCATTACACCCAAAGTCTATGAACAATTTAGCACCAAAAGGGTGTTAACCATGTCTTTGCTAGAAGGTATCTCTCTTATAGATGATGGTTTGCATGGGCTTGCCGATCCAAAGACAGTGATGTCTACTGTACTAGATACATGGTTTTTATCGCTAATGATGACAGGTGAATTTCATGCCGATTTACATGCTGGTAACGTCATGCTCACTCATGATGGGCGTGTGGGATTTTTAGATTTTGGGCTTGTAGGGAAAATTGACCCAAAAAGCCTAAACGCTTGTTTTATCCTTGTTCAAGCCATGCAAGCAAATAACTACCATCAGATGGCACAGGCAATGATTGACATTGGCATGACACATGGTAGTGCTCAGGTGGATGTACATCGCTTATCGACTGACCTTAGTAGCCTGCTGGGCAAGGTATATACAGGATCAGCCGATAAAGCCACTCATACCGACAGTCTAAATAAGCTTATGCTAGAGCTTAGCGAGATTGGTAAACGCCACGGCATACATTTCCCACGAGATTTTGCCTTACTGCTAAAGCAGCTGCTGTATTTTGATCGCTTTATGACGGTACTTGCTCCCCAGATGGATCTGTTTGAAGATAGGCGGCTAGATTTACTTAAGCTTGTCTAACGAGCAGGTATTTGATGTGGGTGGCTTTGTTGGTGCTGGCTTATTTTGGTAAGTTGTCATTTAGTGAAATAAAAAACCAAGGTGAACGCCTTGGTTTTTTTATTATGTAAAATATAGCAAAATCGTTAAAGTCGTTATGTCTTTATAAGTTTATCATGAACAGCGATACAAACTTATAAAAAAAAATCAAATTTATCAAGGCTAAATCATGCAACCATAAATAACAAACCAAAATCCATACTTAGCCAAATCTATCTATAATAAAAGCTTTATTTATTTGAAATAATCATCAAAAATCAGATTTGAAATTATCCGCCCAAACTGGTTAGTTATACTTCGCATAATGTATATTATGTTAAATAATGTTTACCGCACCTAATCTTCAAAAAAAATAAACTAAGATTTTTCACTAAAGAATTCTCTCAAAAGCTCAATGCATCTTTCTACTCGAATAGACGATTTGTCTTGGTTACTAGCTAATGCACCAAGTGTGAGATTTGGTAATTGATAATCAGGCAATACATGGATCAGCTCTCCAGATTCTATAAATGCTTTAGCATCAATTTCATTTGTCTTAATAATACCATGTCCTGCCACCGCTAAATTAAGTACAATAGATTGGTCGTTGCTTGCAAGACGAGGTGGTATACGAATACTAAATTTATTATTATTTTTTTGAAATTCTAGACGTTCTTTTTGTTTATCTCCATGAGCAATAAAAGCATGTGATGCTAAATCCTGCGGTTCTTTAATGACGTCATGACCATCAATATAGCCTGGAGACGCTAAAAGCAGTTGTTTTACAGTCGTCAAAGGCTTACCCAAAGGCTCTTCTTCTAAAGTTAAAGCCAAGTCAATACGGTCTTCAATCATATCAAGATGATCATCATGAAATATGAAAGTTAAAGACAAATCTTCATATTCTCTTAGCCACGCATCCAATGCAGGAATAAGATAGGTTTTGGCGATTTCAGGAGATGTGGCAATACGTAAATTTCCTGAAAGACCGCCTTTGAGCTGGCTTATGCTATCTCGACCTTGTTCGGCAATTTTAATAATTTGCAAGGCAGTTTCATAAAGGATCTCTCCTGCTTCACTCATGCTAAGTTTGCGGGTTGAACGATGCAATAATGATACACCAAAATATGATTCTAAAAGAGTAATTTGCTGGCTAACCGCACTTGTCGAGGTACCTAATTCTTTAGCTGTTGCACCAAAAGAACCATTGTTTACCACCTTAACAAAGATCATCATGCGGCGTAAATTATCTAACATATCTTACACTGTCCCTTAAAACCTATCTAAACCGACCTATAAGGTAGGTTTAGCGTTTAATTCCTACTTCAATGCTCGTTGCCTTATTCATTTAAACTTGGACTTAGCAACTCCATAGGCGTTTTTAATTGAGGATAAAACTTACCCACCAAGATTTTTATTAAGATAAAGTTAAAACCTTATCTGCTTGATTTAAAATATTTATACTGGCATTCACATCACGGTCATGGTGTGTTTGACAGTTGGGGCAAGTCGGATAACATGACCTCTAATCATTGGGTTTCTTTTACCATTTGCATTATTTTAAATAGTTTTAGACAGGTTTACAAGTATTAGTTTTTAGCTCCGACCATTCAAATGCGTGCTAAAGAACAGTGTAGCATAGCTGCCATTTGCTCTAAAACTGATCACCAGCTTATCGCTAGTGATAATCTCATCAACCATCTATACAGCATTGGTGTAGTACACGAACAAAAAGATCCACTGTGATACCATCTACATAGGAGTAAAAGGATCTTAGCGGGCTAGAGAAATGACAAATTATTTATTAATGAGCGCACTCGATGCTACGGGTTTTCTCGTCAAAGGTGAAATAAGCACCACCCCCAAAATCAGCATAGCTCACATCATAACTGTTTTTATCAATAACATAGACAACACCCGCGCCATAGGCATCATAAAACATAGCTTGCTTTTCCCAAGCGTCATCACCACCACCTACAAACCCATATTTTTTAGCATAAGAATATGGAAACTTTTGCGGTGTATAATAACTTCCATCACCAGTTTCTTTCACCAACCACATCCCTTCTTCTCCGATGTGTTTGATATTATCACCAACTAATACCCCAAATTTATTTTTTAATTTTTTCATAGAATCATTGGCAAAATAAACTCGTACATAGTTTGCTTCATGATGGTCTGACTTTTCAATTTTTGTAATAGGAATACCAAAAGCAGTGGCATTTTTTAAATGATATATATAAACATCAGCATGATAATCAGCATTGGATTTTTTAGTTCTTTTTATAATACTTGATTTGACAGCTTTATACTGGCGTGGATTCTCAAATACTTCAAAAAGAGGCCTCTGGTTACAGCTGTCTGTCATACCCAAAAGATATGGTGTCCAATCCACCGCAGCTAATGCAGGCGTGCTAACAGCACCAAGCACAAAAGCCACCAAAGATAATTTTGCAAAACCCTGCTTCATAACATCCCTCCGATGATACTTTAAATATATTAAATAGTATGTTAAGATTAATTGACGTACTCCCCTGCCTAAAGCAAGGAGCTTCCTCCAGCGAGCGTCTAACGTCCCAGACGGAGTATGTTCTTGGCTGCATTGACATCTCTGTCATGCGTGGTGTTACAAGTACCACAAGTCCATACTCCTATTCTAAGACCTGTTCTACCTTTGGGGCTGCTGTTGCTGATGTGCTACAGCACGAACAAGTTTGGGTTGTAAATTTTTCATCAACTCGATACCCCCTCACTTTAGGGGGTGCGGCAGATATATATCATATATTTTTCCTAGTGAAGTCAAGCTGACTTGTAACATATATGCTGACTACCCGATATATCACAAAATAGTAGATTATCGGCTTGTTCTGCAGTCATATTCTGCGGGTTTTTGATGATTTTCAGGATTTTGCTGTCCCGTATATAAGACGTTTGTTCTTGATTATTTGGCGATTCTATTTCATCAATATATTCAAAATGGTATTTTTTACCACGAAAGGAAATTGTTGTCCAAGACCCACCAGCTCCAGCACCACTATCTACGGTACAACGACCCTTGCTGAGCACTTTGTCTTTTTTAAACAGATAGCATTCACTTGTTTTTCGTGGATCATCATGTGCTTGTGCAGATGTAGACATCCCCACCATGGTTGCTAAAGCCAATGTCAATGCTAAAACTTTCATAAAAGACCTCTTTTTTTTAAAAATATTTTTTCTGATGTGCTCTAAAGGCAGCGTTTCTTACCATCTCACCTTTAGCTATATAGTCATCACGGTTACTATCCCATACTTTATTTTTTTCATAAGCTTTGAAGCCACGTTTGTAACCATACCCAGTGACCGTTGTGTAAAGGTTTGCGACGTTCTGTGGTTTATTGGCTCTAAAACCTCTTTCTTTAAAATATTTTTCTACATAGATCATTTGAGTATTAAAACTCAAAGACGCAAATTGATTTCTTGTCATGCCATAATAAAGCCCTTTAGTTCCTCCAGATCCTTTCATAAATTGGATTAAACCTGTAGCTGACGACCCTGGGTTTCTTATAGAAGGAGAAAATGTGCCTCCAGTCTCAAAGGAAATCACAGCTGCTAAATCGTTAGGATTAGCCCCAATATTAGCGGCTACTTTTTAATAACCTCAGCTTTATCAGGCGTAAAGCCTTTGGGTGCCGCTCCTGATGTGTACGGAGCACTCTCATGCGAAACATTTTCACAAGATGTAGTGGATACACCCGTGTTAGAACTCGCCCTAACAAACTGACTTTCTGTTAAATTTTTCGGGTGAGCTTTATAAGCTTCATCACCGCGCTGCCAATTTCCCACCCTTTGGAAGCCAAAACCATACTTTGACGCTTGTTGTGATAAAAATGCATTGGTTTTGCTTGCAAGCTGTATGTCATTTTTAAAATTATCAACAATCCCAAGTACAACCACATTTGCACCAGATTGACTTAAATATTGCATTTGTTTTTCAACAGATGCAATGTCTTTAATATTATTACTTAATCCGGTAGAAATTACAACTGTTTTTCCTTTTAGATCTCCTGCGTTTTTAAGATAACTCAATACTTGGCTTGGATTTCTTCCTCGCTTTGCGTATCTTGCATCGGCACGATAAGCTTCTGCTAGGCTATCACCCATAAATATCGCTTCCGACATTTTAACAGCAACTGAAGTCGATTTACCGTCATTTGCAGTTGGTGTGCATTCAGCACCATCTCCAGCTCCACCTTGCGACCAATAACCTGAGTCAACATACTCATCACCACCTGCCTCCAGCTGTAAATCAATAACAGTCGGCACTTTTCCAGCTTCCGCCGTTACCTGCATAGCCTGAATTTTTTTACCAAACTCAACTAAATTAGCGTTACCAATGACTGCCAATACTGCCTCTATTCTTTGTCGTACGATAGCTGTTTGTTGGCGGATGAAGTTTTCTTGAGCATCCATCATGAGATATTCGCTCATCAAACCTTTTGAATTTAAACTCATTCTTGCCTGATCCCATGTAGGATTGCCGTATCTAGAATTGGCAATTGTCTCAATGATGTGTTTTGGTGACTGTTCTGTCAATTTTAACATCGGAGAACCTGCCTTAAATTCAGAAAAATCTATACCATCATCAACAGCTAGTAAGTTTTATCCCCAATTAAAAACGCCTATGGAGTTGCTAAGTCCAAGTTTAAATAAATAAGGCAAACAACATTGAAGTAAATTAAACGCTAAACCTACCTTATAGGTAGGTTTAGCTAGGTTTTAAGGAACAGCTTTTGAACTTGGTGTTAGTTTGAAACTTAGCCACCTGATGCTGCTTTGCTAACAAAGTTAACATAGACAAGATATACCATACCTATAGCACCTAATAATCTCCACCAATAAGGACCGGTAGGCTGACCATTTTTGCCTTTTGTGATGATATTAACAAGGCTAATAATGGCAAAGAGAATCCCGCCTAATAGAGCAGCGATTGCTGCAATTTCAAAAAAGGATGTACCAAATGTCTTAAAGTCATTCAGAGAATTAGTAATAGAGCCATTTTTATTTAAATTGACGCCATTTGCATCTGCAAGTTGATCCAGATAATTTTTTTTATTTGAAGATTGGGCACGTGCAACTAAAGTCATAGGCAATAATGCCGCTAGTACCCATAGCTTTGTAACGGTATGATTGGTAACATGTGTCATACGCTCTAATTTATTTTTTACATTCATAATCTACACCTTGAAATAGGCCTTATTTAAGGATTGGTTGAGTTGAGTATAGCCCACTACCTTATTTTGAAAGTTGTGTAAACAATACTTACAACACAAACTAACAATAAAATATAATTAAGTTTTTGTCAATAGTGTAATTAGAAAAAACTAAACAATAGTAAACGATTATCAGCAGTCATAGCGAAGAATCGTTCATTAAAAATATTTGTAAACTTTTGTAATTTTTTTTAAAAATAAAAAAAAACCCACTATTTTTTTTCTATTAGTGGGTTTTTAACGCTTAGATGATTTAGAATTTATATCCCAGTAGTTTTAAAAAAGGAATATGCTGTTTTTGTTGAAGGGGGTCTAATAGTTCTAATCTTACTTGTTGAGCTGTTTTATCTAAAGCTGCTGCAATTTTTTGAGAATATAGATAAAGATCATCTTCAGTCATAGAAAACCCAACCTCAGGCGTTTTTAACACCCCAATTGATGTATTTTGATTGGGATGCTGGGTTGTGGCATTTCTATCTTGAAAGGTAAATAGTAAATCCGTCACCACTCGAGATGTTCTTTCTTGTGTGTAAGTAATACTAAGTGATGTTTTTTGGCTTATTTCACTAATGGATTTATCAATCACATAAGCTTTAAAATCTGAGACATTAGAGTAGCTATGTGTGCAATCGAAAAACTCTCTTAAATAATCAATACTCATCTTAACTCGTGTGTGTCCTTGTATTAAGTTTCTTATAACAAGCTCAAACAACAACACCGAGTGCCCGGTTAAATCAAATAATATATTTTTATGATCATTGTTAAAAAATGAATAGTTATTAAAAGTGTCTAGTAGCTGTGCCACTTCATGAGAAATTGTAATAACTATAGAATGATCTTGTTTTGAAAAACAGGCGCTGACAATCCATGAAGTGCTTACTGTGACTGGTCGATCTTCAAGCAAACACTCTTTATGATGAAAATATCTTTGAAGAAGAGATTCGGTTATTTCAGATAACTCTTGGTAAGTCCGCTCAACATTTCTTTCGTTTATATTTTCTTGACAAGAAAATATAAATTGCTCTGCTTTAATATTAAAAGAATATAATAATTCTTTTTTGTTATTAAAAAATTCTTTATTAACTGAAACGAAAAAAGTTATATATTTTCTTTGAATACTGGATAAACCAGTCAAAGCATGTAAAAATCTATTTATCAGAATAATCTCATATTTTTCTTTTTTAAAGGATGTTGGTGATTGAAATATGGGATTATTGTTGTTTTCTTCTTTGATTTGTTCTTTTGGGGGGAGTGGTGATGGGCTGTTTTCTTTTTTTGAAAACAAAGAATTGTAAAGTATGTCTACGGGGTCTGAAGGTTTAGCAGCTACTTTTTGTTCTTCTTCTTCCATAATTTGTTGTATAGCAAGTTCAAAGTAAGATCTTCTATCTATTTGCTGTTCAGAAGAAGAATCATAAGCTGCCATCTTTTCTTCTAGCTTGGATAGTCTTTCTGGGGTTGGTTGGAAGTCTTGGATAGTCATGATCTTTCGGTTGTTAGAAATAGGAAGAGCGTGATATTGTCGCACCGCCTATCTTGACTTGTCAAGGAAAACAAAGGCCCTTAATTAAAGAATAATAATTGTTTTAAATTATTTTTTTAAAATAAAAAAAAAGAATATTTTATTATTTTTATTTAAATAAAGATTGACGCTAAAATATGACGGATTGACGCAAATTTTACTATCAAATATGACAAATAATTTTAGTAAGCTCGTCTCGTGAGTTAGCCGATGTTTGCCCAAACCCTTCCTAAAACCCCCCCCGCTTTTTGTAAATTTGTCAAACATTGCTATGGTTTTCGCACTCATAGCTTATCGACCACCGCTAGGTGGATTTTTTTTTACAATTATTAGTCCACTCAATCTTGTGAGGCTAAAATTCTATTTTCACCCGATTCCTCAGTTTCAACCTTGGTTTCGGAGATGCTGGTAGACTCACCTGTCATACTCAGTATCGATTTTCTCGTTTCAGGATCTAAAACTCGTCCTGTATCAAAACTTTGCAGATCATTTAAATCAACTAGCCCGCCCTTTTGTTGAATTTGACTTTCGTGTTCAGCAACAACACTACTTGCGTGCTTTGCCTCGTTGATAGCCGACCCAAACGTTTGCTGCTGGGTTTTGTAAAATTCACTTTCAGGACTGACAGGAATTCCTAATACCAATGCTTCATAAGCTTCGGTTCCCATTTGATGTTCGAGACCTGAATATGCGCCAGATATTTTTGTGGCTGACTCCTCAATCAGAATAACCTCATCAGCTGTTTCAAAATAGTCGCTATAAGTTCGAGGTTTTGGTTCGGATAGCAGTTGGTAAGCTATAAAAATTACACATATTATTAACAATATTAACAATATTAACAATATTAAAAATATTATTTTTCTATATTGATGAAAAAAAATGAGTGATTTTTAAAGCCGGGGAATTAGACATGAATCCAATACCTTAATCTGGTTATTCAGAATTGACACTAACTTAAAATAGTGTTAAGTTATATTTAATAGTATAAACTGAATTTAGGTAATTGGCAAGCTGATTGGCAAGCCGTGTTGTACACTAGCCCCTATATGGTGCTGCACGGGTTTGCTTTTTGCAATCTAGACGGCTTGTTAGTGCTATCAACCCCTCCACTCCACATTTGTAATATAAACTAAAATCAACAACTGGTATCATCATGACAAATGTAGTTACTATATCTTGGCCAAAAAACACACAGGATTTAAAAGATGAAAGTCCTGAGTTTTGGGTTGTGGACTCCAAAACAAATACCGTTCGTAGGGCGGATCCAGACATAGAAGTTTTAAAGTCTTTTTTAACTGCTGATATTACCAACAAACCACTTGATGCAACCCATTTAGTGCACAGTGATGATGTAACCCCAGGTGATATCGCAGATTATTTGGGTGTCAGACCCGATGACATGACAGTTAGATTTGTAAATATCCAGGATTTATATAAGGCAACCCACCTACCCACCCTCGCAGCAAGAGATGGCTCTAGGTTGTCTGCTGAACATAGTTTGTTTAAAAGAAAACTCATTGAGGCAAAAAACAGAAGTGTTCAAACAAAACATGAATTGTCTATTATAAATGATATGGATGTCAAGCAACTACTTAATGATGAACAGACACAGGGTAAAAAGATTGTTGTTGATTTTTTAAATGAAAGGACTAAAAAAGATAATGAGTTTTTAAAGTCTGTATCCCCTGGCGAATTTCAAAAAAATTATACTGATGGCAAAATCTTAGCAATGGGTTATTTGTCTTTGAAGGAACATTTTGAGGCACCTTTTGCTTATGGCAATCAAAACGATAACCCTGGAACCAAGGCTTTTCATCGTGCTTGTCTTATTTCTGACCAAATAGCTAGAATGCAACACAATGAACCCTGCTTGCACTTGGATCAAGATAAGGTTATAGACTTAGAATTGTCTTTAAAACAAGATTTTAGGCAGAAACATTTAAATTTTCAAAAAATATCAAGTTCTGATCCCCTGGTTGAAAATCACACCAAAAATCATCATCACAAGTTAATTAATGCAAACGTTCAATTTATCCTAGATAACCCTGATTTAATCAGTATTAGCTACCCTATAGCTTTTAAGGATAGTTTGCTTGCTGCTTATGGCAGTCAAGGGGAGTCCTTGGTTAATCCTAGGTGGTTTGATGATTTAACTCAAAAAACAGGTCAAGCGGCTAATATTGAGAAACTAACCTCTCATAAATCAAAAGAAACGCTCTTTTTAAAGCAATATACTTTAGCTGATGATGCCAGTGAATATGAAAAGAACAGACTGTCTTATGTTCAAAGCTTACTTGAATTAAGAAGTGCGTACAATGCTTATACATACCCCATGCAAAACTTGGTAAAGCTTAAAGCATTGGCTCAAGAACATGAAGGTGGAATACCGATACCTATCAATGCTTATGGAGCAATTACTGGCAGACACACTCCTTTAGATACCTTTAAGATAAATTTTCAGGGTTTAACGGCTAATGCAAAAGAATGTATTGTTCCTAAAGATGGCTATGTTGCAATGGATTTTGATGGTCAGCAGCTTGAAGTAAGAACTGCTGCTGATGTTTTGGGTATAAAAACCATTCAACAAATGGTACAGAAAAACGTAGATATTTATTCTGGTATGGTAGCTAAAAAAGAATTATCTGCTCGGCACGCTAGTGATGAACAAAAAGCAAAAGAAATACGGTATATTCTTGACGACCCCCATACCCACGACCCCACCCTTGTGCAAGATATTGAGGAAAAAAGAAAGCAATCTAAGGTGCTTATTATTTCTTCTTTATACGGTCAAGGGGCAGGTGGGTTGTCCGCTAAGACGGGCTGGAGTGTGGAGGAGTCTCGCGCTTATATCAATGAGTTTAAAAAAGACTTTCCTGAGATTGCTCAAACACATGAGCGGGTTGATGATTTTTTAAAACAAGGTTTGGAGAATAAAGAAGCACAGATGAGTTTAGGCACTCCAGGCAATGTCATACAGATTTTGATAAGACCAACTGATAAACCAAGTATCAAGCCTGTTGATTTACTGCAAGACAGTAAAGAAGCGAATTTTGCATTGGAATTTCACGAAAACTTTGTTAAGCCAAATTTGGCACCCCCATCAGGACCACTTGAATTAGTGGTTGTCTATGATACGGGGGACCAGATGATTTACCCGGATATACAGCTTAAAGAAGGAGGGTTTGGCAATTCAACAACCATCACCTATGACAAAGATGGTGAGCGTGTAGATTTATTTGCCTCTAGACTTGTTCAGAATATTATTCAAAGTCGAGCAGATCAAGAAATGAAGATTGTGCATGAGCAGTTGGCCTTAAAATCCCACGAGAATAACCTTGAAGTGCAGATTACACTTCCTACCCATGATTCTTTAAGAGCGGTACTACCAGACCCTAAGAGTGATAAACAAAATGCTAATAATTTTGAACAATTTGAGCAATTTGTTAAAAATCCTCAAGAATCACTGGGTACAAAGCCATTTTTGAGCTTTGATATTGAAATTATTGAGTACGAAAGAAAAAAAGAGCAAGATTTAGCCCTTTCTTATAAAGAGCAAGATTTATCCCTTTTTTATATAGGTACAGAAGACTTGTCTGGTATGTCTTTTGGTGATTTAACTGTAGACAATGTAGATTTGGGTATGAAGTTGGGGGAGGACTTAGCCATCTCAAAAAAGCCCCATCATGAGACAAGTTTGGATATGGGTGTGGGTTTTTAGTCTTTTTGAAAAATTGATTGATTGGGGGGTATATGGTAGACAGTTTAAATGAGTTTAAAAACGGTGATGAGCGTGCCGATATTTTTGGTGATTTGTTATTTGATATAAAAGATAGGAAAAAGCAAGAGTATCTTGATAAATATCAAGATAAGTATGACCTTATTCAAAAAAATATAGAATTTGCTAATTGGATTGCCTTAGGCAAAAAAGGCGAAGGTATTCAGGGTATTGATTATCAATACGTTCAAGATAATGGTTATGTAAAGCATGAAGATGTCAAAAAAATCACAAATACAATCTTAAAGCATAATCTGTATGAATCTAATAGGAGTATAGAGGATCCTGAACAAAAGTTAACGTTTTTAGATGATTTGCGCGATGAGTTTAAAAGAGAAGTGGCAAAGAATCCTTTGATAAATGATTTTAAACAGCATGGCAAGCATTGGCTTGAGGCTTCACACACAAACCATATCAACTCTTTTATCATATGTGATTCAAATGGTAAATTACACATTAGTGAAAAAGGGATTAAATGGGAAGACTTTAATCATTTTCGAGGGTTTGGTTTTGCTGATCAAAATGAAGATAAACAAGAAGCGGATAAGTTTTATAAAAATCTTGAAGTGTATATAAGGGATAATCAAGAGAGTGGGATTCGGCTAGCTCATTTCATGGAAGATTACGGATATGGGTTTGAAGATGATTCTCTTGCAGGCGTGATGGAGGAGGCAATCAGACAGGGGGAAGGACGCAATATGCTTGAGGTCCCCATGTCCTTTAGCAAGACCTTTAATAAAGAAAAAAATATTGAGCAACAAGCCAATATGAGGGAATATGACAATAAGGCAGAGCAGTCCTTACAGGGAGATGAAAGAGATGCTATTGCTGATAAAGATTTGGGTGTTGCAAACAATCCTCTTACTGACCATATATCTGAGCGAAAAAATGAATTGTATGAGAAGTTGAATAATAAGAGGCAGGGTGAAGGTTCTGTGTATTTAATGTCCCCTGCCCCCAAAACAAGACCCATCATGCAAGGTGAGCATAAAGAGAAAAAAGAAGTGCTCCCACTCGGTGTTTATTTGCTTTATGGTGTAGGGCATTTGGTAAAAAAAGCTGCCTCAAAGTTAGGTCAAAAATCATCTAAAAAAGAGAATTTGAGTGCAAAACTTAGCACCAAAGCCTACCAAGATATCAGTAAAAATCAAGATGTTGAGGGTCTGGCTAATATTAGGGAGTCTGTCGATGTATCGCAAAGCCAAGATATGGTTAAAGATGAGGTAACTCACAAATTGTTTGGTGCAGATATTGGCGAGCATTCAAGAGTCAATAGAGTTACTGTCCATAATTGTAATATTGAAGATGTAGATGCTTTATACCAATTTTCATATAAGCCAAAACATGCAGTGGAGGTAGATAGTGTTAATGAAAACGGTATGATCAATGCTGTTGCTGCTGAAATTGATGAGAGATCAAACATCGCTGAAAACGTGTTGGAGGGGTCAGCTAATGAGCTTGTCACTCAAGATGAACTTGATAAATTAAACAAAAGAAAAGGGTCCTTAGAGGATGGTATAAACGATCTTAAGGTGAAATCTGAAGAAAAATCGTCTTTGCTTGATAAGATAGGTGGCTCCTCTCTTGCTAGTTTCTTATCAAAAATATTGGCAAAAGTCACAGGTCGGAAAAATGATGATGGTCCTAGCATGGATATGTGATGGCTTGAATGTTTGGTTTTGGGTGAAAATAAATGAATGTTGATCAGTTTTTTAAAAAAAATAAAATAGCAGATGATACTAATGATGTAAAGGATGTAGGTATACTACCCCCTTATGCCAGCTCTATGACTGCAAGATTTATAAATAGCTACATGGTTTATGAAAAAGGTATTGGTCAGTTATCTAATTATGATGATGCATTGTTTTTGGATCCACAAAGTCGTCTTGATAGATCACTGGCTATTGATATAGAACGCAAGAATAAGTTGAGTAATAAATTTGGTTTTGCAGGCGTGGTGGGCTCTGCTTCGGGTCAAGCTAAAATGTTAGGCTTGGCTGTTGATGACGTTGTTATGTTGGACATGGCAAGAGAAAATCCTACTACTGTATTGCAGTTATTCCCTTTGACTCAAATTACTGATACCACATATATAAAAGAAGCTTTAGAAAATTTAAATAAAAGTGGCTCGCCAAACCCTGTTTGTACATTAGATGCGTTAAAAAGAGTAGGAAGAATGGAGAGTTTATCTAAAAGCCCCTTGTCTTATGTTATACAAGAACAGCAAAGACAATTAAAAGCACAACAACAAGAAATGGAAAAAGAAGATATCCCAACTTCTTTAAGTGAATATGGTTTTACCAATAGTGAAGTACAAAAAGAGAAAAACTCCCTTACGCACACCCCTACCGTGAATAACAAGCTAAGCCATGAAAGATGAATTTGAAAAAAAACGAAAGTTATCAAAATCAAGGTAAGAAAATTGAAAAAGTGTTTAACTCCACCCTTTTACACTTTGCTGATTTGATTGTGACACAATTACAGTCTTATCCAATGACTAGGGTTAAGTATAACGGTCAGATAGATATTGATGCTGTTAAAAGCTGGGCTCTAAAATCTAAAAATATACACATAAGATTATCTGAATATATGGATATAGAGCGATTTAATGCTTGTGCTGAAGAACAGCAGGCGTGTGCAGAAAAGGTTTCACTAACTTTGCGGTTAGAACAGGTTAAAAATATTGGCGATAAAAATTCAAGCCAGTGGTATGAAGAATTTATTATGTTGATGTCTTCATTAGATCCTGTTTATCAACTTTGGGTATTTTGTGATTTTTGTCAAAGGGCTCAAACTTTTCAAGATCACTTATTCTTAAGGGGATTTTTTGTGCATCTTATGTCTGTTTTGATGGCATCTCCAAATCCAAATCTACAAAGTCAAGTGGATATCATTCCAATTAGACTGATCCAAGAATTCTAGACGCAACTGTTTGGCGTTGTGGCTTGCCATTTGATTGAATTGGGTTATAATAAGTTAAATTTAACTTAATAATATTTTAAGTTTTTCATATTTGGTACTTGTCCGTTTCAGATGCCGAATGCAAAAATAAATCAATAGCGGGTAAAAATTGGTAGTGCGGGTGAAAACTTACCTTTGAGACCAAACCCCTACCCTTATTTAGTACTTGCGATGCAGGTTGAACAAAACGCCATCAACATCAACTTAGGTTTATCTTTTATACGTAAATTTAAACAGACCAAACTTGCACTCTCTGTGGCAGCACTTTCCATCCTATCCACTGTTTCGATGGCGGATAATGGGCACAATCATGTTTCTAATGCGACAGCTGAGCAAGCCAAAAATAATTCCATTGCCAAGGTAGCGGGAGGCACAGGTATTTCTGTAACCTCTAAACCAGCAACCACGGTTACCAGTGGGCATAACCACACCTCCACACCTGCAAAAGGTGATGAAATACATGACGTGGTAGAAGGCTCCAAAGGGTGTGCTGCTGAATTGGATAAAGAACAGGCATCTGTGATTGAAAGAAGAATAGAGATGGTCGATGCTACCAGTGGTGTCGCCGCCACTATTTTTGATAATATTGGCAAGAATGAATCAACAAAAGGGTGCTTTACTGCCGCCCAAGAGATTATGGATCTAACCATTGCCCTGCCTAGAATCCCAACATCATGGGGTGATGTGGCAAGTATCACAAGAAAAGCTGCTAACAAAGCCTTGCAGAATATGAAAAAACATCTAAAAGATAGGGTTTGTGATATTGCCAACCAAGCAACAAGAGACGCTCTTTTACCTGTGGTTGAATTAAGCAGACGTTGGAATGAAGGTGCTAACAAGATTAATAACTTAGACTCTCTTGTGGGCGCTAGTATACATAATCAAATTAATATATATTCTGAATCTTTGCAAGGTCGTTTGGAAAAACAGTTATCTAATGCTGAAAATAAACTACATGAAGCTAATAGTCGAGCTAATGAAAAAGCAAGACAATTATTAGATAGTGCAGAAGAAGCTGTCGGTGACATCCCTATTGTTGATTTTGTTCTTGAAGATGGTTCGACTACCAACCAACAACTACAATCACAAGTAACAAAACAGATGGCGGATGAGATAAGGGCTAAAATTCCAGCTGCTCCTACCTCGGTTGCTAGGGTGGTAGGTACAAACTCTAATCAAGGAGTTCAGTATCAGCAATGTACGCTAGATTACAAGCAATGTACGGCAATCAGCCAGGGTCAATACAACGCCATTAATGAAGCTTGGAGACAACATAACGCAGCTAAAAAAACGTATGAAGAACAGCTTAGACGTGCAGACTTGTTGTCTAAGGGCGGTAGTGAAATAAGTAATATTACCCCTCATACAACAGTTGGCAACATAGCCAAGAACATACCACAGCCAAATACGACGACAACAGATATGGATAGAAAAACCACGCCTATCGTAAGTGGTACAACAGCTCAAAGTCAAAATAATGAAGCTAAAACTGCAGTTAACAGTAACGTGGTAAACAACAATACAAAGATAGAGGTTAAGCCGACACCATCAACCAACCAATCTAATGGCAGCACTTCTAATGGCAGCACTTCTTATTACAACAGATTTTCTGGTCAGACCAATTATGTTGGCAATCAATAAGCTGAGGTAATCATGTTTAGTGTAAAGAAGCTTCCGTTGATATTGTCTGTCATCATTGGTGGGGGTGGGCTTGCCCTCCCCTTCTCGTCCTATGCTGAGTTAGTGACGAATGCAGCTTCTATTGCTGAATTTAAAAAAAATCCAGCAGCTATTGCAGCAATACAACAGGCAGATCAGGTAGGTGCTGCTTTAGATATTAACGTCAAACAAACCGCATTAGCTGCACAAGAAATTAGTAAGCGTAGTTTGCATAATATGACCTTACAATCAGCAGTTGAAAGCGGCATAAAAAGAGCATATTATAAAATGGATGGTGTAAAGCGTGCTTTACGAGCGAAAGACCATTATACCAATTATTGTGACATTAGTGAGGTGGCAGCAGGTGTTTGCTTGCAAAAACCTGGCACAAAAAGTGGCATAAACACTGATTACGGAAACATCGCTAACAATCTTACGCTAAATGAAGAGCAGATTAATGCAGGCTATAGTTATGTAAGAAATATCATTGATCCTGCTAAATCCGATGATTCATTTTGTACTAATGTGACTTGTAAAGAACTTGCTAATAGCCAAGGTCAATATCATGCATTAGGTTCGATGATTCAAAACTCTTTTTATGAGCAAATAGAGTCAGGCACACCCTGGGATGCACCCCCTACTGGCATCGAACCCATCAAGGTTGAGCAGTTAGGGGCATTATCCGAAGCTTGGGACGGTAGGATTGCACACCCTGACAGTGGTGTGACAGCGGTAGGTGGTTCTAGTGGTCATGCGGATCTTTCTAATTTGCCAAATGATATTAAGGCTTTAAGGGAACAACTGATATCGGTGGTGGCAGAAGGAGAAAGTTCTGGTGGCGCAGCAGGTTGGAATGCCAGTAACAATGGTACAATAGGTAAGAGAATAGCTTGTAGTCGACCTAGCGGTGGCGTTTTTAATTTGACCAATATGACACTTGGTCAAATGAGACAGATTTATCGAGAAATAGGTCAGTATTCTCCTAAAAGCGTGAACGATTGTAGCCGTCTTTTTGCGGCAGGTAAATACCAAATAATAGCAAGCACATTTAAAAACGCTCAAACAAGTTTAGGTCTTTCTAATAGTGTTAAATTCACCCCTGAAGTACAAAAGCAGATGGCAGGTTATTTGGTTGACTATCGCATTGGCGGGTTATTAAAGAACCGGGGTTTATCTAAAAAGGCAGCTAAATTAAAATTGGCTAAAGAGTGGGCACCGCTTGGTGTTCCAGGTGCTACTTGTAATGGAAAAACCATTCGTGGATTTTATGATGGTGGTGCTAACAGTGCTGCATGCGATGTAACCATGAAAGTTTGGGCTATTGTCGATAAAATAGATCAAGTCAACAAACAACAAAGCGGAAAATAAAACCACTTTGTCATTTTTTTAATCAAGGATTTAATTATGCAAAAAATTATCGCTTTTGCAATTTCAATGATGATTTCAACTGCCACATTCGCCAATTTGTCTGTAGCAGAAAAAAACAAGATTATGGCAGACAGAGCCAAGACTCTTGCCAGTGTAACCAATAGAATCATGCTTATTGACAGCTTTGATTATAAATCTGGCAAACATAAAGGTTACCATATAACAACTTGCCAATACCCACTGGGTATCAACTACTGCAAGAAAAATGTTGCAGACACTATTTTAGCAAGTGCTGCCAAAACCAAGCATGATGTTAGGTTTATGGGTAAATATGTCGTTGTCACTGCAGGTAGTAATGTATCTGTTAGTGATGAAGAAAGTGAGGTGACAGGCATTGTCCTTGTTGATAACAAAAACAAAGAAATTAAAACCACAAGTATACAAGTTAAGAAAGGTACCACAGTCACTTACACGCCAAAATATATAACAGTTGGTGGCGATATTGAAAATTTGGTAGGTGTTGGTGATTGGGGTGATGAGCAAGACCCGGTAGTATTAGAATTGGACGCTGATTCAGATGAGTTAAGGTGACGCACTCCCCTCCTAAAAACAAAAAACTGTCCATGCGTGGACAGTTTTTTTTAACCCTTGTTTTTCGACAAGATATTCACTACTGTGCTTTTTATGATATACTAAATTAATAATTAAGACAAACTTAATAGATGGTATCATGAACAAGTCTTTTAAACTCTTAGCGGTGACAATCGCGTTGTCTTTCGTACAGCAGGGTCATGCCGCTTACGGCTTATCGCCACATGCTGTTGCTACAGCTTCAATACAAGAAGGTACAAAACTATCTTCCACGATTGGGCAAAGAGTCGCTAAGTCACAAAATGCCTTGACAACAGCAATCAGAGATAATACTGCTTTAATCCAAGAAGGTATCGCCTTAAATATTAAACAAGAAGCAGCGGCAGCAGCTCAAGTATCAAAGGCTGAAATACCTTGCTCAGCTAGCTTGTTGACAAATGCTACACGGTAATTGTGTAAATCTTGCTTTCGTGGATTTAGACGTGCACCACGATCATCTGTGGCACAGATCAACACGTGGCAGTGTGGTTTATCTGTGTCTAGGTGCTGCGCCATAAAATATTTATGTCCTGTGAATTCTTCTTGCACTAGATTGCGTACAGCATCTTTTAATCCCTTTGGGTCAGTGCCTTCGGGCATTGAAAATACAAAATGAAAGGCCTCTCTCTTGTTGCCAGTATCATGCTTATCATGAAATCCTGCCGCTTCCCAGCTTTTCATTAACTCTTTTTGCTCATCACCTAAATATTTATTTCCCTGCTCATCTTCTAGCTCAACTTTGCCTTTGCGTCCCGTATAATTAAGGTGACTTTGTGCCTTATTCAGCACCCTTGCTGCTACCACTAATTTTAACAACCACCTGTGGCAATTTCTTGCCACCCTTATTGGCTACACCTTTCTTGGCAGACTTGGCACCGTTAATGATGTTTTTGATAGCTTGTGGTTTTGGTGTGGGCTTTCTAATTTTTGGTAACGTAACACTGCCACCACTACCAGCTGACTTTGATGTAGTTTTACGGTTGCCGTTGAACCACTCATCAATATCATCAAATAACTTTTTACCCATAAACACTTTATCCTTGTAGAGTGTCCGAATTCGGACACTAGAGATTGATGTCTTGATTGGTGGAAAATACTAGTGCATGAGCCTGCTCAACAGCAAAGGCATTCATTCGTGAACAAACACGCTCATAAGATGCAATAAAATAGTCTTTGAACGCACTATAATCTGCTGGTTCACTTTCATAATAAGATATGACAGCGCGTGCGTATTCTTCAGTGCTGCGTTCAGTAAACATAACCGGCATCTTGTTGTCAGCTAGTAGTGTGTATGCACACATATTGCGTGCTGTGCGTTTGTTATGATCATAGAAATATTGCAAATATGATAGGTTTTGATGAATATAAACTGCTTTTTCAAAGGTATTTTTAATACTATCATATTCTGTTTCAATTATTTGTAAACCATCTTCAAGCTGCTGAGGAATGTCAGAGGGGATATAATCTGTTGCTGTGATAAGCACTGGCTCATTGCGTGCTGTACCGCAATATTGTTGATTTAGTATACCTTCAGACACCATTGCATGTGCATTTTTAACTATATATGATAGTGGGCGACGTGCATCTGTTTTACTATGTTGAGATTCTTCTACAATATAGTTAAAAGAGCTTTGCATTGTTTTTAGCATGAGTGCTTCACTTAGCTGTCTATGTGCGCCTGTTTGACCTAATGTTAAAAGCAGCTCAGCTTCAACAGCACTATAGGTGTTACCTTCTAGCACAGCTGAGGTATGTGCAAAGCTGATAGAAAAGGATTGAATATTTCTAGGTGATAGCAAATATTCACTTTTTGATACGCTGTTTAAAGCCTCTAAATATGCCAACTCATCTTTGGTGAAAATGGGCTTGTATAACAATTTCTCTGGGTTGTAAGCAATGGGTTTTTTCATTTTTATCCCTTCGTTTTTTTTTCTTTAATCTTTTTGATGTAGCGATTGATAGTCGGTAGTGAAACACCAAATTGATCAGCAATTTTTGGTAAAGTGAGTTCTTTGTAGTTTTCAATAGAGTTGTTTTTAGATTCAATGATGTCTTTAAGCTCTTTTACCTGCGTTTTGTTTAAAGCAGGTTTTCTTCCTTTGTACGCACCACGCTGCTTGGCTTTGGCTATTCCCTCTTTTTGAGCTTCTCGTATGAGTGATCGATTAAACTCAGCAATGGCTCCAAAAATATGCAATATTAGTTTATCCATAGCACTAGGGCTTGAACCATCAAATTTTACATTCTCTTTTAAGGACTGAAAAATCACACCCTTATCATTGAGCTGTTTGATGATGTCTAACAAATCTTCAAGATTGCGTGCTAATCTATCAAGACTATGCACAATAACGGTATCACCAAATCGCACATAATCAAGCATCGCATTTAGCTGTGGACGGTTTTTAGTTGATCCTGTTATCTTGTCAATAAATACTCTATCAAGGGTAACACCATCTAGCTGACGCTCTGTATTTTGATCTAAGCTTGATACTCTGATATATCCAACAATTTGATGTTTACCCAGTTTATCTATTTTATTTATATTGTTTTTATCAGCCATACAATAATACAATATCACCTAATAATATTTTTAATACTATCATATCAAAATTATTAAATAAAATCTATTGATATTGTTTTTTGTGGGTGTTATAATACTATTATTAGGGTGTACCCTATTGATATATAAATAACTGGGAGCTTTATTAGGCGGTGGCGAGTATGAAGTTCGCTTAGACGACAAACCGTGATTTATGATGGCGACATTTGCCATCTAACAACAAGGAATTATTAAAAATGAACCAATTACCCAGCTATAATGAAGCCGTAGCAGAAAGAAAAAGACTTGCTGATGAACGCACTCGCATTAACAATCAGCTTCAACACAAGAAATTGCTTTCAGAATTGCAAGATTATCAAGCAGACCTAGAAAGATTGAACTATCTGTTATCTACTAAGATTGAGCAAGGTTTTGTGGCGGTCTCTCACAGTGATTACAGAAAATTTATTCATAATTGTAGTATATCTGATGATTTTAAAACGAACAGCATGTTTATTAGTCTTATATTTGCAGGTTATAGTTTTATAAATATAATAGTTGGTTCTATTTTAAATTTAGAAAAAAAAATAAAATCGTAATTATTTCTGCATTTTTAGCTATTTCAAGTTTAATTTTATGTTTTGCTCCAATTATATATTCCTTACTAAATACAAAAAATAAATGTAAAATTATTAAAATTGAAAATAAATTGCATTACTTCATTAAAGAAAAACATTTAAAAAAGCTAAAAATAAAATATAAGCGTAAAATAAGCGATTTGGATATTTCTATTAAGAAGTTAGATAGTTTACTTGTTTAAATTTTAAGGAAATATAAGATATGTTAAAAAACAAATATGATACTTCTTTATTCAACAATAATAATTATTGTCATATTTATGGCTAAAAATCCAATGTCAGAAATTTCTTACTTGATTAAAGAAAGAAAAAGACTGACAGAAATTATTGTTGAAGAAGCAAAGAAAAGGTAAAATTAACAAGACAGAAATAGCAAGTATTGATATTTTTAATAATTAGAAATAAAGCAACCAAAGTAATCATTATTATGGCTAATGCTCAACGTTTTTTTATTATTTGAATTATTATCCATACAATTCATTAAAAATCCAATGACGTACTCCCCTGCCTAAAAGCAGGAGCTTCCTTCTATAAGCGTCTGACGTCCCAGACGAAAAAAATGTTTTTTTGTTGTATGACACCAAGATACAAGACATCTTTCTTATTCCTAGTAAGTCGTCCTACTTGTTAATGATTGCTAAAAAAATTAGCACGAACTTATTAGGGCTGGTGTTAAATTACAAACTCATTTCACTTAACTTAAAAGAACAAGTTGCATACTTGCAAAATTATCCGCTCATTCTTGTACTTTGGGTGAAGTTAAGATGATTATAGCACACCCATTGCCTTATATCCACCCCATGAATAGGGTGGTTTTACGGCGGTGTGGGCTAATCATTAATAAAAATAAAAAACTTCTTTATTTTTATTGATGACATGACTATTATATAAAAACTAAATAAATAATTCAATAATATTAATAAATAAAATTAAAAAAAAAGAAATACATAAAAAACACTCATTAGCCTAACGGCGACTTGGGTCTTTTAGGATGGTTGCGTATCCTTCTCTGCCTTTTTTCTTTTAATCTATATACATCCCTAAACAAATTATCAAATTATTTTTAATTCATCTTATGAATCAGGAGTATATCCATGACAACAAATACATCTACTTATAATCAACAAGATTTAATTAATCAAAAAATATTTGAACTTGCCAAGGATATGGGCTTGCGTATAGCCATCTATGAGGAAGATGGCGGTTACTCAGCCAATATTACAGATGTTAGTTCAGACATGATATTAGAAAGCTTTAGCCGTGACACCTTTCCCTCATTAAAAGAGGATTTACTGGCAGGGCTACAACACCTCTACAACCCTACATTGTGTCAATCTGCCTATTTTCGTGGCGTTGGTTGTGAAGAGGGGCAATGGTTTGATGATTTTGACAAAGCTTTGGATAAGTTTATTCACTCTTTATCAAAAGACCCAGAATCCAGCTATATCTTTTGCTGTCCTTTTTAGTTTTTATTCTAACTTTTGTCTTCGATAGGAGTATGTTATGACTGTATTGTTAACCACTAAAACCAAAAATACCATTAAAAAAGCAACAAAAAAAGCACAGCCTTCAATGGATTTGGAATTTCATATCAATCAAAAAACTGCAAATGGCAAAAAACTAGGTTGCCTAGGCTTTATAAAAAATCGTAAGAACAATAAAACAGTTTTTATCAGCACAACCTTTACCAACAAAGTGCTTTACAAGTGTGCCAGGTGGCTGCAAGATTACCAAGGTTGTGCTAGATGGGCAGATTAAGATAATTTTGCTGATAAAATCATCACCCTACTTAAGTAAATTTAAGTAAACAACCACCCCCACTATCAATCAACTTGTGGTGGGGTTTTGTAAATCATGGCGGTATCATCTTAGTTAAAAGGAGAAACAAATGACAAGAGCCGTAAATTATGCCCAAAGTATTTTAGATAGTTACTGGGATAGGAAACTTCCGGTCATACCTGAGCAAATTATCGATAAAATGCGTGCAAAAATGGATAATCCTGATTTATTGGTTAAAATTGAACCAATGCCCAGCGATAGTTCTGGAAAAATTGAGTACGATCGTAAAAATAGCACTTATGTGATTACAATCAACAGTAATCAGCACCCTCATCGTCAGCGTTTTATGCTTGCTCACGAGCTAGGGCGGTATGTTTTATCTAATTTTAATGAATTAGAAGCTTCTAAAGAAGCCAGTGCTTTTGCTGCCGAACTTTTGATGCCAAAAGCAATTCTTAGGCATCTAATTTTTGAAAAAGATATGACAGATGTCTCAGTGCTTGCAAACGCTTTTTTGGGTATCTACTCCTAGTATTCTGTTGCGGTTGAGCAATCTAGGATTTATCAAGTAGAATACCTACCCAAAGACAAATTTAGCAATTCCATAGGCGTTGTATATCTTAATTATGGCATTTTGCGCCAAGTTTCATTATTTTTTTTGGAACGAAGTGCATCACCCTCACGACAATAGCCACACCCCGCCAAATCTTTGATGGGCTTGGCGGTGTTTTTCGTTGGTTGTTTGGTTTGCAGGCGTGATGCAAATTGAATTAGCCTAACGGCTGTTGTGCGCTTCGTAGGTGTTGTTTGCTTCCTTCCCTTTCCTGCCTCCTTTATTATATATCTAATTAACCCAAATCATAAGGAGTGCCGCCATGGCTTTAGAACTAAACACTAATACAAGTGAATATATATCCAAACAAGAAAGTAACTTGATGCTACTTCTTGATGAAGTATCTGACGAATGTATTATATCATTATTAGACACCCACAATGACCCAAAAGAAGCATTAGACGCTTTTATGGATAATTCAGAAGTCTTAAGTAATATCTTATGCACTCACAATTGGCAACATGCTTACCACCAAACCTTTTTAGCCTTATCAAACCGTATCGGATTTTTGCAAGAAATACAAAAAAACGACCCTAATTATGATTTGATTGACGATGTATTTTGGGGTGTTTTTGATATGGCAAACCACATGGTAATCAAAAAGTTGTTGGTTAAAATCCAAAACAACAAATATGCTGATTTTAAGCTGGGTTTTTAAAATTTAAGCGTTGTGGTAAAAAACAGATAAAAGTGGTTCTGAGCTGGCTAAACGCGTCACCATATACCAAGCAGTTAACCTGTCTATTTCTCCTTACGGTTTTGCTCCTGCATTTGAGTGTAAAAATTGACAAATGACATAAAGTTTAATAATATATACCAATCATATATACATCAATGAGAAAAAATATGATTACCGCACGCCTTTTTTATAGTGGCAATTCACAAGCCATTCGCTTACCCAAAGAATTTCGCTTTGATGGCGATAAAGTACAGTTAAAAAAACACGGCAACCAACTCATCATCACGCCCATCATAGATGATTGGGGCTGGCTGGATGATGTTTCGTCCTTTGATGATGACATGGAGCAAGCAGTCGCAATGCTAAAAGACGACCCCATCAGCAAGCGAGATTTTGCATGAAATACCTGCTTGACACCAACATCATCATTGCCCTACAAAAGCAAAATCCTGTGCTTATCGCACGACTAAAACAACGTAAAGTGAGCGATTTTGCGTTGTCGGATATTGTGCTGTTCGAGCTGTATTATGGGGCATATCATAGTCAAAAACAGCGTGAAAATTTGGCAAAAATTGACAAATTACCCTTTGTAAGATTGCCTTTTGATGATAAAGATGCTCTATGTGCTGGCAAGGTGCGAGCAGACCTACAAAGACAGGGGCAAGTGATCGGGGCGTATGACATGCTAATAGCAGGACAAGCGTTATCTAAAAATCTAACCTTGATTACGCATAATGTCAAAGAGTTTAGCCGAGTTGACGGCTTAAAATGGCAAAACTGGTTAGAATAATTAACAATCACTACTAATAATGGCAAGCGATTACTCCTTGTGGCTTGGGCGGTTGATTAGATAAAACCTAAGCCGCCCACACCACCAAATCTTGCACAAATAAAGTAGTAAAAGCCTTTATTTATAGGGGGTAAAGGCTTTTTAAGATGATAAAAAAGCGGTGTTTTGGCGTTCACACCTGCTATTTTTACATTTCAAATGCGGAATTAAGATTTAAGGTTGTTTGAGCATAAGGCAGTTATCATGTTTATAAATTGCGACATAAGAAAAACCCTTGTGTTATTATATTAAAACTGATATAATTTAAGAAAACAAGGCAAATTAAAATAACAATGAAAGATATTGAATTTTTGGGAACGTCCTTAGATGATATTAGAGCTTTTCCAAATGACATAAAGCAAGATACGGGCTATCAATTGCATTTGGTGCAAAATGGCGAAATGCCAAGTGATTTTAAATATATGCCTAGTATTGGTGTTGGCGTGGTAGAAATACGATTAAAAGACGCATAAGGCATTTATAGGGTAATTTATACCGCCAAATTTGCTGATACTGTGTATGTATTACACGCCTTTACCAAGAAAACCCAAAAGACCCCAAAAGCTGATATAGAGCTTGCCAAAGACCGCCTAAAACTAATACAAGGATAATCAAGATGAAATTTAACAGCGTATTTGACGCACTAAGCGACACACCCGGCCAAAGTGCAAATTTAAAGTTAAGGGCCCAGCTGATGAGCCATATTCAAAAGCTAATTAGCGAAATGGACGGCACACAAGCCCAAATCGCAAAAGAATGCGGTATCACACAACCACGCCTAAATGACCTATTACAGGGCAAGATTAGCAAATTTAGCCTTGACGCATTAGTAAATATTAACGCTAATTTAGGGGAAGAAGTGGGCTTGGCGTTTGCCTAAAATCGCAGAGCGTTAAGTCATGGCATAAGATAATAAGGGCTGACAAAATGAGCTTTACCAATCATCAAACCTTTTTGGCAAGCCTACCCAAAGATGAGCAAGCCAAAATACACACCAAAGCCCGCACCCTAAAACAAAGCTATGAATTATCACAGCTTAGACAAACCGCCCATTTATCACAAAAGGAGCTGGCGGACAAAATGGGCGTATCACAAGCTAATATCAGCAAAATTGAAAATGGTGTTGATGTGCATTTATCCACGCTTGCCAAATACGTTGAAGCGTTAGGCGGTAAATTGACCGTTACCTCTACCATCAATGATAAGCAAATTTTGATTGCATAAATGCCCATTTACGCCCGTTATTCCCCCTTGTGGTGCTTTTATGTGTCTGTTTCATAGGCGTAAACACCCTGGTATTACCCTAAGATTTAAAAATCCGACACCCAAAAAACTTTACAGAACCAACCCAAAACCAAAATCACAAAAAACCGACACACCCTAGACATGGCAAGGCTTATAGCGAAAAACAAACATTTAAAATATGACAACTTTTAAAGATTGATTATTAATGGAGATTAAATAGATGATTTTAGATTTACCACCTGCAACCGCCATAGCGATTATTGAGACCGCCAAAGCACAAGGCATTACCACCGATGAATTGTTGCAAAGTGTGGCCAATAGCGATGATATTTGGCTAGAACTGGATAAGCACGGTTTAAATTCAGACGGTGCAAATTTAGTATTGACCGAAAAACAAGCCTTACAAATCATTGAGCTACTAGAAAACCCACCATCTCCAACCCCCCCTTATGCGTGAGTTATTGGAATTAGGCGAACGCATGATGAAAGGGGAGAAAATCAATGTTTGAGCTATTGGGCAAGCACCATGACAAGGCGGATTTTGATTGTGGCAATGAAGTCATTAACCGCTATTTGCACACAATGGCAAGCCAACACGCCAAAAAAGGCATTGCTAGAACTCATGTTTTAGTCGATGACAATCATAAAATTTGGCCTTTTATACTTTATCAAATATAACCATTTTTAATGAATTTGGAAAAGTTAAAGGCTATCCCAAGCAAATTCCAGCAATCTTAATTGGTCGTATTGGCGTAGATATTCATCATCAAGGTAAAGGATTAAGTAAACAAGCCTTGTCAGATGCCCTAAAAGGCATCAAAAAATTTTCTCTGTTTAGCGGTATGGCATTTGTAGTAATCGATGCGAAAAATGAAAGCCTGGAAATATTATCAAACCTTTGGTTTTGTGCCAACCGATGAACCTTATCGTCTCGTAATAGGCATCAATAAATCCATTTCATGAAACACTGTGCCAAATGGTTTTGATTATGAACAACGTATGATGAGCGATGTTGCTTTTGCTATTTTTGCGGAATTGGTTAATGATTATGGTGTCGGCAATGGCACACAAACTCCAACAGACCCTAAAACCAAAACGCCTACCCCTCGTGGCTTGGGTGGTTGATTAGATAAAAAACCCAAGCCACACCCCACCACATAAGTTTTAATGGCTTATGTAGTGGTTTTTTGAGTTATCAAGTAAAAGTTTGATAACTCAACTATTAGTAAACAACGAAAAACAATAATCAAAAGTTATTAAAAAATATAACATAGATTAGAAATGCAAGCTGATTATTTGTATAGTGGTAAGCCTAACGGTCATTGCAATTGAAGCCATCTGCGGTTGTGCATTTGACTACATGGCTTTTTTCTGAGATTGAGAGTGCATTTACCTCCGCCATGAATAATTACCGTTCTTCACAAAGCTAGTCTGGTTTTTGTGGTGAAATTGCAAAATCATTGACTTTGTATATCTTTATGTATATACTTAAAGATATACATAGTTTGGAGCTTAACAATGATTGTTACCATCCCTTTTGTCTCTGGCAACAGCCAAGCGGTACGTTTACCAAAAGCACTGGCTTTTGGAGCAAACACCCCTGTCTCTCTACGCAAAGAGAATGGCTGTGTCATCATTGAACCGGTTAAAACTTTGGGCGAAGTGCCCCACTTACTCCGTCAAATCGGTGCAGATATTGAGCGTGCCGAACTTGTGGAGAATGAGTGCCAATGGTAATACAACCTAAGTATTTGCTTGACACCAACATATGCATTTATTTAATGAAACATACCCCGCCATCAGTGGTTGAGCATTTTAGCCGTTGTTTTGTTGGTGAAGTCGCCATAAGTGCAATCACATGGGCAGAGTTGCAACGTGGACTAAATATCCATCAATCACAATCCATCTTTGACCGCTTACAAAGCATGATAACTATTTTGCCCTTTGATGACAAGGCGGCGGTTATTTTTGGTAAAATAATGCAAAGCAAAAAACACAAGGCTAGTTTTGATACGCTCATTGCCAGCCATGCTATCAGCCAAAATCTTACGCTGGTTACTAATAACGAACGAGATTTTGAAGGTTTTGATTTGGCTGTGGAGAACTGGGTATCTGGAACAGAAAACTGATTACTCCTTGTGGCTTGGGCGGTTGATTAGATAAGAAGCAAGCCACACCCACCGCCTAGACTGTCAGCGAAGGCTTGGCAGCACAGATATTAAAATCGTTACTAAGTAACGATGATTTTAACAAAGCTGAATGCGGGCGTGAATGATAATTTACTTAGCCTAACGGCTGTTAGGTTATGTTAGATATTATTGCTTTTTGTTTATTCTTCTCTTGTTTTATTCTATATATATCTAATCAACGTTAAACAGGAGATAACAAATGGCTAATATCAGCGACGCTTATGGTTCTTTAATCATAACCACACAAAACCCCCAAATTCTTGAAACTCTAACCAAAGTTTTTACTTGGTTAGATGAAAACCAACATTCTTTCATTTATGGTTTTTGGGTTGAAAAATCACAGTTCAAAGACGGTCTCCAAGACGGAATAAGCTATCCTTTTGTCGGCTTTGGTCGGTGGTGTATGAGTGCCACATTACGAGACTTTCTTACTGGTGGTCTTGATGATGAGTTTACCGATGAGCTTAAAAAATATGATTGGGACATGGAACTTGCTTATCATGACTATGAGCCAGGCTTGCAATTTCTTGTTAGACAGACGGTTAAACTTGGTTACAAAAAACAAGAGCCTTTCTTTGAACTATACATAAATGCAGAATTACCTTACACCGCCAAAAATTTAAATGAATTGGGTTTTGTTGAAATGGCAGTAGATGCGGCAAAAGAGTCACACCCCCTACTAAAACAGTTGATTGTGGATACTTTGGAATTACAAAGTGATGATTTTGACATTGCAGTTCTTATTAAAGACCTAAATTGGCAGAACTGCGTATGGCTTGATGATGATTTTTGCAATATTGTTCATGACAATGCTGAAAAAAATCAAGCATTTTGTTGATACATATGAGCTCAACACCAAGCAACGTGTTGCAAAATATGTACTTGATAATTCCCAGCAAATTTATGACTTGATTGCCATAGCAGCGGTGCAGTTTGTCAATGATTTAAAACCAGGCGATAATGTCAGAGAGCTATTAGATGAACATCGCTCACACATAATAGCAGAATACCGCCCTAATTGGGACGTATTGCCCAATATATCAAAACTTGAAGATTGGTTTAATTTAGATGAATTCCATCAAGCATTATCTGACCATCTAGATGACCTTTTTGTCTCAAAACTATCGCAAATTAGCGAATGTTTTGAGATTTAAAGACTCAAACAACAACCCCTATACTTAATAGCATGTAAAAACATCAGAGACCAAGAATGGCACACAAACCCCTTAAAATACTTTCTACCAATATCGTAGACACCTTAGCAGAAGTCGTAGAAATCTATGGCCAAGGCTGTAACTATCCCACAAAGATAGGAGTGGACGGCTTTTGTGTCTATTTTGATGTCGCAATCAATGATGGTAGCAAAACCAAGCAATTCTATATTGAACTGCAAAATGATGACCGCGAAAATAACATAAGCATACAATGGTTTTGATATGACTTTTGCCAGTCGCTTTGGTGCAGAAGAACAAAGTGGTAAAGCCTGGGGGTTTTTGGATGAAGCGGGACTCGATGCTAATGGCATTCTACAGGAGTTGGTGGATCAAGCCGAAGAGCTATGCGAGCAATGGTATGTTGAAAATTGTTGATAATAAATGAGCTTAACTACTCGGAATTTCCGAATAGTTCGCCAAGAAGGCGCAAGACAAAAAACATCAAACCGATTAGTCCAACGACACTTTCTTATGCTAGATTTTTTTTGTTGAATCCTTCGTCAATTTACTATTACAAGCAGTTTTACTTTTAAACAATCATTGGACTTTGTTTGTCGTATTTCTTATAATTGTACACAATTAGGGGTTTTGTGCGTGTTGATAACTAAGCTCACCCGAAACCACGATAAGACAACTTTTGATTGCGGTGTCCTACCATTAAATCGTTTTATCAAACAGCAGGCGAGCCAACTTTTAAAACGTCATGAAACGGTTATTTATGGCGCAATAGACAATAACCGCCTGACAGGTTTTTACACCTTATCAGCGTGCCATATCATACAACGCGATGATAGTGAGAGATTGAAACGTCAAAGCCCCCACAGCCCTATTCTGTGCGTACTACTTGGAAGGCTTGCAGTTGATAAAGCATGCAAAGGGCAAGGATTGGGTGCTGATTTACTTTTACATGCTATGCAAACCGCCAAACGACTATCAGAAATGATGAGGCGCAAAAGATGAAAACGCTCAACGCTTTTATGAAAAATACGGCTTCACAGAGCTATCAAACTACCCCAAGCGCTTGTGTTACGCCATTAAAGACATCCCAAGCACTTGATTTAATAAACCTGTTATCAAATCCCAAAGAGCCACTAAATTATCAAAAATTTAGCGGTTCTTAATTTTTAGTGCAATGTGTAAGCCTAACACACCACCCAGCATCACAGAGAGCTTCAGTTTACTGCCTGTAAGCTTAGTTGATGTTAGTAGCTATTTACACCAAAGGCAGTGGTGAATTACTTGGTTTACATTCTCAAACCATTCAAGCCATCAATAAAACTCATGCTAAATCACGCAAACAATTTAAAAAAGCAAAGGACTTTGCTGACAGCACTTAGAGCGGCCATGGCACGAGCCCTGTCTGATTGCACCTCCTTGCCAGCTTCTACCATGTTTTGTACGCCTTTGGCACCATCTACCAAGCTATTAGAAGCACTGACAGTAAGCCCTTTTTGTTTAAAGTAAGTGCTTTCGGTGGTGTCTTTTGTCGTTATATTGTTGATGACATCAATATTTTTGGCATCAATGATGACATTGCCACGCTTTTTATCTTTTATCCCTTTGCCTGTATCAGACCCCATATAAGCACTGACATGACTGCCTATTTGCCGATAATCACCCCCTGCACTCAAAACCACATTGCCATCATTGGTGCCAATGGTGCTGTTTTGGTTGTCGGTTGTTTGAGAACCGATGGTAATACTTACCCCACTGCCTTTGATGAAGCCTGATTTTGTTTGGTGGTGGTTTTTAAATCACAATTATAATAGGTGTCATAATCTTCTTCTGATAAGAAGTAGAGTAAATCATCTTCTTGCACTGTACCAAATCAGGAAGAAAATCTCTTAATGTGTACATATTTGGTCATTACTATCTCCAATTTTTTTTTTTGATACATTTTAATAAATTACCGTCTTGTTTTTTTTGCCTTGATTTATGTTGGAAAAGGCGGTGTAGGATATTAATAATGTAAAGTATATTTATCTTTGATACTCAAACTGGTTTATGGAGATAAAGCCCTACTATCTGTGGATACATCAAAGAGTTCTAAAAAATGAATAACTACTAGTGCCACCATATTTATTTACTTTGCCTTGTTTTAAATATACTTATAAACCATAATCAGATAGCCCCTTATTATTTTGGTAAAAAATTTTATTAATAAATTCAGAAAATCCTAAATCCAATAAAAATTTTGATAAGTCATGTATTTCCCAATACATATTCATGTGGTATCTTAACAATTTTGTTAAATGTTGCTTTAATAAAGGAATATATTCATAAAATCCTTCTTTCTTAATCACCCAAAATAAAGAATTTATTTGAAATGGCTGAATGTTAGCCTTGTCAATAATAATCTTTATTGGTTGATATATTTTTTTTCTCGCTTTTTCACCATTTCCATGATCGGAATTTACTGCCCAATAACTAATATAAGACGATAAAGCATGCTTATATGTATCATCTAATGATTTTAAATTATTTATTATCAAATAAGAAATTTTATCACTAAATAAAAGCTCCGTCATTTTATTAAAACCCTCATCAATACCCCAAGAGTTTAAAAGGAAAGATGCTCTGAATAATAAATAAATATCCATCTCTTTATTTATTATATTTAATAAACCATCGATTCTTTCTGATGGAATGTCCTCTTCATCTAACTCCTCTGGCAGATCAGTGTAGTCCACTGTGGTTGGTATGCCATATAATAAATCATCAATTTCTTTTGAGCTCATAAAAAAAACCTTACTTTTTTTTAATATAATTACAAGGGACGATACCTTTAATTAGACACTCTCCATCTCTCATCGCATTTTTTAAATCAGATTTTGCCCTATCTAGGCTATTGCGATTCTTATTAGATGGGTTCTTATCATATCTATTTTGTGCCTTATTTATTTTATCTTGCAACTCAGAAATAATTTGCTTTGGGGTAACAATTTCAATATCTTTAACAACACCATTATCTATATCCTTTTGTAAATTTTGAGTATCAATTATAATTTGTTGTTTAGCATATTTTTTAGGTGAAACTACAATGCTTGGATCAATTGTAGATATATAAGGTGTTTCACTAGGGTTACTACCTCTAATATGTGTTTGTATAGTTCCCCTACCATTTACATTTGCTGGAACGAGATTTCCATTTTTGTCAAGATAAGCTTTAGGATTTCCTCTTTCATTAATTTCAGAATAAAAATTATTATCTTGTCTTATAGTATATGGTGGCACATCCAATACACTACCCAAATCCCCATCACCATACACATCAGGCAATCTTTGGTTATTAGAAACATCTACTTTGCTTACTGTACTTTTGCCAACTGTCTTAGTAACAGCTTTACCCGCTCCAACTCCCGAAGCCAAATCCACCCCTAATTTAACATTAGCAGCAGTATTTTCAGACAGCCCTACCCCTTTGGTAAGTGCTACTGAGTTTGTTTGTTGGCTAAATGATTTGCCATAATTATAACCACCTGTTGCTACGTTGTCTACACCATTAGTAATTAAGGCAACGCCAGCTGTACAGCCTAATGCAGTAGTACACATTGCACTACCTGCAACCACTTCGGTAGCACCAATTCCAACTTGCACAACAGGCATGACTTTTTCATTCATTATCTTATCAGACTTTGCCTGTATGTTAGCAGAACTACTTAAATCAACCCCACTTCTCTTAATAGTCGCATTTTTTCTATCCATAGCACTCTGCGGATAAATTGGTGCCTTAACTACTTTTCTGGGCGTTGTGATTTTCGGTGGTGCTTGATAACCTTTGATGTGTTCTTTGTTCCAAGTGTACTGATAACTTGGGGTTTGTTTTTGGATAAGGTTGATAAGTTCTGTGTCAGGTTTTTTAATATTATTAAAGTTCTGACGCATGACAGTTACACCATCTTGAGAGTAACTTTTCCACAATCTTTTCCCATCTTTTTTATAATCATCACCTATGGCATTGTCATAAAGTAATTTGTTGGCATTTGCCACATTGTATTTGTTTATAGCTACATTTGAATTACTGTCATAACGCTCTTTATACTTACCGCTATTTGCCCAGCGTAAGGCATCTTCAATGTCTTGAAGTGTATAAGACTGACCATCAGATCTTTTTAACCCTTTTTGTTTGGCTTTTTGAACTAAAACTCTGGCGAGTTGCTTTTCTTGCCCATGCAACTGCCGATTATTCATCTCCACATTCGTTGCCATCATGGTACTAGATGGGTCAAGTCCTGCTGTTTGACCTGTGGCAAGCATGACAAAAGAAATTAAGCCTTTGGCGGTTTGTCTGGCTTTGTCTGCTTGTTCTTTTGAGCTGTCTTTGGTCAGTTGTTTTGTTAAATAATCTTCTAATTTTTGGATGTTAGGAGCGATTGTTGCTACAGTTCCTGTTGCTAATGCTCCCTCAGTAGAGCCTGTACCCAATGCACCCATAGCAGTATGCAGTGCCACACTATAAATCCCACCCTCATCCCATTTTTTGGCTTCATCAAGAATTTGTTCTGCTTGATCTTGACTTAAATTAGGGTCATTAAGTTGCTCTAGGATATTATTGATTTGGTTTTGACTAAACTGTGCCACCACCCTCGGAGCTTGCCTACCAAACTCTGTACTGATTTGAGTTTGTAGCCCAAGCTCCCTATTAAATGCTTGTTCATCAAAGCTGTTTTGTAGCGTTTGATTAAGACTGTCTTTGTCTTTGATGGTGGCATGAGCCTGCCCTGCTTGTCCTGTTACAGCAGAGTAGGTAGTGCTGGTTTGATGAGTGGGGTCTATTATACCATAGCCTAGGCTTGTTGGTGAGATGCCTTTGCCACTGACTGCGATGCCGATGCTATTTGCACTGCCGTCATAGGTAAGGTGGTTTTGCATATCTTGGGTGATAATGCCACCTTTAAAGTTAGTTTGGTTGCCTTGTTCATCTGTGGTAAGCAGATAACCACCTGTAAAGATACCTTTGCCGTCTACGGTGAGTGTTGATGTATTGGCTTGGATGCCTGATTGATGGGTGACTTGCAGGTGGTTGGCGTTTGGAGTGGTGCCACCAACAATCAAAGACCCATTCGCCCATGCAGCACCGCAGCTTAACAGTAAAGCTGTAGTGAGTGCTGTGGTAAGGGGGGTTTGGGTGGGGCATGGTGGTTATCCTATCGTTAACCAAGCCCATACAATTGTATTTTAAAAATAAATTTTACCTTTAGACTTGGTTGATTTTATAGCTATTTAAATAGATTTTGCAGACTGTCACTTATTTCTTCAGCCGTGATAATGCCATCTGTTTCTTCATAATCTTCAGGCTTATTGTAATCGTATTCTATTTCAAATTTTCCATCGGGATATAGAGTAAAAACAAGCCCCCATATGCGATGACCGAGTCCATCTAGCAAAACATCTCTTAACTCAACAAGCGAATCATTAATAGAAAAAATTGTATCAAATTCAATATCCACATCGCTTGCTATATTTTTGTGGTATTCGCAAAATGTGATAGAGCTGGCATTATGTTTTAAAATATCTGATGTTAAAACCAACTTGTCCCACTTTTGATTAACATTGCAATTCAATAAATCACTAGCTATTTTTTGATAAATTGCACCTAGTGTACTTTCCATAGATAACTCCTCCAAAAGTTTATTGTGAAAAAGGGAATCTTCTCACTTCTGTTTCTCCATTATGACTGATGGTTGCGGTAACGTAAAACCTATTTGGTCTTGTAGATGTCGCTGGATAGCTCACATCTATCTTGATAGTCACTTTTTTACCTGCTTTTAGCTCTCTTACGAGTTCATTTTCCATCTTCTTCCAGTCGCTTCTATTAAGTGTTTGTGCTTGGGGTACTAGGTTGATTCTATCACCTGAACCGCCGAGTGCGCTAGCAATTAGATGCCCACCCTCATCACCTGCGGCATTAACAGACTTTCCAACACTGCTTTGTTGACCTGTATTTCTAGGCATTGTTTGGATGGACAATTGACCTTATCAGATCAAAGATACAAATATAATGCTGGACAACAAAATAAAAATACAGCTAATAATGTAAAAAAACATTTCAAGTTTATGAGATTTTTTCCCATAATATTGGTAGCACATCCAAATAATAACAAATGGTAGAGTTGAACCCCAGACTCCCAATTGAAATAATATCTCTTTTAGATCTGTATTGCTGATTGAGATTAATAGGTCAGAATGATTAATACACAGTAAGCTTAGGATTAATAAACAACAAGGACCAGTAAAATAGATAATTTTATTAAAGTTTTTTACTAAAAATAATTTTTTACTAAAAATCAAATATAAAGACAATATAAAATAAATAATACAAACAATAATTTGTCCGAAAAAAATCCATAGCATCCAAATAATGTAAGTCCAAGTAAAACCAAAAGGAATCATTTTATTTTACACTCCGCCACTTCAGGCATACCTTTGCACCCCTTATCAATTCTATGGTAGGGGTTTAATAGTTTTCCACCTGCCTCTTTGTCAGCAATTTTTTGAACGACTATATTCCATTGCTTATACCATTTCTCATGCACTGCCTGCAATTTCGGGTCTTTTTGCTCCTTAACCAATCTTCTGTAACTCCAACTATTGGTTTCATTGCGGTAATTTTGATAAATATATTGAAACTCTGATTTTGCATTTTTCATAATTACCGCACCTGCCTCATCTCTCCATTTATTTAATGGTGGACCCACTGCATCTGATATCCCATTCCCAAAGGAATACTTATACCCACTTAAACCATTCCTTGAAACTTTTTCAGCCTCTCTAAACCAAGGTTGTCCTGTATATCCGTACATCGCCCCAAAGTAATTCGCTCTATCGTCAATGGTTTTAATCGCTCCATATCCAGAACTATTTATCAAGAGTATTGTTTCATTATTTCATAAATATCTTTTTCCCATTGTTCGGCGTAATCACTGGGCAACCAACTCTCCAAAATTGTTTCATTACCATTTATGATATTAAAAACATTACCACCCTTTTTTAACATCAGCTCTAAAACATCCAATCTATCCTTGGTGTAACCAACCATTGATAAAGGTCTTAAATCGTTAATATTAGGAATATTTGGGTCTGCTCCTGCTTCAAGTAGAGTAATAGCAACTTCGGCATTACGACTACGCATGGCGTAGTGCAAGGGGGTCATACCGTAGATGTCTTGGGCGTTGATGTCGATACCTAAATCAATGAGATAATTAATTGTAATAAGTGGTGGTTCATTGGCATTCATTGAATCGGCGACTTTGTGGAGCCAATTCCTTTTCATTTCTTTAGATATGTCTAATAAAGTTCTATGGGGGTATTTTTTTAAAAGATACTCTAATTTTTTAAAATCACCTTCATGTAAAGCCTCTAAAATCTCTACACCACTCATATCATAAGCCATTATTTAATACCTCTTTGTTGCTTAAATTCATTAATGTGTTTAATTATTTCTTCTAACTCACCATTCCCAGGTTTTTCATAGCGATGACTTTGATTGTCTGCTCTGTTCTCAAGCCTAAAATAATCAGGACGAGAATTAACAAAATCATTAAATTGGGCTTGAGTTAGATTGGTTTGTTGTGCTGCTAAAACCAAACGCCTATGTTCACGACCATAGGCATGACCGTAATCAATGGGGGGGGGGTTGAACTATTTGTCGAGTGACTCTATGACGATAAGCCCCATTTGGCAGTATTTCGTAATTTGCCATCACTTGACTTTTTAAACCAACCCTTAAGTCAGGACGAGAAAGATTTGTACCTACTCTTGGATTATTAATATCACTAACATATCTTCCTCGACCATCACGTAGTCTTCCTTGTCTATCTCTAGTATATCCAATAGGCACTGCTTGTCCATTTTGCACTTGTCTTTGAGCTTGCCCACCAGTCATAGGCTGGCTAACAGTGGGTGTGTTGGGTAGTTTTTGAGCATCAGCTTCTCGTAAAGCATCAACGCCCTCTTGCATGGCTTTTTTCATGCCATTTACGTCATTTCTAGTTTTGGCTGTATCGTATGCTATCTTGGCAGCTCTACCTTTTTGTACAACATCTCCTGCCCCAGGTATAACTCCAATGGTCGCAAAAATATAATCCCTAGCCGTCTCAGCTTCGGCAAATCCCTGTATGTCTCCTATAACTGGCAATAAGCTTGTACCAATCAGTATATATTTTTTTATTTTCCTTAATGATGTCACCAAGGGTTCTTACTTTGCAAGCATTAACATCCCCATTCCTGCACGCACGAGCATTTAAGGCTCTACCTTTTTGCACAGGGTTTGCACCCCCATTATTCTCCACCCCCACTTTCCCAATCTCACTTTCCCAATCTCACTTTCCCAATCTCACTTTCCCAATCTCACTTTCCCAATCTCACTTTCCCAATCTCACTTTCCCCACTTCACTTGCATTTACTGCTTCTGCCACATCGCCTGTGGTGGTGTAAGCAGTAGCAACTGTACCTAGTCTTATGATGCTTGTGATGGTGTCTTTTTGTTCTTGGGTGAGCTTACTAGGTTGGTTTTTGTCATATAAGATTTTGGATAAGGCAGGGGCGACTTTTTCACTGGTTGCTCCATTGAATGCTCCTAGTGCTACATTATTACCTGTCGCATAGCTTGTGGTAGCTCCTAGTAGGGCATGGGATAAAATGTGTGGGGCAGTACCTTCGGTGTTATTTTGTTTAAAGTGTTGTCCGATTTGATAGGAAAGTTCTGGGTTTAATGCTCTTGTGATGTCGCCTGTGATGCCATTGCCGTTCGGTGCATATAGGGCAGATGTGATACCATCAAATAGGCGTAGGTTGTTTTCTATTTTTTGGCTTTTCTTTGTTCAAGTGCCGTCTAAATCATCTCTAAAATCTAACCCATTTGGCAAAATCATCAAGACTCATTGAAATAAAATCATCATTTTTAATGACTCCTTCGTTATCATTATCAATCAAAAAACTTATATCTAAGTTTATTTTTTTTAATAAATCATATAGTGAATGTAGATTATTCCAAACAATTGAATAAGCGATAAAATCATTAATATGGTTTTTAATATTTATAATTTCATCATAATCCAATTCATTCAAGATGTATTCATTAACATCGATATAAAAATCATTGTAATAAAAAATATTATTTATTTTCTCACAAAAAATCATTAAAAATTCCTCAAAGCAATCTTGATTATTTTTTGAGATATATAATGTCAGTATATTCATTTCTTATTCACCATTTTTATCAAATGTTCTAATGATTTTGTTGCTTTACCATTTTAGAGATTTTTTTATTAATTTCCAAAACTTCATTAATATCTCTTGTGGTGTAACAGCTTAAATTAATTGCCATAGCTATTTTCCTTTTTTGATAAGAAATATGATGTTAGAATGTTTGTCAATGACTATAACATTTTAAAGACGAAAGTTTCGTTTTGACTAGGCTTAGCTGTAATTGGCTTAAAGCACCTGGAAAATGGTACAGGATTTAAGGCTAATCTAATACAGCCCCTTTTGCTTTTATATCTTGTTTCTGACCCATCAGTTTTTTGCTAGTCTATAGCCTAATAAATTACAATTTTAAAACATGCATATAAAATAGATATATACATAATACAACACCACACCAACCCAGAAGTCCTAGTGAACTTAGAATCATTCTTTTTAATGGTTGTATATGATAAAAATTGTTTACCAAAAATAAAATCTTTTATAGGATATGAAAATACAACCAAACCAATAAAACAAATAATTATTTTTTTTGAAATTAAAAAAGTATGGTTCTTTCATATCAATAGATGCGGTTATTGATAAAATAAAATTAATAACAATCATCGACAGCGTCAATATTTTTTCATTTTTTAAATTATTCATGCTATCACTTGCGCACCATTGTTAATTTGGTCTAAAATCTGATTGTCTATAGCTTCTTTTGCACCAAAAACATCTAAGACAGCCCCAGTTTTTGAACCAACTTGACTATCAATAGCTTGATATATTGGTCTATCCTTTTGATATCCAATCATTCTATTTTGCTTCAATATACTAATGATAACAGATGACATTTGTTACATTCCTTAATTTGCGCCATCCACATTTTACCAAAATTGCTATTTGGGTATTTTAAGGTAGCTTGCTTATTTAGACTATGTCATTACTCCATGTTACACCCATCAAAAAACAGATCTAAAATTCGCATTATTATCACAAAATTTTAAAAAATCATATAAAACTTCTTTGCTATGAGTTTAATTATCCAATGAAATACAGCCATAGCCAATATCATCATGTGGATATAAAGCAATGTTAAGTTTTTTATTGATTAAAAAACACACTTGACCAATAACAGGGGGTAAAATAATAATTCATCAAAACTTCACAAAAATCCAAAATTACATCGCTATCAAAATCAAGTCTTAATAATTCTAATGGAAGTGGTATTTCCTTTTCTATGCAATCAATAAATAGCCCATCATATTTTTGTAAAAAGCTGTATTCAATTGCTTTTTTGTACACATCTCCATACATTTCAAAATTATCAAATTCCAAAATATCGGCAGAATTTTCATAAGATAAAGCACTTATCATAAAAAAAATCATCAATATTAAAATATTCTCTCATTATTTTAGATGAATTTTTTATAGCATTTTCATCCGATAAGTCAGTGACTTTAAAATAGCCAATCCAACCTTTGCTACTACTAAATCTATTAAAGTTAATCGCACTTAAATTTAAAGATTTATTTATTTTCAATTTTGATAATTTTTCCATCAATGACTCCTATGGTAATTTTCTTTGATTTAGGAATTTAAGATTAATACCTCTCTGTTGCATCTTTGTGCAGTATTTTTATGTTATTTGCCAAACAATTTTTTTTTAGCTCTACTTAAAAAGCTTTTGATTGCTTTTGCTTGAATTGGGCTTAATCATTTCTAAATAAATCGGCTGAGAATAATCTTCTAAGTTATCTATGTCATCAACATACTCATTATCTCTACATTTATGAAAGGAAAATGTTGAAAAAGCACCCACTTCATCTTCTTGAAAGCTCATACAAATAACACAAGGAGTGCTAGGAAATTCATTTATCCAATATATTTTGAAAAATATAAGAATAAAAAGGATTGTTCAAATATATTTTTATCTACATAATCATCAATATGTATTTTATTATTAGCGTTTTCAATTCCTGAAAAATCCAAAAAAATATTCTTTCATTCTCTCAATGGCATTTATATTTCTTTCAAAATTCCTAGGAAAAGACGGAAGTTTAGATTTAACTATGGACCGCCTCTCATCAGCTTAAAGTGCTTAGGGAATGGTGTGGGATTTGAACTTAATCTAGTTCAAATCCCAACTTTTTTGCAAAATGCACATTGAAAATTTGTCTCTACGCCCCAAACCATTTGATGATCTTGGTGACAAAAGCACCTGTTACTTTCTGCTTTAGTTCAAACTCTCAACAAAGAAGTTGTTAATAAATCACTATTAGTTATGATTTTATAAGGGGCAAGCCAGCTTAAGTTTAACCCCTTTTATCAAGCCAGCTTAAGTTTAACCCCTTTTATAAATAACAAATTAAATAACCAATTAAGCATGCAGATAAAGTGCCTTATCCCCCACTGTTAAGCAATGAAAATTCAATTAGTTTTAAATGAATTTTTTGCTTATTTTATAATAAGTTAGATTAATTTTGTAACATATTACAGTGCATCATCTGCCATAAGTTCCAACTTACACTCATCACAAAAACGTGCGAAATAACGAGGGGCTTGTTCTAAGTAGCGTTTGGGTGTCAGTAATGGCAGTGAATGTGTGATCACTTAATCGCCTTTGCGTGTCATGATTGGGCAAAATCAGCAATACCTTACCTTTTGTGTGGTCTTGGGCAGTGAGCCATATTTTTTCAAATTGCCTTCTTGTCAAGGTGCGATTGCCCCAACTAGAATCTGCCAAATACACGTTATTTTTATCAATGGCTCGCACCACACTAAAATGATCGCTACGCTTATGATTAACATACACCACAGCAGGGATTTTAAGCTTAGTCAGTGTGTCATAATCCATCATCACCCCACGAGTAGCAAAACCATACTTTTGACTAACCTTTGCCAAATCCAAAAATGAAGCCATCACATTGTCCAATGCCATATCGTCCAAAATCTGCCGTTCTGTTTTGGGCGTTTGATAAAAGTAAGTCAAAATGGTTGATAAAGATGATGCTCCGCAAGAATAATCCACGTCTTGCTTGGTGATTTTATGGTCTCTTTGATGTTTAAAGGTAGATTTAGTGCCGAGAGTTTGGGTGGGATAATACCAATCTGCATTGGCAGACATCATCAATAAAAACAAGCCAAGTGTTAAGGTAGTTTTCATTGTGTTTGTCGGTATTTTTGTGATAAAGGTGGTGGCAATTGACCCAATTTGGTGGACAAACCAACCGACAGCGTACTGCCACCACTGCCTGAAATGGGTGTGCGAACGTTGGCAGTCAGATTGCTTCTGGCACTTAGGGCATAGGCAAGCCCTAGATTGAGCGTGGTTTGAGTGCTATTGTTTTCAAGTTTATTATCAGTTTTATCCGCCCATTTGTGTCGTACACCCACGCCCCCAGTTAGCGTGATATCAGGATTGACCGCAAAGCCTACCGAACCGTTTAGCATAGCGGTATCACCCAACGCCACACGTCCGCCACCTGTCAATTCACGCCCACCTTGATATTGATAAGTACCAGTCAAACTTAGCACAATGGGGTCATTGATGGTATAGACTGTACCACCAATCAAAGCAGACGCTCCATGTTTGGGCTTAAAGCCTGCTGTCTTGTCATACACCGACAATTCGCCAAATAACAGACTGTTTGGCAAAGATTTGTGATTATTTGTTAATTGATACTGCGTGCTTAGGCTGATGTCTTGCAAATCAGAGTTATGTGTGTCGGCAAGCGTACTACCATTTTGAAAGCGTTGATTGCGATATAGCCCTGTGCCTTTGACACCCATCTCAAATTTATCACCCACCCCATAACGCAAACCCACTCCTGCTATCAGACTGTCTGTGTTGGTGTGGCTATCGCCCAAAACTGGCATAACGATAGAGCGACCATTGCCCAAATCTACCGTCTCAAAGCCTTGCGTACTGGCAAAAGTCTTATGATGATTATAATAGCTGATGTCGGTATCTAATTTAAAACGATTTTTATCCGCCAAAATATCATCAACAGTTAGGGGTAGGTCAGCGTGGGTGGTGTTTGTTATTGCAAAACAGCATACCAA